>NZ_JAPPUW010000001.1 GCF_026712205.1 Pelomonas aquatica
CATACGGGCCTTCGCGAGGCCAGCGCCGCAGGCAGTCACCATGGGGGCACGGAAGTCAGTTCCTACCCTCGGTCCACCTCCTCGTCGATGTCAACAAGCAGGAGGTTGCCCAATGAGCCTGGCCGGCGGCGGACGCCTCGATTGCGGCCCCGGGATGCCTTGCGGGCACCATGGGGAGGCCGTGAACAGGTTCTGCGCTCTGATAATCCCTCTACGCTCCGCCGCCATGCGCCTGACCCGCCTCTTCCTGCTCACCACCGGGCTGCTGCTCAGCCTGGTGACGGCGCTGTTGCTGCGCTCCGTCTGGGCCGACTGGCGCCATGTCGACGCCGCCGAGCTCGGCCTGGCCGCCATGCAGCGCGCCTATCTGGACATGAAGGTCGCCGAGAAGGCCTCGGCCGAGCGCGGCCCGGCCATCCCGGTGCTGAACGACACCGAGCCGCCCGACCCCGCCAAGCGGGCCCGCCTCGAGGACTTCCGCCGCAATTCGGATGCCGCCTTCGACCAGGCCCTGGCCGCGCTGGCCGGCTCCACCGACCCGGCCTCGGTGTCGGCCCGCGCCCAGCTGGACCAGGCCCGCGCGGAGCTGGCGCGGGCGCGCGTCGAGGTCGACCGCGTCGCCGCGCTGCCGCATGCCGAGCGCAGCGCGCCGGGCCAGCGCATCACCCGCGCGCCCATCGACCAGATGTTCGCCGTCATCGACACGGTGCAGAGCGCCGTGACGACGCAGTCCGCCGCGGCCGAGGCGGTCTACCCCGAACTGGCCATGCCCCTGGTCGGCGCCCGCTACGCGGCCGAGCTGCGCGAGTACGCCGGCCGGCTGGGCTCGCAGTTCACGACGCCGCTGGCCACCCAGCAGCCGCTGGGCCACGAGGACGAGCGCGAGATCGCCGTGCTGACCGGGCGCATCGAGCAGCTGCACAAGCTCATCAGCCTGCAGGCGCGCGTCAGCCGCGCCGGCGCGGCGCTGCAGGCCGCCATCGCCACGATGGACGCGCGCTACTTCGGCACCGACCTGCCCTTCGTGCGCGAGCTGACCGAGCGCGGCCTGAGCGGCCAGCCCTATGGCATGGACTCGGCGGCCTTCGTCGGCCGCTATGTGCCGCCGATGAAGACCATTGTCGAGCTGCGCGACACGCTGTTCGCCGCCGCGCGCGACGCCGCCACGGCCCGCGTCGCCCAGGCCCGCCGCGACATGGCCATCAACGCCGCGCTGGGCCTGACGGTGCTGTGCATCGAGCTGGCCGTCTTCCTGCTGATCCGCCACCGCGTGCTGCTGCCGCTGCTGCGCGGCACGCAGGCGATGAACACCATCATGGACGGCCGCGGCCTGCCCAGCGACCACCTGCCGCCGGCCACGCGCGGCGACGAGATCGGCGACATGCAGCGTGCCGTCGCCGCGCTACGCGACGCGACGCTGCGCCGCCGCACGCTGGAGGCCGAGCGCGAGCAGCTGATCGCCCAGCTGCGCGTGGCCAGCGACACCGATTTCCTGACCGGCCTGCCCAATCGCCGCGCCTTCGCCGAACAGGCCGCAAGGCTGCTCGCCCAGGGCCGCCGCCACGGCTGGCCGCTCGCCCTGCTGGTCTTCGACCTGGATCACTTCAAGCGCATCAACGACCTGCACGGCCACCCCGCCGGAGACGCGGTGCTGCGCGCCGTCGCCGAACAGGCGCGCGGCCAGGTCCGCCAGGGCGAGCTGCTGGCCCGCCACGGCGGCGAGGAATTCATCATCCTGGCCGTCGACTGCGCCCCCGACGCGGCCGGCCAGTTGGCCGAACGCCTGCGCCGGACGCTGGCCGACGCCACCATCATGCTGCCCGGCGAGGCGAGTCTGCGGGTGACGGCCAGCTTCGGGCTGGCCTGCACCGAGGCGCGCGCGCTGGCCGACCTGGAAGACCTCTACCGCGATGCCGATCGGGCGCTCTACCGCGCCAAGGCCGAGGGCCGCGACCGGGTCTGCCGCAGTGAGACCCTGTTCAAGGTCCTCTCATAGCGCCCGGCTCGACGCCGGCTGATGTCACAAGGCGCTGGCAGGATCGGGGAAAACGACGGCCCGGTCCCACGAGACCTGCACTTAGGCTCGATCCCATGCGCCCCCTCCTGCTGCTCCTTGCCACCTTGCTGCTGGCCGGCTGCGCGTCCGCCCCCAAATTCACGGTGGACGACGGCCGCAAGGTCGACGAGCCGCTGCTGGCCGGCATGCGCGCCTACGGGGCCGGCGAGCGGCTGATCCGCCCGGCCATCGCGCGCAGCGCCGCACTGCAGGACAGGGACTGCGACAAGCAGTGGGAGCTGCCCTTCGCCGTGGCCACCAGCGCCGGCTGGAGCCCCGACGATCGCGTCGCCTGGGTGCGCGCGCTGCAGGTGGACGAGCGCCTGACCGTCATCGCCGTCACGCAGGATTCGCCGCTGCCCATGGGCACGCGCCTCAACCGCATCGGCGCCCAGGCCAGCGACGACGGCGAGCGCCTGCTCGAATGGCTGGCCGAGGCGCGCGACGCGGGCCGGCCCTTCCACGTCGGCACGGCCGCGGGCCAGGATGCCCTCGTCGCGCCCTTCGAGGTCTGCCGCGGCTACACCCGCTTCGCGCCGCCCAACACGCCGCAGCTGCAGGACTACCACTGGCTGCTGAGCCTGCACCCGCTGGCGTTGACCGAGGCCGAGCCCACGCCCGACGAGGCGCTGTGGCTGGTGCTGTGGACCCAGGGCCTGTCCGAAGAGGGCGGCGCCCGCATGAAGACCTACCACTACGCGATCAAGATCGCCGGCACGCTCTACAACCTCGCCACGCTGGCCTCCGGCGTGAAGGCCGCGGCCATGGCGGCCGACGCGGCCCTCAGCGCGGCCAAGAACGCCGCCGCCAACGTGGCCAGCGATATCCTCAGGCAGCAGCTCATCGAGCAGGGCAAGGCGCTGGCCGCGCAGAGGATCCGCGACGGCCTCGCCGACGCCGCCCAGCAGATCAGCCGCCAGCAGGTGCTCAACCTGATGCAGGCCGCCGCCGCCAACCGCGGCTCGCTGGGCGGCATCTCGCGCATCGCCGCCACCGTCTTCGAGCGCGCCGACGCCTGGGCCTTCGCGCGCATGGCGGCCCTGGGCGCGCCGCCGCTGGCCGGCTTCACGCTGCACCAGAAGCTCGTCGAGCGCAGCCTCTACGCCAACGCCTTCCTGTTCGACGCCGACCGCCTGGCCGCGCTGAACAAGCTGGCCGCCGCGCGAGGCTTCGAGGCCGAGGTCACGGCCATCCTCGGCGGCTTCAGGGCCGACACGCTGCTGGCCGAGATCGGCGCGATGCCGCTGGCCTCGGTCCAGGCCCGCTTCTCCTTCGACAGCGCCGACGACCCCGGCGCCGGCCGCTTCTCGCGCGGCCTCGTCGACGCCATGCTCGAACTGCCCACCGAATCGGCCCCCAGGAAGAAATGAAGCCGGCCCGCCTCGCCTTCGCCCTGCTGCTCGCCACCACGGCAGCCCCCGCCCAGACACCTCCGGCCGATGCCGCCAGCGCTCCCGAGGCCCCGGCCTCCGCCGCTTCCGGGGCCGAACCCCTGCCGGCGCCCAGCTGCGCCGTATTGACCAGCCGCGCGCTGTCGGCCGACCTCAAGGCCGCCACGGCCCAGTCGCAGAACCAGCCGCTGCAGGCCCAGGTCAAGCTCTACGACGAGGCCGTGGCCCAGTGGGGCTCGGCCATCACGACATGCGAGGGCCGTGCCCGCGAGCGCGCCGAGCGCAACCTCGCCGACAGCCAGAAGACCCGCGACGGGCTGGCCGAGAAGCTGCAGGCCGGCAGCCAATGCGAGAGCGCCCACCGCGACGCCTCGGCGCTGCAGGACCTGGCGCGCACCGCCTTCGGCGAACGCCGCTTCGCCGAAGCCGCCAGCCTCTACCGCAAGGCCGAGGGCATGTGGGACCTGGCCGTCGACCAGTGCAGCGGCAGCCAGCAGCAGACCGCCCAGCGGCGCCGCGAGCAGAGCGAGATCGACGGTTACAACGCCGAGTTCTGCGCCCCGCCCTTCGAGCGCGCCCGCGACTTCTCCACCAAGCTGCGCAACGGCGGCGCGGCCCTGCCGCTGGCCGAGCGCCAGACCCAGAGCCAGATCGGCGAGACCCTGTGGCGCGACACCGCCAGGCTCTGCAAGGGCAGCGCCCAGGAGCTGGCGATGAACAACGCGCAGGCCCTGGCCCGCGAGCGCGGCACGCCCTGGGTGTCCACGCCTCTGCCCGGCGCACCGCCGGCCATCGCCGTGGCCGCCGTGCCCAAGCCTGCCCCTGCCGCCGCAGCCCCCGCCACCGCCAGGCCGGCCACCGGCACGCCGGCGCCCGCGACAGCCGCCGCAGCCACCAACGCCGCCAAGGTGCCGCTGCGCCAGGCCGCCGCCGTGCCCATCGCCCCCTTGGCCACCGCCCCGGCGCCCGAGGCCAAGCTCTTCGACAGGACGGCGGGTGACACCCACTACGTCGGCCAGTTCGTGCGCGAGGACGACGACACCGTCAGTGGCACCGGCCGCGTCGAGTGGAAGAACGGCGACGCCTACGAAGGCGCACTGGTGCACAGCCGGCGCCAGGGCGCCGGCGAGATCCGCTGGGCCAGCGGCCAGCGCTACAAGGGCGACTGGGCGGGCGACCGCGCCACCGGCCGCGGCCTGATGGTGTTCGCCAACGGCAACCAGTTCGACGGCACGCTGGTGGACGGCCAGCCCGAGGGCGAGGGCAGGCTGACCTATGCGTCGGGCGACGTCTACACCGGCCAGATCCACCAGGGCCTGCCGCATGGCAAGGGCGTCTACGTCTGGACCAGCGGTCAGCGCTACGACGGCGAATGGGTCAACGACAAGCCCCAGGGCCGGGGCCGCATGCGCTTCACCAACGGCAACCAATACGAAGGCCAGCTCGCCGCCGGCCTGCCGCAGGGCCAGGGCCGCATGGTCTTCCCGAGCGGCGACGTCTACGAGGGCCAGTTCGAGGTCGGCAAGGCCCATGGCGAGGGCCAGTACGCCTGGAAGAGCGGCGAACGCTACGAGGGTGCCTGGGCGCGCGGCCTCAAGCACGGCCAGGGCATCTTCTACTGGCCGACCGGTGACCGCTGGGAAGGCGTCTTCAAGGACGACGAGCGCACCGACGACGGCTATATGGTCCGCAAGGGCAATTGAGAGGTTGAGAGTCTTGATGCAGGTCAGCCCGCCCCCGCGCTGCGGCGGTGTAACCTGTACGCATTCTCAGGAGTCTTCCCCATGAAAACCTTGCTCACCGCCGCCGCCCTGGCCCTCGCCTTCGCCGCTCCCGCCGCCGAGGCCCGCGTCGCCCGCCACCACGCGGCCAGCCACGCCAGCAGCCCCGTCAAGGCCCAGGCCGGCGCGAAGAAGGCCGCCAAGGCCAAGCACAAGAAGCACGCCAGGAAGGGCGGCCGCAGGAAGGCCGGCTGATCCGGGCCGGCCCCGCCCCTATTCGCGCTCGAACCTGAACACCGCCACGCTGGCCATCAGATTGGGCAGCGCGCGCACGACGCGGCCGCGCTGCAGGCCGAAGGCGTCCAGCACCTTGAGGCGGTTCTTGCGCGCCAGCACCTCGAAGTCGGCGAAGGTGCCGACGCGGATATTCGGCGTGTCGTACCACTCGTAGGGCAGGGCCCGCGTGACGGGCATGCGGCCGGTCAGCACCTGCAGCCGGTTGGGCCAGTGCGCGAAGTTGGGGAAGCTGACGATGCCCGTCTTGCCCACGCGCGCCGTCTCCTTGAGCATCTGCTCGGCATTGCGCAGATGCTGCAGCGTCTCCAGCTGCAGCACGACGTCGAAGCTCTGGTCCTCGAAGATGGACAGGCCTTCCTCCAGGTTGCGCTGGATCACGCTGACGCCGCGCTTCACGCAGGCCAGCAGGTTGGCGTCGTCCAGCTCCACGCCGTAGCCCGTGCAGCCCTTGTGCCTGATGAGGTGCTCCAGCAGCTCGCCGCTGCCGCAGCCCAGGTCGAGCACGCGCGAGCCGGGCGGCACCAGGGCCGCGATGGCGGGATCGAAGCTCATCGCGTCAGCTCCGTGGCAATGCGCTCGAAATAGGCCCGCAGCAGCCCGTGGTAGCGCGGATCGTCGAGCAGGAAGGCGTCGTGGCCGTGCGGCGCGTCGATCTCCGCGTAGCTCACGTCCAGGCGGTTGTCGAGCAGGGCCTTGACGATCTCGCGCGAGCGCGCCGGCGAGAAGCGCCAGTCGGTCGTGAAGCTGGCGATCAGGAATTTGGCCCGCGCCTTGGCGAAGGCCAGCGCCAGGTCGCCGCCGTGCTCGGCCGCCGGGTCGAAGTAGTCCAGCGCGCGCGTGATGAGCAGATAGGTGTTGGCGTCGAAGTAGTCGCTGAACTTGTCGCCCTGGTAGCGCAGATAGCTCTCGATCTGGAACTCGATGTCCTGGGTGCTGTAGCCCAGCTCGCCGCCCTTGAGCTCGCGGCCGAACCTCTCGGCCATCACGTCGTCGCTCAGATAGGTGATGTGGCCGATCATGCGCGCCACGCGCAGGCCGCGCTTGGGCACCACGCCGTGGGCGTAGAAGTGGCCGCCGTGGAAGTCGGGGTCGGTCACGATGGCGCGGCGGGCCACCTCGTTGAACGCGATGTTCTGCGCCGACAGATTGGGCGCCGTCGCGATGGCGATGCAGTGCGACAGCCGCTCGGGGTAGCGCAGCGCCCAGTCCAGCGCCTGCATGCCGCCGAGCGACCCGCCCAGCACGGCCGCCAGCTTCAGGATGCCGAAGCGCTCGACGACGCGGGCCTGGGCGTCCACCCAGTCCTGCACGGTCACGACGGGGAAGTCCGCGCCCCAGGCCCGGCCCGTCGCCGGGTTGGCATGCATCGGCCCCGTGGAGCCGAAGCAGGAGCCGAGGTTGTTCACGCCGATGACGAAGAAGCGGTCGGTGTCCAGCGGCTTGCCCGGGCCGATCAGGTTGTCCCACCAGCCATCGCTCTTGGCCTGGCCGGCATAGGTGCCGGCGACATGGTGGCTGGCGTTCAGCGCATGGCAGACCAGCACCGCATTGCTGCGCTCGGCATTGAGCCGGCCATAGGTCTCGACCATCAGGTCGTAGGCCGGCAGGCTGGCACCACTGCGCAGCGGCAAGGGTTCGTCGAAATGGAAACTCTGCGGCGACACGTCGCCGACGCTTCGGCCCGTCATGGCCCACTCCAAAAGCAAAAAAACCGGCGGCCACTGTTGCGGGACGCCGGCTGTGCTCGGAGTCCTGTTTAGCGGCATTTGTAGAGCGCCCGCAATCCGGAACAAATCGGCGCTGTGAGGCGACAGTTTAGCGGAGGCCGCCGCGCAGCGGCTGAACGATGATGGCCGGGCTCGAGGAGGCTGCCGATGAGAGTTGCGCTGTTGCTGATCCCCGCCCTGCTGGCCGGCTGCGGCGACAGGCCGCCCGACGGCTGGACCGGCTATGCCGAGGCCGAGCTGGTCTATGTCGCGCCGCCCGTGGCCGGCCGGCTGAGCGACCTGGCCGTGCGCTCCGGCGAGGCCGTGGCCGCCGGCCAGGCGCTGTTCGCGCTGGACGCGACGCCCGAGCTCGCGGCCGATGCCGAGGCGCAGGCCCGCGCGCAGAGCGCCCAGGCCCAGGCACTGGACGCCGACAAGGGCCGGCGCGCGCCCGAGCTGGCCGTCACGCAGGCGCAGCTGGACCAGGCCCGCGCCGCCGAACGCCTGGCCGCCGGCGACCTCGCCCGGCAGCAGCAGCTGCTGGCCCAGGGCTTCGTCGCCCGCGCCCGCGTGGACGACGCGGCGACGACGCTCGCGCAGGCCCGCGCCCGCGTCGCCGAGCTGGAGGCGGCGCTGCAGGTGGCCCGTCTGCCGGCCCGCGATGACGCACGCAGCGCCGCGCGTGCGCTGGCCGAGGCCGCGCAGAACAGCCGCGCGCAGACGGCCTGGCGCGTCGCGCAGAAGCGCCAGAGCGCGCCGGTGGCGGCCCGCGTGCAGGACGTCTTCATGCGCCCCGGCGAATGGGTGGCGGCCGGCCAGCCGGTGCTGGCCCTGCTGCCGCCGGCCAACCGCAAGGCGCGCTTCTATGTGCCGCAGTCGGCCGTCGGCGGCCTCAGGCTGGACGCGCGCGTGAGCCTGCATTGCGATGGCTGCGGCGCGGCCATTCCGGCACGCATCAGCTTCATCGCCAGCGGCCCCGAGTACACGCCGCCCGTCATCTACTCCAACCAGCAGCGCGACAAGCTGGTCTTCCTCGTCGAGGCGCGGCCGCTGAAGGTCGAGGACGCGGAGCGGTTGCATCCGGGCCAGCCACTGGACGTGACGCGATGACCGAGCTGACGATCGACGTCAGGGGACTGACCAAGGCCTATGGCGGCCGCAGGGTCGTCGATGCCGTCGACATGCAGGTCGCCACCGGCCGCATCGTCGGCTTCCTCGGGCCCAACGGCAGCGGCAAGACGACCTCGCTGCGCATGCTCTGCGGCCTGCTGACGCCCGACGCCGGCGAGGGCCGCGTGCTGGGGCTGGACTTCCGCCGCGAGGCCGCGGCGGTCAAGCGCCAGGTCGGCTATATGACGCAGAAGTTCGGCCTCTACGAAGACCTGTCGATCCGCGAGAACCTGGACTTCATCGCGCGCCTGTTCTCGATGCCCGACCGCCGCGCGGCCGTCGACGCCGCGCTGCAGCGCCTGGGCCTGGCCACGCGCCAGCAGCAGCTGGCCGGCGCGCTGTCCGGCGGCTGGAAGCAGCGCCTCGCGCTGGCGGCCTGCCTGCTGCACCGGCCGCGTCTGCTGCTGCTGGACGAGCCCACGGCCGGCGTCGACCCCAAGGCGCGGCGCGAGTTCTGGGACCAGATCCACCGGCTCGCCGGCGAGGGCATCACCGTGCTCGTGTCCACGCACTACATGGACGAAGCCGAGCGCTGCCACGAGCTGGTCTACATCGCCTACGGCCGCGTGCTGGCGCGCGGCACGGCCGCATCCATCGTCGCCGAAGCCGGCGCGCGCGACCTGGAGGACGCCTTCGTGCGCCTCGTCGGCCGGGCCAACGACAACTTCGGGCAGGCCGGCTGATGCAGTCGCTGGCCCGCAGCTTCGCCATCGCGCTGAAGGAGGTGCAGCAGATGCTGCGCGACCGGCTCACTTTCGCGATGGCCGTCGGCATCCCCATCATCCAGCTGGTGCTGTTCGGCTATGCGATCAACACCGACCCCAAGGGCCTGCCGACCGCCGTCGTCAGCCAGGACAGCAGCCCGATGGCGCGCAGCGTCGTCGCGGCGCTGCAGACCAGCGGCTATTTCCGCATCGTCGAGAGCGGCATCGCCGAGTCGCGCGGCGACGCGCTGCTGCAGAGCGGCGACATCCAGTTCCTCATCGTCGTGCCCGACGACTTCGGCGCCCGCATCGTGCGCGGCGAGCGGCCGGTGCTGCTGATCGCGGCCGACGCGAGCGACCCCTCGGCGTCGGGCAATGCCATCGCCGCGCTGAACCAACTCGGCCAGACCGCGCTGAACCGCGAGCTGCGCGGCATGCTCGCGCCGCTGGCGCCCCGGCCGCCGCCCTTCGACCTGCGCATCCAGCGCCGCTACAACCCCGAGGGCCTGACGCGCTACAACATCGTGCCCGGCCTGATCGGCACCATCCTGACGATGACCATGGTCATGCTGACCTCGCTGGCCATGACCCGCGAGCGCGAGCGCGGCACGATGGAGAACCTGCTCGCGACGCCGGTGCGGCCCTTCGAGGTCATGGTCGGCAAGATCCTGCCCTATGTCGTGCTCGGCTATGTGCAGCTGGGCGTCATCCTCGGCGCGGCCTTCCTGCTCTTCCAGGTGCACATGGTGGGCAGCGCGGCGCTGCTGCTGGCGATGATCGGCGTCTTCGTGCTGGCCAACCTCGGCGTCGGCTTCACGTTCTCGACCATCGCGCAGAACCAGCTCCAGGCCCTGCAGCTGACCTTCTTCTTTTTCCTGCCGTCCATGCTGCTGTCGGGCTTCATGTTCCCCTTCCGCGGCATGCCGGCCTGGGCGCAGACGCTGGGCGAGGCGCTGCCGCTGACCCATTTCCTGCGCATCGTGCGCGGCGTCATGCTCAAGGGCGCGGGCGCGGCCGAGCTGCTGCCGGAGCTGTGGCCCATGCTGACCTTCCTGGCCGTGGCCGGCGGCGTGGCGCTGCTGCGCTACCGCCGCACCCTCGACTGAACGACAAGCCTTGGCCATTTTTTCCCTGTCAGCCCCGTGTTGGCATGACGCCACCGTCGAGCGGGCAGAATCGCAGCAGCCGTCCCGCCCATCATGCGACCGATCCCCACCCCGCCCCTGCAACGACGCGTCCATCCCAGCTTCGGCCGCGTCAGCGTCGGCGTGCAGGGCCGCGTGATGATGTCCATCGCCGAAGGCCCCTTCGATGCCGGGCTGATGGCCGCCGTGAAGCGCGCGATCGCGCTGGCCGGCAAGCGCCTGCCGGCCGACCGCCGCTTCGGCGACCTGCTCGAGATCCGCGGCAGCCTGGAGATGAACGCCGACGCGCTGGCCGAACTGCGCGCCAGCATCCACAGCTTCTCGGACCGCGGCGTCGTCGCGATCTCCACGGTCTTCCTGGTGCGCCCGGGCATCCCCGGCATCGAGAGGCTGCCGGCGCTGATGGACATCTGGCGCTCCAGCCGCCCGGTGCGCCGCGCCGACGACTTCGACGCGGCATGGGCCCTGGTCAATGCCGACCTGGCCGCCGCCGGCCTGCCGACGCAGGCCCCGCCGCCGCGGCCCTGATCAGACCGGCCAGCGCCGCTGCGCAGGGCGCAGCCGCTCCCAGGCCGCGCCCAGCGCCAGCACGCCGGCATCGTCGAAGCGGCGGCCGACGATCTGCAGGCCGATGGGCAAACCCGCGTCCGTGTAGCCCGCATTGATGGCCAGCGCCGGCTGCTCGCTCATATTGGCGGGCAGCGTGAACGCGATGTGCTCGAAGGGCCGGGCCGGGTCGTGCAGCGGGCTGGCGAGGTGGGCCGGGTAGGCGGGCATGGGGCTGACGGGCGACAGCACGAAGTCGAAGGGTTCGCAGGCGGTGTTGGCCGCCTCGCGCAGCGCCTGCATCTGGCTGTAGCCGCGGAACACCGTGCCGCCGTCGTAGCCGGCCGCGGGCGCCACCCAGTCGCGGATATAGGCCAGCACCTTGTCGCGCCGCCCGGGCTGCAGGGCCGAGATGTCCAGCCAGGAGCGCATGCGCCAGAAGCGGTCGATGCCGTCGGCCATCTCGGGCGTCGTGAAGGCGGCCAGCGGCTCGACGCCGGCGCCGGCCTGCTCGAAGGCCCGGGCCGCGCCCACGATGGCGGCTTCGACCTCGGGCCGCACGGCCTCGCCCCAGCCTGCGTCCAGCAGCAGGCCGATGCGCAGGCCACGCAGTTCCAGCGGCCTGGGCAGCACGGCGCCCGGCGGCAGCTGCGTCGGGTCGCGCGCATCGGGCCGGGCCAGCGCGGCCAGCATCAGCGCGGCGTCCTCGACGGAGCGCGCCAGCGGCCCGGCGACGCGGCCGGCATAGCCGGGCTTGATGGGCACGCGGCCGTGGCTGGGCTTGAGGCCGACGAGACCGCACCAGCCGGCCGGCAGGCGGATGGAGCCGCCGATGTCGGTGCCCAGGTGCAGCGGGCCGTAGCCGGCCGCCGCCGCCGCGGCCGCGCCGGCGCTGGAGCCGCCCGGCGTCATGCGCAGGTCCCAGGGGTTGCGCGCCGGCTCGGCATGGAGGCTGGACAGGCCCGAGCTCAGCATGCCGTAGTCGGGCATGGTGGTGCGCGCCCAGGCGATGGCGCCGGCCTCGCGCAGCCGCGCGGCGGGCGGGGCCTCGAAATCGAAGCGGGCGTCGCCGGGCGTCGCGGCCGTGCCGGCACGATTCGCTGCGCCGGGCACGGCGATGTTTTCTTTCAAGGTGACGGGGATGCCGTCCAGCGCCAGCGCGCTGCCGGCCCGCCAGCGGGCCTCGCTGGCGCGGGCCGCGGCCAGCGCCGCGTCGGCATCGACGGCGCACAGCGCATGCAGCTCGGCCTCGCGGCGCCCGGCCTGGGCCAGCACGGCCTGCATCAGGTCGACCGGCGACAGCTCGCGCGAGCGATAGGCCGCCAGCAGCGCCGCCGCGCCGAGGCCGGCGATCACTTCTTCAGCTGCTGAACGGCCTTCAGCATCGCGTCGATATGGCCTTCGGGGCTCATGCTGGCGTGGACGGCGGCGATCTTGCCGTCGCTGCCGATCAGATAGGACACGCGGTCGGCCATGCCCGGCAGCAGCTTGAGCGCCGCGTCGTAGTCCTTCATGACCTTGGCACCGGCGTCGGCCGCGACGGCGAACTTGTTGCGGCAGGCCTCGACGCTGAATTTCTTCAGCGTGTCGATGTCGTCGTTGGACATGCCGATGACGGTGGCGCCCAGGGCCTTGAACCTGTCGCTCGCCTCGGCGAACTGGTGGGCCTCGACGGTGCAGCCGCTCGTGAAGGCCTTGGGATAGAAGTACAGCACCACGGGGCCGTTCTTCAGCGCATCGGCGAGATGGAACCTGAAGGCCTGGCCGCCGACGGCGGCATCGGCGCTGAAGTCGGGGGCCGGCGCGCCGATGCCGAGGGCGGCGTGGGCGGCGGGGATGAGCAGCGCGGCGAGCAGGGCCGCGAGCGGGGCCTTCAGGTGTCGGGACATGGTGGACCTCGGTGGTGGTGGCGTGGCCGCAGGATAGCCAAGCCGCAATGGCCGGGCGGGCCAACGGGTCAGGGCCGGCGCAGCAGCCCGTCGGCCAGCCAGCGCTGCAGCGCGCCGACGACGGCGGGCGCCGCGGCATCGGCATCGCCGAGCTCGTCGGCGGCGCGCTCGCAGAGCAGCGCGAAGGTCTGGCCCGCGGCGACGGCGTCGAGCAGCCTGGCCTCCAGCGGCTCCAGCGAGCGCCAGCGCGTCTCCTGGCCCTGGCGCCAGGCCAGCAGCTCATGCGCATGGGGCACGGGCTCGGGCAGCTCGGGCGGGTCGGCGCCGGACTCCGGCTCCCACTCGCGCAGCGCCCGCCAGGCAGGCTCGATGGCATGGGCCAGGGCCACGCGCTGCACGCTGGCCTGCAGATGCAGCACCAGGCCGGCCCAGTCGTCGGGGCCCAGCGCGACCAGCGCTGCGGCATCGGGCGGCGCCGCGTCGGCGGCGTCGAAGGCGGTGCGCAGCGCCCAGTCCATGCGGGCGATGTCGACGAGGCCCGCGTGCGGCACGAGGCCCTCGCCGGCCTCGGCCATGAAGCCGGCCAGCTCGTGGCCGAACCAGCGGATGGACGGGTGCCGGCTCGGCCGCGCCGCGACATAGGCCTGAGCCAGCGCGTCGAAGCCCGCGTCGCCCAGCGCGCGCGACAGCACCGTGTAGTTGTCGGCCAGCGCCGCGGCCAGCCGGACGCGGTAGGCATGGCGGTAGACCTCCAGGCCGGTGGCGCAGTCGCCCGCCAGCAGGCCGGCCGCATCGGCGCCGTCGCGGATGGCGGCGGCGAGCCGGCGCTGTTGCGTGACGAGGCTCATCGCAGGGCCTCCGCGGCCTGCGCTGCCACATGGCGCGCGACGCCGAGCTCGGCCAGCAGCTCGGGCAGCGGCGGGATGTGGTCGTCGCGCTCGATCATCGTCGGCACCGCGCCGAAGCGCTTCACGGCGTACTGGTAGAGCCGCCAGACTTCGTCGCGCACCGGGTGGTCGTGGGTGTCGATGACGATGTCGCCGCGGTCCTCGTGGCCGGCGAGGTGGATCTGGCGCACCGGCTCGACGGGGATGCCGTCAAGGTAGGCCATGGGGTCGAAGCCGTGGTTGCGGCCGGAGACGTAGACGTTGTTGACGTCCAGCAGCATCTTCGCGCCGGTCTGTTGCAGCAGTTGCGCGATGAAGTCCCACTCGGTCATCTCGTCGGCCGCGAAGCGCACATAGCTGGACACGTTCTCCAGCACCAGCGGCCGGCCGAGGATGTCCTGCACCTGGGCGATGCGGCCGCCGACATGGTCGAGCGCGGCACGCGTCAGCGGCACCGGCAGCAGGTCGTGCAGCTGGCTGTGTGCGTCGGCGCTCCAGCACAGGTGGTCGGAAACCCAGCCGGGCTCCAGCCGGTCGGCCAGTGCCCTGAGCTCGCGCAGATGGCCGAGGTCCAGCGGCGCCGGCCCGGCGACGGACAGCGACACGCCGTGCATGACGAGCGGGTAGTCCGCGCGGATGCGTTCCAGATGCGCCAGCGGCGGCCCGCCCGGCACCATGTAGTTCTCGGAAATGATCTCCAGCCAGTCGGGCCGCACGGCCGCATCGACGCCGGCCTCGAAGGCCGCGTAATGCTCGACGCGCAAGCCGAGGCCAAAGCCTTGGATATGGGTCATATCGACAAAAGAAGTTGACGCGAGGCCGAAGGCTCCCGCGCCATCAAGCAGCAGCCGTGGAACTGGCTTTGCCAGGCCACTGGCTGCTGCCAAGGCCAGAGGCCTTGGCCTTCGCCAGGCACAAACAGTCCTCAGGACTGTTTGTGTCCGGGCTCAGCCCCCTTGAGGGCGAGGCGCTCAAGCGCCTCGGGGGTAGGTTACTTCTCCACCTTGCCACCACCCTTGGTGCACTCTTCGGCGGACTTCTTGCTGACCCAGCCCTGGCCCTTGCAGCTGTTGTGGCCCTTGCACTCGTTCTTCGCGGTCTTGCACTCGGAGGTGCCCTTGCAGCTGTTGACGCCGGAACACTTGACCATGCCGTCGGCCGCGACGGCGGCCGTCGGGAAGGCGGTGGTCGCGAACAGGGCGGCGGCCGCAGCGGCAATGCCCAGGCCGGTCTTGAGGGATGCGTTCATTTGGAGTCTCCAGAAAAGAGAAGTGGTTGAGATCGGGTATCACCACAGGTCGATCCGGTCGGTCCCGCATCGACTTGCCAGCTTGTGTCGAGCGACTCGGCGAGTCCTTACAGCCAGCCGGCAGATTCTGATGACCTGTCCTTATGACTGCAATGGCGCGTGGCATTCGTCATGGGCCGGGGGCGAGCTAGAGTCCGCTGGCCAAGCCACCCCCTTCCCATGCTGAACACCGAGACCCCGAGCACCCGGCACCCCGACCTGGACAGCTACGCCACGCCGGCGCTGCTGGATGCATTCATCGACGACCAGGCCGCCGCCGTCGCCGCCGTGAAGGCCGCCGCCCCGCAACTGGCCGCGGCCGTGGACGCGGCCCTGCCGCGCATCCGCGCCGGCGGCCGGCTGCTCTATGCCGGCGCCGGCACGTCCGGCCGGCTGGGCGTGCTCGACAGCGTGGAGCTCTACCCCACCTTCTCGTGGCCGCGCGAGCGGGCCGTCGCCGTCATCGCCGGCGGCGCGGGCGCGATGTTCGTCGCCGTCGAGGGCGCCGAGGACGACCGCGCCCGGGGCGCCGCCGACCTCGCCGCGCTGCGGCCCGGCCCCGACGACGTCGCGCTGCTGCTGGCCGCCTCCGGCGCCACGCCCTATGTGCTGGGCGCCATCGAGGCCGCGCGCGCGGCCGGCGCGCTGACCATAGGCTTCGCCAACAACCCCGGCGCGCCGGTCACGGCCCAGGCCGACATCGGCATCACGCTGGACACCGGCCCCGAGGTCATCTCCGGCAGCACGCGGCTCAAGGCCGGCACGTCGCAGAAGATCGCGCTGAACACGTTCTCGTCGGCGCTGATGGTGAAGCTCCACAAGGTCTACGGCAACCTGATGGTGGACCTGAAGGCCACCAACGCCAAGCTCGTGCGGCGCGCACTCGCGCTGACGGTACGCGCCTCGGGCGCGAGCGAGGCCGATGCGCAGGCGGCGCTGGCGCAGTGCGACCACCATGTGAAGACGGCCCTGGTCATGCTCAAGCGCGGCGTCGGCGCGGCCGAGGCGCGCGCGCTGCTCGATGCGGCCGACGGCAGCGTGAGCAAAGCGCTCGCGGCATGACCGAGGCCGCGGCGCCGGGCCGCCCCAAGCAAGGCCGCATCCCCCCGGGGGATCGCCCGCCGTACCCGGCGGGCGAGGGGCCGGCATCCCCTTGGGCCTGGGTGCCCAGCCTGTACTTCGCGCAGGGCATCCCGTACGTCGTCGTCATGACGCTGTCGGTGGTGCTCTACAAGAACCTCGGCATCTCCAACACCGACATCGCCCTCTACACGAGCTGGCTCTACCTGCCCTGGGTGCTGAAACCGCTGTGGTCGCCGCTGGCCGAGCTGTTCGGCACCCAGCGGCGCTGGGTGACCGTGCTGCAGTTCTTCATCGGCGCCGCGCTGGCCGGCGTGGCGCTGACCCTGCCGATGGAGCGCGCCTTCCAGCTGTCGCTGGCCGTGTTCTGGCTGATGGCCTTCGCGTCGGCCTCGCACGACATCGCGGCCGACGGCTACTACATGCTGGCCCTGCCCCGGCACAGCCAGGCCGCCTTCGTCGGCGTGCGCTCCACCTTCTACCGGCTGGCCAATATCGGCGGCCAGGGCGGCCTCGTCTACCTCGCGGGCGAGCTGACCGAGCGCAGCGGCAGCGCGGCCGCCGCGTGGACGGCCGTGTTCTGGCTGCTGGGCGCGCTGTTCGTCGCGCTGGCCGGCTGGCATGCCTTCGTGCTGCCGCGCCCCGCGGCCGACATCAGGGGCCCGGGTCGCAAAGCCGCACGCGGGCTGGCCCGCGAGTTCCTCGCCGTGTTCGCGAGCTTCTTCCGCAAGCCCGGCATCGTCGTCACGCTGGGCTTTCTGCTGCTCTACCGCTTCCCGGAGGCGCAGCTGCTCAAGCTGGCCTCGCCCTTCCTGCTCGACCCCGCGGACAAGGGCGGCCTGGGCCTGTCGACCAAGGCGGTGGGCATCGCTTACGGCACGGTCGGCCTGACGGCGCTGACGTTGGGCGGCCTGGCCGGCGGCTGGGTCATCGCGCGTTTCGGGCTGAAGCGCGCGCTGTGGCCGCTGGTGCTGGCCATGCACCTGCCCAACCTGGCCTTCCTCGCGCTGGCGCTGGCGCAGCCCGGCAGCCTGTGGGTCGTCAGCGGCGCGCTGGCCGTGGAGCAGTTCGGCTACGGCCTCGGGTTCACGGCCTATCTGATGTACATGATCCTGGTCGCCGAGGGCCCGCACAAGACGGCGCACTACGCGCTGTGCACCGGCTTCATGGCGCTGGGCATGATGATCCCCGGCATGTGGAGCGGCTGGCTGCAGGACCACATCGGCTATGTGCCCTTCTTCGGCTGGGTGCTGCTGGCCACGCTGCCCAGCTTCATGATGACCGCCCTGATCCGCATCCCCGAAGGCTTCGGCAGCAAGGAGTCCGCATGAAGCGCCGCGACCTCCTCGGCCTCGCGACGGCACCGCTGCTGGCGGCCTGCGGCACGCCGCCGTCAACGCAACCCACGCCGCCCCCCGAGGCCGCGCCGGCGCCGGCCGCTTCCGCGCCGCTGCCCGCGCCGCCGCCGCGCGAATGGCGGGCCGCCTGGGTCGCCACGGTCGCCAACATCGACTGGCCCAGCCGCCGCGGCCTGGGCGCCGAGGCCCAGCAGGCCGAGATCCGCGGCCTCTGCGACGCGGCCGCGCGCACCGGCCTGAACGCGCTGATCCTGCAGGTGCGCGCCAGCGCCGACGCGCTCTACGAGTCGACGCTGGAGCCCTGGAGCGAGGTCCTCACCGGCACCCAGGGCAGGCACCCCGGCTACGACCCGCTGGCCGTGTGGCTGGACGAGGCCCGCGCGCGCGGCCTGGAGCTGCACGCCTGGTTCAACCCCTACCGCGCGCGGCACAGCACGGCCAGGTCGGCGCCGGCCGACAGCCACCTGAGCCGCAGCCACCCCGGCTGGGTGAGGCGTTATGGCGACCAGCTCTGGGTCGACCCCGGCGAGCCCGCCGCCGCCGAACACACGCTGGCCGTGGTGCGCGACGTGCTGTCGCGCTATGCGCTGGACGGCGTGCACATCGACGACTACTTCTACCCCTACCCGGTGCAGGACGCGGCCAAGGCCGACCTCGACTTCCCCGACGAGCCGAGCTGGCAGGCCCATGTCGCCGGCGGCGGCGCCCTCGACCGGGCCGACTGGCGGCGCGACAACGTCAACCGCCTCGTGCAGCGGCTCTACGCCCTCGTGCACGAGGTGCGCCCCGGCGCGCGGCTCGGCATCAGCCCCTTCGGCCTGCCGCGGCCCGATGCGCGCCCGCCCGGCATCAGCGGCTTCAGCCAGTTCGACAAGCTCTTTGCCGACGTCGAGCTGTGGCTGCGCGAGGGCTGGCTGGACTATCTCGCGCCCCAGCTCTACTGGCCGCGCGCTCAAGTTCCCCAGGCCTTCGAGACGCTCTTGCAGGCCTGGCGCGCGCTGAACCCGCTGGGCCGGCCCATCCATCCGGGCCTGTTCACGAGCCGCATCGACGCGACGCCGCAGAGCTGGCAGCCCGAAGAGATCCTCGGCCAGATCGACAGCATCCGGCGCCTGTCGCCCGGCAGCGGCCACATCCACTTCAGCATGGCCGCGCTGGCGCAGAACCGCCGCGGCATCGCCGATGCGCTGCGCCGCGGCCCCTATGCCTGAGCGGCCCCAGGCCCCAGAACGCGCTTGACGCCCGCGACCGCGAACGCGGCGAGCAGCCCGGCGTCCGCGCCGCCGTCGGTCACGAGCACGTCCACGTCGGCGGCCGGGCAGATCTGGATGCGGCTGGCCTGGCCGAGCTTGCTGGAGTCCGCCAGCACGACGCGCTTGTTCGCGCGGCCCAGCATCGCGCGCGCCACGGTGGCCTCGTTCCACAGATAGTCCATCGCGCCGTTGACCGCGTCGAAGCCGACCGGCGACACCAGCGCCCAGTCGACCTGCAGCCGGCCGATCTCGGCCACCGTCTGCTCGCCATAGGTGGCGGGCACGTCGGTCTCGATGCGCCCGCCCAGCAGCCTGACCTCGCAGTCCGGCCGACGGGCCAGCACCATGGCCGCCTCCAGCGAGTTGGTGACGACGGTCAGGCCCTCGCGCCGGGCCAGTTCCTCGGCCAGGGCCAGCGTGGTCGAACCCGCGTCCAGGAAGCAGGCCTGGCCAGGCTGGACCAGCGCGGCGGCCAGCCGGGCGATCTCGCGCTTCTGCGGCTGCTGCAGGCCGGTGCGCTCCAGATAGGCCGGCTCGGGCGGCACGGCCGGCGCGACGGCCGGCGGCACCGCGCCGCCGTGCACGCGCGCCAGCTGGCCCGAGCGCTCCAGCTCGATCAGGTCGCGCCGCACGGTCTCCTTGGACACGCTCAGGGCCTCGGCGAAGTGTTCGGTGGTCAGACGGTGATGGGTCTGGAGCAGGTCCAGGATGCGGCGGTGTCGTTCAGCAACCCACATGAGCGGCAGGAAAGGCGGACAGGAAAAGTGGCGGGGCCGAGTAGGCCAGGGCCGTATGGCTTTTGTGTGAATACGAGGTTGGATGTGGAAATCCGTGGATATCCAGTCACAGCCACCGATTTGTCGCAGAACTGTCGTGGATTTTTGTGACATTGCAGCCCGTCACACCACCGACCCCGGGTCTTCCCGAGGCCGCCACCCTCAGCCTCCACACGCGCAACGCGCCCCACATCATGCGATCTGCAGTTCATGCCCTCACCCCCCTGGCCGCCCTGCTGGGCCTGGCCTTCACAGCCCTGCCGGCCCTGGCCCAGAGCAGCGAGACCACCGAGCTCGAACGCGTCACCGTCACGCTCGGCCGCGGCCAGATCCGCTCCGTGCAGGGCCTGACCAAGGCCGACTTCGAGGCCGCCGCCGCGGCCGGCCAGAGCCCGCTGGCCACCGTGTCGCGCCTGCCCGGCGTCAACTTCCAGTCGGCCGACCCGCTGGGCAACTACGAGTGGTCCACCCGCTTCACGGTGCGCGCCTTCTCGCAGAACCAGCTCGGCTTCACGCTGGATGGCGTGCCCCTGGGCGACATGAGCTACGGCAACCTGAACGGCCTGCACATCAGCCGCGCCATCTCCAGCGAGAACGTCGCCCGCGCCGACCTGTCGCAGGGCACCGGCTCGCTGGACACGCCCTCGTCCAGCAACCTCGGCGGCACGCTGCAGTTCTATTCCTCCGACCCGGCCAAGGCCTTCGGCCTGCAGGTTTCGCAGACGCTGGGCAGCAACAGCAACCGCCGCACTTTCGTGCGCCTGGACAGCGGCCAGTCGGCCCTGGGCGGCATCTACGCCAGCTACACCCACCAGCAGGCCGACAAGTGGCGCGGCCACGGCCAGCAGCGCCAGGACCAGTTCAACTTGAAGTACGTGAAGGACTTCGGCGAGACCCGCCTGTCGGCCTTCGTCAACACGTCCAACCGCCGCGAGATCGACTACCAGGACATGTCGCTGGAGATGGTCAACCGCCTCGGCTACAACTGGGACAACTATTACCCCGACTTCAACGCCGCCGTCCAGTCGGCCAAGGGCATCTGGACCCAGGGCGAAACCAGCGTGGACGACGCCTACTACGCCGGCTCGGGCCTGCGCAAGGACACGCTGGCCGGCGTGACGCTGGACGCCAGGCTGGCCGACGGCCTGCGCCTGAAGACCACCGTCTACAACCACCACAACGACGGCCGCGGCCTCTGGTTCACCCCCTACACCTCCTCGATGGACGGCCCGCCCGACGCGAGCGGCAACCCCACCAAGGGCACCCCCGTCGCGCTGCGCACGACCGAATACGCCATCCGCCGCGGCGGCCTGACCGCGACGCTGGACTACGAGATCGGCGCCCACCAGCTGCGCGCCTCGCTCTGGCACGAGGACAACGACTTCAACCAGGCCCGCCGCTTCTACAACGCCAGCCCGAACGCCATCCCCAGCCCCTACGACTTCCCGAGCAACCCCTTCCTGACGCAGTGGCAGTACGCCTTCAACACGAAGACCGACCAGTTCTCGCTGTCAGACACCATCGCGCTGGCCAAGGACCTGACGCTGGGCGCCGGCTTCAAGTCGCTGCGCGCCAAGATCGACGGCAACCTGCTGGTGGGCAGCAACAAGCCGAACGGCTCCATCACGGCCAGCAAGGGCTTCCTGCCCCAGGTCGGCCTGAACTACCAGCTCAGCCGCACGGACGAACTCTTCACCAGCATCTCGCGCAATATGCGCGCCTACCAGGGCGCCGGCACCGGCACGACGCCCTTCGCGACGACGCAGGCGGGCTTCGACGCGATCAAGGGCTCGCTGCACCCCGAGACCTCGGACAACTTCGAGGCCGGCTGGCGCACCAGCAGCAAGCTGTATGAGGCGGCCGTCACCGCCTATGTCGTCAACTTCAAGGACCGCCTGCTCGGCGTGACCCAGGGCTCGGGCATCCAGGGCAACCCGACGGTGCTGAGCAACGTCGGCGGCGTGCGCACCAAGGGCCTGGAAGTCGCGCTGTCGCTGCGCCTGATGCCCGGCCTGAGCTGGTACAACAGCCTGAGCCTGAGCAACTCGACCTACCAGGACAACGTCACCAGCAAGGACGCCAGCAACAACACCGTCACGGTCGCCACCGCCGGCAAGCACGTCGTCGACGCGCCCGACCAGATGGTCAAGAGCATCCTCAGCTACGACGACGGCCAGTGGTTCGGCAACTTCGGTGCCGACTACATGTCCAAGCGCTACTACAGCTACCTGAACGACGCCGCGGTGTCGGGCCGCACGCTGTTCAACCTGAGCGGCGGCCTGCGCACCAAGTCGCTGGGCTTCCTGGCCGAGGGCAGCGTGCAGGTCGGCGTGACCAACCTGACCGACCGCAAATACATCTCGACGGTGGGCAGCAATGGCTTCGGCAACAGCGGCGACAGCCAGACGCTGCTGCAGGGCGCGCCGCGCCAGTTCTTCGTGACCCTGACCGGCAAGCTCTGATGGGCACGTCGCTCGACCGGCGCCAGCTGATGCTGGCCGCCGGGCTGGCGGCGGTGGGCGTGAGCGCGCAGGCGGGCTCGCGCCCGCTGGCGCTCGCGGCGCCCACCGACCCACACCAGCTCCAGCAACTGCGAATTGCCTTCGGCTCCTGCGCCAAGCAGTCCAGGCCGCAGCCCATCTGGGCCGCGGTGCGGGCCGCGCGGCCGGAGCTGTTCCTGTTCCTCGGCGACAACCTGTACGCCGACGCGCAGGACGCCGACACGCTGCGCCAGCGCTATGCCGAGTTCCGCCGCGTCGAGGCGCTGCAGTCCTTCCGCCGCGACGTGCCGCATCTCGCGATCTGGGACGACCACGACTTCGGCGACGACGATGTCGGCGGCGACTACCCGCTGAAGGCCCTGTCGCAGCAGCTCTTCTGCGACGAATGGGGCGAGCCCGCCGACTCGCCGCGCCGCACGCGCCCGGGCATCTACGAGGCCTACCGCATCGAACGCGGCGGCCGCACGGTGCAGGTGCTGATGCTGGACCTGCGCTTCAACCGCACGCCCCTCGTCGCCGACCCCGCGCTGAAGCAGGGTTATGCAGCCATGTACGCGAAGGCCAAGCTCGGCGGCGGCGCGATGAAGGGCTGGTACACGCCCAACCTCGACCCGGCCGCCACGCTGCTGGGCGAGCCGCAATGGGCCTGGCTGGCCGAGCGCCTGGCCGAGCCGGCCGACGTGCGCCTGCTGTGCTCCAGCGTGCAGCTGGCCGCCGAGGGCACGGGCTGGGAGGGCTGGAGCAACTTCCCGCTGGAACGCCAGCGCCTGGTGGACCTGATCCGCGAGAAGCGGGCCGAAGGCGTCGTCGTCATCAGCGGCGACATGCACTACGCCGACCTGTCGCGCTGGGACACGCCCGCCTGCTACCCGCTGTGGGACCTGACCTCCAGCGGCCTGACCGAGGTCTGGGACATCCCGACGCCCAATGCGCGCCGCGTCTCCGAGGTCTATGCTGGCGTCAACTTCGGCCTCGTCGACCTGGACTTCTCCAGGCCGGTGCCCGAGCTGACCCTGGCCATCCGCGACGTGAAGGGCGACACCCGCCTGCAGCAGCGCCTGAGCCTCGACCAACTCCGCTTCACCAAGGCATGAGCACCACACTCACCCGCCGCGACCTCCTCGCCGGCCTGGCCGGCGCCACCGCTTCGGGCCTCGCGCCGCGGGCGCTGGCCCAACCCACCGCGCTCGAAAAGGCCGCCCGCGCCGAAGGCCGCATCGCCAGCGTCGGCATGCCCGACGACTGGGCCAACTGGCGCGCCACCTGGGCCGATCTGCAGCGCCTCTACGGCCTCGCCCATGTCGACACCGACATGAGCAGCGCCGAGGAGATCGCCAAGATCGAGGCCGAGCGCGCCAACGCCAGCATCGACATCGGCGACGTCGGCTTCGAGTTCGGCGCCATCGCCAAGGCCCGCGGCATCACGCGCGCCTACAAGCCGACGACCTGGAGCCAGATCCCCGACTGGGCCAAGGATCCCGATGGCCACTGGGCGCTGGCCTACACCGGCACCATCGCCTTCGCCGTCAACAAGCGCCTGCTGAAGGACGTGCCGCGCAGCTGGAAGGCGCTGTTCGCGGCCCAGCCGCGCGTGCTGATCGGCGCCGTCGGCCGCGCGGCCCAGGCCAACGCGACCGTGCTGGCCGCGGCCCATGCGCTGGGCGGCGACGAGACCCGGCTGCAGCCCGCGCTGCAGGCCTTCGCCCGGCTCGCCAAGGCCCGCAGGCTCATCAGCACCGACCCCTCGCCCGCGCTGATGGAACGCGCCGAGGCCGAGGTCTTCCTGATGTGGGATTTCAATGCACTGAGCTACCGCGACAAGCTGCCCAACGCGGCCGACTACGAGCTGCTGATCCCCAGCGACGGCAGCATCACCAGCGGCTACACGACGCTGCTGAACAGCTATTCCAAGCGCCCCAACGCCGGCAACCTGGCGCGCGAATACATCTTCAGCGACGCCGGCCAGCTCAACCTCGCGCGCGGCAACGCCCGCCCCATCCGCGTGGACCACATGGCCCTGCCCGAGGACGTGAAGAAGAAGCTGCTGCCGGCCGCCCAGTACGCCGCCGCGCGCCCGCTCAAGCCGCAGGTCTGGACCGAGGAAGTGAAGAAGCTACCCAGGGCATGGCAGCGAGAGGTGCTGGGCGCATGAACAAGCTCGTCCTGCTGCTCGTCGACGGCCTGCGCGCCGACACCGCGCGCGACTACCTCGGCTACGTCCAGGCCCTGAACGAGGCCGGCCGCGCGCACTGGAGCAACCTGCGCTGCGAGCTGCCCAGCCTGTCGCGCCCGCTCTACGCCACCGTGCTGAACGGCCGCACGCCGCTGGACCACGGCATCCTCGGCAACGTCCAGGCCGGCCAGCGCTGCGGCAGCACCGTCTTCGACGACCTCGCCGCCGCCGGCCGCAGCTCGGCCGTGGCGGCCTACCACTGGGTGTTCGAACTGCTGACCGGCGCCGTCTTCGACCCGCTGGCCCACCGCGAGACCGCCCTGCCCCAGCTCGGCATCGAGGCCGCGCGCTGGTACTGGGAGGACGACTATCCCGACTCCCACCTGCTGGCCGACGCCGAGGCCCTGCGCCTGGCGCACGCGCCCGACTTCCTGTTCGTGCACCCGATGGGGCTGGACCTGGCCGGCCACCGCCACGGCGGCGAGTCCACCGGCTACAGCTTCGCCGCCCGCAAGCTGGACATGGTGCTGGCCCAGGCCCTGCCGCGCTGGCATGCCGCCGGCTACGACCTGCTGCTGACCAGCGACCACGGCATGCACGCCGACCACTGGCACGGCGGCCCGCTGCCGGTGGAGCGCGACGTGCCGCTGGTCTGGCTGCCGCACCAGGGCGGCGCCGAAGCCCCCGCCGGCTGGCCGGCGACTCAGACCGGCATCCGCGGCTTCGTCGCCCAGCGTCTCGGATGCGCCTGACCCCGGCCCGCGCCTGGCTCACCGCCGGGCCCATGCTGCTGCTGATGGTGGCGGCCCTGCTGCTGCCCTTCGGCTGGCGCAGCGCGGACCTGCTGCGCGCCTGCCTGGGCGGCGGCGAGTGCGCGCTGCACGAGCTGTGGGCCGACCGCTTCTACATCGACGCCATCGCGCGCACCGTGGGGCTGTCGGCCGCCTCCACCGCGCTGGGCCTGGTGCTGGGCCTGGGCGCGGCCCTGCACCTCGTCGCCCACCCGCGCTGGGAGAAGCCGGTCGCCGTGCTGGCCGGCCTGGGCGCCAACTTCGCCGGCGTGCCGCTGGCGCTGGCGCTGACGCTGCTGCTGGGCAGCCAGGGCGTGCTGACGACGCTGGCGCAAAAGAGCCTCAGCCTGGCCGGCCTGCTGCAGGGCTGGGACCTGAACAGCGACGCCGGCCTGCTGCTGGCCTTCACCGCATTCCAGGTGCCGCTGGCCGTCGTGCTGTTGATGGCGCCGGTGCGCCTGCTCGACCCGGCGCTCGCCGAGGCCGCCGCGACGCTGGGCGCGCGCCCCGCCACGTTCTGGCGCCGCGTGGGCCTGCCGCTGCTGGCGCCCAGCCTGATCGAGACGGCCAGCCTGCTGTTCGCCAACGCGGCGGCGGCCTACGCAACGCCGTTCGCGCTGGCCGGCACCGCCAGCCCGGTGCTGGCCGTGCGCATCGCGGCGGCCGTCAGCGGCGACATCTTTTCGCAGCCGGAGCTGGCCACGGCGCTGTCCCTCGTGATGGCGGTGCTGCTGCTCGCCGTCATCGTCGGCGGCCGGCTGTGGTCAGCGCGATTGAGGCGTTCGGCATGAAGACGCCGAAGTCAGCCAACCGCCCCTGGCGCCTGCCCGCCTTCGCCTTCTGGGCCGCGGCCCTGCTCGTGCTGCTGCCGCCGCTGGCCGTGCTGGCCTACGCCTTGAGCGAGCGCTGGGACCAGGGCCTGCTGCCGCAGGGCGCCACGCTGCACTGGCTGGCCGGCCTCGCGGCCGACGAACGCGTGCGCACGGCGGCCTGGAACTCGGTCTGGGTCTCTGGCGCCGCCGCGGCGCTGGCCGTCGTGCTCGGCGGCGCGGCCAGCCTGGCCGGCCATCTCGCGTCGCCGCGCCTCAAGGCCCTGCTGGATGCGCTGGCCCTGCTGCCCTATGCCATCCCGCCGGTTGTCGTCGCCATCGGCGCGCTGGACCTTTTCGTCGGCCGCTGGGGCGATGTGCTGGACCTGCGGGCCGTCTACGTCGGCCTGCTGGCCGCGCTGCTGTTCCCGCTGGTGCACCAGACGCTGTCGGCCGCGCTGCAGCAGCTGGACGCCCAGCCGCTGATCGACGCCGGCCGCACGCTGGGCGCGTCCGACGGCCTGCTGCTGCGCCGCGTGCTGCTGCCGCTGCTGCTGCCGGCCTTCGCCGCGGCCGGCCTGCTGGCCTGGACGACGGCGGCCATGGAGTTCGCCATCGCCAACCTGCTGCTGGCCGGCTCGCTGGAGCTGCTGCAGCCCCTCGTCAACGGCCTGCGCGGCGCCAACGGCCATCTCGCGGCGGCGCTGATCGTCGTCAGCCTCGTCATCGTCACCCTGCTCGGCACCCTCGTGCATCTGCTCACCTCATGGCGAACCCCAGCGCGCTCCTGATCCACCAGGCCGGCCTGGCCCTCGGCGGCCGCGCCATCCTGCAAGGCATCAACCTCGACCTGCCCCCCGGCCAGGTGCTGGCCCTGCTGGGCGGCTCGGGCTGCGGCAAGACCACGCTGCTGCGCGCCATCGCCGGCCTGCAGCCGCTGGACAGCGGCAGCGTGCAGCTCGACGGCCGCGACGTGTCGGCCTTGCCCACGGCCGAGCGCGGCATCGGCGTCGTGTTCCAGCACTACGCCCTCTTCCCCAACCTCAGCGTGCGGGACAACATCGGCTTCGGCCTGCAGGCGCGCGGCGAAGCCGCGGCGGCGCAGCAGGCCCGCGTCGCCGAGCTGCTGGCCCTCGTCGGCCTCGCCGAGCACGCCGCCAAGCGCCCGGCCCAGCTCTCCGGCGGCCAGCGCCAGCGCGTGGCCCTGGCGCGCGCGCTCGCGCCGCACCCGTCGCTGCTGCTGCTGGACGAACCCTTCTCGGCGCTGGACGAATCCTTCCGCGTGCCGCTGCGGCGCTCCTTCCGCCAGCTGCAGCGCGAGCTGGGCCAGAGCTGCGTGCTCGTCACGCACGACCGCGACGAGGCCTTCGAGCTGGCCGACCAGGTGGCCGTGATGTTCGACGGCCGCATCGAGCAATGCAGCCCGCCGGCCGAGCTGTGGCAGCGCCCGCGCACGCGCCGCGTGGCCGACTTCCTCGGCGCCTTCAACCGGCTGGATGCGCGCAGCGCGCCCGAACCCTGGCGGCGCGACGGCGGCTGCTGGATCGCGCCGCTGGCCGCGCTGCAGATCAGCTCACCCGACACGCCGGCCGAGGCCTGGCGCTTCGCCGCCCGCGTGCTGGCCGCCCACCCCGGGCGCCAGCACACCAGCGTCGAGCTGCAGGCCTGGGGCGAGCAAGCGCTGACGCTGAACCTGGTGCCCGACGCGCCCGCGCCGGCTCCCGGCATGCTGCTGGACCTGGCCCTGCCGGCCACGGCCCTGCAGTGGCTGGCGGACTGACATCGATCCATCACGAAACGGGCCTAGCGTCGGCAGGCTGTTTCTCTGGAGCTTTCATGCACCGTCTCTTCGCCGCCCTCTGCCTCTCGCTGCCGTTGTCCGCGGCGCAGGCCGCCCTGCCCGTGCAACTCGGCCCGCGCCCCTTCTTCCTCGTCGAGGACATGGCCGACGGGCCGCTGAAGCAGAAGCTGCAGGCCTGCGCCGCCACGCGCACCGAGTACAAGCCCACGCTGTTCTCCATCGGCCACCGCGGTGCGGCGCTGCAGTTCCCCGAGCACAGCAAGGAGAGCTATGAGGCCGCCGCGCGCATGGGTGCCGGCATCGTCGAGTGCGACGTGACCTTCACCAAGGACAAGGAGCTGGTCTGCCGCCACGCGCAGAACGACCTGCACACGACGACCAACATCCTCGCCACGCCGCTGGCGGCCAAGTGCATCAAGCCCTTCACGGCCGCCGAGTTCGACGCCGAGGGCAAGCTCGTCAAGCCCGCCGCGGCCGAATGCCGAACCAGCGAGCTGACGGTGGCCGAGTTCAAGAGCCTGAAGGCCAAGATGGACGCCTTCAACCCGCGCGCCCGCACCGTGGCCGAGTACATGGCCGCCACGCCCGCCTGGCGCACCGACCTCTACGCCGGCCCCGGCACGCTGATGACGCTGGACGAGGCCATCGCCCTCTACAAAAAGCTGGGCGTGAAGATGACGCCCGAGCTGAAGGCGCCCAGCGTGGCCATGCCCTTCGACGGCTTCAGCCAGGCCGACTACGCGCAGAAGATGATCGACGCGCACAAGGCCGCCGGCGTGCCGCCGGGCGACGTCTACGCGCAGACCTTCTTCAAGGCCGACGTCCTCTACTGGGTGGCTCACGAGCCCGAGTTCGCGAAGCAGGCCGTCTTCCTCGATGCCGCCGAGAAGCCGGCCGACCTGCCGACGGCCGAGCAGCTCAAGCAGTACCGCGCCGAGGGCGTGCGCATCGTCGCGCCGCCGCTGTTTGCGCTGCTGGCGCTGGACGCGAACGGCCAGCTCGTGCCCTCGGACTATGCGCGCAACGCCAAGGCCGCGGGGCTGGACATCATTTCGTGGTCGCTGGAGCGCTCGGGGCCGCTGGTGGGCCCGGGCAACAAAGGCTTCTACTACCAAGGCGTCGGCCACACGCTGACGCGCGATGGCGACCTCTACCGCGTGCTGGACGTGCTGGGCCGCGACATCGGCATCCGCGGCCTGTTCTCGGACTGGCCGGCCACGGTCAGCTTCTATGCGAACTGCATGGGCTTGAAGTAGGCCGCGGCCCGAGGCCGGCTCAGCGCCCCGTGCGCCACGGCAGCATGGCCGCCAGCACGCCGTCCCGGCGCGCGAAGTGGTGGTAGAGCGCGCCGGCCGCATGCAGGCCGGCCAGCCACATCAGCGCGTCGCCGAGCCAGCCGTGCACATCGCCCCAGTCCGCCGCCTCGCCCAGCGGCGAGCCCGCGATCCAGGGCAGCTGCTCCACCCGCACGCCGCCCAGCAGGGTCAGCGGGTGGCTCTCGCTGCCCAGGGCCAGCAGGGCCGTCAGCGGCAGGGCCAGCAGCAGCGCCCACAGCGCGCCATGCACCAGCAGGGCCAACACCCGCATCCCCGCCGGCATGTCGAAATGCGGCTTGCCCGGGCGCAGCGCCACCCACAGCAGGCGCAGCAGCGTCAGCGCGAACACCAGCAGGCCCAGGGACTCGTGCCAGACGATGTCCAGCCGCGTGCCGGGGTCGACGCCCTCGTGCATCAGCCGCCCGAAGCCGTCCGGACCCAGCATGAAGGCGGCCGTCGCGGCAATCGCCGTCAGCCAGTGGAGGGCGCGGCTGATGGGGTCGTAGCGGAGGGAGGACGTCGGTTGGGCCATGGCGCGGGCATGAGTTTGAGGCGATTGTGGCGGCTGCCCGGCGCACCGCCATCGGGGCGGGCCTGGGCGGCCCGGGCGCCGGTCACGATAATCGTTGCAGCATGTCAGCCTCGACCTCCCCATGACCTATTGCGTCGCGATGCGCCTGCGCTCGGGCCTGCTGTTCGCCTCCGACACCCGCACCAATGCGGGCGTCGACCACATCGCGAGCTTTCGCAAGATGTACCAGTTCCAGATCCCGCACCAGCGCGAGATCGTCGTCCTGGCGGCCGGCAACCTGGCGACGACGCAGTCCGTGCTGTCGCTGCTGAATGCGCGCCTGAGCGGCGACGGCGAGCATCTGCTCAACGTGCCCAGCCTCTACGACGGCGCCGTGCTGCTGGGCCGCACGCTGAAGGAGGTCGTCGCGCGCGACGCCGGCGGCGGCATGCAGGGCCAGGGCGTGGACTTCGGCGCCAACTTCCTGCTCGGCGGCCAGATCAAGGGCGAGGGCCCGCGGCTCTTCCACGTCTACCCGCAGGGCAATTTCATCGAGGCCACCGAGGACACGCCCTATTTCCAGATCGGCGAGAGCAAGTACGGCAAGCCCATCATCGACCGCGTCATCAGCTACGAGACGACGCCGCTGGACGAGGCGGCCAAGTGCACGCTGGTGAGCTTCGACTCGACCATCCGCTCCAACCTGTCGGTGGGCCTGCCCATCGACATGCTGATGCTGCGCGCCAACCGGTTCGAGCAGGCCATGAAGCCGCCGCACCGCATCGGCCGCGACGACCCCTATTTCCTGTCGCTGCGCGACGGCTGGAGCAAGGGGCTGCGCGAGGTCTTCGACGAGCTGCCCAACGAACCCTGGTTCGACAGCTGACCATGCCCTGGCGCCACCTCCTGACCGCCTGCGCCCTCGGGGCGGCGCTGTCCTGCGCGGCCCAGGACATCACGGTGCTGCGCACGGTGGCCCAGTCCGGCAACCTGCCCAAGTTCAACGTCGGCGACGCCCACAGGCCGGGCTTCTGCGTGGAGATGCTGCACGCCATCGAGGCCACCGACAGCGCGCTGCGCTTCGAGGGCCTGGAGCAGGCCCTGCCCCTCAAGCGCATCGCGGGCCTGCTGGAAAGCGGGCGGGTCGATGTCTTCTGCGGCCTGGCGCGCACGCCGGCCCGCGAGGCGAAGATCAGCTTCCTGCCGCACATCGTCTATGTCACCCGGCACAAGCTGGCCGTGCGGGCCGACGACCCCTTGCGCATCCACAAGCTGGAAGACCTGCGCCGGCTGTCGCCCGACGAGCCGGTCATGGTCAACCGCAGCAGTGCCTATGAGCAGATCCTGCTGGATGTCGGCCGCATCCCGCTCGACGCCAGCCTGTCCGACCCGATCACCAGCCTTCGCAAGCTGGTCAACCACCGCGGCCGGGCCTACTACTTCAGCGACATGGAGCTGAACTACTACATCCAGCGCGACCAGCTCCAGGACAAGGTCAGGCTGCTGCCCCAGGTCTTCCACGAGGACCGCCCGCTGTTCGCCTACCGCCAGGACCTGCCGCAAGCCGCCGTCGAGCGGCTGCGCGGCGCCCTCGACAGGCTGCAGGCGGACGGCAGCCTCCACCGCATCGCCGCCCGCTACGGCGCGCGCTGAGCCGGCCGGCTCTACGGGTTTGCAATCAAAGCGATAACAAGGCGCGAAGCCGCAGACAGTGCTCTGGCACGGCAAGGCGAAGCAACGCGGTTAGCGCTTTGATTGCGAAGCCGTATCACACCGGCCCGAGCACCCGCATCGAGTAGTCCACCGCGCGCACGTCCTTGGTCAGCCGGCCGACGGAGATGCGGTCCACGCCGGTCGCGGCGATCCAGCGCAGCTGCTCCAGCGCGACGCCGCCCGACACCTCCAGCAATGCCCGAGCCGAATACGCGGCGTTCACCGCCACGGCCTCGCGCATCATGGCCTCGCTGAAGTTGTCCAGCAGCACGCTGACCGCGCCGGCGGCGAGCGCCTCGTGCAGTTGGGCGATGGTCTCGACCTCGATCTGGATATCCACGCCCGCGTTCAGCGCCCGGGCCGCGCGCAGCGCCTGGCCCACGCCGCCGGCCGCGGCGATGTGGTTTTCCTTGATGAGGATGCCGTCATAGAGCGCCAGCCGCTGGTTCTGCCCGCCGCCCACGCGCACCGCGTACTTCTGCGCCAGGCGCAGGCCGGGGAGGGTCTTGCGCGTGTCGAGGATGGCGCAGCCTTTCGGGTTCGGGCTCGCGCCGGCCACTGCGTCGACGTGGGCGCGCGTGAGCGTCGCCGTGCCGGACAGCAGCTGCAGGAAGTTCAGCGCCGGCCGCTCGGCGCTCAGCAGCGCGCGGCCGTCGGCCTCGATGCGGCAGACGATGCCGTCGGCCGCCATCGCGGCGCCTTCGTCGTAGAGCCAGTCGATGCGGCTCGTCGCGTCCAGCGCGGCGAACACGCCGTCGAACCAGTCGCGCCCGCACAGCACGGCCTGCTCGCGCACCCGCACCTGGGCGGCCACGCGCCGGCCCGCGGGCACGAGCTGTGCGGTCCAGTCGCAGCCGCCGATGTCCTCGGCCAGGGCCTCGCGGATGTTGCGGGCGCGGGCCTGCGCCAGGCTTTCCTGCGCGACCATCACTCGGGCTCCCCCACGGTCAGCGTGATCTCGCCCAGGCCCTCGATGCGGCCCGTCACCACGTCGCCCGGCACGACGGCGCCCACGCCGGCCGGCGTGCCCGTGTAGATCAGGTCGCCCGGGTGCAGGCGGTAGAGGTGGGACAGGTTGGACACGATCTCGGCCTGGTGCCAGATCATGTCGGCCAGGTCGCCGTGCTGCTTCTGCACGCCGTTCACGGCCAGCGTGATCGCGCCCTTGTCGAGGCGGCCGATGTCGGACACGCGCACGATCTCGCCGAGGATGGCCGACTGGTCGAAGCCCTTGGCCGTGTCCCAGGGCCGGCCGGCGGCCTTGGCCTCGGCCTGCAGGTCGCGGCGCGTCATGTCCAGGCCCGCGGCATAGCCCCAGATCGCGGCCACCGCGGCCTCGGGCGTGAGCTTGAACACCGGTGCGCCGATGGCCAGCACCAGCTCCATCTCGTAGTGGTAGTTGCGGGTCTCGGTCGGGTAGGGCACGGTGCTGCCCGAGGGCGTCATCGCGGTCGCCGGTTTCGTGAAGTAAAACGGCGGCTCGCGCGTCGGGTCTGAGCCCATCTCGCGGGCATGATCGGCATAGTTGCGGCCGACGCAGAAGATGCGGCGGACCGCGTAGCGGGCGCCCGTGCCGCGCACGGCGGCGCTGGGAATCTCGGCCGGAGGAAAGACGAAATTGCTCATGGCATGGCATCGACGATGGGGGATCAGCGTGCAGCATACTGGGCGAGGAGTCTGTGTGACTGAGCGTGGCGCCCGCGCCGGGGCGATTTGCGGGGCCAGGCAAGGCGCCGGCGAGGCGTGGGTCGGGACCCACAACGAGCCGGCAACGCCGCATGGCCCCGCAAATCGCCCCGGCCCTTCGGGTTGGGCCTGGCTGGGGCGCATGCCGCGTTGCTCGTCGTTGCGGGCACGAGCCCGCGGCCTCCTCGCGCCTTGCCTGCGCCCCAGCCAGGCCCAACGCGGGCACCACGCTCAGTCACACAGACTCCTGCTGCTGCTCACGCTGGCGCTCCTGACCGGCTGCGCGACACGCCCGGTCGCGCCCACCGCTCCCGCCGGCCGTGACGGCGGGCCGGCCAGCCCGCCGGCCGAGCTGCACAAGGTGCCCGACGCCGAGCCGCGCGTCGAGCCCATCCGCAACGGCGGCCCGAACAAGCCCTACGAGGTGGCCGGCGAGCGCTACGAGCCCATCACGACGGACGCGCCCTATGCCGAGCGCGGCCTGGCCTCCTGGTACGGCAACAAGTTCCACGGCCGGCCGACGTCCAGCGGCGAGGTCTACAACATGTATGCGATGACGGCGGCGCATGCGACGCTGCCCATCCCGAGCTATGCGCGCGTGCGCAACCCGGCCAACGGCCGCGAGGTCATCGTCCGCATCAACGACCGCGGCCCCTTCCACAAGGGCCGCATCATCGACCTGAGCTACACGGCCGCGCTCAAGCTCGGCCTGCTGCACGGCGTGGCGCCGGTGGAGGTCAGGCGCCTCACCTATGCCGAGATCCGCGCCGGCGCCTGGCAGAAGCCCGCCAACGAGCCACCGCCCGTCTTCGTGCCCGATGCGCCGCCCGGCTCGCCGCAGCGCGAGACGACGGCCACCGCGACCGCCGCCACGACGGGATCGGGCTACTGGCTGCAGTTCGGCGCCTTCGGCAGGCTCGACGCCGCCGAGGCGCTGCGCGAGCGCGTCGCCCAGGCCGACCTCGGCCTGCTGCCGCTGCTGACCATCGTGCGCGAGGCCGGCCTGAACCGGCTGCGCGCCGGCCCCTTCCCGAACGCCGACGAGGCGCGTGCCCAGGCCGACAAGTTGCGCACCGAGAACGGGCTGGAGTCCAGCCTCGTCGAGCCGCGCCGGTGATCAATACCCGGGCCGGCCGGGCCGGCGCCGAGCCGTTGTCGGAGAAGATGTGCGGCTCAGCCACCGCAGCGCATGGAATTCCTCGACGTCCCGACCGTCCTCCAGGTCAGCGCCCTCTTCAACCTGATGGCGGCCCTGGCCTGGCTGCTGCTCGCCCAGCTGTTCCGCATGGCGCCGCGCGCCAGCCGGCTGATGGCGGCGATGCATCTGGTGCGCATCGCGTCGCAGGGCTGCGGCGACTGCATGGCCGGCTGGCCCGCGCTTGCGCAACGCGCCGTCCCCGAGTTCGGCCTGCTGGCCTGCGCGGTGCTGCTGCTGCTGGCGCTGCGGCGCATGCTGCGCAGCCGCCGGCGCCCGCACGACGTCGCCTGGCTGGGCGGCCTGGGCGCGCTGGCGATTGCGGCCGGCCTGGCCAGCGGCGACGGCCTGGCGCCGCAGCTCGCCGGCACGGCCAGTGCGACGCTGCTGGCGGCCCTGGCCGTGCGCGAGGTCGGGCGCGGCGCCGGCGCGCGCCTGTCGCCCGTCGCCGCCGCGCTCGCGACCCTGCCCTTCGCCGCGCTGGCCGGCCTGGGCCTGGCCCATGCCGCCGAGCTGCTGCTCGTGCCCGGCTGGAGCGGCCGCGTCCCCGGCGGCGCGCCGCCCTCGCCGGCGCGCGCCGTGCTCTGGTTCGTCATCACGGCCAGCATCACGCTCAGCCTCATCGCGCTGATGATCTGGCGCCTCGTCACCCGCATCCAGCACCTCACCTATCGCGACCCGCTCACCGGCGCGCTGAACCGCCGCGCCTTCGAGCAGGCGCTGGCCGAGGCCCAGGCCCAGCTGCAGCGCGGCCACGGCTTCGCGGTCGCGATGATCGACATCGACCACTTCAAGCGCATCAACGACGAGCACGGCCACCCGGCCGGTGACGCCGCGCTGCGGCACTGCCTGCGCATCTGGCAGGCCGGCCTGCGCGAGGTGGACTGCCTCGGGCGCATCGGCGGCGAGGAGTTCTGCGCGCTGCTGCCGCTCGCCGACCCGGCCGACCTGAACAGCGCTGCCGCCGTGGTCGAGCGTCTGCGCGCCAGCCTCGCCGCCCAGCCACTGCAATGGAAGGACATGGAGCTGCAACTGACCGCCAGCTTCGGCGTGGCCCTGCCCGCCACCGACGACCCGGCCGGCGACGTGGCCCTGGCGCGCGCGGACGCCGAGCTCTACCGCGCCAAGGCCGAGGGCCGCAACCGCGTCTGCGTCGCGCAGCCGCTGTTGTCGGAAGCGGCGCCGACATGATCGTCACCCAGGCACAGACCCTGACCCTGCTGGCCGCCCTCATCCTGGTGTCCGGCGCGGCCGCCCTGGTCTGGACCTCGCTGGCCTTCACCGCGCGCATCGCGCCGCGGGCCTCGCTGACGGTGGCCAGCGCCAACGCCGCCACCGCGCTGGCGCTGGCGCTGCATGCGCTGCGCGGCACGCTGCCCGACGCCCTCGCCTACTGGCCCGGCGACGTGCTGGCCGTGGCCGCCTTCGCTCTGCTCGGCGCGGCCGTGCCCGCCGTCACGATGCGCCGGCTGATCTGGAAGCCGGGCGCCGCCGTCGTCGCGGCCTGCGCGCTGACGCTGGCGGCCCTGCCCTACGACGGCGACCTGCGCTGGCAGGCCCGCCTCGTCAACGCGGCCGGCGCCGGCCTCGCGCTGACGGCCGGCCTCGCCGCCTGGCGCAGCCTGGGCCGCTGGGCCAGCGGCCGGCGCACGCCCGCGCCGCTGGCCCTGCCCCTGCTGCTGATCGCGGCGCTGATGGCCGCACGCTGCGCCGAGAGCTTCGTCCACCCGGGCGCCGCGCCCGACCTGCGCCTGCCCACCGGGTTCAACCTCGGCTTCCTGTGGGCCAGCCTGGTGCTGGTGCTGCTGCAGAACGCGACGCTGGCCTTCCTCGTGCTGATGCGCCTGATCCTGCGCATCGAGCACCTGCTCGACCGCGATCCGCTGACCGACACGCTGAACCGCCGCGCCTTCGACCAGTCCCTGGCCCTGGCCCATGCGCGCTTCGGGCGCGGTCGCGGCTACGCCCTCGTCATGATCGACATGGACCGCTTCAAGCAGCTCAACGACACGCTGGGCCACGCGGCCGGCGACGCCGCGCTGCGCCAGATGGTGAAGGAGCTGCAGCCCTGCCTGCGCGAGGTGGACCGCTTCGGGCGCCTGGGCGGCGAGGAGTTCTGCGTGCTGCTGCCCGACACCGGCCTCGCCGGCGCGGCACTGGTGGCCGAGCGCATGCGCTGCCTGATCGACGCGACACCGCTGCGCTGGCTGGAACAGGACTGGCCGCTCAGCGCCAGCTTCGGCATCGCCGAGGCCAGGCCGGGCGACAGCGGCCCCGACGCCGTGCTGGCGCGCGCCGACGCGGCGCTCTACCGGGCCAAGCATCAGGGGCGCAATGTGGTTCAGGGGTGAGGGGAGGCGGCTGCCCGTGCTGGCTGTGCAGCCAGCGGCAGTGGTTGCTTTTCATGGCCTGCGGCAGGCGCGGTGCTTTGTTTGGAAGACGGAGGCGGTGGCGGTTGTTGGCCGAGGGCCGCCGAAGGGCCTATGCGCGCTCCCCGAGCCAAACCTTCCGCAGCCAACTTGCCAGGTCTGGCCATGTCTCTTGCGAGTAGCCGTTGTGCGTCCAAAACCTGACGACCCCGGCCGGGTCCAAGCAGTAAAAATCCGCGTTGTCCTCGCAGATTGGCAACCACTCTCTCGGAACACCGAGTGCACGAGCGCTTGCGACAACTCCTGGCAGGTAGGTGTGGGAACCGGGCTCACAGACTGTCGCAGGCTCCAAGGTGCCGAGGGTTATGTCGCTGGCCTCAAGCAGGAATCGCCGATAGTCATCAGGGAATGACATGCCGACTTGCCGCTCAGAGGCGGCAACCTCCGTGGGCGTCGGCAGGCGGAGCGGGAGAGGCATGAGCTCATTTTGCGCACGCAGCTCGGCCAGTACGGCACTGAGGATGGTCATTTGCACTCCGCTAGGTTTCCCAAATCAGCGCGCCCGAACCTGTCGTTTGTCGAGGGCCGCTCCTGGCCGCCACAAGCCATTCATTCAAGAAGCGCAAATCGGCCGACTCGCGACGCTCATGCCGCGAGCTTCAACGGCCTGATTTCCTTGGCGATGGCCTTGCCCGCAGCGCTCTCTGCAATACGAAGGTCATACGCGGTCTGCAGGTTCAGCCAGCCTTGTGCCTCGCTGCCGAAATATCGCTCCAGCCGCAAGGCGGTATCCGCAGTCACGCCGCGCTCACCCTTGGTGATTTCGCTGAGGCGCGAATAGGGCACATGCAGGGCCAGGGCAACCGCGCGAACACTGACGCCCATGGGCTTGATGTAGTCCTCCAGCAGAACTTCGCCCGGGTGGACAGGACGCATGCCGTTCTTGAACATGATGCACTCCATTGCAATTCAGGATGTCTAGGGCGGGTCGCGTCAGTGCGGGTCTTCGATGATCACGTCGAAGGGGCCGCTGCTGCCCCACTTGAACGTCAACCGCCACTGGTCATTGATTCGCACATGCCAAGCGCCGTGATATTCCTTCAGGTCGTTGCCAGGCGGCGCCTTCATGAAATTCAGTGCCGGCGCCGCGTCGAGCTGGGCCAGCTTGCGCTCAGCCGCAGTTTTGATGTTTGCAAAGCGACGGCTCTTCCCGGTCGTGAACAAGGCCTCCGTGTCGGGGCACGCAAAGGACTGGATCGCCATGGCGGGAGGTTATCCGTTAACCGGATAACGGTCAATCTTGTCGATGCTCGCGCCTGGACGAGGCGGGCCTCGACCGGGCCAACCACCGGGCGCAATTTGGTTCCGGGGTGAGGCCGCACAGCTGGTATCAGCGCCGGAAATAGGCGTCCACGCCAATCAGCGTCTCGGCCAGGATCTGGCTCCAATAGTGGAAGCTGTGACCGCCCGCGTCCTCGCGGTAGTCGGGCGCCTGGCCCCGCTCGCGTAGCGCGGCGACGAGAGCGCGGTTCGTCGGGAGCAGTTCGTCCCCGCGGCCGCAGCGCATCACCAGCTCGACCGGCAAGCCGGCGCGGCGCAGTTGCTCGACCAGCTCGGGCGGGTAGTAGCCGCTCAGCGCATAGGCCAGGCCCCAGCGCTGCGGTGCCGCCAGCGGCAGCCGGACGGCTCCGGTGCCGCCCATCGACATGCCCGCGATGGCCGATTGCGCCCGCGTCGGCGCCAGGCCGTAGCGGGCTTTCAGCCACGCCGGCAGCTCGTCGACGATGAAGCGCTCGGCCGGACCCTCGTAGCGCCGGCCGTTGCTGCTCGGCATGACGATGACCAGGGGCCGGATGCTGCCGGCCGCGATCAGCCGGTCGGCATAACGCTCGATATGACCGGTACGCCACCACTGGTCGGCATCCATGCCGCCGCCGTGCAGCAGGGTCAGCACCGGCAGCGGCTGGCCGCGCTCGAAGCCCGGTGGCAGATAGACGTTGACCTTGACCGTCTCGCCAAAGGCCGCCGACGGCACCTGCCAGGCCTCGACGCGCCCGCCACCGGCAGCCAGCGGCGTCCACGCCCCCTCGCCGACGAAGAGGAAGGAATGCTGGCCGCCCCGGCCGTCTGCATCATGGTCGGACGTGGCCGAGTCGGGCACCCAGCGGCCGTCGACGACGAACTTGTAGAGCCACTGGCCCGGCGCCAGGTCCAGGCGCGTCCGCCAGACGCCGTCGGCGCCACGCGCCATCGCCTGCTTGTGCGCATCCCAGTCCGTCATTTCGCCTGCCAGGTCGACCCGGCGGGCCTCAGGCGCCGCAAGGGCGATGGTGACGGGGTCGGCCCGCAAGCCCGTTGCGCAGCATAGGGCGAGGCAGGCGGTCAGGCGGGAAATCAGCGGGCGTTTCATGGGGCGTGCAGCAGGTCGGATCGGGCAGGATCCTTGAGATCAACGGCGTTCAAGACGGCGCTTGATCGCGAAAAGGATTCAACAGCTTGACACCGCTGGCTCGGAAATGCCGCACGTTTCTCGTGACCACCGTCAAGTCGTGCACCAGCGCGATGGCCGCGATCTGCTTGTCGAGTTCGTGCTCTGGATGCGGCACGCGCAAACGGCCCCACACCTGGGCAGCGTCCGCGTCGAAGGCAAGGATCAGATCCGCGTAGTCGTGGAGGACGGTGTGCATCCAATGCTCCAGCAACCCCGCTTGCGGCTCATCGCCGCGATGGCGGATCAGCTCGATGCCTCTACGCAGTTCGCCAATGGTGACGACCGACAGGTACAGCGCCTCATCCCGAGCTGCCGCCGCGCGCAAGAACGCCAGGACGCCTGGATCGGCGCGCTCGCGCTTGCGCGCCTCGCTGATCACGTTCGTGTCAATCAAATACATCCGGGGCTTCCGCAGCGCTGTCGACGCGCTCGAAATCGCTGTCTTCACCGACGTCGGGAATCGCCGCCAGCACCGCGGCAAGGGATCGTTTCCGAGGCCGTCGCAGTGCCGCCGCCAGGATCTCGCGATGCTCCGCCTCCGCACTGCGGCCATGCGCGACCGCACGCTCCTTGAGCGCCGTGACCAGCGCTTCGTCGATTCCTCGCACCAACAGGTTTGCCATATCTGCCAGCCTCCAATTGCTATCAATGATAGCAATCTGCAAGTGCGCGTGGTGATCGACGGCATGGGCCGATCAGCACACGCCAGGCCACCTCACCCCACCTCGTGGCACACCGCCTCGATGTTGTTGCCATCCGGATCGAGCACGAATGCGCCGTAGTAGCTGGGGTGGTAGTTGGGCCTCAAGCCCGGCGGGCCGTTGTCCGTGCCGCCGGCCGCGAGGGCGGCCTTGTGGAAGCCGTCCACCGCCGCGCGCGTGGGCACGCGGAAGGCGATGTGGACCGGCGGCTGGATGGGCCGGCCCTGGCGTATCCACAGATCAGACCCATCGGCATGGCAGAAGCCCGCGCTGGGCGACTGGCCCGCGGCGGCGGCGGGCAGTTCCACCAGGCGCGAATGGCCGGTCGGCGCGAGTGCGGCCAGGTAGAAGGCCTTGCTCTTCGCGTAGTCGCCGACGGTGAGGCTCAGGTGGTCGATCATCTTGCCTCCGAAGGGTCAACTCACCACACCTTGCAGCGCTCCGCCGCCGGCTTCACGAGCTTGGCGCCGGGCTTGCAGGCGAAGGCCTTCTCGAATTCCGGCATGTTGACGACGACGCCGTTGATGCGCCACCTGGCCGGCGAGTGCGGGTCGATCCTGGCGTGCACGCGCAGCGCCTCGGGGCGGGCGTCGGCGCAGTCCCACTGCGCGAAGCCGACGAAGAAGCGCTGCTCGGGCGTCATGCCGTCGCGAAGAGCCGTCGATGGGCCGCCCCGAGCCGGCTCAGCCCCCGTGGGGGGCAGCGGCGTACCCGCCGCGTGGGGGTCCGAGCCCTCCAGCGTCTTGCCGGTCATGTGCATCTTCCAGGCTTCCCAGGCGAGGATGAGGCCGCCCAGGTCGGCGAGGTCTTCGCCCAGCGTCAGCCTGGAGTTGATCCTGATGTCGTCGACGACGGTGTAGCCGGCGTACTGGTCGGCCACGCAGGCCGCGCGGCGCTCGAACTCCTTGCCGTCCTTCGGTGTCCACCAGTTCTTCAGGTTGCCCTGGGCGTCGAACTGGCGGCCCTCGTCATCAAAGCCGTGGGTCAGCTCGTGGCCGATGGTGCCGCCGGTGTTGCCGTAGTTGGGCGCCTCGTCCAGGCGCGCGTCGTACAGCGGCGCCTGCAGCACGCCGGCCGGGAAGTTGATGTCGTTCATCTGCGCGTCGTAGTAGGCGTTCACCGTCTGCGGCGTCATGCCCCACTCGCCGCGGTCGACGGGCTGGCCGATCTTGGCCAGGCGGCGCCGGGCCTCGAACGCATTGCCGGCCACGACGTTGCCGAGGAAGTCGCCACGCTGCACGGCCAGCGCCGAATAGTCGCGCCAGCGCTCGGGGTAGCCCACCTTGTTGACGATGGCCTTGAGCTTCTGCTGGGCGCGCGCCTGGGTCTCGACGCTCATCCAGGCCAGGCTGGCGATGCTGCGCGACATGGCGGCCTCGATCTCGTCGGTCATCTGCACGGTGGCGGCCTTGAGCTCGGGCGTGAAGTTGCGCGCGACGAACTCCTGGCCCAGGGCCTCGCCCATCTGCAGGTCGACGAGCTGCACGCAGCGCTTCCAGCGCGGCTTGATCTGCGGCTGGCCGGTCAGCGTGTGGCCGTAGAAGTCGAAGTTGGCCTGCACGAAGCCGCTGTCCAGTGCGTTGCTAAGGCTGCTGGCCAACTGCCAGCGCAGATAGGTCTTCAGGTCGGCCAGGCCCATGCCCTTCAGGCGCGCGGCGAAGGCCTTGAAGAAGGCCGGCTCGGTGACGTTGTAGCGCACCTGGCCGGCCGGCGTGCCCAGAGCGGCCTGGAAGGCGGCCCAGTCGAAGCCGGGCGTCAGGGCCTGCAGGCCGCGCGCATCGACGACGTGGAAGGTCTTGTAGGGGTCGCGCTTGTCGACCTTGCTCAGCGACGCCCTGGCCAGCACGGTCTCGGTGGCCAGCACGCTGCGCGCGGCGGCCTTGGCGGCGGCGGGTGCGTCGCCGAGCAGCTCGAAAGTGCGGGCCATATGGGCCTCGTAGGCGCTGCGGATCTTCAGCGTCTTGTCATCGCGCTTCAGGTAGTAGTCACGGTCGGGCAGGCCCAGGCCGCCTGCGCTGGCGAAGGCGATCTGGCGCGTCGCGTCGGCAAAGTCCTGGCCGGCGCTGAAGCCGAAGAAGAGGCGGTCATTGCCGGCGGCGAGCTGCAGCCCGGCCAGCAGGGCCGGCAGCGCCTGCTTGTCCTGCAGCGCCGCGATGCGGTCCAGCGTCGGCTGCAGCGGCCTCAGGCCGGCAGCCTGCACGGCGCCCTCGTCCATGCAGGCGGCGAAGTAGTCGCCCAGCTTGGCCTGGGTCGGGCTGCGCCCGGTGGCGGGGTCGCCGAGCTTGTTCAGCACGCCCCAGAGGTAGCGCTGGTTCTCGTTGGCCATCTTGGCGTAGACCGACCAGCGCGACTGGTCCGCCGGGATGGGGTTGTGCCGGCTCCAGGCGCCGCAGGCATAGCGGTAGAGGTCTTCGCAGGGGTCGGCACTGCGGTCCATGGCCGTCACGTCCAGGCTGGGCGTGTAGGGCAGCGCGTCCAGCGGGCCCTCCGCGGCGGCCGGGTCGGCGGCATGGGCATGGAGCGCAGCGGCCAGCAGGGCCGGCAAGAGCAGTCGTTTCATCGCGGGCGGGAGAGATTTGAAGTGGCGCGATTGTGGGTGCTGCGCGCGCCCCGGCCATTGGGCATGCCCGCGGTCGGGGGATGTGGCGCGCCAGCCCTCGGGCGGCTCAGCGCGCCTGCTGGATGCGCACCATATTGCCGGCCGGGTCGCGCACGCCGCAGTCGCGCACGCCATAGGGCTGGTCGGTCGGCTCCTGCACGATGTCGGCGTCGGCCGCCTGCAGCTTCTGGAAGGTGGCGTCCAGGTCACGGGTGGCGAGCAGCACCATCGCGAAGCTGCCCTTGGCCATCATCTCGGCGATGGTGCGCTTCTCGGCGTCGGTGACGCCGGGCGTGGCCTGCGGCGGGTAGAGCACGATGGACGTGCCGGGCTGGCCTTGGGGGCCGACGGTGATCCAGCGCAGGCCGTTGTAGCCCACGTCGTTGCGCACCTCGAAGCCCAGCGCGTCGCGGTAGAAGGCCAGCGAGGCCTCGGGGTCGCTCTGCGGCAGGAAGCTCGAGTGGATGGTGATGTCCATGGTTGCTGTTTCCTTGGGAGGAGCACGGGAAAGCCGTCGGAGCCAGTCTAGGTTTGGCGCCGTTACGGCGCTTCTCGATTCCTGATCAGTTGCGGACGGGCCGCGTCACCTGCCTGGACACGCAGGACGGCATGCCCTCGGTGGCGCCCGCCGCGTCGCGCCGGTAGACGCTGGGCGGCACGCCCACCAGCGCGGTGAAGCGGGCGCTGAAGCTGCCCAGCGACGCGCAGCCCACCTCGAGGCAGACCTCGGTGACGCTGAGGTCGCCGCGGCGCAGCAGCGCCATCGCGCGCTCGATGCGCCGCGTCATCAGATAGGCGTAGACCGATTCGCCATAGGCCGCGCGGAACTGGCGGCTCAGGTGGCCGGCCGACATGCCGATGCCGCAGGCCAGCGCCTCCACGTCCAGCGGGCGGGCGTAGTCGCGGTCGATGCGGTCGCGCACGCGGCGCAGGCGGGCGAGGTCGCGCAGCTGGGTGTCGACGGCTGGAGCGGGCATGGGCGCGAGGATATGCCGGCCCTGATACCAGTTGGCAATCGCTATCCTGCCGCCTCCCGATGGAGGTGGCGATGAACAGCAAGTGGATGGTGCTGGCCGTGCTGACGCTGAGTCTGGCCGGTGCCCGGGCGGCGCCCGACGACGCGGCGATGGACTGGGTGCGCGCCCAGATGAAGCCGATGACGGCGGCCACGCCGGACGCGCTCGGCGATGCGCAGCTGCAGGCCTTCGGCGACGCGGTCGGCGAGGCCCGCGTCGTGGCCCTGGGCGAACAGACCCACGGCGGCCGCCAGGAGTTCGAGCTCAAGACCCGGCTGCTGCGCTATCTGCACGAACGCAAGGGTTTCGACCTGCTGCTGCTGGAGAGCGGCGTGTTCGACGTCGCGCTGCTGCAGCAGGCCATGCGGCGCGGCGACAAGCTCGACGCGCTGGCGCCGGGCAATGTCTTCTATATGTACGCCAACAGCGACGCCGGCCGCGGCCTGCTGCGCTATCTGGACGAACAGCAGGCGGGCCCGCGGCCGCTACTGCTGGCGGGCATCGACAGCCAGCTCAGCGGTGCGCTCAGCCGCAGCGAACTGCTGCCGCGGCTGCGCGCCCGCCTGCCGGGCGACGGCGCCGGCTGGCCGCTGTTCGAGCGCCTGGCCGGCCGGCTGATGCAGCTGGACCGCTCTCCACCGCCCGCGGCCGAGCAGCGGGCCTTCGACGCGCTGGCCGGCCGGCTGCACGCCACGCTGTGCGCCGTCGGCGGCGACGCGCTGCTGTGCCGCAGCCTGGCCGGCCTGCAGACCCAGGCCGCCAGCCTCTGGCGCGGCGACTACCAGCGCGACCATGCGATGGCCGACAACGTCCTGTGGCAGCTGCGCGACCTCTACCCCGGCAGCAAGGCGGTGATCTGGGCCCATATCGGCCATCTGGCCCGCGGCATGAGGATCGACGCCCGGCATCGCTACGCCGGCGACATCCTGGGCGAGAAGCTGGGCCGCGGCTACTTCGTGCTGAACCTGACCGCGCTGCGGGGCAGCTTCGTGGACTACGCGTCGGGCGAGGTGCAGGCCATCCCGCCGGCCCTGCCGCGCAGCGTCGAAGCGGCCCTCGCGAACGACCCGGCCGGCTTCGCCTTCCTGCACGCACCGCAGCGGCTCGCGGCCAGCCTGGCGGCGCGCGGCATGGACTTCGGCTACGCCCTGCCCGCGGACGCGGGCACAGGCCTGGGCGCGCAGTGGGACGGCCTGTTCTACATCCGCGACATGGCGCCGGTGAAGATGCAGCGTTGAGCTTCAGCGCTTGGCGTCGGCAGCCGGGCAGGCCCTGGCCGCGGCCAGGCCTTTCAGATAGCCGCGCCGCACGCCGCCGGCCACGATGGCCGCGCTGACATGGCGGGCATAGCGCTCCGCGCCGCTGAGCTTGCGCACCCAGCCGCGGAAGGGGATGACGCCCTCGGCCGTGCGCTGCAGCGCGCCGGTGGCGGCATCCTCGCCACGGTCCAGCAGGCCGGGGTTGGCGCCACTGACGGGTGCGTCGATGTCGGGGCCGAGGACTTCGTCCAGCGCATGGATGCCCGCCGCCAGGCCCGCGCAGCTGGCGTCGGCCGGCGGCGCATAGGGCGCCGCGGCGGCGGCCTTGAGCACGTCGGGGATGTCGGCGCGCACGACGTTGAGGTCGCTCAGCGGCGTCGTGGCCGCGGCCGCGACCTTGTCCTGGCTGGAACTGGCGCAGGCGCTCAGCACGAGGGCGGCGGCGACGGCGAGGGGGAATGGGTGTAGGCGCATGGCCCGCGGATCATCTCAGGCTCTCGCCGGGAAGGACGCGCGACGCGACGGGCGAGGTGCTTTTTCACCCGCCCCATCGCATTCAGCTACTCGCGCGCACGACGAGCTCGAAGCCGAGGTCGAGCTGCTGCGCCGCCGGCGCCTCGCCGCGCAGGCGCGCCAGCAGCAGCTCCGCCGCGCGCAGGCCGACCTCGGCGCGTGGCGTGCGCACCGTCGTCAGCGGCGGCGCCGTGTAGGCGCTCTCGGGCAGGTCGTTGAAGCCGGCGATGGCGATGCCGCCCGGCACGGCGAGCCCCAAGCGCGCGGCCGCCAGCAGCGCGCCGTGGGCCAGGTCGTCGTTGTTGAAGAAGATCGCATCGACGGCCGGCCGCAGCGCGCTGATCTGCTCGAACATGCGCACGCCCAGGGCCACCGACGACGGCGCCGGGTCGCGCCACTCCAGCCGCTCGTCGTGGCAGCCGGCCTCGACGAGGACGCGGCGCCAGCCCTCCAGGCGCTGCAGCGTGCGCGGGTCGAGCTGGGCGGCGGCGAAGGCGATGCGGCGATGGCCGCGCGCCAGCAGATGCCGCGTCATCGCGGCGGCGGCGTCGAGCTGCGAGAAGCCGACGCTGCAGAGCCGGGGCTCGGGCGTCGTCTCCATCATGTAGACGCAGGGCAGATCCTGCTCGGCCAGCATGCGGCGCGTTGCGGCGGTCTGCGCGAGGCCGCACAGCAGCAGGCCGGCCGGCCGGTGCAGCAGATGCTCCCGCACCAGCTGCTCCTCCTCGGCCGGGTCGTAGTGCGTGACGCCGATCAGCGTCTGGAAGCCCGCGCCGCGCAGTGCCTGCTGGGCGGACTCCAGCAGCTCGACGAACAGCCGGTTGGTCAGCGACGGGATCAGCACGGCGACGTGGCTGCTGCGCCGCGACGCGAGCGCGCGCGCGGCGGGGTCGGGCACATAACCGATCTTCTGCGCGGCTTCCTGCACGCGGCGGACCAGTTCGGCGTCCACGCGGCGTTCGCCACGCAGCGCGCGCGATGCGGTCATCGGGCTGACCTCGGCGACCCGGGCCACGTCGGCGAGCGTCGTGCGGCCCGTCGCGCGAGGGGAGCGGGGGGTTGCAGGCTTCTTCATCTAGGCAAAACCCCGAATGACGGGTGCTCGTCGTCCATTTAGGATAGCGCTATCCAGATTGGGTCATGAAAGTTGTTGCCATCTTATGCCGGCAATTTCAATATGCGCCCCATTTTTCCAACGAATGAGGTAGCGCTACCCAGGAGGCAAGATGCTGTCAGACCATCCGGGCGCGGGCGCCCCGCCGCTGCGCCTCGTCGTCATGGGAGTGGCCGGCTGCGGTAAGTCGACGCTGGCCCAGGCCCTTGGCGCCGCGCTGCGGCTGCCGACCATCGAGGGCGACGACTTCCACCCGCCGCGCAACCGCGAACTGATGCGCCAGGGCATCGCCCTCACCGACGCCGACCGCGCCGGCTGGCTGGCGGCCCTCGGTGCCGAACTGGCCCGCCACGCGAGCGGCGCCGTGCTCAGCTGCTCGGCGCTGAAGCGCGCCTACCGCGACCGGCTGCGCGACGCCGCACCGGGCCTGCGCTTCGCCTATCTGGCGCTGGACGAGGCCACCGCGCTGGCACGCGTGCAGTCCCGCGCCGGCACGCACTACTTCAACCCCGGCCTGGTGCGCAGCCAGTTCGAGACCCTGGAAGCCCCGGACGGCGAGCCCGGCGTGCTGAACCTGGACGCCACGCAGCCCGTGGCGGCCCTGCGCAACGCGGCGCTGAACTGGCTCGCGCGAGCCTAGCCCGCCTACCCATTCGAACAAGGAGACAAGCCATGACCTCGACCCCAGTTCCCCAAGTACCGCGCCTGCGCTGGCGCATCGCCGGCCTGATCGGCTCCGGCGTGCTGATCAACTATTTCGACCGCATCAGCATCTCCGTGGCCGGGCCGCAGCTGCAGCAGGCCTTCAACCTCAGCCCGACCGACCTGGGCCTGCTGTTCAGCGCCTTCTTCTGGAGCTATGCGCTGCTGCAGATCCCGGCCGGCCTGATCCTGGACCGCTTCGGCGTGACCTGGATCGGCCGCTGGGGCGCCTTCCTGTGGGGCGTGGCTTCGCTGATCAGCGCCTGCGCGACCGGCTTCGCCGGCATCTTCGCGGCGCGCATGCTGCTGGGCATCGCCGAGGCGCCCAGCTTCCCGGCCAATGCCAAGGCCACCGGCTTCTGGTTCCCGCGCACCGAGCGCGCGATGTCGACCGCGCTGTTCGACGCGGCGGCCAAGTTCTCCAACGTCATCGGCGTGCCGCTGATCGCGCTGGCCGTCGTGCACCTGGGCTGGCGCTGGGGCTTCGGCCTGGTGTCGGTGTTCAGCTTCGCCTACTTCGCGGCCTTCTACCTGATCTACCGCGACCCGAGCCAACACCCCAGGCTCAGCCGCGAGGAACACGCCTACATCACCGCCAACGGCGCCACGCCGGAGGGCCAGCTCTCGGCCAACCCGGCGGGCATGCTGGCCTATCTGCTGAAGAGCCGCAAGGTCTGGGGCCTGTCGCTGGGCTTCGCGGCCTATGGCTATTGCTTCTACCTGTTCCTGACCTGGCTGCCGGGCTACCTCGTGCAGACCATGCACATGAGCATCCTGAAGTCGGCCGGCTTCGCGGCCATCCCGTGGATGTGCGCGACGCTGGCCGACCTGCTCGTCGGCGGCTGGCTGATCGACCACCTGATCGCCAAGGGCCACGACGAGACCCGGGTGCGCAAGACGGTGCTGCTGGCCGGCATGACGCTGGGCCTGGCCGTCTTCGGCGCGACGACGACGACCGACCCGGTCGTCGCCATCGTCTGGATCTCGATCGCGCTGAGCGGCCTGGCCGCGGCAGCGCCGGTGGGCTGGTCGCTGCCGTCGCTGATCGCGCCCAAGGGCGGTGTCGGCACGGTCGGCGGCATCATGAACTTTGCGAACAACATGATGGGCGCCGTGGCCCCCATCGTGACCGGCGTCATCGTCGGCCAGACGCAGTCGTTCACGAACGCCTTCATCGTGGCCGGCGTCGTGCTGCTGGCCGGCATGGCCGCCTTCGTCTTCCTGCTGGGGCGCATCGAGCCCCTGCCCGAGCCCGACCTCAGCGCAGGCCCGCGTTGATCTTCGCCAGCGCCGCGGCGCCGGGGCAGAGCTCTTGCTCGCCCTGGCCGTTCAGCGGGCGCGCGGCCGTGTGCTGGGCGGCATGCCAGTCGCGGGCCGCCGGGTCGACGTAGAGCAGGCCCGTCGCGATCTCGCCTTCCGCGGCGCGCCGCTGCATGGCGGCCATCGCGCCGAGACGGTCGGTCGGGTCGTGGTCGGGCGCGACCTTGCGCAGGCGCAGCGTCGTGCCGTCGGACTGGGGCAGGTCGATGACGTCGGGCGAATGCAGGGCGACCTGCTCGGGCGCGAGGTCGATGAAGTCGATGCGGTTCAGCGCCTCGTTGTGCTCCCGGACATGGTCGTAGCTGCGCGTGGAGCCGGCGTGGTTGTTGAAGGCCACGCAGGGGCTGATGACGTCGATGAAGGCCGCGCCGCCATGGCGGATGGCGGCCTCGATCAGCGGCACCAGTTGGGCCTTGTCGCCGGAGAAGCTGCGTGCGACGAAGCTGGCGCCGAGCTGCAGGGCCAGGGCCGCGAGGTCGATGGCGGCGTCGTTGTTGGTGGCGCCTTTCTTGGCGACCGACCCCTTGTCGGCCGTGGCGCTGAACTGGCCCTTGGTCAGGCCGTAGACGCCGTTGTTCTCGACGATGTAGACCATGCGCACGCCGCGCCGCATCGCATGCGCGAACTGGCCCAGGCCGATGGAGGCCGAGTCGCCGTCGCCCGAGACGCCGAGGTAGAGCAGCTCGCGGTTGGCGAGGTAGGCGCCGGTCAGCACGCTGGGCATGCGGCCGTGCACGGTGTTGAAGCCGTGGCTGGCGCCGAGGAAGTAGTCGGGCGTCTTGCTGGAGCAGCCGATGCCGCTGAGCTTGGCCACGCGGTGCGGCTCGATGTCGAGCTGCCAGCAGGCCTGCACGATGGCGCCGGAGACGGAGTCGTGGCCGCAGCCGGCGCACAGCGTCGAGACCTTGCCCTCGTAGTCGCGGCGCGTGTAGCCGACCTTGTTCTTCGTCAGGCTGGGGTGGTGCAGCCTGGGCTTGGCGAGATAGGTCATGCGGCGCTCCTGGGTGTCGTGGCCAGTGCGTGCACATGGCGCGTGATCGCATCGGTGATGAAGCGGGCCGTGATGGGCGTGCCGTCGAAATGCAGCACCGGCGTGAGCCGCGCGGGCGCGATCTCCAGCTCGTTGACCAGCAGGCGGCGCATCTGGGCGTCGCGGTTCTGCTCGACGACGAAGACCGTGTCGTGGGCGGCGATGAATTCCGCGACGGCGGGTGGAAAGGGGTAGGCGCGCAGCCGCATCGCGTCGATGTGGATGCCGGCGTCGGCCAGGCTCGCCAGCGCCTCGTCCATGGCCGGCGACGTGGAGCCGAAGTAGAGGACGGCGACGCGGGTCTTCTGCGCGGCGGCGCGCACCAGGGGTTGGGGCGCGAGCAGGGCCGCGGTGGCGAATTTGCGCTTCAGCCGCTCGACGTTGCGGACGTAGTCGTCGCCGCGCTCGGAGTAGCTGGCCTGCTCGTTGCGCGTCGTGCCGCGCGTGAAATAGGCTCCCTTGCTCGGGTGGGTGCCGGGCAGCGTGCGCCACGGGATGCCGTCGCCGTCCACGTCCTTGTAGCGGGCGAACTCCTGGCCGGCCTCCAGCTGCTCGGCCGTCATGAGCTTGCCGCGGTCGTAGCGGCGCGCGTCGTCCCATTCCAGCGGCCGGCACAGGCGCTGGTTCATGCCGATGTCGAGGTCGCTCATCAGCAAGACGGGCGTCTGCAGCCGTTCGGCCAGGTCCAGCGCCGCGGCCGCGAACTCGAAGCATTCGCGCGGGTCTTCGGGCAGCAGCAGCACCTGCTGGGTATCGCCGTGGGACGCATAGGCGCTGGAGAGCAGGTCGGCCTGCTGGGTGCGCGTGGGCATGCCGGTGCTGGGGCCGCCGCGCTGCACGTCGACGACGACGAAGGGGATCTCGGCGAAATAGGCCAGGCCCAGGAGCTCGGTCATCAGCGACACGCCCGGGCCGGACGTGGCCGTGAAGGCGCGCGCGCCGTTCCAGCCCGCGCCGGTGATGATGCCGATGGACGCGATCTCGTCCTCGGCCTGCACGATGGCGTAGCGCTTCTCGCCGGTGGCGGCGTCCACGCGGAACTTGCCCGCGTATTTCTCGAAGGCCTCGGCCACCGACGACGACGGCGTGATCGGGTACCAGGCGCAGACGGTCGCGCCACCGTAAACGCAGCCCAGGGCCGTCGCGGCATTGCCTTCGAGGAAGATCTTGTCGCCCACCGCGTCGGCGCGCTTCACCCTGAGGCCGAAGGGCTGCACGGAGAGATGGTCGCGCGCGAACTCGCGGCCCGCGTGCAGCGCGCGCACATTGGAGTCCAGCAGCCTCTCCTTGCCGCGGTACTGCTCGGCGAACAGCTTCTCGATGGCCGCGGCCTCGATGCCCATCAGCTCGCTGAGCGCCCCCAGCACGAGGATGTTCTTGAACAGCGTGCGTTCGCGCGGCACGTCGTAGGTCGCGTTGCAGATGGCCGTGGCCGGCATGCCGATGACGTGGACGTCGGGCCTGAACGAACTCGGCGGCATCGGCTTCGTCGAGTCGTAGAACAGATAGCCGCCGGGCTGGATCTCCGCCAGGTCCTGGTCCCAGGTCTGCGGGTTCATCGCCACCATCAGGTCCACGCCGCCGCGCCGGCCCAGCCAGCCGGCTTCGCAGACGCGCACCTCGTACCAGGTCGGCAGGCCCTGGATATTGCTCGGGAAGATGTTGCGCGGGCTGACCGGCACGCCCATGCGCAGGATGGCGCGCGCGAACAGCTCGTTGGCGGACGCCGAGCCCGAGCCGTTCACGTTGGCGAACTTGACGACGAAGTCGTTGGTGGCTTCGATGCGGCTCATGCAGCCTCCTTGCGCGTCGCGTGGTCGCGGCAGGCCGCGCCGGCCTTGGCCGTCACAAGCAGGAACTTCTGCATATCCCACGCGCCCGTCGGGCAGCGCTCGGCGCACAGGCCGCAGTGCAGGCAGACGTCCTCGTCCTTGGCCATCACACGGCCGGTCTTCAGCCCGCCCTCGACGTAGATGTCCTGCATCAGGTTGAGCGCCGGCGCCCTGAGCCGGCCGCGCAGGTCGTCGCCGTCCTCGGTGAACGTGATGCAGTCCATCGGGCAGATGTCCACGCAGGCGTCGCACTCGATGCAGAGCTTGGGCGCGAACACGGTCTGCACGTCGCAGTTCAGGCAGCGCCGGGCTTCCTTGAGCGCGGCCTTGGCATCGAAGCCCAGTTCCACCTCGACCTTGATGCTGGCCAGCGCCTTCTCGGCCGCGGCCCAGGGCACCTTGCCGCGCAGGTCCAGGCTCACCGCGTTGTCGTAGCTCCACTCGTGGATGCCCATCTTCTGCGACACAAGGTTGACGTGGGGCGCCGGGCGCCGGCGCAGGTCCTCGCCGTGCAGCAGCCGGTCGATGCTGACGGCGGCCTCGTGCCCGTGGGCCACGGCGGTGATGATGTTCTTGGGCCCGAAGGCCGCGTCGCCGCCGAAGAACACCTGCGGCAGCGAGGACTGGAAGCTCTGCTTGTCCAGCACCGGCAGGCCATGCTCGTCGAAGGCGATGCCGGCATCGCGCTCGATCCACGGGAAGGCGTTCTCCTGGCCGACGGCGATCAGCACCTCGTCGCAGGGGATGACGACTTCCTCGCCCGTCTGCGCCTTGCGAAAGCGCATGCCGGTCAACCGGCCGTCCGCATGCTCGAAGGCCAGCGGCACATGGAAGTCCAGGATGGGAATGCCCTCGTGCTCGGCGTCCTCCTTCTCCCACGGCGAGGCCTTCATCTGCGCATAGCCGCTGCGCACGGCGACCGTGACGCTCTCGGCGCCTAACCGCCTCGCCGAGCGGCAGCAGTCCATCGCCGTGTTGCCGCCGCCGAGCACGATGACGCGCGGCTGCACGGCCGTGACATGGCCGAAGCTGACGCTGGAGAGCCAGTCGATGCCGATGTGGACCTGGGGCCGCGTCTCGTCCCGCCCCGGCAGCGCCAGGTCGCGCCCGCGCGGCGCACCGCAGCCGACGAAGACGGCGTCATAACCCTCGGCCAGCAGCGCCTTCATCGAATCGACGCGCTGGCCGGCCCGCCACTCCACGCCCAGGCCGAGGATGTAGCCGCACTCCTCGTCGATGACCCGCTCCGGCAGCCGGAAGCGCGGGATCTGCGTGCGGATGAAGCCGCCCGGCTTGGCCTCGCCATCGAACACCGTGACGGCATAACCCTCCAGCGCCAGGTCGCGCGCCACCGCCAGCGAGGCCGGCCCCGCGCCGACGCAGGCCACGCGCCGGCCGTTGCGCGCCGCCGGTTTGGGCAGCATCGCGCGGAACTCGTCCGTCTTGCTGTCCGCGGCCACGCGCTTCAGGCGGCAGATGGCCACCGGCTCGGGCTTGGCCGCCTGCTTCTCTTCCACGCGGCCACGCCGGCAGGCCGGCTCGCAGGGCCGGTCGCAGGTGCGCCCGAGCACGCCGGGGAAGACATTGCTGACCCAGTTGACCCAGTAGGCCTCGTCGTGCCGGCCCTGGGCGATGAGCCGGATGTATTCGGGCACCGGCGTGTGCGCCGGGCAGGCCCATTGGCAATCGACGACCTTGTGGAAATAGGCCGGGTCCGAGATGTCGGTCCGCTGCACGGTGTCTCCTCCGTCGTGCGCCGGGCGCATGGCCGGGCTGCTGTCGGGCCAGTCTAGGCCGACCGCCCCTCGCCCGGCTCTGTGGAAACCCTCTGCGGGCCGCAGGGCTTTGTCTACACTGCCCCGATGTCTTCCGTTTCCTTAGCCGCCGGGCGCGCGATCGCGATGGGCCGAGCGGCCCTCGAGGTCGAGGCCCGTGCACTGACCGAACTGGCGCCGCGCCTGGGCGAGGCCTTTGCCGGCGCCATCCAGACCATGCTCGCCTGCCGCGGCCGCGTGGCCGTCATGGGCATGGGCAAGAGCGGCCATGTCGGCCGCAAGATCGCCGCGACGCTGGCCTCCACCGGCACGCCGGCCCTGTTCGTCCACCCCGCCGAGGCGGCCCACGGCGACCTCGGCATGGTCACGCTGGGCGACGTCGTGCTGGCCCTGTCCAATTCCGGCGAGAGCGACGAGCTCAACGCCATCCTGCCCGTGCTCAAGCGCCTGGGCGTGCCCGTCATCGCGATGACCGGCCGGGCCGAATCCAGCCTGGCGGCCCATGCCGATGTGGTGCTGGACAGCGCCGTCGCCGAGGAGGCCTGCCCGCTGCAGCTCGCGCCCACGGCCAGCACGACGGCCCAGATGGCCCTGGGCGACGCGCTGGCCGTGGCCCTGCTCGACGCGCGCGGCTTCAAGGCCGAGGACTTCGCCCGCTCCCACCCCGGCGGCGCGCTGGGCCGCAAGCTGCTGACCCATGTGCGCGACCTGATGCGCTCCGGCGACGCCCTGCCCCGCGTGGCGGCCGGCACGCCCTTCACCGCGCTGATGCGCGAGATGAGCGCCAAGGCCCTCGGCATGGCCGTGATCGTCGATGACGACGATCACGTCCATGGAATTTTCACGGACGGCGACCTGCGCCGCCTCGTCGAACAGGGCCGCGACCTGCGCGGGCTGACGGCCGCCGAGGTGGCCCACCCCAGGCCGCGCACCGTCGGTGCCGACGCGCTGGCCGTCGACGCCGCCGACCTGATGGAATCGGCCCGCATCACCGTCGTCCTCGTCGTCGATGCCGATCAGCGCCTGCTGGGCGCCATCAGCATCAACGACCTGATGCGCGCGAAGGTGATCTAGTGGCTGCGCTGCGATTCCCGCCCGAGTTGCTGGTCAAGGCCCAGGGCAGCGGCCTGGGCGTCAAGCTCGCCATCTTCGACGTCGACGGCGTACTGACCGACGGCCGCATCTACATCGGCGAGGCCGGCGAGAGCTTCAAGGCCTTCGCGACGCTGGACGGCCACGGCCTGAAGATGCTGCAGCAGGCCGGCATCACGCCCGTCGTCATCACCGGCCGCGACAGCCCGGCCGTGCGCCGCCGCGTGGCCGACCTGGGCCTGCCCCATGCCGTCTACGGCGTGAAGGACAAGCTCGCCGCCGCCACGCCGCTGCTGGCCCGGTTGGGCGCCAGTTGGGGCGAAGTGGCCGCGATGGGCGACGACTGGCCCGACCTGCCCCTGCTCAGCCGCGCCGGCTTCGCCTGCGCGCCGCCCGGGGCGCATGCCGAGGTGCTGGCCGCGGCCCACCACGTCACGCGCGCGCCGGCCGGTTTTGGTGCCGCGCGCGAGTGCTGCGACCTGCTGCTGATGGCCGGCGGCCACTACGAGCGCCTGCTACACGCCCACCACGACACGCTGGACGGCGGAGCACAGCCGTGAGCGCAGCGACGACGCTGCCCCCCCCCGCGCCGCGCCGCCGCCAGGCCCAGCCCTGGCTGTGGCGGGCCCAGGGCCTGCTGTTCAACTACCTGCCGCTGCTGCTGATGGCCCTGCTGGCCGGCGGCACCTGGTGGCTGGTCAAGAACACGCCGCTGGTCGACGCGCCCGCCGAGCAGGCCGCGCCACGCCACGAGCCCGACTACCGCATGACCCGCTTCGAGGTCCAGCGCATCGCGTCCGACGGCCGGCTGCGCGTGCAGATCGCCGGCGCCGAGCTGCGCCACTACCCCGACACCGACACCGTCGAGATCGACCAGGCGCGCGTGCGTGCCATCGCGCCCGACGGCAGCCTGGCCATCGCCGAGGCCAGGCGCGCGATCAGCAACGGCGACGGCAGCGACATGCAGCTGATCGGCGACGTGCACCTGCGCCGCCTGCCGCCCGGCGCCGGCGAGGACGCGCCCGCCCAGCTCGACGTGCGCGGCGAGTTCCTGCAGGCGCTGGCCAACAGCGAAATCCTGCGCTCCCACCTGCCCGTCACCATCCGCCAGGGCGGCTCGACGCTGAACACGCGGAACTTCGAATACCGCCACCTGACCGGCCAGCTCGGCTTCAGCGGCAAGGCCCAGGGCCAGATCGAGAACCGGAGCGCACGATGAGCGAACTCGTCTTCATCACCGGCGCGTCCAGCGGCATCGGCCAGGCGCTGGCGCTGCGCTACTACGAGGGCGGCGCCCGCCTCGCCCTCGTCGCGCGCCGCACCGCCGAGGTCGAACGCTGGGCCGCCGAGCACCGGCTCGACGCGGCCCGCTACAAGGTCTACGGCGCCGACGTGGCCGACCTCGACGCGATGGCCCGCACCGGCCGCGACTGCATCGCGGCCCTGGGCCTGCCCGACATCGTCATCGCCAACGCCGGCATCAGCGTCGGCATGGACACGGCGCATTTCGACGACCTCGACCTGATGCGCCGCACCTTCGCGACCAACAACGTCGGCTTGGCCGCGACCTTCCATCCCTTCGTCGCGGCGATGAACGAGCGCGGCTCGGGCACGCTGGTCGGCATCGCCAGCGTCTCTGCCATCCGCGGCCTGCCGGGCCACGGCGCCTACTGCGCGAGCAAGGCCGCCGTCGTCGCCTACTGCGAAAGCCTGCGCGGCGAATGCCGGCCCTTCGGCGTGCGCGTCGTCACGCTGCTGCCGGGCTATATCGACACGCCGCTGACGCGCCGCAACCGCTACGGCATGCCCTTCCTGATGCAGCCGGACGACTTCGCCGCCCAGGCCGTGCGCGCCATCCGCGCCCAGGCCAGCTACCGCGTCATCCCGTGGCAGATGGGCGTGCTGGCCAAGCTCCTGCGCCTGCTGCCCAATTGGCTTTACGACCGCGCGCTGGCCGGGCGGCCGCGCAAGCGCCGCCAGCACGAGTAGTCGCGCGACAGCCCTCGGACATAGGGAGTGCACCGGGCTGCCGGCCGTGGTCTCGAGTCGAAGAGCAGCCTGAAGATGGACGGCGACAAGATCGTCGGCTTCGCCGGCAGCGGCACCGGCCGCTATGTGCTGGCCACGGGCACCGCCGCGGCCTATCTGCACAAGGCCTTCAGCTACGCCGTCCACTCCACCGGCTTCAACCAGTTCGTCGTCGACGTGACGGTGCAGTGACGGCGGGCGGGCGCCCGCGGTCGGGGCGTCCCGCTGGGCGCAAAGGCCCACGAGAAAGGCGGCACAAACGAAGAATCCGCCACGGCCTCCGCCGAGGGCTGGCGGCCTGTGCGCGTCCTCGAGATCCAGCGCGCCTACGGCAAGGACGCGCCGAGATCGAGGGCGTGCGGCTCAAGTCCGGGTCCAAACGCCCCAGTGGGGCCGCGCGAAGAGCGCCTCCCGGACCCACACAAAGCAAAGGCGCCCGAAGGCGCCTTGCTGTGCTGGGAGCGTGCCTCGTGCCTTGCTTGACGCAGGGCGCGAGGCCGGGGATCAGTAACCGCCGCCGCCGTAGCCGCCGCCACCCGAGCGGCCACCGCCGCCGTAGCCGCCGCCACCGCCGGAGCGGCCACCACCACCGTAGCCGCCACCGCCGCCGCCGTAGCCGCCGCCACCCGAGCGGCCGCCACCACCGTAGCCGCCACCGCCGCCGCCGTAGCCGCCGCCACCCGAACGGCCACCGCCGCCGTAGCCGCCGCCACCGCCGAAGCCGCCACCGCCCGAACGGCCGCCGCCGCCGCCGAAGCCGCCCGGACGCTCTTCACGCGGACGAGCCTCGTTGACGACGATGGCGCGACCTTCCAGGGCCTGGCCGTTCATGCCGTTGATGGCGGCTTGCGCCTCGGCATCGGAGCCCATTTCGACGAAGCCGAAACCCTTGGAGCGACCGGTTTCACGGTCCATCATGACCTTTGCGGAGGTCACGGTGCCGAACTGACCGAACGCCTCTTGCAGCGATTCGTCACGCACGCTGTAGGCCAGATTGCCCACATAAAGCTTGTTTCCCATGGGGAAGCCCTTCTCTCTTCTCTAAACCCAAAAAACCATGTGGAGCTTCAACCCATCGTGAACCATTCAAGCGAAGGTGCGGCGTCCAGACACAGGCAATTGATTATGGTGCGGGGTCAAGGAATGCGTAACGGCACTCCGGCAAGTGTTGTTTTTCCGAGCTAGCACAAACCCTCGCGCCACCGGGCGCTCAGGTTTCCGTCATCGATACCATCGCCGCCGCCCCCTCTCAAGCCATGACGCCGCCCCTGCTTTCCGCCCTCGCCCGCGTGCTCGCCAGCATCGACGCCCCGCGCAATCTGCGCGCGCTCTACGGCCTGCTGACGGGCTTCTGCATGGCCGGCCTGCTGCTGGCCATGGCACGCTCGGCGCTGGGGCGCGACCAGGCCCTGCTCAGCGCGCTATGGCTTGGCCTGGGGCTGGCTGTCGCCTTTTTCAGCGTCAACGCCACCGGCCTGATGCTGATGGACCAGGCCCGCGGCCTGCCGGTGCGCGACCCCCAGGACGCCTTCGCCGCCGCGCTGCACTGCGCCCACCGCGTGCTGCTGGCCCTGCTGGCCTGCGTGGCGCTGGCCGCGCTGGCCCTGCTGCTGCTGGCGGCCCTGCTGTGGGCGACGCGCCTGCCCCTGCTCGGCCCGCCGCTGCTGGCCGTCGTGCTGCCGGCCGGCGTGCTGCTGCTGGGCGGCATCAGCTTCGTCCTCGTCGTACTCGTCGGCCCGCTGGCAGGGCCGGCCGTCTGGGCCGGCCGGCACAGCGGCGGCGTGCTGCGCTTTCTGCGCGAACGGCTGCGCCACGGCCTGCCCGAGACGGCGCTGCTGATGGCTGCCGTCTATCTGCTGGCCGCGCTGGCGACCGCGGCGGTCAGCTTCGTCGTCGTCAGCGGCAGCCAGCTGCTGGCCGGCCTGGCCATCCTGGGCGCCGGCGTCGAGCTGCCGGCCCGGCAGCTGCTGGCCGGCGTCGTGGGCCTGGGGCCACGCGGCCTGGGCGCCAGCGGCATACCGCTGCAGGGCGGCAACCTGGGCCTGGCCGCATTGATCGGTGGCGGCGTGGTGTTCGCGCTGGCCCTGGTGCTGCCGACGCTGGTCTGGCTGCGCGGCTGCTGCGCGGTCTACCTGGCGCTGACCGAGAACGAATGACCTCCCCCCGCATCGCATCGCTGGTTCCCAGCGCCACCGAGACGCTGGTGGCGCTGGGCCTGGCGCCCTGCCTCGTCGCGCGCACCGGCTTCTGCATCCATCCGGCCGAGGCGGTCGCCGCGGTGCCCAAGGTGGGCGGCACCAAGGACGTGAACCTGGCCAAGCTCCGGCGGCTGGCGCCGACCCATGTCGTCGTCAACGTGGACGAGAACCGCCGCGAGACGGCCGAGGCCCTGCGCGAGTTCGTGCCCGAGATCATCGTCACCCACCCGCGCCGGCCCGAGGACAACCTGGCCCTGTTCGAGCAGCTGCGCGCCGCCTTTGCCGGCCAGCCGGGCGTCGACGAGCGCGCCGCCGCGCTGTCGGCCGGGTTCTCCGCGGCCCTGGCGCGCTGCCGCGGCCGCGGCTGGCCGGGCGAGAACGTGCTCTACCTGATCTGGCGCGAGCCATGGATGACGGTGGCGCGCGACACCTATATCTCGACGCTGCTGGCCGAGGCCGGCTGGCGCAGCTGGCCCGACATGGCCGGCGGCGAGCACGGCGCCGGCCGCTACCCGGCGCTCGCCGGCGACGAAGCCTGGCTTCACGACATCGACCGGGTGCTGCTCAGCTCCGAGCCCTACCGCTTCGGCCCCGAGCACCTGGCCGAGGCCCAGGCGCTGTGTCCGCGGGCCAGGGTGCAGCGGGTCGACGGCGAGCTGCTGAGCTGGTGGGGCGCGCGCGGCGCGGCGGGGCTGGACTATCTGCGCGGCCTCGCCGCGGCGGGTTGAAACGCCCTGCGCGGCGCGGCCAGCCGCCACAATCTGCCGCATGGACATCTACAAGCCCCTCGTCGCGCTGCTGGCCATCGTCAACCCGGTCGGCGTGGTGCCCTTCTTCATCCATTTCACGAGCAGCTTCACGCGCACGCAGCGGCGCAACACGATGATCGTCAGCGCCAGCACGGCGGGCATCGTCATCGCGATGAGCGCGCTGTTCGGCCTGAAGATCATCGAGTTCTTCGGCATTTCCCTCGCCAGCTTCCAGGTCGGCGGCGGCTGCCTGCTGCTGATCAGCTCGCTGCAGATGCTCAACGCCCAGCCGGCCGAGGCGCGCAAGGAGGACGTGTCCGAGGGTTCCAGCAAGGTCGACGCCGGCGCCAGCATCGCCGTCGTGCCGCTGGCCATCCCGCTGCTGACCGGCCCGGCCACGATCTCCACGATGGTCATCTACGCCGACAAGACCCGCCACTGGTGGGAGCTGGCCGTGCTGTGCGGCTACGGCGTCGTCGTCGCGGCGGTGACCTTGCTGACCTTCTCGGCCAGCAGCAAGATCGCCCGGGTGCTGGGCCGGACCGGCATCAACATCATGACGCGGCTGATGGGCCTGATCCTCGCGGCGCTGGCCGTGGAGCTGCTGAGCGACGGCCTCATCAAGCTCTTCCCGGTGCTGGCCGTGCGCACCGTGAGCTGACGGCAGCGCCGCCCTGTCGGACTCGCCGTTAGGCATCATGGTTGCCGCTTTTGCGGCCGACATGCCTAAACTTCGTTCTCAGTGGCAATGTCATGCTCAGGGAGAGCGGGATGAATACGACCGCATCTGATTCGCCCGTCGTGCTCTTCGTCGATGACGAGCCGTCCATCCTCAGCGCTCTGCGCCGGCTCTTCAGGCCCCAGGGGTACCGCGTGCTGCTGGCGGAGAGCGGCCCCATGGGCTTGGACCTGCTGGAGAGGGAGCCGGTCGACCTCGTGGTCTCGGACATGCGCATGCCGGAGATGGACGGGGCCACCCTGCTGGAAAAGGTGCGCGAACGCTGGCCGACGGTGGGGCGCATCCTGCTGACCGGCTATGCCGACATCGGCTCCACCGTCGCGGCGATCAACCGCGGCCAGATCCACCGCTATGTCGCCAAGCCCTGGGACGACCGCGAGCTGGTGATGTGCGTGCAGGACGGCCTGGAGCGCCGCCGCCTGGAGCAGGAGAACCGAGCGCTGCTGCGCCTCACGCGCGAACAGAACGACGAGCTGCAGGCTCTCAACACCGACCTTGCCGCCCGCGTGAAGGCACGCACGGCCGAGCTCGAACAGGTCAATGCCATGCTCGAGACCTCGTTCGCGCAGGTGCAGGAGAACTTCCTGCTCTCGATCAACGTCTTCTCGGGCCTCGTCGAACTGCGCTCCAGCGGCCTGGCCGGCTATTCGCGTCAGGTGGCCGATCTGGCTCGGCGCACCGCCCGCCGCCTCAACGGCGGGGCGATGCTCGAGGAGGATGTCTACATCGCCGGGCTGTTGCACGAGATCGGCAAGATCGGTTTTCCGGACACGCTGCTGCGCAAGCCCCTGTCGGCCATGTCCAGCGACGAGCTGGCGCTGTATCGGCGCCATACCCTGAACGGCGAGGCGGCCTTGCTGCCCCTGGGCAGGCTCCAGCGCGTCGCCCGCTATGTTCGCTCGCATCACGAGCGCATCGATGGCAAGGGCTTCCCGGACGCCCTCAGCGGCGAAGGGGTGCTGCTGGGCGCGCAGATCCTCAGCGTCTCCAGCGACTTCTACGCCGCGCAATCGGGGCGGCTGTCGCTCATGCGCTACTCCCCGGCCGAGGCGCAGGCCCTGATCCGCGGCGGTGCCGGAACGCGCTACGAGACCCATGTCGTCGAAGCCTTCGAGCTGGCATTGGGCGACGAGCCGACCGACAAGCCTGACGACCGCGAGATGCAGGCTTACGAGGTCGCCCCCGGCATGGTGCTGTCGAGGGATCTGCTGTCCCCGCAAGGCACCCTGCTGCTGGCCGCAGGCTTCGTTTTCGACGTCCGCGTCGTCAAGCAATTGCGCGAATTTGCCGGCCGTGAGGGCATGAAGCTCAAGATCTTCGTCAAGCTGCCGGAAGGAGGGCATCCATGAGCGAGCACATCCTGCTTGTCGACGACGAGCCCCACATCCTCACGGCCCTTCAGCGCCTGATGCACAACGGACTCAAGGATGCCGGGGGCGGCCGCTACCAGGTGGAATGCTTCACCGACGCGACGTTGGCCCTGGCCCGGGCCAGGGAACGCGCCTTCGCCCTCGTCATCTCGGATCAGCGCATGCCCGGGATGACAGGCGTGCAGTTCCTGACGGCGCTGCGGCAGATCCAGCCCGATTGCGGCCGCATCGTGTTGTCGGGCTACGCGGACCTGAACGCGCTGATGGCCGCAATCAACGAGGCCGCCATCGACCGCTTCATCTCCAAGCCCTGGACCGACTTCGAGCTGCTCAGCGCGGTGCGCCAGGCGCTGCGCATCCGCGAGTTGTCCATGGAGAACCAGCGCTTGGCCGATCAGGTGCGCCAGCAGCACGGCGTGCTCAGCGCGCAGGAAGCCGAGATGCGCCGCCTGGAGCGCATGGAGCCTGGAATCACCCACGTCCAATGGGGCAGCGATGGCTCCTTCATCCTCGAGGATCCAGGCGAGGCCAGGCGGTGAACGCCGACCCGTTGAGCGGCGATTTCCGGCTCGCCCTGCAGGCGGTCACCACGCCGACGCTGGTGCATGGCGTCGACCAGATCCTGCTCGCGAACGCCGCGATGCAGCGGCTGCTGGGCTATGCGGAGGACGAGCTGCGGCAGATGCCGCCGCACGGCTGGGCGGCGGCCGAGCACGCCGAGGAGCTTAGGCGCTATGGGGAGCGCTGCCTGAGCGAGGACGGCGAGTTGCCGGCGATCGAGATCGCGGCCAGCACGGGCAGCGGCGCCCGCCGGGTGCTGGAGGTCAAGGGCCAGCGGGTCGTGCTGGGCGACCAGGCCTGCGTGGTGCTGAGCGGGCAGGATCTCAGCGACATCCGCCACGTCCAAAACAGCCTGCTGGACATGGGCCGCGTGCTCACGCAAATTCTCGAGAACAGCCCCGTCGCCACCTTCGTCATCGACAAGGCACACCGGGTCACGCACTGGAATTCCGCCTGTGCCCAAACGACCGGCCGCGAGGCGGCCTATATGCTGGGCCGGGAAGACGCCTGGTGCGCCTTCTATCCCCGGGCCAGGCCGCTGTTGGCGGACCTGATCGTGGACGGGCTCGCGAAGCAGGAAGGCGAGCATTTGTACGGCGGGCGTTGCGACCCATCGCCCCACATCGCCAACGCCTATGAGGTGGAGAGTTTCTTTCCCGACTTCGGCGAGGGCGGGCGCTGGCTCTTCTTCACGGCCGCACCGATCATCGACTTGCAGGGGCAGATCATCGGAGCCATCGAGACCTTGCAGGACGTCACGCGCCGCCGTCAGGCCGAAGACGAACTGCGCCGTCATCGCAGCGAGCTCGAGAACATGATCGCTGACCGAACGGCCGAATTGCTCAGCACCCACCACGAGCTCGAAGCCTTCCTGGAGAACGCGTCCGTCGGCATCATCGCGACGGCCAACAACCGCGTGCAGCGGGGCAACAAGAAGTTCGCCGAGATGTTCGAGCTCGGCGACGTCCCGGCGCACGGCCTGGAAACGCGACGCCTGTTCAAGAGCGACGAGGACTTCATGGCTCTGGGGCGGATTGCCTACCCGGTGCTGTCCCAGGGCGACTCCCTGCTTCACGAGATGGAGGTCTGCACGCTGGCGGGACATCGGCTGTGGGTGCAGATCATTGCCTATGTCGCCAGCCCTTCGGAGCCGACGGCGGGCACATGGTGGCTGTTGCAGGACCGCACCGAAGTGCGTCGGGTGCAACGCGAGCTTGAGCTGAACTACGAGCGCATCAAGCAGACCAATTCGCGGCTCGAGGAGGCGCAGAACCAGTTGCTGCAGTCCGAGAAGATGGCGTCCATCGGCCAACTCGCCGCCGGCGTCGCCCACGAGATCAACAACCCCATTGGGTTCGTCAGCTCCAACCTCGGGTCGCTGCGGGGCTATATCGAGCCCGTCTTCGGACTGCTGGCCCTCCTCACGCGCCTGCCGGCCGCCACGCTGCCCGCCGAACTGATCGCCGAGGTCAAGCGCGTCGACGACGCCGTCGACCTGGACTTCATTCAGCAGGACTTGCCGCAGTTGCTCAACGAGAGCGAGGACGGGTTGCTGCGAGTGAAGAAGATCGTCCAGGACCTGAAGGACTTTTCGCGCGTCGACCACGCCGACTGGCAGGACGCCGACCTCAACGCCGGCCTGGACTCCACGCTCAACGTCGTCATGAACGAGGTCAAGTACAAGGCCGAGGTGCGCAAGAACTATGGCGCGCTGCCACCGGTTCACTGCATCGCGGCCCAGCTGAACCAGGTCTTCATGAACCTCATCGTCAATGCGGCTCATGCCATCCCCGAACGTGGCACGATCACCCTGGCCAGCCGCGCGGAAAACGGCTGGGTCTGCATCGAGGTCGCCGACACCGGCACCGGCATGACCGAGGAGGTCAAGCGGCGCATCTTCGAGCCCTTCTTCACGACCAAGCCGGTCGGCAAGGGCACGGGACTGGGCCTGTCGCTCTCCTTCTCCATCGTGCAGAAGCATCGCGGGCGTATCGAGGTGGACTCCCAGCCCGGCGCCGGCACGCGTTTTCGCGTTTGGATTCCTGTGCGGGCCACCCAGGCTGGCTGATGCAGCCGGGCGCCGCCTGCCGACGCACAGGCGCGCGATCTCGACGTTATGGCGCGAATTCGCGGGCCCGTTCGACGAGCGCAGCGCCCGACCGGACCGGCCCGCCTCGGCCGCGCGGACTCCCGGGCCTGGCGGTGATTTACGCTAGGGCATGTCCAAAGAAGGTTTCGACACCATCATCGTCGGCGCCGGCACGGCCGGCTGCCTGCTCGCGAACCGCCTCAGCGCCGACCGGAACAAACGCGTGCTCCTCATCGAGGCCGGCGGCAAGGACGACTACCACTGGATCCACATCCCGGTCGGCTACCTCCACTGCATCGGCAACCCGCGCACGGACTGGTGCTTCAACACCGAGGCCGAGCCGGGCCTGAACGGCCGCAGCCTGCGCTACCCGCGCGGCAAGGTGCTGGGCGGCTGCTCCAGCATCAACGGCATGATCTATATGCGCGGCCAGAGCCGCGACTACGAGCACTGGGCCGAGCTGACCGGCGACGACACCTGGCGCTGGGAACGCGTGCTGCGCGCCTTCCGCCGCCACGAAAATCACTGGCGGCTGGACGCCCCCGCCGCCGCGCCCCAGGGCTTTGCCGCCGTGCACGGGCACCGGGGCGAATGGCGCGTCGAGCAGCAGCGCCTGCGCTGGCCCATCCTCGACGCCTTCGCCGCCGCCGCACAGCAGGCCGGCATCCCGGCCACCAGCGACTTCAACGCCGGCACCAACGAGGGCGTCGGCTATTTCGAGGTCAACCAGAAGAAGGGCTGGCGCTGGAACACGGCCCAGGCCTTCCTGCGCCCGACGGCCCTGGGCCGGCCCAACTTCGAGCTGTGGACCGGCGCCCAGGTGCGCAAGCTGCGCCTGATGCACGACAGCTCCGGCGCCGGCGGCCTGCGCTGCAGCGGCGTCGAGGTGCTGACGCCGCATGGCGTGGAGCAGCCGTGGCTGAACTCGGGCGGCGAGGTCATTCTTGCGGCCGGCTCAGTAGGCTCGCCGCAGATCCTGCAGCTCAGCGGCCTGGGGCCGGGTGCGCTGCTGCAGGGCCTGGGCCTGACCGTGGAGAAAGACCTGCCCGGCGTCGGCGCCAACCTGCAGGACCACCTGCAGATCCGCGCCGTCTACAAGGTGCAGGGCGCCAGCACGCTGAACACCCGCGCCGCCACCTGGTGGGGCAAGGCCATGATCGGCCTGGAATACGCGCTGCGCCGCAGCGGCCCGATGAGCATGGCGCCGTCGCAGCTCGGCGCCTTCACGCGCTCCAGCCCCGACCGCGCCTGGCCGGACCTGCAGTACCACGTCCAGCCGCTGTCGCTGGACGCCTTCGGCGAGCCGCTGCACGGCTTCGACGCGTTCACGGCCAGCGTCTGCAACCTGAACCCGACGAGCCGCGGCACGGTGCGCATCACGGCGCCCGACGTGGCAGTGGCGCCGGCCATCCGGCCCCATTACCTCAGCACCGACGAGGACCGCCGCATCGCCGCCGAAAGCCTGCGGCTGACGCGCCGCATCGTGTCGCAGCCGGCACTGGCCGCCTTCAAGCCCGAGGAATACCGGCCCGGGCCGCAATACCAGACCGACGAGGAACTGGCGCGCCTGGCCGGCGACATCGCGACGACCATCTTCCACCCCGTGGGCACCTGCAAGATGGGCCGCCCGTCCGACCCGATGGCCGTCACCGACCCGCGGCTGCGCGTGCGCGGCGTGACCGGCCTGCGCGTGGCCGACGCGAGCGTGATGCCGACGATCACGAGCGGGAACACGAACTCGCCGACGCTGATGATTGCGGAGAAGCTGGCGGGGTGGATGGGGGGCTGAGCCGCCACTGAGCCGCCCAGGCGCCGGGCCGAAGGCCACGTCAGGGACAATTGCCCGGGTGGAAACTCCCGCCGCAACGAAGCTTCGCGTGCTCTCCGTCATCCCCCCGATGACGCAGCTGAACACGCCCTACCCGTCCACCGCCTACCTGACCGGCTTCCTGCGCTCGCAGGGTGTCGCCGCGCAGCAGGTGGACCTGGCGCTGGCCCTCGTGCTGGACTTGTTCTCGCCCGCCGGCCTCGCGCAGATCCACGCGTGCGTCCAGGCCCTGCCCGACGACCGGCGCACGCCGCAGACCGCCTGGTTCGCCGCCGAGTTCGGGCCCATTGCCGCCGCCACGCCGCGGGCGCTGGCCTTTCTGCAGGGCCGCGACCCGACGCTGGCGCATCGCATCAACACGCGCTGCTTCCTGCCCGAGGGCGTGCGCTTCGCGTCGCTGGACCATTACATCGGCGCGGAGGGCGAAGACCCGCTGGCCTGGGCCTTCGGTGCGCTGGGCCTGCAGGACCGCGCCCGCCACCTGGCCACGCTGTTCCTGAACGACCTCGCCGACGTGCTGCGCGACGCGGTGGACCCGCGCTTCGAGTTCGTCCGCTATGCCGAGAAGCTGGCCGCGGCCCAGCCGCATTTCGACCCGCTGGCCGAGGCCCTGGCCGAGCCGCCGCATCTGATCGATGCGACGCTGCAGCGCCTGGCGCTGGAGGCGCTGCAAACCCATGCGCCCGATGTCGTGCTGCTGTCCGTGCCCTTCCCCGGGTCGGTCTACGCGGCGCTGCGCATCGCACAGGCCATCAAGGCCGCGCGGCCCGAGGTGGCGTGCGTGCTGGGCGGCGGCTATGTGAACACCGAGCTGCGCGAGCTCGCCGAGCCGCGGCTGTTCGACTTCGTCGACTATGTGACGCTGGATGCCGGCGAGCGGCCGCTGCTGGCGCTGCTCGAACACCTCTCGGGCAAGCGCTCGAAGGCGCGGCTCGTGCGCAGCTTCTGGCGCGACGACGGGACCGTGACGTACACCAACTTCGTCGAGCCCGACATCGCCTTCGACGCCGTCGGCACGCCGACCTGGGACGGGCTGCCGCTGGACCGCTATCTGTCGCTGCTGGACATGCTCAACCCGATGAACCGGCTGTGGAGCGACGGGCGCTGGAACAAGCTGACCGTGGCCCACGGCTGCTACTGGAAGAAGTGCAGCTTCTGCGACGTCAGCCTGGACTACATCTCGCGTTACGAGGCGGCGTCTGCCTCCGTGCTGGTGGACCGCATCGAAGCCATCGTGAGGGAGACCGGGCAAACCGGCTTCCATTTCGTCGACGAGGCCGCGCCGCCCAAGGCGCTGAAGGCCCTTGCGGAAGAACTGCTGCGGCGGGGCGTGGCCATCAGCTGGTGGGGCAATATCCGCTTTGAAAAAACCTTCACGCCGGAGCTCTGCCAGTTGCTGGCCGACAACGGCTGCATCGCGATCTCGGGCGGGCTGGAGGTGGCGTCCGACCGGCTGCTGAAGCTGATGAAGAAGGGCGTCAGCGTCGAGCAGGTGGCGCGCGTCACCAAGGCTTTTGCCGATGCCGGCGTGCTCGTGCATGCCTATCTGATGTACGGCTTCCCGACGCAGACGACGCAGGACACCGTGGACGCGCTGGAATACGTGCGCCAGCTGTTCGAGAACGGCTGCATCCACAGCGGCTTCTTCCACCGCTTCGCCTGCACCGTGCATTCGCCGGTGGGCCTGAACCCGGCTGACTACGGCGTCACGCTGCAGCCGCTGCCGCCGGGGCGCTTCGCGAAGAACGACATCGCCTTCATCGACCCGACGCCCACCGACCACGACGGCCTCGGCCAGGGGCTGAAAAAGGGCCTCTACAACTTCATGCACGGCATCGGCGTCGACAGCGACATCCGCAGCTGGTTCCCGGTGCGCGTGCCCAGGACGACGGTGCCGCGGCAGTTTGTCGAACGTGCCCTCGCCAACCAGCGCTGATGTTCACCTTCACCCTCGGCCCGGGCTGGGGCCCGCTCACCACACCCGCTGAGGCAGCACCATGCAAAGACGCCACCTGCTCTCTCTCGCCGCACTGCCGCTGGCCGCGCAGGCCGCGACCGTCCGCACCCGCGTGGACACGCCGCTCGGCCCCTTCGCCATCGAGGTCGATACCGCCGTCGCGCCCATCACGGTCGCCAACTACCCGGCCTATATGGACCGAGGCCTGCTGGAAAGGGCCTGCGCCACCGCGACGGCACGGTCTCGATGGCGCGCGGCGCGCCCGGCACGGCGGCGGCCGAGTTCTTCGTCTGCATCGGCGACCAGCCCGAGCTGGACTACGGCGGCCATCGCAACCCCGACGGCCAGGGCTTCGCCGCCTTCGGTCGCGTCGTGCAGGGCATGGAGGTCGTGCGCGCGCTGCACGCGCGGGCCGGCGCCAAGCAGTGGCTGAGAACACCCATCGCGATAGGTCCCGTGCAACGCAGCTGAACCACTTTATTGGTGCGATGCACAATCACCGCATCCAAACGGAGGTGCGGCGATGCGGCGGGTCGTGTTCAACCAGAAGGGCGGCGTGGGCAAGTCCACGATCACGAGCAATCTCGCGGCGATTGCCGCGGCCGCGGGCCAGCGCGTGCTCGTCATCGACCTGGACTGCCAGGCCAACACGACGCGCTATCTGCTCGGCGACGCGGCGGACGAGGAGCACGCCGGCTCGGCCGCCTTCTTCGCGCAGACGCTGAAGTTCAGCGTGCGCGAGGTGGACACCGGCGAGTTCGTCGTCCCGAGCGCCTGGGAGAACCTGGACGTGATGCCGGCCTCGGCCGAGCTGGACGAGCTGCACGGCAAGCTGGAGAGCCGCTACAAGATCTACAAGCTGCGCAATGCGCTGCAGCTGCTGGACGACCAGTACGACGAGATCTGGATCGACACGCCGCCGGCGCTGAACTTCTACACGCGCTCGGCGCTGATTGCGGCCCAGGGCTGCCTGATCCCCTTCGACTGCGACGACTTCTCGCGCCGCGCGCTCTACGGGCTGCTGGAGGCGGTCGAGGAGATCCGCGCCGACCATGCGCCCGAGCTGAGCGTGGAGGGCATCGTCGTCAACCAGTTCCAGGCCCGCGCGACGCTGCCGCAGCGCGTCGTGCAGGAGCTGCTGGACGAGGGCCTGCCGGTGCTGCAGCCCTTCCTGTCCAGCAGCGTCAAGGTGAAGGAGTCGCACGAGCTGAGCCGGCCCATGATCCACCTGGACGCGCGCCACAAGCTGACGCAGGAGATGCTGGCGCTGTACGAGTCGCTCGGCTGAGCTTGTATTCCGGGCCGAGCGCCGGGCCGCTCCCAAGCCGGCCCGCGCCGGCGATGTGCTCGACGGTCGAGCCGTCGAGCATCGCCGCCCCCGCGGGGGCGGACCAGCGTACCCGCTGGGCCGGGGGCTCCGTGCTCAGGGCCGCGGCAGCGTGAGGCGCACGCGCAGGCCGGGGCCGGCGTGCGCGTCCAGCAGCTCCAGCCGGCCGCCGTGGCGGCTGGCGATGTCGGCCGCGATGGCCAGGCCCAGGCCGCTGCCGATGCCGACGGCGCTGCTGCCGCGCCGGAAGCGCTGCGTCGCCGCCGCGCGCTCGGCCGGCGGGATGCCCGGGCCGTTGTCCTCCACCTCCAGCCACGGCCCTGCGGCGTCGCTGCCGCAGCGCACCGTGATGCGGGCGTCGGGGCCGGCGTAGTTGACGGCGTTGTGGATCAGGTTCTCGAGCAGCTCGCGCAGCAGGAAGGCATGGCCCAGGGCCGGCGCGTCGGCCAGCTCGAAGCCCAGGTCCACGCCGCTGGGCAGCGCGCGATGGGCCCAGTCCTGGCCGCTCTCGGTGGCGATGTCGCGCAGGTTCAGCGCGGCGCCGACGTCGACGCTGCGGTCCTCGGCGCGCGCCAGCGACAGCAGCTGCTGGGCCAGCCGCGCGCTGCGCTGCACGCGCTGGCGCAGCCGGGCCAGCAGCGGGTCCAGGCGCTGGTCGTGAGGCTCCAGCAGGGCCAGCTCGATCTCGGTCTGCAGCGAGGTCAGCGGCGTGCGCAGCTGGTGGGCCGCATCGGCCAGGAATTCGCGCTGCGTCTCGGCCGCGCTCGCCAGGCGCTCGAACAGGCGATTGAAGGCGGACTGCAGCGGCACCAGCTCGCGCGGCATGCGGGCCGACAGCGGCGTCAGCCGGTGCAGGTCGCGGTGCTCCAGCTCGGCGCTGAGCTCGGTCAGCGGCGACAGGCCCTGGCGGATGGTCCACCAGGCGGCCAGCGCCAGCAGCAGGGTCAGGCCGGCGCCGTTCAGCGCGACCAGGCCGCCGATCTCGCTCTGCAGCGCGTCGCGCTTGTGCAGGGTCTCGGCCACCAGCACCTGGCAGACGCCCGCGCCGCAGTCCTGGCCGAGCTGGGCCAGGCGCAGCTCACGCCCGCGCAGCCGGACTTCGCCGTAATAGGTGCCGCCCACGGGCTGCGCGGCCGGGCGCGGCTGCAGTTCGGCCAGACCGGCGTCGCCCTGCAACACCTCGCCGTGCGGGCCGAGCACGAGGTAGAAGACGTCGTCCTGGCGGTCGAAGCGCAGCGCGCGGTCCATCGTCGCGCTGATGTCGATGCGCGGTTCGCCGCCGCGGACGTCGATCTGGCCCGCCAGCGTCAGCGCCGTGTCTTCCAGGGCCTCGTCCAGCCAGGTCTGTGCGCTGTGCTGGACCTGCTCGTAGAGGGCGAGGCCCAGCAGCGGCAGGCCCACCAGCAGCGGCAGTATCAGGCCGACGAACAGCCGGCGCTGCAGGCTGGCACGCACGCGGCCGCTCAATGCCTCGGCCACTCAGCCGATTTCCTCGAGCAGATAGCCCAGGCCGCGCACGGTGCGCAGCTGCACGCCGCCGGGCTCGATCTTGGCGCGCAGGCGCGACAGGCAGACCTCGATGGCGTTGTCGCTGACACCCTGGTCCCAGGCATTGCTGGCCAGCGCGATGTGCTCCTTGGGCACGACCTTGCCGGCGCGCGCCATCAGGAAGCCCAGCACGTCCCACTCGCGCGCCGACAAGGCCAGCGGCTCCTCGTCGATGTAGGCGCGGCGCGCCTCCTGGTCGATGCGCAGGCGGGCCAGCTGCAGCTGGTTGCTGGTGCGCGCCTGGCTGCGGCGCACCAGCGCGCGGGCGCGGGCGACCAGCTCGGTCAGCGCGAAGGGCTTGACGAGGTAGTCGTCGGCGCCGCCCTCCAGGCCGCGCACGCGGTCTTCCACCGCGTCGCGGGCGGTCAGGATCAAGGTGGGCACCGACAGGCCGTCGGCGCGCACGCGGCGCAGCGTCTCGAAGCCGTCGATGCCGGCCAGGCCGATGTCGAGGATGAGCAGGTCGTAGGCGTCCTCGCGCAGCGAGCGCGGCACCGGCTCGCCGCGCGCCGTGCAGTCCACCACCCAGCCCTGGGAGCGCAACGCGCGGGCGGTGGTTTCGACGAGTTGTTCGTCGTCTTCGACGAGCAGGATGCGCATGGTGGGAAGTATGGCGCCGGGTGGGCCGGGGTGCTGACATGGGGCTGTCACATAGTCAGCTCACGGCAAGGCTTGAGTCATGCGTACGACGGCCCTGGCTCGGACACTGTCGGCTATGGAATCGTTAGAAGAGAGCCGCCCGGCGGTGCTATTGTTTCACGGCCTGTGCGCCAACCCGATGGAGCTCGCCCCGGTCGCCAAGTCGCTGCGCGAGGTCGGCTACGTCGTCGAAACGCCGGCCATGGCCGGCTACGGCGTCAGCAGCGCCACCGGCGAGCAGCTGCCCGTGCCGCCCTTCGAGCACTGGCTGGCCGAGGCCGAGGCCGCCTTCGACCGGCTGGCCGCCAAGCACGGCCGCGTGGCCATCGGCGGCCTGTGCATGGGTGCCGTGCTGGCCCTGGCCCTGGCCGCGCGCCGCCCGGCCGCGGCCCTGGTGCTGATCTCGACGACCCTGCATTTCGACGGCTGGAACGTCTCGCCCTGGCGCCGCCTGCTGCCGCTGGCCTATCTGCCGATGTTCCGCCGCCGCATGAGCTTCAAGGAGACGGCCCCCTTCGGCCTGAAGAACGAGCGCCTGCGCGCCTGGGTCGAGCAGGCGATGGCCTCCAACCGCGTCTCGGCCGTCGGCGCCGCGCGGCTGTCGGCCGCGTCGCTGTACGAGGCCACGCGGCTGATCCGCCATGTGCGCGGCCGCCTCGCCGGCCTGAGCGCCCCCGCCGTCGTGCTGCATGCCACCGAGGACGACGTCTCCGGCCCGCGCAGCGTGCGCGAACTGCAGGGCCGCCTCGGCCAGGCGCCCGAGGTGCACTGGTTCCACGACAGCTACCACATGCTGACGCTCGACAACGAGCGCATCGCCGTGGCCCGCACCGTGCGCGACTTCCTGCTGCGCCGCCACCCGCTGGCCACGCTCAGCCCCACTTCTGCATTCGGAGATTTCCATGAGCAACACGCTTGACCAACTCTGCAGCATCGCCCAGCGCGAACTCGGCGCCGAGGCGCTGAACGACAAGGTCGACACGCCCTTCTCCGAGCTCGGCATGGACTCCCTCGGCCTGGTCGACTTCATGTTCACCGTGGAAGACCATTTCCACGTCAGCATCGAGCACGACCGCGCGCTGCAGAACCCGACGCTGACCGGCCTGGCCGCGCTGGTGGACGAACTGCTCGCGGCCAAGGCCGAACCGACCGCCGCCGCGGCCTGATGACCCGGGTCTGGATCACCGGACTGGGTGCCGTCAGCGCGCTGGGCCAGGGGGCCGACGCGCTGGCCGACGCGCTGCTGGCCGGCCGCTCCGGCGTCGCCGCCCAGCCGGGCAGCGAGGAGCATGCGCTGCGGCCCTATGCCGCCGCCGCCGTGACGGTGCCGCTGGCCGCAGGCATGCCGCCGGCCCAGCGCAACCTCTACGACCGCCACGGCCTGCTGGCCCTGGAGGCCGCCGCCGAGGCCTGGGCGCAGGCCGGCCTGCCGGCCACCGCGACCGAGCCCGACCGCGCCGCCGTCGCCTGGGGCACGGGCCTGGGCGGCTCGACGTCGATGGAGCTCTCCTACACGCAGATGTTCACGGCCCGCCCGCCGCGGGTGCACCCCTACACGGTCGTGCGCGTGATGGCCAACTCGGCCGCCTCCCACCTGGCCATGCGCCACCAGCTGCGCGCGGCCCAGCTGGCCGTGTCCAACGCCTGCGCGTCGTCGGCCCAGGCCATCGGCGAGGCGCTGTGGCTGCTGCGCAATGGCCGCGCCGACATCGCCCTGGTCGGCGGCTCCGAGGCCATGCTGCACATCGGCAGCGCGCTGGGCTGGCAGGCCATGGGCGTGATGGCGCCGCTGGACGCCGAGGCCCCCGAGCAGAGCTGCCGCCCCTTCGACGACGCCCGCAAGGGCCTGGTGCTGGGCGAAGGCGCCGCGGCCCTGGTCATCGAGACCGAGGCCCATGCCCGCGCGCGCGGCGCCGCGCCGCTGGCCATCCTGGCCGGCTACGGCCACAGCGTCGACGCCGTGCACCTGTCGCGCCCCGACGCGGCCGGCCAGGCGCGCGCGATGGCGGCCGCGCTGCGCGACGCCGGCCTGGCGCCGGCCGACATCGGCTACATCAATGCCCACGGCACGGCCACCGAGGTCGGCGACGCGGTCGAGGCCGAGTCCATCGGCGCGGTGTTCGGCACGCGCGCCGTGCCGGTGTCGGCCACCAAGGCGCTGCATGGCCACCTGATCGGTGCCGGCGGCGCGCTGGAGCTGGTCGCCACCGTGCAGGCCCTGCGCCGCCAGGCGCTGCCGCCCAGCGCCCACGTGCGCAGCAGCCAGCTGAACGAACAGGTCGATATCGTCACCGGCAGCGCCCGCGCAGCGACGCTGCGCGCGGCGATGTCCAACTCCTTCGCCTTTGGCGGCAGCAACGTGGCATTAGTCACCACGCTGGCCTGAGTCGGCGTCAGCGGCGGCTGGCTATGCTGGCCGCCCCGTGACTCCCTGCTCCGCCATGCGACTGCTGCCCCGCCACGCCGCCCTCCTCCTCGCCCTGCCCCTGCTCGCCGCGGCCGCGCCGACGGCAGCACCGCTCGCTCCCGTGCGCGAGGCCGAGGGCGTGCGCGAGTACCGCCTGCCCAACGGCCTGCAGGTGCTGCTGATTCCCGACGCCACCAAGCCCACCGTCACGGTCAACGTGACCTACCGCGTCGGCAGCCGCCACGAAGGCAACGGCGAGACCGGCATGGCGCATCTGCTCGAACACCTGATGTTCAAGACGACGCAGCGCTTTGCCAATGTCGGCGCGGAGCTGTCCAAGCGCGGCATGCAGTTCAACGGCACGACCAACGCCGACCGCACCAACTACTTCGAGACCTTCCCGGCAGACCCGGCCCAGCTGGGCTGGGCGCTGGCGATGGAGGCCGACCGCATGACCGGCGCCAAGGTGCTGAGGAGCGACCTCGACACCGAGATGACCGTCGTGCGCAACGAGATGGAGGCCGGCGAGAACAACGCGCTCAACATCCTCGTGCAGCGCACCCAGGCCGCCGCCTACCAATGGCACCCCTATGGCCGCAGCACCATCGGCGCGCGTTCCGACGTCGAACATGTCGCCATCCCCAGCCTGCAGGCCTTCTACAAGCGCAACTACCAGCCCGACAACGCGACGCTGGTCGTCGCCGGCGCCTTCGACCCGCAGCGCACGCTGGCCGAGGTGCAGCGCCTGTTCGGCGCCCTGCCCCGGCCGACGCGCGTGCTGCCGCCCACCTACACGGTCGAGCCCGTGCAGGAGGGCGAGCGCCTCGTCACGCTGCGCCGCCCGAGCGGCATGCAGGGCGTGCTGGCGAGCTACCACGTCCCGCCGCTGGCCAGCCCCGACTTCGCGGCCTTCGAGGTCGCCGTCACGGCACTGGCCGACACGCCCAGCGGGCGCCTGCACAAGCGCGCCGTCGAGCCCGGCCTCGCGGCCCAGGCCTTCGGCTGGCCCGGCCGCAACACCGAGCCCGGCCTGCTCAACCTCGGCCTCGTGCTGAAGTCGGACAACGACGTCGACCGCGCCCAGCAGCTGCTGGTCGACACCGTCGAGAGCCTCGCCAAGGAGCCCATCACCGCCGAGGAGCTGCAGCGCGCCCAGGCGCAATGGGCCAAGAACTTCGACGAGCTGATGGCCAACCCGCAGAACCTGTGCGTGGCGCTGTCCGAGGCCATCGCCGCCGGTGACTGGCGCCTGCTGTTCCAGCTGCGCAACCGCGTCGAATCGACCACCGTCGACGGCGTCAACACGACGCTGCGCCAGTGGCTGCTGCCCAGCAACCGCACGCTGGGCCGCCTGTACGCGACGGCCGCCCCCGAACGCAGCCCGCTGGCCCTGCCCATCGCCGCGGCCGACGCGCTGAAGGACTTCGTGCCCAAGGCCGCCCTGGCTGCCGGCGAAGCCTTCGACACCAGCCCGGCCAACTTCGACCGCCGCACCGAGCGCTATCAGCTTGCCAACGGCCTGCGCGTGGCCCTGGTGCCCAAGCGCTCACGCGGCGAAACCGTGGAACTGGCGCTGAACCTGCACTACGGCAACGTGGACAGCCTGCGCGGCAAGCGCCCCGAGGCCGCCCTCGTCGGCGAGGCCCTGGCCCTGGGCTCCAGGCAGCACACGCGGGCCCAGATCGCCGACGGCTTCGACAAGCTCAAGACCCGCTTCTCCGCCGGCAGCAGCCCCACCGGCGACGCCCATGTCTCGCTGAGCAGCCACCGCCCGCAGCTGCAGCAAGCCCTCGCGCTGATGGCCGAGGTGCTGCGCGAGCCGAGCTTCCCCGCGGCCGAGGTCGAGCAGGCCGTGCGCCAGCAGGTGGCCCGGATCGAGGAGGCCGCCCAGCAGCCCCAGGCCGTGGCCTCGCATGCGCTGGAACAGGCGCTCAGCGCCGCCTACCCCGCCGACGACCCGCGCCACCGGGGCAGCTTCGCCGAGGGCATTGCCGCGCTGAAGGCCCTGACGCCGGAACGCCTGCAGGCCTTCCACCGCGAGTTCTGGGGCGCCGCCCACGGCGAGCTGGTGCTGGTGGGCGACTTCGACGCCGCCGAGGTCAAGCCGCAGATCGAACGCCTGTTCGGCGGCTTGAGCGCGGCCCAGGCCTATGTGCGCGTGCCCCAGCCCCTGCCGGCCGTGCAGGGCCTGAAGCTCAGCGAGACGCTGAAGGACAAGGCCAACGCGATGGTCTTCGGCGCATTGCTGCTGCCGGTGAACGACGACCACCCCGACTACGCCGCGCTGCGCATCGCCGCCCATGTGCTGGGTGCCAGCGGCTTCGACTCGCGGCTGCTGACCCGGCTGCGCCAGAAGGAGGGTGTCTCCTACGGTGCCGGTGCCTGGCTGAACGCGTCCAGCTTCGAGCCCAATGCCCGCCTCGGCATGGCCGCCATCTTCGCGCCCGAGAACCGGGGCCGCGTCGAGGCCGCGCTGAACGACGAGCTGGCCCGCTTCGTCCGTGAAGGCATCACCCAGGCCGAGCTCGACACCGCCAAGCGCGCGATGAAGGCCCAGAGCGACACCTGGCGCAGCGACGACGGCGCCGTGGCCGGCGCCATCGCCGGCCACCTGGAGCGCGCTCGCCAGTTCAAGTGGAACGCCGAACTGGACGCGCGCGGCGAGGCATTGACTCTGGCGGAGGTGAACGCGGCCATCAAGCGCTGGATCGACCCGACCAAGGCCAATTGGTCGTGGGCGGGGGATTTCGACAAGCCGCAGGCTGCGAAGTGAGGCACTGGCGGCGGCCTCAGGCGCCGCTGCCGAACTCCTTCAACCATTGCCGCAGCTTCTTGCGCCCGTCGCTGTTCGTGCCGCGGTAGGTCTTCAGCGCCAGCGCGAGGAACTGCTGCTCGGCCGGCGTCAGACCTGCGGGCTCGCGTTCCTCGTCGATCCAGCCGGCGGGCTTGTCGCAGTGATGCTCGATCTGGCGCGCCAGCTTGTCGCCGATGGCCTTCCCTTCGGGTTGCGCGAGCTGGTGGACGTGGCGCACACGCTCAAGCAGGTGGTCTGCGTGAAGGGTTGACGGGGCGAAAACCCGCCCTCGAGCGGCATTTGACGCAAGTCGGGCGCCCCTTTCTTCCTTTCGACGCTAGGCTCCCGGCCATGCGCTATCTGGATTTCGAACTCAGCGAAGGCAGCGACGGCGTCACGACGCTGGATGCGATGGCCGCCACGCCGGCCGGCCGGCATGCCGAGGTGCTGGCGGAGGCGCAGGCCGTGCTGGCCTGGTGCCGGCGCGAGTTCCCGCACACCCAGGGCCCCGTCGACGAGGGCCTGGACTGGGACCACGACCTCCACGTCGGACTGGAGGACGGCGGCTGGCACACGGTGTCGCTGACGCTGACCGGCTCGCCGCGCTTCGTCGAGGCCTTCCTGGCCGCCTTCGGCACACCCCCGGGCTGATCCGCGCTGGCGACTTCATCGGCGGGCACTACCATCGGCGGTTCGTCTGGGGCCGCCTATGAAACTGCTCGTCAAATTCAATCTCGTCTACGTCCTCGTGATGGCGCTGGGCATCGGCCTGAGCGGCTATATCGCCCGCCAGCTGCTGCAGGACAACGCGAAGCAGGAAACCGTCGCCAGTGCGCAGATGCTGATGGAGAAGGCACTGGCCGTGCGCAGCTACACCAACACGCAGATCAAGCCGCTGCTGGCCGCGCAGATGGCCGACAAATTCCTGCCGCAGACGGTGCCCAGCTACTCCGCCACCGAGGTGCTGGGCACGCTGCTGGCCAAGCACCCCGAGTTCGCCTACAAGGAGGCGACGCTCAATCCCACCAACCCGCGCGACCGCGCCACCAGCTGGGAGGTCGACATCGTCGGCCAGTTCCGCAGCGATGCCGAGCTGAAGGAGGCCGTCGGCACGCGCGACACGCCGGCCGGCCCCTCGCTCTACATTTCCCGGCCGCTGCGCATCACCGACCCCGCCTGCCTGGCCTGCCACAGCAGCGTGGACGCCGCCCCCGCCACCATGGTGGCCAAGTACGGCCCGGCCAACGGCTTCGGCTGGAACCTGAACGAGGTCATCGGCGCCCAGATCGTCTCCGTGCCGCTGGGCGTGCCGCTGCAGCGCGCCGACCAGACCTTCAAGGTCTTCATCACGTCGCTGGTGGGCGTGTTCGTCGCGGTCGGCATCGTGCTCAACCTGATGGTGTGGCTGCTGGTCGTGCGCCCGGTCACGCGGCTGTCGGCCCTGGCCGACCGCGTCAGCCAGGGCGACCTGGATGCGCCCGAGTTCAAGGCCGGCGGCCGCGACGAGATCGCCACGCTGTCCGACTCCTTCTCCCGCATGCGCGCCAGCGTCGTGCAGGCGATGAAATTGCTGGACGCGTAATTCGACGGCATGGGCGACACCAAGCATCCCGCGCAGCTCGGCAAGTACCGCATCACCGCGGTGCTGGGCGAGGGCGCGATGGGCGTGGTCTACAAGGGCTTCGACCCCGACATCCAGCGCACCGTCGCGCTGAAGACCATCCGCGCCCAGCTCGACACCGATGACGCCAGCCCCGGGGCGCCGGCCTCGCGCTTTCGCAACGAGGCCCAGGCCGCCGGCCGGCTGATGCACCCGGGCATCGTCGCCGTCTACGACTTCGGCCGCGACCAGCAGATCGCCTACATCGCGATGGAATACGTCGAGGGCCGCTCGCTGGCGAGCTACCTCAGCTCCAAGGTCCGCTTCACCGACACCGACATCCCCGGCATCATGAGCCAGCTGCTCGACGCGCTGGACCATGCACACAGCAAGGGTGTCTGGCACCGCGACATCAAGCCCGCCAACATCATCATGATGGCCAACGGCCGGCTGAAGGTGGCCGACTTCGGCATCGCGCGCATCGAGAGCACCCACCTCACGCAGACGCACTACATGGTCGGCACGCCCAGCCACATGGCGCCCGAGCAGTTCCTCGGCAAGCCCATGGACCGGCGCGTCGACATCTACGGCGCCGGCGTCGTGCTCTACCAGCTGCTGACCGGCCGCGCGCCGTTCGCGGGCACGACCGAGGCGCTGATGTACAAGGTCGTCAACGAGCTGCCGCCGCCGCCTTCCACCGTCGAGGGTGCCAGCCGCCCCGGCTGGTACGACGCCGTCATCGCCCGCGCGCTGGCCAAGCGCGCCGAGGATCGTTACCCCGATGCCGAGGCCTTCCTGCGCGCCCTCTTCGACGGTGCCGGCCAGAACATCGACGACACGGGCTGGGAGAAGACGCTGATGATGGCGCCGCCGCGCCCCGCGAGCCCGCCGCTGTCGCCGCCCACCTTCGCGCCGCCTTCGATGGGCAGCCCCTCGGCCGGCACGCCGCTGCCCGCGCACTGGGACAAGGCCCAGCTGACGCAGGCCGAGCTGACGCTGGCCAAGCATGTCGGCCCGCTCGCCAGCGTCCTCGTGCGCCGCGCCGCGCGCGAATGCGCTGACATCAACGAGCTCTACGCCAGGCTGGCCGAACAGGTCACCGACCCGCGCGCCCGCGATGCCTTCCTCGGCCAGGCCAGCCTCGTCACCGGCGGCAGCGTGCGCACGGCGGGCGGCAGCAGCGGCACGCCGTCCGCCGCGGCCTCCAAGGGTGCAGCCGGCTCCAAAGGCTCGGCCGGCGCCACCACGCTCGGCGGTCCGCTGAACGACGCCGTCATCGACAAGGCCCAGGCCCTGCTGGCCCAGCATGTCGGTCCCATCGCCAAGGTGCTGGTCAAGCGCGCCGCGGCCGGCATCGACAGCCGGGCGGTGTTCTTCAACCGGCTGGCGGAGGCGGTGAGCGACCCCAAGGCCCGCGAGAAGCTGCTGGACGAACTCGCGCGGCTGCGCTGAGCCGTCAGCCCCGGCGCGCGAACGCCAGCACCTTCAGGGCCCGCTCCTCGGACACATCGGCGAACGCCGCCGGGTTCGCCACCCGCTCCACGAACGCCAGCTCCGGCGCGTTCTCCGCGACAACGCCGCGCAGGAAGTCCAGCCCCAGCTCCGGCGCATTCAGGCACAGCAGCGCCTGCCCACCCGGCGCCAGCAGTGCCGGCAGCCGCCTGGCCAGCCGCGCGTAGTCCTTGGTCGCGACGAAGCTGCCCTTCTGGAAGCTGGGCGGGTCGCAGATGACGAGGTCGCAGGGGCCGCCGCGGGTCAGCTTGCCCCAGGAGTTGAAGATGTCGTGGGCCAGGAACTTGGCGCCCGCCTTCACACCGTTCAGCTCATGGTTGCTGCGGCCCGTGGCCAGCGCGCCTGACGCCATGTCCACGTTGACCACCTCGCTGGCCCCGGCCTGCAGCGCGACGACCGAGAAGGCGCAGCTGTAGGCGAACAGGTTCAGCACCTTGGCGCCGGGCTGCACATGCTCGCGCACCCAGCGTCGGCCCTCGGCCATGTCGAGGAAAAGGCCGTGGTTCTGGCCGCGCAGCAGGTGCACGAGATAGCGCGTGCCGGCCTCGGTGACGACGTGGGGTTCGGGCACGGCGCCGGCCATAGCCCGCGTCTCGGCACCGGCGCCGCGGCATTGGTAGACCCAGTTCAGCGGCTCGCCTTCGGGCGCGATGTCGCGCCAGCGCGCGGCCAGCGCCGCGCCGACGGCGGCGAGGGCTTCGTCCGGCAGCGGCTGGAAGCTGGTGAGCAGCAGCACCGGCGGGTAGGCGTCCAGCGCGAGATGCTCGCAGCCGGGGAGCAGGCCGCCGCGGCCGTGGAAGAGGCGCCTGGCCTCGGTGGGGAAGGCCATCGCGGCGATGGCGTCGAACAGGGCTTGCATGAGGCGGGATTCTCAAGTCCAGAATGCCGCTCATGGACTTCCAGCTCATCCTCGACGAGATCGACGCCGAACTGCGCCCGCGCCTGAGTGCCGTGGAGGGCAAGGTCGCGAGCTATATCCCGGCGCTGGCGCGCGTGTCGCCGGCCCGCTTCGGCATCGCGCTGCGCACCTGCGCGGGCGAGACGGCCCAGGCCGGCGACAGCGCCGTGCCCTTCTCCATCCAGAGCATGTCCAAGGTGTTCTCGCTGACGCTGGCCATCCGCGCGCTCGGCGAGGCGCTGTGGGAGCGCATCGGCCGCGAGCCCTCGGGCAGCCCTTTCAACTCGCTGGTGCAGCTGGAGTCGGAGCGCGGCATCCCGCGCAACCCCTTCATCAATGCCGGCGCCATCGCGGTGGCGGACCGGCTCGTGTCGCAGGGCGACGCCAAGGCCGAGCTGCTGGCCCTGCTGGGCCGGCTGTGCGGCGAGCCCATCGCCATCGACGCCGAGGTCGCGCGCTCCGAGGCCGACACGGGTTTCCGCAACACGGCGCTGGCCAATTTCATGAAGGGCTTCGGCACGCTGGACAACGACGTGGCCACCGTGCTGGACGTCTACTTCAACCAGTGCGCCATCGCGATGAGCTGCGAGCAGGTCGCCTGCGCGGCCGGCTATCTGTGCCGCGACGGCCGCCACCCGCTGGCCGGCACGCCGGTGCTCAACGCCGCGCAGACCCGGCGCGTCAATGCGCTGATGCTGACCTGCGGCACCTACGACGCGGCCGGCGAGTTCGCCTTCCGCATCGGCCTGCCCTGCAAGAGCGGCGTGGGCGGCGGCATCATGGCCGTGGTGCCGGACCGGCTCACGCTGTGCGTCTGGTCGCCCGCGCTGGACCGCACCGGCAACTCCTGGCTGGGCCGGCAGGCGCTGGAGCTGTTCGTCGCGAAGACCGGGCTGTCGGTGTTTTAGAACCTGTTCAAGGTCTCGACGACCAGGCCCGGCGTCAGGATCTGCGGCAGCACCTGGGCCTCGGCCGCGCCGGGCGCGTAGTAGAGGTAGAGCGGCACGCCGGAGCGGCCATGGGCCTTGAGCACGGCGGTGATGGTCGGGTCCTCGCGGGTCCAGTCGCCCTTCAGGTAGACGACGCCGGCCTTGGCGAAGGCGTCCTTCACCTCGGGGCGCGACAGCGCCACGCGCTCGTTGACGAGGCAGGAGATGCACCAGGCCGCCGTCAGGTTGACGAACACCGGCTTGTTCTGCGCGCGCAGTTCGGCCAGGCGCTCGGGGCTGAAGGCCTCGATGCTGGCCTCACCCGCCGCATGGGTTTCGGCCGCCACCGGCTTGATCCAGCTCGTCGCGCCCAGCGCCAGCACGACGCTGATGACGGCCGCGCCCGTGCCGACGGCGCTTGCGCCGCTGCGGTGGCGCCACCACAGGCCGAAAGCCATCAGCACCAGACCGCCCAGCGCCAGCGCAACGCCGTCCGGCCCGGCCTGCTGGGCCAGCACCCACAGCAGCCAGACGACGGCCGCAAACATCGGGAAGGCCAGGGCCTGCTTGAAGGTATCCATCCACGCGCCCGGGCGCGGCAGCCAGCGCTGCGCGGCCGGCCAGAAGGCCAGCACGAGGAAAGGCAGGGCCAGGCCCAGGCCCAGCGCGAGGAACACGGCCACCATCACCGCGGCCGGCTGGGCCAGCGCGAAGGCCAGCGCCGCGCCCATGAAGGGCGCCGTGCAGGGCGTGGCGACCACGGCCGCCAGCACGCCGGTGAAGAAGCTGCCGGCCAGCCCGTTGCGCGCGGCCAGCCCGGAGCCCAGGCCGGTGAAGCTGCCGCCGATCTCGAACAGGCCCGACAGGTTCAGGCCCACCAGGAAGAGCAGATAGGCCACGACCAGCACGAAGACCGGCGAGTGGAACTGGAAGCCCCAGCCGACCTGCTGGCCACCGGCGCGCAACGCGATCAGCACGCCGGCCAGCGCGACGAAGCTGAGCAGCACGCCGGCCGTATAGGCCAGGCCCTCGGCGCGATGGTTGCCCTTGTTCACGAGGGCCAGGGCCTTGATGGACAGCACCGGGAAGACGCAGGGCATCAGGTTCAGGATCAGGCCACCGACCAGGGCCAGGGCCAGCGCGGGCAACAGGCCGAGGTCGCTGTCGGGCGCAGTGGCGGGCGCTGCGGCCCCGGTGGCGGCGGGCGCGTTCAGGTCGGCCGGGCCGGGGCCCTTGCCGGCGCCTTCGGGCATGGGCGCGGAGACTTCCCAGGCCTGCTCGCCGGCGGCCGTCGTCAGCACGAGGACGCCGCCCAGCGGCTTGCCGGCCGCCAGCGGCTCGTCGCCGGCCGGCAGCTCCAGCGCCCAGCCGCCGCCCTCCGGCTTGAGGGGCTGGGGCGCGCTGTGCGCCACGGCGCCCCAGGTCTCGGCAAAGAAATAGGCCTTGGTGACGCCGGCGGTCGGGCCGCCGAGCCGCACGCCCTGGGCCGCGGGCTTCAGGGTCATGGCGAAGGGCGCGGGCCTGGGGATGGCGCCGCGCCACTCCTCGATCTGCGCGGCGTCGGGGCCGGCCTTGGCCTCGGCCGCCACCGGCAAATCCAACCCAAGGCTGACCTGCTCGGGGATGCAGACGTCCTTGCAGACCAGCCATTTCACGTCGGCGGCCGGCCTGAAGCGGCTGCCGGGCCTGGCGTCGGTCGGCACGGTCAGCTCGACGAGCAGGGCCGCGCGGCCCTCGTAGCCGTAGTTGACGATGGGGCCGATGGCCTGGATGGACGGCGTCGGCCACTGCAGCGGGCCGGCCTGGGCGCCGCTCCAGTCCAGGGTCGTGGCCTGGCCGGAGTCGCCCGGGTTCTTCCAGTAGGTGTGCCAGTGCGGCCTGATGTCCTGCTCCAGCGCGACCGTGAAGCGCTGCCCCGGCGCGACCGCGGCCTGGCTGGACACCAGGCGGGCCTGGACATGCTCGGTCGCGGCCTGGGGCGGCGCGGCCAGGGCCATCAGCGGAGCGGCCAGCAGGGCCGGGAAAAGGGGGCGCAGGAACGAAAGCATTCTGAAATCCTAGGCCAAAGCCATTTCACCGCGTTTAGTCACCCCGTCTCGACAGGCCCGCGCGGACGAATTCGTCGAAGGCCGCCCACAGCGGATCGAAGCGTTCAGGGATGCCCTCCAGCAGCGCCAGCGCATGCAGGCCGGCCTCCAGCGTGGACAGCTGGCCGGGCCGGTGGGCGCGGCGGATGGCGTAGCGACTGGGCTGGGGCGGCAGGCTCAGGCGCGGCAGCGCGGCCAGCCAGGGGTTGGCGGCCAGCAGCCGGCGGCTCTGGCGCCAGCTGCCGTCGAGCAGGATCAGGCGGCTGACATCGGCGGGCGGCGGGCCGGCGCCGGGGTAGAGCAGCGCCGTGCCGGGCCCGGCCAGCGCCGTATCGAAGACCTCGCCGCGCAGCAGCCGGGCCGCGGGACTCAGGCCCAGGGTCAGGAAGGCCGCCGTGTTCTTCGCATGCCCGGCCTCGGCCGGGTGCTGCAGCACGACCAGCCCGGTGCGCACCGCCACGGGCGGCGGCAGCGTCGCGCACAGGCAGGTGGCGGCCGGCCGCTCGCAGCGCGGGCAGACCGCGCGAGGCATCAGAGCTTGAGAGTTTTTCGGCCGTGCCCGAAAGGCGCGTCAAAACGCCGCCGATCTAGGCGCAAAGCACAGCCATAGCTCGGGCTATGGCGAGCATTTGCAACGACGAGCGGGGGTGTTTTGGCGTGCAAGGCGGGCATGGCTGAAAGACTCTCAAGCTCTCAGCTCGGCTGCGGCGGGACCGAGTGCGGCGCCTGGGTGGACTCGGCAGCGTCCATGCCGGCCGCGGCCGGCGGCTCGCCTTCGCCGTGACGGCGGAGCGAGCGCGTGCCGGGCAGGCCCAACTGGCGCCTTCTGGCCCAGCGCCCGGCCAGCCAGATGCCGGCCAAGACGCCGAAGATGTTCAATGCGCCGAACAACGGCGCCGCGCCGGACGACAGCAGCATGGTCTGCAGCGGCGCCGAATAGGCACGTGGCCTCAGTGCGAAGCTGAAGGCCCCGAAGATCAGCCAGCCGGCCCAGGCCACGCCCACGCCCGACATCATCCAGGCGACATAGGGCCGGTGGCGGCGGCGCGTCGGGCGCAGCGTCAGAAAGGCCCAGAAAGTCGCGAGCAGGAAGAGCAGCAGCATGATGGCCAGCGCCTCGCCGAGCATGACGGGCAGGCTGCCGCGCCCGCCCAGCGCCGTGTAGACCTGGCGCGGCAGCCCGATGGCGGCGTACTTCATCGCGGCGCCCGCGCCGAAGCAGTAGAGCAGGAGTCCCGAGACGAAGGCAATGGAACGGCGGGCAGCTTTCATGGGGGCGCATTCTCGGTGAGCCGCGCGCCGGGCCGGGCCGAGATTTCCCGACGGGCAAAACGAAGCCCGCGGTCCGGGGGGACGGCGGGCTTTGGGGGATGGCTTGTCACTCATGCCATCCGGCCTGCATGCCGGATGGCCTTCGCCGGGCGTCGCGCAGTGCGAAGGCACTGCGCTCTTGGGGGCTCATGGCGACCGGCCTGCATGCCGGTCGCCCTTCGTGAGGCGTCGCCCAGTGCGCAGGCACTGGGCTCGGTCCTCACTCAGCGCTTGCGGTCGAAGCGCAGGGCGCGGGCGAGGCCGCGGCGTTCGCCGCTGTAGAAACCGGTGTCGAAGGCTTCGTGCTTGCGGCCCTTGTCGACGGATTCCTCGGCGCCCCAGGCCAGGCCCATCTCGGGCGCGGGGATGCGGCGGTGCTGCGATTCGGTGCGGGGCTGGATCTTCATCATGGCTGTCTTGCCTGTCTCGCGGCCCGAAAGCGGCGCGATTGGGTGGCACAACGCCGGCCCGGCAACGGCGGTTGACAGGCCACTCACATTTCTTTGCATGTCGATTTATCGACAATGCCGGCTCTACGAATTCCAGGATTCCACGCCATGAGCGTCCAGCTGAAGAAATCCCTGCCGGCCAAGGCCGTGCCCATCACCGTCGTCGACCGCGCCGCCTTCCAGGCGCTGGCGCCCGGCCTGCCGGAGGCGACCCGGCAGTGGCTGGCCACGGTCGGCTTCGTCGGCGCCGCGGACAGCCATGCGCTGCTGCCGGGCGCGGACGGCCAGCTGGCCGGCGTCTTCGCCGGCGTGGCCCACGCCGCCCACCCCTTCGCGCTGAGCCATCTGCCGCTGGCCCTGCCGGAAGGCGTCTACAAGCTCGACGACGCCGGCCTGGCTCTGCACCACGAGGCGGCGGCGCTGTCCTGGGAGCTGGGCGGCTACCGCTTCGATCTCTACAAGCCGGCCAAGCGCGCGCCGGCCACGCTGGCGCTCAAGGCCGGCGCGGGCGCCGAGCGCGGCCTCGCGCTGGCCACGGCCATCGCGGCCACGCGCGACCTCGTCAACACGCCGGCCGAGCACATGGGCCCGGCCGAGCTGGCCGGCGCCGCCAAGGCCCTGGCCAGGCAATACGGCGCCCGCTTCAAGGAGGTCGTCGGCGACGCGCTGCTGAAGCAGAATTTCCCGAGCATCCACGCGGTCGGCCGCGCGAGCACGCGCTCACCTCGCCTGATCGAGCTGAACTGGGGCAACCCCAAGCACCCCAAGCTGGCCCTGGTCGGCAAGGGCGTCTGCTTCGACAGCGGCGGCCTGGACATCAAGAGCGCCGACGGCATGCGCCAGATGAAGAAGGACATGGGCGGCGCGGCCAATGCGCTGGGCCTGGCCGGTCTCATCATGGCCTTCAAGCTGCCGGTGCAACTGCAGCTGCTGATCCCGGCGGTGGAGAACGCGATCTCCGGCAACGCCTACCGGCCCGGCGACGTCATCAAGACGCGCAAGGGCCTGCACATCGAGATCGGCAATACCGACGCCGAGGGCCGCGTCGTCCTGTGCGACGCGCTGGCCTATGCGGCCGAGGGCCGGCCGGACCTCGTCATCGACCTGGCCACGCTGACCGGCGCGGCCCGCGTGGCGCTGGGCGCCCAGCTGCCGGCGCTGTTCGCCAAGCACATGGACACGGCGCGCGACCTCGTCGACCTGGGCCTGAAGCTGGACGACCCGCTGTGGCATATGCCGCTGTGGGCGCCCTACCACGCCGGCATCGAGAGCTCGATAGCCGACATCGTCAACACCGGCAAGAGCGCGCTGGCCGGCGCGATCAACGCCGCGCTGTTCCTGGAAGACTTCCTGCCGGCCCAGCAGGACTGGCTGCACGTCGATCTGTTCGCCTGGAACGACACGGCCCGGCCGGGGCGTCCGGTGGGCGGCGAGGCGCAGACCCTCCGCACGCTGCTGACCTACCTGGAGCAGCGCTACGCGGCGGCCTGAGAGCTTGAGAGTCTTTCACCCATGCCCGCCTTGCACGCCAAAACGCCCCCGCTCGTCGTTGCAAATGCTCGCCATAGCCCGAGCTATGGCTGTGCTTTGCGCCTAGATCGGGGGCGTTTTGACGCGCCTTTCGGGCACGGCCGAAAAACTCTCAACCTCTGATTACTCGGCCGGATCCTGGGCCGGCGGCTGATCGGCGGCCGGCTCGGCCTTGGCGGCACGGGTGGCGGCCTGCAGGGCCTGGGCCATCTGGGACATCTGGGCCTGGGCGGGCTGCTCGACCTGCTGGGGCGCGGGCTTGCGGCCCGGCTGCGGCGGGCGGCCGCCTTCGCCGCGCGGCTGGTCGCGCCGGCCGTCTGCGCGCTGCTCGGGGCGACGCGGGCCGCGGCCCTCGGGCCGGCCGCCACCGGGGCGGCGGTCATCGCGGCGGTCCTCCCGACGCGCGTCTCGCGGCGGGGCCGGCGGCGCCTCGGCGCGCTCCTTGCGCGCGATCTCCAGCAGGCCTGGCAGCTCCTCGGGCACGACGCCCTTGAGCACGCAGAAGTTGGCCTCGGTCAGCGTCGTGCGCTCGAAGTCCCACAGCAGCTGGGCGCGATTGCGGCGCTGCTGCGCTTCCAGCTGGTGGCGCTCCTGCTCGGCCTGCTCGCGCTCCTGGCGCGCGCCGCGGCGGCGGGCCAGCTCTTCGCGGGCCGCGCCGAGGTGTTCCTCGCTGATCTCGCCGGCCGGGTTGCCGTCCAGGTCGAAGCGGGTCCGGCCTTGAGTCAGCGCGATCAGATAGCCGGTGCTGCCGGTGTGGCGGCGCAGGAAGGCGCTGAGCTGGGCCTTGCTGAACTTGCCGGGGGCGCGCTCCTGGATGTCGGCCTGGATGCGCAGCTTGACGGGCTTGGGCTTGCCCGTGAACAGGGCGGGAAACAGCGCCTTCAGCTCCGCCGTCGCGTCGCGCACGGGCGCCGGCTCAACAGGAGCGGCGGGCGCGGCGGGCGCGGGAGCGGGGGTGTCGTCGGCCGGGGCGGCGGTTTCGGGAAGATCGGAATTCATGAACGGGGCCTGAAAACAGGGTGCGGATTGTCGTTCACGCCACCCGCCCGCCCAAGCCCAGGGCCGAACCGCCTGCAAAGGCTCAGCCGCCGAGGCCTCCGAACACCTTCTTCAGGATGGCGCTGCCGGTGCCGACCGGGTCCTGGCGGATCTTCTTCTCCTCCTCGCCGAGGATCCGGTAGAGCCCGTCCAGCGCGCGGGCCGTGACGTACTGCTGGATGTTGGCGTCCTCGCCGCCGACGAGGCCGAAGCCCGAGGCCTTCTTGGCCACCGCGTTGTACTTGTCGGCCAGCGCGACCTTCTCGGTCGCCTGGGTCACGATGGGCAGGAACTGCCGGCCCAGCGGCTCGCGCGTCTTGCCGGCGAAGAACTGCGTGACCGAGTCGTCGCCGCCCTTCAGGATCTTCAGCCCGTCCTCGACGCTCATGTCCTTCACGGCCTTGACCAGCAGCGGCCTGGCGGCCGGCACGGCGGCCTCGGCGGCGCGGTTCATCGCGGTGACGAGTTCGTCCAGCCTGCCGCCCTGGCCGGTGGCGCGCAGCAGCCGGGCGGCGTCCTTCAGGTGGCCGGGCAGCTCGATCTTCACGAGTGGGTTGCCGAGGAATCCATCGGGCCGGCCGAGCAGGGCCACGGCCGAATTGGCGCCGCGCTCCAGCGCCGTGCGGATGCCGGCATTGGCGTCGCCCTCGGTCAGGCCCAGCGCCCAGGCGGGGCGCAGCAGCAGCAGGGCGGGGGCACTGGCGATGACGAGGCGGCGTTGCATGGCGGGCTCCAGGGGGCGGGGCCGCCATCTTCCCACCGTCCGCGCCGTTCAGGCGGCGTGCTGCAGGCTGCGCTTGTGGTGGTACATGCGCTGGTCGGCCAGCTCGATGAGGCGCGCCACGTCGGCCCCATCCTCGGGGAAGCAGGCCGCGCCCATGCTGGCGCCCACCTGCAGCAGGCGGTCTTCGAACTCGAAGCTGCCGTTCAGGTCGCGGGCCAGCCGCCGCATCGTCGCGTCCAGGCCGCCGTTGGCCGCCACGGGCCGCAGCAGCACGCCGAACTCGTCGCCGCCCAGGCGCGCGGCCGTGTCGGACTGGCGAACGCCTCCCGCCAGGCGGCGCGCGAACTCCAGCAGCGCCGCATCGCCGGCGCGGTGGCCATGATGGTCGTTGATCGGCTTGAGCCCATTCATGTCGAGCATCATGACCGCCAGCGGCTGGCTGTCGCGCACGGCCTGGGCCAGGGAGGCGTGCAGGCGGTCGAGGAAAAGGGCGCGATTGGGCAGGTCGGTCAGGCTGTCGTGGGTGGCCTTGTGGAAGAGCTCGCCCGGCGTGTAGCGGGTCGCGAAATACATGGCCGACGCGACGAGCTCGGAGATCAGCCCCAGCAGCGACACATGCTTGTCGTTGAACTGGCCGGGGCGCCGGGACATCGCCTTCAGCACGCCGACCGTCACGCCGTGGTGGCGCAGCGGCACGACGACCAGCGCGCGCAACCCCAGGCGCTCGCAGGCCGCACGGTCGGCCCGCGCGTCGCTCAGCGCGTCGTCGCAACGCAGCGCCTGCCCCTGGGCGACGCACAGGCCCGACAGGCTGCTGCTGCGCTTGAGCCTCAAGCCCAGGCTGCCCTCGGCCATGCCGGTGGCTGCGCGATAGACCATGTCTTCGCCCTCAATCATTTCGACCACGGCGCCGTCGGCCTCCACCAGGTCCAGGGTGCGCCTGGCCACCAGATCGAGCAGGCGGCTCAGATCGAGGTCAAGCCCCAGACTGGCCACTTCGGTCTGCATCGCGATGACCTCAAGCAGTTTTTCCCTGCTCGGCATCCGTCCCTCCTCGATGTCGCCTGCATGCGACGGCGCGCCCTTTGTGGCCCGAGCGCTGCGTTGTCTCCCGGATCAACAGTGTCTCACGCAGGCAGAAATGATGTCGCCTCTGAAATGGACGCCATCTATGCGTGTTTTCGACGCCTTCGCGGGCTTGCGCCGCGCTCGGGCCGAGGCCTGCCGGGGTGTGGACTAGAGTCCGGCGCATGGACACCCACTTCCTCGCGCCGCTGTTCACGCCCCGTTCGGTCGTGGTGTTCGCCGGCCCGCCGGACGAGCCCGCGCGCCAGACCCGCCAGGCCCGCGTGCTGCGCGCCGCGCTGCAGGCCGCGCCGGGCGCCAGTCCGCCGCAGTTCCTGCACGGCGAGACGACCGGCACGCTGGGCGAGCTGGCGCGCTCGCGGGCCGACCTGGCCGTCATCGCGCTGCCGGCCGACGAGATCGCCGCGGCGCTGGAGGTGGCCTGCCGCATCGCCTGCCGCTCGGCGCTGATCGTCAGCGACGGCATCGAGCCCGAGCAGGCCGCCCAGCTCAAGCGCATCGCGCGCCGCGAGGGCGTGCACCTGCTCGGCCCCAACTGCCTGGGCTTCCAGCGCCCGCACCTGAACCTGAACGCGAGCGCAGCCGGCCCGCTGGCCGCCGAGGGCTCGCTGGCGCTGGTGTCGCAGTCGGGCGCGCTGACCTCGGCCATGCTGGACTGGGCACAGCAGAACCACGTCGGCTTCAGCCAGGTCGTGTCGCTGGGCCCCAACGCGGCCGTGGACCTGGCCCAGGTGCTGGACTTCCTGGCCACCGACACGCGCACGCAGAGCATCGTCGTCTACCTGGAGGGCATCTCCAGCGCCCGCCGCTTCATGAGCGCGCTGCGCTCGGCCGCGCATGCCAAGCCGGTCGTCGTGCTGAAGGCCGGCCGGCGCAGCGCCGGCAACGAGGCGGCCCTGACGCACAGCCGCGCCATCGTCGGCAGCGACGACGTCTTCGACGCCGCGCTGCGCCGTGCCGGTGCGGTGCGGGTGCGCAGCTTCGTCGAGCTGTTCTCGGCCGCCAAATGCCTGGCCGCGCGCTACCGGCCGGTCGGCAAGCGCCTGGCCATCGTCACCAACGGCGGCGGCCCCGGCGTGCTGGCGGCGGACTGGGTCGGCGAGATCGGCCTGCAGCTGGGCAGGCTGTCGCCCGAGATCGCCCGCACGCTGGCGCCCCGGCTGCCCGGCCTGGCCTCGCTGGCCGACCTGATCGACCTGTCCGCCGCCGCGACGCCCGGGCACTTCCGCATCGCCATCGAGGCCGCCGCGCAAGACCCCGCCATCGACGGCCTGCTGGCCATCTACGCGCCGCAGATCGGCTCCGACGCGACCGAGACGGCCCGCGCCGTCGCCGCGGCCAAGGCCGCCACGGCCAAGCCGCTGCTGGGCTGCTGGATGGGCGACGCCTCGGTGCTGGAGGCGCGCCGCGTGTTGAACGAGGCGGCCATCGCGAACTTCCGCACACCGGAGGCGGCGGTCGGCGCCTTCGGCAATATCGCCAGCTTCTATGCCAACCAGCAGCTGCTGCTGCAGACGCCACCGCCGATGTCCAGCCTCGCGCAGCCCGACGTCGAGGCCGCGCGCCTGCTCATCGAGAGCGTGCTGGCCGAGCGCCGCCGCACGCTGACCGAGATGGAGAGCAAGGCCCTGCTCGCAGCCTTCCACATCCCCGTCACGCAGACCGTGCTGGCGCGCAGCGCCAACGAGGCCATGATGCTGGCGACCCAGCTCGGCTTCCCGGTCGCGCTGAAGATCGACTCGCCCGACATCGCCCACAAGAGCGATGTGCAGGGCGTGGCGCTGAACATCCAGAGCGGCGCCGCCGCGCGCGACACCTACAACGAGATGGTGGCCCGCGTGAAGCGGCTGCAGCCGCAGGCACGCATCAACGGCGTGACGGTGCAGAAGATGGCGCGTGCACACCACGGCCGGGGCGGTCAGGAGGTCTGCGTCGGCCTGGTGACGGACGAGGCCTTCGGGCCGACCATCGTCTTCGGCGCCGGCGGCACGATGATCGAGCTGATCGCCGACCGCGCGATGGAGCTGCCGCCGCTGAACCAGTTCCTCGCCCGCCGCCTGATCGAGCGCGCCCGCGTCGCCGAGGCGCTGACCGAGGGCCGCGCCGGCAGCCCGCCGGCCGACCTGGAGGCGCTGGAGCGCGTGCTGCAGCGCGTCAGCGAGATGGTCTGCGAGTTCCCGCAGCTGCGCGAGATGGACATCAACCCGCTGATCGTCGACGAGCACGGCGCCGTCGCCGTGGACGCGCGCGTCGTGCTGCAGCCGGGCCAGCAGGCCGGCAGCCCCCGCGCCTTCGACTACCCCCACCTGGCCATCCTGCCCTACCCGGCCCGCTTCGAGCAGGTCTGGCCGCTGGCCGGCGGCGGCGAGGTGACGGTGCGGCCGGTGCGCCCCGACGACGCGCAGATGCTGCAGGAGCTGGTGCGCGGCCTCAAGCCGGAGAGCCGCTACTTCCGCTTCGCCAGCGCGATCAAGGAGCTGCCGCCGGGGCTGCTGGCGCGGCTGACGCTGATCGACTACGACCGCGAGATGGCGCTGGTGGCCGTCTGCTGCGAACGCAGCGCGCGCGACGACGGCGGCTTCGACGAGCGCGAGCGCATCGTCGGCGTGTCGCGCATCATCAACAACCCCGACCAGACCAGCTGCGAGTTCAGCCTGCTGGTGGCCGACGACTTCGGCGGCAAGGGCCTGGGCTCGCGGCTGATGGAAGGCATCACCGACGCCGCGCGCGAGAAGGGCCTGACGGACATCGAGGGCCTGGTGCTGAGCAACAACAGCGACATGCTCAAGCTGATGCGCGGCCTGGGCTTCTCGGTCAAGCCGCACCCGGAGGAGCCGGACTTCCGGCTCGTGAGCCGGTCACTGCAGGGCTGAGGAAAAACGCCCCTCGCCCAGCCTCGCCCCCGCTGAACGCGGGCGAGCCTGGTCGGTCCCCCGCGGGCACGGCGATGCTTGCGGCATCGAGCCGCAAGCACATCGCCATGACGGGCCGGCTTGGGGACTGGAGTCGGACACAGGCAGTCCCTGCGGACTGCCTGCGCCTACGAAAGGCCATGGGCCTCTGGCCCAGGGCAGGCCCGGCGCTCGGCCCGAAGGGTTCAGCCCAATCGAGCCAGACGCTCCGTCAGCAGCGCGAAGAAGCCGTCGGCGTCCGCGTGGCGCAGCACCTGGGCGTTGGCGGCCAGGCCGGTGACGCCCCACCAGTCGATGACGCTCATGCCGCGCGTCAGCTCGCTCCGCGTCTCGATGCGCACATTGCAGTCGCGGCTCTGGAACAGCGCGGGCCGCAGCAGGAAGGCGATCACGCAGGGGTCGTGCAGCGGGCCGCCGTCCTGGCCGTATTTCTCCTCGTCGTAGCGCTCGAAGAACTCCATCCAGGCCGCGGCGACGCTGCCGGCGCGGTTGCCGAGCGCGCGGATGGCGGCGATGCGCGCCGCCGTCGTCAGCACCTCGTGGGTGACGTCCAGCGGCGCCATCGTGATGGGCACGCCGCTCGTGAACACCTCGTGCGCGGCCTGCGGGTCGACGTAGAAATTGAACTCGGCCGCCGGCGTCACATTGCCGCCCTCGAAGAAGCCGCCGCCCATCAGCACGATGCGGCGGATGCGCGGCGCGATGTCGGGGGCCTGGCGCAGCGCTAGCGCGATATTGGTGAGGGGCCCGAGCGGGCACAGCGTCACGCTGCCGGCCTCGCGCTCGCGCAGCGTCTGCACGATGAAGTCGACCGCGTGACGGCCGTCCAGCGCCAGTGTGGGCTCGGGCAGGTCGACGCCGTTCAGGCCGGTGTCGCCATGCACATGCTCGGCCGTGACCAGGGGCACGTCCAGCGGCCGGTCGGCGCCGGCGCAGATGGGCACGTCGCGGCGGCCGGCCAGCTCCAGCACCTTGCGCGCGTTCAGCGTCGTCAGCGCCAGCGGCACATTGCCGGCCACGGTGGTCACGCCGAGCAGCTCCAGTTCGGGGCTGGCCGCGGCCAGCAGCAGCGCGATGGCGTCGTCCTGACCCGGGTCGGTGTCGATGATGATGGGCTGGCGGGTCATGGCGTGTCCGGGGCGATGTCGAGGTCGATGGCGCCGAAGAGGCTGGCGCCCTCGGCGGCCTTGAGGTCCAGGTGCAGGCTGTCGCCGGCGGCCAGCGCGAGGTCCAGCGCGCCGAGGGCGATGCCGGCGACCTGGCCGGACCGCAACGGGCGCAGTCGCGCCAGCCGGGCCAGCGCGGCGCCGGGCTTGGCGTCCACGTCGCGCGGCTCCTGCCGGCTGCCGTTGTGCAGGCGGTGCAGCCGGGCCTGCAGCCGGCCGGCGCTCCAGCCCGCGCCCAGTTCATCGGGCGTGACGGCCAGCGGCGCGAGCTGGGTGGCGATCAACTCGTCGTCGACGCGCCAGTCGATGGCCAGCGTCAGCAGGCGCAGCGCATCCAGCGCGGCGGCCGGGTCGCTGGCGGCGGCCAGGTCGCCCGCGATGGCCGCCAGCGCGGGCCGGCCCTCGGCCGGTGCGCGCAGCGGCTGCTGCGGCGCCGAGAAATTGCCGGCGTCGCGCTGCACGCCGCCGTCGGCGTCGACGACGGCCCAGCCGCAGCCGCGCGGCAGCGGCGCCACGCATTTCGCGGGCTCGAAGGGGAAGGCATGGCGCAGCTTGCCGTGGTTGAGCTGCACGGCCAGGTCTTCGAGCTGGGGCGCGACGAAGCCCCAGTCGTCGAGGACCTGCTGCAGGCGCGTGGCGATGCCGTTGGCGTAATGGGCCTGGGTCAGGTCGCGCGACACGACGACGAGGTGGCCGTCGCGCGAGCCGTCGGCGTAGCTGGCGAGTTTCATGAGCGGGAATCCGGGGAGATGGCAGCATTGTGCGATGCGCGCTCATCTCCTCCCGCCCCGCGCCGCCCTGCTCGCGCTGGCGGCCAGCCTGTTCGCGCACGCGGCGCTGCTGGGCGGCGAGCGGGCGCGCGAGGACGCCGCCCGGCCGGCGCGGGCCGTCAGCATCGCGCTGCTGCCGCCGCCCGTGCTGCCGGTCGCCCTGCCCGAGCCCGCGGCGCCAACCCCGCCCGCGGCCCAGCCCCGTGCCGCCCGCCCCGGCAAGCAGCCGCCCGCCCCCGCCGTGGAGGCGCCCGCCGCCGTACCGGACGCACCGCTGCTGCGCCTGGCCGGCCCGGCGGCCTGGCATTACCGGCTGCGCCAGGCCGGCCAGGACGGCGAGGCCGTGCTGGACTGGCGCCCCGAGGCCGACGGCCGCTACAGCCTGCGCCTGACCCGCCAGGTGGGCGAGCGCGCGCTGCCCGCCTGGGAAAGCCTGGGCCGCATCGGCGCCGGCGGCCTGGCGCCCGAGCGCTTCGCGCTGCAGCGCGGCGGCCAGGACCGCCAGGCCGTCAATTTCGACACCGAAGGCCGGCGCATCAGCTTCTCGGCCAGCCCGGCGCAGTTGGAGCTGCCCGAGGGCGCCCAGGACCGGCTCTCCTGGTGGCTGCAGCTCGCGGCCCTGGTGCAGGCCGCGCCGGCACCGGGCGGGCGCTGGCGCGTCTGGGTGGCCAGCCCGCGCGGCGAGCTGCGCGAATGGGTGTTCGAGGCCGTGGACGCCGCGCCCGACGACGCCGGCACGCTGCACCTGCGCCGCCAGACGCTGGGGCCGCACGACCCGGGCATCGAGCTGTGGCTGGACCCGGCGCGCTCCTACTGGCCCGTACGGCTGCGCCAGGGCGATCCGGAAGCGCGGGGTTACGAAATCCGTTTGGACGCTGTGAACTCCTGACGCTTCTCGTGCGTTGGAGGCCTGGGGGATGGCCCGAACTGCCGGGCCTTCTGCCAGTATCTCCACCGACAGGGCTTGAAAACCGGGTCGCCAACCGCAGCTGAAGCCACGAGGAGCACTCCATGCACATGCTTTACAACTCCGACAGCTTCATCGTCGTCCAGTTCGACGTGCCGCCGGCCGAGCCGCAGGCGGTGGCCGCCGGGCCGCAGCTGAACCGCGGCGGCTTCGAGATCGTCGACAAGTTCGCCCGCAAGGAAATCTTCATCGAGGGCGCGCTGGCCGAGTCCTTCCAGCAGGGCGTGCAGGCGCTGATCGAGGACGGCGAGCCGTCGGAGGACGACCTCGACGCCTTCATCGAGCGCTATGCGGTGATGGGCCAGCAGCCCGTCGTGATGCACTGAACACTTGGGGATCGATCCTGCATTGATCTGCCGCCAAGCCTGATACAAGATGGGTTCGCGCCGGCCGCCGCGGCCGCGCAAGGAGCCCATCGACCATGGTGAAGCGAGCTGCCGTTGAGACAGCCCCCCGGGGACCGGGACGCGTGCTGCCTTCGCCCGGCCTGGACAGCGCCCCGGTGCTGGACCGCATGTGCTCGCAGTTCGTGCTGACGCTGACCGTCAAGCACGCCGGCCGCTTCAACCTGCGGCGCGATTTCAACGGCCTGCTGTCCTTCACCGGCCGCCACCTCGTCTGGCCCACCCGCGTGCTGCAGAGGCTGCGCGGCTATCTGACCCAGCGCTGCGCCGGCAACGAACTGTGGCGCGGCCACGAGGCACTGGGCGACGAGGCCTTCCTCGAACGCTTCGGCCAGTGGAGCGGCCCCTTCTCGGAAGGCACGCTGTTCTTCTACCTCGACGAATACGTCAAGGACGCGCCCAAGGACATGCTGGCCCTGCTCGCCACCACCTGCGAGCACCTGGACCGCCAGCTCAGGCGCGAATCGACGCTGGTCGAGAAGAACATCGACGCGCTGGGCCAGCTGCTGCAGCTGAACCCGGCCGAACGGGCCATCCTGCTCTACGGCACGCTGGCGCGCTACCAGCGCGAGCTGCGGGGCGCCCTCGTCGAGTTCAAGGTCAACACCGCGCAGGAGGCCTTCGCGGCGATCGCGGCCGTGGCCGGCGTGGACGAGCGCGAGGTGGCCGAGGCCTTGCGCGCCGGCTCGCGGCTGGAGCGCATCGGCATGGTCGAGAACCTGATCTCCGAGCACAACATCACCGACCTGGCCGACCTGATGAAGGTCAGCGACCAGCTGCCGCCGGTGCTGATGCGCGAATACCAGGGCCCGCACGACCTGATGGCCGTGTTCACGCGGCCGGCCGCGGCCAGTACGCTCGCACCCGGCGACTTCCAGTTCGTCGTCGAAGACCTGGAGCTGCTGCAGGGCCTGCTGCGCCAGGCCGTCGCGACGCATGCGACCGGCGTCAACGTGCTGCTCTACGGCCCGCCGGGCACGGGCAAGACCGAGCTCGCCAAGGTGGCCGCCGCCGCCGCGGGGCTGGACCTGTACGAGGTCGAATACGCCGACCGCGACGGCAACTCGCTGTCGGGCCGCGACCGCTACCGCTCGCTGCAGATCAGCCAGGTCTTCCTGAAGGCCAGCGCCAACGTGGCCCTGCTGTTCGACGAGGTCGAGGACGTGTTCCCGCCGCTGTCCAGCGACACGGCCTCGCTGCTGAACCGGCTGGACGCCAGCGCCGAGGGCGGTATCGGCAACTCGGTCAGCGGCAAGGCCTGGGTCAACCAGATCCTGGAAACCAACCCGGTGCCCGTAATCTGGGTCACCAACCGCATCGAGCAGATCGACCCGGCCTTCCGCCGCCGCTTCCAGTACCACCTGGAGCTGAAGTCGCCGCCGCCGGGCGCGCGCCGTGGGCTCGTGGCCAAGGCACTGGGCGACGTGGCGGTCAGCGAGGGCTTTGTCGCCAAGCTGGCCGAGCGGCCGGGCCTGACGCCGGCGCAGATCCGCACCGCGGTGCGCTTCGCGCAGCTGGCCGGCGCCGCCGGCGATGCCGAGAAGCTCATCGAGCGCCAGCTGCTCAATGCCGACAAGGCCCTGGGCCGCGACGACGGCGCCAGCTTCGTGCGGCCCTGCGTGACCCGCTACGCGCTGGAGCTGCTGAACTGCGAGAGCCGCTTCGAGATCCCGCGCATCGTCGAGGCGCTGCGGCGCAAGGGCAGCGGCCAGCTCTGCTTCTACGGCCCGCCCGGCAGCGGCAAGACCGCGCTGGCCGAACACATCGCCCAGGCCCTGGGCCGGCCGCTGATGGTGCGCCGCGCCAGCGACATCGCCAGCAAGTTCGTCGGCGAGACCGAGCAGAACATGGCGCGCATGTTCGAGACGGCGCAGACCGAGGGCGCCGTGCTGCTGCTGGACGAGGCCGACAGTTTTTTGCGCAGCCGCAGGCATGCCGAGCGCAACTACGAGGTCAGTGAGGTCAACGAGATGCTGGCCGGCATGGAGCGCTTCGCCGGCCTGTTCATCTGCACGACCAATCTGTTCGACGACCTGGACGAAGCCGCGCTGCGGCGCTTCGCGTTCAAGATCCGCTTCAAGGCGCTGAGGCCCGAGCAGCGCGCCGCCATGTTCGAGCGCGAGGCCGGCGCGGCGCCCACCGACGAGCAGCGCTCAAGGCTGGCCGCGATGGACTGCCTGACGCATGGCGACTTCGCGGCCGTGCGCCACCAGGTCGAGATCCTCGGCGAGGCCTTCACGCCGGACGAGTTCCTGGCGCAGCTGGAGGCGGAGCATCGGGCCAAGCCCGAGGTGCGCGAGCGCCGCGGCATCGGGTTCAGGGCGGGCTGAACTCAGCCGTCGACGGGGTGCTCAGGTGTATCCAGCACCAGCTGAAAAAAGCCCAAGTCCAGCCAGCGGCCGAACTTGAAGCCGGCCTGCATGATCGTCCCCGAGTGGGTGAAGCCCAGCTTCTCATGCAGCGCGATGCTGCCCCGGTTGGTCATGTCGATGCCGCCGACCATCACATGCACCTGCCGCTGTCGCGCCGCCGCGATGAGGCGCTGCATCAGCAGCAGGCCCAGGCCCTTGCCGCGATGGTCCTTGTGCACATAGACCGAATGCTCGACCGAGTATTTGTAGGCCGGCCACGCGCGGAAGCTGCCGTAGCTCGCGAAGCCGAGCAGCGCGCCCTGCGCGTCGACCGCCCCGATGACCGGGAAGCCGTTGGCCTGCTTGGTCCTGAACCAGCCGTCCATGGACTCGCGCGGGCGCGGCTGGTAGTCGTACAGCGCGGTCGAGTTGACGATGGCCTCGTTGAAGATGTCGAGGATGGCGTCGGCATGCGCATCCGGCGTGCAGGCGATGAATTCCATGCGGTCCTCCGGGATCAAAGGTGACGGAAGTAGTAGCTGGTCGAGCAGGGTTCGCCGTCGGGCATCAGCGCGTAGTTCGGGATGTCGCCGGCGCGCCGCCAGCCCGTGCGCTCGTAGAGCCGCGACGCATCGCTGCCGCTGACGGTGTCCAGCACCAGCGTCGTCCTGCCGAGTGCGCGCGCCTTGGCCTCCAGCGCGCGCAGCAGCCGCTCGGCCACGCCGCGGCGGCGCGCCCGGCGGTGGACCAGCATCTTGCTGACGTCCGCCCGGTGCGGCTGGTTGTCGGGCAGGTCGGTCACGAGGGACAGCGTGCCGCAGATGCGGCCGGCCTCGTCCTCGGCGACGAAGAGATGGCGCTCGCCGGCCGCGACGCCGGCCGCAACCTTGCGCCAGAAGGCCTGGGGCCGGCCTTGGGCCAGCGGCAGCATGAAGCCGACCGAAGCGCCACCCTCGACGCAGTCGCGCAGCACCTCGGCCAGCTCGTCCACGCGCGCCAGCGCTTCGGCGCCATCGAGTTCGCGGATCGTGCTCATGGCTTGCCGGCTCCGGTGAGGGCCACGAGGTAGCGGGCCGGCCGCGTTCCAGGATTGTGGAAACGGATGGGCGCATCCAGCCGCATGGCCAGGCAGTCGCCGGGGTGCAGTTGCCAGAGGTCCTGGCCGTGGCCGATCTCCATGACGCCGTCGATCATCCAGACGAGCTGCTGGATTTCGCCGTCGCGCGCAGCGGATTCGAAGGCCACCCGCTGGCCCGGCGGAAAGATCACGTCGACCAGTTGCAGCGGCGAAGCCCCCGCAGGCGAAACATTGCGGCGGCGGTAGCCCGAGCCCGGGTCGTCCCAGACCGGCTGGTCGGCCACGCGGGCCAGCGGCGAGGGCGCCGCCGCCGGTGCGGGACCGGCCTCGAACATCGACGCGACGCTGACGCCGAGGGCGCTGGACAGCTTGTCCAGCACGACGGCCGTCGGGCTGCTCCGGCCGCGCTCGATCAGCGAGATGTTGGAGCGGCTGACGCCGCTCTTCTGCGCCAGCGCGTCCAGGGACAGGCCGGCGGCGGTGCGCAGCTCATGCAGGCGGCGGCCGATGCGTTGGGTCAGGTCCATGCATCCAGTTTACTGAAATTCCAGTTTGCTGGATATTCCATCCATCATAATGGAATTGCACGTTCTACTGCGCGCCGCCAGGCAGGGTCGGGCCAGCGCCGGTCCAGGCGCCAGGCGGCATGGGTGAGCTTGATGACGTGGACGTCGTCGTGCTCGCAGGCAGCCGCGATCAGCGCGGGCCAGGGGCAGCTGGGCGAATGATCCAGCGTCAACGCTGGCGCGGCGCCGCTGGCAAGCAGGCCGGCCGCGGCGGCGACGCTGAAGCCACGCGCCAGATCGTGCGTCGGCCACCAGGGCTCCAGCACGCTCATCGCGTGGCAGGCCGTCAGCAAATGCAGCACGGTGAAGTTGCCGGTCGCGGCATAGGTGCGCGCGGCCAGCAGCGCAAGGTCGCGCAGGGTGTCGGGCCTGTGGAGCAGGCGACCGGCCACAGCGGCGAAGTCAGGCGAGGTGCCCCAGGCTCGCATGCGGTCGGCGATGAAGCTGCCGGCGGGATAGTCCGGGCGCGGCAGCTGCCGCAGGGCCTGGAGCCAGTCGGCCAATGCCAGCGGCGGGCCGTCGTGCGTCGTCGGCAGCGGCAGGTGGTGCGCGGCCCAGTGCGCCAGGCCGGCGGCCAGCTCGCCTTCGTGGCCGGCCAGCACGGCATGGCCGGTGCGGATCAGGCCATGGAAGGCGATGGCCCCGGCACCGTCAAGCAACACCGGCAGTGCTTCCCGTAGCGTGACCGCCGAGCCGACCGCCTCGATGCGAGCAGCGAAATGAGCGTGCCACGCGACCTCGCTGTCCGGCCGGCCCAGGTCACGCTCGAAGCCGACGCTGGCCGGACGCGCCGAGACGCGTGGTTCCAGCTGGGTCTCATAGGCCTCGCTCCAGGCCTGCAACCGCTCGACAGAAGCCCCCAGCTCCAGCAACGCCTGCTGGGCCATGGGCAAGTGGTTGCTCAGGCGGCCCCGGTAGGTGGGCGACAGCGCCGCGCCGGCGTCGAGCAGGTGGTGCAGTTGGGCGAGCGTGGCGGGAGCGGGCGTGGCGGTCTTCATCGGCATGGCAATGCGTCTCGGCTGTGGGAACATGGTGCCATGCTCGAAGTTCAAGTGGACTTGAAGTCAAGCGCCGCCCCACTGACCATCGGCCAGCTGGCGCGGCGCGCCGGCGTCGCGACGAGCGCGCTGCGCTTCTACGAGGCCGAGGGCCTGATCGCCGGCAGCCGCAGCGCCGGCGGGCATCGCCAGTACCCGCGCCATGCGCTGCGCCGCGTCGCCTTCATCCGCGCGGCGCAGGCGGTGGGGCTGACGCTGCCGCAGATCCGGGCGGCCCTGGCGACACTGCCCGACGGCCGCACGCCCACCAAGGCGGACTGGGCGCGGCTGTCGGCCAGCTGGGCGCCACTGCTGGATGCGCGCATCGCGGCCCTGCAGCAGCTGCGCGAGCGGCTGACGGGCTGCATCGGCTGCGGCTGCCTGTCGCTGAAGGCCTGCTCCCTCTACAACCCGCAGGACCGGGTCGCCGGGCAGGGCGCCGGCGCCAGGCTTCTGCGCATCGAAACGCCGTCTTGACCCATCACAACGGCGGCCATCCACTTCCCGGCGAAAATCCCCCGGGTTAACCCGCCACTTTGATCGCCATGAGTGCCTTTCACGAAGAAACCGTCCTGACCGTCCACCACTGGACCGACCGCCTGTTCAGCTTCACGACGACGCGCGACCAGGCGCTGCGCTTCTCCAACGGCCACTTCACGATGATCGGCCTCAAGGGCGACAACGGCAAACCACTGCTGCGCGCCTACAGCATCGTCAGCGCCAACTACGAGGAGAACCTGGAGTTCCTCAGCATCAAGGTGCCGGACGGCCCGCTGACCTCCAAGCTGCAGCACATCAAGCCGGGCGACAAGATCATCGTCGGCCGCAAGCCCACGGGCACGCTGCTGATCGACTACCTGCTGCCGGGCAAGAACCTCTATCTGCTGGGCAGCGGCACTGGCCTGGCGCCCTTCATCAGCGTCGTGCGCGACCCCGAGACCTACGAGCGCTTCGAGAAGGTCGTCATCGTGCACGGCGTGCGCGAGGTGGCCGAGCTGGCCTACCACGACCACCTCACCGTCGACCTGCACCAGCACGAGTTCCTCGGCGAGTTCGCCAGCGAGCAACTGCTGTACTACCCCACCGTCACGCGCGAGCCCTACAAGAACATGGGCCGCATCACCGACCTGATCCAGACCGGCAAGCTGCAGGCCGACCTGGGCCTGCCGCCGCTGGACCCCGAGAACGACCGCATCATGCTGTGCGGCAGCCCCGCGCTGCTGAAGGACATGCAGGAGATGCTGGAGATCCGCGGCTTCAAGGAAGGCAGCACGACGACGCCGGGCGACTACGTCATCGAGCGCGCCTTCGTCGAAAAATAAGCGCCCCTCGCCCGGTCTTGCCGCGCTGAACGCGGGCAAGCCCAGTCGGCCCCCCAAGGGGACGGCGATGCTCGCGGCATTGAGCCGCGAGCACATCGCCCGGCGGGCCGGCTTGGGGCGGCCCGGCGCTCGGCCCGGAAGGCGCGGCCTGGTTTCGTTCAGCCCGCCGGCAGAACCCCGCCCTGTGGCCCGCGCGCATAGCGCCGCGCGACCGACGCGCAGACCATCAGCTGCAGCTGGTGGAAGACCATCAGCGGCAGCACCAGCAGGCCCACGGCCTGGCCGGCGAACAGGATCTGGGCCATGGGCACGCCGCTGGCCAGGGTCTTCTTGGAGCCGCAGAAGACGATGGCGATCTCGTCCTCGCGCGAGAAGCCCAGGGCCCGGCTCAGCACCGTCAGCAGCGGCATGACGATGGCGAGCAGCAACGCGCAGATCGCCAGCAGCGCCGCCAGCGTGGCCGGCGGCAGATGGCGGTAGAGGCCCTCCACGGTGGCCGCGCTGAAGGCGCCATAGACCACCAGCAGGATGGTGCCCTGGTCGCTCGCGCGCACCCAGGCCTTGTGCGCCGCGACCCAGGGGGCGGTCCAGCGCTGCAGGGCCTGGCCGGCGATGAAGGGCAGCAGCAGCGTGCCGACAATGCCCTCGAAGCTGTGCCAGGACAGCTGCACGGCGCCCGCGCCGGCCGACGCGCCGACCCAGTTCGCCATCGCCGCCATCAGCAGCGGCGTCAACGCCATGCCGAGGATGTTGGACGTGGACGCGCTGCACATGGCCGCGGCCACGTTGCCGCGCGCCAGCGACGTGAAGGCGATGGACGACTGCACCGTGGACGGCAGCGCGCAGATGAAGAGCACGCCCAGGTAGAGCGTCGGGCCGACCCAGGGTTCCAGCCAGGGCCGCAGCAGCAGGCCCAGCACCGGGAACAGCAGGAAGGTGGCCGCGAACACCAGCGCATGCAGCCGCCAATGCAGCAGGCCCTGCCAGACGGCGCGGCGCGACAGCTTGCTGCCGTGCAGGAAGAACAGCAGCGCCACGGCGGCCTGGGCCAGCCCGTCCAGCACGGCGACGCCGCGGCCCTGCACCGGCAGCAGCGTGGCCAGCGCGACGGTGGCGAGCAGCATCAGGACGAGGTTGTCGGGCAGCCAGGCAGGACGTTTCATGGCCGGCATTGAACCGGAGCGGGCGCCGCTTGAGAAATGGATTAATCGGATGATTTAATCCAAGAACTCAATAGATCGACCGAGTCATGCCCTCCCCCCACGTCACGCTGCGCCAGTTGCGCGTGCTGCTCGCCGTGGCCGAGCACGGCGGCTTCGGCCGTGCGGGCGGCGACATCGGGCTGTCGCAGCCCGCCGTCAGCCAGGCCATCCGCGGCCTGGAGGCGGCGCTGGGCCTGAAGCTGCTGGACCGCACGACGCGCGAGGTGCTGCTGACCGCCGCCGGCCAGGCCCTCGTCGGCCCGTTGCGCCGCCTGCTGGGCGAGCTGGACGGCGTGCTGGACGAGGCCCGCGGCTCCGGCGCGGCGGCGCGCGGCATCGTGCACGTCGCCAGCGCGCCGACGATCTCGGGCGGGCTGATGCCCCAGGTGCTGGCCGCCGCGCGGCTGCGCTACCCGGACATCCAGGTCCGCCTGAGCGACCAGGCCCAGCAGCTCGCCATCGAGGGCGTGCACGAGGGCGCGGTGGACTTCGCCGTGCTCGTCGGCATGGAGGACGAAGACCCGCTGATCGAGCAACAGGCCCTGTTCGACGAGCGCTTTGTGCTCGTCTGCCCGGCCGGGCATGCGCTGGCCGGCCGCAAGCTGCTGAAGCTCGCGGACCTGGCCGGCTGGCCGCTGGTGCTGCTGGACCACAGTTCGGGCAGCCGCCCGCTGATCGACCGCGCGTTTGCGCGCACCGGCGTTGTGGCGCAGGTGGCCATCGACGTGGGCCATCCGGCCACCGCCTTCCGCATGGTGCAGGCCGGGCTGGGGGTGTCGGTGCTGCCGGCGCTGTCGCTGCCACTGCCGGACGCCCGCGCGCTGCGCGCCGTGCCGCTGGAGGCGGCGCTGGGCCGCCAGGTCGTGCTGGCCCGGCGTCGCCAGCGTTCGCTGTCCCCGGCCGCGCAGCGACTGTGGGACTTGATTGCCAGTCTGGCGGCTACATCCCTTTGAAGAGGTGGGTGTAGCTGCGGCTGACTTCCAGCTTCTCGCCCAGGCCCTTCACGCCGACGAGCTGGCGGCCGCGGAAGTCGCGCGTGATGCCGTCGATGGCGCGCGCGTTGACCAGGGTCGAGCGGTGGATCTGCCAGAACAGCTGCGGGTCCAGCTCGTCCACCAGCTCCTTGATGGGCTTGCGGATCAGCGCTTCGAGCCGGGCGGTCTGCACGCGGGTGTACTTCTCGTCGCTGATGAAGAAGAGCACGTCCTCGACCGGGATCATCTGGATGGCCTGGCCGACCGTGGCCTGGATCCACTGCAGGTATTGCGGCTTGGCCGAAGGGTTCATCTGCGATGACAGCTTGTGCAGCAGCTGCTGCAGCGGCACGGGCCCGGTGTCGGCGCTCTCCGCGCCCTCGCGCTGGGCCAGGCGCTTCTTGATGCGGGCCACGGTGAGCTGCAGGCGCTCGCGTTCGGCGGGCTTCAGCACATAGTCGGCCACGCCCTGCTCGAAGGCCTCGACGGCGTACTGGTCGTAGGCCGTGATGAAGACGATCTCGGGCACCAGCCAGTCGTCGTCCTCGGGCAGCTGCGCGATCTGGCGGGCGGCGTCCACGCCGGTCAGGCCGGGCATGCGGATGTCGAGGAAGACGAGGTTGGGCTTGTGGGCCTTCGTCAGCTCGACGGCCTCGAGGCCGTTCTTGGCCTCGGCCACGATCTCGAGCTCCGGCCAGACCTCGGTGAGGCGGCTGCGCAGCTGCTCGCGCATCAGTCGTTCGTCGTCGGCCAGGACGGCCCGGATCGGTGGGTTTGTCATGGCCGGCGATGCTAGTTCAGACGGCGCCCGGTTTGGCGTTCACCGCGCGGTGGCGGTTGCGCAGCACGACGAAGAGCAGCAGGCCGAGCAGTATCAGCGGCGAGCCCAGCACGGCGCCGACGCCGAGCAGCGCGGCCAGGCCCAGCCCGAACACGCCGGCCAGCATCAGCAGCGGCAGCGCCAGCCCGAGCAGCAGGGCCAGCGGCACGACGATGCAGCAGACGACGCCGGCGACGAAGAGGCCGATGCCGGCGCCCAGCCAGTCGCCGAAGTCGCCGCTGCCCAGCGACAGTTCCTCGTCGTTCATCACGATGTGCAGGTCCGGGCCGTGGTGGTGCAGCAGCGCGAAGCCGCCGAACATCGCGGCCAGCACCATCAAGGCGGTAGCGATGAACAGGATCTTGAACAGGGTCTTCATGCTGCGGCTCCTTCGTCGTTGCGGCTGCGGTAGGGCACGGTGATCGTGACCACGGTGCCCGAGGGTTGGTTCTCGGTGACGGTGACGCTGGCGCGGCTGCCATGCAGCAGCTGCAGGCGTTCGCGGATATTGGCCAGGCCCACGCCGGTGCCGGAGGTGGCGGCGCGGCCAAAGCCCAGGCCCGTGTCGGCGACCGTGACGGCCAGCTTGCCGTGCACGATCTCGGCCTTGACGCTCAGCCTGCCGCCCTCGGCCTTGGGCTCCAGGCCGTGCTTGATCGCGTTCTCGACCAGGCCCTGGATCATCATGGGCGGGAACTCGGCCGACATCAGGCCCTCGGGCACGTCGATCTCGGTCTGCAGCCGCTCTTCCATGCGCACCTTCAGGATCTCGAGGTAGGGGCGGATGACGGCCAGCTCGCGGCCCAGGTCGCGCAGGCCGCCGTTGGCATTGGCCTCGCGCATCGTCGGCATGGAGGCGCGCAGCAGCGCGATCAGGTTGCGCTGCATCTGGCTGGCGCGCGGCGGGTCGGTCTCGATCAGGTGGTCGATGCTGGCCAGCGTGTTGAACAGGAAGTGCGGCTCGACCTGGGCCTGCATCGCGGCCATGCGGGCCTCGACGACCTGGCGCTTCAGGCTCTCGGCCTCGGCCGTCTCGGCGGCCTGCGCGGCCTTGACCTCGGCCTGGATGCGGCCCTTGTACATGGCCTTGATGACGGCCGAGGCCAGGATCCACAGGATGGCGAAGTCGACCAGGGAGTCGCCCAGCTGCACGACGGTCACGCGGCGGCGGGTCGAGGACGTGGCCATCTCCTCCGCGGCGTCGTGCAGCGCCTGCTGGGCCACGGTGGCGGCGTCCTGCGCCTCCTTGACGGCCTCGGCCTCCTGCTTGAGCTGGTCGAGCTTGTCCTTGGCGGCCTCCAGCGCGGCGCGGATGTCTTCGGGCTTGGCGCTCTTGGGGAAGTCGATCGCGACGGTGGCGTTGTCGTCGGCCTCGTCCTGGCCGGCGGCGTCGCTGGCGGCCGGGCGCACCGGCTGGATGCGCACGCCGCGCTCGTCGACCTTGATCTCGTAGTGGACGCCCTTGTCGGCCTCCTTCTTCTTCTCGCTCTTCTCGACGGCCTTGCGCGCCTGGTCGGCGGCCTTCCTGGCCTCGGCTTCGAGCTTGGCCTGGCGGCGGCTGGCGCCGTGGTCATGCTCCTCGACGGTCTCGCTGATATGCCAGGTGAAGGGCGGCAGGTTCTTCAGCACGTTGACGCCGATCAGCAGGGCCAGCGCCAGCAGCACGAAGCGCTTCCAGCTGATGCCGACCAGCCAGCCGGCGTAGACATGGAAATAGCGCACCGCGGCGGCGGAGAAGCGCTGCCAGCGCTCGATCCAGAGCTTCTGCTGGGGGCTGGGGGTGAAGGGGGTGCTCATGGCCGTTTTTCGTCGTTGGAGCCACTGTACGCAGGCGATTCGGGCACAGTGGGGCCGAAGCGACACGCCGGCCGGTGCGCCGGACGAACTGCAGGGCCGCGCGACAGGCCGTGCGGCGCGGCGTGACACCCTTGTGGAAGCCCCGGCAATCGTTCACGGACGACTGCCGCGCAGCCTAAATCCGGCAGTTGAGCAGGCCCGAGGGCATGGCGAAGCGGCCGGCTGGCAAGGCGCGCCGACGAAGTGGGCTGCTGCCCACGAGGAGAAGCAACGCGGCCAGCAGGCCGAAGCGCCAGGCCAGCGGGCTTGCAGCGCTGTTCACCGAAGTGGTGAATGCCGCGCCAAGGCCAAGGGCTTGACCTGCCGAGACTTTCGATGAGCAGGAAGCGGTCAACTGCCGGATTTGGGCTTAGCAAAAAGCCCGCGCAAGGCGGGCTGGTGCAGGCGGGACGCAGCAGCGCTTACTGCTTGACGGCTTCGACCTGGATGACGATGCGGACGTTGTCCGGGATGCCGGGCACGCCGTAGCTGACGCCCCACTGGCTGCGCTGGATGGTGGTCTCGAAGTCGCCGCCGCAGACCTCGCGCTTGAGCATCGGGTTCTCGTAGCAGTTGAAGCTGGTCGCGGTCAGCGTGACCGGGTTGGCCTTGCCGCGCAGCGTCAGCTCGCCGGCCACGCTGGCCAGCTTGTCGCCGTTGAACGTGAACTTGTCGCCGACGAACTTGGCCGTCGGGAACTCGGCGGCGGCGAAGAAGTCCTTGCTCTTCAGGTGGCCGTCGAAGGGGCCGACGCCGCTGGAGATGGAGTTCATGTCGAGGGTGACTTCGACCTTGCCGGTCTTGGCGGCCTTGTCCAGCGTGATCGTGCCTTCCTTTTTGTCCCAGCGGCCGCGGTTGGTGCTGGTGCCGAAGTGCTTGGCCTCGAAGAACACGGTGGTGTGGCTCGGGTCGACCGCGTAGGTGGCGCTCTGGGCCTGAGCGGCGCCGACGGCGGCGAGCAGGGCGGTGAGCAGCAGGGCTTTCTTCATCGGGAGGGTCTCCAGGGGGTGGGTGGGATAGAAGTTGTTCTCAAAGGCCGCTGAAGGCCAGCTTGAACTTGACGGTCACGTCGTTGGCGACCATCGACGTGTCGGCCCATTCGCCGTCGCCGATCTTGAAGTCCAGACGCTTGATGGCCACGCTGCCGCTGGCGACGCCGGCCGCCAGCGTGATCGGCACGACGACGTCGCGCGAGGCGCCCTTGATCGTCAGCTTGCCGGCCACTTCGTATCTGCCGGGGCCGGCGGCCTTGATGGCGCTGGACACGAAGCTGGCCTTGCCGTTGCGCTTGGTGTCGAACCAGGGAGAGCCGGCCAGCTCCTTGTCGAAGCCCGGGTCGCCGAGGGACACGCTGCCGAGGTCCACCGTGAAGGCGATCCTGCCGGCCTCGGGCTTCCTGGCGTCGAAGTCGAGCTGGGCCTCGAACTTCCTGAACTTGCCGTCGACGGGCACGCCCATCTGCTTGAAGGTGAAGCTCAGGTCGCTCTTGTCGGGCTGCAGCGTGGCGGCCTGGGCGGCGATGGCGCCGGCGGCGAGCAGCAGGGCGGGGAGCAGGCGTTTCATGAAGGCATGTCCTTTCAGGCGCGGCCGGGCCACATGCGGGCGAGCAGGCCGTCTTGGTCGATGAAGTGGTGCTTCAGCGCGGCGCCGACATGGGCCAGCACCAGCGCGGCCAGGCCATAGGCGGCCAGCCCGTGCAGTTCCTTGAAGAGGTCGGCCAGCGCCTTGTCCTTGGGCACGAAGTCGGGCAGCGGCAGCACGCCGAACCAGACGACGGGGAAGCCCGCGGCCGAGCTGTAGGCCCAGCCCAGCAGCGGCACCGCGAAGAAGGCGAGGTAGAGCAGGCCGTGCATCGCATGCGCGGCGCTCGCCTGCCAGGCGGGCATGGGGAGGTCGGCCGGCGGGCGGTGCGTCAGGCGCCACAGCAGCCGCAGCGCGGACAGGGCCAGGATGCCGATGCCGGCCCATTTGTGCCAGTTGAAGAGCTTGAGCCGCAGCGGCGAGAACGGCAGGTCGGCCATGTACAGGCCCACGCCGAACGCGCAGACGATGGCCAGCGCGAGCAGCCAGTGCAGCACGATGGCGGTGGAGGTGTAGCGGGGGGCGGGGCTCATGGTGGCAGCAGTGTGCGGCCGGCAGCCCCCGGAGCGGTTCACCGGCCTTGTTGCCAATGTTCATCGATTTTGAATGTGCCTGCGACTGCGCGGCCAGCACACCGGTGCCGCTCGGTGCGAAGCGAGGGGGCCATTTCCGCACCCGGCGGCATCCAAACCGGTGACACTAGCGCTCAAGACGATTCAAGATGCAACCATGGCTCAGCCCCGGCCGCCGGCCGGCGGGGGCCGACAAGGGGGGTGAAGTGTCCGACGCGATGTCATCCAGCCGCAATCTGGGCGAGAGCTTCAATGAGTATTTCGAGCTGCTGCCGGCGCTCGACGAAGCCACCCGGAACGAGGTCTACCGCGTCCGCCACGAGGTCTATTGCCGCGACCTCGGCTGGGAGGCCCTGCGCGAAGACGGCATGGAGAAGGACGAGTTCGACGCCAGCGCCGTGCACTGCCTGCTGCGCCACCGCCACACCGGCGAGCCTGTGGGCTGCACGCGGCTGATCATGGCCGACGAAGCCCACCCGGAGGCGCTGCTGCCGGTCGAGGCGAGCTGCGCCGAGGTGCTGGACCGCCGCATCATCGACCCGGCCAGGCTGCCGCGCCGGACCGTGGCCGAGGTGTCGCGCCTGGCCGTCATGCGCAACTTCCGCCAGCGCAAGGGCGAGTCGCAATCGGCGTCGTCGATGAGCGACAACGACTTCGAGCCGCGCGGCCAGCAGGCGCGCTTTCCCTACATCCCGGTCAGCCTGTACTTCGGTGCGGCCGCGATCGCGCGCCGGCTCGGCCGCGAGCATGTGCTGGTGCTCACCGAGCCGCGGCTGGCCGCGCACTTCGCGCGGCTGGGCGTGCACATCCAGACCATCGGCGGCAGCATCGAACACCGCGGCACGCGCGTGCCCTCGCTGTTCCTGACCAGCCAGTTCGCGCCCGGCCTGAGGCCGCTGATCCGCACGCTCTACGACGCGATCGAGCGCGACATCGACGCGCGCTTCGACGCCCACCAGGGCTGAAACTTCAACGTCTTCCGATCAGGAAGACGCCCCCCAGCACCAGCAGCGTGCCCAGCGCGATCCACGCGTTCATCGGCTCGCCGAGGATGAAGACGCTCATCAGCACCGTGCTCATCGGCCCCACCATGCCGACCTGGGCCGACAGCGGCGCGCCGATGCGCGCGATGGCCAGCATCACCAGCAGCACCGGCGCCACCGTGCAGGCCGTGGCGTTCAGCAGCGACAGCCACAGCACCGGCTCCGGCACCCGGGCCGCCGACAGCGGCCGCAGCAGCGCGAACTGCCCGATGCACAGCCCGCAGGCCACGCTGCTGGCCAGGCCCGTCAGCCGCAGCGCACCGAGGCGCTGCACGACGCGGCCGCTCAGCGCCAGGTAGACCGCATAGCTGACCGCGCTGCCGAACACCAGCGCCGCGCCGACGGCCGTGCCCGCGCCCTCGAAGTGCAACTCGTGCGCAAACACGGCCACGACGCCGGCATAGCTGACGAGCAGGGCCAGCACCTGCCGACGCTCGATGCGGTGGTGGAAGAACAGCACCGAGATCAGCAGCACCAGCGTGGGGTTCAGGTAGAGGATGAGGCGCTCCAGGCTGGCCGTGATGTAGGCCAGGCCGGCGAAGTCCAGGAAGCTGGCGAGGTAGTAGCCGGTGAAGCCCAGCACGACGATGTCGCGCCAGTCCCGCGCCCTGAGCTTCGGGCGGCCGCGCCCGGCCCACCAGGCCAGTGCCAGGAAGAAGGGCATCGCCAGCAGCATGCGCCACATCAGCAGCGTGACCGCATCGACGCCGCCGTGGCGGTAGGCCAGCTTGACGATGATGGCCTTGCCCGAGAAGCCGATGGCGCCCAGCGCCGCGAGCAGCAGGCCGGGCCACATGCGGGGGCGTTCTGGAAGGGAGGCGGGGTGCGTCATGCCTCGCCCATGATCGTTCAGAGCGCGGTGCGCCAGGCTTCCCACTTGGCGCGGGCGGCCTTCGCGTTTTTCCGCATGTGCCTGGCCGGGGCTTGTCGTTCAATCCGCGCCACAAGACCGGGGAGCTGGAGATGGGAGTGACCGACACCTTGCGCGCAGCGCTCGGCACGGCGGCGGGCCTGCTGCTGATGCTGCTGGGCAGCGGCTGCACGACGGCGCCCAGGGTGCTGGTCTCGCCGCCGCTGAGCTGCGACGCACCGGGCAGCAACTGCGTCGGCGACCTGATGCAGGCGCTGGAGGCCTGGAAGGAGGCCTATAACCGCCGCGACCCGCGGCAGCTCCAGCAGCTCTATGCGCCGGGCGCGCTGATCACCGACGACGAATACACGGCCGTGCCGCTGGACGGCGAGGGCGTGCCGCTGTTTTTCGACGAAATGTCGCAGCGGCCGACGGCGCGCATGCGCTGGATCATCGGCAACCTGCAGCTGTTCGGCGACACGGCGGTGCGCTCGGGCGAATGCGAATTCGAGGAGCAGTCCGACGGACAGGCGCGGACGCGGCCGGTGCGCTACAGCTTCGCCTATGAGCGCATCGGTGGCCGCTGGCTCATCGTGCTGCAGCACTTGACGCGGAGGCCTTGAAAGACAAAGCCCCGCAGTCCGGACTGCGGGGCTTTTGCCTCGCGCGGAGGATCAGACCTTGGCGATCAGCGCATCCCACTTGGCCCTGGCCGCCTTTTCGTGGCGGGCCTTCACATGGCCGTAGCCGCGGATGTCCTCCGGCACGCGGGCCAGCTCGACGGCTGCATCCAGCTTGTCGGCCGTCAGCCCGGCCAGCGCCTTGTCGACACCGGCACGGTAGTCGGCGATCCAGCGGCGCTCCATCTTGCGCTCCTCGGTGTGGCCGAAGATGTCGAAGGCCGTGCCGCGCAGGCCCTTCATCCGGGCCAAGGCCGCGAAGGCCGGGCGCACCCAGCCGCCGAAGGGCCGCTTGACGAGCTCGCCCTTGTCGTTGCGCTTGGCCAGCAGCGGCGGCGCGAGGTGGTGGACGAGCTTGTAGTCGCCCTCGAACATGCCGGCGATCTTGGCCGTGAAGGCCTTGTCGGTGTGCAGGCGGGCGACCTCGTACTCGTCCTTGTAGGCCATCAGCTTGAACAGATAGCGGGCGACCGCCTCGGTCAGCCTCGTGCCATTGCCCAGCTTGGTTTCGGCCGCACGCACCTTGTCGACGAAGGCCTGGTACTCGGCCGCGTAGGCGGCGTTCTGGTAGCCGGTCAGGAAGTCCACGCGCTTGGCAACCATCTCGTCGACGCCCTGGCGCTTGACGAGCTGGATGACGGCCTGGGCCGCGTACAGGGCCTGCACGGCCTTCAGGTCGTGGGCGCAGCGGCGGCCCCATTCGAAGGCGGCCTTGTTGTTGTCGATCTGCACGCCGTTGAGCTCGATGGCGCGCATCAGCGCGTCGTAGCTCAGCGGGATGCGGCCCTGCTGCCACGCATAGCCGAGCATCAGCGGGTTGGTGTAGAGCGAGTCGCCCAGCAGCTTGACGGCCACTTCCTCGGCGTCGAAGGCGCCCAGATGATCGCGGCCCACCGCATCGCCCACGGCCTTTTCGCAAGCCGCGCCAGGGAAGCTCCAGTTCGCGTCGTTCACCAGCGTGGCCGTCGGCGAGCCATGCGTGTTCAGCGCCACGAAGGTGCGGCCCTCGCGCATGACGGCCAGCGTGCTCTTGTTGGCGGCGACGATGGCATCGCAGGCGATGACGAGGTCGGCCTCGGCCGTGCCGACCTTGGTGCAGTAGATGGCCTCGGGCTGGTCGGCGATCTGGATGTGGCTCCAGGTCGCGCCGCCCTTCTGGGCCAAGCCCGCGGCGTCCTGAGTGATGACGCCCTTGCCTTCCAGATGGGCCGCCATGCCCAGTAGCTGGCCGATGGTGATGACGCCCGTGCCGCCCACGCCGGCGACGACGATGCCCCAGGCCTCGTCGGCGTTCGGGACGACCGGCATCGGCAGGCCCGGCAGCGCCGCGTCGAAGGGGCTCTTGCGCGCCTCCTTCCTGGGCTTCCTCAGCTCGCCGCCCTCGACGGTGACGAAGCTCGGGCAGAAGCCCTTCACGCAGGAGTAGTCCTTGTTGCAGGTGTTTTGGTTGATCTGGCGCTTGCGGCCGAAATCGGTCTCCACCGGCTCGATGGACAGGCAGTTGGACTGGATGGAGCAGTCGCCGCAGCCCTCGCAGACCAGCTCGTTGATGACGACGCGCTTGGCCGGGTCCACCAGCTTGCCGCGCTTGCGGCGGCGGCGCTTCTCGGTGGCGCAGGTCTGGTCGTAGATGATGACCGTCGTGCCTTCGATCTCGCGGAACTGGCGCTGGATGCTGTCCAGCTCGTCGCGGTGGTGCACGGTGACGCCGGGCGCCAGGGCCACGCCCTCGTACTTGGCCGGCTCGTCGGTGACGATGACCAGCTTCTTCACGCCTTCCGAGATCACGCTGTTCATGATCTGGATGACGGTGTGGCCCTCGGGGCGCTCGCCGACCGTCTGACCGCCGGTCATCGCAACCGCGTCGTTATAGAGGATCTTGTAGGTGATGTTGACACCCGCGGCGATGCTCTGGCGGATGGCCAGACTGCCGCTGTGGAAGTAGGTGCCGTCGCCGAGGTTGGAGAAGATGTGCTTCTCGTCCGTGAACGGCGCCTGGCCGACCCAGGGCACGCCTTCGCCGCCCATCTGCGTGAAGGTGGCCGTGTTGCGGCCGGGCATCCAGGTCACCATGTAGTGGCAGCCGATGCCGCCGACGGCGCGCGAACCCTCGGGCACGCGAGTGCTGGTGTTGTGCGGGCAGCCGGAGCAGAACCAGGGCGTGCGGTCGGCGCCGCCGGCGGTCTTCTCCTCGGCCTTGAGGGACGCCTCCTTGGCGTCGATGACGGCCAGGCGCGCATCCAGGCGGGCGCGGATGTCGCTGTCCACACCCAGCTTCTTCAGCCGCCTGGCGATGGCGCGGGCGATGATGGCCGGCGTCAGGTCGGCCTGCGGACGCAGCAGCCAGTGGTCGCTCGGGTTGGGCACGCTCCACTCGCCGCCCTCGCCGTCGCCGGCGTCGAACTTGCCGAGCACGTTGGGGCGCACGTCGGCGCGCCAGTTGTAGAGCTCTTCCTTGACCTGGTATTCGATGATCTGGCGCTTCTCCTCGACGACCAGGATCTCCTGCAGGCCCTTGGCGAACTCGCGCGCCACCTGCGCCTCCAGCGGCCACACGACGTTGACCTTGTGCAGGCGGATGCCGATGCGCCGGCAGGTGTCGTCGTCCAGGCCCAGGTCGTGCAGCGCCTGGCGGGTGTCGTTGAAGGCCTTGCCGCTGGTGATGATGCCGAAGCGGTCGTTGCTGCCTTCGATGACGTTGTAGTTCAGGCGGTTGGCGCGGATATAGGCCAGGGCCGCGTACCACTTGAAGTTCATCATCCGCGACTCCTGCTCCAGCGGCGGATCGGGCCAGCGGATGTGCAGGCCGCCCTCGGGCACGACGAAGTCCTCGGGCAGGATGATGTCGACGCGGTCGGGGTCGACGCTGACCGAGGCCGACGACTCGACGATCTCCTGGATCGTCTTCATGCCGGCCCACAGGCCCGAGAAGCGGCTCATCGCGAAGGCGTGCAGGCCCATGTCGAGGATGTCCTGCACGCTGCTCGGGAAGAAGGTCGGGAAGCCGACCGCCTTGAAGACGTGGTCGCTCTGGTGGGCCGCCGTCGAGCTCTTGGCGATGTGGTCGTCGCCGGCGATCGCGATGACGCCGCCGTGCCTGGACGTGCCGGCCATGTTGGCGTGCTTGAACACGTCGATGCAGCGGTCCACGCCCGGACCCTTGCCGTACCAGAGGCCGAAGACACCGTCGTACTTGGCCTTCTCGGGGAAGAGGTCGAGCTGCTGCGTGCCCCAGACGGCCGTCGCGCCGAGTTCCTCGTTGACGCCCGGCTGGAAGACGATGTTCTGCTTGGCCAGATGCTTCTTGGCCGCCCACAGAGCCTGGTCGTAGCCGCCCAGCGGCGAGCCGCGGTAGCCGCTGATGAAGCCGGCCGTGTTCAGCCCGGCCAGCGCGTCGCGCGTGCGCTGCAGCATCGGCAGCCGCACCAGCGCCTGCACGCCGCTCATGAAGGCGCGGCCGTGGTCGAGCGCATATTTATCGTCCAGCGTGACATCTTTCAGCGCGCGCAAGACATGTTCTGGTAGCGGGGCGTTCATCGGTGGGTGCTCCTGTATGGCGACCGGCGCATGCCCTCGTGAGGCGGGCGCGGACGAATGAGGCCAGTGTGGTCCAGTTTGGCCGGACCGGCCAGTGTAGGAAAACCGGCGCGCGGGGTGCTTTCTCATTCGCGCCGGATTCGGCCGCATCCGGCAATTTTCTTGCTCAAATATCTAGTTAAATTCCGATTCATATCGACAACTCGCAAATCAGGGCAAACCATGAGCACCGAAGACGCAACGCCCGAGGCGCTGGACCGCTACCACATCGCCCTGCTGGCCGAGCTGCAGCGCGACGCCCGCCAGTCCAATGCCGAGCTGGCCCAGCGCATCGGGCTGTCGGCCGCACCGACCTGGCGGCGCGTGAAGTGGCTGGAGGAGCAGGGCTACATCACCGGCTACCGCGCCGAGCTGGACCGCCGCAAGATCGGCCTGGGCGTGCTGGCCTTCGTGCGCGTCGACGCCGAGCGCAGCGCCGGTGCGGCCACCAAGGCGCTGGAGGACGAGATCCGCCGCCTGCCCGAGGTCATCGCCTGCCACTACATCTCCGGCACCGGCACCTTCGAGCTGCAGGTCATGGCCACCGACCTCGACGCCTTCTCGCGCTTCTCGATCAACACGCTGCTGAAGCTGCCCAATGTGAAGGACATCCACACCAGCTTCTCGCTCGGCGAGGTCAAGGCCGGCGGCGCGCTGCCGCTCGGGCATCTGAAGGGCTGAGAAGTTGTGAACAAGCACCGCCGCGCGGCGCCACCCGGCAAGCCCTGACGCCACCGGACGGGCGCGCCGGTTAGGCTCGGCCGCATGGCGATGTCGAGCATCCGTCGGCTGGGCGATCTGTGGCTGGGCACCGAGCCCACGCTGCGCCTGCGGCTGCGCCAGACCTCGCTCGCGATGGCGTTGATGTGCCTCAGCATTCCGCTGCTGCACTACGCCGTCGACCTCGCCAACGATGGCGGCCGCCCGTTGCTGTGGGCCTGGACGGCCGTATCGCTCGGCGGCATGGCCTTGGTCTACGCAGCCATCCGCAGCGGCTGGTCGCTGCGCCTGGCCGACCCCTCGCTGACCGTCGTGCAGATCGCCTTCGCCATCGCTGCCGCCGCCACCGGCTACGCGCAGGCGGGGCCGCTGCGCGGCGCCGTCTTCCCGGTGCTGACGCTGATCCTGATGTTCGGCATGTTCCAGTTGCGCGCGCGCGGCGCCTATGTGCTGAGCCTGTTCGCGCTGACCCTGTTCGGCATGGTCATGGCCTATATGGCCGGGCGCCGCCCCGCGGCCTACCCGCCCGCGGTCGAGATCGGCCACTTCCTGATGCTGGCCTGCATGCTGCCCGCCATCGCCACGCTGACGGCGCGCCTGAGCCGCATCCGCCGCCGCCTTTCGGACCAGCGCGAGGAGCTCGCCCGCGCGCTGGCCCAGCTGCAGGCCATCGCCACGCGCGACGAACTCACCGGCCTGCCCAACCGCCGCCAGATGCAGGCCCTGATGGACCAGGAGCTGCTGCGCTCGCAACGCCACTCGCACGACTTCTGCGTCGCCATCCTCGACCTCGACCACTTCAAGCGCGTCAACGACGAGCACGGCCACGCGGCCGGAGACGAGGTGCTGCGCGCCTTCGCCCGCACCGGCCAGGCCGCGCTGCGTGCGACCGACGTGCTGGCACGCTGGGGCGGCGAGGAGTTCCTCGTGCTGCTGCCCGACACCTCCATGCCGCCCGCCCTGGCCGGCATGGAGAGGCTGCGCCAGCACATCGCCGCGCTGCGCACCGACGTCGGCGACGGCGCATCGGTCATGGTCACCGTCTCCATCGGCCTCACCGGCCACCGCCGCGGCGACCCGCTGGCCGAGACGCTGGAGCGCGCCGACCGGCTGCTCTACCAGGCCAAGTCCGAGGGGCGCGACCGCATCTGCATAGGCTAACCCCGCCGTCGGCAGAGCCGGCGCGGCGCTGGCAGAGTGGGCCGCCCACCCTGCCCACCTTCTCGTCCATGGCCGCCCTGCCCCTGCGCCACTTCCTGCTCGCCCTCGCCGTCGTCGCGATCTGGGGCAGCAACTTCGTCGTCATCAAGTACGCGCTGCACACGCTGCCGCCGATGACGCTGGCCGTGCTGCGCTTCGGCTTCGCGCTGGTGCCGGCCTGCCTCTTCCTGCGCCGCCCCCGGGTGGACTGGCGCAACCTGGCCGGCTACGGCGTGCTCATCGGCGTCGGCCAGTTCGGCCTGCTCTACCTGTCGATGCGCAGCCAGATCTCGCCCGGCCTGGCCTCGCTGGTCGTGCAGACCCAGGTCTTCTTCACGCTGCTGCTGGCCATGCGCATCCGCCGGGAGCGCGTGCTGGGCACGCAGTGGCTGGGCCTGGCGCTGGCGGCGGGCGGCATCGCCGTCATCGCCGCCCATGTCGACGGCACGACGACGGCCCTGGGCCTCGCGATGGTGCTGGCCGCCGCCTTCTGCTGGGCCTGCGCCAACCTGCTGACCCAGCAGGCCGGCCGCATCGACATGCTGGCCTATGTGGTCTGGAGCAGCGCCTTCGCGGTGCCGCCGCTGCTGGCGCTGGCCCTGCTGCTCGACGGGCCGCAGGCGATGGCCGCCGGCGTGGCCGCGGCCGACGCCGGCACCTGGGCGGCGGTGCTGTGGCAGGCGCTGGGCAATACGCTGTTCGGCTACGGCGCCTGGAGCTGGCTGCTGGCCCGCCACCCGGCCGGGCGCGTCGTGCCGATGGCCCTGCTGGTGCCGGTGTTCGGCATGGGCTCGGCCGCGGCCCTGCTGGGCGAGCCGCTGCCGGCCTGGAAGCTGGTCGCGGCGGCCCTGGTGCTGGCCGGTCTGGCGATCAACCTGTTAGGACCGCGGCTTTTGCTGGCGCGGCTGAAGTCAGCGCAGGAATAAGCTGGCACGCATGAAGCGCCGTGCCCTGCTCCTGCTGCCGCTGCCCGCCCTCGCCGCACCGCCGGCCGTGCAGCTCCTCGTCGAACTGCGCTGGGTGGACAGCAACCTGCCGCCGGCCGCCCAGGCCGGCGTGCGCGACGGCGCCGTCGTCGTCGGCACGGCCGGCGCGGTGTCGCCGCGCGGGCCGGGCGTCGTGGTCTCGACGGCCCCTGCCGCCGCCCCGCCGCTGCAACGCCTGCTGGTGCTGAACGGCCAGCGCGCCGGCCTGCGGCTGACGACGCGCGAGCCCCTGCAGTGGCTGGACGCCGTCGTCGAGATCGACCCTGCCACCGGCCCCGCCAGCGCGCCGCGCCGCGTCTACGCCAGCCCGCGTCAGGGCGAGCGCCGCAGCACGCAGAGCTTCGCCGCCACGCCGACCTGGCCCGGCGGCCGCGCGCCGGTGCGCGTCGAGTTCGACGTCGACGACGGCGACGACGCCTTCCATGCCACGCTGGCCCTGCCGATGGAGCGCTGGCAGACGGTGGCCCGCAGCGGCGGCGCCATGGCCCCGGCGCCGCGCGGCACGCTGAGCAGCGCCGACGCGGCCGGCCGCCCGCAGCGCGAGCTGCAGCTGCGCATCAGCGTTCAGCCCTGAGCCGGGGGCGGCAGGCCATGGCTCCGCGGGCCGGCGGCAGCCGCCCACCCGAAACCGCCCGAAACCACCCGGCGGCCGGGTACATCCGAGTAACAAATGCCGGCGGCCCGCCAATGTGCCAAGTCTTGCCCGTTCCGGGCCCGGGCTTGCGTGTAACGTCAATCATCTTCCGAAGCCTCGCACCTCCTCATGAAACTCGCGCTGATCGCCCACGACGGCAAGAAGGACGCCATGATCGCCCTGGCCGGCGACTACCTGCCGCTGCTGCGCCGCTGCACGCTGATGGCCACCGGCACGACCGGCACGCGGCTGGCCGCGGCCCATGGCCTCGTCGTCGAGCGCATGCTGAGCGGCCCGATGGGCGGCGACCTGCAGATCGGCGCGCGCCTGGCCGCGGGCGACCTGGACGGCGTCATCTTCCTGCGCGACCCGATGACGCCCCAGCCCCACGAGCCCGACATCAACGCCCTCGTGCGCGCCTGCGACGTGCACGACGTGCCCTGCGCCACCAACGTCGCCACCGCGCGGCTGCTGCTGGCGCGCTGGAGCGGCGCTTGACGCGGGTGCCGCAGCCCGCCCGCGGAACATGAACGAGCCGCAGCCACCGGCGCGCGGCCTGTCGCGCCGGCTGCGCATCCGCACGCGGCTGGGCCTGGCCTTTGCCGTGCTGCTAATGTTGCTGCTGGGGCTCGCGGCGCTGACGGTGCACCGGCTCGGCGGCCTGTCCGAGGCCCTCAACCGCATCGTCGACGAGCAGGCCGTCATCCGCGACTCGGTCAACGAGATCAGCCGCAATGCCGAGGCCGTCGCGCGCAAGCTGCTCGTGCTGATGAGCCCCGACGCCGAGCTGCGCGTGGCCGCCTACCCGGAGATCGCGGCCGCCAACGGCCGGCTCGACGACGCCATGCAGCGCCTGGGCCTCGTGCTGCCGCCGGGGCCGCGCAGCGAGCGCCTGGCCGAGGTCAGGCAGCGGCTGGCGGACTACCGCGCCAGCGATGCCGGCGTGCGCGACCTGATCGAGCACGAGGACTTCCGGGCCGCCCGCACGCTGCTGGGCGGCGACACCGAGGCGGCGCTGGGCCTGTTCGTCGGCGCCGTGCACCAGCTCGCCGCCAGCGAGGAGCGCGCCGGCATGGCCCAGGCCCGCGAGCTGCGCGACCAGATCGACGCCGACCGCACCGGCGTGCTCGCGCTGTGCGTGGCCGCCCTCGTCGCCGGCGCGCTGCTGGCCGTGGGCGTCACGCGCTCCATCGTCAACCCGCTCAAGCGCGCCGAGGCCGGCGCCGAGCGGATCGCCCGGGGCCAGTACGGCCACCGCATCGCGGTCGATTCGGCCGACGAGGTGGGCCATATGGCCGGCGCGATGAACACGATGGCCGCCGCCGTCGGAGAGCGCGAGGCCGAGCTGCGCCGCCTGGCCGACGTCGACCTGCTGACCGGCCTGCCGCAGCGCGCCCGCTTCATCGCCGACGGCGACCGGCTGCTGGCCAGCCTGCCCGAGCGCGAGCGGCAGGCCGTGCTGATCTGCATCGACGTGGACCGGCTCAAGGCCGTCAACGGCGTGCTGGGCTTCGATGCCGGCGACGCGCTGCTGCAGGGCGCCGCGGCCAAGCTGCGGGTGCTGTTCGAGGGCGTGGCCGCCTACGGCCGCCTGGCCGGCGGCACCTTCGCGGCGCTGGCGCCGGTGCTGCGCCCGGACCACGGCGCCGTGCTCGCGAACCAGCTGCGCGAGGAGGTCGAGCACAAGCTCTCCTGGCAGGGCCAGTCGCTGGACCTGTCGGTGTCGCTGGGCGTGGCCCACTGGCCCGAGCATGCGGCCGACACCGAGACCCTGCTGCGCCGTGCCGAGCAGGCCATGTTCGAGGCCAAGCGCCTGCACCAGGCCGTGGCCGTCTACAACCCCGGCGCCGAGGCCGCACGCGCGCTGCACCTGAGCCTGCTGTCCGACCTGGCCGCCGCCATCCAGCAGGACCAGCTGCGCCAGTTCCTGCAGCCCAAGCGCTGCCTGGAGACCGGCCGCATCGCCGGCGCCGAGGCCCTGGTGCGCTGGCTGCACCCGCAGCGCGGCTGGCTGCCGCCGGGCGACTTCATCCCGTTCGCCGAGCGCAGCGGCCGCATCCGCCAGATCACCGACTGGATGCTGGCCCGCGCGGTGCGCACGCTGGCCGCCTGGGAGGCGGCCGGGCGCGAGCCGCTGACCATCGCCGTCAACATCTCGACGCTGGACATCCAGGACCGCGGCCTGCCCGCCCGCCTGGCCGGCCTGCTGGCCGAATACCGCGTCGACCCCGGCCGGCTGCAGCTCGAGGTCACCGAGACCGGCCTGATGGCCGGCGGCGCCGACCCCATCGCCGTGCTGCACGCACTCAAGCGCTGGGGCGTGCGCCTGGCCATCGACGACTTCGGCACCGGCCAGTCCTCGCTGGCCTATCTGCAGCACCTGCCGGTGGACGAGCTGAAGATCGACCGCAGCTTCGTGCAGGACGTCGACGCCGACCCGCGCCGCCAGGCCCTGCTGAAATCCATCGTCGGCCTGGGCCAGGGCCTGGGCCTGACGGTGACGGCCGAGGGCGTCGAGACCGAGGCCGAGCAGGCCGTCGTGCGCGCCTGCGGCTGCGACCTCGTGCAGGGCTATCTGCTGGCGCGGCCGATGGACCTGCCGGATTTCGAGGCCTGGCTCGACGCCGCAGGCTAAAATCCGCGCCTTTCGTCGTTTTGCCCCTGCAGCGGGCTGAGTTTCACTGGAGCCGACATGGGCAACAAGATCATCACCGAAGCGGCGCGCCGCGCCACCCCCCGCCCCGCCGCCCCCAAGGGCGTGACCTTCACGGCCGGCCGCGGCCAGAAGTGCAGCCTGGAGCGCGGCTCGCACACCCGTTCCAAGAAGAACCCGGGCAAGCGCCCGCACTCGGGTTGATCCTCGGGCGCAACGCCTGAACGATCTCGCACACAGGCCCTTCGAGGGCCTGTTTGTTTTTGTTGTCGGCTAAATCCTGACCACCATGATCCGCATCAACGAACTCCGCCTGCCGCTGAACCACGCCGAGGACGCGCTGCGCCCGGCCGCACTGGCCCGCCTGCAACTGGCCGACGCCGAACTGGCCGGCATCCACATCGCGCGCCGCGGCTACGACGCGCGCAAGAAGAGCGACATCCAGCTCGTCTACACGCTGGACTGCACGCTGGCCGACGGCGTCGACGAGGCCGCCCTGCTGGCCCGCTTCGCCGCCGACCACCAGATCCGCGCGACGCCCGACACCGGCTACCACTTCCTGGCCCAATTTGGAAACGGTCGGGGCGACTACACCGGCCCGCGGCCCGTCGTCGTCGGCTTCGGCCCCTGCGGCCTGTTCGCCGCGCTGATCCTGGCGCAGATGGGGCTGAGGCCCATCGTGCTGGAGCGCGGCAAGGCCGTGCGCGAGCGCACCCAGGACACCTGGGGCCTGTGGCGGGAGCAAAGGCTCGACCCCGAGAGCAATGTGCAGTTCGGCGAGGGCGGCGCCGGCACCTTCTCCGACGGCAAGCTCTATTCGCAGATTTCCGATCCGAGGCATCTGACGCGCAAGGTGCTGACCGAGTTCGTCAAGGCCGGCGCGCCCGAAGAGATCCTGTTCGTCAGCAAGCCCCATATCGGCACCTTCCGCCTGGTCAGCATGATCATCAGGATGCGGGCCGACATCGAGGCGCTGGGCGGCGAGATCCGCTTCCAGCAGAAGATGACCGATCTACTGATCGAAGGCGGCGCCGTGCGCGGCGTGCAGCTGGAGTCCGGTGAGCAGATCGCCACCTCCCACGTCGTCATCGCTCTCGGCCACAGCGCGCGCGACACCTTCCAGATGCTGCATGCGCGCGGCGTGCAGATGGAGGCCAAGCCCTTTTCCATCGGCTACCGCATCGAGCACCCGCAGAGCCTCGTCGACGCGGCCCGCTTCGGCCCCAACGCCGGCAACCCCATCCTCGGCGCGGCCGACTACAAGCTCGTGCACCACGCGAAGAACGGCCGCTCGGTCTACAGCTTCTGCATGTGCCCCGGCGGCACCGTCGTGGCCGCGACGAGCGAGCCCGAGCGCGTCGTCACCAACGGCATGAGCCAGTATTCGCGCAACGAGCGCAACGCGAACGCCGGCATCGTCGTCGGCCTGACGCCCGAGGACTACCGCCAGGACGGCAGGCGCGACGGCAGCCCCGTGAACCCGCTGGACGGCATGGCCTTCCAGCGCCTCTGGGAAAGCCGCGCCTACGAGTTGGGCGGCGGCGGCTATCTCGCGCCGGGCTCGCTCGTCGGCGACTTCATCAAGCGCCAGGTCAGCAAGGCATTCGGCGACGTGCAGCCCAGCTACAAGCCCGGCGTCACGCTGACCAATCTGCAGCAGAAGGACCGCGGCTCGCTGCCGCGCTACTGCCTGGACGCGATCCGCGAGGCGCTGCCCGCCTTCGCGCGCCAGATCCGCGGCTTCGACCGCCCCGACGCGGTGCTGACCGGCGTGGAGACGCGCACCTCGTCGCCGCTGCGCATCAACCGCGGCCGCGACTACCAGAGCGTCAATGTGCGCGGCCTGTTCCCGGCCGGCGAAGGCGCCGGCTATGCGGGCGGCATCATGAGCGCCGGCGTCGATGGCATCGAGGTGGCCGAGGCGCTGGCGGCCGACCTGCTCGGCCTGCCGGACGCGGCCGTGCTGCAGGGCAAGGGGGCGAAGGCCGGCGGGCAGACCTGAACACCGCCGGGGCCCGGCTCAGAAGCTGGAGCCCGGCTGCTTCAGGAACTCCAGCTCCTCGGGCGTCGACGCGCGGCCCAGGATGGCATTGCGGTGCGGGTAGCGGCCGAAGCGGTCGACGATGGCCTTGTGCCTGAGCTCGAAGTCGTGCGTGCCCTTCTCGGCGCGCTCGCGCATCAGCGCCTCGCCGGCCGCGTGGATGGAGGCGGACTCGCTGTGCATATAGGGCATGTAGAGAAAGGCGCGCCGGGCCATGGGCAGCGCCAGGTCGGCGCCCGCCGCGACGGCCTCCTGCGCGAGCGCCAGCGCCAGCGGGTCGGCCGCGAAGGCCAGCGGGCTGCCGCGGTGGATATGGCGGGCGAACTGGTCCAGCGCGATGACCTCGGCCAGCCGGCCCGCGGGCGTGGCGCGCCAGCCGAACAGCTCGCAGCGCCCGGCCTGCTCGTGCAGCGCGCCGAAGCGGCTGCGGATCAGCGCATCGAAGCCGGGGTCGACCTTCCACCACCGGGCGGGCTGGATGTCGTCGAACCAGAAGCTGAGGACGGCTTGCGGCATGGTCAGCGCTTGCGCCCGCCGAACACCAGCAGCAGCCCGCCCACCGCGATCGCGCCGACGCCCAGCCACTCGGGCAGGTTGACCTGCTCCTTCTCCTTGGCCGTCAGCTCCAGCGGGCCGAGCTTCACGACCGTGCTGTCCTTGGTGTAGCTGAAGCCGCCGGTGGCGAGGCTGGCCGTGCCGGCGATGAGCAGCAGCACGCCGAGGATCCTGGTGAAGTTCATGCGGGCCTTCCAAGGGTTTCGAAGCCCGCAGCTTAGGGCCTCACCAGGCGTAGCTCGCCCCCAGCAACCCGTAGTTGCTGCTCGCGCCCTGCGGCCCGCGGCCGTGGCCGATGCCGGGCGTGAGCGTCCAGCCGGCGCCGGCCTGGATGGCGGCCTTCAGCTGCACGCTGCTCAGGCTGCCGCCGTCGTGCAGGCGGTCCTGCTGCAGCTCGCCGTTCAGGGCCAGGCGGTCGCTGGCGCGCCAGGTGGCGCCGAGCTGGTGGCTGCGGTCCAGCGCGGCCTCGTCGCGGTTGACGGCGGAGACGCGGTTCTGCAGCAGCGGCACGCCGGCCAGCAGGCCGCCGCCCTGGGCCGTCTGCGTCGTGCTCGTCGTGTAGCGGTTGCGCATCGTCGCGCCGTAGACGCTCAGGCGCGGCGTCAGCGCGACCGCGCCGTGCACGCCGACGCCATGGCCGCTGACGCGCTGTTCCACCGGCGTGCCCGCCAGCGTGCCGCGCGTGCGGCCGCTGCGGCGGGCCGCGTCCAGGCCCACGCCGAGGTTGCCGGTCGGCTTCCAGTCCAGGGCCGCGGCCACGTCGCTCTGGCGCAGCGCGCTGCCGTCGCGGCGCTGGCTGGCGTTGACGCTGGCCTGCCAGCGCCGACCGGCCACGCCGCCGCCGAGGGCGAGCTGCGTCGGCTGGTAGCTGTTGCCGCTGGCCGCGTCGCGGCTGCGCGACCGGCCCACGCCGGCCTGCAGCCAGGCGCTGTCGCCCACCGGCAGGCTGACAGCCGCCACGGCGCTCTGGTTGTGCTGGCCGTCGCGCTGCACGGCGAGGTTGAGGGCGCGCTTGTCGGCATTGGGCGCGGGCTCGTCGGCATGGGCGAGGCCGGCCAGCAGCAGGGCGGTGGCGAAGAGGAGGGGCGATTTCATGGCGGTTCTCGTCCGGTTCTGCGGGCCGGCCGATCCCAGCCCTTCCCACCGACAACGCCGGCCGGCGCGATTTCCTTCCGCGGCGGATGTAAGAAGCTGTTCACCGCATACTCGCTGCCGCCACCACCCCAACGTGAGGCCCGCCGTGCCCGACTCCGCCCCGGACAGCAGCATCGACGCCATCGCCGCCGGCCTGCAGGCCCAGGCCTATCTGCCCTCGCGCGAGCTGGCCACGGCGGCCTTCCTCGCGCTGCGGCTGCAGCGCCCGCTGCTGCTGGAGGGCGCGCCCGGCACCGGCAAGACGGCCATCGCCGCCGCGCTGGCCGCGGCCCTCGGCAGGTCGCTGATCCGCCTGCAGTGCTACGAGGGCCTGGACCTCGCCAGCGCGGCCTACGAATGGAATTACGCGCGGCAGATGCTGGAGATCCGCCTCGCCCAGGCCCAGGACCACCAGCGCACCGCCGACGAACTGTTCGCGCGCCGCTTCCTGATCGAGCGCCCGCTGCTGCAGGCCCTGACCACGACGCCGGCGCCGGTGCTGCTGATCGACGAACTCGACCGCGCCGACGCGCCTTTCGAGGCCTTCCTGCTGGAGTTCCTCGCGGACTTCCAGCTCAGCATCCCCGAGCTCGGCACCCTCGCCGCGGCCACGCCGCCGCTGGTCGTGCTGACGAGCAACCGCAGCCGCGAGGTCCACGACGCGGTCAAGCGCCGCTGCCTCTACCACTGGCTGGACTTCCCCGACGCCGCGCGCGAGCTGGCCATCGTGCGCGCCCGCCTGCCGGGCCTGGACGCCGCGCTGGCCCGGCAGATCGTCGGCTTCGTGCAGGGCATGCGCCGGATCGACCTCTACAAGCTGCCCGGCCTGGCCGAGACGCTGGACTGGTCGCGCGCCCTCGTCGAGCTGAACGCGGTCAGCCTGGACCCGGCCACCGTGCAGTCGACGCTGGGCGTGCTGCTGAAGTACCAGGACGACATCGCCCGCGTGCAGGGCAGCGAGGCGGCGCGGCTGCTGGCCGAGTTGCGAACGACCGCCCGCGCCTGAAGGTCGCCATGGACAGGCTGGTCGAGAACCTCGTCCACTTCGGCCGCGTGCTGCGCACGGCCGGCCTGCCCATCGGCACGGACCGGCTGATGCTGGCCGCGCAGGCGCTGCAGGCCGGCGGCCTGGCCTCGCGCGCCGACTTCAAGGCCACGCTGGCCGCCTGCCTCGTCGACCGCCCCGAGCATCGGCCGCTGTTCGAGCAGGCCTTCCATGTGTTCTGGCGCGACCCCGACCTGCTCGGCCGCATCATGGCCCTGCTGCTGCCCCAGGCCCAGGGCCGCGCGGCCACGCCGCCGCCGCCCGAGAACCGCCGCCTGGCCGACGCGCTGTTCCCGGCGCCGGCGGCGCAGGCCGCGCCGCGCGAGCAGCAGGTCGACATCGAGGCCCGCCTCGACGCCGGCAACCGCGAGCTGCTGCAGCGCCGCGACTTCGACACGATGACCGCCGCCGAGTGGGCCGCCGCGCGCCAGGCCCTGGCGGCGCTGCAGCCCCGGCTCGCCCGGCGCCTGACGCGCCGCCACGATGCCGCGCCGCGCGGGCGCATCGCCTGGCGCGCGACGCTGCGCGCCGAAGGCCGCCGCGACGGCGCGCCACCGCAGCGCGAACGCGCCCGCCGCCGCCCGACGCCGCTGGTGCTGCTGGCCGACATCTCGGGCTCCATGGGCCGCTACTCGCGCGCGCTGCTGCACCTGGCCCAGGGCCTGCTGAACACGGCAGCCGGCAGCGGCGAGCGGCCCGTCGTCGAGGCCTTCGTGTTCGGCACGCGGCTGACCCGCATCACCCGCCAGCTGCAGCAGCGCGACCCCGACGCGGCGCTGGCCGCCGTGTCCGCCGCCGTGCCGGACTGGGCCGGCGGCACGCGCATCGCGGCCAATCTGCATGCCTTCAACCGCGACTGGGCGCGCCGCGTGCTCGGCGGCGGCGCGGCGACGGTGCTGCTCGTCACCGACGGGCTGGAGCGCTCGGACGACGACCCGGGCTGCGCCCACCTCGCCTTCGAGGCCGAGCGGCTGCGGCTGAGCTGCGGCGAGCTGATCTGGCTGAACCCGCTGCTGCGCTTCGCGGCCTTCGAGCCGCGCGCGGCCGGCGTGAGGGCCCTGCTGCCCAAGGTGAGCCGGCATCTGCCGGTGCACGACCTGGAGAGCGTGCAGCGGCTGGTGGCGGCGCTGGCGCAGCCGCCGCTGTTGTGATCCGCGCGGGATTCGGCAAGACTCCCGCGCACCACTCGGGCCCAGCCCAGCACCGCAGATGAACCTCGCCGGCGAACAGATCCTGCCCGTGACCCAGGCCCAGGCCTGGGCAGCGCTGAACGACATCGCGATGCTGCAGGCCGCCGTGCCCGGCTGCGAGTCCATCGCGCCGTCGGGCGAACAGGCCTTCGACTTGGCTGTGGCCGTGTCCATCGGCCCCGTGAAGGCCAGGTTCAAGGGCAGGCTCCAGCTGTCCGAGCTGAACCCGCCGCAGAGCTACCGCCTCGCCTTCGAGGGCTCGGGCGGCGCGGCCGGCCACGGCAAGGGCCAGGCGGCCGTCAGCCTCGCGGCGCTGGCGCCGAACGAGACGCGGCTGGCCTACGAGGTCACGGCCAGCGTCGGCGGCAAGCTGGCCCAGGTCGGCTCGCGCCTCGTCGACCTGGCCGCGCAGAAGCTGGCCGAGGACTTCTTTGCGCGCTTCCGGGCCGCGCTGCTCGAACGCCATCCGCCGCCGCCCGTGGCCGCTGCCCCGGCACCCGCGGCACCCGCCGGTTTCTGGCAGCGCCTGCGCCGCTGGCTGCGCCGACTGCACGGCTGAACCGGTACCGCTTCGTGACCGCAGGAAACCAACCCGGGTTTTCCCGGCCGCCACGCTAGAATCCGCGCAAAACCGTCACGGGCCTGCACTCAGCAGGCCCGTTGCTTTTTGCCCGCCATGTACAACCCCGCCCGCCGACTGCCGCATATCGACGCCCTGAAGGCGCTCGCCGCCCAGGTCATCGTGCTGCACCACCTGGTCAGCTACGGCCCCATCGCGCGCGCCGCGCATGCGGCCCTGCCGATGCTGGCCGACCTGATGCACCAGTACGGGCGCATGGCGGTGCAGGTCTTCCTCGTCGTCGGCGGCTACCTCAGCGCGCGCGGCCTGTCGCCGCGCGGCCAGGCCCTGCAGGCCGCCGTGCCCGAGCTGCTGTGGCGGCGCTATCTGCGCCTGGTGCTGCCCTTCCTGGCCGCGCTGGCGCTGACGCTGGGCGCCTGCGGCCTGATCGCCTCGTCCTGGCCCGAGCTCGTGCCCGCCGACATCACGCCGGGCCAGCTGTTCGCGCATGCGCTGCTGCTGCACGACGTGCTGGGCTACGAGGCGCTGACGGTGGGCGCCTGGTATGTGGCCATCGACCTGCAGCTGTTCGCGCTGCTCGTCGGCCTGCTGTGGCTGGCGCGGCACGGCTGGCGCCACCCGAGCCGCCTCGTCGTCGGCCCGCTGCTGGTGGCCGGCGCGGCGCTGGCCTCGGCCTTCGTCTTCAACCGCCAGCCGGGGCTGGACGCCTTCGCGCCGTATTTCTTCGTGTCCTACGGCCTGGGCGCGCTGGTGCACTGGCTGGGCCTGTGGCGCCACCGCCGCGCCGGCCTCGTGCTGCTGGCCGCGGCCATCGGCGCCGCGCTGTGGCTGGACTGGCGCGACCGCCTCGCGCTGGCCCTGGCCACCGCGCTGTGGCTGGCCTGGGCCGGCGCCCGCCACGCCGAGGCGCGCGCGCCGCTGCCCGCGGCCTGGGCGCCCGCGCTGGCGCGCTGGGCGACGCCGTCCTATTCCCTCTTCCTGCTGCACTTCCCGGTGCTGCTGCTGACCAATGCGCTGCTGGCCAGGCTGCCCGGCGCGACGCCGGCCACCGGCCTCGCGCTGCTGGCCGCGACCTGGCTGCTGGCCAACTGCCTGGCCCTGCCCTTCCACCGCTGGGTGGAATTGCCGGCCACGCGCTTCGATCCACTCACCTGGCTGCCGCGCCTGCGCCCTGCATGATCCGGGCAGCGCCGAGAGGCTGAGTGCGTGCTAATGTCACGCGCGTTCAGCTCCGAGGACGCGCCCGATGACCATCGACACCCAGGCCCCGAGCCGCGAACAGCTGCTGCACAGCCTCTACGAGGCCGCCGAGCTGGAGCACAACCTGATGTGCACCTACCTCTACGCGGCCTTCAGCCTGAAGCGCGGCGAGGCCGAGGGGTTCGGGCCGGCAGAGGCCGAGGCCGTCGAGCGCTGGCGGCGCGAGATCACCGCCGTCGCCATCGAGGAGATGGGCCACCTCGTCGCGGTCTGGAACATCACGGCGGCCCTGGGCGGCGCGCCGCGCCTGGGCCGCGGCAACTTCCCGCTCGACCCCGGCAACCTGCCGGCGCGCATCGTCGTCAAGCTCGCTCCCTTCAACGACGCGACGTTGCAGCACTTCATCTATCTGGAGCGCCCCGAGGGCAGCAACGAAGAGGACGGCGCGGGCTTCGCGGCCGAGCGGCTGTTCGTGCGCGGCTCCGCTGAGCGGCGCGTCACGCCGATGGCGCAGGACTACGACACCGTCGGCCATTTCTACGCGACGCTGGGCGCCAGCCTGCAGGCCTTCGTCGCCGCCCACGGCGAGGCCGAGGCCTTCTGCGGCGACCGCCGGCTGCAGCTCGGCCCCGAGGAACTCAACCTTTGCGGCGCCCGCCGCGTGCTGTGCTCGAAGACGGCGCTGGCCGCCTTCGACGCCATCGTGCGCCAGGGCGAGGGCGCGCCCAGCGACAGCGAAAGCTCCCACTACCAGCGCTTTGCCGCCATCCGCCGCGAGCTGGCCGCACTGCGCGCGGCCCATCCCGGTTTCGAGCCCGCCTGGCCGGCCGCGACCAACCCGGTGCTGCGCCGCCCGCCGCGGCCGGAGGGGCGGGTCTGGCTGGAGAACCCGGCCGCCGTGGCCACGGTGGACCTTGCCAATGCCAGCTACGGCCTGATGCTGCGCCTGCTGGCCCTGGCCTATCTGCAGCCCGGGCCGTCGGCCGAGAAGAGCCTGAGCGTGGACCTGGCCATCGGCCTGATGCGCGCCTTCACGCCGCTGGCCGAGCACGCCGCGCGGCTGCCGGCCGGCCCGAGCCACCCGGGCTGCCATGCCGGCGCCAGCTTCACCGCGCTGCGCGACGCGGCCGGCTTCCCGCCCGGCCCGGCCGCGCGCCGCTTTGTGCGCGAACGCCTGGCCCAGCTCGCCGAGGCCGGCGCGGCCCTGCATGCCGAGCTCGGCGCCGAGGCGACCGGCCGCGCGGCGCGCCAGCTGCAGTCGCTGCGCGAACGCGCCGAGCGCGGGCTGGACCTGGATGCAGAGCCTCCGACCTCGGCACCGGTCGCCGCCCCGGCGCCGCCGCCCACCGCGGTCGTCGACGGCATCGAGATCGTGCAGGGCGAGAAGCTGGAGCTGCGTTTCGAGGCCAGGCGCTGCATCCATGCGCGCTTCTGCGTGACGGGCGCGCCCAGGGTCTTCCTGGCCAATGTGCAGGGGCCGTGGCTGCACCCGGACGCGATGCCCGTCGAGCGCCTCGTCGACATCGCCCACGCCTGCCCCTCGGGCGCCATCCAGTACCGCAGGAAGGACGGTGAGGCCGACGAGGCGCCGCCGCCGGTCAACCTGCTGTCGGTGCGCGAGGCCGGCCCCTATGCGATCCGCGGCGCGCTGACGCTGCGCGGCCGGCCGCTGGGCACGCGCGCCACGCTGTGCCGCTGCGGCGCGAGCCGGAACAAGCCCTTCTGCGACGGCAGCCACCACGACATCCAGTTCGCGGCGACCGGCGAGCCCGCGACGGGCCTGCTGGGCCTGCCCACCGACATGCCCGCCACGCGCGACGGCCGCGTCGACATCGAGCCCGAGCCCAACGGCCCGCTGCAGCTGCGCGGCAGCGTCGAGGTGCTGAGCGGCACCGGCCGCATGGTCTGCCGCGTCAGCCAGGCGCGGCTGTGCCGCTGCGGCGGCAGCCAGACCAAGCCCTTCTGCGACGGCACGCACGCGCGCAATGGCTTCAGCGCCGACTAGCGGACCCACGCCCGCGCCCGCCCCCGCCGCGCGCCGGCGCGAGTCGCCGCACGAGCTCGCCGCCCGCGTGCTCGTCATCGTGCTGGCCAGCGTCGGCGGCGCGACGCTGGCACTGGCCGGCCTGGAGTTCGCGAGCGGCCACACCAATGCCATGTCCGGCCATCGCGTGCTGATCGGGCTGGGCCTGCTGGCCGCCGCGGCGACCGGCTGGGCGCTGCGCCGCGCGAGGCGGCCCGGCACGGCCAGCCTCGTTGCGCTGATCGTCGCGCTGCTGACGCTGGCCCTGTACGCGCTGCAGGCGGGCCTGGGCGTGCATGCGATGACGCTGCTGGCCGGCTGCCTCGGCATCATGCTCGGCGGTGCACTGGCCGGCAGCGGCGCGGCCTGGCTGCTGACGGCCCTCTACGTCTTCATCGTCGCCATGCTGGCCCTGCTGGAGCTGCATGGCGTCATCCCCGGCCAGGGCGCGGCGCAGCAGCCGGGCCTGGCGGACCACCTGATCACCCACGGGCTGACGGCCGCGACGGCCCTGCTGGCCGCGCTGCTCATCCAGCGCATCGTCGGCGCCGCGCTGCGCAAGGCCCACGTCGAGGAGGAGCGCCTGTCGCGCCTCGTGCAGGCCGCGCACAACTGGGCCTGGGAGGCCGACGCGAACTTCCGCGTCACCTGGCTGTCCGACGAGTTCGAGCCGCTGTCCGGCCACCGCCGCGAGGACTTCCTGCGCATGGGCGAACCCGGCGGCGCCATGCTGGTGCGCGACGCCGACTACCCGGCCCTGATCGAGGACATCCACGCCAGGCGCGCCTACCGCGACCGCGTCAACGGCTTTCGCGCGCCCGACGGCCGGCTGCTGTGGACGCTGACCTCGGGCGAGCCGGTCTTCGACGCCGACGGCCGCCACACCGGCTGGCGCGGCGTCAGCCACAACATCACCGGCGAGCGCCTGGCGCTGCAGCAGCACCAGCGCACCGCCGACATGCTGGACCGCGTGCTGCGCGCCAGCCCCGATGCGATCTGCGTCGCCCGCATCGCGGACGGCCACATCCGCTTCGCCAACACCGGCTTCTGCACGCTGGTCGGCCTCGGCCGCGACGAGCTGCTGGGCCACTCCGGCCACGAGCTCGGCCTGTGGCCGGACAGCCGCGAGCCGCGGCGCCTGGCCGCCGAACTGGCCGCGACCGGCCTGGTGCGGGACTTCCGCTCGGCCATCCTCGTGAACGGCGAGTGGCGCGACCTGCTCGTGTCCGCCGCCGCGCTGGAATGGGAGGGCGAGCCGGCGACGATGCTGATCGTGCGCGACATCACCGAGCGCGAGCGCGCCCGCATCGAGGCCGAGGCCATCCTCGACCACGCCAGCGTCGGCATCGCGCTGACGCGCGGCGAGCGCTTCGAGCGCGTGAACCGCCACTGGCGGGACATCTTCGGCGGCCCCGAGCCACGGCTGGCCGAGGGCAGCGCCGGCCTGCCCGCCGCCCACGAGATCGCCAGCGCGGCGCTGGCCTTCGAGCGCGACTTCGTCCGCCCCGACGGCCGCCACATCACCGTGCAGTTCAATGCCCGCGGCCTGCCGGCCACGCTGGCCGGCCGCAGTGCCGCCGAACGCGCGACGCTGTGGGTGGCCGAGGACGTCACCGAGCGCCGCCGCCAGGAGCGCGAGCTGCGCGCCGCCAAGCAGCAGGCCGAGACCGCCAGCCACGCCAAGAGCGCCTTCCTCGCGACGATGAGCCACGAGATTCGCACGCCGCTCAACGGCGTGCTGGGCCTGGCGCGGCTGCTGCAGCAGGCCGGCCCCGACGACGCGCGCCGGCCGCAATACCTGGCCCATCTCGTCGGCGCGGCCGAGTCGCTGAACGAGATCGTCTCCAACGTGCTCGACCTGTCCAAGATCGAGGCCGGCCACCTGGAGCTGGAGAAGACCGAGTTCGACCTGCACGCGCTGGCCCAGGCCAGCTTCGAAGGCTGCGCGGCGCTCGGCCGCGAGCGCGGGCTGGACATGCAGATCGAGCTCGCGCCCGGCCTGCCGCGCATGGTCGTCGGCGACCCGCTGCGGGTGCGCCAGATCATGGCCAACTTCCTCGTCAACGCGCTGAAGTTCACCGAGCGCGGCCACATCCGCCTGGCCCTGTCGCCCGCCGGCGCCGGGCGCGTGCGGCTGGCCGTGCAGGACAGCGGCATCGGCGTGCCGCCCGAGCTGCAGCAGCGCCTGTTCCGGCCCTTCGCGCAGGCCGACGACTCCACGACGCGGCGCTTCGGCGGCACCGGCCTGGGCCTGTCCATCTGCCGCGAGCTGGCCGCGCGCATGGACGGCCGCGTCGGCCTGGACAGCGACGGCGTCCACGGCTCCAGCTTCTGGGCCGAGCTGGCCCTGCCCGCCGCGCAGGCGCCCGCCGAGCAGCCCGCCCGCGCGCCCGGCCCGGCCGTGCGCTACCCGCTGGCCGGCCAGCGCCTGCTGATCGCCGAGGACAACCCGGTCAACCGCCTCATCATCACGGCGCTGCTGCAGCGCCTGGGCGCCGAGGTCGTCGAGGCCGAGGACGGCGAGCAGGCCGTCGCCATCGCGCGCGCCCAGGCCCAGCGCCTGGACGGCGTGCTGATGGACCTGCACATGCCCCGCATCGACGGCCTGCAGGCCACGGCCCTGCTGCGCGCCGATGCCGCGACCGCCGCCCTGCCCATCCACGCCTTCACGGCCGCCGTGCTCGACCAGGAACGCCAGGCCGCGCTCGCCGCCGGCATGAACGGCTTCATCACCAAGCCCATCGCCGAGGCCGAAGTGATCCGCGTCCTCGGCAGAACATGAGGCCCCTCGTCCAAGGAGTACCTTGGCCGGTCCCCGCGGGGACGGCGATGCATGCCGGCTCGACCGGCATGCACATCGCCAGAGCGGGCCGGCTTGGGAGCGGCCCGGCGCTCGGCCCGCAGGACATCACTGAGGAGAACTTATGCCCATCCGCATCGTCCAACTCGGCAGCCCGCGCGCGCCGGACGAAGGCAGCCGCATCGGCACGGTGCGCCGCCCGCCGCGCGGCGTGCCCAGGGCCGAGTTCGCGTCGCGCGACTTCTACGACGTCTGGTTCCCGGTGCTGGCGCCCAGCCTGGAGACGATGAAGCTGGGCCAGGCCGCCGGGACGCCGGCCGACTGGACCGCGTTCACGAAGAAATACCGCAGCGAGATGGCCGAGCCCCAGGCCCGGCACGCGCTGGCGCTGCTGGCCACGCTGTCGGCGCAGACGAATTTCTCGGTCGGCTGCTACTGCGAGCATGAGGCGCATTGCCACCGGTCGGTGCTGCGCGAGCTGCTGCAGGCGGCCGGCGCGCGGCTGGCGCCGTGACGGGACGGCGCCGCCTCAGCCCGGCTCCTGCTGCGTCGTGCAATGGATGCCGCCGCCGCCCGCGGCGATGCCGTCGATGTTGAGTGCACCACCTCGCGCCGGGGGAACTGCTCGCGCAGCATGGCGCGGGTTTTCCAGCGCCGGGCGCACCCGGCCGGGGCCGCGCATGACGACCACCTGGAGCCGACGCCCGCGCGCGTCGCGGGCCTGCCGCAGCAGTTCCAGGTGGCGACGCGTCACCGCATGGTCGTAGGAGGCCGGGTCTTCATCCAGGCCGGCCACCACCACGCCGGACTGGGTGAAGCGGGCGTAGAAGTCGGTGTGGCCGTCGGTGATGTCCCTGCCGGCGATGCCCGGCAGCCTGATGTTTTTGGCTCCAATTCATCGACCGGATTCATGAAACCGTCCGGCGCCAGCTCGGCTGGGCGTGGCGCAGCAGGCTGTCGAAGACGTCCTTGACCAGCGGCTGGCGGGGCTCACCCTCGATGCGCGACATCCACACGCTGCCCATGGGCAGGCCGGAAAGCCCGCGGGGCGCATGAGCTGGCCTGCGCGCAGGCAGGCATCCAGCAGCAGCCGCGGGTCGTCGTAGATGGCGGCCTTGCGCAGGCCCGCGAAGTGTTCGCGAATGAAGGGGCCGATGCGCTCGCTGGTGAGGTCGCCCGCTCGACCACCGACTCGTCGCTCTCGTTTCGATTCCGGGAGTTCCGACCATCGGCATTCACCCCGCACCACCAGTGTTCATGCGGGTTCCAGGGGTTTTGCAGGGCCGACCATTTCGCGCAAGACGCGACCATGACGACAATGTTTTCGAACTCTATTTTCGACTTGTGAACTCTATTAATCCGCGCCATCACCGTCCCCTGGCCTGCATCCTCGACCTCGACGGCACGCTGGTCGACACACTGGGGGACTTCGTCGCCGTGCTCGGCCGCATGCTGGCCGACCTCGGCCTGAAGACCGTCACGCGCGACTTCGTCGAGCACACCATCGGCCGCGGCAGCGAGCATCTGGTGCGCACGACGCTGGCCGAAGTGGGCGCCGCGCCCGGGCTGTACGAGCGTGCCTGGGCGCTCTACCAGCAGCACTACGCCGCCGTGAACGGCGAGCACGCGGCCGTCTACCCGGGCGTCTTCGAAGGGCTGGACGCGCTGCGGGCGCTGGGCCTGCCGCTGGCCGTGCTGACCAACAAGCCCGGCGAGCCGGCACGCGAGCTGCTCAGGCGCAAGGGGCTGGACGGCTATTTCGCCCGGGTCTTCGGCGGCGACGAGTTCGCGCGCAGGAAGCCCGACCCGCTGCCCCTGCTCAAGACCTGCGAGGCGCTGGGCACGCCGCCGTCGGCGACGTGGATGGTGGGCGACTCGCGCAACGACGCCGAGGCCGCGCGCGCGGCCGGCTGCCCGCTGATTCTCGTGACCTATGGCTACAACCACGGCGAGGACATCCGCGCCGTGCCGGCGCTGCAGCATCTCGACCGACTGGACCGGATCAGCGCCGGCCGTCGCGCTTGAGGCCGAGCAGGGCTTCCTTCAGGCTGCCGTCGGCGGGCTTGTCGCCCAGCCAGATGCGCAGCAGGGCCGAGAAGAACTCGGGCTCCTTGATGGGCTCGCCGATGGGCTTGCCGTTCAGCAACACCATGGAGCCCACGCTCGGCACGTAGTCGACGGAGAAGCTGTCGCCGCTGTTGAGCTGCTTGCGGCTGGCGAAGATCTCGCTGAGCTTGAGCACGCCGTTGATGGACTTGGCGAACTCCTCGCGCGACACATTGGCCTCAATGCCCTTGGTGAAGAGCTTGCCCAGCTCGTTGCCGTCGATGTCGCGCAGCATGCTGATGTGGATGCGCTTGGGGCCGGGCAGGGCCAGCACCTCGGCCGTCGTGCCGGCCTTGTGCGTCAGGTACAGGCCCGCCGTGTAGACCTTGACGACGAACTTGTAGCGCACGCCGGCACCGTTGAGCACCAGCTTCTGGCCGGCCAGGTCCAGCGCCGTCTCGTATTTCACATTGGCCACGTCGACCGTGTCCGCCCAGGCAGCGCCGCCTCCCAGGCTGCCGGCGGCCAGCAGGGCCGCGACGATGAATGCGCGCATGTCTCGCTCCGTTGTCGTGCCGCGATGGCGGCATCTTCGTGAGCCGAAGTATGGCCCGACATCGCGAAAACCCCGCTGATACACTGGGCCGATCATGTTCATCACGCGCAAGCACATCATGGGGTCGAGCGACCGGGGAGCCTGGCCCTGGCGTCGCTGCTTCACTGCCGCCTGATGCCGCTTGGCGCGCCCTGACGCGCTCACTCCCGCGTTGCCCGTTCCTCACCGGGCTGCACGCCAAGCCCTGAAGACCCGTCTCTTTCAAGGTTTGACGTGATCACCGAACTCGAATTCCAGAGCCTCGCCACCGAGGGCTACAACCGCATCCCGCTCATCAGCGAGGCCTTCGCGGACCTCGAAACCCCGCTGTCCCTCTACCTCAAGCTCTGCGCCGGCGCCGGCCAGGGCCGCAACAGCTTCCTGCTGGAGTCCGTCGTCGGCGGCGAGCGCTTCGGGCGCTACTCCTTCATCGGCCTGCCGGCGCGCACGCTGGTCCGCGCGACCGGCTCGCTCTGCGAGGTCGTCACCGACGGCCAGATCGTCGAGACGCACGAGGGCAATCCGCTGGACTTCATCGCCGCCTACCAGGAGCGCTTCAAGCCCAGGATCCCTGCCGGCCTGCCGCGCTTCTGCGGCGGCCTGGCCGGCTACTTCGGCTACGAGGCGGTGCGCGCCATCGAGAAGAAGCTGGCCCACCAGCATCCGGGCGAGAGCCTGGGCACGCCCGACATCGTGCTGCTGCTGTCCGAGGAGGTCGCCGTCATCGACAACCTCTCGGGCCGCCTCTACCTGATCGTCTGGGCCGACCCGCGCCAGCCCGAGGCCTATTTCCGCGCCAGGCAGCGCCTGACCGCGCTGCGCGACAAGCTGAGTTATTCGGTCAGCGTGCCGCGCGTGCCGCGCAGCGAGTCGCACCCGGTCACGCGCGGCTTCGCCAAGGCCGACTACCTGACCGCGGTGGCCAGGGCCAAGGACTACATCGCCGCCGGCGACCTGATGCAGGTGCAGGTCGGCCAGCGCATCTCCAAGCCCTACAAGGCCGAACCCATCGCGCTCTACCGTGCGCTGCGGGCGCTGAACCCCAGCCCCTATATGTACTTCTACGACCTGGGCGATTTCCAGATCGTCGGCGCCAGCCCCGAGATCCTCGTGCGCGAGGAACATGCGGGCGACGGCAGCCGCAAGGTCACGATCCGCCCTCTCGCCGGCACCCGCCCGCGCGGCGCGACGCCCGAGCGCGACCTGGAACTGGAAGCCGAACTGCAGGCCGACCCCAAGGAGCGCGCCGAGCACCTGATGCTGATCGACCTGGCGCGCAACGACATCGGCCGCATCGCCCGCGTCGGCAGCGTCAAGGTCACGCAGAGCTTCGTCGTCGAGCGCTACTCGCACGTGATGCACATCGTCAGCAACGTCGAGGGAACGTTGCGAGCCGATGTGGGTCAGCTCGACGTGCTGAAGGCCACCTTCCCCGCCGGCACGCTGACCGGCGCGCCCAAGGTGCGCGCGATGGAACTGATCGACGAGCTGGAGCCCGTGCAGCGCGGCATCTACGGCGGCGCCTGCGGCTACCTCAGCTTTGCCGGCGACATGGACCTGGCGATCGCGATCCGCACCGGCATTGTCAAGAACGGCATGCTCTACGTGCAGGCGGCGGCGGGCATCGTCGCTGACTCGGTGCCGGAGCTCGAATGGCAGGAAACGGAAGCCAAAGCCAGGGCGCTGCTGCGCGCCGCCGAACTCGTCGAGGAGGGCTTCTAAATGCTGCTGATGATCGACAACTACGACAGCTTCACGTTCAACATCGTCCAGTACCTCGGTGAGCTGGGCGCCGACGTGAAGGTGGCGCGCAACGACGAGATCAGCGTCGCCGAGATGGCGGCGCTGAACCCCGACCACATCGTCTTCTCGCCCGGCCCCTGCACGCCGACCGAGGCCGGCGTCTGCGTGGAGGCCGTCCGGCACTTCCTCGGCAAAAAGCCGCTGCTGGGCGTCTGCCTGGGCCACCAGTCGATGGGCCAGGCCCTGGGCGGCAGGATCGTGCGCGCCAAGCGCCAGATGCATGGCAAGGCCAGCACGATCACGACCGACCAGCGCGGCGTCTACACCGGCCTGCCGCGCGACTTCTCCGTCATCCGCTACCACTCCCTCGTCATCGAGGAGGCGAGCTGCCCGGCCGTGCTGGAGATCACCTCGCGCAGCGACGACGGCGAGATCATGGGCGTGCGCCACCGCGAGCTGGCCGGCACGGCCACGCCGCTGGAGGGCCTGCAGTTCCATCCCGAGTCCATCCTCAGCGAGCATGGGCACGCGATGCTGCGCAACTTCCTGGAGCTGAAATGACTGACTACGCACCGTCTTCAGGCGTGGCATCTCCAGCCGTCGTCGACCTGCGCAGCGACACCGTCACCAAGCCGACGCCGGCCATGCGCGAGGCCATCGCGCGTGCGGTGGTGGGCGACGACGTCTTCGGCGACGACCCCACCGTCAACGCGCTGCAGGAGCGCGTCGCGGCCCTGCTCGGCAAGGAAGCCGCCCTGTTCATGAGCAGCGGCACGCAGAGCAATCTCTGCGGCCTGCTGGCCCATTGCGGCCGCGGCGACGAATACATCGTCGGCCAGCTCGCCCACACCTACCGCTACGAAGGCGGCGGCGCGGCGGTGCTGGGCAGCATCCAGCCCCAGCCCATCCCCAACCAGGCCGACGGCTCGCTGAAGCTGGACGACATCGCCGCCGCCATCAAGCCCGACGACCCGCACTTCGCGCGCACGCGGCTGCTGGCGCTGGAGAACACCTGGAGCGGCCATGTGCTGCCGGCCGCCTACACGACCGAGGCCTGCGAGCTGGCCCATTCGCGCGGCCTGGCCACCCATCTGGACGGCGCGCGCCTGTTCAACGCCGCCGTCGCGTCCGGGCGCCCGGTGGCCGAGCTGGCGCGGCATTTCGACTCCGTGTCCATCTGCTTCAGCAAGGGCCTGGGCGCGCCCATCGGCTCCATGCTGGTCGGCTCGCGGCCGCTGATCCAGCGCGCCCACCGCGTGCGCAAGATGGTGGGCGGCGGCCTGCGCCAGGTCGGCCTGCTGGCCGCCGCGGCCGACCATGCGCTGAGCCACCACGTCGAGCGCCTGGCCGACGACCACGCGCTGGCCCGGCGCCTGGCCGAGGGCCTCGCCGCCCTGCCCGGTGTCACGGTCACGCCACCGCAGACGAATATCGTGTTCGTGCAGGTCAGCGACGGCCGCGGCCCGGCATTGCTGGAGCACCTGAAGCAGCGCGGCGTGCTCGCCACCGGCCTGATCGGCCTGCGCTTCGTGACCCATCTGGACGTCGATGCGGCCGGCATCGAACGCGCCATCGCCTCTGCCGCCGACTTCTTCAAGAGCTGAGCCATGCCGATCACCGACACCGAAGCCCTGACCCGCGTCATCGAGCACCGCGAGATCTTCCACGACGAGATGCTGACGCTGATGCGCCGCATCATGGCCGGCGAGATGTCGCCCGTCATCGCGGCGGCGCTGATCACCGGCCTGCGCGTGAAGAAGGAGACCATCGGCGAGATCACCGCCGCGGCCCAGGTCATGCGCGAGCTGAGCAACAAGGTGCCGCTCGGGCCCCTGCCCCACCTCGTCGACGTCGTCGGCACCGGCGGCGACGGCGCGCACAGCTTCAACATCTCGACCTGCTCGATGTTCGTCGCCGCCGCGGCCGGCGCCCAGGTGGCCAAGCACGGCAACCGCAGCGTCAGCAGCAAGACCGGCAGCGCCGACGTGCTGGAGGCGCTGGGCGCCAACATCCAGCTGACGCCGCGCCAGGTGGCCGCCTCGGTCGCCGAATGCGGCATCGGCTTCATGTTCGCGCCCAACCACCACCCGGCGATGAAGAACATCGCGCCGGTGCGCCGCGAGCTGGGCGTGCGCACCCTCTTCAACATCCTCGGTCCGCTGACCAACCCGGCCGGCGCGCCCAACATCCTGATGGGCGTCTTCCACCCCGACCTCGTCGGCATCCAGGTGCGCGTGCTGCAGCGCCTGGGCGCCGAGCATGCGCTGGTGGTCTACGGCAAGGACGGCATGGACGAGATCTCGCTCGGCGCGACGACGCTGGTCGGCGAACTGAAGGACGGCGCCGTGCGCGAGTACGAGGTCCACCCCGAGGACTTCGGCTTCGCGATGGCCAGCAACCGCAGCCTCAAGGTGGAAGGCCCGGAGCAGTCGCGCCAGATGCTGGTCGGCGTGCTCGACGGCCAGCCCGGCCCGGCGCGCGACATCGTGCTGCTGAACGCCGGCGCGACGCTGTACGCGGCCAATGTGGCCGCCACGCTGCCCGACGGCATCGCCCGCGCCCGCCAGGCGCTGGACAGCGGCGCGGCGCGCGCCAAGCTGGACGCCTTCGTCAAGCAGACCCAAGAGCTGGGGAAGAGCTGATGGCCGATATCCTGAAGCGCATCGTCGAGGTCAAGTGGGAAGAGGTCGCCGCGGCGAAGCTCAAGCGCTCGCTGGCCTCGCAACGTGAGGAAGCCGAGGCCCGCCGCGGCGAGCAGCTCGGCTTCGAGCGCTCGCTGCGCGCCACCATCGCGGCCGGCCATGCCGGCGTCATTGCCGAGATCAAGAAGGCCAGCCCCAGCAAGGGCGTGATCCGCGAGGACTTCAACCCCGCGCAGATCGCCGAGAGCTATGCCCGCAACGGCGCGGCCTGCCTGAGCGTGCTGACCGACGAGCGCTTCTTCCAGGGCTCCATCGCCTATCTGCGCCAGGCCCGCGCCGCCTGCGAGCTGCCGGTGCTGCGCAAGGACTTCATGGTCGACGAGTACCAGGTCATGGAAGCCGGCGCGATGGGCGCCGACTGCATCCTGCTGATCGCCGCCTGCCTGGCCGACGCGCAGATGGCCGACCTCGAAGCCGCCGCCCACGCCATCGGCCTGGACGTGCTGGTGGAGGTGCACGACGGCGACGAGCTGGACCGCGCGCTGAAGCTGAAGACGCCGCTGGTCGGCATCAACAACCGCAACCTGCGCACTTTCGACGTGACGCTGGACACGACCCTCGGCCTGCTGCCGCGCGTGCCGGCCGACCGGCTGCTGGTGACCGAGAGCGGCATCCTCGGCGCCGCCGACGTGAAGCGCATGCGCGACGCCAATGTGCACGCCTTCCTCGTCGGCGAGGCCTTCATGCGCGCGCCGGACCCGGGCGCAGCGCTGGCAAACTTGTTCGAGTGAGAACGCCCCTCGCCCAACCTCGCATCGCTGAACGCGAGCGAGTCTGGTCGGTCCCCCGTGGGGACGGCGATGCTCGCGGCATCGAGCCGCGAGCACATCGCCGGCGCGGGCCGGCTTGGGAGCGGCCCGGCGCTCGGCCCGCAGGTTTCATAGGCTGCGCACACATGGACAACTGAGATGAAGTTGCCTCTCGAAATCCCCGACACCGACTGGCTCCCCGTCGTCGAAGCCTGGGCCGCGTCGCCGGCCGGCCAGAAGCTGGAAGCATTCCTGGAAGAACGAGCCGCTGCCGGCGCCACCATCTACCCGCCCGAGCCGCTGCGCGCGCTTCACATCACGCCGCTGGCCAGCACCCGCGTCGTCATCCTGGGCCAGGACCCCTACCACGGCCCCGGCCAGGCCGAGGGCCTGAGCTTCAGCGTGCCCGAAGGCGTACCGCTGCCGCCCAGCCTGCGCAACATCTTCAAGGAGATCCAGCGCGACCTCGGCAAACCCTTCCCGCAGAGTGGCAGCCTGGTGCGCTGGGCCGAGGGCGGCACGCTGCTGCTGAACGCCGTGCTGACCGTCGAAGACGGCCAGCCCGCCAGCCACGCCAACCGCGGCTGGGAGCCGCTGACCGACGCCCTCATCCAGGCCGCCGCCGAGAACCCGGCGCCCAAGGTCTTCATGCTGTGGGGCAGCTATGCCCAGGCCAAGGCGCCGCTGATCGAGGCGGCAGGCCAGGGCCATCTCGTGCTGAAGGCCAACCACCCGTCGCCGCTGTCGGCGCTGAAGCCGCCGCGGCCCTTCATCGGCTGCGGGCATTTCTCGACGGCCAAGGCGTGGCTGGAGGAGCGTGGCCGAGGCGCGCCGCGCAAGGGCTGAGCGACCTGCCAGGCCCTGCAGCAGGCGATTGTTCCGTTGGCTGCAACTCGCCGTTCTGCCGCGGCGGCTTTTTCCAAAGAGGCCGGCTGCCTACAGTGACGACCCATCGGCACAGCCCCGTTCCAAGAGGGCGCCGGACAGGAGAGTCATATGAACACCCGATCCCTTTTCACGCTGGTCACCGCCGCGACGGCCGTCACGGCGCTGGCGGCGGGCATGTTGCTGGCGATCAGCGCGCCGGCGCCCGTGGCCGACGATTTCGGCCAGGCCCTGCTCGCCAGCAGCGGCGGCGAAAAGGGCTGATTCCTCAGCTCGTGCTGCGCAGCTTCACGTCGCCCATCGCCTCGCGGCCGATCAGCTCGACGACCCAGTCGACGAACACCCTCAGCCTGCTGCTGAGGTGGCGGTTGGGCGGGTAGACGACATAGACCGGCAGCGGCTCGGCATCCCAGTCCTCCAGCACGCGCACCAGCTCGCCGCTCTTGAGCAGCGGCCCGGCCATGAAGCAGGTCAGCTGCACGACGCCGAGGTGGGCCAGGCCGGCATTCAGATAGGCGCTCGCATCGTTGACGGCGACGATATGGTTGCCCACGATCTCCACCGTCTCGTCGCCGCGGCGGAAGATGTCCGGCACGACCTTGCCGCTGCGCGCCGAGAAATAGCCCACCATGCGATGCGGCGCCTCGCCGAGCTCGCGCGGATGGGCCGGCATGCCGTGGCGACGCAGGTATTCGGGCGTCGCGCAGCTGATGAAGCGGAACTCGGCGATGCGCCGCGCCACCAGGCTCTGGTCGGTCAGCTCGCCGCCGCGGATCACGCAGTCGATGTTGTCGCCGATAAGGTCCGCCGTACGGTCGCTGACGCCGAGCTCGATCTGGATGTCGGGGTATTTGGCGTAGAACTCCGGCAGGTGGGGAATGATCATCTCGCGGCCGACGACGCCGGGCACGTCGATGCGGATGCGCCCGCGCGGCGTCACGCGCGCCTGGTTCATGCTGCCTTCCAGTTCCTCCAGATCGGACAGCAGGCGCGTGGCGCGCTCGTAGTAGGCGGCGCCGTCGGGCGTGACCGTGACGCGGCGCGTCGTGCGGTTCAGCAGCTTGGTGCGCAGATGGGTTTCCAGCGTCTGGATCAGCCGCGTGACGGTGGCCTTGGGCAGGTCCAGGGAGTCGGCGGCCTTGGTGAAGGTACCCGCCTCGACGACCCGGACATAGGCTTGCATCGCGGTGAGGCGGTCCATGGATTCAACCTAGAAACGGCAGTTGGGCGCGCCCGAGGGACCGCCGAGGCGGGCTGCCGGCAAGGCGCGACGGCGAAGTGGGCTGATGCCCACGAGGAGGAGCAACGCCGCCAGCGGCCCGAAGCGGCGGTCCCTCGGGCGTGCAGCGCTGCTCATCGGAGTGGTGAACGTCGAGATGGGCACAGGGTGTTGATGTCCTGAGACTTCGAGAAGCAGCAAGCGACCACCTGCCGTTTCTAGATTAATTGTTCCACGCGAAGGAAAAGTGAGTCGTTTTTCCACCCGTTTATCGTTAGGCCGTCAATCTCTATCGTTCTGGCCATGGGCGACATCGCCCCCGCTGCCAGCCTGCGCCAGGTGCTGAGCCTGCCCGCCATCGTGCCCGGCCATGCGCCGGATCCCATCCACGACTTCCTGCGCGAGGCGGCCCGCCGTTCGCTCGGCTAGCCAGCCCGAGCGCCTGAGCACGGCGACGTTCATCGTCGTGCGCGTGGCGAAACCCAGGCTTGCGTAGAGCGCGATCGCAGCGGTGTTGGTCGTCCAGGCGTGCAGGAAGGGTTGGGCGTCGCGGCGCTGGATGGCGGCCGTCACGGCGGCCGACAGCCGCCGCGCCAGGCCGCGCCCGCGGAAGTCCGGGTGGGTGCAGACGCCGCTGACCTCGACATGGCCGGGGAAGCGCATGCGCTCGCCGGCCATCGCGGCCAGGCGGCCGCCAATGCGCAGGCCGATGAAGCGGCCCATCGTGTGCGTCCTCGCGAGGAAGGGGCCGGGCTCGGTCAGCGTCGCCAGCGCCAGCATCTCGGCGGCGTCGGCATCGCCGAGCAGCTGCAGGCCGGCTTCGTCGGCCTCGACGGCGCGCGCCGCGACCATCTGCACGGCGGTCGCGGCCTTCACGGCCACCAGGCCCGGCGGCACGACGACGGGCCGCGCCTGCGCCAGGTAGACGACGTCGTCGCCGGGCCGCACGAGCTCGGCCAGCGCGGCCAGGCTGTCCGCGCCGTCGTCGCGCGCGGCGGCAAAGCGGTTGATGTCCGGCTTGAAGCGCCGCGCCAGCGCGCCGCCGTCGGCCCAATGCGGCTGGTCTTGCAGGCTGGACCAGACGGGCTGGTCGAGAGCGTGGCTCATGGCGGTGGATTCCTGATGCGCTGCGCCAGCGGCTGTTCGGCCAGCGCGTCTTCCAGTGCGGCCAGCTGCGCCAGCAGGTCGCCGTGCAGGCCGGCGCAGGCCTCGGCCACGGCGGCCTCGATGACGGGCCAGGCCCTGGCCTTGGAGCGCTGCACGAGGCCGCGGCCCTTGCGGCTCAGCGCGATGCGGCGCACGCGCCGGTCCGCCTCGGCGGCACCGGACTCGACGAGGCCGTCCTCCTCCAGCCCGCGCAGCGAGCGCGTGACGACGGGCTGGCTGACGCCCACCGCCTGGCTCAGCTCGCCGACGCTCAGGGGCCCCAGCCGGTCCAGCGCCGCCAGCAGCGGGAACCAGGCCGCCGGCTGTTCGAAGCCGCGCTCGGCCAGCACCGCCTGCGTCTGCGCCTGCAGCGTCTCGCCGATGCGCTTCAGCCGCGTGCCCAGGCTGAGATGGCCCAGCTCCTTGACGACGTCTTCGATGCCCATATGCATATCATGCTATGCAATAGATCGAAGGCCGTCAACGGCTGCATGGCGGCGGGCTCATACGGGTTTGCAATCAACGTGATAACAAGGCGCGAAGCCGCAGACAGTGCTTTAGCACGGCAAGGCGAAGCAACGCAGTTAGCGCGTTGATTGCGAAGCCGTATCAGATGCCGAACAGCGCCTTGGCGCGCAAGAGCAGGCGGCGCCGGTCGTCGAGGCCGTTGAGGCCGCCGTTGACACGCCGGGTCAGCGTCGTCAGGTCGTCGGCATCGGCCAGGCTGTTGAGGTTCTTTTTCGTCCAGAACCAGCCGGCCACGTCGACGCAGAGCTGGGGGTCGGTCTCGACGAGCTCGGGGTGGGCCAGCAGCTCGGCCTCGCGGCCGATGTCGCGGCCGTAGTCGGCGTAGTTCGCGCGGCCGGTCAGCTGGATCAGGCCGCGGCCCTTGAAGCGCGGGCCGTCGCCGGGCTGGGTGTTGCCCAGATCCAGCCGGCCTTCGTAGGCCTGGCCGCTGGCGATCTCGGCGCGGAAGCGGAACTCGCCCGACTCGTGCCCCACCTGGGCCAGGAAATGCGCCTGGCGCAGCGGCGAGTCGATGCTGCGGTCGGCCATGACCTGCTGCAGGCGCGGCGAGAAGTCTGCCGCGTCGCTGTCCTTGGCATGCAGGAAGAGCAGCTCCAGCCAGGGCGGCAGCAGCGCGTCGGGCAGGGATTCGCACAGGCTCAGCAGCGTCGCGCCGTTGGCGTCGACACGCCCGTCCGGCTCGGCCTGGGCCAGCGCGCTGCGCTGGAAGGCCATGATCGCGGTGAGGGACTTCTGGCCGAAGGCGCCGTCGCAGCTCAGCGGGCCGTCGGGCAGCGTCATGCGACCGGCCGCGCCGCAGAGGTTGAGCAGTTGCTGCACGGTCTCGACGTCGTCGTGCGCATTGCTGCATTGCACGCCGACAGGCCCCGTCGTCAGGCCCTTGCCGCGCGCCGCGGCGGGGGCGGCTGGTGCGGCAACCAGCGCGGCAGCAGGCGCGGGCGCGGCGGCACTGGCCTCGCGGCGCTCGAAATGCGTCAGGTCCTTGAAATTGCCCCAGTTGCCGCCCCAGACGTTGGCCGGATCCAGCCCTTCCCAGTATTGGCCGAGCGGGCGCAGCGTGTCGGCGTCGCTGACGAGCTGGGCGCTGCCATCGCCCGCCTCGCGGAAGAAGTTCAGGTCGATGGCCAGCCGCTTCAGGTGCTGGCTGGACATCGTCGCGCTGCGGCCGTTCTGGATGTGCAGGGCCTGCTGCTCGGGCGTGCGATAGAGCTCGCCGCCCGCGACGCCGAACCCGGCCGCGTCGGCCCGGCGCAGCAGCTCGCCGAGCTGCTGCATGAAGACCGACTGCTCGCGCACGAGGCCGTTCACGGGCGGCCCCCGCGGTCGCGCGACGGATCGGCCCGCAGCGCCTGGGTCTGCGCGCGCATCGCGTCGCCGATCCGGTCGTCCTTGGCCTTGCTGCCGGCGCTGGAGCCGAAGAAATACTGGATGATGGCCGACAGCGACACGCCGAGCAGGAAGCCCAGCACCGTGTCGATGACGCGCGAGCGCGGGTCATTGGCCTCGTAGCGCGGCCCGAACGCGGCCACGAAGATGAAGGCGAAGGTCAGCAGCGTGATGACGCTGGCATAGACGTAGATGAAGCGCCGCACCCAGGGATCCTGGTTGGCCATCGCCGCCTCCTGCATCTGGCGCGCATTGGCGCGGTCAGCGGCGGCGATGCGCTCCAGCTCGATGCGGTCGCCGTCGCCCTGCTGGCGCAGCGCCAGCAGCTTGGACTGGCCGTCGAACTCGAACTGCTTCAGCCGGGCCCACTGGGCGTCGCCGAGCTTGTTCTCGGCGGCATCGTTGATGTCGATGCCGGTCTGGTCGTGGATGAGCTGCGCCATCTCGGCGGCGCCCTGGCCGGGCGGGCCGCGGAACACGCCGCTGAGCAGGTCCAGGCCCTTCTGGGCGAGCCGGGACGCAATCGCCGGCTGCGCCGCAGCGATCAATGGGATCGGCATTCCAGGCTCCCGGTCAGGCGCGACCTGCGGAGCTTAGGCGGGCGGCCCCGGCCGCCACATCCTTCCGACTAACGAAGGTCTAAGGAAGCGTCTTGCAGCTCGGTTTGCAGACCACCTCGTTGCGGCCGAGCAGCCGGATGGACTGCAGGCTGGTCGGGGCGCGGTGCTTGCCGCACTTGAAGCAGGAGCGGGTGTGGCCGCTGCCGAGGAAGGGCGATCCGCCCACCTTGGATGCATAACGCAGGCCATCTTCGCGAACCGCGGTCACGGTGTCTTTGCTCATCTTCGTTCGGGTCGGGACGAAACGAGTATTGACGCACAGGGAAGATGACAGCACCACCTCGCAAGCCCCAGTGTCCGGCCCCGCCGGCCCCAAAACACGGGCTTTCCCTGCCCCGACCTGAGGGGACAGGCTGCGGGGACAATGCCCCCTGCTCCCTCCGACCCCATGGCCAAGCTGTTTTTCCGTTATGCGGCGATGAACGCCGGCAAGTCCACCGCGCTGCTGCAGGTGGCGCACAACTACGAGGAGCGCGGCCACCGCGTGCGCATCTTCACCGCCCGCCTGGACGACCGCTACGGCCGCGGCTACGTCACGTCGCGGCTGGGGCCACAGCGCGAGGCCGAGCAGTTCGACGCCGACACCGACTTCGTCGCGCTGATGGGCGACAACCCCGGCATCGCCTGCATCCTCATCGACGAGGCGCAGTTCCTGTCCAGGCGCCAGGTGCAGCAGCTGCACGAGATGGCGCATCTGCGCAACCTGCCGGCCATCTGCTATGGCCTGCGCACGGACTTCCAGGGTGAACTCTTCCCCGGCTCGGCCGCGCTGCTGGCCCTGGCCGACGAGATGGACGAGATGAAGACCATCTGCGACTGCGGCCGCAAGGCGACGATGAACATGCGCGTCGACGCGAACAACCGCAAGGTCACCGAGGGCGCCCAGGTCGAGATCGGCGGCAATGTGCGCTACCGCTCGGTCTGCGGCCGCTGCTTCCGCCAGGGCTGAACGCAAGGCGGCGCTGCTCGATTCATTGACGGGCCAAGGCCCGCCAATGAATCGACCCCCTTGTATGCTCGGGGGTCAGCCCGCGTACCCGCGGGCCGGGGGCCCGCTATTTAGCGGCAATCTGCGCGTCCAGCTCCTTGCAGGACGGCGAGCAGACCGGCTGGGACTTGCCGAGCAGCTTCTTGGACTTGAGCATCGCGCGCGGGCGGTGCTTGCCGCAGAGGAAGCACGACATCGTCGCTGCGCCGAAAGAGGAGGTCGCCGCGAACGGCGAGCCCGGGGCTTTGGAGCGGTAGCGCAGACCATCCGCTTCGATGGTGGTCTTGGTGGTTTCTTTGGCCACGCTGGTCCTGTCGAAGAGTGTTGTAGGGGGGGCGCCGGGCAGGCGCTCTGGCCCCGTATTTTCCACCATGCGCGAACCACCCGCCCTAGGACTTTCAACAACCCTTAAATCTGGCCGGTCGTTTGCCCGCCCAGGCGGCCTGTCCCTCGGCCAGATCGGCCGAATCGCGCGCCCTCTCGATGTCGGCCTGCAGCCGCGCCGCGTCGAGCCGGCCGGCGGCGATCGCATTGAGGTGCCGCTTCATCGGCAGCAGGGCCAGCGGCGCCATGCCGAGCAGTTCGGCCGTCAGCGCGGCCAGGGCGGCGTCCAGCGTGTCGACGTCGGGCAGCAGCCGGTCCAGATAGCCGCAGGACAGCAGCGCGGGCGCGTCCAGCGTGCGGCCGGCCAGCAGCACCTGCTTGGCCGTCGCCAGGCCCAGACGGTCGACGAAGCGGCGCAGGCCGCCGGCGTAGAAATGCAGGCCGATGCGCGCGGCCGGCACGAACATCTCGACGGCCGGCGCGCCAAGGCGGAAGTCGCAGGCCAGGCCCAGGTCGGACGCACCGCCGTAGACGCCGCCGTGCAGGCGCGCGATGGTGATCGGGCGGGCGGCCTCCAGCGCATCGGCCAGTTCGCCGAAGCGCGCGCCGGCGTCGATGGCGCCGAGCGCCCCAAGGTCGAAGCCGCTGCAGAAATGCCGGCCCTCGCCGGCCAGCACGAGCACGCGCACGGCCGCGGCGGCATTCACGTCGTCGAGCAGCCCGCGCAGCACGCCGAGGTCGCCGACCGCGAGGCGGTTGGCCTGGCGCGGGCGCCGCAGCGTGATGCGGGCCAGGCCGCCGTCGACCTGCAGCAAGGGGGGCTGGCCCCCGCTCATGCGCAAGCTCCGTGCACGGCGTGTCCAGGGGCGGATGCGGTCGGCTTCATCATGGGTTCAGCTGGCCGCATATTGTGGCGACGTAAGCTCGGGCATCCGCGTTGTCACGAAACCGTCATGCAGCACACCCGCCGCCGCCTGCTGGGCCTGACCGTCACCCTTGCCCTGGCCGCCTGCGCCACGACCGCACCACCGCCCCCAGCCCCGGCGCCCGCGCCACAACGCCCCAAGCTGCTGGTGCTGGTGGCCATCGACGGCCTGCCGATGCGCCAGGTCACCGGCTACCGCGACCAGCTGGCCGCCGACGGCTTCGCCCGCTTCCTGGACCACGGCCGCTGGTTCTCCGACGCCCACCACGGCCACGGCCACACGGTGACGGCGGCCGGCCACTCGGTGATGCTGTCCGGCGCCTACCCGCAGCGCAGCGGCATCGTCGGCAACGAATGGCGCGACCCGGCCAGCGGCGAGCTGGTCTACAACACCGGCGACGCCGCCTACACCTACCTCGACAACCCGACGGCGCCGCTGGCGGGCACCAGCCCGCGCAACCTCAAGGTCGAGACCCTGGGCGACGTGCTGCGCAGGCGCTCGCCCGAGTCCAAGGTCATCGGCATCTCCGGCAAGGACCGCGGCGCCATCCTGCCCGCGGGCCACTTGGGGCAGGCCTATATGTACATGGGCGAGACGGGCCAGTTCTCGTCCAGCACCTACTACATGGCCGCGCTGCCGCAGTGGGTCAAGGACTTCAACGCCGCCAGGCCGGCCGACGCCTTCTTCAAGAAGACCTGGGCGCCCTTGCTCCCCGAGGCGGCCTATGCCCGCTCGGTGCCGGACGGCCAGCCCTGGCAGATCGCCAGCGGCAACGGCAACCGTCTGCCCGCCGTCATCGGCGACCAGATGGACGCCCCCGGCCCACGCTTCTACGGCAACCTGCTCGCCTCGCCCTTCGGCGACGAGCTGACGCTGGCCTTCGCCCGCGCCGCGGTCAGGAACGAAAAGCTGGGCCAGCGCGGCGTGCAGGACATCCTGTCGGTCAGCCTGTCCAGCCACGACTACATCAACCACGCCTTCGGCCCCGAGTCGCGCCTGTCGCACGACCACCTGCTGCAGCTGGACCGCCATCTGCAGGCCTTCTTCCGCTTCCTGGACCAGGAAGTCGGCGCCGGCAACTATGTGCTGACGCTGACGGCCGACCACGGCTTCACCGACACGCCGGAATGGGCCGCCACCCAGGGCCGGGATGCCGGCCGCTTCACCAATGGTCCGTCGCTGGCAGCCGTCAACGCAGCGCTGGCCGCGAAGTTCGGCGTCGACAAGCTGGCCTGGAACTTCTCCGCCTCCGGCCTGCTGCTGAACGAGAAGCTGGCCACCGACAGCGGCCTGAAGTTCACCGATGTGGAAGCCGCCGCCCGCGACGAACTGCTGAAGCTGCCCGGCGTGGCCACCGTGTTCACGCGCGAGCAGCTGCTGGGCAACGACAGCACGACGCCCTACCTCGAAGCCATGCGCAAGTCCTACGACCCGACTCGCGCGGCGCAGCTGCAGATCGTGCTGAAGCCGAACTGGATCTTCAGCTACCGCCCGGGCGGCACCACCCACGGCAGCCCGCACCGCCACGACACCCATGTGCCGCTGCTGTTCTGGGGCCCGGCCTATGTCGGCCAGGGCGAGATGAAGACCCGCGTCGAGATCGCCGACCTGGCGCCCACGCTGGCCGGGCTCGCCGGCCTGCCCGCACCGGGCCAGGCCCAGGGCCACGACCTGAAGCTCAAGCCGTAGGAGCGTGGGCGGCAGAGATAGCGGCCCGCGCCGGGGCGAGTTGCGGGGCCAGCCAAGACGCCGGTGAGGCGTTGGATGGATGCCAACAACGAGCCGGCAACGCAGGATGGCCCCGCAAATCGCCCCGGCCCGAAGGGTTGAGCCCGCATGGGGGGCGATTCGGCGTTGCGCCGCTGGCCCGGGCGGCAAGCCCGGGCTGCGCACCGCGCCTTGCCTCGCCCCCCATGCGGGCTCAACGCGGGCCGCTATCTCTGCCGCCCACGCTCCTGGCCAACAAGGCCGCGGCCGGCTCGCCCCAGACGGCCTCGGTCAGCGCCAGCGCGCCGAGCCGTTCGCCCAGCGCCGCGGCCTGCGCCGGGCCGGTGGACGGCAGCATGACGAGCAGGCGCCCATCCTCCAGCCGCATGCAGCCGTCCTCGCCACGGATGCGCGCCAGCAGCGTGGCCGCATCCGCGTCGGCGGCCAGCGTCGCGACGGACAGCGGCCAGGCGCGCGGGTCGGACAGCAGCGCCTGCAGCAGCTCACGGCCGGCCTGCGCCGCCAGCAACTGGCCCGCCGGCGGGCGCGGCCGCTCCAGCGCGCTGATGTCCACGCCGGTCAGCGCCAGGCCGCCATCGGGCAGGCGCTGCTCCACCCACCACAGCCGCCGGCCGTCGCGCCAGACCTGCTCGTAGCCGCGCTGGGCGACACGCCCGCGTGGCTCCGGCAGGTCTGCCGGCCCGGCCCCGGCCTGGCGGGCGGCCTTGACCATCTCGGCCCAGGGCGGCGCGGCGCCGTCGACCAGGCCCCAGGCCTGGCGGTAGGCGGCATTGGCCTGCAGCAGGCGGTCGCCGGCGTCGAACAAGGCCAGCAGCAGCGGGCCGTCGGCCAGCGTCTGCGACCAGAGCTTGTCTTGGTTCACGGCCCGATTCTGGGCCGTTACGTCAGCGGCGACGGATTTCGCCCGAACCGCTGACGCTCTGGCGCAACTGCGGCCGGCCCGCGTAGCTGAGGTCGCCGGAGCCGCTCAGCTGCACGTCCAGTTGCTCGGTGACCCCCAGCTCCACGTCGCCCGAGCCGTTGATGCTGACCTTGGCCGTGCGGCCCGACAGCGAACGGGCGTCGACGTCGCCGGAGCCACTGACGGTCCAGCTCTGCTGGTCGGCGCGGCCGGCCAGGCGCACGTCGCCCGAACCGCTGATGCTGACGCTCAGTTCCCGCAGCTCGACCATGCCCAGGCGCACATCGCCCGAGCCGACCAGGTTCAGGCTGAGGCTGTCGGCCTTGAAGCGCTCGACGCCGAGGTCGCCCGAGCCGTTCACGGCGATGGCCTGCAGCGCCCGCGCGTCGACGCGCACGAGCGGCGCGGAGCGCGTCGTGAAGCCGGCGTCGCGCCGCATGCTGACGACCAGCGCATCCCCCTCGACGACGGTCTCGATCAGCGGCTCGATGTTGTCGTCGGCGACCACGGTGGCCTGGTCGCTGCCGGCCTGGTTCAGCCGCACGTCGATGGGGCCGTCGATGCGCAGCTTCGTGAAGGCGCCCAGCGCCCGCTGCTTCTCGACCCTGACGCCCGAACCGCGCACGCGGTTCCGGCCGCTGCCGTAGTCCATCGGGCCGCTGAAGCTCGCCGTCCAGCCGTCCACCTCCTTCTTGATGCGCAGCCGCCAGTCGTTGTCGCCGGCCAAGGCGGCGCTGGTGGCGAGGGCGGCGGCGAGGGTCAGCAGGGCGAGGCGTTTCATGCGGGCTCCGGGTTCGGCAATGCGGCGGCAGTGTCCCCAGCCGGCCCCCCCGGCCGCCCGCCTCGGGCGACGGAATGCGCCGCGGCCGGGATGGGCCGTAGGATGGCGCGACCAACAGGAGGTCGGCATGCAGCGCGGCAACGAAGCCGGCGATCTGCGGGCCTGCGACACCTTCTCCAGCCAGGCGCTGTAAGCCTCAGCCCGCGCCGTCCTCGGCCGCCTCGCTGCGCCTGCGCATCCAGGCCTTGCGCACGAGGTGGCGGACCAGCAGGCCCGCTCGCATGCGCAGCGCATGCGAGCGCACATAGATGCGCTGCCGCGCCCAGGCCGCGCGCAGGCCTGCCGCACCCGCTGACGGCGCCAGCAGCGCCACCTCGTAGGTGGGCAGCCAGCGGCTCCAGGACCCGGCCGGCCCCGGCGAGGCTTCGAGCTCGTCCACCAGCGCGCCCGGCAGTGGCGTGCCGAAGAGGCGCGCGGCGAGCCGCAGGCCCAGCGCCACCGGCCCCGCCAGGTCGTTGCCAGCAGCCACGGCCTGCAGCCGCTCCCAGAAGCCCGCCGCCTGCGCGAAGCTGCGCAGCATCTGGTCAGCGTCGTGCAGGTCGCGCAGGCCGTTGTGCAGCTCGCCCTCATGCATCAGGTGGGTGAGGCAGTGCACCAGCAGGTCCTCGGGGCAGGGAATGCGCAGCGCGGGCAGGCCCGGCAGCGGCTGCGAGCGCGCGATGATGGCGGCGGGATCGGGGGCGTTGCGGGCGGTCAGCGGCAGGATGTTGTGGTGGACGTCGAGCACCGTGCCGCGCCGCACATGGCTCATCGGCGGCAGCTCGTGCATCCATTCGCGGTAGTAGCGCTGGTCGTAGGGGTCGCTCTTGGCGCCGACCCAGCCGTTCAGCATCAGGCGGCTTTCGACATCGCCGAGAGCTTCCCGGGGCACCAGGATGTCGACGTCGCCGAACAGGCGCCCCCGGCCGATCTCCGGGTAGGCCATGACGTAGGCACTGCCCTTGAGCAGCACGACCGGGATGTCGAGCGCGCCGAGGGCGGCCTGCAGCTGGTGGGCCTCCCAGCGGATCGAGAGGTGCTGCCGCTCACCCATCCGGCGCACGCCCTCGAGGTGCAGCCGGGCCTGCGCGCAGGGCTGCACGCCGGCGGCCTCGAGGCGCTTGTCCAGCGCGCCGAGCAGGTTGGCGTCGCGCGCCGTGGCGACCAGCGTCGACCATTCAGCGACGGAGAGCGCCTGCGCACGCCGGGGCTCGCGCAGCGTCTGCAGCAGGGCGATGCGGGGCGAGTTCATGAGGCGCAGATCCGCCGGATGCCTTCCAGGCCCGCGTCGGTCGACCCATAGACCAGCTCGTGGCAGCTGACGTGGTCGAACATCGCGCAGAGGGCCTCGAAGCCGGGGGCGCCCATGCGCTCGCCGTTGAAGGACTGCTCGGAGATCAGCGTGAAGGCCTCGACACGGCTGAGCCGCTCGATCTGCAGCGAGGCACCGGCCTCGAAGCGCGGAAACACCATCCAGGCGGCTCGCGCCCGCTCGGCGGCCCGGGCCATCGAAGCGGGCGGACAGGCCGCGTGGGTGATCGTCCCCTTGCGCGTGTCGCGGTAGATCGGGCCGAGCTGCGCGCCAGGGAAGGCGGCGACGACGTCGATGGAGTGGTTCTTCAGGCTGATGGGCCGCGGGTGGGGCAGCAGCAGGCCATCGGCCGGGTCCAGCACGGTGAGTTCGTCCGAGAGCAGCCGCCAGCCCTCGATGAAGGCGAGGGAGGCGCACAGCGTGCTCTTGCCGGCGCCGGGAAAGCCGGGCATGACGAGGGCGGCACCGTCGCGCGCCAGCACCGCCCCGTGCATGACGAGCCAGCCCATCGGGCGCTGGGCGACGCACCAGTTCATGCCCCACTCGAACATCGGCGCGGCCTGCGCGGCGGGCAGCGGAAAGAAGGGCTCGGCGCCGTCCAGCAGGAAGCGCGCCTGCGGCCGCCAGACCTTGCGCAATCCACGGCCCGGCAGGACCTGGATGTCGAAGTCGATGAAGACGTCGCCGTCGTCCGGCCGCATGGCCTGCGGATAGAAGGCCTGCACATGCCGGCGCACGGCCGCGAACGACGAGCGGAGCCGGACGTTGAAGGGCGGGACGTGCAGGATGGCGTCGAACACCGTCGCTCAGCAGGAGGGGCCGCGCGCCGCCTGGATCAGGCCCGCTTCCTGCAGCCGTGCGAGCACAGGTTCCAGCCCTTCGACACCTCCGGGGAGGCCGGCCTCCGGCTGCAGGGTCTCGGCCGACAGCACGCCGCTTTCAAGCAGGCGCTGCACCACATGGTGTCCTAGTTCGTCGAGCACCCAGTAGTCGCCCGAGCAGGCATCGAAGGCCAGGCGGTCGCCCGACTCCGGCCAATCCGGCCCGAATTGAAGCAGGCGCCCGGAACGGATGGACCATGCTGCCGGCTCGGCAGCAGACCTATCCGCTATTTCTTGCACAGGTTGTCGACGGGCGCGTTCGTGTCGTACATGTTTTCGATGTACCTGATCACGTCCGAAGCCGTCCAGGGCTGGATGCAGCTCAGGGAGCCGGGGCAATAGGTGCCCTTGCTCCTCAGCTGCCCCCACATGTCGACGACTTGGGCCTTGGTCAGCGGGTATTTGGCCGCGGAGCCCTGGAAGTAGCCCGCATTCAGCCAGGCACAACTCAGGTGCCGCAGCAACTGGCCCAGGCCGCCCGGCCCCCCGAACATGGCGTCATTGGGCGACTTGATGACCCACCAGAGGCTCACATCCCCCTGATATGTGCCGATCGGGGTCCAACCCGTGAAGAGGCTCTGGATGGTCGTTCCCTGGTTGCTGATGTCGGCGAACGAGACCTGGTTCAGGCTCGTCGTACAGGTGACGATCGTGCCGTTGAACTGCGGGAAGACGGCCCCGGCCGTCTGCCAGTTGGGCGAATGCTGGGGCTGGACCCAGTAGCCGGGCGAGAGGCCGCCGGAGCAGGTGGTGCCGGTACCGGGCCGCGGGCTGGTATTGCCGCTCATCATCGCGGACGGGCTCTGGCAGACCCCGCCGCCCAGCGCCGATTTGGCGCTGACGGCCATCAGCACGCCCGCGCCGCCACCGACGGCGCGGAACAGGCGCCGGCGGCCGACGTTCACGGGCGTCGCCGACGAGGTGCTGACCACTTGCGGCGCGCTGGGCTGCACGCCCTGGTCACCTTCGAGCCGATTCTTGATCATGCAATTCCCCTGCGTGCCTACGGTGTGCAAGCCAAACGCTTGCGGTCAAATTATCAGGTGGAGCTGCGCCCGCCGCTCCCCCCCCAATCAGGGTGAGGAGCAATCCGGCGGATGATGAGAGACCTCGTAACGGCCCAGCCGTTGCAGCGATGGCGGCTCCGGCTTGCCGACGCCGAGCCGGATTCGCAGAAGCTCAGGCGCTGCGCCGCGAAAGCCAGCCCAGCGGCGAGTCCTGGGACGCGCGCGGCGCCTGGGATTCGAGGAAGTCGCTTGGCGGCTGGCTGCGGTATTCGCTGACGTCGCCGTCGTCCAGGCAGGCATCGAGGCCGAAGGCGGTGCCGAGGTCGGCCGGATCGGGCTCGCGACGCGCGGCAGCGTCACGGCGGAAAAAACGCAGCGCTGGGACGAATCGCATGGCAAACCTCTTGGGGTGGACTGCCGACAACCGCATCGGCTCCGTGCAGCCAGTGTGGGGGATGTGCATGACAGCGGAACGCCCATCTGTGAGTAAATATTGCCGCTTGTGCAAATACCACACACCCCGCACGGGCCGCCACCCCAATAGGCATCGGGGTTCGTGGCCGATCTGCATCGGCCGGCCGGCGTTGCTCGATTGCAAATCGAAGACATTGCTCCCCAGCTCTGTTGATCCAAATGGCGGTCGATGGGATTAAGCTCCGCGCTCCGTCTGCCCCCGGGCTTTCCCGCATGACATCAGCAGTACTCAAATGGCTCGCCAACGGCGTGATCGGCCTCGTCGTGGCCAGCACGCTCTGGATGGCCGAGGCAATTCCATCCAGCCCGCGCGGCGCCGCATCACTGATGCTGGCCCAGATGGCGGCCTCGGCCGACCATGCCGCCTCGGCGCCGTCCACCATCCCGCATTGATCAACCCAGGGCCTGCCGCGCGCCTTCGGCCAGGGCCAGGCCGATCTGGTCCAGCAGCGCGCCACGCCCCTGCAGCTGCCACTGATGCCAATACAGGGCGACGTCGATGCCGGTCTCCGGCTTCAGCACGACGAGCCGCCCCACCTGCACCCAGGGCCGCACCTGGATCTCGGGCGCCACGCCCACGCCCCAGCCCATGACGGCCGCGTTCACATAGGCCTCGCTGGACGGCACGAAGCGCTCGCGCAGCCGCGGTGAACGCACGCCGAAGGCCTGCGACACCCACTGCGCCTGGCTGTCGTCCTTGCGGTTGAAGACCAGGAAGGGCGTGTCGGCGAAATTGCCCGCATGCAGCCCGTCGGGCAGGCGGGCGGCGCAAAAGTCAGGGCTCGCTACCGCCACGTAGCGCATGACGCCAAGCGCCTGCACGCGGCAGCCCCGCAGCGCCTCGGCCACGGTCGACACGCAACCCAGCACGGCGCCCTGGCGCAGGCTGTCGTGGGTGAAGTCCTGGTCGTCGACGACCAGCTCCAGCCCGTAGCCCTCGCGCAGGCCCCGCTGGACGAGGCCGTCCAGCGCCGGCAGCACCCAGGTCGCGAGGCTGTCGGCATTGACGGCGATGGCCAGGCGCGACTGCGGCGCGACGCGCTCGCCCAGCTCCCGGGCAACGTCCACGCGCAAAGCCTGCAACTGGCGGGCGAAACGCAGCAGCACCTTGCCGGCCTCGGTCAGGCGCAAAGGCCGCGAACGCACCACCAGCGGCTGGCCGACCTGGGTCTCCAACGCCCGCAGTCGCTGCGAGACGGCGCTCTGGGTGATCGCCAGCCGCTGGGCGGCACGCTCGAAACCCTGCTCGTCGGCCAGCGCGGCAAGGCAGTCCAGCGCGGCGGGGTCGAATTCATTCATAAGAACTACTAATGTACTGGGAAGAATATGAATGAAACTTCTTTAACACGGTCCGGCTGAGCAGAATTCGCGGATGCCCGCGCCGCCCGCCACCGCCGTCTTCGCCCAGGGCTGGGCCATGGGCGCCGCCCTCATCCTCGCCATCGGCGCGCAGAACGCGCTGGTGCTGCGCCAGGGCCTGCGTCGCGAGCATGTCGGCGCCGTCATCGCGGTCTGCACGCTGTCGGACTGGCTGCTGATCGCGCTGGGCGTCTTCGGCCTCGGCGCCCTCATCCAGGCCAGCCCTGCGCTGCTCGAAGCCTTCCGCTTCGGCGGCGCCGCCTTCCTGCTCGGTTATGCGCTGCTGGCGGCGCGGCGCGCCTGGCGGCCCGGTGCCGGGCTGCAGGCCGCCGGCAGCGCGTCCAGCCTGGGCGCGACGCTGTCGGCCGCCTTCGCCTTCACCTATCTGAACCCCCACGTCTACCTGGACACCGTCGTGCTGCTCGGCGGCCTGGGCGCACGCCAGCCGGCCGGGCTGCGCGCGGCCTTCGCGGCCGGGGCCGGCCTCGCGTCGGCGATGTGGTTCGGCCTGCTCGGCTTCGGCGCGGCGGCCGCGGCGCCCAGGCTGCAAGGCCCGCGCGCCTGGCGGCTCATCGATGCCCTCGTCGCTTTGCTGATGGGCGCCTTGGGTTTACAACTCCTGCTGCAACCGCTCTAAGAAAACAAGAAGGGCCTCCCATGAAGATCGTCGTTCTCGGCGCCGGCATCATCGGCATCGCCACCGCCTGGTATCTGCTGGACGAAGGCCACGAGGTCGTCGTCGTCGACCGCCAGGCCGATGCCGCGCTGGAGACCAGCTTCGCCAACGGCGCGCAGATCTCGGTCAGCTTCTGCGAGCCCTGGGCCAATGCCGGCGCGCCCTTCAAGGTGGCCAAGTGGCTGCTGCGCGACGACTCGCCGCTGCTGTTCCGCCCGCGCCTGGACCCCAACCAGTGGCGCTGGGGCCTGGCCTTCCTGATGCAGTGCACGACGGCGGCCTTCGAGCGCAACGTCGAGGAACTGGTGCAGCTCGGCCGCTATTCGCACCAGTCGCTGAAGGCCCTGGTCGACCGCACCGGCATCGAGTACGACCGCCTGGAGCGCGGCATCCTGCACTTCTTCTCCAGCCAGGCCGACTTCGACAACGGTGCCGCCGCCGCCGAGATCATGCGCCGCCACGGCGTGGACCGCCGCGTGCTCGGCCGCGACGAGGTGCTCCAGGTCGAGCCGGCGCTGGCCGCCTTCGGCAGCCGCATCTTCGGCGGCACCTTCACGCCCAGCGACGAGAGCGGCGACGCCAAGGTCTTCACGCAGAAGCTGGCGCGCCTGTGCGAGCAGCGCGGCGCGCAGTTCCTCTACGAGCACGACATCCTCGGCCTGCAGCGCGCCGGCGACGCCATCGAGGCCGTGCAGCTCGCGCACACGCGCAGCGGCGAGCGCAAGGCCTTGAAGGCCGACGCCTTCGTCGCCGCGATGGGCTCCTACACGCCCGGGCTGCTGCGCCCGCTCGGCGAGTTCCTGAACATCTACCCGGCCAAGGGCTACTCGGCCACGCTGCGGCTGAAGAAGCCCGAGGCGGCCAGCGTCGTCAGCCTGCTGGACGACACGCGCAAGATCGCGATCTCGCGCCTGGGCGGCCACATCCGCATCGCCGGCACGGCCGAGCTGTCGGGCTTCGACCTCAACCTGAACTCGGCCACGGCCAAGGTGCGCTGCGCGGCGCTGGTGCGGCGCTACGAGGAGCTCTTCCCCGGCGTGGCCGACACCAGCGAGCCCAACTACTGGACCGGCCTGCGCCCCAGCACGCCGACCAACATCCCCTGCATCGGCCGCAGCCGGAAGGCGCGCAACCTGTGGATCAATGCCGGCCACGGCACGCTGGGCTGGACCCACGGCGCCGGCTCGGGCCATGCGCTGGCCGAACTGGTCGCCGGCCGCCGGCCGGACATGGCCTTCGGCTTCTACGGTCTTTGAGGCCCCTCGTCCAAGGCGTACCTTGGCCGGTCCCCCGCGGGGACGGCGATGCTCGCGGCATCGAGCCGCGAGCACATCGCCAGGAGGGCCGGCTTGGGGCGGCCCGGCGCTCGGCCCACTTGTGGATGACTCAGAGCGTCTTCAGCAGCGCCTCGACCTGCTTCTGCTGCGGGAACTTCGGCCCCAGCTTGGCCAGGTCGTCCAGCTCGGTCTTGGCGGCGGCCTTGTCGCCCGACTGCAGCAGGATCTGCGCGAGGTTGAGGCGGTACATCGGCTGGTCGGGCTGGTCGCCGACCAGCTGGCGCTGCACGCTGATGGCCTTGGAGAAGTCCTTGTCGTTGGCCAGCACGGTGGCATAGGTGTCGCGCAGCGCGCCGTCCTCGGGGTTGAGCTTGAGGCCGCGCTCGGCCAGCTCGCGCGCGCCGGGCTTGCCGGCCTTGCTGCGCAGCCAGGCGACGTTGTTGATGAAGACGATGGCGTCGGGGCTGCGCTTGAGCAGGGCCTCGTAGCGCGTCAGCGCCCCGTCCAGGTCGCCGCGCGCCAGCGTCACGTCGGCCGCGGCGACCGCGAAGGCACCGTCCTGCGGATGGGCGGCCTGCCACTGGGTCTCGAAGGCCAGCGCCTCGTCGCGCTTCTTCGCGGCCAGCAGCAGCGCGAACAGGCGCGGCGCGGCATCGTGGGGCTGGCGCAGCAGCGTGGCCTTGCGCAGCGCGGCGATGGCCGCGTCGAAATGCTGGCGGCCGGCCTCGATGTCGGCCTCGGCGATCAGCGCATAGGCTTCCTGCGGGTGCTTCTTCTGGCGCTCGCGCAGCGCGGCCAGCGCCTCGTCGACGCGGCCCTGGCGCGCGGCCAGCTGGATCAGCAGGCGCTGGGCGGCGACGGATGCCGGCTCGGCCTCCAGCGCACGCCTGACCTCGCGCTCGGCGCCGGCGTAGTCCTGCTCGACGACGCGCAGCTGCGCCAGGCCCAGCCAGCCGGTCGCCCGCGACGGCGACAGCGCGGTGAGCTGGGTGTAGGTCTTGCCGGCCTGGCCCTTGTCGCCGGAGGCGAGCTGGGTGCGCGCCAGGCGCTCCAGCAGGTCGGGGTTCTGCGGCAGCGCGGCGGAAGCTTCCTGCGCGGCCTGGGCCGCGCCGGCGGTGTCGCCCAGGCGCAGCTTCTGGTCGATCAGCGCCAGCCGCAGGCCGGGCTCGGTGGGCTCGGCACGCACGGCGGCGGCCAGCACCTCGGTCACGCGCTCGGGCGGCGCCTGGGTCTGCAGCAGCAGCTCGGCCAGCGCCAGGCGGGCCTGCGGCGAATGCTCCTGGCTCGCGATGAAGCCCTCCAGGCGCTTGATGGCGGCCTCGTTGCGGCCCGCCTGCGTGTCGATGGCGACCAGGCCGAGCACGGCCGGCAGATAGCCGGCATCGGCCTTCAGCGCCGCGTCGAAGGCCGCCTGGGCCGCGGCCACGTCCTTGCGGGCCAGCTGGATGCGGCCGCGCAGGCCGTCGGGCACGGGGCTGCCCTTCATCTTGGGCGCGAGCCTGTCGACGGCGGCCAGCGCGGCGGACAGGTCGCCGCGGCGCGCCAGCGCGTTGATCAGCATCAGGTCGTAGCCGCTGCCGTCGACGTCCTTGGCGGCGATGTCGCGCAGCTGGTTCAAGGCCGCGTCGGCCTTGGCGCGCGTGGCGCCACCGCCCGCGGCGCCGTCGCGCGCGATGGCCGTCAGCGCCAGCGCCGCGCTGGTCTTGGGGTCGTCGGGACGCAGCTTGGCGGCGGCGCCGAAGGCCTGGTCGGCACCCTCGAAATTGCCCTGCATCAGCTGGGCCTTGCCGGCCAGCAGCAGGGTCTCGGCGTCGGCCTTGCCGCTGTCCAGCAGCGGGCGCAGCGTCTCCAGCGTCTTGGCCGGCGCGCGGCGCTGCAGCTGCAGGCCGGCGAACTGGCGGCGCAGCGCCAGGTCCTCGGGCGCGAGCTTGATGGCCTGGTTCAGCAGGTTCTCCGCATCGGGCAGTTCGCCGAGCTGCTGGTGGGCGCCCGCCGCCAGCCGCAGCAGCGGCAGGTAGTGGGGCATCAGCTTGAGCAGCGGCAGGGCCAGCTCGCGGGCCTTGGCGGCGTCGCCCTTGGCCAGCGCGAGCTGGGCCTGCAGGAAGCGGCCCTGCGGCTTCTTCGCGAGCGCGGGCGGCATCGCGTCGACCAGCCGGGTCGCCACGTCGAGCTGCTGGCGGCCGAAGGCCATGCGCACGAGCAGGGAGCGGGCGTCGTAGCTGCCCGGCTCCACCGCCAGCACCTGGGTCAGCACCGGCTCGGCGGCGTCGGGCTTGCCGCGCGCCAACAGCACCTCTGCCTTCAGCAGCAGGGCCTTGGCCGCCTTGGGGTTGCGCGCGAGCAGCTCGTCCAGCGCGGCCAGGGCCTCGTCCGGCAGGCTGGCGGCCAGCTTGGTGCGCGCGCCGGTGATGACGGCGCCCTCGGCCTCCGGCGTCAGCTGCAGCGCGCGCGCCGCGGCCACCTTGGCTTCGGGCAGGTTGCCCTGGGCCAGATAGGCCAGGGCCAGCTGCTGCTGCAGCCGGGACATGGCCTGCGGGTCGGCCAGGCTCTGGTCGCCGAACTCGGCGATGAGCTTGTGCGACTGGCCCGAGTTCAGCAGGGTCTCGGCCAGCAGCGGGATCAGCTCGTCGCGCGGCGCGCCCAGCTCCTGCGCGCGGCGCAGCTCGATCTCGGCACCGGCCAGGTCGCCCCCCTCCAGCAGCGCCCTGCCCAGCCATTGCCGGCCCTTCACGCTGTCGGGGTTCTGCTGCAGCAGGTTCTTCAGCTCGATGGCGGCCCCGGCCGTGTCCTTCTGCTCCAGGCGCTTCTGCGCGGCGGCGAGCAGATCCTGCTCGGAGCGTTGGCCGCAGGCAGCCAGGGCGACAACCAGGACGAGGGCAAAGGCGCGCGATTTCATGGGGTCTCCTTGTCGGCGCGGATTGTGTTCCAGGAGGCTGTCGGGCTTGGGACCGGGTGCGCGCCGAGGCGAGTTGCGGGGCAAGACTAGGCGCCGGCGAGGCGTTGGATTCTCCCCAACAACGAGCCGGCAACGACGAATTGCCCCGCAAATCGCCTCGGCCCTTCGGGTTGGGTCTGCCAGGGGGCTGAGGCGTTGTTGCTCCTCCTCGCGGGCGCGAGCCCGCAGCGTCGTCGTCGCCTAGCCTCAGCCCCCTGGCAGACCCAACGCGCACCCGGCCCCAAGCCCGACAGCCTCCTAGAATCCCCGCCCTTTCTCAGGGCTGGCCCCAGGCCGGCCCGCCGACACCCAAGCGCCATGACTGCCCCCATCCCCTTCTGCGCCATCGACTTCGGCACGTCGAACTCGGCGGTCGCCGTGCCCGACGGCGCGGGCGCGATGCGCCTCGTCGAGCTGGAGCCCGGCCAGCGCACGATGCCGACGGCCGTCTTCTACTTCAGCGAAGGCCCGCACGACGCCGACGGCCCGCCGCGCGCCTTCGGCCGCGCCGCCGTGGCCGCCTATGTCGAGGGCCACGACGGCCGGCTGATGCGCTCGATGAAAAGCATCCTCGGCTCCAGCCTGATCGACCAGACCACCGACGTCGGGGGCGGCCGCGGCGCCAGGTATTCGGACATCGTGGCCGGCTATCTGAAGCGGCTGCGCCGCCTGGCCGGCGAGCCGGCGCGCGCCGTGCTGGGCCGGCCGGTGTTCTTCGTCGACGGCGAGCCCGCGCGCGACGCGGCCGCCCAGGCCCAGCTGGAGGCCTGCGCGCGCGCCGTCGGCTTCACCGACGTGCAGTTCCAGTACGAGCCCATCGCGGCGGCCTTCGACTTCGAGCAGCAGGCCATCCGCGAAGGCCGGGGCGAGCAGATCGTGCTGGTGGCCGACATCGGCGGCGGCACCAGCGACTTCTCCATCGTGCGCGTCGGCCCCGAACGCGCGCAGCGCCTGGCGCGCCGCGACGACATCCTGGCCAGCCACGGCGTGCATATCGCCGGCACCGACTTCGACCGCCACATCGAGCTGGCCGGCCTGCTGCAGGCCTTCGGCTACAAGGCCACCGGCCCGAGCGGACGCGAGCTGCCCAGCGGCCTCTACTTCGACCTCGCCACCTGGCATCTCATCAACACCTGCTATGCGCCGCTGCGCGTGGCCGAGTGGCGCGGCATGAAGAGCTGGTTCAGCGACGTGCGCCAGCACGCGCGGCTGATGACGGTGCTGGAGGAGCGCCTGGGCCACGAGCTGGCCGCGCGCGCCGAGGGTGCCAAGATCGCCGTCTCCGGCGGCGCCGACACGACGGTGGACCTGAGCCACGTCGAAGCCGGCCTCGTGCTGCCGCTCAGCGAGAGGACCGCCGTCGACGCGCTGCGCGCCGACCTCGACCGCATCATCTCGACGGCCCACGAGACCGTGGCGCTCGCGGGCCTTGCGCCTCGGCAGATCAACGCCCTCTACTTCACCGGCGGCTCGACCGGCCTGCGCCTGCTGGTGGACGGCATGGCCGCCGGCTTCCCGCGCGCGCTGCGCGTCACCGGCGACCGCTTTGCCTCGGTCGCGACCGGCCTGGGCCTGCACGCCCAGCGCCTGTTTGCAAAGGCTTGAGCGGGCGGGACACATCGGCCAGCATCAGCACCGCGCTGACCAGGCCCTCGACAGCCTCCTCCAGGTCGCCCGGCGGCTCCAGCGACTCGATCTCCTCCAGCAGCGCGTCGGCGTCCTCGAGGTCGTCCGGGTCCAGGTGCAGGTAGATCGCGGCCAAAGGCTCCAGCAGCAGCTCCTCGGGCAGGCGCATCAGCGCCGGGTGGGCGTCCAGCGCGTGCGCGAAGCCGGCCACCCAGGGCAGCACAGTCTCGCTGGGGTCGGCAGCGTCGTCCAGCTCGAAGATCCAGGGGTCGAACCACTGCCGGCCGGCGATGGCGACGTTCAATTCCTTGTGACGGCGGCGCAGCAGGCCGACCAGCTCATCATCGACGCGCGCCGGCGTCGGCCGCCCCTCGCTGTCGAGGATGGGCGGCAGCCAGGCCGCCAGCGGCACCGCCTCGGGCTGCAGCAGCACGCCGCACAGATAGCCGTCCAGCATGCTCGCGTCCAGCGGCTCCAGCGGCGCCGGCAGTGCGTCCAGCAGGGCCTGCAGCCGCTCCAGGTCGGCTTCGGACAGGGCTTCGGGGGCGCGGTGCGGGGGGGCGGACATGGCCGCATTATCGGCAGCGGCGCCGTGAATATTCCCTGCCCGGCGGCGGGGGCGCGCCCTACAGTGCCCGCATCCCAACGACGCCCTCATCCCGAGGGCTTGACGCCCGGCAGTTCGCTGTCCGGGCTTTTTTTGCTGCAGCGCGGCAATATGCGGCATCCCGGCCGCCGCCGGTCGAGCGCAATCCATGCCGGGCCCGGATGCTACCGGCTGCGCCAGTCGCTGGACGCCGCCACGACGGAACTGCAGGAACTGGCGCTGCGCGACCCGCTGGCCGGCCTCGCCAACCGCCAGCTGCTGGACGACCGCACCAGCCATGCGGTGGCGCGCAGCAGCCGCGACGGCGCCGGCGTGGCGCTGCTGGTGATCAACCTCGACGGCTTCAAGCCCATCAACGAGGCCTTCGGCCACGCCACCGGCGACGCCGTGCTGCGCGAGGTGGCCGCGCGGCTGCAGGCCCAGACTCGCAACCACGACACGCTGGCGCGCATCGGGGCCGACGAGTTCGCGCTGCTGCTGGAGGGCGAGGCCGGCGAGACCGCGCTGGCCCAGGTGGCCCGGCGCCTGCTGGATGCGCTGGCCCGGCCGCTGTCGCTGGGCGACGCCGAACGGCCGCTGCCGCTGTCGGCCTCCATCGGCATCGCGCTGCACGACCGCAGCGCCGAGCCCAGCCAGCCCCTGGTCTCGCAGGCCGAGTCGGCCGCCCAGGCCGTCATCGAGCTGGCCCGCTGGGCCATGCATGCACAGGCCCTGGGCGAGAACGCGAGGCTGGGCTTCGCGGACTCCACCTTCGCCGAACCAGGTGCCTAGACCTTCATGCGGTCCGGCGCCACATAGAAGCGCCTGAACTCCTCGAAAGGCAGCGTGTCGGCCGCCTCGATGCGCGCCTGCGCGGCCAGCGACTCGGCCGCCTCGGCCGCGAAGCGCTGCTGCAGCGCCTCCGGATAGGGCAGGGCCAGCAGGGCCGCGCGCGTCGCGTCGCTCTGGCGGCGCATGAAGCCGACATGGCTGTCGTCGAAGTCCTGGGCCATCACGGCCAGCATGCGCGCCGACGGGCAGAGTTCCGGGCGGCGCAGCCGCTCGCCGACGCGGGCCAGCGCCGCGCGATGGGCATTGCCGCCGTGGGCCGCGTCCAGCGCCTCGGCCTGGGCCGCGCAGGCGGCCAGGATCTCGGCGGCCCAGTCGGACAAGGACCGTTCGCCGCCCCGCCAGTGCTCCAGCATCAGGCCCGGCTCGCGGCCGCGCGCGGCGACGCGGTGCTGGTTGCGCGCGTTCGCGGCGATCTCCTCGGGCGTGTCGTCGGGGCTGTGGCTCTTCAGGCAGTGCAGCAGGAAGGCGTCGAGCACGCGCATCGTGTCGGCACCGATGCCGACCGGCTCGAAGGGGTCGAGGTCCATCAGCCTCACCTCGATGTATTCGACGCCGCGCTCGCGCAGCGCATGCAGCGGGCGCTCGCCGGGGCGGATCACGCGCTTGGCGCGGATGGTGCTGTAGAACTCGTTCTCGATCTGCAGCAGGCTGGTGGAGAGCTGGTTGTAGTCGCCGCCGGGCGTGCGCACGCCGATGGCCTCGTAGGCCGGATAGGGCCGGCTCAGCGCGTCCTGCAGCGAGGCTGCATAACTCTCCAGGCAGTTGTAGCTGACGGCGATGCTGGCCTGGGCGTCGCTCTGGTAGCCCAGACGGCCCATGCGCAGCGAGGTCGCGTGCGGCAGGTAGAGGGTGTGGCCCGACAGCCGCTGCAGGCCGTGCTCACGGCCGGCGACGAAGCTGTCGCACAGCGCCGGGCTGGCGCCGAAGAGATAGAGCAGCAGCCAGCCCTCGCGGCGGAAGTTGCGGATCGCGCCGAAATAGCCGTCCGTGCCGACGCCGGGCAGCGACCAGTTGTAGTGGATGCCCGAGATGGTCTGCATGCGCCGGCCATAGCGCTGGCCCAGGCCCATGCGGTAGATGCTCTTGGCGCGGCCCACGTTGCTGCTGCCATAGCGGCCGATGGGGATGGTCTCGTCGATCGGCAGGCCGCAGGGCATGGAGCCCACCCACAGCCGCTCGTCACCCAGCGCCTGGTAGACGGCCTGGTGGATCTCGGTCAGCTCGCGCAGCGCGTCGTCCACGCCGGCATGCACGCCGGTGATGAGTTCGAGCTGGGACTCGCTGTAGTCCGTCGTGATGTGCGGGTGGGTCAGCGCCGAGCCGAGCGCGGCCGGGTGGGGCGTCAGCGCGAGGCTGCCGCCGGGCAGCGCGCGCAGGCTTTCCTTCTCGATGCCACGGCGGATGCCGAGCAATGTCTCTTTGTCGTCCATGGCGTCCGGTTCGGCTGCAAGGCGCGACACGGTAGCAGAAGCAGCTTGAGCCTGTACGACACCGGAAATGGCTCCATGGGATAGGACAGGGACGGCCGGCGCTCAGCCCGGCGGGCCGGCGGCCATCGCCGCCGCCGCGCGGTGGATGGCGGCCCGCACCCGGACATAGGTGCCGCAGCGGCAGATATTCGTCATGGCCGCGTCGATCTGCGCGTCGCTCGGCTGCGGGTGGGCGCGCAGCAGCGCCGCGGCGCTCATCAGCATGCCGGACTGGCAGTAGCCGCACTGCGGCACCTGCTCGGCGATCCAGGCCTGCTGCAGCGCGGCCTGGGGCGTCGAGGCCAAGGCTTCGATGGTGGTGACGCTGTGGCCCGCAGCAGCGCCGACCGGATAGCTGCAGCTGCGCACCGCCTCGCCGTCCAGGTGCACCGTGCAGGCGCCGCAGGCCGCGATGCCGCAGCCGAACTTGGTGCCGGTCAGCCGCAGCTCCTCGCGCAGCACCCACAGCAGCGGCACATCGGCCGGCACGGCCACCTGGCGCGGCTGGCCGTTGACCTTCAACTTGATCACGACATCGTCTCCTGTTCGAAATGCAGGCCGCTGCGGGCGATGGGCATGGCGCGCGGGCGCCGGCCGCCGGCGGCGTGGATGGCGTTGGCCAGCGCGGGCGGCACGGTCACGGGCCCGATCTCGGCGATGCCGCCCAGCGGCCGGCCGCTCTCGACGAAATCCACGACGATGGGCGGCACCTCGGCCAGATAGGGCGGCGTGTAGCCGCCGAAGTTGTCCTGCAGCAGCCGGCCCTGCTCGAAAGTGACCTCGGCCTTCGCATAGGCCAGGCCGAAGACGGCGCCGCCCTCGAGGTTGGCGCGCGCGATGCCAGGGTCCAGCACGCGGCCGCAGTCCGCCACGCTGACGATGCGCAGCAGCCGCACCGCGTCGCCCCTGACCTGCACGTCGACGACCGTGGCCAGCAGCGAGCCGAAGGCCTCGGCAAAGGCCAGCCCCCGCCCCTGCCCGGGCGGCAGCGGCTGGCCCCAGCCCGACAGCTCGGCCGCGCGAGCCAGCACGGCCAGGCAGTCGGGCCGGTGCGCCAGCAGCCGCCGGCGCAGCGTCAGGCCATCGCTGCCGGCCTTCAGCGCCAGCTCGTCGATGAAGCTCTCCAGCCCGAACAGATTGGGGCCGAAGCCGGTCGTGCGCATCACCGAGGTCGGCACCGCAAGCCGGGCGAGGTGGAAGTCCAGCCGCCGCGCCTCGAAGCGATAGGGCGGCGGCTCCAGGCCCTCCAGCGCGCTGGGGTCGACGTGCTGCTCGTCCAATACCTTCTGGATCGGCGGGAAGACCGGCCCGAGGATGGTGGGCGACACCAGCCGCGCCCGCAGCGCGCGCGGCAGGCCGTCGGCCGCCAGCGTGGCCGACAGGCGCAGCGCGGACGCGGGGCGGAAGGCATCGCGGCGCATGTCCTCCTCGCGGCTCCAGATCAGTTGCACCGGCGCGCCCACGGCCTTGGAGATCAGCGCGGCCTGCACGACGAAGTCCGGCAGCAGGCGCCGGCCGAAGCCGCCGCCGAGGTAGGGCGTGCGGTTGACCTCCACGCGCTCGGGCGGCAGGCCCAGCACGGCCTGCAGCGCCGCCGCGGCCAGGTCCTGGCCCTGCGTGGGCGCCCAGATGACGCAGCGCTCGGCCGTCACATGGGCCACGCAGTTCATGGTCTCCATCGTCGCGTGCGCGGCGAAGCCGTTGAAGTAGTCGGCCTCGAAGACCTCGCCTTCCACCGCCGCGCCCTCGTTGACCGGCGTGGCCCACGGCCCGTCGGCCAGCGCGCGCCGGTAGTCGGCCTCGATGCGGGCCGAGTCCACGCCTGCCGAGGCCGGCGTGGGCTTGGCCGTCACGGTGAGCTTGTCCAGCGCGCGGCGCGCCTGCCAGTAGCGCGTCGCGACGACGGCCACGCCGTCGGGCAGCGGCAGCACGGCCTTGACGCCGGGCTCGCGCGCGGCGCGGCGCGTGTCCACGCGCTGCAGCTCGCCGGCGATCAGCGGCATGGTCCTGATGGCCGCGACCAGCATGCCGGGCAGCGCGAAGTCGATGCCGAACACGGCCGAGCCGTCCACCTTGGCCGGCACGTCCACGCGCGGCAGCGCGCGGCCGACGAGGCGCTGGCGGGCCGCCTCGCGCAGCCGCGGCTGGGCCGGCACGGGCAGGCCGGCCGCGGCCTCGGCCACGTCGGAGAAATGCAGGCGCCGGCCGCTGGCGGCATGCACGACCTCGGAGTTCTCGGTGTCGCACCCGTCAGCCGCCACGCCCCAGCGGGCGGCGGCGGCCTGCACGAGCATCTCGCGCGCCGCCGCGCCCATGCGGCGCATCAGCTCGTAGAAGCCCTGGATGCTCTCGCTGTTGCCCGTGAACTGCCACTGGTACTTGGGGTTCTTGAACTCGGCGCGCCGCGGTGCGGTGACGAGGTCCACCGCGGCCCAGTCCGCGCCCAGTTCGTCGGCCAGCACGGCCGGCAGCGTCGTGCCGATGCCCTGGCCGATCTCGGCCTGCGACACGACCAGCGCGACGCTGCGGCTGCCGGGCGTGATGCGCACCCAGGCGGTCAGCTCGATGGTGTCGGCAGCGGGCGCGAGCGACGCCGCACCCACCAGGCGCGCGGCCTGGGCACCGACAAGGAAGCCGCCGAGCAGGCCCGCGGCCGAGGCCTGCAGCAGGCGGCGGCGCGTGGGGTCGGGAAGAAGCTGGGTGTCAGTCATGGGCGGGTTCATGGGGTGGGGCGACGGCGAGCGCGACGACGGCCGTGCGGCAGTGGCTGGCGATGGAGCGCTCCAGGCCGACGAGGCGCTCACGCCAGCGCGGCAGCAGCGCATCCACGCAGGCCTGCACCTGGGCGGCCTCGTAGTCGTCGTGCAGCAGCCAGGTCGAGCCCGGCGCGTGGGCCTTCAGGAAGGCCGGGAAGGGCTGGGCCGCGGCGCCGCGCCGCGCCGTGGCCAGCAGCTCGCGCGTGAAGCGCTGCGAGGCCAGCACGTCCTCGCGCGTGCCGAGCCGGTCCACATGGCCGGCCACCAGCGTGTCGAAGTCATAGGCCAGCGCCTGGTCGTGCGCGTTGAGGTAGCCCTGCACGTCCGCCGCGATGCCCAGCTCCGGGTAGGGCGCGTAGCCGGGGTAGACCACGTCCACCAGCATCAGCACGCGCTGGCGCGGCAGGTGGATGAAGAGATTGCCCGCGGCGTGGTTGAGGCCGCGATCGTCCAGCTCCACGCGCTGGCCGCCGACGTCCAGGCTCAGGTGGCGCTCGAAGCGCTGCGTCGGCGGCGGCCGGCGCGGGTCGGCAGCACGGTCCAGCGCCTCGCCCACCTGCTGCTGCGCGATGACGCGGGCCTCGCGCGGGAACAACAGACCCGCCGCGCCGATATGGTCCAGGTGGGCGTGGCTGTAGATGACGTGGGTGACCGGCAGCGGCGTGACCTCGGCAATCGCCTTCAGGTAGTTGGCGCCCAGCGTCGGCAGCGGGTCGACGGCGATGACGCCGGTCTCGCTCACGACGAAGAGGGTGTTGTAGGCGCCGTCGCAAACCCACCAGGCGCCGCCACCGAGGTCGCGCAGCGCATAGCCCTTCGCGGAGATCTGTGCGGCGTCGGCCACCGGGATCGCCGACGCGCTGCCCAAGCCCAGCAAGGCCAGCAGCACGACCCACAACTTCCATCCCGGCATGGCCCTTCCCGTTCGCAGTGGCGATGGCCGGCATGTTGCGAGGCAGCCTTGGCAGCGGCAATGTCTGCGCGTCGCGATCTCTTGTCGGAATGTGCTGGCTTGCCAAGCCACGCCGTTGCCGCCAGCATCCCACCCGTTTTCAACAGAGGGATGCGATGGCGAAGCCACCCACCAAGGTCTATGCCGAGCTGGCCGGCTTCGACGTGCTCAGCGAGGTGCTGGGCACGCTGGGCCTGCGCTCGCGCGTCTACTGCCGCACCCAGCTGGCCGGGCCCTGGGCCATCGAGGTGCGTGGCTCGGAGCTGCTGCACTTCCATCTCGTCGAGCATGGCGAGGCCTGGCTGAGCATCGCGGGCCGCGCCGAGCCCGAGCCGCTGCGGCCGGGCGAAGTGCTCGTCATCCGCAGCCCGGCCGGCCACCGACTGGCCGACCAGCCGGGCAAGCGCCCGGTCGCGCCCATCGTCTTCGCCGCCGGGGATGACACCGGCCGCATGCAGCTGCTACGCCACGGCCATGCCGCCGAGCCGGACAGCATCATCGTCTGCGGGTCCTTCGCCCTGCAGCACGCGGCCGACCACCCGCTGATGCGCCTGCTGCCGTCCGTCATGCGGCTGCGCCCCGACCCGGCGGCCGACTGGCTGGGCGCCGTCGCCGGCCTGCTGAGCCGCGAGGCTGGCACGCTGCAGCCCGGCTCCGAGATCGTCATCTCGCGGCTGACCGACCTGCTCTTCATCCAGGTGCTGCGCGCCTGGATGCGCGAGCACGCACCGCGCCAGGGCTGGCTGGCCGCGCTGTCGCACCCGCAGATCGGCCCCGTGCTCGCCGCGGTGCACGAGCAGCCCGAACGCGCCTGGACCGTGGAGGCGCTGGCGGCGCTGGCCCATCTGTCGCGCTCTGCCTTTTCGGCGCGCTTTGCCAAGGTGGTCGGCGAGCCGGCCCAGACCTATCTGATGCGGCTGCGCATGCAGGCCGCCGCCCGCCTCGTCAGCGAACGCCGCGCCTCATTGGCCGAGATCGCCGCGGCGACTGGGTATGAGTCCGAGGCCGCCTTCAACAAGGCCTTCAAGCGCTGGCACGGGCTGGCGCCGGGGCAGTTCCGGGAATTGCAGGCGGAGGCGGCTTAACGATGATGAATTCAGAGTATTTTTGGCGTTGGCAACAACAGGTCGGAATTGGGCAGGTTTCGGCCACCGGCCTGTAGCGGCCGTCTGATTTGCCGTAGCGAATGTCGAATGCTTGTTGGTTCTCGATCCCAGGGGCGCCGGGCGAGCACAGGGCCCAGGGCATTGGCTGTGGCAAGCTAGGGGCTGTTCAGCGAAATCGCGTCGGAGATCACCATGACCACCAGCCTCGAATTTCTGGAAGCTGAAGCCCTGAAGCTTGCTCCTGCGGACCGTTCGCACCTGCTCGAACGACTCATCGCGAGCCTCGACTCCAACCCCGAAGTCGACGAAGCCTGGGAATTGGAAGCGGATCGACGAGAGGCGTCGTTGGAATCGGGCTCCGCAGTCGAAGTCCCCGCGCAAGAAGCCATGTATCGTCTTCGGGCAAGGTTGGCTCGGTGACCTATGCGCTTCACCCTGGCGCTGAGCAAGACATCGCTGACGCCTTGGACTTCTATGCGGAGCAGGCTGGCCTGTTGATAGCACAGCGGTTCCTTGACGAGTTCGAACGCGTTGCCGAACTGCTGGCCACGCATCCCGGCTTCGGCACGCCAACCACCAAAGGTCGCCGCGTATTTCCGCTACGCGTTTTTCCGTACTCCGTCGTCTACCGGAGCCTTGAGGCAGGCATTCGAATCGTCGTCGTACGTCACCAGCACAGAAGGCCTGGCTACGGCGGCACAAGGCGGTAGTGTCGTGGCGCACTCTCGCGGCCAGCCCGGTAGGCTGGGGTGAGCATGGCGCACCCCAGCGCTTGCACGATGGGACCGTTGGGGTTCACTTCGTTCACCCCAACCTACGTTGAACCGCTTCAGGGCGGCGAAGCAGTCCAAACGGAAGTCTGCATCGGGTCGACAACCACCCTAACCACCCCGTACCGCGCCTACAACTGCCCCGGCGCATCATGATCCGCCAGGCTCGGCCGCAGCGCATGCTCGCCGGCCTGGATGCCCTCGTGGTGGCTGAGGTAGAGCGACACGTCGTAGTGCTCCAGCCAGGCTATGGCCTTGAGGCGGTCCAGCACCGGGCCCTTGACCTCTGAAAACTCCAGCCGCAGCGATTCGGCGGCGAGGGCGCCGCGCAGTTCCTGCAGCGCGGTGAGGCCCGACACGTCGATGTGGTTGACGGGCGCCATCAGCATCAGCACGCGCTGCGGCTCGCCGACGCTTCGGCGGTGCTCGCGCACATGGGCCAGCACGACGTCGCTCAAGCCGCGCGCGTTCGTGAACACCAGGCTCTCGTCGATGCGCAGGCCGACGACCTCGGGCCGGCATTCCACCGCGAAGCGCTCGACGTTGCGGAAGTGCTGGGTGCCCGGCACGCGGCCGATGCGCGCGACATGCGGCCGCGCGGTGCGCTGGATCAGCAGCGCGATGGAGCCGACCACGCCGAGGGCCAGCGCCGCGGCTATGCTCCACAGCAGCACGGTCGCCGTCACGGCCACCATCATCAGCCCCTCGGCGCGGGCATAGCGCCAGGCCTCGCGGTAGTGGCCCAGCGTGAAGCCGCCCAGCACGGCGACGACGATGGTCGCGGCCAGCACGGGCTTGGGCAGGTGGGCCAGCGGCCCGGCCAGCAGCAGCATCGCGAGGAACATGAAGCCGGCGACGAAGACCAGGCTCCAACGCGTGTGCGAGCCGGCCTCGTGCAGCAGGATGCTGCGCGAGAAGCTGCCGGCCACGGGCATGCCGCCGGTCAGCGATGCGACGACGTTGGCCGCCGCCAGGCCGCGCAGTTCGGCCGCCGGCAGCAGCTTCTCGCCGCGGCGCTGCGCGAGCGATTCCGACACCGCGAGGCTGGACACGAAGGCCATCAGCGCGACCAGGGCCGCGGACGGCAGCAGCCGCAGCCACAGCGCCGCGTCCAGCGGCGGCAGGCCCAGCGGCAGGGCCAGCGACGGCAGCGCGCCGACCTGGGCCACGCCCTGGGCCGCCGGCGTGAAGGCCGACACCAGCATGGCCGCGACCAGCAGCAGCAGCGGCGCCAGCCGCGCCAGCAGGCGCGAGCCCGCCCGCCGCGACAGCAGCAGCAGCGCGATGGCCGCGCCCCCCCAGGCGGCGCTGGCCGGGTTGAAGCCGCCGTGGCGCGCCGACAGCAGCAGGTCGGGCAGCGTGAAGCCGGCCGCCGCGCTGCCCAGCAGCACCGGCAGCTGGCCGGCCGCGATCATCAGCGTCGCGCCGTTCTCGAAGCCGCGCAGCGCCGGCACGGACAGCAGGCTGGCCAGCGCATCCAGCCGCAGCAGCGCGGCCAGGCCGAGCACCGCGCCCACCTCGGCGGCCAGCACCAGCGCACCGGCCTCCGGCGCCACGCCGGCCGGCAGGCTGCCCAGGGCCTGCGCGATCATCAGCGCGAGCACGGCCACCGGCCCCAGGCCCAGCACCGGGCTGGAGCCCAGGGCCGCATAGGCCAGCAGCGGCAGCAGGCTGGCATAAAGACCCACCTGCGGCGGCAGGCCGGCCAGCATCGCGTAGGCCAGGCTCTGCGGAATCAGCAGCACGGCGACGACGGCGCCGGCCATCAGGTCGGCGCGCCAGTGGGCGTTCTTGTTGTCCATCAATCGACCTTCGCACCAGAGAGCTTGACGACCCGGGCCCATTTGGCCGTCTCGGCGGCGATCAGCGCGGCGAACTCGGCCGACGTGCCGCCGCCGGCCACGGCGCCCTGGCTGGCCAGGCGCTCGCGCAGCGCCGGCGTGGCCAGCGCCGCGGCGGCCTCGCGCTGCAGCCGCGCGACCTGCTCGGCCGGCTGCTGCGCCGGCGCCAGCAGGCCGAACCAGGAGCTGGCCTCGTAGCCTTTCAGCGCCGGGCCGCCGGCCTCGGCGATGGTGGGCAGCTCGGGCACGGCGGGGCTGCGCCGGGCGCTGGTGACGGCCAGGGCCAGCAGCTTGCCGGCCTTGATCTGCGGCAGGGCCGAGGGCAAGTTGTCGAACATCAGGTCCATATTGCCGGACACCAGGTCCAGCAGGGCCGGGCCGGAGCCGCGGTAGGGGAAATGCAGCATGTGGCTGCCGGTCATGCTCTTGAACAGTTCGCCGGCCAGATGGATGGAGGTGCCGTTGCCGCTGGAGGCCATGTTGAGCTTGCCGGGGTTGGCGTGCGCGACGCGCACCAGGTCGGCCACGCTGCGGATGCCATAACGCTCGGCATTGGCGGGGTTGAGCACCAGCACATTGGGCACGGCGGCCACCAGCGTGACGGGCGCGAAGTCCTTCACCGGGTCATAGGGCAGCCGCGGGTAGAGGGCCGCGTTGATCGCATGCGTGCCCACCGTGCCCATCAGCAGCGTGTGGCCGTCGCCGGCCCGGGCGACCTCGGCCGCGCCGATGTTGCCGCCGGCGCCGGCGCGGTTGTCGACGACGACCGGCTGGCCCAGGCGCTGCTGCAGCTCGGGCGCCAGCGCGCGGGCCAGCAGGTCGGTCGTGCCGCCGGGCGCGAAGGGCACGATGAGGCGGAGGGGCCGGCTCGGCCAGCCGGCCTGCGCCGAAGCAATGGGTGACGCGGGCAGCGCAAGGCTGCCGGCCAGGGCGGCGACCTGGCGACGGGTGAAGCTCATGGCGGTCTCCTCTCACATCGCCGTCCCCGCGGGGGACCGACAAGGCAGGCGCCGCGTGCAGCCAGGCGCGACTGGGCGAGGGGTCACTCTATCTGTCGACCTTGACGCCGGAAAGCTCGATGACCCGCGCCCACTTGACGGTCTCGGCGGCGATCAGCGCGGCGAACTCGCCGGCGCCGCTGCCCTGGGGCTGCAGGCCCAGCGCGCTCATGCGTTCGCGCAGCGCCGGCTGGGCCAGCGCGGCGACGGCGTCGTGCTGCAGGCGCGCGAGCTGCTCGGGGGGCTGGCCGCCGGGCGCGAACAGGCCGGCCCAGGCGCTGGCCTCGTAGCCCTTCAGCGCCGGTCCGCCGGCCTCCTCGATGGTGGGCACCTCGGGCAGGCTGGGGCTGCGCCGGACGCTCGTCACGGCCAGGGCCCGCAGCTTGCCGGCCCTGATCTGCGCCAGCGCCGCGGGCAGGTTGTCGAACATCAGGTCCATATTGCCCGCCACGACGTCCTGCCGGGCCGGGCTGTTGCTGCGGTAGGGGAAGTGCAGCATGAAGGTCTGGGTCATGCGCTTGAAGAGTTCGCCGGCCAGGTGCGTGGCGTTGCCATTGCCGCCGGAGGCGACGAGCAGCCGTCCGGGCCGGGCCGCCGCGACGCGCACGAGGTCGTCGACGCTGTGGATGTCCAGGCTGCGCGCGACGGCCGGGTTGACGACCAGCACCAGGGGCATGGTCGCGACGAGGCAGACGGGCGCGAAATCCTTGACCGGGTCGTAGGGCAGATGGCCCGACAGCAGCGGGTTGATGACGTGGGTGCCGGCGCTGCCCATCAGCAGCGTGTGGCCGTCGCCCGCGCCGGCGACCTCGGCACTGCCGATCTTGCCCTGCGCGCCGGGCCGGTTCTCGACGAACACGGGCTGGCCCAGGCTGCGCTGCAGCTCGGGCGCCAGCAGGCGCGCGGCCATGTCGGTCGCGCCCTTGACCATATAGGGCACGACGATGCGCAGCGGCCGGCTCGGCCAGGCATGGGCCGCGCCGGGCTGGGCCGCGGCCACCGACGTGCCGGCCAGCCACAGCAGCAGGCTGCGACGCTGCGTGCCCGGTGGTCGCGTCATGCCGGCCCCAGCAGCAGCGTCAGGCGCACCTGGCCGTTCAGGCAGGCGGCATCGAAGTCCTGCAGCACGGCGGCCAGCAGGTCGGCGTCGGATGCGTCGACGGCCGCGATGCCGACGGCGCGGTTGCGGCCCTCGGCCTTGGCCTTGTAGAGCACCATGTCGGCCCAGTTGACGGCCTGCTCCCAGTGCAGGTGCAGGCCCGGGCCGGCCGAGCCGCCGAGCGGAAAGCTCGCGAAGCCGATGGAGGCCGTCACGCGCAGCGGGCCCTCGTCCGTCGCGATCGGCTCGGCGCCGATGCCGCGCAGGACGCGCTCGGCCATCTGCGCGAGGTCGCCGCCGGGCAGCTCGGGCGCGAAGACGAGGAATTCCTCGCCGCCCCAGCGCACGACGAGGTCGGTGTCGCGCACGGCGGCCCGGATGCGCCGCGCGACCTCGACGATGACGGCATCGCCGGCCGCATGGCCATGCCAGTCGTTGACGTTCTTGAAGTGGTCGATGTCGACCATCATCAGCGCGCCGCGGAAGCCCTCGGCGCGGGTCGGCTCGTCGGCCGCGCGGTCGCGCTGCTCCATGACGGCGAGGAAGTGGCGCCGGTTGGACAGGTCGGTCAGCGGGTCGCGCTCGCTCTGCGCCCGCAGCAGGCTCTGGTTGGCCGTCAGCCGCGCCTGCGCGCGGCGCATGCGCAGCAGCGTGACGGCGACCAGCGCCAGCGACAGCAGCAGCAGCACGCCGACGGCGATGCCGACCTTCTGCGCCAGCTGCTGGTTCGCGAGCTGCTGGTCCTTGAGCTGGCCGTCGCGGGCCAGCAGTTCGAGGTCGCGCTGCTTGGCGGCGCTGTCGTATTTGCGGCGCAGCTCCTCCAGCGCGGAGGCGCGGTTGCGCTCGTTGGCGCGCGCGTTGAGATCGCGCTCGCCGGCGAAGGCGGCCAGCGCCTCCTTGTACTGGCCGGCCTCGGCCCAGGTGTCGCCCAGTTCGCGCAGCTCGCGGGCGCGCGGCACCAGTTCGGCCGGGTCGACGCCATACCCGTCGACCCTGGCGAGCTCCTGGCGCGCGACGTCGAACTGGCGCAGCTTGATGTGGGCGACGGCGAGGTTGTGGTGGAGCAGGCGCTCGTATTCGCGGTCGTGGAAGCGCTGCAGCACCGGCAGCGCCTTCTGGCCGCTGGCCAGGGCCTCCCTCAGCAGGCCCAGGTGCATATAGGAGTCGACGAGGTTGGAGCGCAGCAGCGCGGCGTAATGCGCGGCGCCGGCCTGCTCGGCCAGCAGCAGGGCGCCCTCCAGCGCGCTGCGCGTGGCGCCGAAGTCGCGCGCGCGGCGTTCGACGACGGCCGCGTAGTTGCGCACGCGGGCGCCGGCCAGCAGGTCGCCCTGGGCCTCGGCCTCGGCCGCGCGCAGCTCGGCGCGCGCCGCGTCGCCATGCTCCTGGGCCTGCAGCACGACGGCCAGCAGGCCCAGGCTCTGCGCGGCCAGGTATTTGTCGCCGCCGGCGCGGGCCAGGGCCAGGCTGCGGCGCGTGCTCGCCTCGGCGCCGACCAGCTCGCCGCGGTTGGACTGGTCGCGCTGCACGATGCGTAGGGCCTCCCAGGCGCTGCGGAAGTCGCAGCCCAGCTCGCGCACGGCGCGCACCTCGTCGCCGGCCGGGCAATGGGCGTTCAGGCCGCGCAGCGCGCGCGCGGCCAGCGCGCTGCCGGACCTGCCGGCGCGCTCCTGGGTCAGCGCGCGCAGCAGCCAGCTGCGGTCCGCGCCATCGGCGCGGCCCATCAGCTGCATCGCGACGGCGTCGGCCGCATCGGCCTGGCCGGCGGCCAGCAGCAAGCGGCCGCGCGCCAGCAGCCAGGCCGCCTCGCGCGGCTGGCCGGGCCCGGCATGGGCCGGCCAGCGCTGCTTGAGCTCTGCGAGCATGGCGTCGGGGTCGTCGAAGGCGCGGCGCGCGACGTCGGCCAGCCAGGCGTCCTCGTCGGCCGGGTCGGGCGCCGTGACGGGCACGGCCGATGCGAGGGCGGCCAGCACCGGCAGCAGCACGGCGAGGAGGAAGCGGCCGGGCTGGCTCATGCGGCGTTCGCGGCGGCGCCGGGGCCGCCCGTCTGGGGTTCGCCGGCCGTGCGTGCGGGGCCGCTGAGCAGCTGCAGGCCGACGAGGCCCTCGCTCCAGGCGGCTTCGAGCCGGGCCGTCAGCTGGGCGGCGGCCAGCGCATCCTCGGCCTGGATGCGGTCGATGCCATAGGCCTTGTTGCGGCCATGGGCCTTGGCGAGGTACATGACGGTGTCGACGAGGTCGATGGCGCGCTCCCAGCTCAGGCGCAGGCCGTGCGGCGGGATGGGCAGGCTGACGAAGCCGATGGAGGCGGTGACCTCGATGTCGTTGGCCGCGTGGCGCACGGGCCGGCCGCCGATGAGGTCGAGCAGGCGCTGCGCGAGCTGGGGCGCGAACATGCCCTCGCGGGTGCGCGCGACGATGAGGAATTCCTCGCCGCCCCAGCGCACGATGAGGTCGTCGTCGCGCACGGCCTCGCGCAGCCGGCGCGCGATCTCGACGAGGACGGTGTCGCCGGCGGCATGGCCGAAGCCGTCGTTGAGGCGCTTGAAGTGGTCGATGTCGATCAGGAAGACGCTGGCCGCGAGGCCCTGCTGGCCCGACAGGCCCTTGATGGCCGCCTGGAAATGGCGCCGGTTGGCCAGGCCGGTCAGCGGGTCGGTCTCGCTCTGGCGCTGCAGCGACGCATTGCTGTGGGCCAGCGCCTCGTTGGTGCGGCGCACGCGGCGGAAGGCCTGGTAGAGCAGGCCCAGCGACACGACGACGCAGCCGCCCAGCGCCGACCACAGCGCCAGCGCGAGGTTGCGCTGGCGCACCTGCCCGGCCTTGAGCGCGTTGTCGCGGTTGAGCAGCTCGATGTCGCGCGCGCGCTGCTCGGCGTCCTGGCGCTCCTGGGCCTCCAGCAGCAGCTTGCGGGTCTCCTCGCGCAGCACGCGCTCGCTCATGCGGCGGTGCTCGCCATAGGCGGCGACGGCGCCGGCCAGGTCGCCGGCCCGCTCCAGGTAGCCGGCCAGCTCCTGCCAGCCGGCCGACGCGTAGGCCAGCGAGCCCTGCTGCTCGTCCAGCGTGATGGCGGCGCGCACGTCCTCGCGGCCCTCGGCGACCCGGCCGATGACGATCTTGGCCAGGCCGATGTTGGCGCGGGCCGTGCTCTCGGCGGAGGTGTTGCGCGTCGCGCGCGCCAGCGGCAGGGCCTGCTCGGCCAGCTCCAGCGCGCGCGCCGGGTGGCCCTGGCGCAGGTGGTAGTCGGCCAGGTTGGCCAGATTGAGGGCACGCACGGAATCGGCCCCCGCGCGCACGGCCTGGTCGAGGGCGTCCGACCAGGACTGCAGCACGATGGCGGGGTCGCCGCCCTCGTCTGAGTACAGGATGCCGCGAGTCGTGTAGACGCGGTTCAGCGTCATCGGGTCGGGATCCTTCTGGGCCTCGGCCAGGGCCTGGGCGGCGATCTGGCGCGCCCGCGCCGGCGTGTCGGCACGGTAGGTCGTGAAGGCCAGCCCCATCAGGGACAGCGCCTCGCGCCAGGGCTGGCCGATCTGCTCGGCCAGGCGCAGCGCCGCATGGCCGTGGTTGAGCGCGGCGTCGAGTTCGCCGGCATCGCCGCTGATGGCGGCGAGCAGGTAGAAATGGCGCCAGCGGTAGACCGCCCCGGCGCCATTGACCTGGGCCTCGTCGAGCGCCAGCAGCTGCTTGCGCGCCTCGCGCAGATCGCCGTTCTGCAGCACGTATTCGGCGTCGATGCTGGCCGCGGCGACGGCGGCGGTCGCGCGCAGCTCGCCGGCCGGCCAGCGGCGCAGCTGCCCGGACAGTTGCTCGCTCAGCGCCCGGTCGCGCATCAGCGCCGCGAGCAGGCCACGCAGCGCGATGACGTCGAGCTGGGCGGCGCTGCCGGCGGGCAGGCCTTCGCCGCGGGCGCGCAGCTCCTGCTCCAGCCGGTCCGGCCGGGCCAGCGCGGCGCGCTCGATGCGCTCCAGATCCCGGGCCAGCGCGGCGTCGACCGGGGCCGAGGCGCCCGCCGCCGGGCCCGCGGGCGCAGCGCCGTCGCCGCCCGAACAGGCGGCCAGCAGCGTGAGCGCGGACAGCGCCACGCAGAGCTTGAATCGGGAGGCCAGGGATCGGTGCATCGAGGCGGCAGGCGCGGGGGGGCGTGACCCCGCTGGCTGGATTTCAGCGCGGTTCAGCATGCCAGGAGCGCTCGCCACTGCAAAGTCCGTTCAAATTGCACGCGCAAGCGTTGTCAGCCCGCCCGCCCCTGGTAGCCGCGCGGCACGGCGCCCAGCAGCCGGCGCGTGTAGTCCTGGCGCGGCGCGGCGATCAGCTCGCGGGTCGGGGCCTGCTCGACGACGTCGCCGTGCTGCATGACCAGCACCTCGTCGGCGATGAACCTGACGACGGCGAGGTCGTGGCTGATGAAGATATAGCTCAGCCCGAACTCGTCCTGCAGGTCGCGCAAAAGATTGAGCACCTGGGCCTGCACCGACACGTCCAGCGCCGACACGGGCTCGTCCAGCACCAGCACTTCAGGTCTAAGCGTCAGGCAGCGCGCGATGGCGATGCGCTGGCGCTGGCCGCCCGAGAACTCGTGCGGGTATTTGCCCATCGCGCCCTCGTCCAGGCCGACGCGCTGGAGCAGCGCCACGGCGCGCGCCTCGCGCTCGGCCGCGTCCCGGCCGATGGCGTGGATCTGCATCGGCTCGCACAGCGTCTGGGCGATCGTGAAGCGCGGGTTCAGCGCGGCATAGGGGTTCTGGAACACGACCTGGATGCGGCGGCGCATCTGCTGCCAGCCGGCGCCGCCGAGCGTCAGCAGGTCCTGCCCGTCGAAGCGCACCTGGCCGCCCATGCTGCCGCCGCTGGGCTCGTGCAGGCGCAGCAGGGCCAGGCCCATCGTCGTCTTGCCCGAGCCGGACTCGCCGACGACGCCCAGCGTGTGGCCGCGCTTCAGCTGGAAGCTGACGCCCTTGACCGCCCTGAACTCGCGCCGCCCGAACAGGCCGTCCTTCAGCCAGAAGCTCTTGTGCAGGCCGCTGACCTCCAGCACGACGGGCGCGTCCGGATCCTTGGCCCGGGCCTCGCCGGTGGGCTCGCGGCCCGCGATGTGGTCGTCGATGACCATCAGCCGCGCCGGGTTGCCGGCCAGCGACGGCCGGCAGGCCAGCAGCGCCTTGGTGTAGGCGTCCTGCGGGTCGTTGAAGATCCTCTCGACCGGCGCCTGCTCGCGCACCTGGCCGTGGCGCATGACGACGACCTGGTCCGAGAGCTCGCCGACGACGCCCAGGTCGTGCGAGATGAACAGCAGGCTCATCTTCAGGCTCTGCTTGAGCCGGGCCAGCAGCTCCATGACCTGGCGCTGGATGGTCACGTCCAGCGCCGTCGTCGGCTCGTCGGCGATCAGCAGCTTCGGGCCGCAGGCCAGGGCCACGGCGATCATCACGCGCTGCTGCTGGCCGCCGGACAGCTCGTGCGGATAGGCGCCGAGCCGCCGCCTTGGCTCGGGGATGCCGACCTCGTGCAGCAGCTCCTCGGCACGCCCCCGCGCCTGTTGGCGCGACAGGCCCATGTGCTTCGTCAGCGGCTCGCAGATCTGCGTGGCCACGTCGAAGACCGGGTTCAGCGAGCTCATCGGGTCCTGGAAGACGCAGGCGATGTCCCTGCCGCGGATGGCCTGCAGCTCGCGGGTCGAGGCCTGCAGCAGGTCGCGGCCCTGGAAGAGCACGCGGCCCTGCCGCTCGGCGTTGCCGGGCAGCAGGTTGAGGATGGACATGGCCGTCACGCTCTTGCCCGAGCCGGACTCGCCGACCAGGGCCACCGTGCCGTTCTCCGGCACGTCGAAGCTGATGCCCTTGACGGCCAGCTGGCGCTGCATCCGGCCGTCGACACGGCCCATGCGGAAGGCGACCTGCAGGTCCTGGATGCTCAGCAACGCGGTCATTCCAGGCCTCGCAGTTTCGGGTCCAGCGCATCGCGCAGCGCATCGGTGAACAGCGCGAACGCGGTGACGAAGACGGCCATGAAGGCCGTCACGGCGGCCAGCTGCCACCAGTAGCCGAGGATGAGCTCGTTCTGCGCCTCGCTGAGCATCGTGCCCCAGGAGACCTGGTCCACGCCGACGCCCAGGCCGAGGTAGCTCAGGATGACCTCGCTCTTGATGAAGCCGACGACATGCAGCGACAGCTGCACCAGCGCGACGTGCGACACATTGGGCAGGATGTGCCTGAACATGCGCGACCAGGGGCTCGCGCCGATGGCCTCGGCCGCGCGCACGTACTCGCGCACGCGGTGCTTGATGAACTCGGCGCGGATCAGCCGGTAGATGCCGGTCCAGCCGGTCAGCGCGAGGATCAGCACGACCGAGCCGACGCCGCGATGCACGATGGCCGCGAACGCGAAGATCAGCAGGATGTTGGGGATGGCCGTGAAGACGTTGTAGACCCACTCCAGCACGTCGCCCACGCGGCCGCCGAAGAAGCCCGACAGCGCGCCCAGCACGGTGCCGATCAGCGTCGCGGCCAGGGCCGCGGCCAGGCCGACGAAGATGGACACCTCGGCGCCCTTGACGACCTTGGCCAGCACGTCGCGGCCGAGGCGGTCGCCGCCCAGCGGCAGCGTGTCGGACCTGGGCGCCGCCTCGGTCTTGAAGGCCTTGGCGCGCTCGGCCCACTCGGCATAGCGCGGCGCCAGCGGGTCGATGTCGGACAGGTCGACGTTGGGGCCCTTGGGCGCGGCGATGGCGCTGCCGTCCTCGGGCGGCTGCGGGCCGACGACGCCGGGCGGCGCGTTCGGCACGCCGACCTCGCGCTGCCAGCCCGCCGCGACGAGGCCGGTCGCGGCCAGCAGCACGAGCAGGAGGAAGGCGGCGACGATGGCCATGGCCACGATGCCGACGCGGTCGGTCTTCAGGCGCCGCCATGAGGCGGCCCAGACGCCGCCGGAGGAGGAAGAGAGGGCTGCGTTCATGTGGGTTGTTCGTGGCGCACGAATTCTGCGGGCCGAGCGCCGGGCCGCTCCCAAGCCGGCCCGCCTTGGGCGATGTGCTTGCCGGTCAAGCCGGCAAGCATCGCCGTCCCCTCGGGGGACCGGCCAAGGTACTCCTTGGACGAGGGGCTCACTTCAGAACCACCCGCGGGTCGGCGAGCTTGTAGAGCATGTCCACGACGAGGTTGACCGTCATCGTCAGCATCGCGAGGTAGATCGCGAAGGCCTGGATGACGGGGTAGTCGCTGCGGTTCACGGCCAGCAGCAGCTCGCGGCCCAGGCCCGGGATGGAGAAGAAGACCTCCAGCAGGAAGGAGCCGACGAGCACGCCCGGCAGCAGCACCGACACATTGGTCAGGATGGGGATCATCGCGTTGCGCAGCACATGGCGCAGCAGCACGACGCCCTCGGTCATGCCCTTGGCGCGCGCGGTGCGCACGTAGTCGTGGCCGATCTCGTCGAGAAAAAAGCTGCGGTAGAGGCGGATCTGCGGCGCCATCGACACCATCACGGCGACGAGCACGGGCAGCGGCGCATAGGTGCTCAGATTGGTCCAGTGGTTGCCCGTCCAGCCCTGCACCGGAAACCAGCCGAGGCGGAAGGCGAAGACGTATTGCGCCAGGATGACGTAGACCAGCAGCGACACCGACACGGCCACCGTCGAGCAGATCATCACGGCGCGGTCGGTCAGGCTGCCGCGCACGCTGGCGACGGCCAGCGCGAAGGGCACGGCCAGCAGCACCTCGAGGCAGAGGATGGGCAGCGTGATCGTCAGCGTGGCGGGCAGGCGCGTCGCGAACAGCTGGGCCACCGGCTCCTGCGTGGCCCAGCTCCGGCCCCAGTCGAAGCTGACGATCTGCCCGACGAAGATCCACAGCTGCTCCCAGACCGGCTTGTTCAGGCCCAGCTGCTCGCGGATGGAGGCGATGGTCTCGGGGCTGGCGTTCAGGCCGGCCAGCGCGACGGCCGGGTCGCCGCCGAAATACTTGAACAGGAAGAACACCAGCAGCACGACGCCGATCAGGGTCGGGATCATTTGCCACAGGCGACGGATCAGATAGGCCGCCACGACGACTCTCCAGCCTTGGGCCCTGCAGGACGGCCCTCGCCAAAAACCACCAGCCCCGCCGGGTGAGCGGGGCTGGCACGGGTCGGGGGCGGAGTCTATGCGAGCGGGGCGCCCCGCGAACTGCCGGTTTCACTAGACTCCGCGCTTTTCCGTCCCCGCCCCGCCGCACCCGTCGATGACGCTCCCGCCCCTGCCGACCGCCCTGCCGCTGGCCTGCGCCGAGACCGGCTTCGATCCGGCGCAGGTCACGGACAAGGATTCCAAGGACGTGATCGCCGACATCTTCGACGCGCCGCCGGATCACGACCTCGGCGCCCGCCCCAAGGCCCACCGATGAAACTGCTGCTCGCCGCCCTCGCCACCTGCCTGTCCCTGCTCGCGCCGGCCCGCGCGGCCGAGCCGCCCGCCGACCCGGTCAGGACGCTGCGCTACGCGCTGCCCAACGCCGAGACCGGCCTGGACCCGGTGCGCCTGTCCGACATCTACTCGCGCGCGCTGACCAGCCACATCTTCGAAAGCCTCTACACCTACGACCCGCTGGCGCGGCCGACGAAGATCGTGCCGCTGATCGCCGCCGCCGAGCCCGAGATCAGCGCGGACTTCAAGACCTTCACGATCCGGGTCCGCCCCGGCATCTATTTCGCCGACGACCCGGCCTTCAAGGGCAGGCGGCGCGAGGTCACGGCGGCCGACTTCGTCTACAGCATCAAGCGCTACGCCGACCCGGCCAACAACGCGCCGGGCTGGTCGCAGTACGAGGAGACCGGCATCGTCGGCCTCAACGAGCTGCGCGAGCAACTGGCCCGCTCCCGCAAGCCCTTTCCCTACGACGCCGTCGTCGAGGGCCTGAAAGCGCTGGACCGCTACACGCTGCAGATCAGGACCAAGGAGGCGCGGCCCCGCCTGGTCGAATACATCCTCGCCGGCAACGACCTCTATGGCGCCGTCGCGCGCGAGGTCGTCGAGTTCTACGGCGAGCAGGTCTCGGAGCATCCCGTCGGCACCGGCCCCTTCGTGCTGAAGGCCTGGCGGCGCAGCTCGCAGCTGGTGTTCGAGCGCAACCCGGCCTACCGCGAGCGCCACTACGAGGCCCAGCCCGCGCCCGGCGACGCCGAGGCCCAGGCCATATACGCCAGGCTCAAGGGCCGCCGCATCCCGATGGTCGACCGCGTCGTCGTCGACGTCATCGTCGAGAGCCAGCCGCGCTGGCTGGCCTTCCTGAACAAGGAGCACGACTTCATCGAGCGCGTGCCCGAGGACTTCATCACCCAGGCCGCCCCTGGCCGCAAGATCGCGCCCAACCTCGCCAAGCGCGGCATGCATGCGCTGTTCACGCTGGCGCCGGACTCGACGCTGACCTGCTTCAACATGGACGACCCCGTCGTCGGCGGCATGGAACCCGCCAAGGTCGCGCTGCGCCGCGCGATCTCGCTGGCCTACGACGCCGCGCGCGAGATCCAGCTCGCGCGCCGCTGCCAGGCCGAGCCGGCGCAGTCGCCGCTGATGCCCAGCACCAGCGGCTTCGACCCCGCCTTCAAGAGCGAGATGGGCGACTACGACCCGGCGCGCGCGCGGGCCCTGCTGGACATGTACGGCTATGTCGACCGCGACGGCGACGGCTGGCGCGACCTGCCCGACGGCAGCCCCCTCGTCATCACGCGCAACACCGAGCCCAAGTCGCTGAACCGCGCCATCGACGAGCTCTGGGACCAGTCGCTGCGCGCGGTCGGCATCCGGCTGCAGCTCAAGATCCAGCAATGGCCCGAGAACCTGAAGGCCGCGCAGTCCGGCCACTACCAGATGTGGCCCGTGGCCTTCTCGGCCGCCCAGCCCGACGGCCAGGGCTCGCTGCAGCTCTACTACGGCCCGGCGGCCGGCACGACCAACCTGGCCCGCTTCAAGGACGCCCGCTTCGACGCCCTCTACGACCGCATGCAGGCCCTGCCCGACGGCCCCGAGCGCGAGGCCCTGTTCCGCGAGGCCAAGCGCATCGCGGCGGCATACATGCCCTACAAGGTGCAGGCCCACCGCGTCATCACCGACATCGAGCAGCCGTGGATGACCGGCTACTACCGCCCGCTGTTCTGGCAGGACTTCTGGCAGTTCGTCGACATCGACCCCGCCAGGCAGCCCGTCCGTTGATTTCCGCGGCCGCATCCCATCGAATCGACCGACCGTCGCAACGCGCTGGCCCGCAGGCGCCACGCCATTAGGCTTGCCTCATCAAGACCGAAAGGAGCTCACCATGAACGACGCAGAAGAACTCGACAAGCTGGCCGACCTGCATGCCCGCGGCGTGCTCAACGACGAGGAGTTCGCCAGGGCCAAGGCCCGCGTGCTGAACGGCGCGGGCGCCGCCACGGCTGGCGCCTCGGCAGGCCCAAACGTCGGCGCCGTCAACGGCCTGCGCCGCAGCCGCATGGACCGCTGGATCGGCGGCGTCTGTGGCGGTATTGCCCGCGCGACGGGGCTGGACTCATGGGTCTGGCGCCTGATCTTCACGCTGCTCTTCCTGGCCTTCGGCAGCGGCATACTCCTCTACATCCTCCTCTGGATTTTCGTGCCGGAGGAATAAGCCCACCCCCTACCGGCTTCGCCGGCCCCCTCAAGGGGGCGCCACTGGCGGCCCGGCGGAGCCGGTTCCGCGGTGGCTGCTGGAGGGGTCGGCCCGGAGGGCCTCCGCGGGTTTCGTCGGTATGCTGGGCTCACAACTGGAGACAGCCGATGAAACAGCTCGCCGGCCTCGATGCCAGCTTCCTGTATCTGGAGACGCCGCAGATGCCGATGCATGTCGGCGCGCTGCATCTGCTGGAGCTGCCTGATCGTTATCGGGGCTGCGACGGCGACTACGTCGAAGACCTGCGCGAGCACATGCGCGCCCGCATGCCGCTGCTGCCGGCGCTGCGACGGCGGCTGCTGGCGATGCCGCTGGGCCTGTCCAACCCCGGCTGGGTGGACGCCGAACCCGACCTCGACGAGCACATCGTCGAGATCGTGCTGCCCGAGCACAGCGGCATGGCCGAGCTGGAGGCCCAGGTCGGCCTGCTGCATCCGGTGCTGCTGGACCGCAGCCGGCCGCTGTGGAAGTTCCATGTCTTCACCGGCGTCGAAGCCGGTCCCGAAGGCCAGCCGCGCGTCGCCCTCTACACGCAGCTGCACCATGCGGCGGTGGACGGCCAGGCCGCCGTCGCGCTGGCCCAGGTCATCCTCGACCTCAGCCCCGAGCCGCGCGCCATCGACGCCCTCGCCGCACGCGGCAGGAGGCGTGGCCAGCTCGGCACCGTCGGCATGCTGCGCGCAGCCGTCAGCCAGCAGTGGAAGCAGACCGTCAAGCTGGCCCGCTCCCTGCCCAACGCGGCCACCATCCTCGGCGGCATGGCGGTCAAGTCGCTGGGCGGCGCGGCGGCCGAGGCCTCCGTGGACAAGCTGCGCACGCTGCTGTCCAGCGTGGCCGCGCAGACCACGGCCGTCGTGCGCGGCAAGAAGTCCGTCGCCAGCCTCGGCCCGGCGCCGCGCACGCGGCTCAACGTCAGCCTGTCGGCCACGCGCTCGTTCGCCGGCGTCACGCTGCCGCTGGCCGAGCTCAACCGCACGCGCAAGCGCCATGGCGCGAGCCTGAACGACGCGGTGCTCTTCGTCATCGGCGGCGCGCTGCGGCGCTACTTCGCCAAGCACGGCCCGCTGCCGCGCCGCAGCCTGGTCGCCGCCGTGCCGGTGTCCACGCGCGCGGCCGGCGACACCACGTCCAACAACCAGGCCACGATGAGCTTCATGAGCCTGGGCACGCAGTTGAGCGACCCGGCCGAGCGCCTGGCCCATGTGATGGCCTCCAGCAAGGCCATGAAGGCGCAGATGAGCCAGCTCAAGAGCCTGATGCCGACCGACTTCCCGAGCCTGGGCATCCCCTGGCTGATGCAGGCCGGCGCCATGCTCTACGGCCGCGCCCGGGTGGCCGAGAAGCTGCCCGTCATCGCCAACGTCGTCGTCTCCAACGTGCCCGGGCCGCAGCTGCCGCTCTACCTGGCCGGCGCGAAGATGCTGACGAACTACCCCACCTCCATCGCCGTGCACGGCCTGGCGCTGAACGTCACGGTGCAGACCTACAACCAGTCGCTGGACATCGGCCTGATGGCCTGCGGCGAGGCCCTGCCCGAGACCGCCGAGCTGGCGGCCTATGTCGAGGCGGCCTTCATGGAGTTCCAGGCCCTGCCGGCGGCCGAGGCGCCGCCGGCGCCGGTGGCGAAGAAGGCGCCGGCCCGGAAGGCCGCGGCCAGGAAGCCCGTCGCCAAGGCGACACCCAGGCCCCGGGCAAGCACGGCCCGGAAGAAGGCCGCCGCTGGCTAACAATGATCGGGCCTTGCCCGATCCCGACCGACTGATGCCCGCCCCCCGCTCGCCGCACTTCCCGCGCTGGAACCAAGCCACCGCCCTGCCTCATCCCGACTGGTCCGACCTGCGCGCCCCCAATGCCTGGCTGCTGATGCTGGAAGGCCGCGCGCCCTGGGAGTACGCGGCCCTGCTCGCCACCATGCCGTGGATGCGCAAGCTGCCCCAGGGCGACGGGCATCCGGTGCTGGTCTTCCCCGGCCTGGGCGCGCACGACTTCACGACGGCGCCGCTGCGCGCCATGCTCGACTCGCTGGGCTACGCGACCCAGGGCTGGGGCCAGGGCTTCAACTTCGGCCCCCGCGCCGGCGTGCTGGAGCAGATCGAGCAGGACCTGCAGGCGCTGTACCGGCGCCACCACCGCAAGGTCAGCCTGCTGGGCTGGAGCCTGGGCGGCATCTATGCCCGCGAGCTGGCCAAGGCCTGCCCGGAACTCACGCGCTGCGTCATCACGCTGGGCACGCCCTTCACCGGCCACCCGCGCGCGACCCATGCCTGGCGCTTCTTCGAGATGGTCAGCGGCCACGCATCCAACGACCCCGAGCTGATGGCCCAGATCCGCCAGGCGCCGCCGGTGCCGACGACGTCCATCTACTCCAAGACCGACGGCGTCGTGGCCTGGCGCTGCAGCGTCAACGAACCCTCGCCGCAGGCCGAGAACATCGAGGTGCAGGCCAGCCACATCGGCCTGGGCGTGAACCCGGTCGCGCTGTATGCGCTGGCCGACCGGCTGGCCCAGCCCGAGGGCGAGTGGAAGCACTTCGAGCCCAAGGGGGCGCGGCGCTGGTTCTACAGGACGCCGGCCGGCGCCGAGAAATGATGGACGGCACGGGTGCTACCGGCCTGTCGGTCCGCTGCTATTGCGCGGCGGTGAGCATCGCGGCCAGCGCGGCACCGAAGAGCGTCGTCAACTGCCACTGCGGCCAGTGCCGCCGCCTGAGCGGCGCCGCCTTCAGCACCTGGGTGAGCTTCCCGAGGTCGGCCCTCGCCGTCACCGGCCGGGAGCCGTTGAGCGCCTTCCAGGCCACGGCTAACGTCAGGCGGCATTTCTGCCGCAACTGCGGCTCGCATGTCTTCACCGAGGATCTGCGCCTGCCGCAGATCCTCGGCGTCCCGGCGGGCGCGCTGGAGGGCCAGCCGCCGCCGCCCAGCGCCCATTACTTCGTCGACGACAAGGCCGCATGGCACGGCCTCTGCGACGACCTGCCCCGGTTCGGCGGCGAGTCAGGCATGGTGCCCGCCACCACGCCGCGCGACTCGCGGTAAGGTATCGCTCTTGAACTGGATTCCGACCATGCACCACCACACCCTCGCCGCCGAAGACAAGCCCGCCAAGAAGGACGCCCCCGAGAAGATGGAGGAGCAGCTGCTGTTCAAGAGCCGCTTCGTCATGGTCTTCGGCGAGATCGACGACAAGATGGCCCATGCCACCTGCCGCCGCCTGCTGGCGCTGTCGCAGGACTCCGACGCGCCGATCACGCTGCTGATCTCCTCGCCCGGCGGCCATGTGGAGAGCGGCGACGCCATCCACGACATGATCCGCTTCGTGCGCGCGCCGGTGACGACGGTGGGCACCGGCTGGGTCGCCAGCGCCGGCACCCACATCTACCTGGCCGCGCCGAAGGAGCGCCGCCTGGCGCTGCCGAACACGCGCTTCATGATCCACCAGCCGGCCGGCGGCGCCGGCGGCCAGGCCAGCGACATCGCCATCCAGGCCCGCGAGATCATCCGCACCCGCGAACGCATCGCCGCGACCATCGCCCGGGAAACCGGCCAGCCGCTGGAGCGCGTGGCCGTCGACATCGAGCGCGATTTCTGGATGAGCACCGGCGAGGCCATCGAGTACGGCCTGGTGTCGCGCGTCATCGAACGCCAGTCCGATCTGAACTGATGCAGGTCTCGGCCAACGGCGTCCGCATCGAAGTCGACATCCACGGCCCCGACAGCGGCGAGCCGCTGCTGATGATCATGGGCCTGGGCATGCAGCTCATCGCCTGGCCGGACGGGCTGGTCGACGAGCTGGTGGCGCGGGGCTTTCGCGTCATCCGCTTCGACAACCGCGACGTCGGCCTGAGCCAGCCCTTCGACCCGCTCGGCCGGCCCAGCATCCCGCTGGCGGCGCTGCTGCACACCCTGCGGCTGCCGGTGAAGGCGCCCTACCAGATCGCCGACCTCGCGCGCGACGCGGTCGGCGTGCTGGACGCGCTGGGCATCGCCAAGGCCCATGTCTGCGGCGCGTCGATGGGCGGCATGATCGCCCAGCACCTGGGCTTCGCGCACGCCGGCCGCGTGAAGAGCCTGACGCTGATGATGACGACCAGCGGCCACCGCGGCCTGCCCCAGGAGAGCCTGAAGGTGCGCCGCGCGCTGCTGTCGCGGCCGCGCCCCGGCAGCACGCCCGAGCAGAAGTTCGAGAACGTGCTGGACCACTACGTCGGCCTGTACGGCGTCATCGGCAGCCCCGGCTACCCGCCCGAGCCGCGCGCGCTGCGCGAGCGCATCGCGCAGGGCGTGCGGCGCGCCTTCCGGCCGCAGGCGGTGGCGCGCCAGCTGGTGGCCATCGCGGCGGACACGCATCGCGCCGAGCGCCTGCCGCGCATCACGGCGCCGACGCTGGTCATCCACGGCGAGGCGGATGCGCTGATCCCGGTCGCCGCCGCACACGACCTCGCGCGGCGCATTCTCGGCGCGCGGCTGGCCCTCATCCCCGGCTGGGGCCACGACCTGCCCGAGCCGCTGTGGCCGCGGCTGGCCGCCGAGGTGGCGCGCACGGCCGGGCTCTGAGCCATCACCCGCGGCGGCTCAACGCGCGCCGCGCGCCTCGGCTTTCACCTCGACGGCCGTGCGCTGCCTGTCCTCGCCCTCGACGGTCAGCGTCAGCGGCACAGTCTCGCCGGCCTTGATCGGGCGCTGCAGGCCCATCAGCATGACGTGGTAGCTGCCGGGCTTGAGCGCCACGGCCTGGCCGGCCGGCAGCGGCAGGGCCTCGACGGCGCGCATCTTCATGACGCCGTCTTCCATCTTCATCTCGTGGATCTCGACCTGGGCCGCCAGCGGCGAGCTGGCCGCGACGACCTTGAGCGGCTTGGCCGAAGTCAGCTGCATGAACGCGCCGGTGGCCGTCTGCGGCGCGACGGTCGCGCGCACCCAGGCGTCCTCGACCTTGACGGGGCCCTGGGCCTGCGCGGCGAGCGTGGTGGCGAGAAGGGCGGCGGCGATGAGCAGGCGGGGCATGGCGGCAGGCGGAGAGCAACAGAAGCCGCCATTGTGCGCAGCCCGGCCGCGGCCTGCCGGAATGCACGCTTGACCCGACCGTTCATGTGTACTATCGTACTAGTACACACAGGCAGACAGCCATGGAAGCCGCACACTTCGTCCAGATCAACACGGGCTCGCCCGAGCCCATCTACCGCCAGCTCATCGAGCAGGTGCGGCGGCGCATCGCGGCCGGGCAGCTGAGCGCCGGCGACGCGATCCCGTCGGTGCGCGAGCTGGCCCAGGCACTGGCCGTGCACCCGATGACCATCTCCAAGGCCTATTCCATGCTGGAGATGGAAGGCCTGCTGGAGCGCCGCCGCGGCCTGTCCATGGTGGTCGCGGCCCGGCACCGGCGCGCCCAGCCGCCGGCTTCGCGCATCGAGCTGCTGCGCCCCACGCTGCAGAAGGCCGCCGACGAGGCCCGCCAGCTGGAGCTGCCGGCGGCCGAGGTCATCGCCCTGTTCACCCAACTCCTCGCCGAGAGCCAAGCATGACGCCCCACTTCCCCCACACCGAGACGCCCAGCGCCGCACTGGCGGGCGTGAGCCTGAGCTACCCCCGCGGCGGCGCCGTGCTGCGCGGGCTGGACTGGGCGCTGTTGCCCGGCCAGGTCGTCGGCCTGCTGGGCCGCAACGGCGCGGGCAAGACGACGCTGCTGGAGACGCTGCTCGGCCTGCGCCAGCCCCAGGCCGGCCAGGTGCGGCTGTTCGGCCAGGACGTCGGCCGGCTCGACGACGCGGCCCGCGCCCGCATCGGCTATGTGCCGCAGCAGAGCGACCTGTTCGAGGGCTTCACGCCGGCCCAGCTGCTGGCCTATTTCCGCAGCTTCTACCCGCGCTGGAACGAGGCCAAGGTCGAGGGCCTGCTGTCGCGCTGGGAGATCGCGCGCGACAGGCCCATCCGCCGGCTGTCGGGCGGCCAGCAGCAGCGCCTGTCCATCATCCGGGCCCTGGCCCACGAACCCGACCTGCTGGTGCTGGACGAGCCCGTGGCCAGCCTCGACCCGGTCGGCCGGCGCGACTTCCTGCGCGAGCTGGTCGACCAGGTGCTGGACCGCGGCACGACGGTGGTGTTCTCCACCCACATCCTGTCCGACCTGGAGCGCGTGGCCTTCAACCTCGCCTTCCTCAGCGAGGGCCGCATCGCGCTGCAGGCGCCGCTGGACGAGCTGCTGGAGCAGGTGCGCGCCTTCACGGGCACGGACACCGAGCTGGCCGGCCTGTTCGCGCGGCTGCAGGCCCAGCCGCTGAAGCGCACGCCGCTGGAGGCCGGCCGCGAACGCGTGCTGGCGCGGCTGCCGGCCGGCGTCGCCGCGCCGCAGGACGCGCAGGCCGTCAACCTCGAAGACCTGTTCGCGGAGCTGACCTGATGAACGCCGCCACGTCCGGCCAGATGCTGCTGGCCTTCTGGCGCCAGCGCGACCGCGAATCGCCCTGGGGCCGCCGGCTGCTGATCGCGCTGACGCTGCTGGGCCTGGGCGCCAGCCTCTACGCCGCGCCCGGGCTGTGGGCCGCCGTGCTGGCCGGCAGCGCCACGCTGGCCTTGGGCGGGCTGTGGACGGCCGTCGCCGGCAGCCTGCTGACGCAGAACCACCCGCATGCCGCGCGCTTCGTGCCCGGCCATCTGCGCCAGCTGCGCCAGGCTGCGCTGTCGGCCTGGGCCGTGCTGTCGCTGGCCTGCGCGCTGCTGGTCTGGGCGGCCTTCGAGCGGCTGCCGTCCTTCCCGGCCCTGCTGCTCATCGTCGCGGCCACGCTGGCGTTCGCGGCCTGGGCCCTGCGCGCCTGGGCGCTGTGGTTCGTGCTGTCCTTCGGGCCGGCGCTGTTCTTCGCCTTCGGCCTGGACCGGCGCCTCGCGCCGCTGTGGGCCGCGCTGCGCGAGCTGTGGGCGGCGCAGACCGGGCCGGTGCTGGCGCTGTGCCTGCTGGGGCTGGCCTGGTCCATCACGCGGCTGTTCGGCAACGGCGACGCGGCGCACGGCGCGGGCTATGCGGCCCGGGCCCGCATGCGCCGCGCCGCGCGCGAAGGCGCCACCGGCCATCGCGGCGGCCTGGCCACGTTCGGCCGTCCGGGCGAATGGCTGGGCCGGCCCTTCGAGCGCGCGGCGTCGGCCTGGCTGCGCCATGTGCTGGCCCGCGCCCGGCCCACGCCCGCCAGCGTGATGCAGCGGGCCGAGATCGTGCTGCACGGCCAGCAGCACTGGCTGCGCCAGGCGCTGGCCGTGCTGCTGGCGCTGGCCATCGCGGCGCTGAGCCTGGGCACCGTGGCCGCGCTGGGCGGCCTGGGCAAGGCCTGGACCCATGGCGCCTTCGGCATGGCCATCGGCCTCGCGAGCATGGGCATCAACCCGAGCTTCGCTTTGCCCGGCATGCTGTGGCACGGCCGCCGCGAGCAGGCGCTGCTGCAGCTGCTGCCGGGCATGCCCCAGGGCGCCGCGCAGAACCGCGCGGTGGCCTGGCTGCAGCTGCGCCATGCGCTGCTGGCCTGGACGCTGACGACGCTGGCCCTGGCGCCGCTGGCCTGGGCGGCCGACGACCCGGCGCTGCTGTGCCTGGCTTTCGGCGCGCTGCCGCTGAGCGCCGCCTGGCTGCTGCGCGCGCCGGCCGCCATGCGGGCGCCGTCGTCATGGACGGCCGTGCTGCCGGTGCTGGCCTTCCTGCTGCTGGCCTGGGGCCTGTACGCGGCCAAGCGGCAGCTGGGCCTGCCGCTGGCCGCGCTGGCCGGCCTCAGCGTCGGCGCCAGCCTCGCGCTGGGGGCCTGGCGCTGGCGCCGGGTCTGCCGCGCGCCGCGGCCGCTGCCGGCCGGCCGACTCGGCTGAGGGCGGCCGCGGCGGGCGATATTTCGCGCCACCGGCAAGGCGGCAGCAAGCTCGCCCCAGGTCGAGGTGGCAAGCTGCCGCCGCCTGAGCGATGCTTGACCCATGCCGATGACGACCGCCACCGATTCCTCCGCCGACGCCGCCCACACGCCCCCACGCCACGGCCTCGCGGCGCTGACGCTGGGCGCCATCGGCGTCGTCTACGGCGACATCGGCACCAGCCCGCTGTACACGGTCAAGGAGGTCTTCACGCCGGCCACCGGCGTCGCGCTGGCGCCGAACGAGCTGATCGGCGCGATCTCCGCCATCGTCTGGGCGCTGATGCTGGTCGTCACGCTGAAATACGTCGTCCTCATCCTGCGCGCCGACAACCGCGGCGAGGGCGGCGGCCTGGCGCTGACGGCCCTGGCCACGCAGGCCGTGCGCCACCGCCCCGGGCTGCGCCGCTTCCTGCTGCTGATGGGCGTGTTCGGCGCGACGCTGTTCTACGGCGACAGCGTCATCACGCCGGCCGTCTCGGTGATGGGCGCCATCGAGGGCCTGGAGATCGTCAGCCCGCAGTTCACGCGCTATGTGCTGCCGCTGTCCCTGGTCGTGCTGGTGCTGCTCTTCGTCGTGCAGAAGCACGGCACCCACGTCGTCGGCCGCATCTTCGGGCCGGTCATCCTGCTGTGGTTCGGCGTGCTGGCCGTGACCGGCGCGCTGCAGATCGCGCAGCAGCCGGCCATCCTCGCGGCGCTCAACCCCGTCCGGGCGCTCGAATTCCTGGCCGGCCGCGGCTGGCAGGTCTTCGCCGTCGTCGGCGCCATCGTGCTGGCGCTGACCGGCGCCGAGGCGCTGTACGCCGACATGGGCCACTTCGGCGCCAGGCCCATCCGCATCGCGTGGACGGGCATCGTCTTCCCGGCGCTGGCGCTGAACTACCTCGGCCAGGGCGCGCTGCTGATCGGCGACCCCGGCGCCATCGACAACCCCTTCTACCGCCTCTTCCCCGCGCCGCTGGTGCTGCCCGCCGTCGTGCTGGCCGCGGCGGCGGCCGTGATCGCGTCGCAGGCCGTCATCTCGGGCGCCTACTCGATGACCAAGCAGGCCATCCAGCTCGGCTTCCTGCCGCGCATGCCGGTGCGCAACACCTCGGCGGCCGAGGCCGGCCAGATCTACATCGCCAGCGTGAACTGGGCGCTGCTGGCCGGCGTCGTCGGCGCGGTGCTGCTGTTCCGCAGCTCGTCGGCCCTGGCCGGCGCCTACGGCATCGCCGTCACGCTGACGATGATGATCACGACGGTGCTGACCTTCTTCGTCATCCGCAACGGCTGGCGGCTGCCGGCACCGCTGGCCTGGGGCGCGACGGCCTTCTTCCTCGCGCTGGATGCGCTGCTGGTGTCCGGCTGCGCGATCAAGATCGTCGACGGCGGCTGGTTCCCGCTGGCCCTGGGCGCGCTGCTGTTCGTGCTGATGAGCACCTGGGCGCGCGGCCGCAGGGCGCTGCAGCTCCATCTCGCCGACGAAGGCCTGCCGCTGCTGCCCTTCGTCGAGAGCCTGCACAGCTACGGCGACGCCGAGCGCCCGCGCGCGATGCGCACGGCCATCTACCCCGTCGCCAACCCCGAGCTCGTGCCGCCGGCCCTGCTGCACAACCTCAAGCACTACCAGGTGCTGCACGAACGCAATGTCGTGCTGACCGTGACCTTCTGCGAACGCCCCTATGTGCCCGACGCGGAGCGGCTGCACCTGGAGGCGCTGGCGCCGGGCTTCTGGCGGCTGACGCTGACCTATGGCTTCATGGACCAGCCCGACGTGCCGGCCGCGCTGGCCCTGTGCAGCACCAAGGGCCTGCAGACCGAGCCGGCCGAGACCAGCTATTTCCTGAGCCGCGAGACCCTGGTGCCGCGCGCCGGCATGGCGCACTGGCGCGAGGCCCTGTTCGCCACGATGAGCCGCAACGCCAGCAGCGCCGCGGACTACTTCCGGCTGCCGGGCAACGCCGTCGTCGAGCTGGGCACCAAGGTGCAGCTGTAGGCGGCGCGCGGCGTCAGAGCGGCAGCTCGGTGAAGTAGCGCCCGCCGTGGAAGATCAGCGGCTGTGCGCCGGCGCGTGCCGTGCAGCGCTCGACCTCGCCGACGAAGATGACGTGGTCGCCCTCCTCGTACTGGCTGCGGTTGGCGCATTCGAAGGCCGCGACGACGCCCTCCAGCACCGGCGCGCCGCCGGCGCCCTCGCGCCAGGCCACGCCGGCGAAGCGGTCGATGTCGCGCGTCGCGAAGCGCTGGGCCAGCTCCTTCTGGTCGGCCGCGAGGATGTTGATCGCGTAGTGCGTGCCGCGCGCGAACACCGGCAGCGAGCCGGCGCGGCGCGCCAGGCTCCACAGCACCAGCGGCGGGTCCAGCGACACGGAGTTGAAGGAATTGGCGGTGAGGCCGACAAGGCCGCCATCCGCCGCGCGCACGGTGATGATGGTCACGCCGGTGGCGAACATGCCGAGGGCGGCGCGGAATTGCTGGCTGTCCATGCCAACATTGTCGCCAGTACGGGCAACGCACAATGCCGCCATGGACGCCGACTTCACGCTGACCGATCTCGACCTGCCCCATGCGCCCGCCGGCTGCGCCTGCTGCGGGCCGCGCCTGAACCGGCGCCTGTTCACCGGCCTGCTCGGCATGGCCGCCTTTGCGCCGGCCTGGGCGCGCGAGGGCGTGGACGTGGGGCCCAAGAGCAAGTTCGTCGGCCTGATCTCCGCCGACGACATCGAGCGCTCCGGCGGCCAGCAGTACGCGCAGATGATGAGCCAGGCCGCGCAGCAGCGCGCACTCGCGCCGATGCAGCACCCGCAGCTGCAGAGGCTGCGCTACATCGCCAAGCGCATCGTCCCGTTCAGCTACGAGTGGAACGAGCGCGCACGGCAGTGGCAGTGGGAGGTCAACCTGCTCGGCGACACGCAGCTCAACGCCTTCTGCATGCCGGGCGGCAAGATCGCCTTCTATTACGGCATCCTCGAAAAGCTCAAGCTGGAGGACGACGAGGTCGCGGCCATCATGGGCCACGAGATCTCGCACGCGCTGCGCGAGCATGCGCGCGAGCGCATGGGCAAGACGACTTTCACCAATGGCGCCATCGAGCTCGGATCGGCGCTGCTCGGTCTCGGCAACTTAGGTCGCGGGCTGGCGGGGCTGGGCGGCCAGCTGCTGACGCTGCGCTTCAGCCGCGAGGACGAGACCGAGGCCGACCTCGTCGGCATCGAGCTGGCCGCCCGCGCCGGCTATGACCCGGCCGCCGCCGTGCGGCTGTGGCAGAAGATGCTGTCGGCCAGCAGCGGCGCGCCGCCGCAGTGGCTGTCCACCCACCCGGCCAGCGAGACGCGCATCCGCGACATCCAGGCCAACCTGCCCAAGGTGGCCGGCCTCTACGAGCGCGCGCCCAAGCCGGACAGGCGCTTCCCGGTGGCGCCGCCGCTCAAGCAGCGGCCGCAGCCGGCGCCGGACAACAACTGAAGCCGGCGGCCGCCCGGGCTCACCAGCGGGCCGAGCGCTGGGCCGCTCCCGAGCCGGCCCGCATCCCCTTGGGGGATCGGCCGGCGTACTCGCCGGCCGTGGGGCTCCATGCCGTCACCAGCGGGCAGGCAGGGCCTTGAGGCGCTGGTATTCGCCCGCCGCCACGCGGCGCAGATAACCGCCCAGCTCCAGGTCCTTGACCAGCTTGGACACCATCTCGCGCGAGCAGCCCAGGCGCTGGGCCATGCCCTGGTGGGTCAGTTCCAGGTGGCGGCCATCGCCGGTCGTCTCGTCGACGAGGTTCTTCAGCCGGCCGTAGACGTCGTTCAGCGCCAGCTGCTTGGTCGACAGCGTCGCGGCGCGCGCGCGGCGGATGACCTTGGTCAGCAGCTCGAACGCGAACTCGGGGTGCTCGCTGATATGGGTCAGCAGGCTGGCCCGCGTGACCATCACGAGGCGGCTGCCCTCCTCGGTGATGACGCTGGCCGAGCGCGGCCCGCCGTCCAGGCTCATCTCGCCGACGTATTCGCCGGGGCCGTAGACGCCGTAGGTGATCTCGCGGCCGCGCACGTCGGCGCTGTAGGCGCGCAGCGAACCGGACAGGATCAGGTAGAGGTTGTCGCCGACCGAGCCCTCCTCGATCAGCACGACGCCCTTGCGGTAGCTGCGCGCCATGCCGCGCGCGGCCAGCAGCCGCAGCGACGGCGGCAGGGCCTGGAATTCGGGGTCGGGAGAGGCGTCGGGCATCGAGCAGCGGGCGGGCAAGAGGCCCGCCGCGTGCCCGGATGTTAGTGCTTGCCGGGCCTGCTTCAGTTCACCAGCTTGGCCGGCCGCAGCGACGACACCAGCGGCGGCAGCAGCGCGAGCTGGCGCATCAGCTCGCCGATGCTGTCGGCCCCGCTCTTGGCGCGGATGCTCTGGATCTGGCTGCGCACCGTCGAGATGGCCACGCCCTGGCGCTGCGCGACCTCGGTGGGCTTGACGCCGTTGGACAGGGCCTTGAGCACCTCGGTCTCGGCCGGCGTCAGCTGGTAGCGCAGCGCGAACCACTGCGCGGCCAGCTCGCCGCAGAGCTGGCGGCGCTCCAGGATCAGCAGCACCGCGGCCTGGCTGACGTCGCGGTTCAGCGGCACGACGACGACGTTGGCGCGCCCGCACTCGGCGCGTTCGTCGCCAAGGCGCAGCAGGCAGCGCCGCCCGCCGGATTCCGCGCCCGCCAGCGCCTCGGCCAGCGGCACCGCGTCGGTCAGCAGCCGCGCGCGCAGATGCTGGCCGACCATCTCGAGGGGATGGTTGTCGTCCAGCGATGCGCGCGCCGCGAGATTGGTGTGCAGAACCCGCGCCGCACCGTTGAGCAGCACGACGCCATGGTCGAGCTCCTCCAGCACCAGGCCCAGCCACTGGCTGGACAGCGAGGCCGCGGCGCGGCGCTCGCGGGGACGAGGGCCGGGGGCCTGGCCCGGCTGGACAAACTCCGACAACCACATCGCAGCACTCCTCGGCCCACCCTGCGGGCCATCCTCAAAGCGTAGGAGAGCACGTTTCGCGCGGGGCGTAAATGTTGCGAGGCGCGCCTGTGAACGAATTACGGCGGTGCGCCATTCAGGCGTCGAAACCGCCAACATAGGGATTGTGTTTTCGCTCGCGGCCGATGGTGCTTTCGGGGCCATGGCCGGGAATGAAGACGGTGTCGTCGCCCAGGGGCCACAGCCGCCGGCGGATCGCGTCGAGCAGCTGCTGGTGGTTGCCGCCGGGGAAGTCCGTGCGGCCGATGCCGCCGGCGAACAGCACGTCGCCGACGAAGGCGCGCCGGGCCGGGGCCGAGTGAAAGACGACGTGACCCGGCGTGTGGCCCGGGCAGTGGCGCACGGCCAGCGTCTCGCGGCCGATCTGCACCGTGTCGCCGTCGTCCAGCCAGCGGTCGGGCGTGAAGCCCTCGGCGGGCGGGAAGCCGAACATCCGGCTCTGCTGCGCCAGGCCGTCGATCCAGAACTGGTCGCCCGGGTGCGGGCCGATGACGGGCAGGCCCTGCTCGCGCGCCAGCTGGCCCGTGCCACCGGCATGGTCGATGTGGGCATGCGTCAACCAGATCGCCTTCAGGTCCAGCCCGCGCTCGCGCACGGCCGCCAGCAGCCGCGGCAGCTCGCCGCCGGGGTCGATGACGGCGGCTTCACGAGTGGCGTCGCACCAGACGATGGAGCAGTTCTGCTGAAAGGGTGTGACAGGCAGGGTCAGGTACTGGAGCATGCGGCATTGTGGGAGCTGATAACAAGTCAGACCTGCGCCGAATCAGCATGCGCTGATCCCAGACCGCCTTGTCGGTGCGACGGATGGACCGCAAGACTATGCCCGTCGCACCGCCAGGCCCTCAAAGGTCGTCGACAAGACCCAGTCGAGTATTTGCTCGTTCGTGTACTGCCCCGAGTCCTTGAGCAGGGCCACGACGGGATCGCAGGCGCGAGCGAACAGCGTGTAGAGCACCAGATCAGGGGGCAGGGTGGCGTTCAGTTGGCCGCCCGTCTGGGCTTCGGCGATCCAGATGCTGAGCCGGTTGCTCAGTGACATCAGGCGATCCATGTAGGCGTCGTTGGACTGCAGCGAGGCACTGAGGTTGGAGTTGTGCGACGGCAGCGAGGGCATCTCGCCTTCCAGCTGCGTCGCCATGGCCCACCGCGTCACGGCCTTGAGCTGATCGATCGGCGATACCGGCCGGCCGGCCTGGGCGAGTTCCTCTGCGCGAGCACGCAACGCTTCCGAGAAGGCCAGCGCGCGGTCAAGCACGCCGACCATCGCGACGCCCGCGAGCTCCTCCTTCGAGCCGAACATCTTGTAGAGGCTGCCCTTGGCCATGCCCGCCTCCGCGGCCACCTCGTCGACCGTCATGGCGTCGTAGCCCTTGGTGGCCAGCAGCCGATTCACGGCGCCGACGATGGCGTCCTCGCGCACGCGCTGTAGTTGAGCTTTGATCGACGGACGGGCACCCATGGCGTAATTCTAGACCGCGAAGGTCGCGCATAAAACCAAGTAGTGCAAATTTAGGACTTATGAGTTATTGTGTGAACTACGCAGTTCACATTTTGATCTATTCAGTCCATTTCGGAGTCGTCATGCATCGAATCGCTGTTGTCGGATCCGGCATCGCGGGCCTGGCCGCCGCCCATCGCATCGCGACGGCGCCGGGCGAGCACCGGGTCACGCTGTTCGAGGCGGGCGGCCATTTTGGTGGGCACGCCAACACCGTCGATCTCGAGCTCGAAGGCGTGGTGCATGGCGTGGACACCGGCTTCCTGGTCTTCAATCGCCGCACCTATCCGCTGCTGATCCAGCTCTTCGCCGACCTCGGCATCGCGCCGGCGGAATCGGACATGTCCTTCTCGGTGCAGGTGCCCACGGCCGACGGCCGCGCCGGCCTGGAGTGGAGCGGCAGCTCGCTGCGCAGCGTGTTCGCGCAGCGGCGCAACCTGCTGAGGCCGCGCTTTTGGCGCATGCTGTCCGAGATCCTGCGCTTCAACCGGCTGGCGACGGCCCTGGCCGAAACCGCCCCTGAAGCGACGCTTCAGGGGAGCATCGGCGACTTCCTCGATGCCCAGGGCTTCACGCCGACCTTCCGCGAGCACTATCTGCTGCCGATGATCGGCTGCATCTGGTCCTGCCCGACCGGCCAGATGCTGAAGTTCCCCCTCGGCACGCTGATCCGCTTCTGCCACAACCATGGCCTGATCCAGGTCGCTGACCGCCCGCAGTGGTACACCGTGCGCGGCGGCTCGCGGGAATATGTACGCCGCATGGTGGCCTGCATCCCCGATGCGCGCCTGCACTCGCCCGTGCTGGGCCTGCAGCGCTGCGGCCACGCCGTGCGCCTGCAGACGCGCCACGGCAGCGAGACCTTCGACGCCGTCGTGCTGGCCTGCCACAGCGACCAGGCTCTGGCCCTGCTGGGCGAAGGCGCAAGCCGTGACGAGCGCGCGGTGCTCGGCGCCATCCGCTACCAGCCCAATACGGCGGTGCTGCATGGCGACGTGGCCGTGCTGCCGCGGCGCCGTGCGGCCTGGGCCTCGTGGAACTACGAACGCGCGAGCGACACGGCCACGGAGCAGGCCCCGGTCTGCCTGCACTACCTCATCAACCGCCTGCAGCCCCTGCCTTGGCGGCAGCCGGTCATCGTGTCCCTGAACCCGGCGCGGCCCATCGCGGAGCACCTCGTGCACCGCCGCATCGACTACAGCCATCCGGTATTCGACCTCGCCGCCCTGCAGGCCCAGGGCCGCATCGGCGAACTGCAGGGCCGGCAGCGCACCTGGTTCGCCGGCGCCTGGTGCGGCTATGGCTTCCACGAAGACGGCCTGCGGGCCGGCCTGCAGGCGGCCGAGGGCATGTTGCAGGCCTTGAGTGCCTGGGCGCCGCAAACCGAAAGGAGCGCGGCTTGAACTCGGCCCAGATCGGATTTGGCTCGGTCTGGCACCGGCGCCTGCGCCCGGTTGAGCATGCCTTCCGCTACCCCAGCTATTTCCTGCTGCTGCCGCTGCGCAGCCTGCGCGCGCAGCCCTGCACGCCGCTGAACCGCAACCGTTGGGGCTGGTTGAGCTTTCAGGACCGCGACCACGGCGTGGGCGGCGACGACGCCCTCGCCTGGTTCGAGCAGCTGCTGCACAGCGAAGGCATCAGGGACGCCGACGGCGAGGTCTGGCTGCAGACCTTCCCGCGCGTGTTGGGCTATGCCTTCAAGCCGGTGAGCTTCTGGTACGCCCATCGCGCCGATGGCTCGCTGGCGGCGGTGCTGGCCGAGGTCAACAACACCTTCGGTGAGCGCCATGCCTATCTGCTTGCCGGTCCCGGACTCGCCTGGGGCGCGGAAAGCCGTGCCCAGAAGGTTTTCCACGTTTCGCCCTTCTGCGGCGTGAATGGCGACTACAGCTTCCGCTTCGAGCGGCTGACTGCGGCCGACGGCCGGCCGGCGCACAGCACGGCGCGCGTCGACCTGCACGACGGGCAAGGCCCGCTGCTGCAGACCCGTGTCGCCGGCGCCCTGGTCGAGTTGACGACGGCCAGCGTGCGGCGCGCCATCTTCGGGATGCCCTTCATGACGCTGGGCGTGATCTTGCGCATCCACTGGCAGGCACTGCGTCTGTGGATCAAGCGCGTGCCCTTCTCCAACAAGCCGCAGCCACCCCAGCAATTCGTGAGCCGACAACCATGAGCACACAACCTGTTTTCGCGAACCTCGCCCGGCCGGGCCGTCCACCACGGTCGGCGCGCCGCCTGCTTCGCCTGCTGGAGCGTCTGCCGCTGGGCGAGCTGGAGGTCCGACTGCCCGGCGGCGCCGTGCAGCGCTGCGGCCATGGCATGGCAACCTCCACAGGCCAGCACGGCGTCCTGCAACTGCACGACTGGGCGATGTTCGACCGCGCCCTCAGGTCCGGCGACATCGGCTTCGCGGAGAGCTTCATCGACGGCGAGTGGGACAGCCCCGACCTGACGCAATTGCTGCGCCTGTGCATCCGCAACCGCGAGCACATCGAGGGCGTCATCTACGGCAGCTGGTGGGGCCGTCTCGGGTACCGGCTGCGCCATCTGCTGAGGCGCAATTCGAAGGCGGGCAGCGCCCGCAACATCCACGCCCACTACGACCTGGGCAACGACTTCTACCGCCTCTGGCTGGACCCGGGCATGAGCTACAGCGCGGCCTGGTTCGAGGGCCGGGACGCGCGCGGCGCCGATCTGCTGCGGGCCCAGGATGCGAAGTACCGTCGCGCATTGCGTGAGGCACGAGTCGAGCCTGGCCAGCGCGTGCTGGAGATTGGCTGCGGCTGGGGCGGCCTCGCCGAGCTGGCGGCGAAGGAGTTCGGTGCCCAGGTGACCGGCGTGACCTTGTCCGCCGAGCAGCTGCGCTGGGCGCGGCAACGCCTGCAAGACGCCGGGCTCGATGCCAACGCGCGGATGCTCTACCTGGACTACCGCGACCTGCCTGCACGGTATGACGGCGACCCCTTCGACGCCGTCGTGTCGATCGAGATGTTCGAGGCGGTCGGGCATGAGTACTGGTCGACCTATTTCAGGACGCTGAACGCCTGCCTGAAGCCGGGGGGTCATGCCTGCATCCAGACCATCACCATCCGCGACGACCTCTTCCCCCGCTACCTGCGCTCGACCGACTTCATCCAGCAGTACATCTTCCCCGGCGGCCTGCTGCCCAGCCCCACGGCCTTCGAGGCCGAGGCGCGGCGCGCGGGCTTTGTCGTCGAGAACCGGCTGGCCTTCGGGCAGGACTACGCCGAGACGCTGCGCCGCTGGCGCGATGCCTTCATGCAGCGGCTCGACGAGGTTCAGCGCCAGGGCTTCGACCGGCGCTTCCAGCGCATCTGGACCTTCTACCTGGCCTACTGCGAAGCCGCCTTCGACACCGGCAACACCGATGTCTTCCAGTTCACGTTGAGGAAGCCCAACGCATGAACGGCGTCGATCAGCGCCGGCGCCGCATCCTGGCCGGCCTGACGGCCACCACCCTGACTGCACTCACCATGACGCCTGCCCTCTCTGCCCCCCAACCGCCCGCCGAGTTCGGGCACTCGCCGCTGCGACTTCAGGGTTCGGGCGTGATGCGCTTCTTCGGCCTGCGCGTCTACGAAGCGCGGCTGTGGGTCAAGTCGACCCTCGACGCGAACCACTACGCCAGCAGCGAATTCGCGCTGGAGCTGGTGTACGACCGCCGCCTCGAAGGCAAGGCCATCGCCGAGCGCTCCGTCGCCGAAATGCGCCGTATCGGCGAATTCGACGAGGCCAAGGCCAAAGCCTGGCTCGACCTGATGTCCCGTGCGTTTCCCGACGTCGCGGCGGGTGACCGGCTGGTCGGCATCAACGACGGCCTAGGCGGGGTGCGCTTTTTCCACAACGCAAGGCTGACCGTGGAAACGGTCGACGCCGAATACGCACGCCTGTTCTTCGGCATCTGGCTCTCCCCCAAGACCTCCGCGCCCGCGCTGCGCGAGGCCATCCTCGGCTTGACGTCCTGATCCGCAGTGGCGCCATGAGCTCGACGGCACTGCAACCCGCACCGCGTGTGCTGGACTGGCGCAAGGGGCTGGCCTATGCGGCCTTGGGCGTTCCGCTGGCCTTCGTCTCGTTGCCGCTCTATGTCAACCTGCCATACCACTACGCCTCCGCACTCGGGATGCCACTGCCCATGCTGGGCGGCGTGATGCTGGGGGTCCGGATGCTGGATGCCTTCATCGACCCGGCGCTGGGGCGCATCAGCGACAAGCTGTTCGGACTTGGCGAGAAGGTGGCCTGGGGTGCTGCGGCTGCGGGCAGCGCCCTGTTGGCGCTGGCCTTCGCGGCGCTGTGGCTGCCGCCCTCGCGTGACGCTTCAAGCGTCGCACCCTGGCTGGCCATTGCGCTGCTCCTGTGCACGCTGGGCTACAGCGGCGTCAGCATCGTTCACCAGACTTGGGGTACTCGCTGGGGCGGTGGGCCGAAGCTGCGGTCGCGCGTGACCGGCTGGCGCGAGGCGGGCACGCTGGTGGGCGTGCTGCTGGCCAGCGCCCTGCCCAGCTGGCTGGGCTGGAATGCCACCAGCGCCACTCTGGCCAGCCTGTTGGCGGTTGGACTCGTCGGGCTGCACCGCGTGCGTGAGCCTGATCCTTTCCCGCAGGCATCGGCGCCGGGCGGTCGTGGGCTCTCGAGCCCAGGCGCGTCACCGTGGCGGCACGCCGCGTTCAGACGACTGCTGGCCGTGTTCATGCTGAACGGCATCGCCAGCGCGATCCCGGCCACCTTGCTGCCGTTCTTCATCGCGGATCGCCTGCAGTTGGCGAGTTGGCAGGCGCCGCTGCTGCTGGGCTACTTCGGCGCGGCGGTGCTGGGATTGCCGCTGTGGGTGCGCGCGGCGGCGCGATGGGGGCTGTCGCCGGTCTGGCGCGCGGGCATGGTGGCCAGCGTGGCCGCCTTCTCCGTCACGCCGTGGCTGGGCCGCGGGGACGGTGCGGCCTTTGCGGTGGTCTGCCTTCTCAGCGGCTTGACCCTGGGCGCCGACCTCGCCCTGCCGGGCGCCTTGTTGACCGGAGTGATTCAAGGCACCGGTTCGAGCCAACGCGATGAGGGCATCTACCTCGGCTGGTGGGCCTGCGCCACCAAGCTCAATCTGGCGCTGGCTGCCGGCCTCGCCTTGCCGCTGCTCTCCGCAGTCGGCTACAGCAGCGGCACGACGGCGCCGGCCGGCCTTCAGGCGCTGGCCTGGGCCTACGGCGGATTGCCATGCCTGCTGAAGCTGGCCGCAGTCGCCGCGCTCTGGCGCGCCGAGCGCCTCAACCCCACCTGGAAGGATCGCGAATGAAGGCCCTCGCCATGAAGCACCTGGCCCGGCGCAACTTGATCATCGCCACGGTGGCCGCGACGCTCGCGGGCTGCGCCGGGCCGCGGGTTCAAGACTATGCGAAAGAAGAGCCCCGGCTGGATCTGCGCGCCTTCCTGACGGGCGACCTGACCGCCAAGGGCATGTTCACCGATCGCTCCGGGCGCGTCGTGAAGCGCTTCACCGTGCGCATGAACGGACGCTGGGACGGTGACAGCGGCGTGCTCGATGAGCACTTCCAGTACAGCGACGGCAGCACCCAGCGCCGCATCTGGCGGCTGAAGGCCCTCGGCCAGGGGCGCTACAGCGGCAGGGCGGACGACGTCGTCGGCGAGGCCGCGGGCGAGAGCGCCGGCAACGCCTTCCGCTGGGGCTACACCTTGGCCCTGCCGGTGGACGGGCGGGTCTGGAACGTCGCGCTCGACGACTGGATGTTCCTGCTCGACGAGCGCACCGTGCTGAACCGCTCGGCGATGAGCAAGTTCGGGCTGCACGTCGGCGACGTCACGCTCGTCATCACCCGGGATGGGAGGGGCTGAGCATGCCGATGTTCTCGACGGGGCTGAATCCGCCCATGCAGGATTGGAAGGGCCGCTGGGTCTGGGTGATCGGCGCCTCTTCCGGCATCGGGCGGGCGACAGCGTCCGCTTTGCATCGGAAGGGTGCCTGCGTCATCGTGTCGGCGCGCCAGGGCCACGCCCTCAACGCCTTCGTGCAGGCGCATCCCGGCAGCGTCGCGCTGCCGCTGGACGTCACCCAACATCAGCAATTGCGCCAGGCCGCGAAGGCCGCGCAGGGGTATGCACAGGGGGCTCCCGCGCTGGTGATGTACTGCGCCGGCCACTACCGGGCCCAGCAGGCGACCGCCTTCGATCGGTGGGAGATGGAAAAGCACCTGGCGATCAACTACCGGGGCGCGCTGAACATGCTCGACGTCATGCTGCCGATGCTGATCGCCGCGCGCGCCGGGCACATCAGCCTGGTCGGCAGCGTAGCCGGGTATCGCGGGCTGCCCAAGTCCCTGGCCTATGGACCGACCAAGGCGGCGCTCAACAACCTGGCGGAGAACCTCTACCTGGACCTGCACCCCCTGGGCCTGGGCGTGTCCATCGTCAACCCCGGCTTCGTCGAGACACCGCTGACCGCCCAGAACGATTTCAAGATGCCAGCCTTGATCTCCACGGCGCAGGCCGCGCAGCACATCCTCGACGGCTGGGCCCGCGGTCGGTTCGAGATGAATTTCCCGCGCCGCTTCACGGCCTGGATGCGCGTGTTGCGCTGGATGCCCGATCCCTGGTATTTCGCGGCGGTTCGCCGCGCCACCGGAGCCTGATCGATGGCCGCCATGTCTTCAGACTTGCAAACCGCCAAGCTCGTCGACGCCTACACCCGGCTGAGCCGCGAGAGCTTGCCGAGCCTGCTGGACCTCTACGACGAGCAGGCGAGTTTCAAGGATCCGTTCAACGATGTGCGCGGGCGCGCCGCCATCGAGCGCATCTTCAGCCAGATGTTCGACGAACTGCGGGAGCCTAGATTCGTCGTCCTCGTGTCCGCCTCGGAAGGGGACGAGGCCTTCCTGACCTGGGAGCTTCACTTTCTGCGGCAATCTGGCCAGGCGATGACGATCCGCGGCGCCTCGCACATTCGCTTCACGGCCATGGGGCGCGTGGCCGTGCATCGCGACTACTGGGACGCGGCCGAGGAGCTGTACGCCAAGCTGCCGCTGCTGGGTGTCCTGATGCGGGCGCTCAGGCGCCGGCTGTCAACGCCACAGCTACCCCAGCCGCTTCCTTCCAGCAGAACGTCGTATGCGCCCAGCCGAAGGTGCTGGCGGCGAAATGGTTAGGCATCAGCCAAGTCCTCCACGAGCTTGAAGCTGGCCCATCTGGGGAACACCATGAACTTGAAGGCATGCCCTGATTGCATGGCCGAGAACGTCATCGAGCACGGATCCCCGACCTGGCCCTGAGCCTCGTGCTGGTCGCCTGGAAGCCCGGCGCCGCCGTGCGCGAGCTGCGCTCGGAGGAGGCCGTGCTGGCCGCGGCCGACGCCGGCGAGCTGCTGCTCTCGCTGACCGACATCGTCGTCAACTGCCCCATCACCCGCCCCGCCGAGGGCCCGGCGCTGCGCGGCCTGCGCTGAATGCCCACCAGCAGGGCCAGCCCCGGCACGCGGCGCAGCAGCAGATAGGCGGCGGCGCAGGCCGCGAAGCTCAGCGCGATCAGCAGCAGCGCCTCCAGCCCCCAGGGCAGGGCCAGCGGCTTCAGCGCCTGCGTCAGCAGCACGATCACGGTCTGGTGCAGCACATAGAAGCAGAACACCGCCGCGCTGGCCGCACGCAGCCGCGGCGACTCCACCGTGAAGGCCCGCTGCGCCCAGCCGCAGGCGGCCAGCATGGCCCACCAGCTCATGCCCGCCCACAGCAGGCGTTCGGCCACGAGCAGTGCCGCGGGCGGCTCCGCGTCGGCATAGGCGCCGAAGTAGGCGATCAGCAGCGCCCAGCCGCCGAGCGCCCCGGCCAGGGCCACCCAGCGCCAGCGCAGCGCCGCCGGCCACAGGCCCGCGGCCAGCGGCGTGCGGCTGGCCCAGCCCAGCGCGAACAGCCAGCCGTACTGCAGGTGGTTGTAGAGGTCGTGCACGAGGCTGTGCGTGCTCGGGTGATGCGGGAACACGAAGACGCGTGCCAGCGCCAGCGGCAGGGCCGGCAACAGCAGCCAGGCCCAGGCCGGCAGGCGCGGCGCGAACGGGCGCCCGCGCAGCAGCGCGGCCAGCGCTATGCCCAGCACCGCGTACAGCCACAGATAGGGCAGGAACCACAGGTGGTTCCAGGTCGGCACGCCCATGCAGTCGTTGCCGCGGCAGTATTCGCCGCCATGCAGATAGGCCCACCAGAAGTCGAGGTAGCCGCCATCGCCCGGCAGCTGGGCCGGCACCTTGGTCAGCACCTCGAAATAGGCCTGCGGCGTGACGATGACGGCCATGCCGAACAGCAGCGGCAGCAGCAGGCGCAGCGAGCGGTCCTTCACCGCGCCCCAGGCGCCGCGCCGCGCGGCCAGGCCCTGGCAGGCCGCGCCGGCGATCAGGAACAGCAGGCCCAGCCGCCATGGCGCGCTCAGCAGCATGAAGGGCTCCAGCGTGCTGCTGGCGGCCGGGCTTTTGACATGCCAGCCCCAGGTCACGTAGTACATGCCGACGTGAAAGGGGATCAGCAGCACGAACGCGGCGGTGCGCAGACCGTCGAGAAAGGGCAGGCGGGTGGCGGTGGTGTTCATGGCCACCAGCTTCGCGACGCCTCGCTGCCCGCGCGAGCGGGCTGGGGCGAAGCGCGCGGCTCAGGGGGCGAGTTGATCCAGCGCCGCGCGGTGGCCGCGCGACACACGCAGCGTGGCGCCGCAGGCCAGCGTCAGCAGGGCCTCGCCGCCGGGCAGGCGCTCGATGTGTTGCACATGGGCCGCGTTGACCGCATGGCTGCGGTGCACGCGCAGGAAGCGCGCAGCCCAGCCGGGGCGCTGCAGCGCCTCGGCCAGCGTGACGCGTTCGAGCAGGCTGCGCGGCGGCAGGTGCAGCTCGATGTAGTTGTCGGCCGCGCTGATCCATTGCACGTCGGCCAGCCGCAGGCGTTGGCCATCGACCCAGTGTTCACCCACCGCGGCCGCCGGCCGCGCGAGCCGTTCGCGCACGCGGGCCAATGCGGCCGCGAGGCGCTCGGCCGTGCAGGGCTTGAGCAGATAGTCGAGCGCGGCCAGCTCGAAGGCCTGCAGCGCGTGCTCGGCATGGGCCGTCGAGAAGACGACGCAGCGCACGCCCGCCTCGCGCAGCGCTGCGGCGAGCTGCACGCCGTTGCCGCCGGGCATCTCGATGTCGAGCAGGGCCAGGTCGGGCGGCGCGGCCAGCGCGCGCACGAGGGCCAGCGCCGCGGGCGCGTCGGGCGCCTCGTGCAGCTCGGCCACGTCGGCCTCGGCCGCGAGCAGGCGGCGCAGCCGGGCGCGCGCGGCGGGCTCGTCGTCGACGATCAGGATGCGCATGGCAGCTCCATGCGCAGCGCCATGCCGGCGCCATCCGGCCCGAACTCGATGCGGGCCGCATCGCCATAGCGGGCCTGCAGCCGCTCGCGCAGATTGCGCAGGCCCAGGCCGCCTTCCGGGTCGGGCGCCGCCTCGGGCACCGGCGTGTCGCCGTGGTTGCTGATGCCGAGCCGCAGCCGGCCCGCCTGCAGCCGCGCGGCGATGCCCACCGTGACCCGGCCGCGGTGGCGCGCCACGTCGTGCTTGACCGCGTTCTCGACCGGCGCGAGCAGCAGCAGCGCCGGCAGCCGGCAGGCGCGCGCGGCCGCATCGGCATCGATCTGCACGACCAGGCGCTCGGGGCCGAAGCGGGCCTGCATCAGCGCGAGAAAGGGCTCGACGAGGGCCAGCTCCTCGCCCAGCGTTTGCTCGGCGCGCTGCTGGGCGGCCAGCGTCTGGCGCAGCAGGTCGGCCAGCTGGCAGAGCAGGCGGTCGGCGCGGGCCACGTCCTCGTACATCACCGACGAGATCAGGTTCAGCGTGTTGAACAGGAAGTGCGGCTGCACCTGGTCGGCCAGGCGGGCCAGCCTGACCTCGGCAAGCTCGCGGCGGGCGCGCTCCAGCTCCTGCGCGCGTGCGGCCGCGGCCTGAGCCATCCAGACACCGCGCGAGATCAGGCAGAAGCTGATGTAGGTGACCGCGTCCTTTCCGCCCTCGAAGACCAGCAGCGCCGGCAGCGGGTCGGGGCGGTAGCTCACGTCGACGAGGGCGTAGACCAGCAGCCGCAGGCCGAACATGCCGGCGATGTGCAGGCCGCTGAAGGCCGGCAGCGCCAGCGCATGCACCGCGAGCTGGCGCGGCCGGGGCTGGCCGCGCAGTCGCCCCATCAAGGCATGCACGCCCAGCGCCAGCATGCCGATGGCCGGGATCGAGCTGAACTCCCACAGGAAGGGCTCCCAGGGCCGCGTGCCGCCGGACAGGCGGTAGGCCTGCAGCGCCGAGGTGCTCAGCAGCAGGCCGACGACGGCCAGCAGCGCGACATAGGGCAGGCGCCAGCGGCGCGGCAGGATGGGCATGGCCCGAGTGTGCCGCGGGCGCCCCGCACAGGGACCGCCGCTCACCCCACGGGGCGAGCGGCCGGCCCCAGCGGGGTCACTGCGCGGTCAGCTTGGCCGCAAACGCCTTGTGCACGGCCAGCAGCGCGCCGGCGCGGCCAGTCTGGACCTGCACGAGGGCATCCTGTGCGGCCAGCCGGTCCTGCTCGGCGCTGAGCAGCGCGTAGAAGTCGGACACGCCGGCCTCGTAGCGCTTCAGGGCCAGGTCGCGGGCGCGGGTCGTGGCCTCGGCGGCCGTGGCCTGGGCCGCGGCCTGCAGCTCGGTCTCGCGCAGCGTGGACAGGCTGCCCTGGGCGTCCTGCAGCGCGGTCAGCTGGGCCTGCTCGGCGGCGGCCACGGCGGCATCGAAGCCGGCACGGGCGGCCGTCTCCTCGGCCTTGCGGGCGCCGAAGTCGAGGAAGTTCCAGTTCAGCGCACCGGCGATGCTGTGGATCTCGCTGGCGCTCTTGAACAGGCTGCTGGTGCTGGTGGCGCTCCAGCCGATCTGGCCGGTCAGGCCCAGGCTGGGCCAGCGCGCGGCCCAGGCGACATGGGCGCGCGCGGCGGCGGCCTGGGCGCGCACGGCGGCGGCCTTCACGTCGGGGCGCGCGGCCAGCAGGCCGGCGGGGTCGGGCAGCGTGCCGAGGCTGACGAGGCGAGGCTCGGGCATGGCGGGCAGCGGGTCGCTGTCGGCCCTGTCGCAGTCGGCCGGCGGCTGGCCGCGCAGCACGTCGAGCTGCAGGCGGGCCAGGCAGGCGGCGTTGCGCAGCGCCGGCACGCTGGCCGAGGTCTGCGCGACGAGGGCCTCGGCGCGGGCCTGGTCGACGGCCGTGCCGCGGCCGGCACCGACGCGGGCCTTGACGAGGTCGAGCAGCTGGTGCTGCACGACCAGGGCTTCCTTGGCGAGCTTGAGGCGCTGGCCCAGGCCGATGAGCTGGGTCTGCAGGTTGAGCGCGGTGCCGGCCAGGCTGAGCCGGGCGGCGTCGCGGTCCAGCGCGGCGCTCTGCGCGTCATAACCGGCCGCCTGGGCGGTGGCCGATGCGCGGCCCCAGAGGTCGACCTCCCAGCGCGCCGCCGCGTTGACGCCGTAGCTGTTGAAGTTGTTGAACTGGCCGAGGTCGTTGGCCGCGCGCTGGCGGCTGGCGCTGGCGCCGGCGCCGACGGTCGGCAGGCGCTGGGCGCCGGCCGAGTCGGCCAGCGCCTCGGCCTGCCTGAGGCGGGCGGCCGCGGCGCGCAGGTCGCGGTTGTTGGCCAGCACCTCGTCGACGACGCGCTGCAGCTGCGCGCTGTCGACGAAGGCGGCCGTCATCGTGGCGGCGCCCGGGTTGGCGGCGGGCGCCTGGGCGAACTTCTCGGGCGCGAGGTTCTGCGGGCCCGGCGAGAGGCTGGGGCCGGCGCAGGCGGCCAGCAGTGCGGCCGCGGCGAGCGGAGTCAGGCGGATGAGCATGTCAATGGCCTTCCTTGTTGGGCGTGGCGGCGTCGTCGATGCCGGGGTGGAAGGCGTGGGCCGAGGCGTCGATCTGGGCATGCAGCGCGGCGGCACGGGCGCGGCGCCTCTCGGTGCCCTTGCGCAGCAGGCTGTAGAAGACCGGCGTCAGGAAGATGCCGAAAAAGGTCACGCCCAGCATGCCGGCGAACACGGCGATGCCCATCGCGCGGCGCATCTCGCTGCCGGCGCCGCTGCCCAGGATCAGCGGAATGACGCCGGCGCAGAAGGCGATGGACGTCATCAGGATGGGGCGCAGGCGCAGCCGGCAGGCCTCGACGACGGCCTCGTACATGGACTTGCCGTGCTCTTCCAGCTCCTTCGCGAACTCGACGATCAGGATCGCGTTCTTGCAGGCCAGGCCGACGAGCACGACCAGCGCGACCTGCGTGAAGATGTTCAGGTCCCCCGCCTGCATGAAGGGCGGGAAGTGCGACAGCCACACGCCGAACAGCGCCGACAGGATGCACATCGGCACGATCAGGATGATGGCCAGCGGCAGCGTCCAGCTCTCGTACTGCGCGGCGAGCACCAGCACGACGAGGACGACCGAGAACAGCAGCACGGCGGCCAGCGTCGGGATCTTGACGCCAAGACCGGGCACGGTGACGTCGCGGGTCAGGCGGTCCTGGTAGCTGAGGTCGGTGAACTCGTAGCCGAAGCCGCGCGGCAGGGTCTTGAGGATGCGCTCGATCTCGCCTTCGGCCTGGCCCGACGAGAAGCCGGGCTTGGGCGCGCCGTTGATGTCGGCGCTGGGGAAGCCGTTGTAGCGCGTCACGCGCGTGGGGCCGAAGGTGGGCTCCACGCTCAACAGCGAGCCCAGCGGCACCATCGCGCCGGCGTCGTTGCGGGTCTTGAGCTGGACGATGTCGTCGGCCTTGGCGCGGAAGGGCGCGTCGGCCTGCACGATGACCTGGTAGGTCTTGCCGAACTTGGTGAAGTCGTTGACGTAGAGCGAACCGAGGTTGATCTGCAGCGTGTCGTAGATGGCGCCCAGCGGCACGCCCATCTGCTTGGCCTTCACGCGGTCCACGTTGGCGAACAGCTGCGGCACGTTGATGTCGTAGTTGGAATAGGGCGTGCCGATGCTGGTGTTCTTGTTGCCGTAGACCTGGCCCAGCGAGCCCCAGACCGCGCCGTACAGGGCCTGCTCGCCCTGGCTGCTGCGATCCTGCACCTGGATCTTGAAGCCGCCGGCGATGCCCAGGCCGTCCACCGGGGGCGGCGGCAGCACGAACATGCGCGCGCCCTGGATCTGCTGGATCGCGCCGTTGACCTTGCCGAGGATGGCTTCCTTGCTCTTGTCGGGCGTCGTGCGCGCGTCGAAGCTGTCCAGGCCGAAGAAGACGATGCCCTCGTTCGGCGCGGCCGAGAAGCCGGCGCTGGACAGGCCGGGGAAGGCCACCGAGTCCTTGATGCCGGGCACCTTCAGCGCGATCTCGCTCATGCGGCGGATGACCTCGTCCGTGCGGTCCAGGCTGGCGCCGGCCGGCAGCTGGGCCACGCCGATCAGGTATTGCTTGTCCGGCGCCGGCACGAAGCCGCTCGGGATGCGCGTGAACATCAGGCCGGTGCAGGCCAGCAGGATGGCGTAGACGACGACGGCCAGGGACTTGCGCTTCAGGATGCCGGTGACGCCGCGGCCGTAGTCGGACGAGCGCCGCTGGAAGAAGCGGTTGAACCAGTGGAAGAAGCGGCCGAAGACGGCGTCCATGGCCTTCATCAGCCCGTCCTTGGGCGCGTCATGCGGGCGCAGCAGGATGGCGGCCAGGGCCGGCGAGAGCGTGAGCGAGTTGAAGGCCGAGATCACCGTCGAGATCGCGATGGTGACGGCGAACTGCCTGTAGAACTGGCCCGACAGGCCCGGCACCAGCGTCAGCGGGATGAACACGGCGCACAGCACCAGCGCGATCGCGATGATGGGGCCCGAGACCTCCTGCATGGCCTTGATCGTCGCGTCGCGCGGCGTCAGCCCGTTCTGGATGTTGCGCTCGACGTTCTCGACGACGACGATGGCGTCGTCCACGACGATGCCGATGGCCAGCACCAGGCCGAACAGCGTCAGCGTGTTGATCGAGAAGCCCAGCAGCAGCAGCACGGCGAAGGTGCCGACGATGGACACCGGCACGGCGACCAGCGGGATGATGGAGGCGCGCCAGGTCTGCAGGAAGATGATGACGACCAGCACGACCAGGCCGACGGCCTCGAACAGCGTGCTCACGACCTTCTCGATGGAGGTCTGCACGAAGCGGGTCGGGTCGTAGACGATGTCGTAGCTGACGCCGGCCGGGAAGCCGGGCTTGAGCCTCTCCATCGTCTGGCGCACCTGGTTGGAGATGGCGAGCGCGTTGGAGCCCGGCGCCTGGAACACGGCGATGGCCGCGGCCTCCTTGTTGTTCAGCAGGCTGCGCAGCGCGAAGGTGCCGGCGCTGATCTCGACGCGGCCGACGTCCTTCACGCGCACCATCGCGCCGGTCTTGATGTCGCTGCGGACGATGATGTTGCCGAACTCATCCTCGCTGGCCAGGCGCCCTTGCGCATTGATGGCGAGCTGGAAGTCCGTGCCCTTGGGCGCGGGCGAGGCGCCGATGACGCCGGCCGCGACCTGCGTGTTCTGCTCGCGGATGGCGCCGACGACCTCGGAGGCCGTCATGCTGCGCGCGGCCAGCTTCTGCGGGTCCAGCCAGATGCGCATCGCGTAGTCGCCGGCGCCGAACATCAGCACCGAGCCCATGCCGGGCACGCGCAGCAGCTCGTCGCGCACGTTCAGATTGCCGTAGTTGCGCAGGTAGAGGGCGTCGCGCGAGTTGTCCGGGCTGACGAGGTGGACCACCATCGTCAGGTTGGGGCTGCTCTTCTCGGTCGTCACGCCGATCTGGCGCACGATGTCGGGCAGGCGCGGCAGCGCGCGGTTGATGCGGTTCTGCACCGCGGTCTCGGCGGCCTCGGGGTGGGTGCCGATCTTGAAGGTGACCGTCAGCGTCATGCCGCCGTCGCCGGTGGCCTGGCTGTCGAAGTAGAGAACGTTCTCGAGGCCGTTGATCTGCTCCTCGAGCGGCGTGGCCACCGTCTCGGAGATGACGCGCGGGTTGGCGCCGGGGTACTGGGCGCGCACGACGACCTGCGGCGGCGCGACCTCGGGGTATTCGGAGATCGGCAGCAGCGGGATGGCCAGCGCGCCGACGAGGAAGATGAATAGCGACAGCACGGTCGCGAAGCGCGGCCGGTCGATGAAGAAGCGTGAGATGTCCATGGCAGGGGCCGCCTTTGCTTACTTCGAGGCGGCGGAGGCCGGAGCTGCGGGCGCTGCACCGGGAGGCGCGCCAGGGATCGGCATGCCCAAGTTGTCGACCTTCAGCACCTGCGGCGTGACCGGCGCGCCGGGAAAGGCGCGCAGCAGGCCGTCGACGATGACCAGCTCGCCGGCCTTGACGCCGCCCACGACGCGCATGCCGTCGACCAGCGCGCCCGGCGTGACGGGGCGCGGCTGCACGATGTTGTTGGGGCCGACGACGAGGACGATCTTGCGCGTCTGGTCGGTCGTGATGGCGCGGTCGGGCACGACGACGCCGTTGTAGCTGGCGCTGCCGCCGAGCTTGATGCGGGCATACAGGCCCGGCGTGAACTGGCCGCCCTTGTTGTCGAACACCGCGCGGACGCGGATGGAGGCCGTGGCAGGGTTCAGGTGGTTGTCGACGAAGTCGAGCCGACCGGTGTGCGGGTAGCCGTCCTCGTTGGACAGGCCCATCTGCACGGCCACCGCATCGCGTGCGACCGTCTTGCCTTCGCGCGCGGCGCGCATGTAGCGCAGATAGGTGGCCTCACTGGCATCGAAGTAGGCATAGACCTTGTCGCTCGAGACCAGCGTCGTCAGCACCGGGTCGCCGACGCCGACGAGGTTGCCCGGCGTCACGTTGGCGCGCGACGTGCGGCCGCTGACCGGGGCCGTGATGTTGGCGTACTCGACGTTGAGCCTGGACTGCACGAGAGTGGCCTCGGCCGCCTTCAGATTGGCCTCGGCCGAGCGCAGCGCGGCGCGGAGCTGGTCGATTTCCTGGGCGCTGACGGCATTGACACTGACCAGCTTCTCGGCGCGCGCCAAGTCGGCCCTGGCGAGTTCGACCTGGGTCTTCAGCGCGGCGACCTGGGCTTCGGCGCGGGCCACGTCGGCCTTGAAGGCGCGGGCGTCGATGCTGAACAGCGGCTCGCCCTTCCTGACGAGCTGGCCTTCCTTGAAGCGCACGGCCTCGACGGTGCCGGCCACGCGGGCGCGCACGTCGACCGTGTCGGGCGCCTCCAGGCGAGCGGTGAATTCGTCGAATTCCTGCACCTCGCGCTGGGTGGCGGGCGCCACGGACACGGGCGGCGGGCCGCCGGCATGGCCGCCGGGGCCACCCTGCTGCTGGCCGCAGGCGGCGAGCAGGACGGCAAGGAGAGAGGTCAGGGGCAGCGCCAGGCTGTTCTTCGTCATGGGGGGCTCCGAATGCAAGCGGGCGACTGTAATCAGATCATCCCCGCGCTGATTACCGTCACCCCGAAACCCCTTCGCGCTGCTGACATTGCTTGTCAACAGCGCGGGCCTGTGAACAAAAAAGCCGCCCGAAGGCGGCTTTAGCAACAGGCCGGCGCAGCCCGGCCGCCCCTCCAGCGACTCCCACGGATCCGGCTTTGCCGGGCCGTCGGGAGTGCCCCCTTGAGGGGGCGGCCGTCAGGCCGCAGTGGGTGGGTCAATGAACGCCGTGCATCTTCTTCTTCATCCACGGCGCCAGCAGCATCAGCACGAGGCCGGCGCCGATCGGGATGGCGGTGAAGATCAGGAAGAAGATCGACATCGAGTAGTGGTTGGAGATCTCGTCGATGTAGGAGCCCGTGACGCCGGCGAGCTTGTTGGCGAAAGCCGTGTTCAGGAACCAGACGCCGAACATCAGGCCCAGCAGGCGCGCCGGCGCCAGCTTGGAGATGTAGGACAGGCCCACCGGCGACAGGCAGAGCTCGCCCATGGTGTGCAGCAGGTAGGCCAGCGTCAGGTAGATCATGCTGACCTGGGCGGTCTTGGCGCCCTGCGGGATGCCGGCCGAGCCATAGGACAACGCGGCGAAGCCCAGGCCCAGCAGCACCAGGCCGACGCCGAACTTGACCGAGCCGGCCGGGTTCCAGTGCTTCTCCCACATCTTGGAGAACATCGGCGCCAGGATGACGAGGAAGAAGGAGTTCAGCACGCCGAACCAAGTGGCCGGCACCTCGGACTGCTCCAACGCGAACTCGCGGCCCAGCATCCAGAGGACCAGGCCCCAGATGACCGCGAAGGCGAGCGCCAGCAGGCCGTTGGCCAGCAAGTAGCGGCTGCCGGTGCTGCGGTTGAGCTTCCACAGCAGCCAGGTGAGGATCAGCGCGGGCAGCACGGTCATCAGCGAGTTGACGACCTTGAAGGCGAAGCCGCTGGTGCCGGCCAGGGTGCGGTCCGTGTAGTCGGCCGCGAAGATCGTCATCGAGCCGCCGGCCTGCTCGAACGCGAACCAGAAGAAGATCGTGAAGAAGGAGAACACGAAGATCGCCTTCAGGCGCCCGTTCTCCTCGCCGTCACCGACCAGGAAGCGCCAGACGGTGACAAGGAAGTTGATGATCCGACGAAACAGGGTCGGAGGCCAGACGAAGCCAAGAATGAAGATGGCCCACGCCTTCAGCACTTGAGCGAGCGGAGTTGCGACTGCCGGCGGCGCGCCGATATCGCCAAAGATGTGCTGACTGAAGTAGAACTGCAGCGCGCCCAGGATCATGAACAGGCCGGCGAGGCCGAAGCCCAGGTGCCAGGACAGCTTCTCGCCGATGTAGCCGCACAGCAGGATGCCGAAGAAGGCGCCGGCGTTCACGCCCATGTAGAACAGCGTGTAGCCGCCGTCGCGCGCGTTGTCTTCCTTGGGGCCGTAGAGCTGGCCGACGACGGCCGACACATTGGGCTTGAACAGGCCCGTGCCCACGACGACCAGGCCCAGGCCGATGTAGAAGCTCGGCACCGTGTTCAGGAACATCGAGACATGGCCCGCCGCGATGACGAAGCCGCCCACGACGACGGCGCGGCGCGTGCCCAGGAAGCGGTCGGCCAGGTAGCCGCCCAGCACCGGCAGCAGATAGGCCCCCATCGTGTACCAGCCGTAGAGCGTCGTCGCCTCGGCGCGCGTCCAGCCCCAGCCGCCCTTGGCCGCTTCGGTGACCAGGAACAGCACGAGCAGGCCGCGCATGCCGTAGTAGGAGAAGCGCTCCCACATCTCCGTGAAGAAAAGGACGAAGAGCTGGTTGGGCTGGCCGAGGATGGCGGCGGACGCCTGGCGGGGCGTCGCGCGGCCGGATGCCGGCACGTCGGCCACGGGGGAAGTGGTGGTCACGTCAATCGTTCCAGGTGAACCCCGCCGGGTGGGCGGGAGGATCGGGGCGGGCGGTGGCCCGCGATGCGAGGGCGGAATTGTCCCGCCTGACACGCGCTTTCCGCCGTTGGCCAACCCAGGGATTGCCCGGGGTGGCCGCGTGACCCATGCCAGGGGCGAATCAGATCGAAAAGTCGTAGTCGATGCTGAGCGGCGCGTGGTCGCTGAACATCTCGCCGGTGTAGATGGCTTCCTTCTTCGCGAGCGCGGCCACGCCGGGCGTCGCGAGGTGGTAGTCCAGCCGCCACCCGACGTTGTTGGCGCGCGCCGCGCCGCGGGCGCTCCACCAGGTGTATTGCTCGGCCTTGTCGTTCAGCGTGCGGAACACGTCCACGACGCCGCCCTCGTCGAAGAGCCGGGTCAGCCAGGCGCGCTCCTCAGGCAGGAAGCCGCTGTTCTTCTGGTTGCCGCGCCAGTTCTTCAGGTCGATTTCCTTGTGCGCGATGTTGACGTCGGCGACGAGGATGAACTCGCGCTCGGCCTTCAGCGCCATCAGGTGCGGGTAGAGCGCGTCGAGGAAGCGGTACTTGACCTGCTGGCGCTCCTCGCCGCTGGTGCCGCTGGGGAAGTAGACGCTGATCAGGCTGAGCTTGCGGCCGGGCTTGTCGAAGCGCTTCTCGATCCAGCGGCCCTCCTGGTCGAACTCGTCGATGCCCAGGCCGGTGACGACGTCGCTCGGCGCCTCCTTGGTGTAGAGGCCCACGCCCGAATAGCCCTTCTTCTCGGCGTAGTGGAAATGGCCGTTGAGCTTGCCGCAACTCGGGAACTGGCTCTCGACGACGTCGGCCTGGGCCTTGAGCTCCTGCACGCCGACGGCGTCGGCCTTCTGCTTGGCGAGCCAGTCGAAAAAGCCCTTGCTGGCGGCGGAACGCACGCCGTTGAGGTTGGCGGTGATGAAGCGCATCGGAAGTCGGCGGGTTGACAGCGTGGCGTCAGTATCGCAGTGCAGCGAAAGCACAACACCGCGGGGCTTTGCGGTCCCGCAAACGTCACACGATCTTTACTATCCCGTAGCAATCCAGAGGCATCACCAATGCCCCGGCTTCCGCTCCCCGTTCGCCTACCCGTCAACCCGAGGATCACTCATGCCGAAACACCGCCTTTCCCCGACCCTGCTCGCGCTGGCACTGGGCGCGGCCTTCCCGATGCAGGCCGCCGTGGCGCAGACCGCGCCCGCCCCCGAGGCCAGGAAGGACGTCAACCAGCTCGAGGCCGTCATCGTCACCGGCAGCCGCCGCGCCGAGAACCTGAAGGAAGTCCCGCTGTCGATCTCGGCCATCAAGTCCGAGGAGCTCGACACCTACAACGCCAGCGGCCAGGACGTGCGCGCGCTGTCCGGCAAGGTGCCCAGCCTGAACATCGAGTCCGACTACGGCCGCACCTTCCCGCGCTTCTATGTGCGCGGCCTGGGCAACACCGACTTCGACATGAACGCGTCCCAGCCCGTGGGCCTGGTCTATGACGACGTCGTGCAGGAAAGCATCGCGCTCAAGGGCTTCCCGGTCTTCGACATGGAGCAGGTCGAGCTGCTGCGCGGCCCGCAGGGCACCCTCTTCGGCCGCAACTCGCCGGCCGGCGTCATGAAGTTCGACTCCGCCAAGCCGGGCAAGCGCCTGGAGGGTTATGCCAACTTCAGCTACGGCCGCTGGAATGCCGCCAACCTGGAGGCCGCCATCAACGTGCCGCTGAACGACGACTGGCAGATGCGCGTCGCCGGCATTGCGCAGCACCAGGACAACCGCGTGCACAACCCGATGCCCACCGGCACCAAGGATCTCGAGGGCTACAACGACAAGGCCCTGCGCCTGCAGGCCGCCTACAAGAACGGCGGCTTCTCGGCCCTGTTCAAGGTCCAGGCCCGCGACTACGCCGGCACCGCGACGACCTTCCGCGCCAACATCATGAAGCGCGGCACCAACGATTTGGTCGACGGCTACAGCGACGGCTACTACCCCACCGACGGCTACAACAGCCAGACGCTGAAATCCAGCGAGGTCAGCGCCCGCCTGCGCTGGGACTTCGACGGCATGTCGCTGTACTCGATCACGGCACACGACCAGGCCAAGTTCTACAGCCGCGGCGACGTGGACGGCGGCTTCGGCAGCCGCTTCGGTGGCATCCCCGACGGTCCGAGCTACCCCGGCCAGCCGTCGCTCATCCCCTTCGACGCCCAGACCGCCGACGGCATCCCCTATCTGCGCCAGACGACGCAGGAGTTCCGCCTGCAGTCCAACACCAATGCCCCGCTGCAGTGGATCGGCGGCCTGTACTACTTCAACGAGAAGCTGCAGGTGGACAGCTTCAACTTCGACACCTTCACGCCCGGCGAGCCGCAGAACGGCTATGCCGTCCAGCACCAGCAGGCCACGTCCTGGGCGGCGTTCGGCAACCTGAACTATGCGGTGACGCCGGACTTCAAGATCCGCGGCGGCCTGCGCTACACCGACGACAAGAAGGACTTCGACGCCCAGCGCACCTCGCACCCCTTCCTGCCCGCCATCGCCCCGGTGACGGCGCATCCCAAGTCCACCAACTGGAGCTGGGACCTGGGCGGCAACTACACGCTGGACAAGGCCACCAGCCTGTTCGCCCGCGTGGCCACCGGCTACCGCGCGCCGTCCATCCAGGGCCGCATCCTGTTCTTCGATGCGTCGGCCGTCCCGGCCGGCACGTCGCCGATCTCGATCGCCAGCTCCGAGAAGGTGCTGTCCGTCGAGGCCGGCTTCAAGGCCGATCTGCTGAACAACACGGCCCGCATCACCGGCACGGTGTTCAAGTACCGTGTGAAGGACCTGCAGCTGACCGCCGGCAGCGGCTCCATCAACCAGAACCGCCTCGTCAACGCCGCCAGGGCCGAGGGCCAGGGCTTCGAGCTGGACGCCCAGGCCATCATCGCGCGCGACTGGCGCACGACACTGGGCCTGTCGTACAACGACACGAAGATCAAGGATCCCAACCTGTACATGGCGCCCTGCGGCAACGCCAACTTCCAGTTCCTGCAGCCCAACACCGGCTGCAACGTGCTCAATCCGGCAGGCCCGAGCGGCACCGTCAGCATCAACGGCAACCCGCTGCCGCGCGCGCCGAAGTGGGTGGCGAACTGGACGCTGAAGTACAGCACCGAGATCGGCAACGGCGAGCTGACGGTGCTGACCGACTGGGCCTACAAGGACAAGTACAACATGTTCCCGTATGCGGCCGTCGAGTACACCGCCAAGGCGGCCCTCGAAGGCGGCCTGCGCGTCGGCTACGGCTGGGCCAATGGCAAGTACGAGGTGGCGGCCTTCTCGCGCAACATCACAAACCACCGCCAGATCATTGCCGCCATCGACTTCAACAACCTGACCGGCATCGTCAACGAGCCGCGCACCTACGGCGCGCAGTTCAAAGCTTCGTTCTGAGCACGCCCCCGTGGCAATGAACGGCCCGGCCCTTTCCAGGGGCCGGGCCGCTTTTTTTGGCCCCTAGAATCTTCAGACATGTCTGCCGCGCCCACCGACTCCCTCGCCCAGTCTTTCGTCGCCTTCGCCGTCGAGACCGGCGTGTTGCGCTTCGGCGAGTTCAAGACCAAGGCGGGCCGGCTCAGCCCCTATTTCTTCAACGCCGGCCTGTTCGACGACGGCGCCAAGCTGGGCCGGCTGGCCGGCTTCTACGCCGAACGCCTGATCGCGTCGGGCCTGCAGTTCGACATGATCTTCGGCCCGGCCTACAAGGGCATCACGCTGGCGGCCGCCGTGGCCATGGAGCTGGCACGGCGCGGGCACAACCGGCCCTTCGCCTACAACCGCAAGGAAGCCAAGGACCACGGCGAAGGCGGCACCCTGGTCGGCGCGCCGGTGCAGGGCCGCGTGCTCATCATCGACGACGTCATCTCCGCCGGCACCTCGGTGCGCGAATCCATCCAGATGATCGAGGCCGCCGGTGCCACGCCCTGCGGCGTGGCCATCGCGCTGGACCGCCAGGAGAAGGCCGCCGAGGGCGGCGTCGACAGCCCGCACTCCGCCGTGCAGCAGGTGCAGCAGCGCTACGGCCTGCCCGTCGTCGCCGTGGCCGGGCTGGCCGACCTGCTGGCCTATCTGGACGCCTCAATCGACAGCATGCCCGAGCTGGCCGCCCATCGCCCGGCCGTGCTGGCCTACCGACAGCGTTACGGAGTCTGATGCGCCCCCTGCTCGTCGCCTGCCTGCTGTTCGCGTCCACCGCCTGGGCCCAGGAAGGCTCGCCGGGCAAGGGCATCTACACCTGCACGACGGCCGACGGCCGGCGGCTCACCAGCGACCGCCCCATCCTCGAATGCACGGCGCGCGAACAGCGCGTACTCAACCCCGACGGCTCGCAGCGCTCGACGCTGCCGCCCTTCCTCAGCCCCGAGGAACACGCCGCCAAGGACGCCGCCGACCGCCGCGCGGCGGCCGAGCGCCTCGCCCAGCAGGACGCCGTCCGCCGCGACCGCACGCTGGTGCAGCGCTACCCCAACGAGGCCGCCCACCAGCGCGCGCGCAACCTGGCGCTGGACGACGCCAGCAAGGCCACGCGCCTCTCCGAGCGCCGCATCAAGGATCTCGGCACCGAGCGCAAGCCGCTGCTGGACGAGGCCGAGTTCTACCAGGGCAGGCCGCTGCCGGCCAAGCTCAAGCAGGCGCTGGACGCCAACGACGCCAGCGTCGAGGCCCAGCAGGTACTCATCGAGAACCAGAAGGCCGAGATCGTGCGCATCAACTCGCGCTTCGACGCCGAGCTGGCGCGGCTGCGCAAGCTCTGGGCCGGCGCGCCCCCGGGCTCGATGCCGCCGCTGACCGAGCAGCCGAAGCCGGCGGCGGCGCCGAAACCCGCCGCGTCGAAATAACGGCGGAGCGGCCGGTCAGCCGAGCTTCTTCTTCAGCAGTTCGTTGACCAGGGCCGGGTTGGCCTTGCCCTTGGTCGCCTTCATGGCCTGGCCGACCAGCGCGTTGAAGGCCTTGTCCTTGCCGGCGCGGTACTCGTCGACGGACTTCGGGTTGGCCGCCAGCACCTCGTCGAGGATGACCTCGATGGCGCCGGTGTCGCTGACTTGCCTCAGGCCAAGGGTATCCACGCTCTCATCGATCCACCCTGTGCCGTCAGGCGGCTTCGGCGCCCAGAACAGCTTGAACAACGTCTTGGCGCCATTGTTGGAAATGGTGCCGTCCTGGATGAGCTGAATCAGGCGCGCCAGATGCACCGGCGCAAACGGGACCGTCTCGATCGACGCATCGGTAGCGTTGAGATGCTTGGCGACTTCGCCTTGAAGCCAATTGGCAACCGATTTGGGCGCCTTGCAAATGTCCCTGGTCGCCTCATAGAAGCGCGCCGTCGCCAGGCTCTGCGTCATCATCGTCGCGTCGTAGGCTGGCAGGCCGTCGGCGCTCTCGAAGCGCGCGGCCATCACGGCCGGCAGTTCGGGCATCTCGCCCTTCACGCGCTCCACCCACGCCGGGCCGATGACCAGCGGCGGCAGGTCGGGGTCGGGGAAGTAGCGGTAGTCGGCCGAGTCCTCCTTGCTGCGCATCGCACGGGTCTCGCCGGTGTCCGGGTTGTAGAGCACGGTGGCTTGGCTGATTCTTCGGCCGTCCTCCAGTTCGTCGATCTGCCAGTTGACCTCGTAGTTCACCGCGTCGACGAGGAAGCGGAAGCTGTTGAGGTTCTTGATCTCGCGGCGCGTGCCGAAGGGCTCGCCGGGCTTGCGCACCGACACGTTGACGTCGCAGCGGAAGGATCCTTCCTGCATATTGCCGTCGCAGATGCCCAGCCACATGACCAGCGCGTGCAGGGTCTTGGCGTACTCGGCCGCCTCGGCACCCGAGCGCATGTCGGGCTCGGAGACGATCTCCAGCAGCGGCGTGCCGGCGCGGTTCAGGTCGATGCCCGACTGGCCGTGGTAGTCCTCGTGCAGGCTTTTGCCCGCATCCTCTTCCAGGTGGGCGCGGGTCAGGTTGACCTTGTGCTTCACATCGCCAACGAAGAACTCCACCGCGCCGCCCTGCACCACCGGGATCTCGAACTGGCTGATCTGGTAGCCCTTGGGCAGGTCGGGGTAGAAGTAGTTCTTGCGGGCGAAGATCGACAGCGGCGCGACCTTGGCGCCGACCGCCAGGCCGAAGCGGATCGCGCGCTCGACGGCTGCTCGGTTCAGCACCGGCAGCGTGCCGGGCAGGGCCAGGTCCACGGGCGAGGCCTGGGTGTTAGGGGCGGCGCCGAAGGCGGTGGAGCTGCCGCTGAAGATCTTGCTCTGCGTGGACAGCTGGACGTGGTTCTCGAGGCCGATGACGACCTCGTAGCCGCGGATGAGTTGGGAGGTGGGCATGTTCAGAATCCTGCCGGGGCGCGCCGGTGCCAGTCAGTCGCCTGCTGGAGGGCGTGCGCGGCGTGCAGCAGCTGCCCTTCCTTGAAGTAGTTGCCGATCAGCTGCAGGCCCACGGGCATGCCGCCCGCGCCGGCGCCCACCGGCACGCTCATGCCGGGCAGGCCGGCCAGCGAGCCGGGCAGCGTGAAGATGTCGGCGAGGTAGGCCTGGGTCGGGTCGTCCTTGCCCTCGCCGTGCTTCCAGGCCACCGTCGGCGCCACCGGGCCGGCGATCAGGTCGCATTGCTGGAAGCAGGCCTGGAAATCGTCCGCGATCATGCGGCGCAGCTTCTGCGCCTGCAGGTAGTAGGCGTCGTAGTAGCCGTGCGAGAGCACATAGCTGCCGATCATGATGCGGCGCTTCACCTCGGGGCCGAAGCCCTCGGCACGCGTCTTCTTGTACATGTCGAGCAGGTCGTCATACTGCGCGGCACGGTGGCCGAACTTGACGCCGTCGAAGCGGGAGAGGTTGGAGCTCGCCTCGGCCGGCGCAATGATGTAGTAGACGGGGATGGCCAGCTCGGTGCGCGGCAGGCTCACGTCCACCAGCGTCGCGCCGAGCTTTTCCAGCTCGGCCAGGCCGGCGCGCACGGCAGCGTTCACGTCGCTCGACAAGCCGGCCGGGAAGAACTCGCGCGGCAGGCCAATGCGCAGGCCAGCCAGCGGCTTGCCCGCGGCAGCACCCTCGCGGGCCGCCAGCATCTGGGCGTGGAAGTCCTGCGGCGGCTGCTCGACGCTGGTCGCGTCGCGCTCGTCGAAGCCGCTCATCGCCGACAGCAGCAGCGCACAGTCCTCGGCCGAACGGGCCATGGGGCCGGCCTGGTCCAGGCTGGACGCGAAGGCGATCATGCCGTAGCGCGAGCACACGCCATAGGTCGGCTTGATGCCGGTGATGCCGGTGAAGCTGGCCGGCTGGCGGATGGAGCCGCCGGTGTCGGTGCCGGTCACGGCCGGCGCCAGCCGGGCCGCCACGGCCACGGCCGAGCCGCCCGACGAGCCGCCCGGCACGCGGGCCAGATCCCAGGGGTTGCTGGCCGGGAAGAAGGCGCTGTTCTCGTTGGCCGAGCCCATCGCGAACTCGTCGCAGTTCAGCTTGCCGAGCGACACCGTGCCGGCCGCATTCAGCCGGGCCACGACGGTGGCGTCGAAGGGGCTGCGGTAGCCGGCCAGGATCTTCGAGCCGGCCGTCGTCGGCATGTCGGCGGTGACGTAGATGTCCTTGTGGGCGATGGGCACACCGGCCAGCGCGCCCGCATGGCCGGCGGCCAAGGCCGCGTCGGCAGCATCGGCGCGGGCCAGCGCGCCGTCGGCGTCGACGTGCAGGAAGGCGCCGAGCGCCTGGTCGTGGGCCTGGATGCGGTCCAGCAGGGCCTGCGTGGCCTCGCGGCTGGACAGCGCACGGCGCTTCAGGGCGGCGGCCAGCTCGGCCACGCCCATGTCGTGAACGGGCTTCATTCGATGACCTTGGGAACGAGGAAGAGGCCGTCCTCGACGGCCGGGGCGCTGCGCTGGTTGAGCTCGCGCTGGTTGAGCTCGGTGACGACGTCGTCGCGCAGCCGCAGCGCGACCTGCCGCACGGCCGACAGCGGCGTGTACAGCGGCTCGACGCCGGCGGTGTCGACGGCGCTCATCTGGTCGACGATCTTGAAGAAGTCGTTCAGGTTGCCCAGCAGCGCCTCGGACTCGGCCGGTTGCAGTTCCAGCCGGGCCAGGTTGGCGATGCGGCTCACGTCGTCAGGGGTGAGGCTCATGAAGGGTTTTCAGATGTAAGCCTGGGGCCTACAAACCAGTGTTGGCGGGCCTCAGAACGGGGTGTTCGGTTATTATCGCAGCCCATCTTCATGGCCTTCGAGGCTGCCCCTTCAGCGATGCATTTCGTCGCCGACCGGGCGGCCTCTGGCTTTCCAGCCGCCCGATTTTTTCAAGCCGCGCCGCGTCGGCGAGGCTCCCCGCGCCACACCATGTTCGCCTCCCTGCGCCGCTATTTCTCCACCGACCTGGCCATCGACCTCGGCACCGCCAACACCCTGATCTATGTTCGCGGCAAGGGCATCGTCCTCGACGAGCCCTCGGTGGTCTCGATCCGCCACGAAGGCGGCCCCAACGGCAAGAAGACCATCCAGGCCGTCGGCCGCGAGGCCAAGGCCATGCTGGGCAAGGTGCCCGGCAACATCGAGGCCATCCGCCCGATGAAGGACGGCGTCATCGCCGACTTCACGGTCACCGAGCAGATGCTCAAGCAGTTCATCAAGATGGTCCACGACTCGAAGACGTTCAAGCCGTCGCCGAGGATCATCATCTGCGTGCCCTGCGGCTCGACCCAGGTCGAGCGCCGCGCGATCCGCGAGTCGGCGCTGGGCGCCGGCGCCAGCGAGGTCTACCTGATCGAGGAACCGATGGCCGCCGCGATCGGCGCCGGCCTGCCGGTGGCCGAGGCCTCGGGCTCCATGGTCGTCGACATCGGCGGCGGCACCACCGAGGTCGGCGTCATCTCGCTGGGCGGCATGGTCTACAAGGGCTCGGTCCGCGTCGGCGGCGACAAGTTCGACGAAGCCATCATCAACTACATCCGCCGCAACTACGGCATGCTGATCGGCGAGCCCACGGCCGAGGCGATCAAGAAGAACATCGGCTCCGCCTTCCCCGGCAGCGAGGTCAAGGAGATGGAGGTCAAGGGCCGCAACCTCTCCGAAGGCGTGCCGCGCAGCTTCACGATCTCGTCCAACGAGATCCTGGAAGCGCTGACCGACCCGCTGAACCAGATCGTCTCCGCCGTGAAGAACGCGCTGGAGCAGACGCCGCCCGAGCTGGGCGCCGACATCGCCGAGCGCGGCATGATGCTGACCGGCGGTGGCGCACTGCTGCGCGACCTGGACCGCCTGCTCGGCGAGGAGACCGGCCTGCCGGTGCTGGTGGCCGAAGACCCGCTGACCTGCGTCGTGCGCGGCTGCGGCATGGCGCTGGAGCGCATGGAGCGCCTGGGCTCGATCTTCACGTCGGAATAAGCCCACTCACCCCCAGCCCACCAGGCGCGCGATGCCCTTCGGCACCCTCGACCGCTCGCCACCACCGTTCTTCCGTCAGGGTCCGTCGGCGCTGACCAAGCTCGCGCTGTGCTCTGCGCTGGCCCTGCTGCTGATGGTGGCGGATGCCCGCTTCAGGCTGATGCAGCCGGCCCGCGCGGCGCTGGCCCTGGTGCTGCAGCCGGTGCAGCGCCTGCTGCTGGCGCCGGTGGACGCCTGGGACACGGCCGGCGACTACCTGCGCGGCACCAAGCGCGCGATGGCGGCCGAGGACCTTGCCCGGCGCCAGCTCGCCGAGCAGGCCGAGCGCCTGTCGCGCGCCGGCGCGCTGCAGGCCGAGAACGAGAGGCTGCGCAAGCTGCTCGGCCTGCAGCCGTCGCTGACCGTGCCGTCGATCTCCGCGGAAGTGCTGTTCGAGGCGCCCGACCCCTTCTCCCGCCGCGTCGTCATCGATCGCGGCGCAACCCAGGGCGTGGCGGCCGGCTCGCCGGTCATCAACGAGGCCGGCGTGCTGGGCCAGGTGACGCGCGTCTACCCGCTGTCTGCCGAGGTCACGCTGCTGACCGACAAGGAAGCCGCCATCCCGCTGCTGAACGCCCGCACGCAGATGCGCAACGCCGCCGCCGGCCGCTCCGACGGCAGCGGCATGGAGCTGCGCTTCCTGGCCGCCAACGCCGACATCAAGGTCGGCGACCTGATGACGACCTCGGGCCTGGACGGCGTCTACCCGCCGGGCCTGCCGGTGGCCAAGGTGGCCGCCGTCGAGCGCCGTGGCGATTCCAGCTTCGCGCAGGTGCTGCTGGCCCCCATCGCCCAGCCCGACAGCGCCCGCCATGTGCTGGTGCTGCAGCCGATGGACCGCCACCTGGCGGCCAAGAAGGAGGCCGAGGCCGCGGCGGCGGCCGAAGCGACCTTGGCGGCCGAGGCCAAGGCCACGATCCGCGCCGCGAAGAAGGCCGAGCGCGCCGAGAAGGCGGCGGCCAAGGCTTCGGGGGCGGCGCCATGATCATGCCGCGCGCAGCCGAAAAGCTGCTGCTCCCCGCCAACCCCTGGTTCATCGCGCTCACGCTGATCGTCGCGCTGATGATCGACATGGTGCCCACGGGCCGCATCGCCGCGATGCCCGACGTGCTGGCCGTCGTGCTGGTGTTCTGGGGCGTGCACCAGCCGCGCCGCGTCGGCGTGCTGTGGGCCTTCGTGTTCGGCCTGCTCATCGACGTGCACGACGGCGCCCTGCTGGGCCAGCACGCGCTGGCCTACAGCGGCCTGAGCTTCGGCGCGATCACGCTGCACCGCCGCCTGGCCTGGTTCTCCCTCGGCGCCCAGGCCGTGCAGGTGCTGCCGCTGTTCTTCGCCGCCCATGCGCTGGCCCTGGTCGTGCGGATGCTGGTCGGCGGCATGTGGCCGGGCTGGAGCGTGCTGCTGGCGCCGGTGTTCGAGGCCGCGCTGTGGCCGGTCGCCAGCATGCTGCTGCTGGCGCCGCAGCGGCGCGCACCCGACCGGGACGCGCATCGCCCGCTGTAAACCCAAGTGGTCGTCCTCAAGAACCTCCACCAGGAGCTGTCGCGCTTCCGCAAGCGCGTGCTGGCCGCGGGCGCCTTCGTGCTGTTCTGCTTCGGGCTGCTGGTCGCGCGCCTCGTGTGGCTGCAGGTCGTGCAGTACGACAGCTTTGCCGAACGCGCCGAGTCCAACCGCATCGCGGTCGTGCCCATCGTGCCCAACCGCGGCCTCATCAAGGACCGCAACGGCGTCGTGCTGGCCAGCAACTACTCGGCCTACACGCTGGAGATCAACCCCGAGAAGGTCGTCGACCTGGACGCCACCATCGAGGCCCTCGGCCAGGTCATCGAGATCCAGGCCCGCGACAAGCGCCGCTTCAAGCGCCTGCTGGAAGAAGCCAAGCACACCGACTCCCTGCCCATCCGCACCAAGCTGACCGACGAGGAAGTCGCCCGCTTCACGGCGCAGCGCTTCCGCTTCCCCGGTGTCGAGATCAAGGCGCGGCTGTTCCGCTCCTACCCGCTGGGCGAGGTCGGCGCCCACCTGATCGGCTACATCGGCCGCATCAACCAGGCCGAGAAGAAGGCCATGGACGACTGGGAAGAGGAAGACCTCGCCAACTACCGCGGCACCGAATACATCGGCAAGCTCGGCCTGGAGCAGGCCTACGAGCGCGAGCTGCACGGCACGACCGGCTTCGAGCAGGTCGAGACCAGCGCCGGCGGCCGCGCGGTGCGCCGGCTGGCCCACCGGCCGCCCACGCCCGGCAACACGCTGAACCTGTCCGTCGACATCAAGCTGCAGGCGCTGGTGGAGCAGCTCTTCGGCGAGCGCCGCGGCGCGCTGGTGGCCATCGACCCGCGCAACGGCGAGGTGCTGGCCTTCGTGTCCAAGCCGACCTTCGACCCCAACCTCTTCGTCGACGGCATCGATGCCGACTCCTGGCGCGACCTCAACGAGGACATCGACAAGCCGCTGCTGAACCGCGCGCTGCGCGGCACCTACCCGCCGGGCTCGACCTTCAAGCCGCTGATGGCCATGGCCGCGCTGAACACCGGCAAGCGCGACCCGCGCACCATCATCCAGGACAACCTGAGCTTCAGCTTCGGCGGCCGCACCTTCGGCAGCCCCGAGACGGACCGCGCCGGGCCGAAGGACATGCGCCTGGCCATCGTCACCTCGTCCAACGTCTACTTCTACGGCCTGGCCAACGAGATGGGCGTGGACCTGATCCACGACCAGCTGGAGCCCTTCGGCCTGGGCCGCAGGACTGACATCGACGTGCAGGGCGAGGTCACCGGCGACCTGCCCTCCACCGAGTGGAAGCGCAGGAAGTTCAAGCGCCCCGAGCAGCAGAAGTGGTATGCCGGCGAGACCATCTCGCTGGGCATCGGCCAGGGCTACAACAACTTCACGATGCTGCAGATGGCCACGGCCTACGCCACCATCGCGTCGGGCGGCCTGCGCTTCAAGCCGCGCCTGGTGCGCGACATCGAGGACGTCGTCAGGCACGAGGACCGCCGCGTGGCCAGCGACGCGCTGACGCCGTTGCCGCTCAAGCCCGCCGACGTGGCCATCATCCACAACGCGATGAACGGCGTGACGCTGGAAGGCACCTCGCGCCTGGCCTTCCTGAACGCGCCCTACCAGAGCGCCGGCAAGACCGGCACGGCCCAGGCCATCGGCCTGAAGGCCGGCGAGAAGTACAGCGCCATCAAGGCCGACGAGCGCAAGCGCGACCACTCCCTCTACGTCGCCTTCGCACCGGTCGACCACCCCACCGTGGCGCTGGCCCTCATCGTCGAGAACGCCGGCTTCGGCTCGATGTCAGCCGCGCCGATCGCACGCCGCGTGTTCGACTACCTGCTGCTCGGCCAATACCCCAGCGAGGAAGACATCGCGAAGACACAGATGGGCCAGACCTTCGCGCCCATCGGCACGCCGCGTCGCGCGGCCGACGTGCCCTTGCCTGGTCAACCGGGCCAGGCCGCGTCCGCGCCGGCCGTGGCGGCCTCCGCCGCCTCGGTCCCAGCTTCCGGAGCCTCGCGATGACCGTCATCGAACGACCACCCCTGTGGCAGCGGCTGCGGCCCTGGCTCAGCGGCTTCGACATCCCGCTGCTGATCGCCGTGCTGTGGCTGTGCGTCTGGGGCCTGCTGTGCATGTACTCGGCCGGCCATGACAACGGCACGCGCTTCCCCGACCATGCGCGCAATATGGTGCTGGCCCTGGGCCTGATGTTCCTCGTCGCCCAGGTGCCGCCGCAGAAGTTGATGGCCGTCGCCATCCCGCTCTACACGGTCGGCGTGATGCTGCTGGTGGCGACGGCGCTGTTCGGCGTCACGAAGAAGGGCGCGACGCGCTGGCTCAGCATCGGCGTCACGCAGATCCAGCCCTCCGAGCTGCTCAAGCTCGCCGTGCCGCTGATGCTGGCCTGGTGGTTCCAGAAGCGCGAGGGCCTGCTGCGCTGGCCGGACTTCATCGCCGCCTTCGCGCTGCTGCTGCTGCCCTTCCTGCTGATCGCCAAGCAGCCCGACCTCGGCACCGGCATCCTGGTGCTGGCCGCGGGCCTCTATGTGATCTTCTTCGCCGGCCTGCCGTGGAAGCTCATCCTGCCGGCCCTGGTGCTGGGTGCCGCCGCGGCCACGGCCCTGGTGCTGAGCGAAGACAAGATCTGCGAGCCCGACCTGACCTGGCCGGTGCTCAAGGAATACCAGAAGCACCGCATCTGCACGCTGTTGGACCCGAGCAAGGACCCGCTCGGCAAGGGCTTCCACATCATCCAGGGCGAGATCGCGATCGGCTCCGGCGGCCTGACCGGCAAGGGCTTCATGCAAGGCACGCAGACCCATCTGGAGTTCATCCCCGAGCGCACGACGGACTTCATCTTCGCGGCCTTCGGCGAGGAGTTCGGCCTGCTCGGCGCGCTGGCCCTGCTGGCCGGCTTCACGGCGCTGATCCTGCGCGGGCTGATGATCGCGTCCGATGCGCCCACGCTGTTCACGCGGCTGATGGCCGGCGCGGTGACGCTGAGCTTCTTCACCTATGTGTTCGTCAACATGGGCATGGTCAGCGGCATCCTGCCCGTCGTCGGCGTGCCCCTGCCCTTCGTCAGCTACGGCGGCACGGCGATGGTGACGCTGGGCCTGTCGCTCGGCCTGCTGCTGTCCATCGCGCGCGTCAAGAAGTTGGTGAAGACGTAGCCGGAAACCGGATCGTGAAGCGCGCCCCCGGCCCCTGGCCGTCGGGCGATTCGCCGCCCGCCGCGCGGCGCACGCGCGTGTCGTCCAGCGTCAGCTCGGCCGCATGCTGCTGCACGATCTCCTGCACGATGGCCAGCCCCAGGCCCGAGCCCTCCACGCCGCTGCCCAGCGAGCGGTAGAAGGGCTGGAAGACCTTCTCGCGCTCGGCCGGCGAAATGCCCGGCCCGGTGTCCTCGACCTGCAGCACGACGACCTGGCCGAAGGGGTCCTCGACGACACGCACCGTGACGACGCCGCCCGCCGGCGTGTACAGCAGCGCGTTGTCGACGAGGTTGCGGATCAGCTCGCCCAGCAGCACCGGCTGGGCCTGCACGCGCAGCCGGCTGTCGTCCGGCGCGACGCCGTCGTAGCCGAGGTCGATGCGCCGCTCCAGCGCGCGCGGCACGAAGTCGCGCACGGTGTCGATGGCGATCTCGGCCAGGTTGACCGGCTCGCGCCGCATGGCCTGCTCGGCGTCCTCGGCGCGCGCCATCGACAGCAGCTGGTTGACCATATGCGCCGCCCGCTCGCTGGCGCGCGCGATCTGCGCGAGCGAGCGCTTCATCTCGTCGGGCGACGCGCGGCCGGCGTCGATCTCGCGCTGGATCAGCTCGGCCTGGGTGCGCAGGCCGGCCAGCGGCGTCTTCAGCTGGTGGGCCGCATCGGCCAGGAAATGCTTCTGCCGGCTCATCGACGAATCCAGCCGCGCCAGCAGGTCGTTGATGGCGCGCACCAGCGGCGCGACCTCGTCGGGCACGCGCTGCTCGTCGATGGGCGACAGGTCCGAGCTCTCGCGCGAGCGGATGCGCCGCTGCAGCTCGTTCAGCGGCGAGATGCCGCGCGCCAGCGCCAGCCACACCAGCAGCACGGCCAGCGGCAGGATGACGAACTGCGGCAGGATGACGCCCTTGATGATCTCGTTGGTCAGCCGCGCCCGCTTGCCCAGCGTCTCGGCGACCTGCACGAGCATCGTCCGCGTCGAGCCCGCCTGGCCCTCGGGCGCGACCCACAGATAGGCCACGCGCACGGCGTCGGTGCCCACCTCGTCGTCGCGGAAATGGATCTCCCAGGGCACGATCGGCGCTTCCTCGACCGGCACCGGCAGCGCCGCATCGCCGCTCAGCAGCTCGCCGCGCAGGCCGAGCACCTGGTAGAAGACCGTGTCCGACGCATCGGCCCGCAGCAGCGCCGCGGCCTCGGGCGCCAGCGCATTGCGGTCCCGGCCCTTGGCCAATCCCATCGGCGCCTCGGCAGCCGCAACCTGCAGGCCCAGGCTGCGCGCCGTCTCGCCCAGCTCGCGGTCGTAGGGCCGGCTCGCGATGCCCTGCGCCACCAGCCAGGTCAGCGCCACGCTGATCGGCCAGATCAGCAGCAGCGGGGCGAGCATCCAGTCGAGGATCTCGCCGAACAGCGAGCCCTGCTGGGGGCTGGCGCCGTCTTTGCTCGGCATCAGGCGGGCCGCAGCGCTGGGCCGCTCCCAAGCAAGGCCCGGCCCTCTCGGAGGGCCGACGGCTGTACCCAGCCGACGGGGAGCCCCATCATGAAGGGATCTTTTCGAGGCAGTAGCCGAGGCCGCGCACGGTCGCGATGCGGATCGGCCCCTGCTCGATCTTCTTGCGCAGCCGGTGGATGTAGACCTCGATCGCGTTGTTCGAGACCTCCTCGCCCCACTCGCACAGGCGCTCGACGAGCTGATCCTTGCTGACCAGGCGGCCGGCGCGCTGCAGCAGCACCTCCAGCAGCGACAGCTCGCGCGCCGACAGTTCCAGCATCTGCTCGTTGATGTAGGCGACGCGGCCGGTCGCGTCGAAGGTCAGCGGCCCATGCTTGATGAGGCTGCTCGCGGTGCCCAGGCCGCGCCGGGTCAGCGCCCGCACGCGCGCCTCCAGCTCCTGCAGCGAGAAGGGCTTGGCCATGTAGTCGTCCGCGCCCAGGTCCAGGCCCTTGACGCGCTGCTCGACGCTGTCCGCCGCGGTCAGGATCAGCACCGGCATCGTCGAGCCGCGCGCGCGCAGCTTGCGCAGCACCTCGAGCCCGTGCAGGCGCGGCAGGCCGAGGTCGAGGATGACGAGGTCGAACTCGTGCGTCGCCAGCGCCGCGTCGGCCTCGGTGCCGCTGCTGACACGGTCCACCGCATAGCCCGACGCGCGCAGCGCGCGCAACAGCCCGTCGGCCAGCACTTGGTCGTCTTCGGCAATCAGGATGCGCATCGTCTTGTCTCCTCGGCCGATGTTATGTGTTGAGCGGGTGGCTCACGCCATGAGCCACCACCTGCCTAGGATGCTCATCAAGCCTGGGGAGAAACCACTGTACAAACATACAGATTGCCCCATAATTCAGCCATTCTTTGGAGAACCGCATGGACGCCCCCGTCAAAGCCCTGAACACCGAAAAAGCCAAGGCCCTGCAGGCCGCCCTCGCCCAGATCGAGAAGCAGTTCGGCAAGGGCTCCATCATGCGCCTCGGCGAGGGCGAGGCGCTGGAAGACATCCAGGTCGTCTCCACCGGCTCGCTGGGCCTGGACATCGCGCTGGGCGTCGGCGGCCTGCCGCGCGGCCGCGTCATCGAGATCTACGGCCCCGAGTCCTCCGGCAAGACCACGCTGACGCTGCAGGTCATCGCCGAGATGCAGAAGCTCCAGGGCACCTGCGCCTTCATCGATGCCGAACACGCGCTCGACATCCAGTACGCGCAGAAGCTCGGCGTCAACCTGACCGACCTGCTGATCAGCCAGCCCGACACCGGCGAACAGGCCCTCGAGATCGTCGACGCGCTGGTGCGCTCCGGCTCGGTCGACCTCATCGTCATCGACTCGGTCGCGGCCCTGACGCCCAAGGCCGAGCTCGAAGGCGAGATGGGCGACCAGCTCCCCGGCCTGCAGGCCCGCCTGATGAGCCAGGCCCTGCGCAAGCTGACCGCCACCATCAAGAAGACCAACTGCACGGTCATCTTCATCAACCAGATCCGCATGAAGATCGGCGTCATGTTCGGCTCGCCCGAGACGACCACCGGCGGCAACGCGCTGAAGTTCTATTCGTCCGTGCGCCTGGACATCCGCCGCATCGGCTCGATCAAGAAGGGCGAGGAGATCATCGGCTCCGAGACCAAGGTCAAGGTCGTCAAGAACAAGGTCAGCCCGCCGTTCAAGACCGCCGAGTTCGACATCCTCTACGGCGAGGGCATCAGCCGCGAGGGCGAGATCGTCGACATGGGCGTCGTCCACAAGATCGTCGACAAGTCCGGCGCCTGGTATGCCTACAACGGCGAGAAGATCGGCCAGGGCAAGGACAACGCCCGCGAGTTCCTGCGCGAGAACCCCGACATCGCCCACGAAATCGAAAACCGCATCCGCGAAGCGGTCGGCGTCGCCCCGTTGGGCGAGGCCGGGGGCGCGACTGACAAGGAGTGACCCATGCGGTTTCGCCAAAACAAGATCCGCGCAGCGGTCGGCGTCGCCCCGTTGGGCGCGGCCGAAGGCTCTGCGGACAAGGAGTAACCGCCGGTCCAGGCTGCATGGCGATCCGTCCACTCCTGTCGCTGAAAGCGCGCGCCATCGGGCTGCTGGCACAGCGCGAACACAGCCGCGCGGAGCTGAGGCGCAAGCTGCTGCGGATCGAACAGCGCCAGCGCCTGGCCGCGGTCGGGGCCGCCGAGGCCGGTGAAGCAGATTCGCCCGTGCCGGACGACGATTCCGCGTCCGGCGAAACCGCCGTCGACGCACTGCTCGACGCGCTCGCCACCGACGGCTACCTGGACGAAACCCGGTTTGTCGAATCCCGCCTGCATCTGCGCTCGGGCCGTTTCGGTGCCCAGCGCATCCAGCAGGAACTGGCCCAGCACGGGCTGAAGCTGGGCGCAGAGCAGCAGGCCTCGCTGCGTGCCACCGAGCTGGAACGCGCCCGGGAGGTCTGGCACAAGCGCTTCGGCGCGGAGCCGGCGCGCGACGCTAGCGAGCAGGCCCGCCAGACGCGCTTCCTGCTGGCCAGGGGGTTCGCCGCCGACATCGTGCGCCGTCTGCTGAAGGCCTGAGAGGTTGAGAGTCTTTCACCCATGCTCGCCTTGCACGCCAAAACACCCCCGCTCGTCGTTGCAAATGCTCGCCATAGCCCGAGCTATGGCTGCGCTTTGCGTCTAGATCGGCGGCGTTTTGACGCGCCTTGCGGACACGGCCGAAAAACTCTCAACCTCTGAACTCGCCCGCAAAGGGCCGCTCAACCAGGCGCGCAGCGGTAGTTTTCACCCTCCGTGCTACATTGCCTGCTGCCCAAAAATGAGGGTTCACCCGGTTACAGGCCCATTTGCCCCTTGTGCAAAGCGGCCGCGAAAGCGGGGAGCGCCCCGTCCCGGCACCGGCCGGGTTGTTTCGCGAAGTTCCCCGCCATGCCCGCCGTCCATCCTCCCGTCACGCGCCGCCCGCTGCACCGCCGCGCCCTCGATGTGCAGGTGTTCGCGCGCGATGACGGCCTGTTCGATGTCGAAGCCAGCCTGACGGACACCAAGACCCATGATGTGCCACTGGCCGGCGTGCCCCGCAAGGCGGGCGAGCCCATCCACGAGATGCGCCTGCACCTGACGGTCGACACGGCACTGACCATTACGGCCGCCACGTCCGAAACGCTGTGGATGCCCTACCCCGGCGCCTGCAATGTGCACGGCGACGCCTACGCCCGCCTGATCGGCCTCAACCTGCTGAAAGGCTTCCGTCAGGCCGTCCAGGAACGATTGGCAGGTACGCGGGGCTGCACCCACCTGACCGAACTCTGCCAGGTGCTGCCCACCGCCGTCATCCAGGCGATGGCGGGTTCTGTCATCGATACCCGCGAAGGCGATTCCGACGGCAATCCCCCTTTCCAACTCGATCGCTGCCACGCGCTGCGCCGCGACGGCGAGACCGTCGCCAAGTTCTACCCACGCTGGCATCTGACGCCGGCCGCGACCGCTTCCTGACTACCCCGACCCGAGAGACCCAGCCATGAAAATCCACGAATACCAGGGCAAAGAAATCCTGCGCCAGTTCGGCGTGCCGGTGCCGCGCGGCATCCCGGCCTTCACCGTGCAGGAAGCCGTCGAGGCCGCACAGAAGCTGGGCGGCCCGGTCTGGGTCGTGAAGGCCCAGATCCACGCCGGCGGCCGCGGCAAGGGCGGTGGCGTCAAGGTCGCCAAGACCATCGACGACGTCAAGGAAAAGTCCGAGGCCATCCTGGGCATGCAGCTCAAGACCCACCAGACCGGCCCCGAAGGCCAGAAGGTCCGCCGCCTCTACGTCGAGGATGGCGCCGACATCGGCAAGGAGTTCTACATCTCGCTGGTGACCGACCGCGCCACGCAGAAGGTCGCGCTGATCGCCTCCAGCGAAGGCGGCATGGACATCGAAGAGGTGGCCCACAGCACGCCCGAGAAGATCATCACCGAGATGATCGACCCGTTGACCGGCATCACCGCCGAGCAGAGTAGGAAGGTGGCGGCCGCCATCGGCATGCAAGGCCACACGGTCGACCAGGCCGTCGACCTGTTCGCCAAGCTCTACAAGTGCTACATGGACACCGACGCGTCGCTGGTGGAAATCAACCCGCTGAACCGCGACGGCAAGGGCAATCTGATGGCCCTGGACGCGAAGTTCAACTTCGACGCCAACGCGCTGTTCCGCCACCCCGAGATCGTCGCCTACCGCGACCTCGATGAAGAAGACCCGGCCGAGATCGAAGCCTCCAAGTTCGACCTGGCCTACATCTCGCTGGACGGCAACATCGGCTGCCTGGTGAACGGCGCCGGCCTGGCCATGGCCACGATGGACACCATCAAGCTGTTCGGCGGCGAGCCGGCCAACTTCCTGGACGTCGGCGGCGGCGCCACGGCCGAGAAGGTGACCGAGGCCTTCAAGATCATGCTCAAGAACAAGAGCGTGAAGGGCATCCTCGTCAACATCTTCGGCGGCATCATGAAGTGCGACACCATCGCCGAGGGCGTCATCACCGCCTGCAAGGCCGTGAACCTGTCCGTGCCGCTGGTCGTGCGCATGAAGGGCACCAACGAAGAGCTGGGCAAGAAGATGCTGGCCGAATCCGGCCTGCCCATCATCGCCGCCGACACGATGGCCGAAGCGGCCACCAAGATCGTTGCGGCTGTGGCCTAAGCCAAAGCTAATGCCTTTGCGGGACAGACCGCCCGAGCGAAGCGAGTAGCCCTGTCCCCAACTGACTAGGAACAAGACATGTCCATCTACATCAACAAAGACACCAAGGTCATCACCCAGGGCATCACCGGCAAGACCGGCCAGTTCCATACGCTGGGTTGCCAGGCCTATGCCAACGGCAAGAACGCCTTCGTCGCGGGCGTGAACCCGAAGAAGGCCGGCGAGAAGTTCAGCGAGATCCCCATCTACGCCACCGTCAAGGAAGCCGCCTCGCAGACCGGCGCGACCGTCTCGGTCATCTACGTGCCGCCCGCCGGCGCTGCCGCTGCCATCTGGGAAGCCGTCGAGGCCGACCTGGACCTGGCCATCTGCATCACCGAAGGCATTCCCGTGCGCGACATGCTGGAAGTGCGCAACAAGATGAAGGCCAAGGAAGCCGCCGGCGGCAAGAAGACGCTGCTGCTGGGCCCCAACTGCCCCGGCCTGATCACGCCGGAAGAAATCAAGATCGGCATCATGCCCGGCCACATCCACCGCAAGGGCCGCGTCGGCGTGGTCTCGCGCTCCGGCACGCTGACCTATGAAGCCGTGGCCCAGCTGACCGAGCTGGGCATCGGCCAGTCGTCGGCCGTCGGCATCGGCGGCGACCCGATCAACGGCCTCAAGCACATCGACGTGATGAAGGCCTTCAACGACGACCCGGACACCGACGCCGTCATCATGATCGGCGAGATCGGCGGCCCCGACGAGGCCGAAGCCGCCCGCTGGTGCAAGGCCAACATGAAGAAGCCCATCGTCGGCTTCATCGCCGGCGTCACCGCCCCTCCGGGCAAGCGCATGGGCCACGCCGGCGCGCTGATCTCCGGCGGCGCCGACACGGCCGATGCCAAGCTCGCCATCATGGAAGAGTGCGGCTTCACCGTCACGCGCAACCCGTCCGAGATGGGCAGGCTGCTGAAGGCCCTGCTGTAATCCGGGCTTGGTTCCCGCAGAAAGCCGCCGGGCACCAACCCGGCGGTTTTTTTTCGCCATGACATGGACCTGCTGAACGCCGCCTTCCTGATCGCGCTGCTGAAGATCGTCTGGGTCAACCTGCTGCTGTCGGGCGACAACGCCGTCGTCATCGCGCTGGCCGCGCGCAACCTGCCGGCCGCGCAGCAGAGACCGGCCATCGTCCTCGGCAGCGGCGCGGCCATTGCGCTGCGCGTCGTGCTGACGCTGTTCGCCATGCAATTGCTGCAGCTGCCGTGGCTGAAGCTGGCCGGCGCCGTGATGCTGCTGTGGATCGGCATCCAGCTGCTGGTCGACAGCGACGACGCGGCCGACGTGCGCGCCCGCACCACGCTGTGGGGCGCCGTGCTCACCATCCTCGCCGCCGACCTGGTCATGAGCCTGGACAACGTCATCGCCGTCGCCGCCGCCGCCGACGGCGCGCCCGAGGGCCTGCGCCTGCCCCTGCTCATCATCGGCCTCGGCCTGTCCATCCCGCTCATCGTCTTCGGCAGCACGCTGCTGCTGAAGCTGATGCAGCGCTTCCCGGCCATCGTCACGCTGGGCGCGGCGCTGCTGGGCTTCGTGGCCGGCGAGCTGGCCACGACGGACGCCGCCGCTCGCGACTGGTTCGACAGCCATCTGCATGGCCTGGACTACGCCGTCAGCCTCAGCGGCGCGATCTTCGTCGTCGCCGTCGGACTGGCACTGAGCCGCCGCACGCGGCGTGAGTCCTAAGAACCTGTTCACGGCCTCACCGTGGCGCCCGCAAGGCAGCACAAGGTCGCAATCTAGGCGCGCGCCGCCGGCCAGGCTCATGCCCGGCCAAGGTGGGCAACAACGAGTGCGGCCTTGTGCTGCCTTGCCCTTCGGGTTGCCCCGCAAAAACAGCGTCTGCGGCGTTGCAAATCCTCGCCGGGCACCCAGCCCGTCTCCGGTTTGCGCCTTGCATCCGCCGTTTTTGCGGGGCAACGGGCGCCACGGGGAGGCCGTGAACAGGTTCTAAGATCAACCGCATGGCAAGCAGCGGCAAACCCGGCAGCTTCTGGCAGCGGCTCGTCGGCCGCGTGGCCGGCACGGCCGACGCGCCGGCCGGCGAGCCGTCGACGCAGCCCGTCACGCTGCAGCCCGAGGCCGCGCCGGACGCGGCACCTTCGGGACTGCAGGGCTACGAGCTCGGCGCCGAGATCGGCCGCGGCGCGATGGCCGTCGTCTACAAGGCCACGCAGCGCTCGACCGGCCGCCAGGTCGCCGTCAAGCGCCTGGCGCTGAGCCGCGAGTTCTCCGCCGAGGATCTGGCCGACGTGCGCTCGCGCTTTATGCGCGAAGCCCACGCGGCCGGCGCGCTGGAGCACCCCGACATCCTGCAGGTCGTGGATGCCGGCCAGGACGGCAACGACGCCTGGATCGCCCTCGAATACGTGCTGGGCCGCGACCTCAGCCTCTTCACCCGGCCCGGCCAGCTGCTGCCCGTGCGCGAGGTCGTGCAGATCGGCGCGCGCCTGGCCCGCGCGCTGGCCTATGCGCACAGCCAGGGCGTCATCCACCGCGACATCAAGCCCGCCAACGTGATGCTGGACCGCGTCAACGGCAGCCTCAAGCTGATGGACTTCGGCATCGCCCGCGTCGGCGACGGCAGCCGCACGCGCACCGGCCTGGTCCTGGGCACGCCCTCCTTCATGTCGCCCGAACAGCTGGCCGGCCTGACCGTGGACGGCCGCAGCGACCTCTACTCGCTCGGCGTGCTGCTCTACCAGCTGCTCAGCGGCACGCTGCCCCACCACAGCGAGTCGATGGCGCGGCTGATGCAACAAATCGCAACCGAGCCGGCACCCGACGTGCGCAGCCGCCGCCCGGAACTGCCCGAGCCCCTGGCCCTGGTGCTGGCCCTGGCCCTCGAGAAGCGCCCCGAGCTGCGCTACGGCGGCGGCGAACAGATGGCGCGCGACCTCGAAGCCGTGCTCTCCATGGACCTGCAGTCCGAGCCCTGTGCCCCCGACGCGGCCGTGCATCAGGACGCGGCCTTCGCACAAACACTGCGCTTGGCGCCCGGGGAAGCAGGGCAGAATCCTCGCTCCCCTGCCGAGCCCCCCGAGCCATCGAAAGCCCCATGATCCTGGAGTTCTTCAGCGCCACCGACGTGGGCCGCGCGCGCGACAACAACGAGGATTCGGTCGCGCTGGACGCCGCCGCCGGGCTGATCGTGCTGGCCGACGGAATGGGCGGCTACAACGCCGGCGAAGTCGCCAGCCAGATGCTGACCAGCTTCGTCAGCACCGAGCTCGGCCGCTGGCTCAAGGACACCGGCCGCGAGGCGCGCGCCGGCGAGGTCAAGCGCGCGATGGACATCTGCGTCGACAACGCCAACCGCGCCATCTTCAACGCCGCCAACACCAACCCGCGCTATGCCGGCATGGGCACGACCCTGGTGCTGGGCGTCTTCCGTCCCGAGGGCCTGCTGCTCGGCCACGTCGGCGACTCGCGGGCCTACCGGCTGCGGGCGGGCCGCCTGATGCAGATCACCCGCGACCACTCCCTGCTGCAGGAGCAGATCGACGCCGGCCTCCTCACGGTCGAGGAAGCCGCGTTCTCCAGCAACAAGAACCTCGTCACGCGCGCCGTCGGCGTCGAGGACACGGTGCTGATGGAGCTGCATCTGCACGAGGTTCAGGCGGGTGACATCTACTTACTCTGCTCGGACGGCCTGTCGGACATGCTCGACGACGACACGCTGGCCAGCCTGCTGAACGGCCATCGCGCCCTGCCCGAAGCTGCACGCGCGCTGATCAATGCGGCCAATGACAACGGCGGCCGGGATAACATCGCGCTCATCCTGGCCCGCGCCGCGGGCCGCCAACGTGCCGAAGGACGGGGCTGGTGGCCCTTCGGTCGGCGTGGCGGCAACTGACTCCCTGCCTGAAGAGTCGCGACGCATACAACAGAACTTGAGGTCATACATGGGCAAACTGGTGGTTTCGCTCGACGGCGTGGTGATCAAGGAGGTACAGATCACCAAGGACAAGACGACTCTCGGTCGGCGCCCTTACAACGACATCGTCATCGACAACCTCGCCGTCTCGGGCGAGCACGCGGTGCTGCAGATGGCCGGTGCCGACGTCTTCATCGAAGACCTGAACTCCACCAACGGCACCTACATCAACGGCAAGGCCATCAAGAAGCAGTTGCTGGCCGACAACGACACCGTCGAAATCGGCAAATACAAGATCAAGTTCCTGCTGAACGACGGCGGCGACTACGAGAAGACCATGATCCTCAAGCCCGGCGCCAGCGCTCCGCCGAACCTGGGACTGGGCTCCTCCTTTGGCGCCCTCGGCGGTGCCGCCCCCGTCGGCCCGGCCTCCATCAAGGTGCTGACCGGCGCCGCCGCCGGCCGCGAGGTCGCGCTGACCAAGGTCGTCACGACGCTGGGCAAGCCCGGCGTGCAGGTCGCCTCCATCACCAAGCGCCCCACCGGCTACGTCTTCGCCCACGTGGAAGGCACCCACCGCCCCAGCGTCAACGGCATCCCGCTGACCGGCGAATCGATCGCGCTGCGCAGCGGCGACCTGATCGAACTGGCCGGCACGCAGATGCAATTCGTCCAGGGCTGACCCCGCCCCGCGGCCTCGCCCGGCGGGCGCCGCGGCCGCGTGTGATTTCCTCACGCCGGCGATGACCCCTAGTCGGTAATCCGACCGTCCGGCAGTGCGGGACGCTGCGTACATTCTTGGCTCTGCCTCGCCCGACGCGAGGCTCCCGAACCCGAGCCACGCACCGCATGAACATCCGCGTCCTGGGCTGCTCCGGCGCCATCGCCGCCGGCTACAAGACCACCGCCTTCCTGCTCGACGACGATGTCCTCATCGACGCCGGCACCGGCGTGGGCGATCTGCCACTGCAGGCGCTGGCCGCCGTCGACCACATCCTGCTCAGCCACTCGCACCTCGACCACGTGCTGGGCATCCCGCTGCTGGCCGACGCCGTGCTGCGCCTGCGCGCCGCCGCCGGCCGCCCGCCCGTGCAGGTCCACGCCCTGCCCGAAACGCTGGCCGCACTGCGCCAGCACATCTTCAACGGCGTCATCTGGCCCGACTTCACGACCCTGCCCAGCCGCGACGCCCCCGTGCTGTCCCTGCACCCCTTCCAGATCGGCGAGCGCCTGGACCTCGGCGGCCGCATCGTCGAGATCCTGCCCGCGGCCCACACCGTGCCCGCGGTCGGCTTCGCCGTCGACGGCGGCGCGGCAGCCGGCCACGCCCACTGGGTCTTCACCGGCGACACCGGCCCCAACCCGGCGCTGTGGCGCCGCCTGGCCGGGCTGAAACTGTCCCACCTCGTCATCGAGACCGCCTTCAGCGACGACGAGGCCGAGGTGGCCCATGTCAGCCAGCACCTCTGCCCCACCGACCTCGGCCGCGAACTCGCGCAACTGGCCGGCAGCGTGGACGTGCGCATCACTCACATCAAGCCCGGCGAGGTCAGCGCCGTCATGCAGGGCATCGGGCTGCTGAACAGCCCGCATCGGATCAGCGCGCTGGCTGCCGGGCAGACCATGAGCCTGTGACGCCGCGAAGGAAGGCAAGGCCCTGAACGACGGCATCCCCAGGGATGCCGTTTCGCTTTGCCGGGCTGACGTTTCTTGCGACGGCGCCCAACCTGGTCTGACAGAAAGTGGCAGGCTGGAGTGACGTTTCTTGTCAACCCGAAGCTCAAACGGCGCATTTCCGTGTGTTTCCGAGAACTTTGCACGCCGAAACCCAGCTGCACCGGGCTGGCACGCCCCCTGCAACATGAGGGAGCGTCCCCCCCTCCCGCTTTCCCAAGGAGCTCCCCATGAACCTGAAGCAACGCGCCCAACAGGGCTTCACCCTGATCGAACTGATGATCGTCGTGGCCATCATCGGCATCCTCGCTGCGGTCGCCATTCCGCAGTACAAGGACTACACGGCCAAGGCCAAGGCCGCCAACGCACTCTCCGCAGTCGACTCGATCAAGGCGGCCGTCGCTCTGTGTATCCAGGAAAACGGCGGCGTTGCCTCCAGCTGCACGGGTGGCGGCACCAACAATGGCATCCCCGCCGATGCCAACTTCAAGGCAACCAATGAAGTGGCTTCAATCGTCACGACTACTGGCGGCACGATCAAAGCCAATCTGGTATCTGGCGCCGTGAGCACGGCGACCTACATCCAATGGGTGGCCAACGTTGGCACCACCGCCGTGACATGGACGATCTCGACCGATGCCCCCGCAGGCTCCGTCAAGGATGCCATCATGAAGAACAGCGCTTCTTGAGACCGTTACTTCAACAGCACTCCGAGTTCTAATCTACAGACGGCGCCCTTTGGGGCGCCGTTTTTCTACCATGCGCTCCCGCTACGACCAGCCCTGACGGACTGGCATGCTCCCTGCATGAAGGAGAGTGGCCACCTCTCCAAACCACCCTCTTAGCCTAGGAGCATCCCGTGAACCTGAAGCAATGCGCCCAGCAGGGCTTCACCCTGATCGAACTGATGATCGTCGTGGCCATCATCGGCATCCTGGCTGCTGTGGCCATTCCGCAGTACAAGGACTACACCGCCAAGGCCAAAGCCGCCAACGCCCTCTCCGCGGTCGACTCGATCAAGGCGGCCGTTGCTCTGTGTATCCAGGAAAATGGCGGTGTTGCCACCAGCTGCACGGGTGGTGGCACCAACAACGGCGTCCCCGCCGATGCCAACTTCAAGGCGACCAACGAAGTGGCGTCTGTGGACACCTCGACCGGCGGCACGATCAAAGCCAATCTGGTGTCCGGCGCCGTGAGCACGGCGACCTACATCCAATGGGTGGCCAACGTCGGCACCACGGCCGTGACGTGGACGATCTCGACCGATGCCCCCGCAGGCTCCGTCAAGGATGCCATCATGAAGAACAGTGCGTCTTGAGACCGTTGCTTCAACAATTCTAAGTTTTGATTCTCAGATGGCGCCTTCTGGCGCCGTTTTTTCTTTCATCTCTAGCCCAATCCACCAGCAGGTATCGCTACGGCCAAGACCAGATAAAGCTAAAGGGGCTTCGGCCCCTTTTGTTTTGAGTTCTTTGCGCGTTAATTGAGGATGCCTAAACGACAAGAACGAAAAGTCGTTACACATCAGTCACTTGCAGCAGCCTTTGGCTGACCGAGTTTCGCTCTCTGTCACAGAGGCGCGTCACTATTTAACGCGCAAAGAGCCTTGTTTTGTAGCTCCACCCCACGCATGACCGCCACGAACCCGTCGTGCCGACTGACCGCCCTGCTGGCCATCCTGGCCTGGTGGGTCATGGCACATCCCTACGAAGGGCTGTGGCACGATGCCGTCCTATATTTTGGGCAGACACTGCTCCACTCCAGCGCGCCAGGTCTGAGCCAGGACGTCTTCTTCTCTGGCGGCTCGCAGGATCGCTATTCCATCTATGCCCATGTGATGGTGCCCCTGTACAAGCACCTGGGTCGAATCGCCACGCATGTTGGAGTGCTGACGGGCAGTTGGCTGCTGCTGATCGGCGCCATGCTGGCGCTGCTTCGCCGTTTCGATGCTTCGGAGCAAATCCACCTCTGGGGCCTGCTGGCGTTTGCCGTCATGTCGCCCACCTACGGTGGCGGCAACGTCTTCAGGTTCGGCGAGGCATTCGTGACCGCGCGCAGCTTTGCGGAACCCTTGTTGCTGTGGAGTCTGGTGGCACTCCTCGACGGTCGGCGGCTTGCGGCGGTGGCTCTGCAACTTCTTGGCCTGTCGTTTCACCCGCTGATGGCCCTGCCCGTCATCTCGTTGAGCTGGTGCTATCTCGTCGAGACCGACCGGCAGTGGTTGTGGCTGCTGGCGACCCTGCCCGCCGCCCTGGTTGCAGCTTTGGCCGGCATTCCGCCCTGGGATGGCCTGCTCCGGACCTATGACCCGTATTGGTGGTCTCTGTTCGAGACCAGCGCCGACCATCTGCTGATTGGAAACTGGTCCCTTGATGAGCAGTTGACCGTACTGCTCGACGTCGCCATCCTGATTGCCGTGACCCGCCTGCGCCCCAAGGACGCCTGGACACGGTTGATCCTTGCGGTCGTCATCACGACCCTGGCGTTCATTGGTCTGACCATCCTGTGCGTCGACTTCGGGCGCTCGGTGATGTTGACGCAACTGCAGCTATGGCGGGCGCACTGGGTTGCGCACCTGCTGGCCATGACCCTGACACCATGGCTGCTCGCCAAGCTTTGGCAGCTGGATGGTCTTTGGCGCGCCAGCGCCTGTGCATTGGGGCTCGCACTCATGAACTCGCATTTCGGCATGGATCATGGCAAGGTGACCCTGCCGCTATGGGGACTCGCATCGCTGGCAGCGTGGCGCGTTCGCAAGCCCTCCCGGACCGTGGTATGGCTGGCCTGCCCCTGCATCCTGCTTTGCACGCTCGGACTCATCGCCTATCAACTCGACGCCATGCTGCAGCAACAGGGCTGGCAGTTTCCGACGGCAGGATGGAACGACCGGTTCATCGAGGTCGCGGCAATCCCGGTCGTTGCCTTCGCCGGCTTTGCCGCGCTGCTGCGCGTCTGCAGCAAGTCGCGCGTCGGCGTGTGGCTCGCGCTGTCACTTAGCGCGTTGCTGCTGTTCACTGCGCTGACCCATTGGGACCAACGCTCCGACCTCGCGCGGACCATCGAATCGCCATCAGCACATGAACACCCCTTCATCGCCCATCTGCCAGCGAAGGCATCGGTCTACTGGCCAAACCAACTGGCGCCAGTGTGGGGCCTGCTCGGACACCCCAGCCACTTCTCTCAACAACAAGGCGCAGGCGTGCTGTTTAACCGCGATACTGCACTGATTTACGGTCCGCGCCGCGAGGCCTATCGTCTGATCGACGAGGATCGCAAAAGTTGCCGGACTGGCGCCCTGATGGCCCGCGACCACGTCGCGCTGGCCGGCTGCGATATGCCCTCCCAGGGCCGGCTGGAAACCTTGTGCCAGCAGGCGGATGCCCCTGATTTCATGGCGCTTCGCGGCCGGCTCAAGCCCGAACCACTGGCCACATGGCAGCCGCCGCAGAGGCGGGATTCGCCGCAGACCTTCGCCCTCTACGCCTGTTCTCAGCTGACCTCGAAAGAGCCCTGACCGTGCCCACCCTATCGCGCGAATTCCTGCGGTACTTCGCAGCCAGCGTCGCGGCGCTGGCGCTGGACACCGCCGTGTTCAACCTGAGCCTTCGGCTGGGCATCAACCTGGCGGTATCCGCGTGCCTGGGTTTCAGCCTCGGCCTGATGCTCATCTACACGATCAGCACGCGGCATGTGTTCTCACAGCGTCGCATGGCGGACCGCCGCCATGAATTTGCGCTGTTCGCGCTGATCGGTGGAGCGGGGCTGCTGCTGACCGAGGCCCTGCTGTGGCTGCTGGTCCGGCAGATCGGAGTCGCGCCGCTGGCCGCCAAGCTCGGCAGCGCCTGTGGCGTCTTCCTCTTCAATTTCGCGTTGCGCAAGAGCCTGCTGTTCACCTCCTTGAACCCCACCCTCAGCCCATTGCGATGAGTCGTGCCTCCGCCCTGATCATCGGCGCCGGCCCGGCCGGCCTGACTGCTGGCCTCGAACTGCTGCGCGCCGGCTACCCCCAGGTCACGATCCTGGAAGGCAGCGACGCCATCGGCGGCATCTCCAGGACCGTCAACTACAAGGGCAACCGCATCGACATCGGCGGCCACCGCTTCTTCTCGAAGTCGGACTGGGTCATGAACTGGTGGCGCGATATACTGCCCGTCGCCAGGGCCGACGGCAGCAGCGCGAACGCTCGCCTGGCCTACCAAGGGCAGCAGCGGCTGCTCGGCGGCCATCTGGCCTCGGCCAGCGAGGCCGACGACGCCATCATGCTGATCCGCAGCCGCCAGTCGCGCATCTACTTCGGTGGCAACTTCTTCGACTACCCGCTCAAGCCCGGCATGGACCTGGTCCAGAAGATGGGGCCGCTGCGCTGCCTGCAGTTCGCCGGCAGCTACATGGCATCCGCTGCGCGGCCCATCCAGCCCGAGCAGACGCTGGAAGACTTTTTCATCAACCGCTTCGGCCGCCAGCTCTACCTGCAGTTCTTCAAGGACTACACCGAGAAGGTCTGGGGGGTACCCTGCCGCGACATCAACGCCGACTGGGGTGCGCAGCGCATCAAAAGCCTATCCATCGGCAGCGCCGCCAAGCAGGCACTGAAGAAGATCGTCACCGGCAAGACCGACACCCAGCACACCTCGCTGATCGAGAGCTTTCTTTATCCCAAATACGGCCCCGGCCAAATGTGGGAGACGGCGGCCGCCGAGTTCGAAAGCCGCGGCGGCCGGCTGCTGCGCGGCTGGGCCGTCGACGAGATCCACCGCCAGGAGCGCCGAGTCGAGCGAGTCGTCGCACGCGATGTGAGTGGCCAGCGCCAGAGCTTCGATGCCAGCGCCGTCGTGTCGACCATGCCCATCCGCGAGCTCGCCCAGGCCCTGCGCCCCGCACCCGACGCACCGACGCTGTCCATCGCCTCCGGCCTCGAATACCGTGACTTCATCACCGTCGGCCTGCTCTACCGCCGCATGAGCCCGAAGGTGGCCGGCAAGTCCCGCCATGTGTCCGACAACTGGATCTACATCCAGGAGCCCGGCGTCAAGGTCGGCCGCGTGCAGGTCTTTAACAACTGGAGCCCCTACATGGTGGCCGACCCCGACACGGTGTGGCTGGGTCTGGAATTCTTCGCCCGCGACGACGACGCGCTGTGGGCGATGAGCGAAGACGCGTTGAAGGCCCTGGCCGTGCGCGAGATGCAGCAGCTCGGCCTGGCCGACGAGGGCGAGCTGCTTGACGCCACCGTGCTGCGCCAGCCCAAGGCCTACCCCGGCTATTTCGGCGCTGCCTTCCAGCGCTTCGACGCACTGCGCGCCTGGCTCGACGGGCTGGACAACCTCTACCTCTGCGGCCGCAACGGCATGCACCGCTACAACAACCAGGACCACTCCATGCTGTCGGCGCGACTGGCCGCGCAGGCCATCCTGAACGGCGGCGCGAGTCGCGACGCGATCTGGGCCGTCAACATCGACGACGACTACCACGAAGAAGCGCCAACGAAGAACTGAGCTGGTGCATGCCATCATCCGCGCCCATGTCGTCCCAGACCTCTCCCGCCGCCGCGCCCCTCGGGCTGGTTATCGCCGCCGCCCTCCCCCCCCTGCTCGCCTACAACCAGACCCCGGCCGTCACGCTCTACAACCAGCTGCTGGCCCTGGCCGGCTGGGGCCTCGTGCTTTGCCTCTGGGCGCGCGCGACGCCCGGCTGGCGTGCTGGCCTTAAGAGCCCGGCCGCCGTCGCCCTCGCGCTGCTGGCCGTTGCGCCGCTGACCTCGGTCGCCTGGCGCGCGCTGCCGCTGTCGCTCGGCCTGAACGCCGTGGCCGTCATCGGCGCCGGCCTGGCCGTGCTGCTGCTGGCCCAGGGCCTGGGCACCGACGCGCGCCACAAGGCCGCCGAAGCATTGTTCTGGGGCCTGCTCATCGCCGGCCTGTGCAGCGTCGCCATCAGCATCGTGCAGGTCTTCGCGCCCGACCTGGCCGACGGCGGCTGGGTCGCCCGCTATGGCATCGCCGGCCGCGCCGCAGGCAATCTGCGCCAGCCCAACCACCTCGCCAGCCTGATGATGTGGGCCGCCGTCGCGGCCGTCTTCATCACCGAGAAACGCGGCTGGCGCGCGGCCCTGCCGGTGCTGCTGCTGGCCTTCGTGTTCTCCGTGGTGCTGAGCGCCTCGCGCACCGGCTACGCCGGCATCCTGATGCTGGCGCTCTGGGGCGTGGTGGACCGGCGCCTGTCACGCAGTGCGCGGCTGTCCCTGCTGGCCACGCCGGCGATGCTCGGCGCCTGCTGGTGGCTGATGTCGCTGTGGTCGGCCGAGAGCGGCCATGCCTTCGGCGCGGCATCCCGGTTGGCCGAAGGCGCGGGCTCGCCATCGCGCCTGGCCATCCTGAGCAACGCCTGGGAGCTGACGCTGGCCAACCCCTGGCTCGGCGTCGGCTGGGGCGAGTTCAACTTCGCATGGAGCCTCACGCCCTTCCCGGCCCGCCCCATCGCCTTCTTCGACCACACCCACAACCTCGTCTCGCAGCTCGCCGTCGAGCTCGGCCTGCCGTGGGCGGGCGCCGTCCTCGCGCTGCTGGGCTGGGCGCTGTGCAGGGCCTGGCGCGGTGCCGCGCAGGCCGGCGACGACGCGCCGCTGCGCCGTGCAGCCTTGATGATCGTGCTGACCATCGGCCTGCACAGCCTGCTCGAATACCCGCTCTGGTACGCCTACTTCCTGCTGCCCGCCTGCTTCGCGCTCGGCCTGGCGCTGCCGGCTGGCGGCAACCCCAAGCCCGCCGGCAGCGCCCCCTGGCAAGTGCTCGGCGGCCTGCTGATGGCGGGCAGCCTGTTCGCCATGTGGGACTACCAGCGCATCGTCGTGATCTATGCGCCCAGCAGCGATGCCGTGCCGCTGACCCGGCGCATCGCCGCGGGCCAAAGCTCAGCGCTGTTCGGCCACCAGGCCGACTACGCCGCCGCGACCAGCCTCGCCCCGGGTCCGGACGCGCTGGCCGCGGCCAGGCGCACCGCCTTCAGCCTGATCGACGCACGGCTGCTGATGCACTGGTCGCGCTCGCTGGAAGCCACCGGCGACGTCGAAGGGGCGCGCTACCTCGCAGACCGGCTGCGCGAGTTCCGCAACCCGACGGGCGACAACTGGTTCGCATCCTGTGCCGACGCGGCCTCGGCACCGGCCATGCCGCAGTGCCAGCCGGCCTCGGGCGTCACCGATTGGCGAAACCTGCGTTGAAGCCGCCGCTGTTATCCGACCCGGCATTGCGTCGGCTGGCTCTTGCCACGTTGACGCTGGCCTGCGCCGCGCCGGTCATCACGCGGCTGTCGCGCATGGAGGGGCTATCGCTCGAAAACTATCCCATCTTCGAGCGCCTGTTCACGTTAAACGACCATGTGCAATCGCTAGCGATGCTTGCCGCACTCGCGCTGACGCTGGTCTGGGCAGCACCGCGCAACGCGGCCGAATGGCTGGCAGCCTGGATGGGCGCGCACCCGCTGCGGGCGAGCACCCTGGTTTTTGCCGCCCTTTTGCTGGGCGCCCGCTTCATCTACCGCGCCCATCCGCTGTCGATGGATGAATATGTGCCCTGGATGCAAGCTCACGCGTTCGCCAAGGGACAGGGCGTGCTGCACTACCCGCTGGCGCTGCTGGACGCCGTCGTGCCGCTGCAATTCCAGGGCGCCTTTGTCATCGTCGACCACGCCAGCGGCGCCGCAACCTCGGGCTACTGGCCCGGCCTCGCACTGCTGCTGACGCCGCTGGTCGCCCCCGATCTCGGCTGGTGCCTGAACCCCGCCTTCGGCGCGCTGACGCTGGGGCTGCTGCACCGCCTGGCCAGCGATGCCGCAGGGGATGAACGTGCCGGTGGCTGGGCCATGCTGGCCGCGCTGGCATCGCCGCAGTTCACCGTCAGCGCGATGTCTTGGTATGCGATGCCGGGTGAGCTTGCGCTGAACCTACTCTATCTGTGGCTGCTGTTGAAACCGCGACCCGGAGCCGCGTTTGCCGCCGGGCTCGTCGGCGGGCTTTGCCTGGTCATGCACAACCCGGTGCCGCATGCACTGATGGCCGCACCCTGCCTGCTGTGGTTGGCCCTGGACCGCACGCGCTGGGCACGGCTGCTGGCTGTGCTGGCGGGCTATGTTCCGCTCGGCCTGGGCCTGGGCCTGGGCTGGTGGCTGCTCAAGGCCGGCTTCGGAGATGCTCCCATCGACCAGCCTGCGCCGGCTGCCGGCGTGCTCGATGTCCTTGGCCGCGTCCTCGTCTGGCCCGATGCTTCATTGCTGACCGCACGTTGGCAGGCCGCCTGGAAGACCTGGATCTGGGCCGCACCCGGCCTGCTGCTGCTGCCGCTGCTGTCGCGCCAGCGCCCGCCCGCCGAGCGCCTGCTGCTCGCCGCCCTGGTACTGACCTTCGTCTTCTACCTGTTCGTGCGCTTCGACCAGGGCCATGGCTGGGGCTTCCGTTATGTCCACCCTGTCTGGGGTGCGCTGCCGGTGGTGGCCGGCCTGTGGCTGGCCGGTGCGCAAGGCGGCGCGCGACGGTGGGGCTCGGCCCTGCTGGCCGCCGGCCTGCTCGCCACGCCCGTCTTCCTGTGGCAGACGCAGGCCACCATCGACCACGCGCTGTCGTTCCGCCTCACCCCCGAGGGTCCGGGTGACTGGGTGGTCTTCGTATCGCAGACGACCGGCCGCTACCGCGGCGACCTGGTGCAGAACCCGGCCAGCCCCGCGCCCCGACTCAATCTCGTCAGCCGCGGCGAGCGTGCCGACCGTGCACTGATGGCGAATTTCTATCCCGGGGCGATCGAAGTGATGCAAGACTCCCGCGGATCGGCTTGGCGGCTGCCTGCGGGCCGCCTTTCGGGGGCTACCCCTTGAAGCGATGAGACTCCGATGACGACCTCGATCCGGCTCGATCCCCCATTCTGGCGCCACGACGCCTACACGCTGCGCAAGCTCGCCGCAGCGGTGGGTGCTGCCGCGCGCACCGCGCTCGAGTCCCCGTCTGTCGACGGCGTGCCGCCCTGCGTCGTCGACCTTGGCGCCGGCGATGCCCCTTTTCGCCCGCTGTTCGAGGCACGCGGTGCACGTTATGTGGCCTGCGACATCGCCGTGCCCGCGGACGGGCCGACGGTGCGCATCGAACCCGGACGACCGCTGCCGCTGCCTGATGCGAGTGCGCAGCTGGTGGTGTCTTTCCAGGTGCTCGAACATGTCTGGGACCTCGACTGGTATCTCGGCGAGACCCGACGCCTGCTCGCACCCGGCGGGCGGCTGCTGCTCAGCACCCACGGCACTTGGCTCTATCACCCGCATCCCACCGATTTCCGGCGCTGGACCCGCCCAGGCTTGCTGGCGGAACTCGAACAGCGCGGCCTGCGACCGATCTCGGTGCAAGCGCTCGTCGGCCCGCTGGCCTGGACGACCCAGTTCCGCGCCTTCGGTTGGCACCGCGTACTGGCTGCGGTACCCCTGGTCGGGCCGCTGCTGGCGGCGGCCTCGAACAGCCTGCACCATCTGCGCATGATGCTCGAGGACGCGATCACGCCGCAGCCCTGGATCGAGGACAACGCAGCGATGTATCTCGTGCTGGCACAGCGTGCCGACGACGCGACCTGAACGCGGAGGCGACCACACGATGAATGCCTCCGAAGCCCTCTCCCGCATCCGCGAGCCAGCGTTCCTGGCCTCGGGCGTGATGAACTCGCTGCTGCACGTCATCGACACCATCGCCCCGACAGACTACGGTCGCGCCTACCGCCAGGTGCGGCCGTACACGATGTCAAGCAACGCAAGGCTGCGCGCACTGAACGCCGCGGTCGAACAGGTGGTGCAGCGGCAGGTACCGGGCGACATCGTCGAGTGCGGCACGGCGCGCGGCGGCAGCGCCGCTCTCATGGGCATGGCCCTGCAACGCGCCGGCGACCCACGCCGAATGTGGGTCTTCGACACCTTCGAGGGCATGCCCGAAGCGAACTCCAACGACCCCGACTACGAGCACGCCCGCCACTACACCGGTACCTGCCGCGGCGAGCTGGCCGAGGTCAGCTCGCTGTTCGGCCGGCTCGGCCTGCTCGATCGCACCCACTTCGTCCAAGGGCTGTTCCAGGACACGCTGCCACGCACGCCGACCGGCCCGATCTCAGTGCTGCACCTCGACGGCGACTGGTACGACAGCGTGATGGTCTGCCTTGAGCATTTGTACGACCACGTCAGCCCGGGCGGCATGATCCAGATCGACGACTATGGTTACTGGGCCGGCGCACGCAAGGCGGTGGAAGACTTCTTCCGCCAGCGCGGCATCGCGCCATCGCTGCGCTACATCGATTACTCCGGGCGCCAGTTCAGCAAACCCTGAAGGCAAGACAGTGCAGCTTTCCACCCGAGACAAGCCGGCGTTCGCCACGCGCATGAGTGCGCAGTTTCTGCGTTTCGGCCTTGTCGGCTTCCTCTGCTTCCTTGGCGGCCTCGCGTCGGTCTACCTGCTGACCGACCGCTTGCATCTGCACTATGTGCTGTCGATGGCGATCTCCCTCCTGCTGCTGAACCTGATCGGCTGGCTGCTCAACCGGCACTGGACCTTCGGGCTACGCGTGCGCCGGTCGTGGGCAGAGCTCGCGCGCTACCTGCTGGTCAGCGGCACCAGCTTCGCGCTTACGCTCGTGCTGCTCGCACTGCTGGTGTCCGGGTTGGGGCTGAACTATCTCGTGGCAAGCGCCATCGTCGCCCTGCTGATGACAGCGCTCAACTTCACCGCACACCGGCTGTGGAGCCTGCGCGTACCGGACCCGAAATGAGTGATGGCCGCCGGCCCACCACCATGTCCCCTAGAGCTGACGACGACATGCCTTTGCCGACTCCTCATCCCTCGCGCGCCGATGGTCTGATTGCCCGCCTCAGCACGACGCCCTACCGGCGCAGCATCGTGGACGGCATCGTCGCCGCACTGGCCGACCGCGGCCCTCTGGAGCGGGCACTGGACTTCGGGGCCGGTGACGGTTTTTTCGCGGCCCATCTACCGCAGCTGACCGGGATCCAGCAGGTCACGCCCGTCGACGTCGTCGAACGCACGTCGAGCTGGGTGAAGCCGCTCCTGTACGACGGCCAGACCCTGCCCTTCACCGACCGCAGCTTCGACCTTGCCTACGCGGTCGATGTCCTGCATCACTGCCCCGACCCGATCGCCGCGCTGGCCGAGATGACGCGTTGCACGCGGCGCTTCCTGCTCGTCAAGGACCACAACCACACGGGGCCAGTGGGCAAGGCCGTGCTCGCTGTGCTGGATGAACTGGGCAATCGCAGATTCGGCATTCCATCGCCGCAGCACTATCAACAGCGCTGGGCCTGGGTCGACTGGATTGAGTCCCAGGGCTTCGTTCGCTGCCACTGGGTGCATCCCATGCCCTGCCACCGCGGCCCTCTGGCAATGACCAATCAGTTGCAGTTCCTCGGGCTCTGGGCCAGGGCCGATGTCTGAACATGAGTTGCGTGTGCTGCAGGTCAGCGCCTTCTTCCCCGCGCACGGCGGAGGCATCGAGATCGTGGCCGGCGCGTTGGCGGAGCGACTGCCTCGGGCCGGCATCACACTGCACTGGATGGCCGGCGGCCCGCGGGAGGAATGGCCAACCGCCTGGCCCGGCGCGACGCTGGACGCCGCACCGGCCTGGGATCCGCTGGAGCGGCACCTCGGGCTGCCCTGCCCGATCTGGAGTCCCGCCAGCCTCGTGCGGCTGTGGCGCCACATCGGTGCCAGCGATGTCGTGCAGGCGCATGACTTCCTCTACCTGCCCACGCTGGCCGCGATGCTGTTCGCCGCGATGCGTGGCCGGCCCGTCGTGCTGACCCAGCACATCGGAGCGATTCCCTATCGCTCGCGCTGGGCGCGCCGCCTGCTGGCGGGCCTGAACCGCAGTCTCGGCGCCCTGGTACTGGGCCGGGTCGCACAGGTCGTCTTCGTCGGCCAGCCGGTGCAGCGCTACTTCGAACGCTTCGTGCGCTTTCGTCGCCCGCCCCGCCTCGTGCCCAACGGCGTGGACCACACGCTCTTCCACCCACTCGACACCTCGCCCGCAGGCAATTTGCACCTGCTCTTCGTCGGCCGTTTCGTCGAGAAGAAAGGCTTGGCCCTGCTGCGCGGCTGCCTGGACCTGTCCGGCGCCGTGTGGACCTTCGTGGGCAACGGTCCGCTCGAACCTCCCACCGGCCCGCAGGTGAGGCTGGCCGGCCGCCTCAGCCCCGCCCAGGTGGCCGACGAGTTCCGCGCTGCCGATCTGCTCGTCCTGCCCAGCACCGGCGAAGGCTTCCCCCTCGTCGTGCAGGAGGCCCTGGCCTGCGGCACGCCGGTGCTCGTCAGCACGGAGGTCTTCGAAGCCTTCCCCAGCGTCGATGAGTGCTGCGTCTTCCACGTCGAGCTGCGCGGCGCAGCGGCGGAGCAGGCGCTGCGCGAACGCCTGCGCCAACTGCTCGCCGAACCCGGCCGGCTGCGCGAGGCGCGCGCCGCCGCGGCCGCCTTGGCCCGCCAATGGGACTGGGGTGCCACGACCCAGCACTACGCCGACCTCTATCGCGGCCTGGCCGCGCCGAACACCCTGCCCTCGCCATGAGCTCGCCGCTTGAACTGACCATCCTGATGCCCTGCCTGAACGAGGCCCTCACCGTCGGACGGTGCGTACGCCAGGCCCGGTCCTTCCTGGCCGCGCGCGGCATCGCCGGTGAGGTGATCGTCGCCGACAACGGCTCCAGCGACGGCAGCCGGGAACTGGCGGCTGCCGAAGGTGCCTGCGTGGTCGCCGTCGAGGAGCGTGGCTATGGTGCGGCGCTGCGCGCTGGCATCGAAGCTGCTGAGGGTCGCTTCGTCATCATGGGCGACTCGGACTGCAGCTACGACTTCTCCCGCCTGGACGGCTTCGTCTCTGCATTGCGCGGTGGCCAGCAGCTCGTCATGGGCAACCGTTTTGCGGGCGGCATCGCGCCCGGCGCCATGCCCAAACTGCACCGCTATCTCGGCAACCCCGTGCTGAGCTTCATCGGCCGCCTCTTCTTCAAAAGCCCGGTGCGCGACTTTCATTGCGGCCTGCGTGGCTTCGAGCGCGTCGCGATGCTGCGCCTGGGCCTGCAATCGCTGGGCATGGAGTTCGCCAGCGAGATGGTCGTCAAGGCCACGCTGCACGGCCTGCGCATCGCCGAGGTGCCGACGACGCTGTCGCCTGACGGCCGGGATCACCCGCCCCACTTGCGCAGCTGGCGCGATGGCTGGCGCCATCTGCGCTTCCTGCTGCTGCACGCGCCGGCCTGGCTTTTCATGTACCCGGGCCTGGCCCTGCTCCTGCTGGGGGCTGCGGCCAGCGTCGCACTGGGCCTCGGCCCGCTGCCGCTTGGCTTCGCGACGCTGGACGTACACAGCATGCTGTACGCGGCGGCCGCGGCCTGCCTGGGTCTGCAGATGCTGATGTTTGCCGGTGTCTGCTCCCTGCATGCGGTACGCATCGGCGTGCTGCCGCAGCTGCCTACCGGCCTGGGCTGGGTACACAGGGTGCAGCTGGAGCTGGCGCTGCTGACGGCGCTGGCGCTGTTCGTCGTCGGTATGGGTTTCGCCGGCGCCAGCGTATGGCTGTGGTGGCATCAATCGCGCTTCGGTGCCGCCAACCCGGCACAGCTGATGCGCGTCGTCATCCCGGGCGCCAGCTTCATGCTCGCCGCAGGTCAGATTGCGATGAGCGCCTTCATGTTCGAGTTCATCCGCATGGCACCGCAGCGCCAGGTTCAGAGCTGAGCGCGCCACTCCCCCGACTTGCCACCCTGCTTCTCCAGCACCCGCACGCGGTCGATGACCATGCCGCGGTCGGTGGCCTTGCACATGTCGTAGATGGTCAGCAGGCCGACCTGCACGGCGCACAGCGCCTCCATCTCCACGCCGGTGCGGCCCAGGGTCTCGACCTGGGCGCGGCACAGCACGCGGCTGCCGGCCTCGTCGAGCTCGAACTCGACGGCCACGCGCGTGATCGGCAGCGGGTGGCACAGCGGCACGAGGTCGGCGCAGCGCTTGGCGCCCTGGATGGCCGCGATGCGCGCGACGCCCAGCACGTCGCCCTTCCTGGCCGTGCCGCTGGCGATCAGCGCGAAGGTTGCGGGCTGCATGCGGATCTCGCCGGCCGCGACGGCGATGCGATGGGTCTCGGCCTTGGCCGACACGTCCACCATATGGGCCTGGCCCTGGGCGTCGAAATGGGTCAACGGGGAGGTGGACATGCCAGGAAACATTCAGGAAACCGAGTTGCAGGCATCATAGACAGCCGGTTCTGCGCCGGTCGGAGCCCCTGTTCGATGAAGAAGTTTGCCGCCTCCCGCCCCCTGCTGACCCTGCTCGCGGCCGCCACGCTGGCCCTGCCCGGCGCGCCGCTGAATGCCCAGGTCAACCTGCCGGCGCTGGGCGACTCGGTGTCGCAGGACCTCGACGTCGGCTCCGAGCGCCGCCTGGGCGACCAGGTCATGCGCCAGATCCGCATCGACCCCGACTATGTGCAGGACGCGCTGCTGCAGGAGTATCTGGAGGGCATCTGGAACCCGCTGGTCGCGGCGGCGCGCAAGCTGGGCCACATCGGCGACGAGACGCAGGCGCGCTTCGCCTGGGAGCCCTTCCTGGTGCGCGACAAGAGCGTCAACGCCTTCGCGCTGCCGGGTGGTTTCGTCGGCACCCATCTCGGCCTGATCCAGATGACGGTGTCGCGCGACGAGCTGGCTTCGGTGCTGGCCCACGAGCTCTCGCACATCACGCAGCGCCACATCGCGCGCCGCATTGCCGGCGACTCGCGCAACAGCATGGTCGCCATCGCCGGCCTGCTGCTGGGCATCCTGGCCGCGTCGCGCGGCAACATCGAGGCGGCCAATGCGGGCATCGTCGGCGGCCAGGCCGCAGCGACGCAGCTGTCGCTGAACTTCTCGCGCGACATGGAGCGCGAGGCCGACCGCGTCGGCTTCAACGTGCTCGTCGAGGCCGGCTTCGCGGGCAGCGGCATGGTCAGCATGTTCGAGCGCATGGAGCAGGCCTACCACCTGATGGACAACGGCTCCTACCCCTATCTGCGCTCCCACCCGCTGACGAGCGAGCGCATCGGCGACGCGCGCACGCGGCTGGCGCTGGAGCCTTTCTCGCGCCCGCGGGGCCTGGCCGAGCATGCGCTGATGGCGGCGCGCTCGCGGGTGCTGATGGACCCGCGCGTCGAAGCCTGGCGCGTGCTCGAGAACTACGACGCCGGCGCGCGCAAGGACGCCAGCAACGGCTACGAGCAGCTCGGCGCGCGCTATGCCGCGTCGCTCGCGGCCATCAAGCTGCGCGACTTCGAGCGCGCCGAGGCCTCGCTGCGCAGCGCCGAGCTGAGCCTGCAACTGATCGCCCCCAGCCCCGCCGAGGCGGCCGCCGCCGCGCGCACGCTGACCTATCTGCGCGCCGAACTCGCCGAGGCGCGCGGCCGGCCGGCCGACGGCATCGTGGCGCTGGACGCGCTCAAGGGCGAGAAGTCGCGGCCGATGCTGATGCAGCGCGTCGGCCTGGCCCTGGCCTCCGGGCCGATGCCGGCGGCTGGCCCCGCATTGCGCGAGGCCGCGGATGCGCTGCAGACCCACGTCAGCCTGGAGCCCAACGACGCGCTGGCCTGGCACGAGCTCGCGCTGATCTGGGAGAAGCTGGGCCAGCCGCTGCGCGCGGTGCGCGCCCAGGCCGAGACCCACGCCGCGGCGGGCGACCTGAACGGCGCCATCGACCGGCTGCGCTCCGGCCTGCGCCAGTCGCGCGGCCCCGACGCCGACCAGGTCGAGGCCTCGGTCATCGACGCGCGCCTGCGCACGCTGGTCTACCAGCGCCAGGGCATCCTGGCCGAGATGTACAAGGGCCGCTACATCCCGCCGGACGTCGAGCTGCCGGATTGAGCCCACCCCCTACGGCCTGACGGCCGCCGCTTGAGGGACGACGGGCTATGCGCCCGCCTCGCTACCCAACCCCATGCCGCAGGGCGAGGTTCTCAGTCCTGTGGAAAGAGCCGCTCGATGATGACGTCGATGACCATGCCGCACAGGCTGTAGATCAGCGAGCCGACCAGCGCGGCCCAGAAGCCCTTGACCACGAGGCCCTCCAGCAGGGAGGCGGCGGCCCAGAACGTCAGCGCGTTGATGACGAACAGGAAGAGCCCCAGGCTCAGCACCGTCACCGGCAGCGTCAGCAGCACGAGGACGGGCCGCAGCAGCGTGTTCAGCAGGCCCAGCACGAAGGCCGCGAGCAGTGCCGAGCTGAAGCTGGTCACCTCGACGCCGGAGTAGAGGTGGGCCACCAGCAGCAACGCACCGGCCAGCAGCAGCCAACGGACGAGGATCTTGATCATGGCCGCGAGCATATCGGGCCGCCGCCCGCCGCTCAACCGGGGCCAAGCTATGTGGAGACGGCCGCCGGCGCCAGGCAGCGTGCGCTGGCGGCGGGCATCGTCGTGCACCTGCGCATCGTCGTCGACGCACGCGGCCAGCCGCGTGCGATCACGCTGGCGCGGTCCTCGGGCTTCGCCCGCCTGGATGAGCAGGCGCTGCTGGACATGCGCAGCGCCCGCTTCGTGCCGCAGACCGAGAACGGCCAGCCCGTCGAGTGGGAAGTCATCGCGCCGATGTCCTACGAAGTCGACCGCTGACCGCGCTTTTCCAACCCCATCAGCCATGCCGTGGGCGGCCCGCCCTGCCGTCGTGGGTAAAGCCATGCCCCTTCACGATCCCTCGGAGAGATTCCCCATGTCCCGCAAGAAGAACCAGCCGGCCGCCGCGGAGGACGGCGGCAAGCAGAGCCTGCAGGCCAACACCACGACGCTCGGCAAGGGCAGGCAGGAGATCCGCGACATCCCGCAATCGCTCACCGTCGTGACCGAGAAGCTGATCGACGACGCCAAGCTCGACACGCTGAAGCAGGCGCTGCACTACACGGCCGGCATCACCTTCGCCGCCACAGAGAACGGCACGGCCAGCGACCATCTGCGCGGCCGCGCCTTCTACGGCACGGGTTCGTGGACGCACCGCTGCGCCGACGGCGGCGAGCTGCTGGGCGGCCTGCGCTGGGACCGCGTCAGGTCCGACATGACGAGCGTGGGCCACGCCAACAGCGGCACCGACGTCTCCAACGCCCGCACGGCCAGCCGCCTGTCCTACCCGTCGCTGTGGAGCGGGCGCACCGGCCTGCTGTTCCAGCCGACGGCCAGCCAGTCCTATCACTTCTCCTGGGGCACGTCCTTCAACACCTCGGCCGACACCTACCAGTACACGACGCAGCAGATCGCCGACGTGCCGGCCGAGAAGAGCCGCAACATCGAACTGGGCGCCAAGCTGGACTGGCTGGACGGCAGGCTGTCGACGCGCGCGGCGCTGTTCCGCACCGAGAAATACAACGAGCGCACGACGGACTCAGACTTCGCCGGCACCTACCCCGTGCTGAGCGGCAGGCGCCATTCGCAGGGCCTGGCGTTCGACATCGTCGGCCGCGTCACGCCCGAGCTGGAGGTCTACGTCTCCTACGCCTATTTGCACCAGGCCGTCATCGACAAGGTCGGCAGCGCCGTCACGCCACCGAACAGCAGCGGCTACAAGACGCTGGTCGGCGCGCCCGTGGGCCTGTTGCCCAGGCACTCCGGCGCGGCCAACGGCTTCGGCAACCACGTCGACAGCGCCGTGCGCCATCTGCGCGACGGCGGCGGGCGGGTGCGCACCGACGTGTCCTGCACCCTCTTCCTCAGCGAGCCGGACGAGTACGACGGTGGCGAGCTGACGATGGAGGACACCTTCGGCCGGCAGCGCATCAAGCTGCCGGCGGGCGACCTGATCGTCTACCCGGGTCACAGCGTGCACCGCGTCGAGCCCGTCACGCGCGGCCAGCGCCTGGCCAGCTATTTCTGGGTGCAGAGCCTGGTGCGCAGCGCCGAGCAGCGCCGCCTGCTGTTCGACATGGACAGCCATTTGATGAGCCTGCGCAGCCGGCTGGGCGAAGCCGACCCGGCCGTCATCGGCCTGACCGGCACCTACCACAACCTGCTGCGCATGTGGCTGGACTGCTGATTCACCCCCACCCGTTTTCCAAGGAGCCAACCATGCAACGCGTCATCGCCCCCTCGCCCTCACGCTCGCGGCCGGCGCCGCCTTCGCCCACGGCAACGTCTCCTGCCCCGCCGTCCCCAAGGCGGAGATGAGGCCGCAAATGGAGCTGCAGAAGAAGCTCGAAGCCGAAGGCTGGAAGGTGCGCCAGGTCAAGCACTACAACGGCTGCTACGAGGTCTACGGCTTCGACGCCGAGGGCCACAAGACCGAGGCCTTCTTCCATCCCAAGGCCTTCGAGCGCGTCCACGCCGAAGGCCAGGCCGACGAAAAGTAAGTGCGCCGCGTCTGGGATCCGCTCGTCCGCCTGCTGCACTGGACGCTGGCGGGCGCCGTGGCCACCTGCTGGGTCAGCGGACACTGGCCGCCGGGCGACTTCGACGCCGTGCACCAGACCGCCGGCCATGTGGCCGGCGCCGCCGTCGCGCTGCGGCTGGCCTGGGGCTACGCCGGCGGCCGCTACGCGCGATTCGCGCAGTTCGTGCGCGGCCCGCGCGCCGTGCTGGCCCATGCCCGCGCGCTGCGCGCCGGCCACGAGCCGCGCCACATCGGCCATAACCCGCTGGGCGCATGGATGGTGCTGGCGCTGCTGGGCTGCAGCGCCGCACTGGCCCTCAGCGGCTGGCTCTACACGACCGAATGGCTGTGGGGCTGCGCGTGGCTGTCGGCCCTGCACGCCGCGCTCGCGTGGTGGGTCGCTGCCCTCGTCGCTGGGCACCTCGGCGGCGTCGCGGTGACGAGCTGGCGGCATCGCGAGAACCTCGCGGCCGCGATGTGCAGCGGCCGCAAACGCGCGCCCGGCACCGACGACATCGACTGAGAAGTGCGTCGCCAACGGCCTCGTATGACGCGAGGCCGCGACAACCTCGATGTTTCCTGGGCAGATAGGCGTTTCCTCCTGGGAGAAAGCCTTCTATTCCTCCATGGAGAGCAGTACCATCGCCGGCGCAGGGTGCTAGAGAGTATTGAAGGCTTACGCGGCCTTCACCCGGGCCCGGCACATCAACAACCTTTGATGGAGTGAATCGACATGGCAACTGCGAAGAAGGCCGCGCCCGCGAAGAAGGCAGCGCCGGCCAAGAAGGCGGCTCCGGCCAAGAAAGCCGCCGCCACCCCCGTGAAGGCCGCCGCGAAGAAGGCGGCGCCGGCCAAGAAGGCCGCGCCCGCGAAGAAGGCAGCCCCGGCCAAGAAGGCCGCGGCCCCCGCCAAGAAGCGCACGCCCAACGCAGCCTTCATGAAAGCCCTGACCCCCAGCGCGGCCCTGGCCGCCATCGTCGGCGCGACCCCGCTGCCGCGCACCGACGTGACCAAGAAGGTCTGGGAATACATCAAGAAGAACAAGCTGCAGGACGAGCTGCAGAAGCGCGTCATCAACGCCGACGCCAAGCTGAAGGAGATCTTCGGCAAGGCCAAGGCCGACATGTTCGAGATGACCAAGCTGATCAACAGCCACCTGAAGTGAAGCGGCGCCGCGCCCGCCGCGGCCTCGTGCACGAAAGCCCGCCGAGAGCGGGTTTTTTTCTGGCCGCGCCCGCTCCGCTTGCTCAGTCGAGCAAGCGTTGCAGGCCGCTTTGCAGCTGCGGCACGTCGATGGGCTTGAGCCAGTAGTCGTCGAAGCCCGCCTCGCGCGCCGCGCGCACCAGCGCGCCGGGGTCGTCGGCCGACAGTGCAATCCAGCGCACGCCCTGCAGCGCGGCCGACAGCCCGGCGTCCGCGCTGACGCGCCGGCGCAGCTCCAGCCCCGTCATGTCGGGCAGGTTCATGTCGACGAGCACGACGGCCGGCCGGCGCTCGGCGAGCGCGGCCAGCGCCTCGGCGCCCGTCTCGGCCAGCCGCAGTTCCCAGCCCGGCAGCAGCCGGAACACCTCCTCCATCAGGATCAGGTGGATGCGGTCGTCTTCGACGTAGAGCACCAGCGGCAGGGCGCGGTCGGGCATGGCAGGGTTGGGGGACAGCTACAGCGGTCGGCACGATAGCAGCAATGCCCGGCCCGGCCGACTGCAGGCGGCGAGGTCTCACTTTCGCCGGCATGCGTGATTTTTCTCACCGCTGGGATCCCCCCTCTTTGAGGGTTTCCAACGCGGACAAACCCTGGGCATCCCTAATACTTGGGGCATGCGCCCTGATTCGGGCGCGACCTTTTTCCGGGCCTCCGATGTCCCTGATCGCCAGCCTCGCCCTCGCCGTGTCCGCCGGCTCCACGCTGCCTCAGTGCAGCTGGGACCGGCCGGGCGCCAATCCCTTCATGGGCGATGTGGTCGCGGCCGTCGATCACTACGCCGACATCCCCGCCGCGGTCCGCGAGAAGCTCAAGGCGCGCATGAAGGCGCGCAGCTACGACGACATCGCCGTCATCGAGCGCGACGCGATCAAGGGCAAGGACGACTACGCGCCCGAGATCCGCGACATGCACTTCGGCCCCGGCGCCGTCTGCCGCACCGTGACGCGCACGAAGTGGACGCCCAAGACGCAGGAGCGCGGCCTGGTCTATTGCGAGGACGGCCAGTGCATCCTCGTGCCGACCGTCTGCCGCAACGTCAGCCGCGTCAACCGCCTGCAGAAGCCCGCGGCCATCGCGCCGGCCCATGCCGACAACGTCGCGTCGTCGGCCCGCACCGGCGAGGACGCGCCGCTGGAGTTCGAGGCCCCGGGCGCCGGCCCGATGGCCGCCGGCGCGCCCGGCAGCTTCGCTCAGCAGTCCGGCGTGCCGACGCTGGCGGGCGGCCCGTCGCCCGCCGCGGGCGGCGGCCTGCTCGGCGGCTCGGCACCCGGACCGGTGGCCGCCCAGGGCAGCGGCCCGGGCCTGATCGGCCTGGGCATGCCCGCCCTGCCGCCCGGCACCGTGCGCGTGGCCGACTCCAACTCCGGCCTGCCCGGCACCACGCCGGCCGTGCCCGAGCCGGGCAGCTGGGCCATGATTGCCGCCGGCCTGCTGGTCATCGCCTACCGCGTCGGCCGGCGTCGCTGATCAGCGCCGCTTGAGCAGCGGCGCCAGATAGCGCCCCGTGTGGCTGGCATCGCAGGCCGCCACGTCCTCCGGCTTGCCGGCCACCAGCAGCGTGCCGCCGCCCGCGCCGCCCTCCGGCCCCATGTCGACGAGCCAGTCGGCCGTCTTGATGACGTCCAGGTTGTGCTCGATGACGACGATGGTGTTGCCCGCGTCGCGCAGCTGATGCAGCACCTTGAGCAGCAGTGCGATGTCGGCGAAGTGCAGGCCGGTGGTCGGCTCGTCCAGGATGTAGAGGGTGCGGCCGGTGTCGCGCTTGCTCAGCTCCAGCGCCAGCTTCACGCGCTGCGCTTCGCCGCCCGACAGCGTCGTGGCGCTCTGGCCCAGCTTCACGTAGCCCAGGCCCACGTCCAGCAGGGTCTGCAGCTTGCGCGCCAGCGCCGGCACCGCATTGAAGAGCTGGTGGGCGTCCTCCACCGTCATGTTCAGCACGTCGGTGATGTTCTTGCCCTTGTAGAGCACCTCCAGCGTCTCACGGTTGTAGCGCCGGCCCTGGCAGACGTCGCAGGGCACGTAGACGTCGGGCAGGAAGTGCATCTCCACCTTCAGCACACCGTCGCCCTGGCAGGCCTCGCAGCGCCCGCCGGCGACGTTGAAGCTGAAGCGGCCCGCGCCGTAGCCGCGCTCGCGCGCCGTCGGCATTTCGGCGAAGAGTTCGCGGATGGGCGTGAACAGGCCGGTGTAGGTGGCCGGGTTGGAGCGCGGCGTGCGGCCGATGGGGCTCTGGTCGACGTTGATGACCTTGTCGAAGGCGTCCAGGCCCTCGATCTCGTCGTGCGCGGCCGGGTCGGCATGGCTCTGGTAGAGCTTCCTGGCGACGGCGGCGTAGAGGGTGTCGTTGACCAGCGTGCTCTTGCCCGAGCCGGACACGCCGGTCACGCAGGTCAGCAGGCCGACGGGGATCTCGACCGTCACGCCCTTGAGGTTGTTGCCGCGCGCGTTGACGATGCGCAGCTGCGCGCCGTCGGCGGGCTTGTGGCGCTCGGCCGGCACCTCGATGCGCGCAGTGCCGCTCAGGTAGCGGCCGGTCAGCGAGTTGGGGTCGGCCGCCACCTGATCGGGCGTGCCCTGCGCCATGACCTGGCCGCCATGCACGCCGGCGCCGGGGCCCAGGTCCAGCACCCAGTCGGCCGCGCGGATGGCGTCCTCGTCGTGCTCGACGACCAACACCGAATTGCCCAGGTCGCGCAGCCGCCACAGCGTGGCGATCAGCCGGTCGTTGTCGCGCTGGTGCAGGCCGATGCTGGGCTCGTCCAGCACATACATGACGCCGGTCAGGCCCGAGCCGATCTGGCTCGCGAGCCGGATGCGCTGGGCCTCGCCGCCGGACAGCGTGTCGGCGCTGCGGTCCAGGCTCAGGTAGTTCAGGCCCACGTCGTTCAGGAAGCGCAGCCGCGAGGCGATCTCGCGCACGACCTTGTCGCCGATCTCGGCCTTGTTGCCCTTGAGCTTCAGCCCTTCGAAATAGTCCAGGCATTCGCGCAGCGTCGAATGCTCGACCTCGTAGATCGGCCGGCCCTTGAAGCCCGCCGGCGCATCGGCCGGCTGCAGCACGACATTGCGCGCCTCGCGCCGCAGCCGCGAGCCCTCGCAGGCCGGGCAGGGCTTGGCGGCCATGTAGCGGGCCAGGTCCTCGCGCACGGCGGCCGAGTCGGTCTCCTTGTAGCGGCGCTGCAGATTGGGCAGGATGCCCTCGAAGGGATGGTGGCGCTTGACCGAGCGCTTCTTGCCGGTCGAGGTCTCGGCCTGGTAGACGAAGGCGATGTCCTGCTCGCCGGAGCCGTCCAGCAGCACCTGCCGGGCCGTGGCCGGCAGGCTCTCCCACGGCGCCTCGACGTCGAAGGCGTAGTGGGCCGCGACCGACTCCAGCAGCGAGAACGTGTACGGGTTGCGCCGGTCCCAGCCCTTCACGGCGCCGCTGGCCAGGCTGAGCGTCGGGAAGGCGACGACGCGGTCGGCGTCGAACACGGTGACCTGGCCCAGGCCCTCGCAGCTGGGGCAGGCACCCACCGGCGAATTGAAGGAGAACAGCCGCGGCTCCAGCTCGGGCAGCGAGTAGGAACAGACCGGGCAGGCGAACTTGCTGGAGAACAGGGTCGTCTGCTCACCCGCCATATTCATCACCAGCGCTCGCCCGTCGGCCAGGCGCAGCGCCGCCTCGAAGCTCTCGGCCAGGCGCTGGCGCTGCTGATCATGGGCATCGGCGCGCAGGACCACGCGATCGACGACGACATCGATGTCGTGCTTCTCGGCCTTCTTCAGCGCCGGGATGTCGGGCGCCTCCACCGTCGCGCCGTCGACGCGAAAGCGCACATAGCCCTGGGCCTGCAGGTCCTGGAAGAGCTCGACGAACTCGCCCTTGCGGTCGCGCACGACGGGCGCCAGCAGCATCAGCTTGCTCTCGTCCGGCATGGCCAGCACGGCATCCACCATCTGGCTGACCGACTGCGCCTCCAGCGGCAGGTGGTGGTCGGGGCAGAAGGGCGTGCCGGCGCGGGCATAGAGCAGGCGCAGGTAGTCGTGGATCTCGGTGACCGTGCCGACCGTGGAGCGCGGGTTGTGCGAGGTCGCCTTCTGCTCGATGGAGATGGCCGGCGACAGGCCCTCGATGATGTCCACGTCCGGCTTGTCCATCAGCTGCAGGAACTGGCGGGCGTAGCTGGACAGGCTCTCGACATAACGCCGCTGGCCCTCGGCATACAGCGTGTCGAAGGCCAGCGACGACTTGCCCGAGCCCGACAGCCCCGTGATGACGACCAGCGCATGCCGCGGCAGGTCGACGTCGATGTTCTTCAGGTTGTGGGTGCGCGCGCCGCGCACGCGGATGAACTTGGACTCAGGCGACGACATGGGGAGTTTTCACAAGGCAACCGGCCATGATAGGCCGCCACAATCCGGCGCGTCCAAGCACCGACAGGGAGGTCCCGATGAGGATCAGGTTGCGCGCGGCCTTTGCCGCGCTGAGCACGGCACTGGGTTTTGCGCTCTGCGCCGCGCCGGCGTCCGCCGAGCCGCCGCCGATCGCGGCCTTCTTCAAGCGCCCGCAGGTGCGCGAGCCCAGGCTCAGCCCGAGCGGGCGCTACCTGGCCATCCAGGCCGCCGGCAAGGGCGACCGGATGTGGCTGGCCGTCATCGACCTGCAGACGCTGGACCAGCCCCGCTTCGTTGCCGGCTTCAACGATGCCGACATCGCCAGCCATCAATGGGTCAACGAGGATCGGCTGGTGTTCCAGGTGTCGGACTCGCCCGACGGCAGCACGCGCGTGATGGCCGAAGGCCTGTGGGCGGTGGACCGGGACGGCAGCAGCTTCCGCCAGCTCATCAACAGCGACAAGGCCTTCATCACCAACAACAGCAGCACCATCGCCGACCGCCGGCTGGAGATGAACTGGACGCTGCACGGCGTGCCGCCCGATGGCGGCGTCGACGTGATCGTGCTGCGCCGCCGCTGGTCGACGGACCGCGAGTCCGCCGGCACGCAGCTCGCGCGGCTGGACACGCGCACCGGCCTGACGAAGAACCTCAGCCAGGGCATCCCCGACTACACGTCGCGCTGGCTGCTGGACTGGCGCGGCGAACCCCAGGTGATCGAAGCCGAGCACGCCGGCCGCAGCCAGTTCTACCGACGTGACGCGCAGGGCCGCTGGCAGCCCTGGTTCGACGACGACGCCTACAAGCGCCAGCACGCGACGCCGGATTGGATGGGGCCGGACGGCCTGATGCTCGGCGTGAGCGGCTATCGCGGCTACTCCGCGCTGTTCCGCCTCGATGCCGAGACCGGTGCAAGCGAGGCCCAACCCCTGGTCGACCTCAAGGGCTACGACTACCGGGGCCGGCCGATGTTCGACCCCGACGCCCGGCGCCTGCTCGGCATCCGCTTCGAGACCGACGCCCCCGGCACGGCCTGGCTGGACCCGGCGATGAAGGCGATGCAGGCCGACATCGACGCCAAGCTGCCGGGCTCGATCAACCTGATCGAATGCCGGCGCTGCCTGAAGGCGATGCACCTCGTCGTCACGGCCCTGTCCGACCAGCGTCCGCCCGAGTACTACCTCTACAAGCCGGCCGACAAGGCGCTGCAGAAGCTGGCCTCGGCGCCGGCCGAACTGCGGCCCGCCGCGATGGGCCAGCGCGACTACCACCGCATCAAGGCCCGCGACGGCCTGGAGCTGCCCGTGCTCGTCACGCAACCGGCCGGCGGCGTCAAGGGCAGGACGCCCACCGTCGTCCTCGTGCACGGCGGCCCCTATCTGCGCGGCACGCGCTGGGCCTGGGAGCGGAACGCCCAGTTCCTCGCCAGCCGCGGCTACCTCGTGCTGGAACCCGAGTTCCGCGGCAGCACCGGCTATGGCTGGCAGCTCTTCCGTGCCGGCTGGAAGCAGTGGGGCCTGGCCATGCAGGACGACCTTGCCGACACGCTGGCCTGGGCCGTCAAGCAGGGCTGGGCCGACCCGCAGCACGCCTGCATCATGGGCGCGAGCTATGGCGGCTATGCGGCCATGATGGGCGCCGTCACCCAGGGCGAGCTGTTCAAGTGCGCCGTCAACTGGGTCGGCGTGACCGACATCGGCCTGATGTCCAGCATCCACTGGAGCGATTTCTCCGAGGAATGGAAGCAGCACGGCATGAAGCGCCTCGTGGCCAACCCGGACACCGACGCAGAGCAGATGCGCCGGACCTCCCCGCTGGCGCGCGCCAAAGAAATTCGCATGCCGCTGCTGATGGCCTACGGCGGTTCCGACATGCGCGTGCCCCTCAAGCATGGCAGCGACATGAAGGCCGCGCTGCGCCCCGAGCAGGACCTGGAATGGGTCGTCTACCCGGAGGAGGGCCACGGCTGGTTCAACCTGAAGACCAATGAGGACTTCTGGGGCCGCGTCGAACGCTTCCTGGCGCGCAACATCGGCGGCAGCGGCGCCGCGAAGCCCGCACCGGGCAACTGACGCTTCATCGCGGCGCCATGCAGCTCGCGGCCCGCGCCCGGCGATTCATCGCAGCGCGCTGGCGGCGCGCCGGCCGCTTGCAGAAACTGCTTCCATCGATACAGCAATCCCGCTGTGCAGACCCCAAAGGAAGCCTCATGAAAGCCACCGTCCTGATCCAAGCCGCCGCCGTCGCCGCCTTCGCGTTCACCGCCTGCGCCGCCAGCGCCGCCCCGCAGCAAATCCAGAAGCTGCCCCGCGTCGTCGTCACCGGCAAGGCTGCCCAGCAGGTCGCCCAGCTGCCGCGCGTCGTCGTCACCGGCTACGCCGTCCGCGACGTCGCCCAGGTCCAGCAACTGCCCCGCGTGACCATCACCGCCCGCCGCGCCTGAGCCCCTGGCATGACGATGCCCGTCACGAAAAACCACCGAGCCGAGTCGCCGGCGCAGCAGGCCGCCGGCCGGGGCTGCGCCGCCGAGTCGGCTGGGTGCAAGCGATTGACACAGGTCTGAAAGACAATCCGGGCTTCTGACTGGAGCCCGCCTTGAAAGAAGAGCTGCGCAAACGCCGGTCCTGGCTGGATGGCTTCATGGCCTATCCGGCCCCGGCCGGCCTGAGCGAAACCGCGCTGCGCGACAACATCATCCTGCTCGATCAGGCCCTCTACACGCTGTGGAGCCTGGGCGACAACCTGATCTACGCGTGGACGCCCGAGGCCAGCGGCCTGCGCGTGCTGGTCGCGCCGCACCAGACGCTGACCGAGTACACGCTGGGCGACGGCCGGCTGCCGCAGGCCGAGATCACGCGCCGCACGCGGCTGCTGGACAAGCTGCTGTCCAACCAGGAGCACCTGGCCGCCGACGCCTTCGACGCGGTGGCCCTGGCCCTGGGCGTCGAGCCCCGTCTCGTCGAGCTGCCCTTCGCGCCCGAGCGCGGCCTGGGCCTGCCGCTGATCGCCGCCATCGCGGCGCGCTACGGCATCCGCCTCGTCGAGGACCGCGCCGTCATCCTGTTCGACGCGGTCGGCTTCTCGCTGCTGACGCCGCTGCAGCAGGTCGTGCAGCTCAACAGCCTGTCCTGCTCGGTCAACGCGGCCTATGCCAAGCTGCTGGCCCGCGAGATCAACATCAACTTCGCGCGCACGACGACGGGCGACGGCTTCTACATCTGGAACCGCATGCGCGGCGTGGCGGCCAATGTCGAGCTCTACCAGCTGATGCAGTTCATCCTGGCCGACAACGCGCTGGCCCGCGAGCGCGCCACGCGCCCGGAGTCGGTGCCGCGGCTGCGCGCCTGCTTCCACGTCGGCTCGCACTACGAGTTCTACCAGTCCGAGGGCCTGAACCCGACCTCGTTCAGCTATTTGGTCGGCCAGGTCACGATCGAGCTGGCGCGCATGATCGAGCACGCCCAGCCGGGCCAGATCCTGGTCGGCAAGTTCAACACGCTGATGCACGACGAGGCCAGCGGCGAGGACGTGCGCATCGACAGCCTGGACTTCGTCGAGCGCACGCGCGCGCCGCTGCGCAGCCTCAACGGCCTCAAGCTCGCCGGCTCCGAGGTCGACGAGATCGCCTGCTACCTGACCGGCCGGCGCGACCTCTTCGGCCTGTGGGGCATCAGCGAATACGAGATCGCCGACAAGCACGGCCTGATCCACCGCGTCTACAACGCCAAGATCAACATCCACCGCCGCAACGGCGAGCCCATCTACCTCGGCCTGCGCGAGGAAGACCTGCCCGGGGACGCGCCGCGCAGCGTGGCGGACACGGACTTCGTGCCGATGCGGGCCTGAGGGCTCCCACCCCTAGAGCCGGCCCTCCAAAAGGACCAGTTCTTGCCGCCGCGCCGGAGGCGCAGCGGCTAGGATTCCCGGCGCTGTGACCGAGTCCCCTGCCTCCCATGCCGCCAGCGCGCCCGCCCTCGGCCAGCGCCGGCTGCTGACCCTGCTCTTCGTCGACCTGAGCGGCTCCACCGCCATGGCCGAGTGGATGGAGGCCGAGCATTACGCGGCCATGCTGGCCGGGCTGCGCACGTTGTACGAACGCATCGTGCCCCACCACGGCGGCGTCATCGCGCGCATCCAGGGCGACGGCATGCTGGCCCTGTTCGGCCACCCCGAGGTGCGCGAGGACGACGGCCGCCGCGCCACCGAGGCAGCGCTGGAGCTGCACGCCGCCGTGCGCGAGCTGCTGCCGCCAGGCCCCCGCCCGGCCGACTTCCCCGGCCTGGCCCTGCACAGCGGCATCCATGCCGGCATCGTCCTCGTCAACGAGGGCGACCAGATGCGCGGGCGCTTCGAGCTGCTCGGCAACGCCCCCAATATCGCCGCCCGGCTGTCCGAGGCCGCCAAGCGCGACGAGATCATCGCCAGCGAGGAGAGCCTGGGCCTGCAGAGCCAGTTCTTCGAGACCGGGCCGCGCTTCTCGCTGCAGCTGCGCGGCCGCGCGACGCCGCTGGCCGCCTACCGCGTGCACGGCCGCGCCGCCATCGGCCGGCGCTTCGAGGCCAGCATGCGCCGCGGCCTGGCGCCCTTTGTCGGCCGCGGCGCCGAGCTGGCCGCGCTGGAGGCCGCCCTGGCCCGCACGCTGGCCGGCCACACGCTGTGGCTGGGCATACGCGCCGGTGCCGGCGTCGGCAAGACGCGGCTCATCGAGAAGTTCCTGCGCCACGCCGAAGACCAGGCTGACCGGCCCTGCCGCATCCACCGCGGCTACTGCGAGAGCTATCTCAGCGCCGAGCCGCTGCAGCCCTTTCTGCAGATGCTGCGCGCGCTCGACGGCCTCGAGGACGCGCCGCCCGAGCTCTTCGCGGCCCAGCACAGCGCCCCCGGCCAGCGCGCCGACGCGCTGCTCGCGCTGCTGCTCGCGCTGGCGCGCCGCACGCCCCAGTTGGTCTGCATCGACGACCTGCAATGGGCCGACGACGCCTCGCTGCGCCTGCTGCACCGGCTGCGCGCCGCCGCCCAGGCCCAGGGCCTGGCGCTGCTGCTGCTCAGCGCCAGCCGCCCGACGGGCGAGCCGCTGCCGGGTGCCCACGACGACCCGGCCCAGCTCATCGAGCTGCCGCCGCTCAGCGAGACCGAGGCCGCGCGCGCCGTGCAGCAGCTGCTGCCGCAGATCGACCCCTTCATCGCCGCCGAGGTGCAGCGCCACGCCGGCGGCAACCCCCTCTTCATCGAGGAGCTCTGCCACGCGGCGGCCGACGCCGGCGAGGGCCTGGCCGAGGGCCAGAGCGGCTCGGCCTGGCTGGCCGCGCTGGTCGAGTCGCGCGTCGACCGCCTCGCGCCCGAGCAGGCCCGGCTCGTGCGCATCGCGGCCGTCATCGGCAACGTCATCCCGGTCTGGCTGCTGGAGATCCTGACCGGCTATGGCGAGCAGCATCCCGCCGTGCGCGCCCTCGCGGCCCAGGACTTCATCTTTCCCGACCAGCGCCCCGGCCATCTGCGCTTCAAGCACGGCATCACGCGCGACGTCGTCTACGAAGCCACCGGCCTGCACGAGCGCCAGGCCCTGCACCGCCACATCAGCGTCGCGCTGGCCGCGCGCGGCGGCCGCGAGAGCCAGCTGCACGAGCAGCTCGCCTACCACGACGCCGCCGCCAACGACTGGCCCGCCGCCGCCCGCCATGCCGAGGCCGCCGGCGACCAGGCCCTGGCCGCCTCGGCGCTGGACCGCGCCAAGAAGCAGTTCCGCGCCGCGCTGGCCGCGCTGGAGTTCATGCAGCGCGCCGGCGAAGGCGAAGACCAGGCCCGCCAACGCCGCCGCCGCTGGGTCGGCATCGCCCAGCGCCTGGGCATGGCCTGCGTCTTCGACGCCTCGCAGGACGACCTGCGCGTGCTCAGGCACGCCGCCGAACTGGCCCGCGCCGACGGCGACGCCAACCTCGTCGCCCGCACCGAATACTGGCTGGCCTATGTCGGCTACGCGCTGGGCGAGACCCGCGACAGCCTGCGCCATGCGCGCGCCGCCGTGCAGACCGCCCAGGGCTGCGGCGACACCGCGCTGCTGGCCCAGCTGCCCGGCACCGTCGGCCAGTTGCAGGCCGCCGCGGCCGACTACGCCAGCGCGCTGCCGATGCTGGACCTGGCCATCGGCCGCCAGCGCGAGCGCGCCAGCAAGAGCGCCGTGAACCAGATCGGCCTGTCCTTCTCGCTGTGCTGCCGCGCCTACGTGCTGGGCGACCAGGGCCATTTCCAGCGCGCCCACGAGGTCTTCGCCGAGGCGCTGGCGCCCTTCGACGGCAGCAGCCACGCCGTCGAAGCCAGCATCCAGGGCTGGCGCGCCGCCGTGCTGCTGTGGCAGGGGCGCTGGGCCGAAGCCCGCGAGGCCGCGGCCGTGGCCCACCGCGTGGGCGCCCAGGTGCGCAGCATGTTCACCTGCGCGATGGGCCATGCGGCCGGTGCCTACGGCGCCTGGATGCAGGAGCACGACCCGGCCGCGCGCCAGCACATCCTCGACGCCACCGCCTGGCTCGCGCCGCGCGGCGGCGGCCTGTACAGCAGCTTCCAGCATGGCTGGCTGGCCGACATCCTGTCCGACCAGGGCGACGCCGGCGCCGCGCGCCAGCATGTCGCGCTGGCCCTGAAGCGCGGCCGCCAGCACGACTGGGTCGGCGGCGCGATGGCCTACCGCGCGGCGGCCCGGCTGGCCGCCCGCATGGGCGACACGGCGCGCGCGCAGCGCTACCTGGCCCTGGCCCGCAGCGCCGGCGAGCGGCGCAACTCCGCCCACGAGGCCGCCGTCACGGCCCTGCTGGAGGCCGAGCTGAAGCTGGACGACGGCTGGCGCGCGGCGCGCGACCGGGCCAACGCCGAGTTCGAGCGCATGGGCATGAGCGGCTTCGTGGAACGGGCGCTGCTGGCGGCGACCCGGCCCGAATAAGAGCGCCTTCTAGACGCTCAGCGCCACCACGGTCGGCGCCCCGGTGAAGCGCAGCACCCCGGCATCCAGCACCGCCGCGATGACGCCCAGCATGACGCCCATGCCCATGCCATAGCCCGGGCAGGCATGCGGCGGCGGGCCGGCCGGGTCGGCGCGGTCGCCGCCGAAGGCGATGTGATGGCGCAGCGGGTCCTGCTGGGTGGCCGAGCCGAGGGCCACGACCAGGGTGTCGCCGGCCTTCACGTCGACGCCGCCCAGCCGGTGGTCGGCGCGCGACCGGCGCCAGACCTGGAAGGGCGTGGGCTTGTAGTTCAGCGTCGCGACCAGCGCGGGCCGCAGCCGCGCGACGGCGGCCGTGTAGCGCTCGGGCAGGCTGGCCGTGGCCGGCACCTCGTGCCATTGCGGCTGCAAGTCCCAGAGCTTGCGCGTCTGCACCCAGATGGCCAGCGTGGCCAGCAGATTGGCATGCGTCGTCGGCGGGAAGCCGAGCATAATGCCGGCCAGCATGCGCGTGGGCAGGTCGGCCGGTGCGCCGGGCACGGCGCCGGCCGCGGCCAGGATGGCCTGGGACAGCTTGGGCAACTGCTCGAAGGGCGTGGCGGCCAGCCAGCGGTCCACGGCCTCGGTGAAGGCGCTGCCCGCCTGGCGGCCGGCGGCACAGACGGCCGGCGTCGGATGCGGGCCGAAGACGTAGCGCGACACGCGGAACAGCGCCGCCGGGCAGCGCGGCGCCTCCGCCTCGCCGGGCGGGTGGAACTCGGTGCCCCAGACGTAACGCCCGTCGGGCGGGCCGAACCAGATCTGGCAGAGCTTGGCCAGCACGCCTTCGCTGAGGCGCTCCAGGTCCAGCGGCGTGTCGGTGGGCAGGTCGGCGGGCTTCTGGCCGGGCGGGAAGGCGGCCAGCAGGGCCTGGGCCTCCTGGCGCAGGCCGGCGATGCCGGCGCTGGCGACCTGGTAGGCGAGCATGAAGGAGTCGGCCTCGCTGACGCCTTCGAGGATCTTGTTGACGGCCGGCGCCTGCTCGCGGTGGCCGCTGTCGTCGTCCAGGCCCAGGTAGCCGACGCCGACCGAATCGGCCATGCGTTCGCCGTAGCCGGCCACCGAGTAGCGGTCGGGCGCATTCCTCAGCACCTCCTGCACGCGGTCGGCGGCGCCGACGAGCACGCCATAGGCCGTCGCGACGACGCCGCCCGGCTGCTGACGCACCCAGGCCCAGGCGGCGTCGCGGCGGTTCGGGTCTTCCAGCCAGCCCTGCCAGGCGGCGAAGTCGTCCCGCGCCGGCATGGCGGCCGGCAGCGCCGCGGCAGGCAGCTGCGGCAGCGGCAGCTCGACGAGACCGGGCAGGGCCTTGAGCGCGCGGATGGAGGGCACGAAGAAATAGGCGCCCCACTGCAGCGTGACGAAGGGCTCGGGGCCGAGGTCGATCTCGTAGGCGCGCTTGTCGTGCTCGAAGGGGTAGAGGCGCGGGCCCGCGCCCGGGTCGACGACGCCGAGCAGCGGGTCGCTCTGCGCCGAGTAGCCGCCGCTGGCATTGCCGCCGGCCACCCAGCGCTGGATGACCTCGAACTGCTCGGCCAGGTGGGCGTTGTAGGCCATGAAGATCAGGCCGCGGTCGGCGTCGTCCGCGGGGTGGTCGCGGTCCGGCGGCGGGCCGTAGCTCATGCCGCGGCGCAGGATGCGCGGCATGCGGGCCTTGGCGAAGGCCTGGTCGGCGCCCAGGTCGCGCGGGTTGGTGCGCCGGATGTGGGCATGGAAGGGGCAGAGCGCGCCCTTGGCATCGGCCTCGTAGTTGAAGTCGTTGCCTTCGTTCAGCGCGTGGTCGTCGGCCAGCGGCTCGCCCGTGCGCCAGCGGCCCATCAGCTTGGCCAGCAGCAGCTCCTTGGGCAGGCCGGTGCGCCGCGCCTCGGCGGCCATGCGGGCGTCCAGCCGGCCGACGTACTGGCGCAGCTTGCGCACGGCCAGGAAGCTGCCGCGGTCCAGCAGCGCGTCGGGCTGCTCGGGCACCGCGTAGCCCTTGTCGCGCGCGGTCGCATAACCCTGCAGCACCTCGCCGTCGCGCACGCGGTCGTCCCAGCGCTGGCCGGTGGGCTGCGGCGCCTTCCAGTCCGGCACCGGCTGGCTGATGCCGTCCTTGAAGCCGAAGCTCTCCTGCTCCAGCGCACTGCCGCGCAGCGGCTCGACGGCCATCAGCGCCAGGCCCGTGCCCTGGGTCAGCGCCTGGGCGACGGCATCGATGCGGTCGCGGTCCGCCTGGGTGATGACCTCGCCGGGCTCGGGGCTCGCAAAACGGAGCTGCACGAGCAGATGGGCGCCGGCCGGGTCGAAGCGGTCGCGGCCGTTGACGTGGGGCGCCAGCGCCCAATGGGCCGGGTGGTTGTGGCGCACGTCGCCGAGCAGGCCGGCGCGCGCGGCCATGCCCTCCTTGAAGGCCTGCGGGAAGCGCTCCAGCCGCGCCGGCGGCAGGCCCAGCGCGCCCAGGCCGGCCAGCGTCAGCGCGACCTGGGTCCAGACGCCCTGCAGCGGCCCGGCCTGGGGCGGCTGCTGGCCCTCGGCCGTGACCGGCGCCGTCGACAGCCAGGCCAGCGCGGGGCCGGGCTGGGCCACGCGCATCAGCAGCAGCGCGCCGCGGTTGGCGGGCAGCCTGGTCAGCAGGCCGGCCTGCAGGTCGGCGTCGGCCAGCGGCAGCTCGCGCGCCTGCACGGCGGGCGGCGTCAGCGTGCTCTCGAACCACTGCAGCATCGCGAAGTGGCGGCGGCGCAGCTGCTCGCCGGGCGTGCTGCCGGTGCCGACGGGGAAGTGCTCGCGCGTGCCCAGCCGCGTCAGCTCGAACAGCACGTCCTGGGTCGCGCGCAGCAGCACGCGGCCGTCCCAGGCCTGGTCATTGAAATAGCGCTGCAAGGTGTAGAGACCCGCCAGCGGCACGAGGCCGCGCGCGGCCATCGCGAAGCGCTCGGCCGGGTCGGTGGGCAGCGGCGCGACCTCGCCGGCGGCCGGCGCACGCAGCCGATCGGCGCCCAGCTCGCTGGCATGGCCGCGCTGGGCGGCCTCCAGCCGCGACAGGTATTCGGCGTCGCTGACGCTGCGGCCGGATTCGATGAAGAGGAAGTCGGCCGACACCTCGTGCGCCCGCACCCAGCGCGCATAGGCCTCGAAGCTGCAGTTGCAGGACAGCTCGTAGCCCTCGGCGTGGCAGAGGATGAGGTCCAGCGTGGAGCCGAGCTGGTCCCAGATGACCCGCATATAGGGCTCCCAGCCGCCGTCGAAGTTGACGTTCAGCAGCAGCCGGTCGGGGACGCCGTCCCGGCCGTCGACGACGGCCCAGCGGAAGGAGTGCACGATGCGCCAGCGCGCGACGATGTCGCTGTAGCGCGAGGCCGGCGCGCTGGATTCGCGCGAGCCCAGGCGCAGGCCGTTGAGCGTGCGCAGCACCTTGCGCAGGCGGTCGACATGGGTCGCCACCTCGAGCGCGTCGACGAATCCGGGCTTGATGTCGGCCAGCAGCACCAGATCGGTGATGCCGCCGAGTTGAACGTCGTTGCCGCGTGCCATGGCTTCCCTCCCAGGATGAAGCGCCAAGTATCCCGGCGCGGCATGACGGCCCGACCGCGGTGAACCCATAAGTTTGTTGATGCCGCGCGGTTCGCATCGGTCCGCGCCAGCCGCAACTCATCCGCCAAAAACCGCAACCTATCGCAAACCCTGAGTTCCAAGTGACCCGGGCGAACACACTGCCAGCCATCAACACGGGAGAACAGCCATGAACCGCATCAGCACCACCGCCTACCGCGCGCCCCTGCAGGCCTTCAGCGCCGCCCTCCTCGTCGCGCTGGTCGCGCTGACCGGCGCCACCTGGCTGACGCTGACCGCGCCGGCCGAAGCGCCCGCCGTGGTCCACCTCGACCGCGTCGTCATCAGCGGCGTGCGCACGCCCGAGCCCAGCGTGGCCCAGCTGCCGCGCGTCGTCATCGAAGGCCGCCGCAACACGGCGGGCGAGACCACCCAGGTCGCCAGCGCCTGCGTGGCGCCGGCCGTCTGCTAACGGCCCAGAACCCGGAGGATCTCGCGGCCATAGGCCTCGAGCTTCTTCGCACCGACGCCGCTGATCTCGCCCAGCTCGGCCAGGTCGCCGGGTTGCTGCCGGGCCATCTCGGCCAGCGTGGTGTTCTGGAAGATCACATAGGCCGGCAGGCCATGCTCCTTGGCCACCTCGGAGCGCCAGGCCTTCAGCGCCTCGAAGCGCTGCTGGGCCTCGGCATCCAGGCCCAGCGACGGATCGGCCTTGGGCTTGGTCGTCCGTCCGGCCTTGGTCTTGCCGCGCGGCTTCTTCTCCTCGGCCTCGCGCAGCCTCAGCTCCACCTCGCCCTTCAGCACCGCGCGGGCGCCGTCCTGCAGGGCCAGCGTGTTGAACTCGCCCTCGGTCGCGACATGGCCCAGCGCGATCAGCTGGCGCAGCACGGCCCGCCACTGCGGCTCCGACAGGTCGGCGCCGCAGCCCCAGGTGGACAGGCTCTCGTGGTGGTACTGGCGCGTCTTGTCGGTGGCCTTGCCGCGCAGCACGTCGATCAGATGGCCAGCGCCGAAGCGCTCGCCGCGCTGGTGGAAGCGGTAGATGCAGCTCAGCAGCTTGCGCGCCGCCTCGGTCGCATCCCAGGTCTGCGGCGGGCTCAGGCAGTTGTCGCAGTTGCCACAGGGCTGGCTGGCCTCGCCGAAGTAGTTCAGCAGCCGCACGCGCCGGCAGTCCGTCGCCTCGGCCAGCGCCAGCAGCGCATCCAGCTTGCCGCGCTGGCCCTGCTTGAAGACCTCGTCCGCCGGGCTCTCGTCGATCATGCGGCGCTGGTTGACGACGTCGGCCAGGCCATAGGTCATCCAGGCCTCGGCCGGCGCGCCGTCGCGGCCGGCGCGGCCGGTCTCCTGGTAGTAGGCCTCGATGTTCTTGGGCAGGTCGAGGTGGGCGACGAAGCGCACGTCGGGCTTGTCGATGCCCATGCCGAAGGCGATGGTCGCGACCATGATGAGGCCGTCCTCGCGCAGGAAGCGGTCCTGGTGGCGGCGGCGCACGTCGGCGTCCAGGCCGGCGTGGTAGGGCAGCGCGTTCAGGCCCTCGCTCTGCAGCCACTCGGCGGTTTCCTCGACCTTCCTGCGGCTCTGGCAGTAGATGACCCCAGCCTCGCCCTCATGCTCCTCGCGCACGAAGCGCAGCAGTTGCTCGCGCGGCGAGCCGTTCTTCTCGACGATGAGGTAGCGGATATTGGGCCGGTCGAAGCTGCTGATGAAGACCTGCGCGTCCTGCAGCTGCAGCCGCTGGATGATGTCGGCGCGCGTCAGCTCGTCGGCCGTGGCCGTCAGCGCGATGCGCGGCACCTCGGGGAAGCGCTCGTGCAGCAGGCTCAGCTGCAGGTACTCCGAGCGGAAGTCGTGGCCCCACTGGCTGACGCAATGGGCCTCGTCGATGGCGAACATCGACAGCAGGCCGCGCTCCTGCAGCGACGCGAGCTGGGCCAGGAAGCGCGGCGTCGTGATGCGCTCGGGCGCCGCGTAGAGCAGCGTCAGGCGCCCGCTCATCAGCTCGCGCTCGATGCGGCTGGCCTCCTCGCCGGTCAGGCTGGAGTTCAGGAAGGCGGCGTGCACGCCGGCCTCCTCCAGCGCGCCGACCTGGTCGTGCATCAGCGCGATCAGCGGGCTGACGACGATGGCCACGCCCTGGCCGCGCCGGTGGCGCAGGATGGCCGGCACCTGGTAGCACAGGCTCTTGCCGCCGCCGGTGGGCATCAGCACCAGCGCATCGCCGCCGGCGGCGACCTGCTCGACGATGGCGGCCTGCTGGCCGCGGAAGGCGGTGTAGCCGAAAACCCGGGACAGCACCGCTTGCGGCGTGTCCGGGGCGACAGGATGATGGGTGGGCGACTGCATGGCGAAGGCCGGGATTGTCGCCAACAACTCGCCGCCCCCTCGGGCGGCCACCACCACCAGGGAGATCGTCATGCTGCGTCACCGTTTCGCCGGCCTGTGGCTGGCCGCCTGCACCGCCTGCGCCGGCGCCCAGACCGCGGCGCTGAACAGCGCCGTCGCCGGCCAGGCCGACCATGCCTACCCGGCGCTCGAAGCCCTCTACCAGGACATCCACAGCCACCCCGAGATCGCCTTCGAGGAGACCCGCACGGCCGCCAGGCTGGCCGCCGAGATGCGCGCGCTGGGCTTCACGGTGACCGAACACGTCGGCAAGACCGGGCTGGTCGCGATCTACGAGAACGGCGCCGGCCCCACTGTCATGGTGCGCACCGAACTGGACGCGCTGCCGATGGAGGAGAAGACCGGCCTGCCCTACGCGAGCCGCGCCAAGACGATCTCCAACGGCCGCGAGAGCTTCGTCGCCCACAGCTGCGGCCACGATGTGCACATGGCCGCCTGGGTGGGCGCGGCACGCACGCTGGTCGCGCTGAAGGACCGCTGGCAGGGCCGGCTGATGTTCATCGCCCAGCCGGCCGAGGAGATCGTCGCCGGCGCCCAGGCCATGGTCGCGGACGGCCTGTTCACGCGCTTCCCCAGGCCCGAGGTCGCCATCGCCATCCACAGCGGCGGCGGCGCCTACGGCACCGTGCAGTTCCGCGCCGGGCCGGCCATGTCGGCCGCCGACGGCTTCGAGATCGTCTTCAAGGGGCGCGGCGGCCACGGCTCGGCGCCGCACGCCACCATCGACCCCGTCGCGATGGCGGCGCGCTTCGTCACCGACGTGCAGACCGTCATCAGCCGCGAGAAGGACCCGCGCGAGTTCGGCGTCATCACGGTCGGCGCCTTCCAGGCCGGCACGGTGGGCAACATCATCCCGGACCAGGCCGTGCTGCGCGGCACCATCCGCTCCTACCTGCCCGAGGTGCGCGAGGGCCTGCTCGCCGGCCTGCGCCGCACGGCCCATCACGTGGCCGCGGCGTCCGGCGCGCCCGAGCCCGAGATCACCATCGTGCCCGGCACCGGCGCGGTCATGAACGACGAGGGCGTCATCCGCCGCGTCGAGGCGGCCGTCAAGAGCAGCCTGGGCGCCGACAAGGTGCTGCTGGCCAAGCCCAGCACCGCCAGCGAAGACTTCTCGGTCTACGCGCTGCAGGGCGTGCCCTCGCTGTTCATGCACTTCGGCGTCTACCCGCCGGAACGCGTCGAAGCCGCGTCCAAGCCGGGCGCCGCGCCGCTGCCCTTCAACCATTCGCCGCAGTTCGCGCCCGTGGCCGAGCCCAGCATCAAGACCGGCATCAAGATCACCAGCGCCAGCGTGCTGGCCCTGCTGGGCAAGCCCTGACGCCCATCTAGACGACCCGCCTCTCCAACCCCGGACCCGCCGCCATGCCCACCGCCGACGAACTGCGCCACGCGCTGATCCGCAACTTCCGCGACGCGCCGCGCGAGCGCTTCGTGCGCGAGCCCCGCTACGACACCGAGACCGCGTCGATGACGCGCGGCACCGCGGCGAGCAAATTGGGCGCCAGCTTCGACATCGTCGCGCCCGGCCAGCTGAGCTGCCCCTACCACTTCCACCATGCGCAGGAGGAGATGTTCGTCATCCTGCAGGGCGAGGGCACGCTGCGGGTGGCGGGCGAGCGCCTGCCCATCCGGGCCGGCGACGTCATCACCATCCCCGCCGGGCCGGACTACCCGCACCACATCATCAACACCTCGGGCGCGCCGCTGCACTACCTCAGCATCAGCACGATGGAGAAGCCCGAGGTCTGCGAGTACCCGGACTCGGGCAAGGTCGGCGCCTTCGCGCCGGGGCTGCGCCTGCTGCAGAAACGCGAGGCCGGGCTGGACTACTGGGACGGCGAGCCCTGAGGCTCGCGCCGATCATGCCCGCCGCCATGCAGGGCGGCGGTCCTTCGCCAGGCGTCGGACAGACTGAGCTCGGACACATTCAGTCCTGAGGACTGAATGTGCCTGGCGAAGGCCAGAGCCGCTGGCTCTGGCACGCAGGGCCTGTCCTCGGTCCGGGCTCAGTAATGCGGCGGCAGCTCGTCGCGCAGATTGCGCGGCGCGCCCGGCTCGTCTGCCGCGGCGCCGCGGTTGCGCAGCTCGACGAGCTCGCGCACCAGCCGGTCGATCTGCGCCTGCTGGCGCACGACGACCTGGTTGAGCTGCTCGACCGTGTCCTCGGTGAAGCTCGCCTTGATCTCCAGGTCGGTGATGCGCTGTTCCAGCGCCTGCGGGGTCGGGGTGTCCATGCCCGTATTGGATCAGCGCCGCTCGCCCTTGGCGCTGATCGACCCCATGCCCGACACCGAGCGCTGCACGCTGGGGTTGCCGAAGTAGTCGACCGAGCCGATGCCGGAGATGTGGGCGGAGAGGTCGTCCGTGACCCACAGCACGACGTTGCCGATGCCGCTGACGCTGACGCGCGCGCGCTGGGCCTGCAGCCTGTCGGCGACGACCTTGCCCTTGCCGGAGATCTGCAGCGTCAGCTCGTCGACGCGGCCGCCGAGCTGGCCGTCGCCGGCGCCGGAGATCGCGAAGTTCAGCTGGCGGGCCTGCAGCTGGTCCAGCCGCGCCTGGCCCGCGCCGCTGATGCTGAGCTTGAGCTGGTCGGTGCGCAGCGGGCCGGGCGCGTGCACGTCGCTGGCGCCGGAGATGGCCAGCTGGCGCAGCTGGCGCATCTCGACCTGCACGAAGACCTTGCCCGCATGCCAGAACTTCCAGCCGCCGCCGGGGCGGATGACGAGCTGGCGGTCGGCGAGCTCGACCTCCACGCCCCGCTGCACGTCGGCGTCGCCGGCGACGAAGGCCTGGTCGCGCTCGCCCTGCACGAGGACGACGCGGGCCGCGCCGGCCAGCTCCAGGCGGTCGAAGTCGCCGGGCGCGTAGATCCGGCCCGGCACTGCGGGCGGGGCCAGCGGCGCCGGTGGCGCGAGCGGGGCGGGCGGCGCGATGACGGGCGGCGACGGCGGGACCTGGGCGCCGGCCAGGCCTGCGGCCAGGGCCAGCAGGGGCAGCAGAGCGGTTTTCACAGCGACTGCTCCCGCAGCATCTTGGACACCTCGCGGTTGGCCGTGATGCGCGTGCCGTCGCGCAGCTGCACGACGAGCTGGGAGTTCTCGTCCGGCGTCATGCTCTCCACGAAGTCCAGGTTGACGATGCAGCCGCGCTGCACGCGCAGGAAGCGCGCCGGGTCCAGCCGCGTCTCGAAATCGGCGATGGGCAGGCGCACCAGGAAGCTGCGGCCCTTGCTGGCGATGGCGGTGTATTTGTTGTCGGAGCGCAGGCACTCGATGGCGTCCACCTGCAGCGGGAATATCTTGCCCTGGTCGCGCACCAGCAGGCGGGTCAGCGGCGCGTCGGCCGGCGCGCCCAGGGCCTGCGCCACGTCGGCCACGCTGGGCGCGGCCTCGCGCAGCGCGTGGGCGACGGCTTCGTCGAAGCGCTCGCGCGAGAAGGGCTTGAGCAGATAGTCCACGGCATGCAGCTCGAAGGCCGTCAGCGCGTGCCGGTCGTAGGCCGTCGTGAAGATGATGCGCGGTTGGTGGGCATCGCGCTGCAGCGCCTGCACGACCTGCAGACCGGTCAGGCCCGGCATCTGGATGTCGGTCAGCACGAGGGCCGGCTTCAAGGCGCGGATCTGGGCCAGGGCTTCCTCGCCGTCTTCGCAGACGGCCACGAGCTGCAGGCCCGGCGTGGCCCTGACCCAGTCGGCCAGCGACTCGGCGGCCAGGGGTTCGTCTTCGGCGATCAGGACAGTGGTCATGCTCATGCGAGGGCACTCCGGGATTTCTTGGTGATGTCGGCGCCGGCGCCGGCCGAGGTTTCCCAGCGACTGCCGTGGAACCGGCTTTGCCGGGCCACTGGCAGTGCCCCCTTGAGGGGGCGCGCGAAGCGCGTAGGGGGTGGTCTCATACCTGTGGAATAAACAAGTCGACGCGGAAGCCGGCGCCGGGAGCGGTGTGGATGCGCAAACGGGCCTGGCCGTCGTAGTCCAGCGCGAAACGCTTGCGCAAGGCCGCCAGGCCCACGCCGCGGCGCTGGCCGGGCCTGGGTTCCAGCGCCTCGGGCTCGCAGCCGGGGCCGTCGTCGGCCACGGCCAGATCCAGGCCGTGGTTGAGGGCATTGCGGCGCGCGGTGATGGTCACGCAGCCGCCGCCCTTGCGCGGCGCCACGGCATGCAGGATGGAGTTCTCGACCAGCGGCTGCAGCGTCAGCGGCGGCAGCTCGTCGGCCAGCACGCGTTCCTCCAGCTGCCAGTCCACGCGCAGCCGCGTGCCCAGGCGCAGGGCCTCGAGGGCTAGGTAGTCGCGCAGGAAGTCGATCTCGTCGGACAGCAAAACGCGGTCCTCGGCGCCGCGCTTGGTGTCCAGCACATAGCGCAGCATGGACGCGAACTTCAGCAGCGCCGCCTCGGCGCCGGCCGGGTCCTTGCGGGTCAGCGCGATCAGCGTGTTCAGCGTGTTGAACAGGAAATGCGGGTTGAGCTTGCCGCTGATGGCCGACAGCTCGGCCTTGGCCAGCGCGCTCTCGGCCTGGGCGGCGGCGATGGCGGCCGAGCGCGCGGCGCGCGCCTGCAGCACGGCCGTGAAGGCCGTCGCGATGGTGGCGTAGACCACCAGCCCCCAGACCGAGCGCCACAGCAGGCCGGCCAGCAGCACGGCGCCGGCATGGTCGGCACCGAACAGCGTCGCGTTGACGGCGAACTCGCCGGCCTGCCACAGCACCGAGAAGGCCAGGGCCGCCAGCGCGTGGGCCAGGGCCGTCGCGGCCGGGCCGGCATCGCCGGCATGCAGGCGGCCCGCCAGCGGCCAGACGGCCACGCCCAGCAGCATCGGCGCCCACAGCATCGTCGTGGCCTGGTAGACGGCGAGCCAGAAGGGGTCCAGGCCGCGGTCGAACTCGCTGCCGGCCAGCACGAACAGACACCAGGCCAGCGCGCAGGCGCCGGCATAGGACAGCCAGAGGCGACGGTTGCGGGGGCGGGGGGGAGTCATGGCTTCATCTTAGGGAGGCCGGCCGGCCGGCGCCCGCGCGGCGCGACCAAGTGCGGGCCGCGGGGTGCGGGATGCGGCTCGCGGGCTACTGCTGACGGCCCCGCGCCGGGGTGCCCGGCATAATTCGACCCCTTCCCCATCGAAATCCGGACGAGCGTCATGGCCAGCGTCAACAAAGTCATCCTCATCGGCAACGTCGGCAAAGACCCCGAGGTTCGCTACAACCCCAGCGGCGGCGCCTGGGTCACCCTCAGCCTGGCCACGACCCGCAACTGGAAGAACCGCGAGACCGGCGAACGCCAGGAAGAGACCGAATGGCACCGCGTCGTCTTCAACGACCGCCTGGCCGAGATCGTCGGCGAGTACGTCCGCAAGGGCCGCCCGCTGTACGTCGAAGGCCGCCTGAAGACGCGCAAGTGGCAGGACAAGGAAGGCCGCGACACCTACACCACCGAAATCATCGCCCAGGAGATGCAGCTGCTGGGCGGTCGTGAAGGCATGGGCGGCGGCGACGAAGGCGGTGGTGGCTACTCGCGCAGCGGCGACGACATGGGCGGCGGCCGTCCGGCGGCGGCCCGCCCGGCCGCCCCGCGCCCGGCGCCCCAGCGCGCGCCCGCGCCGGCGCCGGCGCCCAAGGCGTCGACCGGCTTCGACGACATGGACGACGACATCCCGTTCTGAAGCTGAGCTTCCGTCGAATGAACAAGGCCCGTGGCACTGCGTCACGGGCTTTTTGTTGGTCGGCACCCATTTGTCGTGGCCTGCGGACGGCCATTCCGGTCGTCTTTCTGGATTCGCGAAAAATGGCTCAACGGCGTTGGTGTCGGCCTCCGCTGGCTGAGCAGTGGTCCGTTGCCGGCCATGTGCGGGCGCTCGTTGGTCGAACTCGCCGCAGCTCGAAGGCCCATCGGCATGGATTAACGTTCGCGCCGAGTCTACTATCGCGGTATGTACAGGCGGGCGATTCCGCTGTGTGCGCTGGTTCTGTGGCTTGCGTCTCTCACCGGCGCCCAGACGCCTCCCGCTGCCGCCACCTCGGGCGGCGGGAATGGCGTGGTGTTGTTGAGCGTCGACGGCGCGATCAGCCCGGCCAGCGCCGACTACGCTGAACGCGGGCTGCAACGGGCGGCCCGGCATGGCGCGGGCTTGGTCGTGTTGCAGCTCGACACGCCAGGCGGCCTCGAAACGTCCATGCGCGCGATCGTCAAGGCGATCCTGGCATCGACAGTGCCGGTGGCCACATTCGTCAGCCCGTCGGGCGCGCGGGCCGCCAGCGCCGGCACCTTCATCCTCTACGCGAGCCATGTCGCCGCGATGGCGCCGGCGACCACGCTTGGCGCGGCGACGCCGGTCGCGATAGGCATGGCCCCCGAGCCGGCCTCGAGCGCTGCGCCTGCAGCCTCGCCGACTGCGCCACGCACAGCGTTGGAGGCCAAGCGCGTCAGCGATGCCGCAGCCTACATCCGCTCGCTTGCGCTGCTGCGCCACCGCAACGCCGAATGGGCCGAGCGCGCCGTGCGCGACGCAGTGAGCCTGTCGTCGTCCGAGGCCTTGTCGCAGCATGTCGTGGAAGTCGTGGCCAGCGACCTGCCGGACCTGCTGCACCAGCTCCACGGTCGCTCGGTGCAACTGGCCGATGGCCACACCGCGAAGTTGGCCACCGCGGGTGCCCAGGTCGAACATTGGGTACCGGACTGGCGTGACCGCCTGCTGGCCATGGTCGGCGACCCCAGCATCGCGGTGCTGTTGCTGATGGTCGGCTTCTACGGCCTGCTGTTCGAGCTCTCCAACCCCGGCCTCATCGTGCCTGGCGTGGCGGGCGGCGTCTGCCTGCTGCTGGGCCTGTATGGGATGCAAACGCTGCCACTGAGCGGCATCGGCGTCGCCCTGGTCCTGCTCGGCCTGGCCTTCTTCTCTGCCGAGGCTTTCGTGCCCAGCCACGGCGCGCTGGGGGTCGGCGGGGTCGTGGCGTTCACCCTCGGCGCCCTGATGCTGGTCGACAGCGACGTGCCCGGCTACGGTGTATCGCGCCCGCTGATCGCAGGGCTGGCGCTGCTGTCGCTGGCCGCCGTGGGGCTGATGGTCACGTTCGTCGCGCGCCTGCGCAGGCGCCCACCGGTCAGCGGCGCGGCGGCGATGGTGGGCCTGGTCGGCGAGGTCGTCGAAGCCGACGGGCAGGACGCCTGGGCCCTGCTGCAGGGCGAGCGCTGGCGGGTGCGCACCGAGCGCGCGCTGCGGCCGGGCGAACGCGTGCGCGTGCTGCTTGTCGACGGCCTCACACTCCGCGTCGCCGTCGAGGAGCCTTCACCATGATCGGAGTCCTCATGCTAGCTTTGCTGCTGATCCTGTTGCTGCTCCTGCTGGCGGCGTCGGTGCGTGTGCTGCGTGAGTACGAGCGCGGCGTCGTCTTCATGCTCGGCCGCTTCCAGGCGGTCAAGGGGCCAGGCCTCGTGCTGCTGATTCCGGCGCTGCAGCAGATGGTGCGCGTGAGCCTGCGGCTGATCGTCATGGACATACCCAAGCAGGACGTCATCACGCACGACAACGTCTCGGTCAAGGTCAATGCGGTGCTGTACTTCAAGGTCGTCGACCCGGAGCGCGCCGTGATCCGGGTCGAGAATTTCCTGATCGCCACCAGCCAGCTTGCGCAGACCACCTTGCGCGCGGTGCTCGGCAAGCACGATCTCGACGCCCTGCTGTCCGAGCGCGACCGCCTCAACCTCGACGTGCAGAAGATCCTCGACGCCCAGACCGACTCCTGGGGTATCAAGGTCACCAACGTCGAGATCAAGGACGTCGACATCGACCTGACCATGGTGCGCGCCATCGCGCGCCAGGCCGAGGCCGAGCGCGAGCGACGCGCCAAGGTGATTCACGCCGAAGGCGAGCTGCAGGCCTCCACCAAGCTCAGTGAAGCCGCCGAAATCCTGGGGCGCCACCCGCAGGCGCTGCAGCTGCGCTACCTCGAGACGCTCACGGTCATCGCCGCCGACAAGAACTCGACCATCGTGTTCCCGCTGCCGCTGGACATCGTGGGGCCGTTGTTGGAGGCGGCGAAGGGGCGGACTGCGGCGCCGCCCGCTGGCTGATGGGCAAGCACCGCAACCGGGTGAGCGAAGGCGAAATGAGGGAAGCCCCCCCGCGCCGGCCCTAGCCGCCAAGCAGGCGCATCAGCGCGGGGCGCGGCGCGTCCGCGAGCGCGGCGCGTTCGTCGGCCTCGTCCTTCAGCGCGATGCCGCTCAGCTGGCGCGTTCGCGCCGCGCGCAGCAGCGCATGCAGCTTGGCCGCCGCGGCGAGCGGGGACAGGCCTTCGGGCCGCACGTTGGAGATGCAGTTGCGCTCCGCGTCGACCAGGCCGACGCGCGGCGCCCAGCTGAAGTAGAGCCCCAGGCTGTCCGGCGCCGACAGCCCCGGGCGCTCGCCGATCAGCACGACGACGCAGCGCGCCCGCAGCAGCGCGCCGGCCTCGTCGCCCAGGGCCACGCGGGCCTGGGTCGCGACGACGGGCGGCGCCCAGGTCCAGCCGCCTTCGGCCAGCAGCCGCTCGCGCAGCGCGGCAAACAGCGGCAGGGCCTGGCGCTGCAGGGCGAGGGCCGAGAGGCCGTCGGCCAGCACGAAGGCGAGATCGGCCGGCGGCAGCCGCAGCGCCGCCAGCTGCGCGGCGCTGGCCGCGTCCAGCCGGCGGCCGAGGTCGGGGCGCTGCAGATAGGTCGCACGGTCCGGCGCGCGGCTGTGCACCCGCAGCGGCGCCTCGCCCAGCGCGTGCAGGCCGGCCAGCAGTGCGCCCACGTCCAGCGGCGCCTGCACCGCGTCCCGCGCCTCGGCATGGGCCTGCTGGAAGGCGAGGTGGGCGGCGGTCGGCAGGCTGGCGCCGGCACGGCCCAGCGCGATGCGGGCGGCCGTGTAGCGGCGCAGGCCGGCCCAGGGCTGGTCGACGACGGGCGGCTTCATGACGCGGCCAGCAGCGCGGCAAAACGCTCGGGCAGGGCCTCGGCCAGCGCCAGCCGGCCATCGAAGATGCCGGTGCGCTGCAGCCAGGCCTCGAACTCCGGCGCCGGCCTCAAGCCCAGCAGGCGGCGCATCGCCAATGCGTCGTGGAAGCTGGTGCTCTGGTAGCCGAGCATGATGTCGTCCGAGCCCGGCACGCCCATGATGTAGTTGCAGCCGGCCGCGCACAGCAGCGTGAGCAGGCCGTCGAGGTCGTCGACGTCGGCCTCGGCATGGTTGGTGAAGCAGACGTCCACGCCCATCGGCAGGCCCAGCAATTTGCCGCAGCAGTGGTCTTCCAGGCCGGCGCGCAGGATCTGCTTGCCGTCGAACAGGTATTCCGGCCCGATGAAGCCGACGACGCTGTTGACCAGCAGGGGCTCGAAGCGCCGCGCGACCGCATAGGCCCGGCATTCCAGCGTCTGCTGGTCGCAGCCGTGGTGGGCACCGCCGGACAGCGCGCTGCCCTGGCCGGTCTCGAAATACATGACCTGCCGGCCGCCGCGGCCGAGCGCCAGCGCCGCCTGCCGGGCTTCTTCCAGCAGGCCGAGCGTGATGCCGAAGCCGGCGTTGGCCGCCTCGGTGCCGGCGATGGACTGGAAGACCAGGTCCACCGGCGCGCCGCGCTCGATGGCGGCCAGCGTCGTCGTCACATGCGTCAGCACGCAGCTCTGCGTCGGGATCTCGTGGCGGGCGATGACGGCGTCCAGCATCTGCACGAGGCGCATGACCTGGGGCAGGTTGTCGGTCGCGGGGTTGATGCCGATGACCGCGTCGCCCGCGCCCATCAGCAGGCCGTCGAGCAGGCTGGCCGCGATGCCGGCCTCGTCGTCGGTCGGGTGGTTGGGCTGCAGCCGCGTGGCCAGCCGCCCGCGCAGGCCCAGCGTGCTGCGGAAACGCGTGACGACCTCGCAGCGGCGCGCGATCAGCATCAGGTCCTGCACGCGGCAGAGCTTGCTGACGGCGGCGGCCATCTCGGGCGTCAGGCCGGCGGCGATGTCAGTCGGCTCCACCGCCTCGGCCAGCAGCGCGTCGCGCAGGCCGCCCACGGTCAGGTGCGAGATCGGCGCGAAGGCCGCGGCGTCATGCGTGTCGACGATGAGGCGGGTCACCGCGTCGCTCTCGTAGGGCACGACGGCCTCGTTCAGCAAGGCCTTCAGCGGCAGGTCGGCCAGGGCCAGCTGCGCCGCGACGCGCTCACGCGCATGGGCCGCGGCCACGCCGGCCAGTTCGTCGCCCGAGCGCCGCGGGCTGGCCTTGGCGAGCAGCGTGCGCAGGTCGGCGAAATGGAAGCGTTCGCCGCCGAAGGTGTGGGCGTGGGCCATCGCCGCAGTGTGCGCCGCGGCCGCGGCGGCTGCATGACAAAACGGTGATCAGACCCAGGTCTGCGCCACCGCATCCCGCACCGCCGCCACGGCCGGCACGGCGAGCGCCGCCGGACTGCTGATCCAGCAGAACCAGGTCGGCGCCGACCAGCCCGGCCAGATGCGGCCCTGGCCCGCCTCCTCCATCAGCGCGGCCTGGTCGCGCCGCATCATGCCGGCGCCCATGCCGGCGGCCACCATGCTGCGCACCGAGACCTCGGTGTCGGCCGTCAGGCCCACCTCCAGCGGCGTGCCGGCCTGGGCGAACAGGCGCTCCTGGTGGGCGCGCAGGCCGCAGTCGGGCGGCGTGGTCACCCAGGGCAGGGCGGCGAGGCCGCCCAGGTCGGGCGGCAGGCCGTGGTTCAGCAGCAGGCGCTGCGGCACGACGGGCACGATCTCGGCGACCTGCAGGCGGCGCAGCTCCAGGCCCTCGATCTCCGCGTGCTCGTGCAGCACGCAGGCGCAGTCCAGCTCGCCGCGGCGCACGGCGGCGATCGCGCGCAGCGACACCAACTGCTGCAGCTGCAGCTGCACGCCCGGGTGGTGCTCGGCCAGGTGCACGAAGACCTCGCCCAGGCGCAGGGCCACCGCGTCGCTGACCGTGGCCATGCGCACCTGGCCGCGCGCCTCGCCGCGGATCTGCGCGGCCGCCGCCTGCATGCCCTGGGCCGCGGCGAGCGTGCGCCGGGCCTCGGCCAGCAGGCGCTCGCCGGCGGCCGTCAGCGCCATGCCGCGCGCGCTGCGCTCGAACAGCTTCACGCCGAACTCGTCCTCCAGGGCCTTGAGCTGGGCGCTGACGGCCGGCGGGCTCGTGAACACGCGCTCGGCGGCGCGGGTCAGATTGCCCTCGGTCGCCACGGCAACAAAGGTCTTGAGCTGGTAGATCTCCATGGCCGGCATTCTGCGCAGCGCCCGCGCCGGGCGGGTGCGGATTTTCCGAACGGGGCGGTCGGCCGAAACGAATGGACCCGTGCGAACGCTGCAACCACAGTGAGGGCATCGACATCCGCCAGGAGCCCTTCCATGACCGCCAACACCAAACCCGGCGCCATAACAGCGCTGCTGTTCGCCACCACCGCCTGGGGCAGCCTCTTCCTGATTGGCAAACCCGTCGTCGCCCGGCTCGACCCGGCCTGGTTCACGCTGCTGCGCTACACGCTGGCCACGGCCCTGCTCGTCTTGCTGGTGCAGCTGGCCGGCGACCGGCCCTGGGCCAAGCTGCGCCGCCACGCGCTGCGCCACAGCCTGGTCGGCCTGGCGGGCTACGGCCTGTTCAGCATCCTCGTCTTCCAGGGGCTGAAACTGTCGCTGCCCTCGCACGGCTCGGTCATCATGGCCACCATGCCCTTCACGACGCTGGCGCTGCGCTGGGCGCTCGACGGCCGGCGCCCGCCGCTGCGCGCCGTGGCCGGCGCCGCCCTGGCCCTGGCCGGCGTGGCCACCGTGGCCCACCTGATCGGGCATGCCGGTGAGGTCAACGGCCGCGTGCTGCTGGGCGACGCCATCACGCTGGCCGGCACGCTGGGCTGGGTGCTCTACACCCGCAACGCCGCCAGGCTGCCCGACCACAGCCCGCTGGAGTACACCGCGCTGACGGCCGTCGCCGCCCTGCCCTGGCTGGCGCTGGGCACCGTGGCGGCCACGCTGCTGGGCCTGATCGACGCGCCCTCGCCTGCGCTGCTGCTGGGCCTGGCGCCGAAGCTGGCCTATATCGCCCTCGTGCCCACCGTGGCCGCGGCCCTGGCCTTCAATGCCGGCGTGCGCAAGCTCGGCGCGCCGATGGGAACGCTGTTCCTGAACATGGTGCCGGTGTCGGTCATCGCCGTGCGCGCCGTGCTGGGCGAGGCGCCGCATGCCAGCGAGATCGCCGGCGCCGCCCTCGTCGGCCTGGGCCTGGCACTGACCGTGTGGACGCCCGCGCCGGCCCGCCTGCCGCAGGCCCGCACCGCGCCCTGCGCCAACTGAACGGATCGGCCGCCCTCAACGGGCTGTCACGCCGCGGGCCTAGGCTGCGCGGCTCGATGTTGTCGCCCGTTGCCGATCTCCCGCCCTGGGCCTGGGGCCTTCTCGCCTGGATTGCCCTGCTGGCCGCCCTCACCGGCCTGCAGGGCAGGCTGCTGTTCGGCCGCACCTGGCGCATCCGCCGCACCGACCCCGGCCCCGCCGCCGCGAGGCGCCGCAGCCGCGCCGTCTGGCTGGAGCGGCCCGGCGGCGTGCTGCTGCAGGGCTGGCTGACCGTGCCCGTCGACGCCGCGCCGCGCCGCCTGCTGCTGTGGTTCGGCGGGCGCAACGAGCATGTTGCCTGGACGCCCGACCTCGCCGGCTGGCTGCCCGACGACTGCGCGCTGCTGGCCTTCAACTACCGCGGCCTCGGCGGCAGCGGCGGCTGGCCCTCCGAGGCCGCCTGCGTGGCCGACGCCGAGGCCATGGCCGACTGGGGCCTGGAGCACCTCGACCTGCCGCACGACGCCCTGCACCTGGCCGGCCGCAGCCTGGGCAGCGGCGTGGCCATGCAGCTGGCCGCGCGCCTGGCCGCCGCGGGCGAGGCGCCCGCCAGCGTGGCCCTCATCACGCCCTTCAAGAGCCTGCGCGCCGTGCTGGAGCGCAGCCCGGTGCTGGCGCCGCTGACGCCGCTGCTGCGCTCGCCGCTGGACTCCATCACCGCCGCGCGGGCGCTGAACTGCGCGGTGCTGGTGCTGCTGGCCGAGCACGACCGCCAGGTGCCGCATGCGCATTCGCATGCGCTTGTGCGCGCGCTGCGGGCGGGCGGCTGCACGGTGACCGTGCAGCGCCTGGCTGGGACAAATCACCGGAGCCTGGCGCGGACGCCGGAGGCGATGCAGCGACTGGGGGGCTGGTTGCTGGAGGAGTCGGCGGCGCGCTGAAGAAAGCGTTGCGCGGCCCTGGTATATGCGACTGAACACGGGCCTGGCGAAGAAGCCGCCGGAGTGCCTGGAGTACATCCTCGTACACGAGCCGGCCCATCTGCTGGAGCGGACGCACAACGCGCGCTTCGTCGGGCTAATGGATCTGTACCTGCCGCACTGGCAGCACCTGCGCCGTCAACTCAGGCAGCTGCCGGTTCGACACGAGGACTGGGCGTACCGAATCAGAGGGATTCCAGCTCGCCGAGCATGCGCTGAAGCGGCCCGGCCACGATGCCCCAGACGATGACATCGTCGATCTCCGCATAGCCGTGGGCCAGCTGATTTCGCAGGGCTACGGCTTGATTCAGATCGGCAATGCGCGAGGCCAGGCTTGAATCGAGCTGCCTCAAGCGACCCAGCGCTTCGCCGAGGATCAGGAATTGGCGCTCGACGGCGGCGCGCAGCAGTTCGTCGCCCAGGTAGTCGTGCAGCGTCTTGCCGGCCGTGAACCGCAACGCCCGTGCCGCGGCCTCCTTGGCATCCCAGATGTACTTGCGCAACTCAGGCGCCATAGACCGGCTGGCGCTCGGCGCTGACCCGTTGCTTGAAGTACGGGTTGCGGATGGCCCGCTCCACGACCAGATCCACCGGCCGTGCGAACAGCTGCTCCAGGCCCTGCTTCAACGCAAAGAAGGCCTCGGCGTAGCGCACGGGGGGAAGTTCCTCGAACACGACGAGGAAATCGAGATCGCTGGACTTGTCATTGAAGTCATCGCGAACGGCCGAACCGAAGAGGTCCAGCCGCCGCGCGTGCGCCTGCCGGCACAAGGCTGCGATGGCATCGCGCCGTTCGGTCACAAGGGCTGGAACTTGCATGAGCGGATTCAAGCCGTTGCGAGCGCCGACGTCAAACGTCGATGTTTCCAGCGCGCAGCGCATTCGTCTCGATGAAATCCCTCCGCGGCTCCACCTCGTCGCCCATCAGCATCGTGAAGACCTTGTCCGCCTCGATGGCGTCTTCGATCTGCACGCGCAGCAGGCGGCGCACGGTCGGGTCCATCGTCGTTTCCCAGAGCTGCTCGGGGTTCATCTCGCCCAGGCCCTTGTAGCGCTGGCGGCCGACGCTGCCTTCGGCCTGGGCCATCAGCCAGGCCATGGCGGCGCGGAAGTCGTCGACCTTGGCCTCCTTGGCCTTCTCGCCTTCGCCCTTGCGCACGACGGCGCCGGGCTTGATGAGGCCCTGGAAGCTCTGGCCGGCATCGGCCAGCACTTCGTAATCGGCACCGTGCACGAAGTCGGCGTGGATGACGCTGGCGCGCACGTTGCCGTGGTGCATGCGGGCGATCTTCAGGAAGAGCTTGTCGGTGCGCGGGTCGGTCTCGACGCTGACCTCGGCGTCGTGCAGCGCGGCCTTCAGCGCGCCGGCGCTGGCTTCGGCGTCCTCGCGGCCGTCGAGCTTCAGGGCCAGGCCGTTGGCCAGCACGTGCAGGGCCTCGCCGTCCATCCAGTTGGACAGGCGCTCGATGACGCTCTGCGCGGTGACGTATTTGCGGGCCAGCGCATCCAGGTTGTCACCGGAAAGCGTGGTGCCGGCGCCGGTGTCCAGGCCCGCGTCCTGCAGCGCGACCTTGAGCAGGAAGGCGTCGAACTCGTGGCCGTCCTTCAGGTATTGCTCGTGCTTGCCGACCTTGACCTTGTAGAGCGGCGGCTGGGCGATGTAGATGTGGCCGCGCTCGACGAGTTCGGGCATCTGGCGGTAGAAGAAGGTCAGCAGCAGCGTGCGGATGTGGGCGCCGTCCACGTCCGCGTCGGTCATGATGATGATGCGGTGGTAGCGCAGCTTGTCGGGGTTGAAGTCGTCGCCGCCGGCGCCGCGGCCGATGCCGGTGCCCAACGCGGTGATCAGCGTCAGGATTTCATTGCTGGTCAGCAGCTTCTCGTAGCGGGCCTTCTCGACGTTGAGGATCTTGCCGCGCAGCGGCAGGATGGCCTGGAACTTGCGGTCGCGGCCCTGCTTGGCGGAGCCGCCGGCGGAGTCGCCCTCGACGATGTAGATCTCGCACAGGGCGGGGTCTTTTTCCTGGCAGTCGGCCAGCTTGCCGGGCAGGCCCAGGCCGTCGAGCACGCCCTTGCGGCGCGTCATCTCGCGGGCCTTGCGGGCGGCCTCGCGGGCGCGGGCGGCGTCGAGGATCTTGCCGCAGATGGTCTTGGCATCCAGCGGGTTCTCGAGCAGGTAGTCGGTCAGCAGGCGGCTGACGATGTCTTCGACCGGCGCGCGCACTTCGGAGGAGACGAGCTTGTCCTTGGTCTGCGAGCTGAACTTGGGCTCGGGCACCTTGACGGACACGACGCAGGCCAGGCCCTCGCGCATGTCGTCGCCGGCGACCTCGACCTTGGCCTTCTTGGCGAGCTCGTTGTCCTCGATGTATTTGTTGATGACGCGGGTCATCGCGGCGCGCAGGCCGGTCAGGTGGGTGCCACCGTCGCGCTGCGGGATGTTGTTGGTGAAGCAGAGGACGTTCTCGTTGAAGCCGTCGTTCCACTGCATGGCCACTTCGACGCCGACCGTGGTGCCCTGGTCCGACTGCTTCTCGCCCACGGCGTGGAAGATGTTGGGGTGCAGCGTCGTCTTGCCCTTGTTGATGAACTCGACGAAGCCCTTCACGCCGCCCGCATAGGCGAAGTTGTCTTCCTTGTTGTTGCGCTCGTCGACCAGGCGGATCTTGACGCCGTTGTTCAGGAAGGAGAGCTCGCGCAGGCGCTTGGCGAGGATGTCGTAGTGGTAGTCGTTGTTCTGCTGGAAGATCTCGGTGTCCGGCAGGAAATGGACCTCGGTGCCGCGCTTGTCGGTGTCGCCGATGACCTTCATCGGGCGCGTCTCGGCGCCGTCGACCATGACGCTTTCGCCGTTCTGCGGGATGCCCTTGGCGAACTCGATGTAGTGCACCTTGCCGCCCTGGCGCACGGTCAGGCGCAGCCACTTGGACAGGCCGTTCACGCAGCTCACGCCCACGCCGTGCAGGCCGCCGGAGACCTTGTAGGAGTTCTGGTTGAACTTGCCGCCGGCGTGCAACTCGGTCAGCGCGATCTCGGCGGCCGAGCGCTTGGGCTCGTGCTTGTCGTCCATCTTGACGCCGGTGGGAATGCCGCGGCCGTTGTCGATGACGGAGATGGAGTTGTCGGTATGGATGGTGACGACGATGTCGTCGCAGTGGCCGGCCAGGGCCTCGTCGATGGAGTTGTCCACCACCTCGAACACGAGGTGGTGCAGGCCGGTGCCGTCGGAGGTGTCGCCGATGTACATGCCCGGGCGCTTGCGCACGGCCTCCAGGCCTTCCAGGATCTGGATGGAGCTGGCGTCATACGCCGCCTGCGAGGCAGGTGCAGGCGCGTTCTCGGGGGTGGCGTTGTCGCTCATGGGATGCATTCGAGGCCGCGTAGCGGCCGGTACTACTGTCTAGCTAGAACCCCCGCTTGGCGGGGGCAGGGGGTGCGCCACATTCAGGCACACGTGCCTGTGAGGATCGCTAGATCCTCATAGGCATGACCACGTACTTGAAGCCGGTCGTGTCGGGGATGGTCAGCAGCGCGCTGGAGGCGCTGTCGTTGAGGTCGATGCAGACCATGTCCTGGTTCATATTGCCCAGGGCGTCCATCAGATAGGTCACGTTGAAGCCGGTCTCGATCTTGTCGCCGCCGTAGTCGATCTCGATCTCTTCCTTGGCCTCTTCCTGCTCGGCGTTGCTGGACGCGATGGACAGCAGGCCCGGCTCGAAGGTCAGGCGCACGGCCTTGAACTTCTCGCTCGTCAGGATGGCGGCGCGCTGCAGGCTGGACAGCAGCGGCGCGCGGCCGAGCGTCAGGCGGAACTTGTGGTTCTTGGGGATGACGCGGTTGTAGTCGGGGAACTTGCCCTCGACCAGCTTGGTCACGAACTCCATGCCGCTGAAGCTGAACTTGGCCTGGTTGCCGGCGAAGCGCATCTCGATGGCCTCGTCGTCCTTGCCGTCCTTCAAGAGGCGCTGCAGCTCCAGCACGGTCTTGCGCGGCAGGATGACTTCCTGCTTGGGGATGTCGGTGTCCAGCTCGGCCTGGGCCAGAGCCAGGCGGTGGCCGTCGGTGGCGACCAGCGTCAGGTTCCTGCCCTCGGCGACGAACAGGATGCCGTTGAGGTAGTAGCGGATGTCGTGCACCGCCATCGCGAAGTGGACCTGGTTGATCAGGCCCTTCAGCGCCTTCTGCGGCACGCTGAACGCGGGGCCGAAGTCGGCGGCTTCCTGCACCAGCGGGAAGTCGTCGGCCGGCAGGGTCTGCAGCGTGAAGCGGCTCTTGCCGCCCTGCAGGGTCATCTTGTTCTGGTTGCTCGTCAGGCTGACGGTCTGGTCGGCCGGCATGGAGCGCAGGATGTCGATGAGCTTACGCGCGCCGACCGTGGTCTGCAGGTTGCCGGCGTCGCCGTCGAACTGGACCGTCGTGCGCACCTGGATCTCGAGGTCGCTGGTCGTGAGCTCCACCTGGTTGCCGGTCTTGCGGATCAGCACATTGGCCAGGATCGGCAGCGTGTGGCGCCGCTCGACGATGCCGGACACCGCCTGCAGCGCGCCGAGCACCTGATCCTGGGGAGCTTTCAAAACGATCATGGGGGCCTCTTGGAGGAGAGATTTCGGTGGGGCTCACGCCCTAAACCGCGCGCGCGCGTGAAGCTGCGATTGTCGCCCGGAAAGGGTGCGCTGCCAGGCAGCAGGGCTGTTCTGAAGGCTACGGGTCAACCCGTAGCGGCGACGATCGTCACCCTTTCAGCGTCTGCTCAAGGACGTGCAGCTGCTGATTCAGCTCGGTGTTCTTCTGGCGCTCGCCGCCGATCTTGCGCACCGCGTGCAGCACGGTCGTGTGGTCGCGGCCGCCGAACAGCTCGCCGATCTCGGGCAGGCTCTTCTGCGTCAGTTCCTTGGCCAGGTACATCGCGATCTGGCGCGGCCGGGCGATGCTGGCCGGGCGCTTCTTGGAGTACATGTCGGCGACCTTGATCTTGTAGAAGTCGGCCACCGTCTTCTGGATGTTCTCCACGCCGATCTGGCGGTTCTGGATGGACAGCAGATCCTTCAGCGCCTCGCGGGCCAGTGTGATGCTGATCTCCTTGTGCGAGAACTTGGCATAGGCCAGCACCTTGCGCAGCGCGCCCTCCAGCTCGCGCACGTTGGCGCGCACGTTCTTGGCGACGAAGAAGGCCACGTCCTCGGGCATCGGCGTGCCCTCGGCGTCGGCCTTCTTGATCAGGATGGCGACGCGCATCTCCAGCTCGGGCGGCTCGATGGCGACGGTCAGGCCGGCGTCGAAGCGCGAGGTCAGGCGCTCGTCGATGTCCACCAGCCCCTTGGGGTAGGTGTCCGACGTCATGATGATGTGGGCCTTCTTGGCCAGCAGCGCCTCGAAGGCGTTGAAGAACTCTTCCTGCGTGCGGTCCTTGCCGGCGAAGAACTGCACGTCGTCGATCAGCAGCAGGTCCAGCGAGTGGTACTTGGCCTTCAGCTCGTCGAAGGTCTTGCGCTGGTAGTTCTTGACGACGTCGGAGATGAACTGCTCGGCGTGCAGATAGAGCACGCGGGCGTCCGGCCTGTCCTTCAGCAGCGCATTGCCGACCGCGTGGATCAAATGGGTCTTGCCCAGGCCGACGCCGCCGTAGATGAACAGCGGGTTGTAGGTCACGCCCGGCGCGCCGGCCACGTGCAGGGCTGCCGTGCGGGCCATCTGGTTGGCGCGGCCGGGCACCAGGGTGTCGAAGGTGAGCTGCGGGTTGATGCGGTGCCGGCTGGCGGCCGGCGCCTGCGAAGGCAGCACGACCGCCGCCGCGGCCGGCTGGACGACCGGGCGCAGCGCGGCGCTCGGCTCGGCCGGCAGCACCGACAGCTGCTGAGGCGCCGGTGCGGCCGGCACGGCGATGGGCGCCGCCGACGGCTCGCGCGCGGCCAGGGCCAGCTCCAGCCGCGTCGGGCGGCCGGCCAGCTCGGTCAGGATGGCCTCGATGCGGGCCGCGTACTGGCGGCGGATCCAGTCGCGCTTGAAGTGGTTGGGCACCTTCAGCGTCGCGACGAGGGCGCTCTCGGGCGCGCCCTCGCCGGCCAGCGTGGCCGGCGGCAGCGGGCGGATCCAGGTGTTGAACTGCTGCTCGGGCAGCTCGGTGGCCAGGCGCTCGCAGCCGCGACGCCAGAGGTCCGATGCCCAGTCCGCCGATTCCATGCCAGTTGCCAAGGGCCGCACCCTGTCCACCCCGTGTTCTTCTTCGCTCATTGTGGAAAACTTGTTCTCGAGCGGCCGGATTGTACGGAATCGGCGCGCCCGAAATGCGGGTTATCCACAGAATTTGGACGGGGGTCAATCCCTGGCAAACCCGGCTTGAGGCCGGCGACTTATTGACCGCGGCAGCGGCATCTGCTGTAATCACGGGTTTTCGCGCATTGCGACTGGCGTCAAGCCAGGATCGCCTGCGCTTTTTCGCCGGGCGCCAACCGCTGTGCCGGGCCTGCACAAACCCTCAAGAGAGGTTGTTCACCATGAAGCGTACCTACCAAGCCTCCAAGACCCGCCGCGCCCGCACCCACGGTTTCCTCGTGCGCATGAAGACGCGTGGCGGCCGTGCCGTCATCGCCGCCCGCCGCGCCAAGGGCCGCAAGCGCCTGGCCGTCTAAGCCGCGCGACGGCGCCCGAGTGCGTCGTCAGCCTCCGGGCACCCGATGATCGGCAAGCTGCAACGCCCGGTGGACTTCGAGCGCGTGCTCGGCCGCCAGAGCCGGGCGCGCAGCGCGCATTTCGCGTTGCATCATCTCTCGGCCAATCCGGCGCCCAGCGCCTGGCATGCCGCCAAGTTGCGCACAGCCCCGGCCGAGTTATCAACAGGCGACGCACAGCCTGCCCACAGCGTTGTGGAACATGACCCGCCTCGCGTGCCTTCGGTTGAAGTCGAAGGCTGCTGGGTGGGCATCGTCGTGCCCAAGCGGCATGCGAAGCGCTCGGTGACGCGCCAGCTCTTGAAGCGCCAGATTCGCGCCGCATTTGCCGAGCGCCCCGGCATGCCGCCGGGTTTGTGGGTCGTCCGCTTGCGTTCACCATTCGATCGCCAGAAATTCCCCAGCGCCGCCTCCGACGCCCTGCGCGCCGCGGCCCGCGCCGAACTGGCGCAGCTGCTGGACCGCGCGCTGAAGCCGTCCAAGCCCGGGGCACCGCAATGACGCCGAACTGGCCCGCCCGCGCGCTGATGGCCCTGGTGCGCGGCTACCGGCTGCTGCTCAGCCCCTGGCTGGGCAACGCCTGCCGCTTCGAGCCGACCTGCTCGCGCTACTCCTTGCAGGCGCTGCAACAACACGGCGCGCTGGCCGGCAGCTACCTGACCGTGCACCGCATCCTGCGCTGCAACCCGTGGTGCGACGGCGGGCACGACGCCGTGCCCGACAATCCGCCGCGGCTGTTTTCACGCCTGCTCTCCCCCTCCATGGCGCGCGCTGGCGCGTCGCCTTCCTCGTCCGAGTCTTCCCATGACTGATATTCGCCGCACCGTGCTGTGGGTGGTGTTCACGATGTCCCTCGTCCTGCTCTGGGACGGTTGGCAAAAGCACAACGGGCATCCCTCGATGTTCAGCCCCGCGCCCAAGGCCGTGTCCTCGTCGGCGCCGGCCGCGCCTGCCTCCGGCGGCGGCGTGCCGGCGGCCACCGCGACCGCGGCCGGCCAGGCGCCCGCGGTGGCGGCCAATCCGGCAGCGGCCGCGTCCGAGAAGATCACCATCCACACCGACGTGCTCAACGTCACCGTCGACACGCTGGGCGGCGACATCGTGCGCGCCGAGCTGCCGCACTACCTGACCTCGCCCGACCCGACGGTGACCGACCAGCTGCTGCAGATGGTGCATCTGCAGAAGAAGCCGGAGTTCATGCCCCAGCCCGTCGTGCTGTTCAACGAGGCCCAGCACTACCGCGCCCAGACCGGCCTGGTCGGCGGCCCGGCAGCCCTGCCCACGCACAACACGCCGATGACGGCCGTGGCCGGCGAGCGCGAGCTCAAGGCCGGCCAGGAAGAGATCAAGCTGCGCCTGGAGTCGGCCGAGGTCGGCGGCGTCAAGCTGGTCAAGACCTTCACGTTCAAGCGCGGCGCCTACACGGTGGGCGTCACGCACGAGGTCGTCAACGTCGGCAGCGCACCGGTCACGCCCCAGGTCTATCTGCAGCTGGTGCGCGACGGCAGCCACGTCACCGGCGGCGCCGCCTTCACGCCCAGCTTCACCGGCCCGGCGGTCTACAACGACAAGACCAAGTTCCAGACCCTGAAGTTCGAGGACATCGACAAGGGCAAGGTCGACATCGACAAGCAGGCCAACGACGGCTGGGTCGCGATGATCCAGCACTACTTCGCCAGCGCCTGGCTGGTCAACGAGGCCGGCAGCCGCGAGTTCTTCGTGCGCAAGCTGCCCGGCCAGGCCGGCGTGGTGGGCGACACCTATGCCAGCGGCATGGTGTTCACGCTGCCCACGCTGGCGCCCGGCGCCAGCACCACCCAGCAGGCCACGCTCTTCGCCGGCCCGCAGGAGGAGAACAAGCTCGCCGCACTGGCCCCCGGCCTGGAGCGCGTGAAGGACTACGGCAAGCTGACCATCCTGGCCGAGCCGCTGTTCTGGCTGCTGGACAAGATCCACGGCGTGCTGGGCAACTGGGGCTGGACCATCGTCGCCCTGGTCGTGCTGCTGAAGATCGCGTTGTACTGGCTCAACGCCAGCGCCTACAAGTCCATGGCCAAGATGAAGGCCGTCGCGCCGCGCATCAACGAGATGAAGGAGCGCCTGAAGGACAAGCCGCAGGAAATGCAGCAGGAGATGATGAAGATCTACCGCGAGGAGAAGGTCAACCCCATCGGCGGCTGCCTGCCCATCTTCCTGCAGATGCCCATCTTCATGGCGCTGTACTGGGTGCTGCTGTCCACCGTCGAGATGCGCCAGGCGCCCTGGGCGCTGTGGATCACCGACCTGTCGGTGCGCGACCCCTACTTCATCCTGCCGCTGCTGATGATGGCGTCCAGCCTGTTCCAGGTCTGGCTCAACCCTCCGGCCCAGGACCCGATGCAGCAGAAGATGATGTGGATCATGCCGGTGGCCTTCGGCATCATGTTCTTCGTGTTCCCGTCCGGCCTGGTGCTGTACTGGCTGACGAACAACATCCTGTCCATCGCCCAGCAGTGGCTCATCAACAAAAGGCTGGGCGTGAACTGATTCACACCCCCCGAACGAGCCCCCGCACGCGGGGGCTTTTTTGCGCCCGCGGTTTGCCGTTCAATGGCGCCGCGGGGCAGAGAACACCGGCCCGGACGGGGCTCACGAGAGCGCCCGGACCGGGCCTCCCCCGCGCCACCCCTCTCGCGAAGGGCGGCGCTTCGGCCAGGTTCAGCGCGACGCGCTCGCCAGCAGCCGGCCCTTCCTGTCCAGCAGCTCCAGCTTCACGACCTGCGACCTCACGAGCTTGGCGTTCAGGTCGGCGTCCTGCGCAAAGGCATAGACGCGCAGCTTCAGCGCGTCGTATTTGTTGACCTTGTCCTCGATCTCGCGGGCGAGGTTCTCGTCGGCCACCGGCAGGTTGCGCAGCTTCTCGGCGCCGCCGAAGCTGATCTGGTAGCTGCTGTTGTCGTTGTAGTAGAAGCGCGAATCTCCCTTCCAGAACGGCTCCTTGACCGGGAACTGCTTGCGCTCGAAGTCGTAGTGCTCGATCAGGTTGCCCTCGGCCTCCCAGATCAGATAGCGATGCTCGCCGGCGGCGGCGATCTCGGCCTTCACGCGCGGCTCCAGCACCTTCAGGATGTCCTGGCGCTTGAAGCCGTCCTGCGTGGCGCGGTAGTCCTGCGACAGCCTCTCGGCCACCTGGCCCATGTCCGCCGGCAGGCCGGACACCGCGTAGTACAGATACATCAGCTGGTTGCCCGAGTCGATGAGCTTGTAGGCCGCGGCCGGCGCGGCCGGGTCGGCCTGCGGCAGCGTGGCGACGCGCTGTGCCTCGGCGGCCTTCTTCAGCGCTTCGGGGTCGCGGGCCTCGGCCAGGCTGGGCGCGGCAGGGCTGGCGGCGGCTTCGTCCTTCTTGCCGCAGGCGGCCAGCAGGGTCAGCGCCAGCGTGGAGGCGAGCGCGAGCGCGGAAATGCGGAATGTCATCGTGAATCTCCGGAGATGTGAATGAGGCGTCAGCGGCGCAGGCGCACCAGCGCAGAGAAGCCCAGCACGAGGGCGGCGGCGACTGACAAATAAAGGCCCAGGCCGAGGCTGATGCTCTTCAGCATCGCGTCCAGCATCTGGCCGCCGATGTCCTGCATGGCACGGCCCATCGGGTTGCCCAGGCCGCCCATCTGCTTCTGCATCTCGCCGGCCGCGCTCTGAATGCCCCAGTACAGGCGCGCGGCCTGCAGCAGCATGAACAGCAGCGGCGCGGCCAGGCCGAAGCTGGCGCGGCGGTCGCGCCAGACCAGCGGCAGCAGCGGCGCCAGCGCGCAGGCCAGCGCCACCACGTTCCAGAAGCCGAAGCCGCCCTGGCCATACTGCATGGCCTCCAGCGCATTGCCGGCCGACAGCAGCTTGACCATGTCCCAGAAGCTGAAACTCACCGTCTGCGTGCCGATGATGCGCACCGAGATCCAGGCGAACGCGAACCAGCCCAGCCACAGCGCCCCCAGCGCGACGAGCGGCGCCTTGCCGAACTCGGCCAGCGCGCGGCCCAGCAGCTGCTGCCCGTGGGCCGCCACCTGGCCGGCCGCCTGCGAGGCCATTTCCTTGGCGAGCTGGGCGTCGTCCACCAGCGCCACGCCGGCCAGTTCGTCGCCGTTCAACTGCACGTCGACGCGCGCGCCCACCGTGGGCGGGCGCTCGGAGCGCCAGTGCTGTTCCAGCGTGAAGCTGAACTGCCGCCCAGCCACGCTGATGAGGCCGGGGCCGGCCTGGGTGTCACGAAGAATGCTGCCGCGCAGTGCGGCGCTCGGGGACGCAAGGGTCATGAAGCCTCCTGAAGTCGGCACCGCGCCGGCAAAGGCGGCGGTGGAGCCCGGCGGGCTCAGCCCTTGTTACGAGATGCGCGGCCGGAAAGCGCCATGGGATCAATCAGGGGCTGACCCACATCTGCACGATGCCCTTCTCGCGCCCCGACAGGGTCGTGCCGCCCGGCGGCGTGGCCTGCACGACGATCACGTAGCGCGGCGCCGCGCCGGTGCGAGGCAGGCTGTAGGCATGCATGGCGTAGTTGCCGGTGCCTGAGGTGCTGGGCACGGTGTCACCCGTGGCCGCGTTGAGGGTCATGTCGATCCCCGTACCGCCAGCGGCCAGTGCGGCGCCGACGTTGGCGGCCGAGACCGAGAACGCCGCGGCTCCGACGGGTGCCACCGTCAGCGAGCCGTCGGCGTTCACGACCACGTTGTTGTTGGCCTGCGGCATCGCGCCGGCAATGTCACCCGTCGGATTCGAGCCGGTAAAACTGCAATCCTCGCCCACGTACAGGCGCGTGCCGGCGGGGATGTCGGTCAGCCGCGCCAGAGGCGTGGCGGTGTTGGCCACCAGGGTCGCCATGCTCTTCGGGTAGGCAGGCACGGTGGCGCCTGTTGCATCCCAGCTCACGGCCGAACATTGCTGGATCAGCTGTCCATCGGCACCCGGCGCCAGCCAACTCAAGTCGGTGGCTTTGAGAATCGGCGCGCTCAACGAGACGCTGCCGGTGCCGAGGGTGATGTCGAGTTCGCCGCCCGCGAGGGCGTTACGGAAGCCAAACGAACTGAAGACCACCGCTCCTTTGGTGGCCGACACCACGGTCACGGGTCCGCTGCCCGGCACGGTCGAGGTGCCGTACAGCGCGTAGATGTCGTAGCGGCTGTAGGGGAAAATGGTGCCGGTCCCGCCAGCGCTACCGCTGCCGCTGCCGCTGCTGCTGCCGGTGCCGCTGCTACCACTGGTCGAATCGCCCCCGCCGCCACAAGCGCTCAGCACGGCTGCCATCAGCAGGGCCGCGCCCAGGGTGGAAATCATCTTCATTGCCAGTTCTCCTTGATTGCGCAATGCGCCCCGTGCGGTCGTGCCGGGGCCTCCATGCGCATTGACGAGAACGGGCGCCGAAAAGCGCCACAGGCGCCGGTCAACGGTGCTGCTGAGCCTCCTGAGCCTGGCGCAACAGGGCAAGGTGCTCGGCGTAATAGCGCTCACCGCCCGCCGCTTCCAGGGCCTGACGCAGCTGCCCCAGCTGCTCGCGTTCGCCGGCGTCCAGGCCGGCATGGCGGGCCAGCTGCCACCACGCACGCGCCTGAGCCGGCAGTTGGGCCGTCGTGGCGACAGCCAGGGTCTTGCGCCAGAGCCGCAGCGCTTCGGCCGCATCGCCGCGTGCCTGCGCCAGCTCGCCGCGGCGCAGGTTCAGCGCCATCGTCCAGACCGGCGCCTGCGCAAAGTAGCGATCGATGGACTCGGTGCCGGCAAGCCAATGCGCCGCGTCGTCGGGGTCGTTCATGGCCAGTGCGGCGGCGCTGCAGGCCTGGGCGACCAGGGCGCCGAAGTAGGGGCTCGTGGCCTGGGCCTTGCCGTCACGGTAGGGCTCGCAGCCCTTCTTCACCGTGGCGCTGTCGCCGCCGCGCAGAGCCAGGCCCAGCGCGCCGACGGCAACCTGGCCGCGGATGGCGCCGAAGCTCGCGTTGGCCGGCAATGCCGTGATGCGCTGAGCGTCCGCCAGGACGCGCCTTGCCTCCTCGCGCTGCGCACCGGCAAAGAGGACGGAAGCCAGGCCGATCTCCGCGCGCGCCAAGCCGATGGCGTCGGGCCCCTGGACCTTGCGGGTGGTGTCCACGGCGTGGCGCAATAGCGCCTCCGCCTCGCCCGGGCGCTGCAGCATGTCGGAAAAGATGGCAGCGATGCTTTCGGCAAGCGCCGCCTGCCACGACTCGATGCCGAACTGCTTGCGGTTGGCTTCGATGCCCTTGAATCCCGCTTTCCGGGCGGCGTCCAGGTCGCCGAGATAAACCCGCTGCAAGCCCAACAGCAGGTAGGTCTGCCCCAGCGTGTTGATGAACGGCAGCGACTCCTGGAGGTCGACGGCGCGCTGCAGGTGTGCGGCGTCCTCGGCCGAGGGTGGATGCAATCGGAACCCGAAACCGCCGATCTTCTCGTGCACAACCGCGAGCGTGGCCGGATCTCGTACGCCCAGCGCCTCGTAGAGCGCCAGCGCCTTGCGGCCGTTGTCGTAGCCGAGCTGGAACTGGCCGGTGGACTCCAGCGGGCCGAGCTGCGCCCGCAGCGCATCGGCATAGACAAGGCTGTGCTCGCCGCCCGTTCGCAGCGCGTCGTCGACGCGGGCTTGAGCGAGGGTCGTGCTCAGGTCGATCAGGCCCAACTGCTCGGTCAGTGGCGTCAGGTCCTGCAGCAGGCCGAAGCGCACGTCGGGCTCGCCCTTGAGCTCCGTCAGGATGCGACGAGCGCCCAGTTCCACGACCTCCCTCAATGTCATGTCGGGCTTGGTGACATTGGCGAACTTGTCCAGGCTCGGGTTGAACAAACCCTTGACGAAGTCGTACATCGCCCCTGAGCGGCGAGCCTCCTGGCGGGCCTCGCGCGCCGCCTGCAACGCCCAGCCGGTCGTGCCAAGCAGCGCGACGACGGCCAGCGTCGACATGCCGACCGCCCAGCGGTGGCGCGCCGTGAAACGACTCACGCGATAGCGCCACGATGGCGGCCGCGCCTGAACCGCCTCACCGGCGAGGTACCGCTGCAGATCGGCGGCCAGCGCATCCATGGTCGCGTAGCGGCGCCCGGGCTCCTTGGCCAACGCCTTCAGCACGATGGCATCCAGATCGCCGCGCAGCGACTTGCGCGCGGCAAGCTCGGCCGCGGCGCCGGACGGCGCCGGCGGCTGCATCTCGAGCACGGCGCGCTCCAGCGCGTGGCGGGAGCCAGGCACCGCCGCGGCGTAAGGGCTCACGCCGACAAGCAACCGGTAGGCCAGCACGCCCAGCGCGTAAACGTCGCTGGCGATGCCCAGCTCCTCGCCGCGCACCTGCTCGGGTGACGCGTATTCGGGCGTCATGGGTCGCTGGCCGACCTGGGTCAGGGCTGCTTCGCCATCCTCGGGTGCCAGGCCGCGCGCGATGCCGAAGTCCAGCAGCCGCACCTGGCCGTCGTCCTGCACCATCACGTTGGCGGGCTTGATGTCGCGGTGCAGCACCAGGCGGCTGTGCGCGTACTGCAGCGCATCGGCCACCTGCAGCAGCAGGCCCAGGCGCTCGCGCACGCTGCTCTGGCGGGCTTCGCACCAGCCGAGGATGTCGCGGCCCTGCACGCATTCCATCGCCAGCCAGGGCAGGCCCTGGCCGTCCACGCCGGCGTCGTACAGCCGCGCGATGCCGGCGTGGTACAGCCGCGCGAGCAGGTCGCGCTCACGCTTGAGCCGCTCCAGCCAGCCGGGCGCCGGGCTGTGCGGCAGCTTCAGCGCCACTTCGCGCTGGAAGTCGCCGCTGTGCGGCCGGGCCCGCCAGACGCAGGCCATGCCGCCGCGGCCCAATTCCTCGATCAGCGCCCAGGGACCGATGTGCTGGCCGGCCTGCCACTGCGGCGAGGCGGCGCCCGCGCCCTCGGTGCCGCCGGCCAGGCTGGCGGCATGGCTCAGGAAGCCGGCGCCCGCCGCGGCGGCCTCGGCCTGCAGCAGGCGGTCCAGCGTGGCGCGCCAGCGCTGCTGCTCGGGAGGCAGGGTGTCGAGGAAGTGCTGTCGTCCGGACGGCGGCAGCGACAGCAGGGCATCGAACAAGGGCTCGACAGCCGGCCAGTCGGCGGGAGAAAGGGCATGCATCGCGGAAGAGCGCTTGGGCAGCGCCGCAGACAAGGGTGAAGAGATCAGTCGTTCAGCGCATCCCACAGCAGCGCGCGGGCCTTCTGCCAGTCGCGCTGCACGGTGCGGCGGGACTGGCCCAGGGCCTCGGCGCATTCCGCCTCTTCCAGGCCGACGAAGAAGCGCAGCTCCACCAGGCGGGCCAGCCGCGGGTCCTGGCGTTCCAGGTCGGCCAGGGCGTCGTGCACCTGCAGGTATTCGTCGTCGCGGTGGGCCAGCGTGGGCAGCTCGTCCAGCGGCACATGGGTGGCGCCGCCGCCGCGCTGCCGGGCCTGGCGGGCGCGGGCGTAGTCCACGACGATGGAGCGCATCACGGTGGCGGCATAGGCCATGAAATGGCCGGGCTCCAGGCCCTGCCAGCCGCTGCTGCGGGCCAGCTTGAGCCAGCCTTCGTGCACCAGGGCGGTGGTGTCCAGCAGCGTGAGCGGGCCGCTGCGGCGCAGCCGCTGGCGGGCCAGCTGGCGCAGCTCGCGGTAGAGCTCGTCGCGCAGCGTCGGGTCCAGAGGAAGCAGCGCAGCGGCGGCCGAAGGCTCGGGCGGGGCGGAAGCGTTGGGGTTCACGGGCAGGGAACGGGCTCCGGGGCGGCGGCACAGGTTCGACAATGCCGCCATGCTGTCTCGCCATGCCGACCCCATCGCCGCAATCGCCACCGCTCCCGGGCGTGGGGCGGTCGGCATCGTGCGCGTGTCTTCACCGCAAGACCTGACACCGCTCATCTTAGCCGTCTGCGGGCGCGCGCTGCGGGCCCGCGAGGCGACCTATCTGCCGCTGCGCGACGCGGCCGGCACCGCCATCGACCAGGGCCTGGCCCTGCACTTCCCGGCGCCGCATTCCTACACCGGCGAGCATGTGCTGGAACTGCAGGCCCACGGCGGCGCCGTCGTGCTGCAGCTGCTGCTGGCGCGCGTCATCGAAGCAGGCGCCAAGGTCAGGCTGGCCGAGCCGGGCGAGTTCACGCAGCGCGCCTTCCTGAACGGCAAGCTCGACCTCGCCCAGGCCGAGGCCGTGGCCGACCTGATCGACGCGAGCACCGAGGCCGCGGCCCGCAGCGCCAGCCGCGCGCTGGGCGGGGCGCTGTCGAACGAGGTCGGCCTGCTGCGCGACCAGCTGATCCAGCTGCGCATGCTGGTCGAGGCGACGCTGGATTTTCCGGAGGAGGAGATCGACTTCCTCGAAAAGGCCGACGCCTTCGGCCGGCTCGACCGCCTGAGCGCGCAGCTGCAGGCCGTCCAGGCCCGCACGCGCCAGGGTGCGCTGCTGCGCGACGGGCTCAAGGTCGTGCTCGCCGGCCAGCCCAATGTCGGCAAGAGTTCGCTGCTCAATGCATTGGCCGGCGCCGAGCTGGCCATCGTCACGCCCATCCCGGGCACGACGCGCGACAAGGTCAGCCAGACCATCCAGATCGAGGGCGTGCCGCTGCACATCACCGACACGGCCGGCCTGCGCGACGCGACGGCCGACGAGGTCGAACGCATCGGCGTGTCGCGCTCCTGGGACGCCATCGCCGATGCCGACGTCGTGCTCTTCCTGCACGACCTCGGCCGCGTCGGCCAGCCCGACTACGAGGCCGAGGACGAGCGCATCCGCGCGCGACTCGCCGGCGTGGACGCGGCGCGCATCGTTCAGGTGTTCAACAAGACGGACCTGGGCGCCGCGCCGGCAGGCGAGATCGCGCTGAGCCTGAAGACCGGCGACGGGCTGGAGGCGCTGCGCCGGCGTCTGCTCGCGACCGCCGGCTGGCAGGCCGTGCCCGAGGGTCTGTTCATCGCCCGCGAGCGCCATGTGCAGGCGCTGGCCCGCACGGCGGAGCATCTGGCCCTGGCCCGCGCCGTCGCCGAGCAGCGCGACGCCGCGCTGGATCTGCTGGCCGAGGAACTGCGCCTGGCCCACGACGCGCTGGGCGAGATCACCGGCGCGTTCTCGGCCGACGAACTGCTGGGCGTGATCTTCGGCAGTTTCTGCATCGGGAAGTAATGGATGCAGCCCCGGCACCACCGCCAGCAGATGACCTCGCCTATGCCGGCACGGCGAAGGCCACGCGATTCCTGCCGGTGGTCTTCGCTTCGTACAAGGCGAGGTCGGCCCGCTTGAGAACGGCACTCCAGTCGGTGTCCTCCGGAAGGATGCCGGCACAGCCCACGCTGATGGTGATGCGGATGGCGCCGGAATCCAAATTCAGGGGCGATGCTTCCACGGCATGACGGAGTCGTTCGGCCAGCATGCCGATATGCCCGCTCGGAACGAGTATCAGGAACTCTTCACCGCCGAGCCGGAAGCGGATGTCGTAGCCGCGCAGCTCGTCCGCGACGACGCGGGTGACATGGATCAAGGCCTGGTCACCGGTCGCATGACCGTAGGTGTCATTGATGGACTTGAACTTGTCGATGTCGAAGGTGATGAGGTGGAATCCGCTTCCCGTTCGTTTGGCGCGAGCAAATTCACGAAGAAGGACCGGCGCCAGCGAGCGCCGGTTGAACCAGCCCGTCATCGGGTCCACCTCGGCCGACTTGCGCAGCTCGGCCTCCTTCTTGCCCATGACCATCAAGGCGCAGGCCGTTGTACCGGGCAACACGAGCGTCAACAAGCCAAGCCGGCCGGCAAGCTGCACGAGATCGTTGCCGAGTACCTGTAGCGGGGTCTCGTGACCGGTTGTCAGACGCACGAGAAGAAACGCGTACAACACGAAGCTCGTCGTGAACGTGAGCTGCAGAAGCGCGGCAGGCGAGCGCCACATGAACCCAGGTGAACGCGCGATGAGAACGGCAGCTGCCAGGTCGACTGCGGTCAAGATACCCGCAATAACCGGCCATCGAACCGCGACGTCGGTCAGCAGGTTGGGCACGAAATGGGCGCCGAACACCAGCAGCCACAGCCATATTCCCGAACGTCTCAACGACGTCTGGCCGATGTGCTCGCGATAGCCCTGCAGCAGGGAAAAGTGTCCCAAGACGGCACCGGCGTTCGCGATCCCGATCAGCAGCTGCATGACGGGAAAAAACTTGAAGGCCGCGCCCGCGGTCACCACGCCATTACAAAAGAAGAAAAAACCCGCTGCAGCCCAGTCGAGCAGGCTTCGTTCCTGGCGGCTCACCAAATAGAGCAGCCCGAATGTGGCCGCCATCCATGCCGAACACACGCAGATGACAACAAGCAGTGTCTGAGTTTGCATTCTCTTGTTGGGGCCTCTCCGGCTTGCCCAAGCTCCTCCGATTCAGGACGTTAGCTGGTCGCAATCCAGTCGTCGCGCATGGGGGGCCGTCAATGCGCCCCTCGCACACGATCTTCTCTGGTCAAGCCTTCTTCCGCAATCCGGGGAAGGCGCCACGCCGATGCAGCCGCGACGGGATGACGAGCTGCTGGGCGTGATCTTCAGCATCGGCAAATAGGCCGCCCGCACAATGCGGGCCATGTCCGATGAGATCGTCCTGACCGCCGAAGAGCGGCGCTTCTTCTGGTTCTTTCCGCCGGCGCCGGGCGGCGTGCTGCCGCCCGAGCATGTGCAGCAGTCCCTGCTCGCCAAGGGGCTGGTGGCCAAGGGCAGCGATGGCCGCTGCTGGATGACGGTGCTGGGCGACCAGGTGCGCCTGGGCGCGCATCCGAGCCGGACCGAGGGCTGAGTTCCGCCCCTGTCGTCCGATCGGCGTCCTTATGCGTTCTTGATGCGCCGGGCATCAGGCTGAACACCAGCTTGATACCCGGCTGCCTGGGAGGACGACGCATGAAACGCCTTCAACACCTCAGCTTCACGGCCGACCCCGCGCCCCGCCAGGCCTTGCCGCAGGCGCGGTCGGCCGCCGTCGGCAGCCCGCAGCCGCGCGACGAGATGTGGCGCTCGCGCCGCGTGCTGTCGGGCTCCGACTGGATGGGCGCCTGGGTGCAGAAGCCCGGTCGACGCTGATCAGGCGTCGTTGAAGAGCGGCTCGGGCAGGTAGAGCCCGGGCTCGACCGCGATGCCGAACAGGCTGCCGGACAGCGGCATGGCCATCAGCTCGGCGCTGCTGAGTTCCTGGCGGGCCGTCGTGACGAGCAGCTGGCCGCCCGCCGGGCCGCCCAGCGCCGGGCAGCTGACGTTGCGGACCGGCACCGCATAGCGGCCCAGCAGGCGGCCGTCCGGCGCGTAGCGGGCCACCGCGGCGTTGCCCCATTCGGCATTCCACAGGCAGCCCCTGGCATCGATGGTGGAGCCGTCCGGCCAGCAGTCGTCGATCTCCTTCTTCGCGAACAGGCGCGGCTCGCTGACGCCGGCCGTGTCGGCGTCGTAGTCGCAGACCATGATGCGGCGGCTCAGCGTGTCGCAGTAGTGCATGCGGCGGCCGTCGAGGCTGAAGCAGATGCTGTTGGCGATGGCGACGCCGTCCAGGGCCAGGCGACGCAGGCCGTGGGCCTGGGAGTATTGGTAGAAGCCGCCAATCGTCTGGCGCGGGCGGGCCTCGTCCAGCGTGCCGAAGACGAGGTTGCCGCTGCGGTCGCAGCGGCCGTCGTTGACGCGGGTCGTCGGCAGGCCGGCCTCGACGGGCACGAGTTCCTGCGGCGCGGCCTCGAACTCGCCGCAGGCCTGCAGGTCGGGCAGCGCGAGGCGGGCCAGGCGCTTGGCCATGCCCAGCAGCAGCGCGCCGGAGCGGGCGTGCACGAAGCAGCCGACCCGCTCGGGCAGGCGCAGCACCAGCGTGGCGGCGGCGCCGGGCGTCCAGGCGTGGATGCAGCCGCCTTCGATGTCGGTCCACCACCAGCGGCCACTGGGCGCATGCCACTGGAGGCCCTCGCCGAGGATGGCGGACTGGGTCAGTGCGGGCCTCAGGGTCGGGGCGGCGGTCTCGGCGGTCATGGCGGGGTTTCCAGGCTGGCACGGGCCTGCTTGCGGGCGATGGCCGCCGCGTGGCGGCGGCGCTCGTCGGGCGTGAAGGGGCGCAGCGGCGCCACCGGCACGGGCTTGTTGTCGTCGCCCACGGCCACCATCGTGAAGTAGCAGCTGTTGACGTGGCGCGTCTCCTGCGTGCGGATGTTCTCCGCCACGACCTTGATGCCGACTTCCATCGACGAGGTGCCGGTGTGGTTGATGCTGGCCAGGAAGCTGACCAGCTCGCCGACATGGATCGGTTGGCGGAAGATGACGCGGTCCACCGACAGCGTGACGACATAGCGCCCGGCATAGCGGCTGGCGCAGGCGTAGGCGACCTGGTCGAGCAGCTTGAGGATGTTGCCGCCGTGGACGTTGCCGGCGAAGTTGGCGGTGTCGGGCGTCATCAGCACCGTCATCGTCAGTTGGTGGGCGGGCAGGTCCATGTGTCGCTCCTAGCTGAAGCGATGGATTGTCGTGCTGCGCCACACCTCGCCGGGCCGCAGCAGCGTCGATGGCCAGTCCGGGCCGGCTTCGTGATGCGGCGAATCGGGGTTGTGCTGGGTCTCCAGGCACAGGCCGTCGCCCTGGCGGTAGATGCGCCCGCCGGGCCCGGCCAGGCTGCCGTCGAGGAAGTTGCCCGAATAGAACTGCAGCGCCGGCTCGCTGGTCAGGATGTCCATGCGCCGGCCCGAATGCGGATCCTCCAGCGTCGCGGCCGGGCGCAGGCCGTCGGCGTCGAGCGCGCCGTCGAGCAGCCAGTTGTGGTCATAGCCCCGGGCGCGCAGCAGCTGCGGGTGGCCCTGGCGGATGCGGGCGGCGATGGGCGTGGCGCGGCGGAAATCGAAGGGCGTGCCGTCGACGGCAGCATGGCGCAGCGGGATCAGCTGCTCGTCGACCTCGCTGTAGCGCGAGGCCTGGATCGTCAGGCGGTGACGCAGCACCGAGCCCTGGCCGGCGAGGTTGAAGTAGTCGTGGTGGGTCAGGTTGACGACGGTGGCGCGGTCGGTGGCGGCCTCGTAGGCGATGCGCCAGCTGTTGTCCGTCGCGCTCAGCGAATAGCGCACGGCGACCCTCAGCTCGCCGGGGAAGCCCTGCTCGCCATGCGGGCTGGTGTAGCGCAGCAGCAGGGCCTCGGCCTCGCCGGCGCGGGGTGCGTCGGGCTCGGCCTGCCAGAGCCGGTGGCCGAAGCCCTCGGCGCCGCCATGCAGGCAGTTGGGGCCGTCGTTGCGGCTCAGCGCATGGGTCTCGCCATCCAGCACGAAGCTCGCGCCGGCGATGCGGTTGCCGTAGCGGCCGACGATGATGCCGAAGGACGGGTTGCGGTGGACATAGTGGTCGAGCGCGTCGAAACCCAGCACGACGTTGCCGCTGCGGCCCTGCGCATCCGGCGCCCACAGCCCGGTGACGATGCCGCCCAGCGTAATCGCCGTCAGCTTCAGGCCGCGGCCGTTGTCGAGCGTGTACTCGTGCACTGCCCGGCCGTCGGGCAGCAGGCCGTAATCGCGGCGCTCCATCGTCATGCCCAACCGCCATCGACGACAAAGTCCTGGCCGGTGCACATCGCGCTGTCGTCGGCGGCGAGGAACAGGGCCATGCGGGCGATGTGCTCGGGCATCAGCGGCTGGGCGATGCACTGGCCCTTGGCGATCTCGCGCTTGGTCTCTTCGGTGACCCAGAGCTTGAGCTGCTTCTCGGTCATGACCCAGCCCGGCACCAGCGTGTTGACGCGGATGCCATGCGGGCCGAGGTCGCGCGCCAGGCCGCGCGTCAGGCCTTGCACGGCGGCCTTGCTGCTGGTGTAGGCCGGCATGCCGCCCTGCTTGAGCATCCAGGAGATCGACCCGAAATTGACGATGCTGCCGCCGCCGAGCGCCTTCATGTCCGGCAGCACGGCCTGGGCGGCGAAGAACTGGTGCCTGATGTTGACGGCCACGCTCGCATCCCAGAACTCGGGCGTCGTGTCCTCGACGGCATGGCGTTTGTCGTTGGCCGCGTTGTTCAGCAGCACGGTGAAGGGGTCGGTGCGCTCGCGCAGCGCGGTGATGGCGGCGCGCAGGGACTCGACGTCAGAGAGATCCGCCGCGATGAACTGCGGCGCATGGCGAGAGGCGGCCGCCAGGCCCAGCGCGAGCGCATGGCCCTCGTCGGCCGCCAGGTCGATGAAGCCGACCTTGGCGCCCTGACCGGCGAAGGCCTCGACCAGCGTGGCCCCGATGCCGGTGGCCCCGCCGGTGATCAGGACGGCCCGGTCCTGCAGGCTGGGGTAGCGGGCGAATGCACTCATGAACTGGTCTCCGACAAAGCGCTGCGCGGGCGGCATGGGCCCGGCTTGGTTCTCATTATTAGTCATACTTTTTTTGATTGGAAGCGCTTGATTTTCGGGTTAACCCCGATGATCTTCTATAAATAGTCATACTTTAATAGCAACATGCCGGCGACGACAGCTGGCCCGCGCGCCTCTTGCCTCCTGCCGGCGCCTGACCCAACTTCCCCGAGACAAGGCACCGCAATGAGCGCCTCCGCCACCCGCCCTGGACGACCGTATCGCGGCGTCTTCCCCGTCGTCCCGACCATCTTCAACGCCGACGGCAGCCTGGACCTGCCGGGCCAGCTGCGCTGCGTCGACTTCATGATCGACGCCGGCTCCACGGGCCTGTGCATCCTCGCCAACTTCTCCGAGCAGTTCGTGCTGTCCGACGCCGAGCGCGAGACGCTGACGCGCGCCATCCTCGAGCACGTGGCCGGCCGCGTGCCCGTCATCGTCACGACGACGCACTACGCGACGCAGATCTGCATCGAGCGCAGCCAGTTGGCCCAGGCGCTGGGCGCCGCCATGGTCATGGTCATGCCGCCCTACCACGGCGCCACCTTCCGCGTGTCGGAAGGCCAGATCGAGAGCTTCTACCAGCGCCTGTCCGATGCGATCGCCATCCCGATCCTGATCCAGGACGCCCCGGTGGCCGGCACGCCGCTGTCGGTGCCGCTGCTGGCGCGCATGGCCGGCAACATCGCCCACGTGAAGTACTTCAAGCTGGAGATGCCGCAGGCCGCCAGCAAGATGCGCGAGCTGATCCGCGTCGGCGGCGCCGCCATCGAAGGCCCCTGGGACGGCGAGGAGGCCATCACGCTGCTGGCCGACCTCGACGCCGGCGCCACCGGCGCGATGACGGGCGGCGGCTTCCCGGACGGCATCCGCAAGATCTTCGACGCCTTCCATGCGGGCGACCGCGAGGAGGCCGTGCTGCAGTACGGCCGCTGGCTGCCGCTGATCAACTACGAGAACCGCCAGGGCGGCATCCTGACCGCCAAGGCGCTGATGAAGGCGGGCGGCGTGATCCAGTGCGACGCGCCGCGCCACCCCTTCCCCGAGATGACGCCCGAGGTGCGCGCCGGCCTGCTCGATGCGGCCAGGCGCCTCGACCCCCTGGTCCTGCGCTGGGGCAGGTGATGCGCGCGCTGTTGGCGCTGGTGGCGGTGCTGGCGCTCGCGCTGGCCGCGCAGGTGTCGGCCGTCGAACCGGCGGGCGCGCCCGGCGCCCACGACCCGACGCTGCTCATCCAGGGCGGGCGCTGGTTCGTCTTCACGACGGGCCGCGGCCTGCAGCGCCTGGAGTCGACGGACGCCGGCAGGACCTGGCACCGCCTCGCCCCGGTGTTCAGCGAAGCACCCGCATGGTGGGCGGACGCGGTCCCCGAGCACCGGGGGCTGGATGCCTGGGCGCCCAAGCTCTTCGAGCACCGTGGCCGCACGTGGCTGCTGTACTCGATCTCGACCTTCGGCAGGAACCGCTCGGCCATCGGCCTGGCCAGCAGCGACGGCCCCGGCGGCGAATGGCGCGACGAAGGCCTCGTCGTGCAGAGCCGGCCCGGGGACGACTTCAACGCGATCGACCCCGACCTCTTCGCCGACGCCGACGGCCGGCTGTGGATGAGCTATGGCTCCTTCTGGGGCGGCATCCGCCTGACCGAGCTGGACGGCACGACGCTGCGGCCCATCGGCGAGACGCGCTTCATCGCGCGGCGCCAGGCCGGCATCGAGGCGCCCACCCTCATGCGCCACGGCGGCTGGGTCTATCTGTTCGCCTCCTTCGACCTGTGCTGCAAGGGCGTGGAGAGCAACTACAACATCCGCGTGGGCCGCGCCCGCAGCGTGGCGGGCCCCTTCCTCGCGAAGGACGGCCAGCCCATGATGGAGGGCGGCGCCACGCCGCTGCTGGGGTCCGGTGCGCGCTGGAAGGGGCCGGGGCACCAGGACGTCGTCGGCGACTGGATCGTCCACCACGCCTACGACGCCCAAAACCAGGGCAAGCCGCGCCTGCGCATCAAGCGCCTGGGCTGGTCCGAAGACGGCTGGCCCGTGATCCCCCAGGAAGAATGAACCGGAGACGCCCGTGGCTGGCCTGAAGCTGGAGAACGTCTGCAAGCGCTACGGTGCGGTGCAGGTCATCGAGAACCTGTCGCTGGACGTGGCGCAGGGTGAATTCGTCGTCTTCCTCGGCCCCTCGGGCTGCGGCAAGACCAGCCTGCTGCGCATGGTGGCCGGCCTGGAGGCCGTCAGCGGCGGCCGCATCCTCATCGGCGGGCGCGACGTGACGCAGGCCGCGCCCGGGCTGCGCAACCTGGCCATGGTGTTCCAGCACTACGCGCTGTACCCGCACATGAGCGTGCGCGACAACCTCGCCTTCGGGCTGAGGAACGTCGGCATCCCGGCCGACGAGATCGCCCGGCGCATCCAGGAGTCCGCCCGCATGCTGGAGCTGGACGCGCTGCTGGAGCGCAAGCCGGGCCAGCTGTCCGGCGGCCAGCGCCAGCGCGTGGCGATCGGCCGCGCGGTGGTGAAGGAGCCGGGCATCTTCCTGTTCGACGAGCCGCTGTCCAACCTCGACGCGGCGCTGCGCGGGCGCACACGGCTGGAGCTGGCCCAGCTGCACCAGCGCCTGGGCGCGACGATGGTCTTCGTCACCCACGACCAGATCGAGGCGATGACGCTGGCGACGCGCATCGTCGTCATGAAGGGCGGGGCCATCGAGCAGGTGGCGACGCCGGCGGAGCTGTACCGGCGGCCGGCCACGCGCTTCGTCGCCGGGTTCATCGGCACGCCGGGGATGGGCTTCGTGCCGGTGGAGCGGGCGGCGGATGCAGACGGGTTTGCCGTCGTGACGGTGCCGGGTGGGCAGGCGGTGGTGACGCGTGTCGCCGTTGCGGGTTTGCCTTCGACGGGGCTGAGCCTGGGGGCGCGGCCGGAGAACCTGCGGATTGCGGAGCAGGGGCCGCTGCGGGGGCGCGTCGAGCTGGTCGAGTTCCTGGGGGAGCGGACGCTGGCGCATCTGAAGCTCGACGGCGGGAGTTCGTTGATCATCACGGTGCATGGGATGGCGCCCAGCATGGGGTCGCACGTGGCGGTCAGCGTGGATGTGGCTGAGGCGCATCTGTTTGACGAAGCTGGTTGTGCGCACCATGCGCAGGAGGCTTTGTCGTGAGTGGCGGGTCGTTGGCCAGAACTCCCGGCATGGGCCTCGGCACAAACCCAAAGCCGGAGCAGCCAACATGAGCGCCGCCCACACCGTCGGCCTGCGCGCCTCGCGCCCCGCCCACGCCTTCTTCGTCCTCCCCTTCGTCGCCGTCTACGCCCTGCTGCTGCTGTGGCCCCTCGTCAACGGCGTCTGGATCAGCCTGCACGACCACGACCTGCTGTCCAACGACAGCCTGTGGGTGGGCCTGGCCAACTACCGCGAGCTGCTCGATGACGAGGTCTTCCACCAGGTGGTCTGGAACACCCTGCGCTTCGTCGCCATCAGCACGCCCATCTTCGTCGTGCTGTCGCTGATGTTGGCGTTAACACTCAACCGCCCCGGCAGGCTGGCCACGCTGCTGCGCGCCACCTTCTTCTGCGCCTCGGTGTTCTCCGTCACGCTGATCACGCTGGTCTGGAAGCTCGCGCTGATGCCCGAGCGCGGCCTCATCGCCCAGGCCTTCGCCGCGCTCGGCATCCCCGAGCTGCCGCTGCTGACCAGCGACCACCTCGCGCTGCTCACCATCGCGCTGGTCACCGTCTGGTGGATCATCGGCCTGCCGATGATCCTCTTCCTGTCGGCGCTGCAGCAGATCCCCTCGGACATCTACGAGGCCGCCGCGCTGGACAACACGCCGCGCTGGCGGGTGCTGACCCACATCACGCTGCCGAGCCTGAAGCGCGCCATCGTGCTGGTCGCGCTGATCGAGGTCATCCGCCAGTTCCAGGTTTTCCCCCAGATCATGCTGATGACCAACGGCGGGCCCAACAACACGACCCGCTCCATCGTGCAGTTCATCTACGAGCAGGCCTTCATGCAGCTCTCGCTCGGCTACGCCACGGCCGCCTCGCAGGTGCTGCTGGCCATCATGCTGGTGGGCGTTTCCGCGCAGCTCTGGCTGGAGCGCGACAAGGAGGCCAAGCGATGAATCCCTTGCTTCGCCGCGGCTGGTTCGACCGCTTCGTCATGGCCGTGCTGACGCTGCTGGCGCTGGCCTGGACCGCGCCGCTGCTGTGGGTGCTGGCCCTGTCGTTCAAGCCCAACGAGTTCCTGCTGCGCCACACCGACGTTTTCCTCGCGCCGCCCTACACGCTGGCCAACTACCTCGACATCCTGCAGACCTCGCAGGTCTTCCGCTGGCTGGGCAACAGCGCGGCGGTGGCCCTGCTGCAGACGGCGGGCGTGCTGCTGCTGTCGTCGCTGGCCGGCTATGGCTTCGCGCGCTGCGAGTTCCCCGGCCGGCGCCTGCTGTTCGCCATCGTCATGTTCGGCCTGGCCGTGCCGGCGCAATCGGTCTTCATCCCGCTGCACCGGCTGTTCTCGGACTGGAACCTGCAGAACACGCTGGCGGGCCTGGCGCTGCCGGGCCTGGCCGCGCCTTTCGGGGTCTACCTGATGACGCAGTATTTCAAGGCCATCCCGGCGGAGCTGGAAGAGGCCGCGCTGCTGGACAACGCCTCGCGCTTCAAGACCTTCTTCAGCATCGTGCTGCCGCTGAGCCTGCCGGCCCAGGCCACGCTGGGCATCTTCACCTTCCTGGCCTGCTGGAACGACTACCTGTGGCCGCTGGTCATCGCGACCCAGCCCGAGATGTACACGCTGACGCGCGGCCTCGCGTCCACGCAGACCAACTTCGCGCAGTCGGAAGGTTTGGGCTTCCTGATGGCCCAGGCCGTGTTCGCCGGCCTGCCGGCGCTGACGCTCTACCTCTTCTTCCAGCGCCATCTGGTCACGGCCGTGGCAGGGACCGGCAAGTCATGAAGCACCTGGCATCTCTCCTGTGCACGACCCTGCTCGCGGCCTGCAGCGCCAGCGGCAGCGACCCGGGCAAGACCGAGATCACGCTGATGCGCTTCTTCGGCAGCTGCGAAGCGCAGTACGGCCAGGTCAGGAAGGCCAGCGAAGGCGTCGGCGAATGCGGCATCGTCACGGCCCTGGTCAACGAGTTCAACGCGACCAACACCGACGGCATCGTCGTGAAGACGCAGATCGGCGAGTGGGGGCCCTACTACGACCAGCTCACCGCGCGGCTCGTCGCCAAGGACATCCCGACCGTCGCCGTCATGCACGAGTCGGCCCTGGGCGACTATGTGCGCCGCAAGCTCGTGCTGCCGCTGGACGAGGACTTCGCCCGCATCGGCGTCGACCAGTCCGACTTCACCGAGCAGGCCGTGCGCGGCACGGCCTTCAACGGCCGGACCTATGCGCTGCCCTTCGACACCTGGGCCTGGCTCTGGCACATCAACACCCGGCTGATGAAGCAGGCCGGCCTGCTCCAGGCCGACGGCAGGCCCGTGCTGCCGCGCTCCCCCGAGGAACTGCTGGCCCAGGCGCGGCAATTCAGGCAGCGCACCGGCAAGCCCTACTTCGCCTGGGCCGTGGCCAACGAGACGGCCGCCAACGACCGCACCTTCCTGACGCTGGTGGCCCAGCAGGACGCCCAGCTGTTCGCGCCTGACGGCAAGACCATCCACATGCAGCAGCCGGCCGTCGCCAACGCGCTGACGCTGATGCAGGCGCTCTACGCCGAGGGCGGGGTCAAGCCCAACCTCGACTACGCCGCGGCTAACCAGGCCTTCCTGAACGGCGAGGCCGGCGTCGTCGTCGTCGGCACCTGGACCATCGACCAGTTCCTGCGCGAATCCCGCAAGGACGACTCGCCGCTGAAGGGCGGCTACGCGGTCGTGCCCTTCCCGCAGCTCTACGCGAGGCCGGCCGTCTTCGCCGACGGCCACTCGTGGGCGCTGTTCAAGGGCGGCACGACCGACGCCAAGGGCCATGAGGCGGCGCTGAAGTTCCTCAAGTTCATCTGGGACCACGGCGCCGAGTGGTCGCGCACCGGCCATCTGCCGGTGCGCCGCTCGGTCGCCGACAGCGCGGCCTTCCGCGCGCTGCCGCTGCGCGAGCCGCTGGCCGAGATCACGCGCACCGGCATCGGCATGCCGGGCAATGTGCCGACGCAGCGCGCCATCGAATTGGCTGTAGGCGAGGACGTGGCCAACCTGATGCTGTCTTCCAAGCCGGTGGCCGAGGTGCAGGCCAGCGTCGAAAAGCGCGTCAACACCGCGTTGAAGAAGGCGCGGCGATGAAGAACAACAAAGGCATCGTCACGAAAGCGCAGCGCGCATGAACGCCTGGAAAAACCCCCTCATCGAGCAGCGCGCCGACCCGCAGCTCAGCCTCGTCGACGGCCGCTACTGGTTCACGGCCTCGGTGCCGGGCTTCGACGCCATCGAGATCCGCAGCGCCGCCAGCATCGCGGGCCTGGCCGCGGCGCCGGCCCGCGTGATCTGGCGCAGGCACGACAGCGGTCCGATGAGCTGGCACGTCTGGGCGCCCGAGCTGCACCGCGTCGATGGCCGCTGGCATGTCTACTTCGCGGCCAGCGAGCGCGGCGACATCTGGAAGCTGCGCATGTATGTGCTGGAATGCGAAGGCGACGACCCGCTGCGCGACGCGTGGACCGAGCGCGGCCAGATCCTCACGCCCGAGGAAGGCTTCTCTCTGGACGCGACCCCTTTCGATCACGGCGGCCGGCACTACCTGTGCTGGGCGCAGAAGAGCCCGCCCTCGGAAAGCAACCTCTACCTCGCCGAACTGGCCAACCCGTGGACGCTGAAGTCCGCGCCCGTCTGCATCAGCCGCCCCGAGCTGGCCTGGGAGCGCATCGGCTTCCACGTCAACGAGGGCCCGGCCGTGCTCAAGCGCCACGGCCGCGTCTTCATCGCCTACTCGGCCGCGGCCACCGACGCGAACTACTGCATGGGCCTGCTGTGGGCCGACGCGGGCGCCGACCTTCTCGACCCGAAGCGCTGGCGCAAGTCGCCCACGCCGGTGTTCAGGACGGATGAGGCCGCCCGCCAGTTCGGCCCCGGCCACAACAGCTTCACGACGACGCCCGATGGCCGGACCGACCTGCTGGTCTACCACGCCCGCAACTACCGCGACATCGTCGGCGACCCGCTCAACGACCCCAACCGCCACGCGCGCGTGCAGGCCTTCGGCTGGCGCGACGACGGCTTCCCCGACTTCGGCACGCCCGTCGCCGACGGGCCCTACTCGATCTGAGCCATGCTACGGCCCGGGCACTGAACCGCCGTTTTCGATAATGAAAGCTTTAATCGCCAGCCTGCGGCCGATGAAGACCCGAGCGGACCATTCCACCTACAGCGCCCAGCCCGAGGGCAAGAGCCAGCACGGCCGCATCGTCAGCGAGCTGGGCCTGGCCATCGTGCGCGGCGAGCTGCAGCCCGGCGACAAGCTGCCGGCCGAGGCCCAGCTGCTGGAGCGCTACGAGATCAGCCGCCCGGTGCTGCGCGAGGCCGTGCGCGTGCTCGTCGCCAAGGGCCTGGTCGTGTCGCGCCAGCGCGCCGGCGCCATCGTCAGGCCGCGCAACGAGTGGCATATGCTCGACCCCGACGTGCTGTACTGGCTGATCCAGGCCCAGCCCCAACGCGACTTCGTGCAGGCCCTGCTGGAGGTGCGGCAGGTCTTCGAGCCCGCCGCCGCCGCGCTGGCCGCGCGCGCCGCGACCGACGAGCAGCTGGCCGGCATCGCGTCCGCCTACGAAGGCATGGCCGCGGCCACCACCACCGCCGAGCTGCTGGAGCCCGATCTGGCCTTCCACCGCCGCATCGCCGAGGCCACGGGCAACGACCTGCTGGCCTATATCGGCAACATGCTGTCGCTGGCGCTGCGCGAGTCCATCATCCTGTCCAGCCAGCTGCCCAACACGCACGAGCTCTCGCTGCCCCGGCACAAGGCCATCCTGACGGCGCTGCAGGCCCGCGATCCCCTGGGTGCCCGCCAGGCCACGCTGGTGCAGCTGGACGAGACCGAGGACGATCTCAGCAACGTGCTGGCCAATGACGGCCGCGTGAACCTCGCCTGACCATGTCCGACGACGATGACGACCACGCCGCGCCGCTGACCGACGCCAGCCCCAACCCCAACTGGTTCCTGCGCGCGCGGCTGAAGACGCGCCAGCTGCTGCTGCTGATCGCGCTGGACGACGAGCGCAACATCCATCGCGCCGCCGACGTGCTGTGCATGACCCAGCCCGCCGCGTCCAAGCAGCTCAAGGACCTGGAGGACATGCTGGACGTGAAGCTCTTCGAGCGCCACCCGCGCGGCATGGAACCCACGCTCTACGGCGAGACCATGATCCGCCACGCGCGCATGGCGCTGACCTCGCTGTCGGCCGCGCACGACGACATCGTCGCGCTCAAGCACGGCCTGTCCGGCCAGGTCGAGGTGGGCGTCATCATGACCCCGGCCATGGGCCTGCTGCCGCGCGCGATCGCGCGCATCAAGCTGCAAGCCCCCATGCTGCGCATAGCCGTGCACATGGAGTCGAGCAAGGTGCTGCTGGACATGCTGCAGCGCGGCTCGCTGGACTTCATGATCGGCCGCATCCTCGAGGACGACAGCGCCGCCGGCCTGCACTACGAGGAGCTGACCGTGGAGCCCGCCTGCGCCGTCGCCCGCGTCGGCCACCCGCTGCTGAAGGCGGACAACCTCAAGCTCGCCGACCTGGCCGACCAGCCCTGGATATTGCCGCCGCCGGGCAGCGTGCTGCGCCACCGCTGGGAGCTGATGTTCCGCCGCGCCGCGCTGGAGCCGCCGGCGAATGCGGTCGACACGACGGCCCTGCTCTTGATCACGGCCCTGCTGCAGCAGACGGACTCGCTGCACGTGATGCCGGTGGAGGTGGCGCGCTACTACGCGTCGCTGAACGTGCTGGCCATCCTGCCCATCGAGCTGCCCTGCCACATGGACGCCTTCGGCATCATCACCCGCGAGGGGCACCTGATGTCGCCGGGGGCGAGGCAGCTGCTGCATGAGGTGAGGCTGGCGGCGCGGGATCTGTATTGATTGCTGCCGCAGGTCGGTGCGCCCCCGCTGCCACACTGCGCTGCGAGCACGCCCTGCATGCATGCCTGACGGCAGCGGGTGCACCTGCAAAGCGCAGCGTCAGCGATGTCTGGGCGGTCCGCGGCAATCTCAAGGTGACGTTCGCGGGCACCGCGCCGTAGCCGTCAACACCGCTCGCCGATTTCTGTTGCTTGGGGTGTGGCCGAGGAGACCGCGCGCGAACCTCTCGGTCATGCCTTGGCTTTGGGCTTGAAGATATGGATCGTCTCGCCCCGCGCCAGCATCTCCACCAGCTGGGCGATGCGCCGGGCGCGCGTCTCGGCCTTCACGGCCGTCTGGATGCGCCACAGCACGGCGTAGCGGTTGGTCGCGTTGATCGTGGCGAAGAAGGCCTTGGCCTTGGGCTCGGCGTCCAGCGCCGCCAGCAGGTCCTCGGGCACCGTGGACGTGCGTGCGCCGTCGTAGGCCTGGGCCCAGCGTCCGTCGGCCTTCGCGGCCTCGATCTGCGCGTGACCCGGCGCCTGCATGCGGCCCGCCTCGATGAGGGCCGCGACCTTGTCGACATTGATCTTCGACCAGATGCTGCGCGCGCGCCGCGGCGTGAAGCGCTGCAGGAAGTGCTGGTCGTCGAGGCCCTTCTTCTGGCCGTCGATCCAGCCCCAGCAGAGCGCGATCTCCACCGCCTCGGCATAGGTGACGCTGGGCTGGCTGGCGCCGCGCTTGGCGATCATCAGCCAGAGGCCGTCGGAGCTGGCGTGATGCTTCTTCAGCCAGGTCTCGAAGGCCTTGGCGCTCTTGAACAGGATCGGCGCGGTATCCGGTGGAATGGAGGGTTTGGCGGCGGGCATCGCAGCGAGTGTGCCGCAACGGCGCCAGCGCGTTCAATGCCCCGGCACGGTGCCGCGCATGCTCAGTCGAACACCAGCCGCCACTCCAGCGCGTTCATGCCGAGAGCCCCGCTGGCCAGCACCGCGGCGCCGTCATCGTTCGGGTACTGGCGCTGCAGCAGCGCGAAGTAGGCCGCGTTTCGCACGCCGTTCAGCCGGCCGCCATTGCGCTCGTAGAACGGGAAGCGCTCCGGGTGCAGGGTCCACGCCGCGGCTTGGCGATAGGCGGCGGCCAGCTTCCGGCCTTCGCGCGTCTGCCAGACGCTCCGCCCCTGCAGGTCGAACACGCGCGCCGCCGCCGTGGCCGGCAGCAAGGTGTAGTGGGTGTAGCTGAGGCCGTTCACGCCCTGGTGCGCGCCGCCGCAGTAGTCGTTGGTGTCGCTGCGGCAGATCTCCTGCGTCAGCACGCCGTCGGCGTCGATCTGGCTGTCCACCAGCTTCAGCCAACGTGCCCGGGCCTTGGCCAGCAAATCGCCGTCGCCGATGTACGCGGCGATCGATGCCTCCAGCAGCACGCCCCAGTTGCCATGGTTGTTCTTGCGCAAGCTGTGCGACAGCGGCAAGGCGATATGCGTCAGCAAGCGCCTGAAGCCGGCGTCGCTCCAGCCCTCCACGCCGCGCACCAGCGAGGCAGCCAGCACATAGGCTGGCAGGTCGAAGTTGATTTCGGAGGCACCTTGCTCGCTGGGCACCGAAGTCAGCGTGTCGGCCCAGGCCGTGAGCAGCGCTTGCGCGTGGCGGGCATGGCGCCGGTCACCCGACACGGCGAAGCACAGCGCGGCGCGCCAGGCCATCGATCCGTCCGAGGCAAAGCGCTTCGACATCTCCGTCTCGACAACGCCGCTCGACGTGTAGTGCGGCGGCGGTGCGAACACGGCGACCGGGGCGGCGATCGCCTCCAGCTCCTTGTCGCAGCGCTTGAGCAGGGGCGCCGTGCGCTTGGCGTCTTGTTGCAGGGCTTCGACGTCGGCGGGCGCCAGCCAGAGCGCCTCGGAGGCGGCCCAGGCTGGCGCGAGACCGGGCATAAGTGCCGTCAGCGCCAGGGCTTTCGCCGCGGCGCATCGCCAGTGGTGTGCGGCCCTTTGACTGAAGCGGTGATGGTGGGCGGTCGACATGCGGGGCATTGTGCGGCGCCGTCGGCCTGGCCAGAAACCCCCGGCTCCAAACCTATCCTCAAATCGGATAGTTCAGGGCAAACAAAGCATATTTCCGATCTAGGGCATCGCCCTAAGCTGCCGGCCGTTACTGCTGCAATGGCCATGAAGATCACCAAGCTCACGACCTACCGTCTGGCGCCGCGCTGGATGTTCCTGAAGATCGACACCGACGCCGGCATCAGCGGCTGGGGCGAGCCGGTCATCGAGGGCAAGGCCCGCAGCGTCGAGGCGGCCGTGCACGAGTTCGAGCCCTATCTCGTCGGCCAGGATCCGTCGCGCATCAACGACCTCTGGCAGGTCATGTACCGCGGCGGCTTCTACCGCGGCGGCGCCATCCTGATGAGCGCCATCGCCGGCATCGACCAGGCGCTGTGGGACATCAAGGGCAAGGCCCTCGGCGCGCCGGTCCACGAGCTGCTCGGCGGCCTCGTGCGCGACCGCATGAAGGTCTATTCCTGGGTCGGCGGCGACCGCCCGGCCGACGTCATCCGCGACATCAGGCGGCTGCGCGAGGGCGGCTTCGACACTTTCAAGATGAACGGCACCGAGGAGCTCGGCATCGTCGACAGCGCGCGCAAGGTGGACGATGCCGTGGCCCGCATCGCCGAGATCCGCGCCGCCTTCGGCCACGACATCGAGTTCGGCATCGACTTCCACGGCCGCGTGGCCGCGCCCATGGCCAAGCCGCTGCTGCGCGCGCTGGAGCCCTACCGGCCGCTGTTCGTCGAGGAGCCCGTGCTGGCCGAGCAGGACGAGCACTATGCCCGCCTGGCCCGGCACACCAGCATCCCGCTGGCGGCCGGCGAGCGCATGTACTCGCGCTTCGAGTTCAAGCGCGTGTTCGCCGCTGGCGGTCTGGCCATCGTGCAGCCCGACCTGTCGCATGCCGGCGGCATCACCGAGTGCGTCAAGATCGCCGCGATGGCCGAGGCCTACGACGTGGCGCTGGCGCCGCACTGCCCGCTGGGCCCCATCGCGCTGGCCGCCTGCCTGGCCGTGGACTTCGTGTCGCACAACGCCGTGCTGCAGGAGCAGAGCATGGGCATCCACTACAACCAGGGCGGCGAGCTGCTCGACTATGTGCTGAACAAGGACGACTTCCGCATCGAAGGCGGTTTCATGAAGCCCCTGCCCAAGCCGGGCCTGGGCGTCGTCGTCGACGAGGACAAGGTCATCGCGGCCAGCCAGGCCGCGCCCGACTGGCGCAACCCGCTGTGGCGCCACGCGGACGGCAGCGTCGCCGAATGGTGATGGCGATGATCGGCCTGGACTGGGGCAGCAGCAGCCTGCGCGCGATGCGCCTGGGCGCGGGCGGCGAGGTGCTGGAGCTGCGCCAGTCCGCCGCGGGCGCGTCGACGCTGCACGGTCGCGCCGAGGAGTTCGCCGCGGCGCTGGATGCGCTGATCCCCGACTGGCACGAAGGCAGCGCGCCCATCCTCGCCTGCGGCATGGTCGGCAGCCAGCATGGCTGGCGCGAGGTTCCCTATGCCGACGGCCCGGCCGATGCCGGCGCGCTGATGCGCCTGTCCCTCGCGGTCGACTGGCGCGGCCGGCCCGTGCGCCTGCTGCCGGGCCTGCGCTGCAGCGGCGCGGCCGGCGCGCCCGACCTGATGCGCGGCGAGGAGACGCAAGTGCTGGGCGCGCTGCAGCTCGAACCCACTTTGGCCGCGCAGTCCTGCCTGGTGCTGCCCGGCACGCACAGCAAATGGGCGCAGGTGCAGGACGGCTGCGTGGCCGGCTTCGCGACGCAGATGACGGGCGAGCTGTTCGCCGTGCTGCGCCAGCACTCGGTGCTGGGCCGGCTGATGCCTGCCGAAGCCGACCCCTCGCCCGAGGCCTTCGAGCAAGGCGTGGCCGCCGCGCGCGACCACGGCGAGGCCGGCCTGCCGAACCAGCTCTTCGGCGTGCGCAGCCTGGGCCTGGCCGCCCGCATCGTGCCCGAGGGCCTGGCCGACTACCTGTCCGGCCTGCTGATCGGCCACGAGCTGCGCGCGGGCCTGGCCTGGCGCGAAGCCCGCGGCCTGAATGCCGCGCCGCTGCGCCTGATCGGCGAGCCCGCGCTCTGCGAGCGCTACGCCCACGCGCTGGCGCTGTTCGGCGAACCCGGCTCGCAAGCCCTGTCCAACACCGCGCCGGCCGGCTTGTGGCGGCTGGCCAACCAAGGAGGCCTGTGATGAGCAGCACCAGCCCCAACCGTTTCGACGCCGCCTTCGCGGCCCTGCCCCTCGTGGCCATCCTGCGCGGCGTGAAGCCCGGCGAGGTGCTGGCCATAGCCCAGACGCTCTACGACGCCGGCTTCCGGCTCATCGAGGTGCCGCTGAACTCGCCCGAGCCGCTGGACAGCATCGCCCGCCTCGCACAGGGCCTGCCGGGCGACGCCGTCGTCGGCGCCGGCACGGTGCTCGACACCGAGGCCGTGGCCCGTGTGCAGCAGGCCGGCGGCCAGCTCATCGTGATGCCGCATGCCGACACCCGCCTCGTCGCGCTGGCCAAGGCGCGCGGCCTGTACTGCGTGCCCGGCGCCGCCACGCCGACCGAGGCCTTTGCCTGCGTGGAGGCCGGTGCCGACGCGGTCAAGCTCTTCCCGGCCGAGCTGATCACGCCGCCCATCGTGAAGGCGCTGCGCGCCGTGCTGCCCAAGGCCCTGCGCCTGCTGCCCGTGGGCGGCATCACGCCCAACGGCATGGCCATCTACCGCCATGCCGGCGCCGACGGCTTCGGCCTGGGCGGCGCGCTCTACACGCCGGGCATGGGCGCGGCCGACGTGGCCGACCGCGCCGCCGCCTTCGTCGGCGCCTGGCAGCAGCGCTGACGGCGCCGCTCACAAGAACAAAACCGGAGACGCCGTGAACCGCCCCACCCGGCTGATCGCGCTGGCCGCGCTGCTGTGCGCGCACGCCCAGGGCCAGACGCTGCTCAGGCTCGATGCCAGCGCCCCCGCCGCCGTGCCGACGACGGGCCACCTCAAGCTCGGCAGCGCCGCCGCGCCCGGCGGCCACATGCTGGCGGCCAACAGCCAGTACCTGCTGCGCGACGGCCAGCCCTGGCTGCCGGTCATGGGCGAGTTCCACTATTCGCGCAGCCCGGCCGCGAGCTGGGCCGCCGAGCTGGCCAAGATGAAGGCCGCCGGCGTCGACATCGTCGCGAGCTATGTCATCTGGAACCACCACGAGGCCGAGGCCGGCCGCTTCGACTGGACGGGCAACCGCGACCTGCGGCGCTTCGTGCAGCTGGCGGCCCAGGCCGGGCTGAAGGTGCTGGTGCGCCTGGGGCCGTGGGCACACGGCGAGGCGCGCTACGGCGGCCTGCCCGACTGGATCGTCGACGCGCTGCCCACGCGCCGCGACGACCCCGACTACCTGGCCCATGTCGAGCACCTCTACGCACAGATTGGCGCCCAGCTGCGCGGCCAGCTCTGGAAGGACGGCGGCCCCGTCGTCGGCGTGCAGCTGGAGAACGAATACAACCTGACCGGCCCCGGCCGGGGCGAGGGCCATATCCGCACGCTGAAGGCCCTGGCGCTGAAGGCCGGCCTCGACGTGCCGCTGTACACGGTGACCGGCTGGGACGGCACCGTCTACCCCTCCGGCGAGGTGACGCCGGTGTTCGGCGGCTACCCCGACGAGCCCTGGGGCACCCCCACGACCGAGCTGCCGCCCAAGGAGACCTACGCCTTCCGCTTCGACACCCGCGTCAGCGGCGACCTCGGCGCGCAGACCCAAGCCCACGCGCCCGGCACGGCCGAGACCGACATGGACCGCGTGCCCTTCCTCGGCGCGGAATACGGCGCCGGCCTGCCCGCCATGTACCGCCGCCGCACGCTCGTCAGCCCCGACGACATCGCCTCCATGCTGCCCGTGCAGCTCGGCTCGGGCGTGAACCTGCTGGGCTACTACATGTTCCACGGCGGCCGCAACCCGGTCAGCGCCGCCGGCACCGGGCTGGAGGAGAGCACGCTCAGCGGCGGCTACAACGACACGCCCCGCATCAGCTACGACTTCAACGCCCCCCTCGGCCCCGACGGCCAGCAGCGCCCCGTGCTGCAGAGGCTGCGCCCGCTGCACTACTTCCTGCACGATTTCGGCGCCCGGCTCGCGACGATGACGGTGCGCAAGCCCGACGTGACGCCCGACTCGCCGGCCGACCTGGCGCGGCCGCGCTGGTCGGTGCGCAGCCGCGGCGACAGCGGCTTCCTGTTCTTCAACAACCATGTGCGCCAGTACCCGATGCCGGCGCAGCGGGCCGTGCGCTTCAGCCTCCAGTTGCCGGGCCGCACGCTGACGCTGCCGAGCCGGCCGGTCGACATCGCCGACGGCGCCTACTTCGTCTGGCCCTTCGGCCTGGACCTCGACGGCGTCGCGCTCGACTACGCGACCGCCCAGCCCATCGCGCGGCTGGACGCCGGCCGCGACGGCATCGTCTACCTGTTCTCGGCCAGCGACGGCATCCCGGCCGAGTTCAGCATCGGCGGCGCGCTGCGCACGCTGGAGGCCGGCACCGGCATGCTGCAGCGCATCGGCGAGGCGAAGGGCCGCGCGGTCAGCGTGCTGCTGCTGAGCCCTACCCAGGCCCGCCAGCTCAGCATCGTCGAGCTGGGCGGCCAGCGCCGCGCGGTGCTCAGCGCCCAGCAGGTCAGCGTCGAACAGGGTCGGCTGCAGCTGCGCTCCGTCGGCGAGCCCAGCATGAGCCTGGCCGTCTACCCGGCGCTGGCCCGGCCCCGTGCCGACGGCGCCACGCTGAGGGCCGCACAGCGCCAGGGCGTCCTGCAATGGCTGGAGGCTGCGCTGCCGGCGCGCGACATCGCCGTCACCCCCCGCCTCGTGCGCGCGGCCGGCAGCGCGCCGCCGGTGCAGCGCGGCGGCCTGGCCGGCGCCGCGCTGCAGCCCGTCCCCGAGGCCTTCGCGCAGGCCGCGAGCTGGCGGCTGGAGCTCTCCGGCACATCGCTGCAAGGCCTGGACGACGCGCTGCTGGAGCTGGACTTCGTCGGCGACATCGGCCGCCTGTTCGCCGGCACGCGGCTGCTGGACGACTGGTATTTCAACGGCCAGCGCTGGCAGGTCGGGCTGAAGAACATCCAGGCCCTGCTGAAGCAGCCGCTGAGCCTGAGCGTGCTGCCGCTGCGCGCCGATGCGCCCATCTACATCGACCGTGCCCACCGCCCCGATTTCGCGGACAAAAAGCCACAGGTCGCCGAACTGCGGGGGGCCAGCGTGAAGCCGGTCTACCGCCTGGCCATCGCGCCCTGAGCGCGAGCTATTCCAGCGCCGGATAGCTCGACCGAAAGAATTCAGTAGTCCGATATGGAACGGCTCCGTAACTTAGCGAGCCTGGGCCGACAGCCCACGACACGAGACCGGAGACCCGCCCCATGACCCGCCCCGCCCCGCGGCCCGCCACGATTGCCGAAGGCCGACTCGACCTCGCGCTGCCGCAGGCCGCCACCCTCGGCGAGAGCCTGATCTGGCAGGACGGGCGCTGGTGGTGGACCGACATCGAGGCGGCCACGCTGTTCGCGTGGCGGCCCGGCAGCGAGGCGCCGCAGTCCTGCCGCCTGCCGGACCGGCTGGGCAGCTTCGCCCACTGCCGCTCGGGCCGCGTGCTGCTCGGCCTGGCCAAGCGCCTGTGCCTGGCCACGCTGGGCGACGGGCTCGCGCTGGGCCAGCTGCAGACGCTCGCCCCGGTGGACGCGGCCGAGCCGCGCACCCGCATCAACGACGGCCGCACCGACCGGCGCGGCCATTTCGTGTTCGGCACGCTGAACGAGGCGCGCGAGCGCCGGCCAATTTCCACGATCGCGAGCTTCTACCAGTTCTCGCTGCGGCACGGCCTGCGCCGCCTGGCCCTGCCGGCGGTGGCCATCGCCAACAGCATCTGCTTCAGCCTGGACGGCCGCACGATGTACTTCTGCGACACGCTGTCCCGGCGCATCCAGCAGTGCGACTACGACGCCGAGACCGCCCAGGTGGACAACGTCCGCCCGTTCGCCGAGATGGACCGCGCCGACGCCTGGCCCGACGGCTCCGTCATCGACGCCGAAGGCTGCCTGTGGAACGCGCAATGGGGCGCCGGCCGTGTGGCACGCTACGACCCCGACGGCCGGCTGCTGGACAGCTTTGCCGCGCCGGCCGCACACACCAGCTGCCCCGCCCTCGGCGGTGCGGGCGGCGACCAGCTGATGGTCACCACCGCCCGCGCGGAGCTGAGCCGCGAGGCCCTCGCCGCCCAGCCGCTGTCCGGCAGCCTGTTCGCGCTGGGCCTGCCCAAGGCCCTGGCCGTGCCCGACGCCCTGTTTGAAGATTGAGAACAAGGAGACAACATGAAGATGCAAAGACGCGCCGCACTGGTCCTCGCGCTGCTGGCCGCACCGCTGGCCGCGCTGGCGGCCGAGCCGGTCAAGGTCGGCTTTCTCGTCAAGCAGGCCGAGGAACCCTGGTTCCAGGACGAATGGCGCTTCGCCGAACAGGCCGCCAAGGACAAGGGCTTCACCCTCGTGAAGATCGGCATCCCCAGCGGCGAGAAGATGATGGCCGCCATCGACAACCTGGCCGCGCAGAAGGCCGTCGGCTTCGTCATCTGCGCACCCGACGTGAAGCTCGGCGTGGCCGTGAACCGCGCGGCCAGGCGCCACAGCCTCAAGGTCATGTCGGTGGACGACCAGCTCGTGGACGGCGCCGGCAAGCCCATCGCCGACATCCCCCACATGGGCATCTCGGGCTACGAGATCGGCAAGCAGGTCGGCCAGGGCCTGCTGGCCGAGATGAAGGCGCGCGGCTGGAAGCCCGACGAGGTCGGCGTGCTGCGCGTGGCCTTCGACCAGCTGCCCACCGCCCGCGACCGCACGATGGGCGCCGTCGATGCGCTGAAGGCCGCCGGCTTCGCCGCAGCCAACGTGGTGGACGCGCCCCAGGCCAAGACCGACACCGAGAGCGCCTTCAACGCGGCCAATATCGCGTTCACGAAGAACGCCAGGTTCAAGCGCTGGGTCGCCTTCGGCCTGAACGACGAAGCGGCGCTGGGCGCCGTGCGCGCGGCGGAAGGCCGCGGCATCAAGCACGACGCGATGCTGGCCATCGGCATCGGCGGCAGCCAGACGGCGCTGAACGAGTTCACCAAGCCGACGCCGACGGCCTTCTACGGCACCGTGCTGATCAGCCCCAGGCGCCATGGCTACGAGACTGCGGTGGCGGTGTACGAGTGGGCCACCGCTGGCAAGGCGCCCGCGCCCGTCACGCTGACCGCTGGCACGCTGATGACGCGCCAGAACCAGGCCGAGCTCCGCAAGCAGATGGGTCTGTAAATGTCTGTCTTGCAGTTCGACAACATCACGAAGACCTTCCCCGGCGTCAAGGCGCTGAACGGGGTGAGCTTCGAGGCGCGGCCGGGCCAGGTCATGGGCCTGCTCGGCGAGAACGGCGCGGGCAAGAGCACGCTGCTGAAGATCCTCGGCGGCCAGTACCGGCCCGACGGCGGCCGCCTACTGCTGGACGGCCGGGAGCGCCATTTCGGTTCAGCGGGCGATGCCATTCGCGCCGGCGTGACCATCATCCACCAGGAGCTGCAATACGTGGCCGAGCTGACCGTGGCCGAGAACGTGCTGCTGGGCCGCTTGCCGACCAGATTCTCGACGCGCTTCGGCCTCGTCGACCACCAGGCCGCGCGCAAGTTGGTCGCAGAACAGCTGGCCAACATCGGCGTGGACCTGGACCCGGCCGCGCGCCTGTCGGAGCTGTCCATCGCCCAGCGTCAGATGGTGGAGATCTGCAAGGCCGTCATGCAGGACGCCAGGGTCATCGCCTTCGACGAGCCCACCAGCAGCCTGTCGCACCGCGAGACCGAGATCCTGTTCCGGCTGGTCAGGCGCCTGCGCGCGGAAGGCCGCACGCTGATCTACATCTCGCACCGCCTGGAAGAGCTCTACGAGCTCTGCGACGCCTGCACCATCTTCCGCGACGGCCGCAAGATCGTCACGCACGAGGTCATGGCCGAGGTGCCGCGCGAGCGCCTGATCGCCGACATGGTGGGCCGCGAACTGCAGGACATCTATGACTACCGCGCCCGCCAGCAGGGCCCCGTGCGGCTGGAGGCCCGCGGCCTGCACAGCGCACGCCTGCCCGAGCCGCTGAGCTTCGCGATGCGGGGCGGCGAGATGCTGGGCTTCTTCGGGCTCGTCGGCGCCGGCCGCAGCGAGCTGATGCGCCTGCTCTACGGCGCCGACGCCCGCCGCGGCGGCGAGGTGCTGCTGGACGGCCAGCCGGTGTCGTCCGCGGGGCCTTCGGCCGCCATCGCCGCCGGCATCGTGCTCTGCCCCGAGGACCGCAAGGAGCAGGGCATCCTGGCGCACAGCTCGGTCGCCGAGAACATCAACATCAGCTGCCGCCGCCACGGCCTGGCCGGCGGCGTCTTCCTGCGCCACCGCCAGGAGGCGCGGCGCGCCGACGACTTCATCCGGAAGCTGCGCATCAAGACGCCGAGCCGCGAGCAGGAGACCCGGCTGCTGTCCGGCGGCAACCAGCAGAAGGTCATCCTCGCGCGCTGGCTGGCCGAGCCGGGGCTGAAGGTGCTCATCCTCGACGAGCCGACGCGCGGCATCGACGTGGGCGCCAAGAACGAGATCTACCGGATCATCCACGACGTGGCCGCCACGGGCTGCTGCGTCATCGTCATCTCCAGCGAGCTGCCCGAGGTGCTGGGCATCGCCGACCGCCTCATCGTCATGCGCGACGGCCGCATCAGCGGCGAACTCGCGCGCGAACAGGCGAGCGAGACCGCCGCGCTCGCGCTGGCCCTGCCCGACGGAAACCCGGGCGCTGCCGCCCTGCATTGATCATGAACACGACCACCCTTTCTCCGCGCCCCGCCATGACCTCCCCCGCCCGCGCCCTGCTCAAGGAACACAGCATGACGCTGGGCTACGGCCTGCTCTTCGTCGTGCTGGCCTTCACGGTCGAGAACTTCTTCTCGACGGCCAACGTCACGGGTCTGCTGCTGTCGGTCGCGCAGATCGGCATGGTGGCCTGCACGATGATGCTGTGCCTGGCCTCGCGGGACTTCGACCTCAGCGTCGGCTCCACCATCGCCTTCGCCGGCGTGCTGGGCGCGATGGTGCTGGAGCGCACCGGCAGCGTGGGCCTGGCCATCGGCGGCGGCTTGGCTGCAGGCGCGCTGATCGGCGCGTTCAACGGCGTGCTGATCGCCTATCTGCGCGTCAACGCGCTGATCGCCACGCTGGCCACCATGCTGATGGTGCGCGGCCTGGCCTTCATCGCCTCCCAGGGCCAGGCGGTCGGCATCGCCGACGAGGGCTTCATCGGCTTCGGCGACACGAGCTGGCTGGGCCTGCCGCTGCCGGTGTGGCTGACGGCCGGCTGCTTCCTGGTCTTCGGCGTGCTGCTCAACCACACCGTCTTCGGCCGCAACACGCTGGCCATCGGCGGCAACCCCGAGGCCGCGCGGCTGGCCGGCGTGAAGGTGGAGCAGCTGCGCGTGTGGATCTTCCTGCTGCAGGGCGTCGTCACGGCCCTGGCCGGGCTGGTGCTGGCCTCGCGCATCACCAGCGGCCAGCCCAACGCGGCCACCGGCTTCGAGCTGGACGTGATCTCGGCCTGCGTGCTGGGCGGCGTGTCGCTGCAGGGCGGCAAGGCGCGCATCTTCGGCGTCGTCATCGGCGTACTCATCATGGGCACCGTCGAGAACGTCATGAACCTGCTGAACGTCGATGCCTTCTACCAATACCTCGTGCGCGGGCTGATCCTGTTGGCGGCGGTGCTGCTCGACCAATTGAAGACGCGAGGCGAGCGCCGTGCTTGATCGCCGCACGCTGCTGGCCTCCGCGCTCGCCGGCGCGCTGCCGGCCCGGGCCGCGGCCACGCCCTTCCTGGCCGGCGGCGACATCTCCGCGCTGACCTGGATGGAGCGCGTCGGCGCCGTCTACCGCGACCGCGACGGCCAGCCGGGCGACTGCCTGGCCCTGCTGAAGCGCTATGGCCACAACATCGTGCGCATCCGGCTCTACGAGCAGGTCGGCCCCGGCACCGGCGCCGACGGCTGGTACTGGCCCGAGGGCTCCATGGACCTGCCCGACGTGCTGGCCCTGGCCCGCCGCGCCAAGGCGCTGGACCTGCAGATCCAGCTGACCCTGCACTACAGCGACTTCTGGACCAATTCCAAGACCCAGGACCTGCCCCACGCCTGGCGCCGCGAGCTGCGCAAGCTGCCCGACGAGATGGCCCGCTTCAAGCGCCTGCTGGCGCTGGTGCAGGCGCGCAGCCGCGCGGTCGTGCAGGCGCTGGTGGACCAGGGCACGGCGCCCGAGTTCGTGTCGCTGGGCAACGAGATCGAGCACGGCCTGCTCTACCCCTACGGCCACGCCACGCCGCAGGACCCCGGCGCCTGGCCGCTGCTGGGCGCGCTGCTCAAGGCCGGCCACGCGGGCGTGAAGGCCGCCCACCCGGGCGCGCGCATCGTGCTGCATCTGGACGGCGGCGGCGACGAGGCCAAGTACCGCGACTGGTTCGACAACGCGCGCAGGCAGGGCGTGCGCTGGGACGTGATCGGCTCGTCCTACTATCCCTTCTGGACCCGCAAGACCGTCGCCGAGATGGCCGCGTTCTGTCGCGCCGTGACGACGCGCTACGACTGCGAGCTGCTGGTCATGGAAGCCGGCTTCAACTTCGCGCCCCTGCGCGCCGACGGCTGGCCCGGCCAGCTGGAGAACAACGGCCCCTACCCGGCCGGCATGAGCAGCCCCGAGGGCCAGCGCGACTTCATGGCCGAGCTGCTGGCCGCCATGAAAGCCACGCCGCGCGTGCTGGGCCTGCTGTATTGGGACCCCATCATGATCGCCAACCCCAAGGTCGGCTGGGCCCTGCAGGAAGGCACGGGCCAGCCCGGCCCCAACGTGGTCTCCAACACCACCCTGTTCGACTTCCAGGGCCGGGCGCTGCCGGTGCTGGACATCTGGAAGCAGTACACCCTATGAGTTCCACTCCCCGCCTACAGGGCAAGGTCGCGCTGGTGACCGGCTCCACCCAGGGCATCGGCAAGGCCATCGCCCGCCTGTTCGTCGCCGAGGGCGCCAGGGTCATCCTGAACGGCCTGGCGGGCGACGCGGCGCTGGCCGCAGAACTCATCGCCGAGCTGGGCGAGGACAACGCGATGTTCGTCCCTGCCGACATCTCCGACGAGGCCGCCGTGCAGGCCATGGCCGCGCAGGGCGCCACGCGCTTCGGCACCATCGACGTGCTCATCAACAACGCCGGCATGGACGTCTTCGCCGAGCCGCTGGCCATGACGTCGGCCCAGTGGCGGCGCTGCCTGGCCGTGGACCTGGAAGGCGCTCTGCACTGCGCCCGCGCCGTGCTGCCCGGCATGCTGGCGGGTGGCGGCGGCAGCATCGTCAACGTGGCCTCCGTGCACGGCCATCGCATCATCCCGGGCGCCTTCCCCTACCCGGTCGCCAAGCACGCGCTGATCGGCATGACCAAGGCGCTGGGCATCCAGTACGCGGCGCAGAACGTGCGCGTCAACTCAATCTCGCCGGGGCTGATCCTGTCGGAGCGCGTCGTCGAATGGCTGGCCGGCCTGCCGCCCGAGGAGGCCAGGCGCCAGGTCGAGCTGCTACCCTGCAAGCGCGTCGGCGAGCCCCTCGAGGTGGCCTACACCGCCCTCTTCCTGGCCAGCGACGAGGCGCGCTTCATCAATGCGACCGACATCCTCATCGACGGCGGCCGCTCCCAGCTCTATCACGAGTAAACGCATCCCCGCGGCATGCACGACCCCAAAGCCAACCGCTTCGTCCGCTCGCACCTGAAGACGCGCCACTTGGTGCTGCTCGTCGAGCTGGGCCGGCATGGCTCCATCCTGCATGCGGCCCAGGCCGCCCACCTGACGCAGCCCGCCGCGTCCAAGCTGCTCGGCGAGCTGGAGCATGCGCTGGGCGTGCCGCTGTTCGAGCGCCTGCCTCGCGGCGTGCAACCGACGCGTTATGGCGAGGTCATGATCCGGCGCGCCGGCGCGGCCCTGGCCGAGATGGACGCCGCCCACCAGGAGCTGATGGAGCTGCAGTCGGGCCTATCGGGCCGGGTCGCCGTCGGCACCGTGATGACGCCGTCCACGGGCCTGCTGCCCGAGGTCATCAAGCGACTGAAGCAGGCACACTCGCGCGTGCAGGTCGCCATCACGGTGGACACCAGCAAGCTGCTGATCCAGAACCTGCGCAACGGCGAGCTCGACCTCGTCATCGGCCGCATCCTCGACGCCGAGTCCGCCGCCGAGCTGAACTTCGAGCCGCTGACCGACGAGCCGCACAGCCTCATCGTGCGCGCCGGCCACCCGCTGATGCAGCGCGAGAACCTGCGCCTGGAAGACCTGGCCTGCGAGGCCTGGATCATGCCGCCGCACGGCAGCATCCTGCGCGACCGGCTGACGGCGCTGTTCCTGTCCCATGGCCTGGACCAGCCGGCCGAAACCGTCGAGACCCTGGCCCTGCCCGTCATCACCAACCTGCTGATCGGCAGCGACATGCTCGTCGCCCTGCCCGAGGAGCTGGTGCTGCCCTATCTGGACGCCGGCCTGCTGGCCGTGCTGCCCTTCGACCTCGGCCTGCGCATGGACGCCTACGGCATCGTCACGCGCCGCCAGCACCAGCTGTCGCCCGGCGCCGAGGCGACGCTGCGGACGCTGCGCGAGGTGGCCGCCGAGCGTTATCGCAGGCGGCCGAGGGACGAAGGGTGAAAGCACCTCGGCCCCCGCTGGAGATTCCGCCGATGATGTTGGAATGCCTCGACGACATGACATCAAGCTCGGAAAGTCTTTCGTGGTCAGGTTCGTCCCTGGCACTGACCTTCTCGTCTGCCTGGGTCAAAAGGTCAAACTGAGGCGACGGTTCGGTGCGGCGCATGTGGCCGACGCACTGCCCTTCTCGCACCCGGCCACATGCGCCATTGCGCCCGACTCCGCATCGGTCGCCGTCAAGAACAGCAGCGGCGCCGTGGCGCTGCTGGAACTGCCGACCCTGCGGACACGTTGGGTCAACCCGCCAGACAACGAAGGTTGCCAACTGCTCTTTTCGCCTTGTAGCCAATTTCTCGTCACCGGCTCATGGCAGGGCGAGCTCAGCGGCATCGACGTGGCAACGGGCGCAGTCCGAAACTGGGGGCGCGCCCCGGATTCGATGATCACGTACCTGTCACAGTCCGCAGATCGCCGCCGTTACGTCTACGTCGAACAGCCCATCGCGAGAGGAGACGCACCGCCTGCGAACTCCGTGGTGTCGCTGCAGTCCTGGCCATTCGACGCGCAGCCCGCGCTGCGATTGAAGGGGCCCTGGCGCTATGTCGAGGCTGCCGAGCTGTCACCCGACGCACAGCGCTTGGCCGTCCTGCATCAAATTGACGGGCTCAACTACCAGCTCGATCTGGTTGACGCGTCGAGTGGTCATGTCTTGTCGAATGCACCTATCGACTACGGCGGAACTAAGTTCTGCATGGCATGGTCCCCCGATGGACGCCACCTGGCCTGCGTCCGCAAGGGTGGGTTGACGCTCTTTGGCACCGACACGCTCCAGATCGCAGCAAAGGTGGACCTCGCCTACGCCTGCGATGTGGCGTTTTCGCCGGATGGCGAGTGGTTGGCGATTGGCGATTGGCAGCAGGGCGTCGTCAGATCGCTGGCCGAAGTATTGGCCGGCGCCGAAGTTACGCCCCCATCCTGACCTTCAGTGCATCCCCGCCAGCAGCGCGGCGTTGCCGCCCGCTGCCGCCGTGTTGACCGTCAACGTCTGCTCGGCCGTGAAGCGGTAGAGCTGGCGGGCATGGCCGGCCGCCGTGACGAGCGGCAGGATGGCGCCCGGGCGGGCGGCGAGGATCTGCGCCAGCCGATGGGCCGTGGCGGTGTCCGAGGACGCGAGCGCGACACCGGCCAGCTGAGGCGCGGCGAGCAGGCCGGCGGTGGCCGAGTCGGGCAGCAGGGTCAGCGCGTTGGCGGGCAGGCCGGCATGCAGCAGGGCCTGGCGGGCCTGCTCGGCGCCGCCCAACCAGACGACGCTGTTGCCGGCCAGCAGTGCGCTGACGGCCGCCGCCAAGCCGGCCTCGGCGCGGCCCAGCACGGCGAACACGCCGCGGGCGTGGTGGCGCAGCGTGTTGCTCTCGCCGGTGGGGCCGGGCAGCAGCGCATCGGCGAACAGCGTCTGCGCGGCATTGAAGAGGCCGCGCAGCGCGATGGCCGTGGGCGCATCCAGCGTGTCGGCCGCGCGGCGCAGCGTGGCGATGCGGTCGAGCAGCGGCGTGTTGCGCCAGGTGGCGTCGGCAGCCACGGCCAGCGGCGTGGCCGGGCCGTCCAGCACCAGGGCCGGTGCGGGCGCGTCGAGTCGCGGCTCGGCGGCGAAGCGGCGCAGATAGTCCGGCCCGCCGGCCTTGGGGCCGGTGCCCGACAGGCCCTCGCCCCCGAAGGGCTGCACGCCGACGACGGCACCGATGATGTTGCGGTTGACGTAGACGTTGCCGATGCGGGCCTCGTCGGCCAGGCGCTGGGCGCGGCTGTCGATGCGGGTCTGGATGCCCAGCGTCAGGCCATAGCCGAGGCGGTTGATGTCGGCGATGACCTCGTCCACCGAGTCCTTGAAGCGCACGACGTGCAGCACGGGGCCGAAGATCTCCTCGCCGAGTTGCTGGATGCGCTCGATCTCGAAGGCGACGGGGCGGATCTGGCGCGGCAGCAGGTCGCGCACGGGCGCCTCGCCAATCAGCTTCGCGTCGCGCTTGAGGCGCTCGACATGCCGGCCGATATTGGCGTGGGCCTCGTCGTCGATGACGGGGCCGACGTCGGTCGCGAGCTGCTCGGGCTTGCCGACCCAGAGCTGCTGCAGCGCGCCCTTCAGCATCTCGACGACGCCGTCGGCGATGCTGTCCTGCACGCAGAGCAGGCGCAGCGCCGAGCAGCGCTGGCCGGCGGAGCGGAAGGCCGATTGCACGACGGCGTCGATGACCTGTTCGGGCAGGGCCGTCGAGTCGACGACCATCGCGTTCAGGCCGCCCGTTTCAGCAATGAGTGGGATCGGCGAGTTCGGCTTGGCCGCCAGCGCCTTGTTGATGATCTGTGCGACGACGGTGGAGCCGGTGAAGCAGACGCCGGCCGTGTGCGCATGGGCCACGAGACCCGCGCCGACGGTCTCGCCCGCGCCGTGCAGGTGCAACAGGGCGTCGGCCGGCACGCCGGCCTCGTGCAGCAGCTCGACCATCTTCAGCGCGACGAAGGGCGTCTGCTCGGCGGGCTTGGCGGCCACGGTGTTGCCGGCAACCAGCGCGGCGGCGACCTGGCCCGCGAAGATGGCGAGCGGGAAGTTCCAGGGGCTGATGCAGACGAAGACGCCGCGGCCCTGCATCAGCGCGGGGTCCTGTTCGGCGATGTCGGCGTAATAGCGCAGGAAGTCCACGGCCTCGCGCACCTCGGCGACGCAGTCGGCCTGGGTCTTGAAGGCCTCCTTGACGAGCAGGGCGCAGAACTCGGCGAGGCGGGCGTCGAGCGCGTTGGCCGCGCGGCGCAGGATGATGGCGCGCTGTGTGACGGGCTTGCCGTTCCAGTTCGCGAAGCCGGCCTGCAGGCGCTGCATCGCAGCGTCGACTTCGGCGGCGGTCGCCTCTGGCACGGCCTCGATGCGCACGCTGTCCAGCGCGGCCTGCAGCGGCGCGCGCTGGGCCGGGGCCGTCAGGTCGGCGCCGGTGGAGTTGGCGCGGCCTCGCCCGTGTTCGTCCAGGTAGAGGGCCGGCGGCAGCGGCAGGGCGCTGCTGCTGCGCAGGTCCAGCAGCGGCGAGCCGAGCAGCTCGGGCAGCTGCACGCTGGGGTCGGCCAGCTGGTGGACGAAGGAGGAGTTGGCGCCGTTCTCCAGCAGGCGGCGCACGAGATAGGCCAGCAGGTCGCGGTGCTCGCCCACCGGCGCGTAGACGCGGCAGGGGATGGAGCCGTCCTTCAGCACCTCGCGGTAGACGCCCTCGCCCATGCCGTGCAGGCGTTGCATTTCGAAGGCCGCATTGGCGGAGCGCGCCATCTGCACGATGGCCGCGATGGTGCCGGCGTTGTGGCTGGCGAACTGCGGATAGATGACGTCGGCATGCTGGATCAGCGCGCGGGCGCAGGCCAGGTAGCTCACGTCGGTGTGCTGCTTGTGCGTGAACACCGGGTAGGCATTGAGGCCCAGCTCCTGGGCGCGCTTGATCTCGCCGTCCCAGTAGGCGCCCTTGACGAGGCGCACCATGAAGCGCAGGCCATGCTTGCGGGCGATGGCCGCCACCTCGTCGATGACGGCCAGCGCGCGGCTCTGGTAGGCCTGCACGGCCAGGCCGAAGCCGCGCCACTGCGGGTGGTGCTTGGCGATCCGTTCGGCCAGGCTGTCCAGCACGTCGAGGGACAGCTCCAGGCGGTCCACCTCCTCGGCATCGATGGTCAGGTTGATATTGGCCTGGGCGGCCAGCTCGATGAGCTGCCACACGCGCGGCAGCAGCTCGGCGAAGACGCGCTCGCGCTGCAGCACCTCGTAGCGGCTGAACAGCGCGCTGAGCTTGATGGAGATGCCGTCGGAGGCCTCCGGCGAATCCGCACGCCGGCCGGCCGCGATGGCCTGGATCGCGCCGATATAGGCGGCCTGGTAGCGGCGCGCATCGTCCTCGGTGCGGGCGCCTTCGCCCAGCATGTCGTAGCTGAAGCGCAATTGCTTCTGAACCTTGCGAGCCGCGTCGGCCTCGCCCATGGCCTCGCCGATATTGCGGCCCAGCACGAACTGCCGGCCCAGCAGCTGGATGGCGCGCACCGTCGCGCCCACCACGGTCTGCGCGCCCAGGCGCTTGAACAGGCCGCCATCGTCCTCGGCGCCGGGCAGGAAGCGCTTGGACAGCGAGATCGCCGAGGCCGACAGCGCGGCCAGCATCTTGTGCGGGCTGCCGGCGCTGGCGCCTTCGAAGTCCGCGCGGCCGAGCTGGTCGGCCGTCAGCGCGATGGCCGTGGGCGCGTCCGGCACGCGCAGCAGGGCCTCGGCCAGGCGCATCAGGGCCAGGCCCTCGGCGCTGGTGATGGGGTACTCGCGCAGCAGCGACTCCATCGCCCAGAACGGCGCCGGGTTGCGCCGCACCTGCTCGACCCAGGGGCCGGCCATCGCGAGGACCTGGGGCCAGTCCAGTGCGCCGCCGACGCGTTCGGCCAGGGCCTGCACGACGCCGGCCTCGGCGCGGTAGGGGTCGGGCAGGCGGGCATGCTCGGGCGGGGCGACGAAGGGCGTGGACATGGCGGTCTCCTGGTGAGAACGGGCACTTTATCGACGAGCTTCTTGGATTAAATTCCAAGGATTCGCGGTTCAGCCGACAAAAATCCAATGAGCGACACCCTCGACAAGATCGACGAACGCATCCTGCGCGTGCTGCAGGCCGACGGGCGCATTTCCAACCTCAAGCTGGCCGAGACCGTACACCTGTCGCCCACCGCCGTGCTGGAGCGCGTGAAGCGGCTGACGCGCGACGGCTACATCCTGGGCTACGAGGCGCGCCTGAACCCGGCCAAGCTGGGCGCGGCCATGCTGGTCTTCATCGAGGTGCACCTGGACCGCACCGTGCAGGACGTGATGGACACCTTCAAGGGTGCCGTCCAGGCCCGGCCCGAGATCCTGGAATGCCACCTCGTGGCCGGCGGCTTCGACTATCTGCTCAAGACCCGCGTGCGCGACATGACCGCCTACCGCGAGTTCATCGGCAGCGTGATCTGGACGCTGCCTGGCGTGCGGGAGACGCGGACGTATGCGGTGATGGAGGAGGTGAAGTCGACGACCGCGCTGCCGTTCTGAACCCGGGTCGCAGCGGCAAATTCGCACACCCGTCGCGCCGACATGATCCCGGGCCCTGGCGCGGGCCGGGAGATTTAAATATGATGAACATCATGCGAAACACGGATTCCAAGGCCCGGGCAGCCGCCAAGCAAGCTTCACATGAACGCATCGTGGCCGCCGCTGCGCGGGCCATCCGGCGCAGCGGCTATGACGGCACGGGCGTCGCCGACATCATGAAGGAGGCCGGCCTCACGCATGGCGCCTTCTATGCTCACTTCGAGTCGCGCGAGGCCATGCTGGCCGAGGCCGTGGGCCGAGCCTGCGCAGAGTCGGCCGCCGCCGCCGCCGAGGTCGTTGCCCGCACGCCGCCAGAACAGACGTTGGCCTGCATGCTGGGCGCCTATCTGTCGCCCGAGCATGTGGCCAACGCCGAGCTGGGCTGCCCGCTGGCCGCACTGGGCTCGGAGACACCGCGCCAGGCGCCCGAGGTGCGCCGCGCGACCACCACCCACATCAAGGCCATGGTCGACCTGCTGGCCCGCCAGTCGCCCGACTGGGGCCGGCCCGAGGCCCACGAGCAGGCGCTGCTGACGCTATCGACGATGGTCGGCGCACTGATGCTGGCCCGCCTCGTCGACGAGCCCGCGCTGTCCGAACGGCTGCGCGGCACCGCCCTCCAGCACCTCACCCCCACCGCCGCCTGAGCCGCGCCAGGCCTGCGCCGGCTTTTCTTTCGCCAACACATATGACGGCCATCATGCAAAATACCCCATCGACCCAGAACATCGCCCTCGTGACCGGCGCCTCGTCCGGCATCGGCCAGGCCACCGCGGAGCGCCTCGCCCAGGCCGGCTACAAGGTCTACGGCACCAGCCGGCGGGCCGCGCCTGCGGGCCGGCGCGGCTTCGAGATGCTGCCGCTGGACGTGACCTCGGACGATTCGGTCGACGCCCTCGTGCAGGATCTGCTGCGGCGCGAAGGCCGCATCGACCTGCTCGTCAACAACGCCGGCTTCGGTGTCGCGCCGGCCGGCGCCGAGGAGAGCTCGCTGGACCAGGCCCGGGCCGTGTTCGAGACCAATTTCTTCGGCCTCGTGCGCATGACGCGCGCCGTGCTGCCGCAGATGCGCCGCCAGCAGGCGGGCCGCATCATCAACATCGGCTCGGCGCTGGGCTTCCTGCCCATGCCCTATATGGCGCTGTACGCCGCCACCAAGCACGCGGTCGCCGGCTACTCGGAGTCGCTGGACCACGAGCTGCGCACGCTGGGCATCCGCGTGGTGGTCGTCGAGCCGGCCTATATCAACACGCCCTTCGAGGCCAACCTGCTGCCGCCCGATGCCCCGCTCGAGGTCTACCGCGAGGCCCGCACCGGCGTGGAGAAGCGCATGAAGGAAGTGCTGGTCGGCGCCGACGGGCCCGAGGTCGTCGCCGCGGTCGTGCTGCAGGCTGCCCGGGCGGCGCGCCCGCAGCTGCGCTACGCGCCCGGCCTGGCCGGCCGCATGCGCTGGCTGCGCCGCTTCGCCCCGGCCGGCGTGCTGGACGCCGGCATCCGCCGCGACCTGCGCCTGCAGGCCTGATCCCCATTCACCATCAAGGAAGACCCATGAAGGCTTTCGTTCTCGACCGCTACGCCAAAAAGGGCGCGCTGCGCCTGGCCGACATGCCCGAGCCCACGCTGGGCGACGACGAGCTCCTCGTCGAGGTCCATGCCGCCGGCGTGAACCTGCTGGACTCCAAGATCAAGAGTGGCGAGTTCAAGCTCATCCTGCCCTACCGCCTGCCCACCGCCCTGGGCCATGACGTGGCCGGCGTCGTGCTCAAGGTCGGCGCGCGCGTGCGCCAGTTCAAGCCGGGCGACGAGGTCTACTCGCGGCCGGACGATTTCCGCATCGGCGCCTTCGCGGAACGCATCGCGATCCGCGAGGCCTCGCTGGCCCTCAAGCCCAAGAATCTGACGATGGAAGAGGCCGCGTCCATCCCGCTGGTGGGCCTGACGGCCTGGCAGGCCCTCGTCGAGCGGGCCGGGCTGAAGCGCGGCCAGAAGGCCTTCATCCAGGCCGGCTCGGGCGGCGTCGGCACCTTCGCGATCCAGCTCGCCAAGCAGCTCGGCGCGACGGTCGCGACGACGGCCAGCGGCGCCAACACCGAGCTCGTGAAGCGCCTGGGCGCCGATATCGTCATCGACTACCGCAAGCAAGACTTCGAGCAGGAGCTGCAGGGCTTCGACGTCGTGCTGCACAGCCAGGACGCAGCGGCGCTGGCCAAGTCGCTGCGCGTGCTCAAGCCCGGCGGCCGGCTGATCTCGATCTCGGGCCCGCCGGACCCGGCCTTCGCCCGCGACATCCGCGCGCCCTGGTTCGTCGGGCTCGTCGCGCGCCTGCTCAGCGCCGGCGTGCGCCGGCAGGCGGCGCGGCGCGAGCTGGGCTACGAGTTCCTGTTCATGAGCGCCAGCGGCGCGCAGCTGCAGCGGATCACGGCCCTCGTCGAGGCCGGCGCCATCCGGCCGGTCGTCGACCGGGTCTTCCCGTTCGCGCAGACGAATGAAGCCATGGCCTATGTCGAGACGGGGCGGGCCCGGGGCAAGGTGGTCGTCAAGCTGAGGTAGCGGCGTGCCCGGCGCGTTGGCTTGCGGCCAGCGCCCCGGCCACCGCGCGCCGCAGCGCGGGCAGCACCTCTGCCTCGAACCAGGGCCTGTCCTTCAGCCAGCGCTGGTTGCGCGGGCTGGGATGGGGCAGCGGCAGCAGGCCGCGGGCCAGGCCATCGCGCCAGCCCGCCACCAGGGCGTCGACCGAGGCCTTGCGTTGCAGGTGCCAGGCCAGGGCGTGCTGGCCGACGGCCAGCGTCAGCCGGATGTGAGGCAGCGCGTCCAGCATCGGCCGGCGCCACTGCGCGGCGCACTCCGGCCGCGGCGGCAGGTCGCCCGAAGCGCCCGTGCCGGGGAAGCACAGGCCCATGGGAAAGATGGCGAAGCAGGCCGGGTCGTAGAAGGCCTCGCGCGAGACGCCCAGCCAGGCGCGCAGGCGGTCGCCGCTGACATCGTCGAAGGGCCGACCCTTCTCGTTGGCGACGCGGCCCGGCGCCTGGCTGGCGATCAGGATGGGAGCGCGGGCATCCAGCTGAAAGATGGGCCGGGCGCCCAGCGGCAGCTGCGGCTCGCAGCGGCTGCAGGCGCGCAACTCGGGCAGCAGGCGGTCGAGCGCCGTCGCCATGCTCAGCCCAGGTGCTGCCCGCAGAACCTCATCGCCCGATCCCAGGCCTGCTGGGCCCAGGCCGCGTCGTACTGCGTCCTGGCAATGCGCCCCGGCCCCTGGGCGGTCTCGTTGGCGAAGCCGTGGTGGGCCAGGTAGCGGTGACCCTCGTAGCGCACGCCGGCCTCGGCCAGCTTGGCCTCCAGCGCATCCACGCCGGCAATGGCGAAGAACTCGTCCTGCGTGGCCCAGTGGGCCTGCAGCGGCAGCCCGATCTTGCCGGCGTCCACGTACTCGACCGGCGGCATGCCGTACCAGACGACGGCGGCGTCGGCCTCGGGCACGAGCATGGACGCCAGCAGGGCCAGCGCGCCGCCCATGCAGTAGCCGCTCACGCCGACCTTGCCGCTGCCGAGCTTCAGGCCCTTCAGGTATTGCACGGCGCCGCGGATGTCCTGCGCGGCGGCCGCGCCGAAGTCCAGGCCCGTCATCAGGTGGTCGGCCTCTTCCTCCTCGACGGTGCTCCGGCCGCGGTAGAGGTCGGGCACCAGGGCCGTGAAGCCGGCGCCGGCCCAGCGCCGGGCCACGCCGCGGATCTGCTCGTTCAGGCCCCACCATTCCTGGATGACGACGACGGCGCCCACCGGCCTTTCGGCCGCGGCGAGGTAGCCGGACACGGCGGCGCCGTCGGGGCGCGTGAAGCTGATGGCCTGGGCCATGCGCATCTCCTGGACACTCGTTGGAGCCGACAGACTAACCCCTGCGGCCCGGGTTTCCCCAGGGGCGGCGAGAATATCCCCCTTGCTGAACGCCATCATGAAGATCGAACGCATCGTCTCCACCCGCCTGCCGACGCCCTACGGCGAGTTCGCCATCCACGGCTTCCGCGAGAGCGAGTCGGGCCAGGAGCATGTCGTGCTGAGCATGGGCGAGCTCACCGGCAGCGAGCCGCCGCTGGTGCGCGTGCATTCCGAGTGCATGACGGGCGAGGTCTTCGGTTCGCTGCGCTGCGACTGCCGGTCGCAGCTGCAAAGCGCCATGAAGCGCATCGCCGACGAAGGCCGCGGCGCCATCGTCTACATGCGCGGCCACGAGGGCCGCGGCATCGGCCTGGTGCAGAAGCTGCGCGCCTATGCCGAGCAGGACGCCGGCGCCGACACCATCGAGGCCAATGCCGCGCTGGGCCTGCCCATCGACGCGCGCCGCTACGACGCCGCGGCCTGCATGCTGCGGGCGCTGGGCGTGAACCGCATCCGGCTGCTGACCAACAACCCGCTGAAGATGGCGGCGCTGGCCGAGTTCGGCATCGAGGTCGTCGAGCGGGAGGCCTCGCTGACCGAGCCCGGCCCGGAAAACGAGCGCTATCTGCGCACCAAGGCCGACCAGATGGGTCACCACGACCTCGGTCATCTGTTCGAATAGCGCCTCGGCCACGGCGCAGCGCAAGGCGGGCGCAAGGCCCGCGACAGCGGGCGTTCACGGGGCTGAGATGCAGGCCCGTTAGGCTGCGCGCCGCTTTTTGCTCAGGATCATGGCCGACCGTCGCTTCTTCCCCCGCCCCGCCGTCGAGGCCAGCTTCAACCGCTGGGACTGGATGCTGCTGCCCCTGGTGATGGCCGTGCTCATCCTGCTGGCGCTGGCCGCGTCGCAGATGGCCCGGCCCTTCCACCTCGGCGAGCAGCTGCCGCTGAGCCTGGACGTGGCCTATCTGCCCTACTACCTGCTGCGCACGACGCTGCGCATGTTCATCGCGCTGGGCGCGTCGGTCGTGTTCGCCTGCGTGTTCGCGGTGCTGGCGGCCAAGGTGCGCGCGGCCGAGAAGGTGCTGGTGCCGCTGCTGGACATCCTGCAGTCCATCCCCATCCTGGGCTTCCAGGCCATCGCGGTGGCGCCCTTCATCGCGCTGTTCCCGGGCAATCTGTTCGGCGTGGAGCTGGCGGCGCTGTTCGCCATCTTCACGAGCCAGGCCTGGAACATGGCCTTCAGCCTCTACCAGTCGCTGCGCACGGTGCCGGGCGAACTGCAGGAGGCCGCGCGCATCTTCCAGCTGTCGGGCTGGCAGCGCTTCTGGCGGCTGGAGCTGCCGTTCGCGATGCCCGGCCTGCTGTGGAACATGATGATGAGCATGTCCGGCGGCTGGTTCTTCGTCGTCGCGTCCGAGGCCATCTCGGTGGCCGGCCAGGACATCAAGCTGCCCGGCGTGGGCTCCTACATCGCGCTGGCCATCGAGGCCAAGGACCTGGCCGCCATCGGCTGGGCCATCCTCGGCATGCTGATCGGCATCCTGTTCTACGACCAGCTGTTCTTCCGCCCGCTGCTGGCCTGGGCCGACAAGTTCCGCTTCGAGGAATCGGGCAGCGAGAACGCGCCGCAGTCCTGGCTGCTGACCTGGCTGCGCCGCACCGAGCTGCTGCAGCGCTTCAGCGAATGGCCGGCGCGCTGGATCACGGCGAGCTTCCGGCCGCTGCGCAAGACCTACGACGGCCGCTCCATCCGCGCCAAGGCCAGGCCCGCCAACCCGCTGTGGACGCGCGGCTGGGACGCGCTGATCGCCGCGCTGGTGCTGTTCGCGCTGTGGCGCATGGCCAGCTTCATCCACACCGAGGTGGGCTGGGGCGAGGCGGCCCATGTGTTCAAGCTGGGCCTGTTCACGCTGGCGCGCGTGCTGACGCTGATCGCCATCGCGTCGCTGATCTGGGTGCCGGTCGGCGTGTGGATCGGCCTGAACCCGCGCATCGCCGGCCGCGTGCAGGCGGTGGCCCAGTTCCTGGCGGCCTTCCCGTCCAACCTGGTCTTCCCGGTCGCGGTGGTCGTGATCGTCAAGCTGGGGCTGAACCCCGACGTCTGGCTGTCGCCCCTCATCATTCTCGGCACGCAGTGGTATCTGCTGTTCAACGTCGTCGCCGGCGCGTCCACCATCCCGACCGAGCTGCGTCTGGCCGCGCAGAACCTCGGCCTCAAGGGCTGGCTGGCCTGGCGGCGCTATCTGCTGCCGGCCATCTTCCCGAGCTTCGTGACCGGCGCCATCACCGCCAGCGGGGGCTCCTGGAACGCCAGCATCGTGGCCGAATACGTCACCTGGGGCGACACCCATCTGCAGGCCGCCGGCCTGGGCAGCTACATCCAGCAGATGACGACGGCCGGCGACTTCCCGCGCATCGCGCTGGGCATCGGCGTCATGTGCGTCTTCGTGATGACGCTCAACCACTGGGTCTGGCGGCGGCTCTACCGCCTCGCCGAAGACCGTATGCACTTTTGAAGGAGGCCGCCATGACCGCCTTGATCGAACTGAAAGACGTGGCCAAGGGCTTCAAGTCCGCCGACGGCAGCCTGCGCTCGGTGCTGGACGACGTGGACTTCCGCCTGGCCAAGGGCGAGATCGTCGCGCTGCTGGGCCAGAGCGGCTCGGGCAAGAGCACGCTGCTGCGCATCATGGCCGGCCTGATCCCGGCCGACGCCGGCGACGTGCGCTACCGCGGCCAGCCGCTGTTCGGGCCGGCCCAGGGCATCGCGATGGTGTTCCAGAGCTTCGCGCTGTTCCCGTGGCTGACCGTGCAGCAGAACGTCGAGCTCGGCCTGGAGGCGGCCGGCGTGGCCGAGGCCGAACGCGCCGAGCGCGCCGAGAAGGCCATCGAGCTGATCGGCCTCGCCGGCTTCGAGGGCGCGCTGCCGCGCGAGCTGTCGGGCGGCATGCGCCAGCGCGTCGGCCTGGCGCGCGCCCTCGTCATGGAGCCGCCGGTGCTGCTGATGGACGAGGCCTTCTCGGCGCTGGACGTGCTGACCGGCGAGCGCCTGCGCAACGAGATCCTGGAGCTGTGGGACGGCGGCCAGATGCCCACGCAGGCCATGCTGGTCGTGTCGCACAACATCGAGGAGGCCGTGATGATGGCCGACCGCGTGCTGATCTTCGCCAGCAACCCGGGCCGCGTGCGCGCCGAGCTGCCCATCACGCTGCCGCGCCCGCGCCGCGCCGACAGCCCCGAGGTGCGCCTGCTCATCGACGAGGTCTACCGGCTGATGACCAGCGCCACCACGGTGACCGGCGCGCCCGAGGAGGCACCCAGGCCCCACCTCAGCGACCGCCTGCCCGAAGCCGACGTGGGCCGCATGGAGAGCCTGCTGGAGCTGCTGGGCGACGAGCATTTCAGGGGCCGCGCCGACCTGCCGCAGCTGGTGGAGGAGAGCGAGCTCACCGACGAGGAGGTGCTGCCGCTGGCCGACGCGCTGCACCGCCTGGGCCTGGCCCAGCTCAGCGGCGGCGACCTGCTGATGACGCCGCTGGGCCACAACTACGTCGAAGGCAGCCACGAGTTCCGGCGCGAGATCTTCGGCCAGCAATTGCTGACCAACGTGCCCCTGGCGGCCTTCATCCGCCACAGCCTGGAGCAGGAGGCCGACGGCGAGCTGAAGGAAGAGCCCTTCCTGAAGCTGCTCAGCGAGAGCATGGACGTGCAGGAGGCCGAGCGCGTGCTGCGCGTGGCCATCGAATGGGCGCGTCATGGCGAGGTCTTCGAATACAACTACCACACCGGCATGATCCATCTGCCGGAGTCGGACGAGGACTGATCCGGCCTGCGGGCCGGAGGGCATGAGCGGCTTGCTTCAGGCCTTGGCGCACTTCGCGACCGTGTCCCAGGTGCGCGTCGTGACGTCCTTGCCGAAGGTCCTTTCCAGCAGCTGCATGAAGACCGGGCCCTTGTCGCTCGGCACGTAGACGCTGAAGACCTCGCCGTCGATGCGCTTCAGGATGCGCGCCTCGTCGCGGGCGATGGGCAGCTCCACCTCGCCCACGGCCTGCGGCTCGCGCAGAAAGGTGACGACGCGCTTGGCCAGCGGCGGCAGCTCGAACGCGGCGAAGGGGTCGGCATCGAGCATCTGCCGCAGACAGGCCGTGGGCCGCACGATGGTCGCGAAGCGGTAGCCCGCGCCGTCCTGCATGGCCTTCTCGACACGCTGCTGCAGCGTCTCGGCCGAGGCGGCACGCGCCGTCGAGAAGACGACGTTGCCGCTGCTCAGCAGCGTCTTCACGTCAGTGAATCCGGCCTGCTCGAAGCAGCGCCTGAGTTCAGGCATCTTGGCGTTCATCGGGCTGACTCCGCGCAGCAGGGCGACGTAGCGGGGCATGGATGGGGGCTCCAGAAGCCGGTCGGAAAGAGCCAGCAACGATAGCGCCTGGGGTTGCGCTTTCGTTGTGGCTGGCCGTCAATCCGACGCCACGCCTCCCGCTCCAGCCAGCGCCGCCCGCGTCGCCTCGTCCGCCGGGAACAGATGCTCCACCTTCAACGACGCCAGCGTGATGTCCAGTGGCGTGCCGAAGCTCGTGAAGGCGGAGAAGAAGCTCAAGGTCCGGCCATCCGTCGCGCGCAGGCGCAGCGCCAGCACAGGCAGGCCGCCGGGCTCGATCCGGCCCCAGGGCTGCAGCGTCGCCCGCAGCTCGTCGAGCAGTGCGCGCAGCCTGGGCAGGTGCTCGGCCTCGCGGCTGGCGCGGGCCCACATCTCGCCGCAGAGCTCGGCCTCGTTGATGCACAGCGCACGCAGTCCATCGGGCGCGAACACGATGCGCAGCAGGTTCAGCGGCCGGCCCGGCATGGCCTCGGCCGGCAGGCCCAGCAGCGCGAGCAGCCGCGCCAGGCCGGCGTTGGTCATGACGACGTTGTACTCGCCGTCCAGCACCAGGGCCGGCGTCTGGTCGTGGGCGTGCAGCAGCTGGCCCAGCGCGGCGCGCACCGGCGCCATCTCGGGCGCGTCCAGCGCGCGCTCGGCGTGAGCCGGCGCATAGCCGGCGGCGAGCAGGGCCTGGTTGCGCTCCTCCAATGTCGCACCCAGCGCATCCAGCAGCGCGATCAGCGTCTCGCGGCCGGCGCGGGCGCGGCCGGTCTCGATGCAGCTGAGGTGGCGTTGCGAGACGCCGGCGCGCAGCGAGAGCTCCAGCTGGCTGACGCGGCGCGACTTGCGCAGGGCGGCGAAGGTGGCGGTCATGCGCCGCATTCTGGGCCGCGGCCCGCGCGGCGGCCATGACCTCGCAGGTCATTGCGGCGATGCGGGCAAGCGCCCAGCATGACGCCACCATCAACCGCAAGGAGATCGCCATGCGAACCGTCCTGATCCTCGTCCTCGCCGCCTTCGGCGCCTTCACGACCTATGCGATGTGGCAGGTCGGCTACCTCGGCATCTGGCAGGCCGGCATGGGCAGCGTCGGCGCCTGGCAGGTGCTACTGGACCTGATCGTCATGTCCTGCATCGCGCTGGGCTTGATCTGGCGCGACGCGCGGCTCACGGGCCGCACGGTCTGGCCGTTTGCACTGCTGACCGTGGCGGCGGGGTCGTTCGGGCCGCTGCTCTATCTGCTGCTGGCGCCGCGCAGCGCAGCGCGTGGCACGCTGCGCGCGGCGACCTGAGTCAGCCCTTGGCCCGCTCCCGCTCCTGCAGCGCCCGCCACATGACCTTGCCGGCTCCGCTCTTGGGCAGGCTGTCGGCGAACTCGACGAGGGCCGGCACCTTGTAGGCCGCCATATTGGCCTTGCACCAGTCGCGCAGCTGCTCGGCCGTCAGCGACTCGTGGCCGGCGCGCCTGACGACGACGGCCTTGACCGTCTCGCCGCGGTAGGCGTCGGGCGACGAGATGATGCAGGCCTCGGCGATGCCGGGGTGGGCGTGCATCAGGGTCTCGACCTCGCTCGGCCAGACCTTGAAGCCGCTCGCATTGATCATGCGCTTGAGCCGGTCGGTCATGAAGAAATAGCCGTCGGCGTCGGCATAGCCGATGTCGCCGGTGCGGAAGAAGCGCTTGCCGTCGAGCTCGACGAAGGCGGCCGCGGTCGCGTCGGGCCGGCGCCAGTAGCCGTCGAAGACCATCGGGCCGTGCACGATGATCTCGCCGCTCTCGCCCGCCGGCAGCTCGCGCAGCGTGTCGGGGTCGACGACGCGGGCGTCGCAGCTCACATAGGGCACGCCCAGGCATTGCTGCTTGGGGGCGTCGTAGGGGTTGCTGTGGCTGGGCGCGGCGGTCTCGGTGAGGCCGTAGCCCTCCTGGTAGCGCAGGCCCCAGCGCTGCCACAGCCGCTCGGCGATGGCCTGGGGCATGGCCGCGCCGCCGCCGCCGATGGAGATCATGCTGCTGAGGTCGAAGCCGTCGACCTGCGGGCTGGCCAGCAGGTCGATGACCATGGTCGGGATATTGGTCCAGCGCGTGACGCGGTGCTCGGCAATCAGGCGGGCCGCGTACTCGCGCTGCCAGCGCGGCATCAGCACCAGGGCTGCGCCGCAGGCCAGCGTGCCGTGCATGATGACGACCATGCCGGTGATGTGGAACATGGGCACGACGCCGAGCACGACGTCCTCGTGGCAGACGTTGGCCCACAGCGCGCCGGCGAAGACGTTGTGCTGCAGGCTGCGGTGCCTGTGCATGCAGCCCTTGGGGTTGCCGGTGGTGCCGCTGGTGTAGGGCAGCAGCGCGAGGTCGTCGGCGCCGACGGCAAGCGGCGGCGGCGCGGCCGTGCAGGCCTGGGCCTCGGCCCAGGGCGTGCAGCCGGCGGGCAGGGCGGTGTCGGCATCGAGCCAGTCGGCCCAGCCCGGCGGCAGGCCGGCGTCGGCGGCCACGCGGCCGCCGGGCAGCACCTCGGCCAGGCGGGTGACGACCATGTCGCGCGCGGCCATGCCGGCCGCCAGCCATTCGGCGGCGAGGTCGGCGCTGGTGAAGGCCAGCAGCGCGCCGCTGTCCTCGATGAGGTGCCTGAGCTCGGCGGACCGGTTCATCGGGTTGACCGGCACGACGACGGCACCGGCGCTGAGGATGGCGTAGTGGGCGATGACGAGCTGCGGGCAGTTCTGCAGGCCCACCAGCACGCGGTCGCCCTTCTTGACGCCGCGCCGTGCCAGCCAGGCGGCCAGGCGTGCGACCTGGGCGGCCAGCTCGGCATAGCTCGTCGTCTGGCCGAGGAAGACCAGGGCCGGCCGATTGGGGAAGCGGCGCGCGTTGACGAGCAGGTTGTCGGGCAGGGCCGTGGCCGGCGGGCTGATCGCGTGGGGCACGCGGGCCGGCCAGAACTTGTGGTGCGCTCGGGTCATGCGGCGGTCTCCGTTGGCTTTCTCGCGACGACGAGGTAGACGCCGAGCAGCGTCACGCCCATGCCGGCGATGGCTTGTGCGCCGAGTGTCTCGCCGAACAGCAACCACGCCATCACCGAGGTGACAGAGGGCACCAGATACATCGTGCTCGACACCGCCGTGACGCGGCCGTGGCGCAGCATGTGGAACATCAGGCTGATGCCGCCGGCCGTCAGCACGAGCACGCTCCAGGCCATCGCGACCCCCACCGACGCGTTCCATTCGATGCGCATGGGCTCCGTCAGCCAGGCCAGCGGCAGCGTGACGGCCAGTGCGGCGGCGAACTGCACGACCTGGCCGGTGCGCAGGTCGAAATGCGGCGCGAAGCGCTTCTGGTAGAGCGTGCCACCGGTGATGGCCAGCAGGGCCATCACGCACAGCAGCAGCGGTGGGCCAAAGCTCGCGCCCAGCGTCAACTTGTGCCAGATGACGAGGACGACGCCGCCGAGGCCCAGGGCTACGCCCAGCCACTGCCGCGGCGCGACGCGCTCGCCGATCAGCGGCGCCAGCGCGGCGACGAGCACCGGCTGCAGGTTGACGATGAGGGCCGCCGTGCCCGCCGGCAGGCCCTGGCGGATGGCGACCCAGACGCCGCCCAGATAGACGGCCTGGATGCCCAGGCCGGCAACGGCCAGGTGGAGCATGTCGCGCCGCGACGGCCAGGGCGCGCGGGCCGCCAGCGCCAGCCCGAGCATCAGCGCGAGCACGCCGGCATAGCGCCAGCTCAGGAAGGTCAACGGGTCGGCATGGGGCGCGGCCAGCTTGGCGACGATATAGCCGGTGGCCCAGATGAAGATGAAGAGGGGAGGGGCGACGCGGTCGAGGACGGTCATTGCCGCGCGTCCTGCCCGCGCCGCTGCGCTTCGGCGTCGATGAGCTCGCGCAGGCAGGGCAGGCACAGGCAGCCGCTGTAGCGGGCCGCCAGCTGCGTGCGCAGGCTGTCGGTCAGGTGGATGCCGTTGCAGGCGCAGTCGCCGGCCTGGGCGCCGCATTCGAAGCCGCCGCAGCAGCGCGGGCAGCGGGCGTCGAGCATGGGACCGTGGCGTGAACTCATAGCGGCGATTGTGGATCGTCGTCGGGCGGCAGCAGCGGCGTCGCGCGGGCCAGCGCCATCCAGGTGGCGAAGTCGGGCTTGTGGGCGCGCTTCGGTGCCGGCCGCGCCAGCTCGAGATGGCCGGCGTGGCCGATCAGCACACCGTACTCCGGCGGGATCTCGTCGGGCTCGGCGATGCCGGCCTTGATGACGAACCAGCACTGGCCGCAGAGCGCACGGTAGGCGGCGGACTTGGCCGGGCGGCGCAGCTCGCCGAGCAGGTCGCTGCGCTGCACCTTGATCTCGTGGATGGCGGGCTCCAGCCAGTCCTCGACGGTGCTGTGGCGGATGGAATAGACGTCGGGCATCGCGTTGACCCACTGCGTCCCGCCGTCCTCCCGGGCCAAGCCGGCACGCAGGCTGAGGCCGCGCCAGGCGATGCGGCCGGCGCGCTGCATCTCGGTGGCGACGCGCTCGACGAGGGCCTCGTGGGCATCGCGCGCGGCGCGGTTGCGGCTCAGCGACTCGGCGATGAGGGCGACGCCCGCATCGGTCACGCGCAGGCGCTCGCGGCCGTCGGCCTCCTGCAGGCGCTCGACCCAGCCGGCGGCCAGCAACTCGATCTCGACGAGGTCCTGGCTGGGCCAGCCGGCGCTGCGCCAGAGCTGGCGCAGGCGCTGCAGATGGGCGCGCTGGGGCGTGGGCATGGCCGCATCTTCGCGCCGGAAAGGACAAAGCCCCCGGCCGGTGGGCACGGGGGCTTTGCGTTCGGGAGGCCGAGGCTTACGGGCGCTCGCGCTTGGGCAGACCGGCCAGGCCAGGCACGGGCAAGGTGGCCGAGGGGGTCGTGGTCGTGTTGGGCACCGCGAAGAAGGTCCACACGCTGCCGCTGGGGAAGGCCATCGCGGAGTTGGTGTAGATCGACTGGGACTGGTTCGGCACGGTCAGGTCGACCTGGGTGCTCGTCGTGGACGAGGTCGTGTTGGGCGTGGAGGCCGTGCCCGAGGCGACGTTGGAGGCGATGGAGCCGAACGCGACGTTCAGCGCGACACCCGAGGTCGGCAGCGCGTTGACCACGCGGATCTTGACGTCGCCCGAGCCGGCGACGCCGGTCGGCAGGCGGTTGTCGTCGTCCAGCGCGGCGAGCTTGGGCGCGGCCGGGTCGCCCCAGACCATCAGCGTGTAGTCGTGGCCGGCCACCAGCGTCGGCGCAGGGAAGCTGACGTTGGCGCCGTTGACGGCGGCGGTCAGCGTGCTGGCGCCGGAGGCGGTCGTCACGTAGTCGCTGATCAGCGGGCTGATGGCGCCGCTGAACATCGTCTGGCCGTTGATGGACGAGGCGACGGTGCCGCCACTGGCCAGCGCGGCCACGGTGCGCACGCGGCTCTGCGTGTTGGGGAAGTTGGCGGCCGCGCCCTTCTGGACCAGGCCGATGCCGTTGACCAGCACGCCGCCTTCGGACGAGGTCAGGAGCAGCGTGTTCACGGAGGCCGAGGCCAGCGCCAGGGCCGGGATGTTCAGGCGCAGGTCGCTGCGCTTGCCGGGGCCCGTCACGCAGACGCGGAAGGTGCCCGAGTTGATCTGGATGTAGCCGCTGCCGGAGCCGCCCGCGAGGCTGGTCGTCAGCGCGGTCTCGGACGTCAGCGAGCAATCGGCGGCGGACGTGACGTAGATGTCCAGCGCACCGGCGTCCGGGGCCAGGTTCAGCACCAGCAGCGAGGCCTTGTTGGCGTCGGGGGCGGTCTGGTTCTCCTGCAGCAGCGTCGTGCGGACGGCGCCGGCGAAGCCATAGGTGATGTAGGTGTAGTTGCTGCCCGAGGTCAGCGTCGGGGTCGTTGCGGAGATGCTGGTGCCGACGTCGCTGGTCAGCACCTTGCTGGCCGTGTTGCCGGTGTCGACGCTGCCGTAGTCGCCGACCGCGGCATAGGCCACCTTGCTGTTGACGGTCTTGTCGTTGACCGTCAGGTCCAGCGCTGCGTAGGAGCGGGTCGCATTGAGCAGGCGGACCTGCGTGTTGCTGCCGTGACCACCGCCACCGCAGGCAGTCAGCATGGCCGTGGCCGTCAGGCTCAGCGTCAGGGCCATCCGGGTGGCCCAAGGGGTGAATCGCATCGAGAACTCTCCGAAAAAACCAAACCCGCCGGGCCGAATCCCAGGAACGCGGACTGGCGATTAGAACTCAAGCCGCAGGCGTCGCGATTTCCGGCATCTGGCGGCGGGTGAAGAACTGTTGCTGCCGAGCTGAGGAGAACACTCCAATTCGGCCGGCGCACCCGCGGCTAGCATCGCCCGGATGAACTACCCCCACCTCCTCGCCCCCCTGGACCTTGGCTTCACGACGCTGAAGAACCGCGTGCTGATGGGCAGCATGCACACCGGCCTGGAGGACGGGCGCAAGCACTTCGAGCGCATGGCGGCCTTCTTCGCCGAGCGCGCGCGCGGCGAGGTGGGGCTGATCGTGACGGGCGGCTTCGCGCCCAATATCGAGGGCTGGGCCAAGCCCTTCGCCGGCACGCTGGCGACCTCGGGCGCGGCGCGCCGCCACAAGATCGTCACGGACGCCGTGCATGCCGAGGGCGGCAAGATCGCGTTGCAGATCCTGCACACCGGCCGCTACGGCTATTCGCCGCTGTGCGTGGCGCCGTCGCGCATCCAGAGCCCGATCTCGCCGTTCACGCCGCGGGAGCTGGGCGCCCGCGGCATCGAGCGCCAGATCCGCGCCTTCATCCGCTGCGCGAAGCTGGCCCGCGAGGCCGGCTACGACGGCGTGGAGGTGATGGGCAGCGAAGGCTATTTCATCAACCAGTTTCTCGTCGCCCACACCAACCAGCGCAGCGACGACTGGGGCGGTTCGTATGAGAACCGCATGCGGCTGCCGCTGGAGATCCTGGCCCGCATGCGCGAGGCCGTCGGGCCGGACTTCATCATCATCTACCGCCTGTCGATGCTGGACCTGGTGCCCGACGGCAGCAGCTGGGAGGAGGTCGTGGAGCTGGGCCGGCGCGTCGCGCGCGGCGGCGCCACGATCATCAACACCGGCATCGGCTGGCACGAGGCGCGCATCCCGACGATTGCGACCAGCGTGCCGCGCGCCGGCTTCGCATGGGTCACCGCCAAGCTCCGGGCCCAGCTGCGCGCCGAAGGCATCACGACGCCGCTGGTCACCAGCAACCGCATCAACACGCCCGAGGTGGCCGAGGGCGTGCTGGCCGACGGCAGCGCCGACATGGTGTCCATGGCCCGCCCCTTCCTGGCCGACCCGCATTTCGTCAGCAAGGCGCGCCAGGGCCGCGCCGACGAGATCAACACCTGCATCGCCTGCAACCAGGCCTGCCTGGACCACACCTTCGCGCAGAAGATCTCGACCTGCCTCGTGAACCCGCGCGCGGCCTTCGAGCAGGAGATCGTGCTGAAGCCCGTGAACGGCGCGGGCAAGCGCATCGCCGTCGTCGGCGCCGGCCCGGCGGGCCTGGCGGCCGCGACCACGCTGGCCGAGCGCGGCCATGCGGTGACGCTGTTCGACGCGGCGGCCGAGATCGGCGGCCAGTTCAACATGGCCCGGCGCGTGCCGGGCAAGGAGGAGTTCAGCGAGACGCTGCGCTACTTCCGCCGCCGCATCGAGGTCACGGGCGTCGCGCTGAAGCTGAACTGCCGGGTCGGCGCCGACGAGCTGAAGGGCTTCGACGAGGTGCTGCTGGCCACCGGCGTCAGCGCCCGCGACCCGCGCATCAAGGGCCAGGACGAGGGCCTGGCCCGCGGCCAGGTGCTGAGCTATGTCGACGTGCTGAGGCACGACAGGCCGGTGGGCCGCCGCGTCGCCATCGTCGGCGCCGGGGGCATCGGCTTCGACATGGCCGAATACCTGCTGGAGGCCGGCCACTCGCTGACGCTGGACCCGGCCGCCTGGCGCCGCCACTGGGGCGTGGGCGACCCCGAGCAGGTGCGCGCCGGCCTGCTGCGGCCCGCGCCCGACGCGCCCGCGCGCCAGATCACGCTGCTGCAGCGCAAGGCCGGCAAGCTCGGCGCCGGCCTCGGCAAGACGACGGGCTGGATCCACCGCGCGGCGCTGAAGATGAAGCAGGTCGACATGCTGGCCAGCGTGAACTACGAGCGGATCACGCCGGAGGGGCTGTGGGTCAGCTACGGCGAGCAGCGCGCCGACGCCCAGCTGATCGAAGCCGACACCATCGTGCTGTGCGCCGGCCAGGAGCCGCTGCGCGAGCTGGAGGCGCCGCTGCGCGCGGCCGGCGCCCGCGTGCACCTGATCGGCGGCGCGCTGGCGGCCGGCGAACTGGACGCCAAGCGCGCCATCCTGCAGGGCACCCAGCTGGCCTGCGCGTTGTAGGCCTCAGTTCTGCGACAGCTCCCAGAGCTGGTAGATCGTGTCGTTGTCTTGCTCCGACACCTCCAGGCCATGGGCCAGGTCGAAGCTGGAGTCGTACCAGCCGCAGTCGAGCTTGCGGGCACCGCCCCTGCCGCCGGCGGCCAGCGCCGCCACGCCCAGCGGCAGCTTGGCGTCGGGCCAGGGGAACTGCGAGGAGCTGAAGAATTGCATGGCGGCCTCCGGTTTTGATGGGTTCGGCGTCGTGGACAACGCCATGCCGCCAGCATCGGTGGCCGGCCTTTTTCAGCACATCACCCAGAGGGTGGGACGAGGGGGGATGAGGCCCCCCGCATCCCCCCGACATCCCTCCAAAGGGGGAGACGGAACGGGGCCGGACGCCCCGGTTCAGGCCCGGCGCTGCAGCTCCCGCCGCGCATCGCCGCCGATCCAGCGCGCCGCCTTCCCGCTGCGCCGGCACAGCCGCTCCGCGACGGTGAGTGCCGGCTCACGCAGGCCCGCGCTGCGCTTGCCGATCTGGCGCAGCGCCCAGTTGACGGCCTTCTTCACGAAGTTGCGCTCGTCGTCCGCCGCCGCCTCGATGAGGGGCAGGCGGGCCAGGAAGTCGGCATCGGGCCGCTGCTTCTGGTGCAGGGCGGCGACGGCCAGCAGCGCGAAGCCGGCGCGCTTCTCGAACTCGGCCTCGCGCGCGGCCCAGCGCGGGATGGCGGCCCAGGCCAGCGGGCTCTTCACGAAGGCGTTGGTGCAGGCCTGGTCGCAGACGTCCCAGGCGCGCATGCCGGCGACCCAATGGTCCATCTGCGCGACGGTCAGGCCGGCGGGCTCGGCCACCATGCCGGCCAGGATCTGCGCGTCGGGGATGGCGGTGTCCCACAGGGCCAGCGCCAGCTCGTGGTCGCGCCCGAACTGCCGGGCCAGCAGGCGCAGCGTCGGCACGGCCAGGCCCAGGCGGCCGTCGCCGGTGATGCCAAAGCGGGCCATCGCGTCGAGCTGCTCGGGCCGGGCGCGTTCGCGCAGCGCGGCGAGCGCGATATTCAGCCGGTGGTCGGGCTTATTCGGCATGCGCGGATTCTGCGGTTCGGCGGCGGCACACAATGGCGGCTTCGACACGATCGATCCCCAGGCCCGATGAAGATCAGCTCCGCAGCGCCGACCCTGGCCGCCCTGGCCACCGCCGTCCTCCTCCTTGCCGCCACGCCGGCGGCCCAGGCCGGCACCGGCCCGGGCGTCGCCTGGCAGGCCGCCGCGGCCGATGCCGACATCGACCGCTACTTCCAGCAGGCCAAGGCCGAGAAGAAGCCCGTGCTGCTGTACTGGGGCGCCAAGTGGTGCCCGCCCTGCAACCAGCTCAAGGCCACGCTGTTCAACCGCGCGGACTTCATCGAGCAGAGCAAGGCCTTCGTGGCCGTGGGCATCGACGGCGACGCGCCCGGCGCGCAGAAGCTCGGCAACCGCTTCAAGGTGCGCGGCTACCCGACGCTGATCCTGTTCAGCCCGAGTGGCAGCGAGATCACCCGCCTGCCCGGCGAGGCCGACGCGGCCCAGGTCATGAAGGTGCTGCAGCTCGGCCTGTCCAGCGGCCGGCCCGTCAAGGCCGTGCTGGCCGACGCCCGGGCCGGCAAAAAGCTGAGCGCCAACGAATGGCGGCTGCTGGGCTTCTACGGCTGGGAGACGGACGAACAGCAGCTGCTGCCGGCCGAGCAGCGCACCGCAACGCTGGCCCAGCTGGCCAAGGCCAGCGAAGGCGCGGGCGCCGAGCTGGCGGAAACCTCGACGCGGCTGTGGCTGAAGTCGGTCGGCGCGATGGCCGAGGGCAAGGCGGCCGACCCGGCCCAAATTTCGACAGGTTTGCCGCGCCTGCGCGCCGTGCTGGCCGACGCCCCCCAGGCCCATGCGCAGATGGACGTGCTGACCAACGAGGCGCCGGACCTCGTCAAGGCCTTCGCGCCGCAGCCCGGCGACGCCCGCAACGCCCTCGTCGCCGAGTTCGACGCCGCGCTGAGGCGCCTGAACGCGGACGCGACGCTGTCCCGCGCCGACCGGCTGAACGCGCTGCAGGGCCGCGTCGACCTGGCCCGCCTGGACTCGCCCAGGGACGACCCCAACCCCAAGGGCATCCCGGCCGCGCTGCTGGCCGAGGCCCGAGACCAGGCCGGCCGCGCCAACCGCGAGATCACCGACGGCTACGAGCGCCAGGCCGTCGTCACCGAGGCCGCGCATCTGCTGGGCAGCGCGGGCCTGTGGAAGGACAGCGACGAGTTGCTGAAGTCGGCCCTGGCGCGCAGCCACTCGCCCTACTACCTGATGAGCCAGCTCGGCGGCAATGCCAGGAAGCAGGGCCGGAAGGCCGACGCGCTGCACTGGTACGAGGAGGCCTTCAACAAGAGCGAGGGCCCGGCCACGCGGCTGCAATGGGGCTCGAACTATTTCGCGGCCCTGGTCGAGCTGGCGCCCGAGGACACGGCCCGCATCGAGAAGACGGCCGCCCAGCTGTTCGCCGAGGCCGACAAGGACCCGGGCGCCTTCTACGAGCGCAGCGAGCGCTCGCTGAAGAAGGTCGCGACGCTGCTGGCCGGCTGGAACAAGACCCCCGCCCAGGCCGCTGCCGTCGGCCGGCTCAAGGCCCAGCTCGACGGCGTCTGCGGCCGGCTGGACGCCAGCGACGCCAAGGCCCGCTCGGCCTGCCAGGGGCTGATGAAGAAGGCCTGAGCCGGCCAGCCGACCCGCGTTTCTGGCCGCTGGCGCGCCCCCGCTCGCCACTCATCCCATGACCGGCGCGGGCGCGCCGGCCCGCGCCGCATACTGCGCGCCGTCCCAACGACAAGAAGAGATTGGCATGCGTGACTGGCGAGGGCGGCTGCTGGCGCTCCTGATGACGGCCGGGCTCGGAGGCACGGCGATGGCGGCGGCGACAACGGCGCCGCTGAAGCCCTGCCGCGTCGACGGCATTCCCAACGAACTGCAGTGCGGTAGCCTGCAGCGCCCGCTGGACCCGGCCCGGCCGGACGGCGTGAAGATCGACATCCACTACCTCGTCGTGCCGGCGATGGCACGCAACAAGCTGCCCGACGCGGTGCTGATGCTGGCCGGCGGCCCCGGCCAGAGCGCGATCAACGTGGCCTCGCGCGTGCTGCCGCGCCTCTCGAGGCTGAACAACCGCCGCGACCTCGTCTTCATCGACCAGCGCGGCACCGGCCGGTCCGCGCCGCTGGACTGCCCCGACGACAGCAAGCTGCCCATCGCCGAGCAGTTGGAGCCGGCCGCGCAGATGCGCCGCATCGACGCATGCCGCGCCAAGCTGGAAAAGCTCCCCTATGGCGACCTGCGCTTCTTCACGACGACGATCGCGATGCAGGACATGGACGCCGTGCGCCAGGCCCTGGGCGTGCCGCAGTGGGACCTGATCGGTGGCAGCTACGGCACGCGGGCCGCGCTGGAATACCTGCGCCAGTTCCCGGCCCAGGTGCGCCGCACCGTCATCGACGGCGTCGCGCCGCCCGACATGGTGCTGCCCGCCAGCTTCTCGCCCGACACCCAGGCCGCGCTGGACAAGCTGATCGAGGCCAACGCCAAGGCCTTCCCCGGGCTGCGCGCCGACTGGCAGAAGCTGCTCGCCTCGCTGCCGCGCCAGGTGACGGTGGCCCGGCCGCTGACCGGCGCGGCCGAGCATTTCACGGTCGACCGCGGCCTGCTGCTGCGCGCGGTGCGCCCGCCCCTCTACCAGCCGGCGCTGGCGGCCGCCCTGCCTGCGGCCATCCACGCGGCGGCCACCGAGGGCCGCTTCGAGGGCCTGTTCGGCCTGACGACGGCCTTCGGCGGCGGCAAGGGCATGAAGCTCGCGATGGGCATGCACTTCTCGGTCATCTGCGCCGAGGACGCGCCGCGCATCGGCCAGGCGACGGACGCGCCCGGCACTGACTTCGGCCGCGTCGACGCCGAGATGTACGCCCGCGCCTGCCGCGACTGGCCGCGGGGCGAGGTGCCGCCCGAGTTCTACAAGGTGCCGCCGGCGCCCAGCCCCGTGCTCGTGATGAGCGGCGGCGCCGACCCGGCCACGCCGCCGCGCCACGGCGAGCGCGTCGCGAAGGCGCTGGCGGCGGGCCACCCGGAGCGGGTGCAGCACCTCGTCGTGCCCGAGTCCGGCCATGGCGTCATGGCGGTGGGCTGCGTGCGCGACATCGTGTTCCGCTTCATCGACGCCAAGAGCGCCGCCGACGCGCTGCCCCAGGACTCGGCCTGCGCGACCCGCATCCCGCGCCCCGTCGCCTTCCAGCCCGTGCAGTCCACGCCGGAAGGAGCGGCCCAATGATCGACATCCAGGACGTTCACAAGCAGTTCACCGCGCAGAGCGGCGGCAGCCTGTTCAAGCGGGGCGCCAAGCGCATCGTGCACGCGGTGCAGGGCGTCAGCCTCGCAGCCGCCAACGGTCGCATCACCGGCCTGCTGGGCGCCAACGGCGCCGGCAAGACGACGACGCTGCGCATGCTGGCCGGCCTGCTGCCGCCGGATGCGGGCCACATCGCGGTCGACGGCATCACGGTCAAGGCCGAGCCGCTGAAGGCGCTTTCGCGCATGGGCATCCTCGGCGATGCGCACGGCCTCTACCCGCGGCTGTCGGCGCGCGAGAACATCGTCTACTTCGGCCGCCTGCAGGGCATGGCGCCCGAGGCCGCGAACGCGCGTGCGGAAGAGCTGGCGCGGCTGCTGGACATGCAGTCCATCCTGGACCGCCGCGCCGACGGCTTCAGCCAGGGCGAGCGCATGAAGACGGCGCTGGCCCGCGCCCTCGTGCACGACCCCGCCAACATCGTGCTGGACGAGCCCACCAACGGCCTCGATGTGCTGGCCACCCGCGCGCTGCGCGAGGCCCTGCGCTGGCTCAAGAGCCCGGCGGGCGGCGGCAAGTGCATCGTCTTCTCGACGCACATCATGCAGGAGGTGGAGCAGCTCTGCGACGAGGTCGTCGTCGTCTCCCACGGCCGCAGCGTCGCGCACGGCAGCGTGCCCGAGCTGCTGGCCCAGGCCGGCGAAGCCCGCTTCGAGAACGCCTTCGTGAAGCTCGCATTCCCCGAGGAGGTCGCGGCATGAAACAGGCCTTGATCGTTTTCTTCAAGGAGCTCAGCGACGCGCTGCGCGACCGCCGCACGCTGCTGCGCCTGCTGATTCCCGCCGTGCTGATGGGCCCGCTGCTGCTGACGGCGCTGTCCGGCCTGATCGCCTCGCTGGAGGAGCGTGCCGACAAGCGCGAGGTGTTGGTCGTCGGCATGGACGCCGCGCCGACGCTGGCCAACTACATCGAGCGCCAGACCTACACGATGAAGCCCGCGCCGGCCGACTACGAGGCCCGGTTGCGCGCGACGACGCTGCTCGAGCCCGTGCTCGTCGTGCCCAGGGACTTCGAGGCCAGGCTGCGCAGCGGCGAGGCGCCGACGGTGGAGGTCGTCAGCGACAGCGCCAACCAGCGCGCGATGGCCGGCACCGGTCCGCTGCGCGGCCTGCTGCTGGGCTTCAGCCACGAGCGCGCGCTGCTCAACCTGGCGATGCGCGGCGTCTCCACCGAGCTGCTCGACCCCGTGGACGTGCAGGAGCGCGACCTCGCCAGCGCCCGGGCCCGTGCCGCGCGGCTGACCAGCATCATCCCGATGTTCATCATCATGGCCGTGCTCTACGGCGCGCTGACCGCGGCGCTGGACAGCACGGCCGGCGAACGCGAGCGCGGCTCGCTGGAGCCGCTGCTGATGAACCCGGCGCCGCACGGTGCCATCGTGGCCGGCAAATGGGGCGCCGTCGCGCTGCTGGGCATGGCCGTGGCGCTGATGTCGTCCCTGAGCTTCATCCCGGCGCAGTGGCTGCTGAAGAGCGACGTTCTGCAGGCCCAGTTCAGCTTCGGCGGCCCCGAGGTGCTGGCCTTCTGGCTGCTGCAGATCCCGCTCGCGGCCGGCCTGTCGGCGCTCTTGATGGCCCTGGCCATCCGCTCCAAGACCTTCAAGGAGGCCCAGGCCAGCAGCACCCTCGTCATCACCGCCATCAGCCTGATGCCCATGGTCAGCCTCTTCAACCCCGGCGGCGACGCGCCCTGGTATCTGTGGGTGCCGGGCCTGGCCCAGAACACGTTGATGCTGCAGGTGCTCAAGGGCGAGACGCTGCGCTGGGCCCAGGTGCTGCCGGGCGTGCTCGTCGGCTTCGCGCTGGCGGCCGTGGCGCTGGCCTATGTAGCGCGCTCGATGCGCGCGGCGGTGGCACGATGAGGGCCGCCGCCACCGCCCTCGCCGCGGCACTGCTGGCCGGCTGCGCCGCCTACCAGGGCTTCCAGCCCGCCACGCCCGACGGCTACGACGGCCCGACCGTCAACGTCGCCGACCAAACGGTCCAAGTGAGCGGCAGCCTGGTCCACGTCTTCGAGATGACGCGGGTCGACGGCCGCCGGCTGCTGAGCACCAGCATCGCGACGCTGCAGGCCAACCAGGGCCGCGGCTTCGGCGTCGCGCCGGTGGCCCTGAGCAACGAGCTGCCGCCCGGCCCGGCCCGCGTGAGGCTGCAGGCCGTCACGCAGTACGCCGCGCCCATCCTGGCGATGACGAACCCGACCTGCCGCGTGGAGGGCGACGTGGCCTTCGCGCCCGAGGCCGACCACCGCTACCGCGTGGCCGGCCGCATCACGGCCGCGGAGTGCATGGTGTGGATCGAGGACGCGACCTCGGGGCATGCGGTGACCGAAAAGGTCTCGGGCAAGGGAACCGGTTCCTAAGCCAGCCTGCGCGCCGCCGCCTTCAGCAGCGCCCGCGAATACCGGCGGTGAAAACCCAGCAGCGCGTGGAAGATCCAGCCGAAGCGCGGCTCGCCGCCCGGGCCGCGCCGGCGCGGGATCAGCGCCGAGCCGAACCACAGCGTCGTCGCGCCGCCCTCGCCCGCCTCCACCTTGAACCAGGAGCGCGTGAAGCCGCTGTCCTCGTGCATCAGCAGCTCGTCTTGGGCGCGCGCCTCGACGGTCCAGGCCGCCATGCGGCGGTCCTCGCCACGGGCGACGGCGCGCACGTCGGCATCGCTGGACGGCCGGCCGCTGCGGGCGATCAGCCAGCGCTCCAGCTTGAACAGCCGCGTCGTGTAGAAGGCTTCGACGAACTCGGCCAGCGTGACGCCGCGCGGCAGGCGCAATGCGTAGGCATCGGCGAAGGCGCCACGCTCGGCGGCCAGGCGGCCGAGCAGGCTGGCGGAGGGGACAGGGCTGTCGGTGACGGAGGGCATGGCCGCGCAGTCTGCCGCAGATTGATGACCTCAAGCGCGTGGCGCCGTCTGCTCCTCCATCCTGCCCAGCCAGCGTATCGCCTGCTCGCGGCTGCTGCCGCACATGTCCTCCTGAGGCCGCAGCGAGCCGCAAACGGCCGGGCGCTCGGGCCTGCCGAAGAGGCGGCAGCGGTCCTCGTCGTCCAGCTGCACGCAGCGCACGCCGGCCGGCTTGCCATTCGGGTGGCCTGGGATGGGCGAGCTGATCGAAGGCGCGATGCAGCAGGCGGCGCAGCGGGGGCGACAATCCATGGTGAATCTGGAGGTGAGCAATGAATTGTCGGTGCAAGCTCGCCGCTACATTCACGGGGCGCTCTTACCGTCGCCATGTCGATACGAACCTCTGCTGTCCTTGCACTCTGCCTGATGGTTTTAGGCCCGCATGCCCGGGCTCAGACACCGGCGCGCCTGCTGCCCGTTGACCAGGCAGCATCGGTCCCGGACTTCTTCAGCTTTCGCGCCCGCCTTCAAGCCGCCGTGGCGCAACACGACACGGCCGCCGTGTTGGATGCGCTCAGCAAGGATGTCGAGCTGTCCTTTGGTGGTGATCACGGTTTGGACGACTTCAAGACGATGTGGAAGCCAGAAGCTGCCGACAGCCTGTTGTGGGAGACCCTGGCAACCACGCTGGCCCTGGGCGGCAGCTTCGACAAAAACGGCCGGTTCATCGCGCCCTACACCTTCTCGCGATGGCCGCAGGGCCTGGACGGCTTCAGCCATGTGGTGGCCGTCGGCACCGGCGTGCGCGTGCGGTCCGCGGCCAACGACGCTGCGGCCGTGGTCGCCAGCCTCGATTTCTCGATCGTCGAAACGGCCGACCCGTCTGGCGAGCCGGACGGCTGGGTTGCCGTGAAGCTGCCCTCGGGACAGATCGGCCACGTGCGCGACCGGCTAATGCGTAGTCCGCTCGAATACCGCGTCGGCTTCTCCAAGCAGGCGGGGCGCTGGCAGATCGACTTCTTCATCGCGGGCGACTGATCTCACGCGTCGCGCCAGGGATAAGCCACCCATGGGTGACTTATCCACACCCGCTTCGTAAAATTCGGGGTTTGCCCGAGCTTTCGCCCGGGCCCTGTTCTTTCCAGGACCGAGATGCTCTACCCCAAGGAATTCGATGTCATCGTCGTCGGCGGCGGCCATGCCGGCACCGAGGCGGCGCTTGCGGCCGCGCGAATGGGTGCGCAGACGCTGCTGCTGACCCACAACATCGAGACCCTGGGCCAGATGAGCTGCAACCCCAGCATCGGCGGCATCGGCAAGGGCCACCTGGTCAAGGAGGTCGACGCGTTGGGCGGCGCGATGGCCCTGGCCACCGACGAAGGCGGCATCCAGTTCCGCATCCTCAATGGCTCCAAGGGCCCGGCCGTGCGCGCCACCCGCGCCCAGGCCGACCGCATCCTCTACAAGGCGGCCATTCGCCGCCGGCTGGAGAACCAGCCCAATCTTCAAATCTTCCAGCAGGCCGTGGACGACCTGTTGGTGGAAGGCGACCGTGTCATCGGCGCCGTCACGCAGGCCGGCATCCAGTTCCGCGCCCGCGCCGTCGTGCTGACGGCCGGTACTTTCCTGGACGGCCGCATCCACGTCGGCCTGGAGAACTACAGCGCCGGCCGCGCGGGCGACCCGCCGGCGGTCTCGCTGTCGGCCCGGCTCAAGGAGCTGAAGCTGCCGCAGGGCCGGCTCAAGACCGGCACGCCGCCGCGCATCGACGGACGCACGATCGACTTCTCCAAGTGCGAGGCCCAGCCCGGCGACCTCGATCCGGTGCCGGTGTTCAGCTTCCTCGGCAATGCGGCCATGCACCCGCAGCAGCTGCCCTGCTGGATCACGCACACCAACCTGCGCACGCACGAGATCATCCGCAGCGGCTTCGACCGCAGCCCGATGTTCACCGGCGTCATCGAAGGCGTGGGCCCGCGCTACTGCCCGAGCATCGAGGACAAGGTGAATCGCTTCGCCGACAAGGACTCGCACCAGATCTTCCTGGAGCCCGAGGGCCTGACGACGCACGAGTTCTACCCGAACGGCATCTCCACCTCCCTGCCCTTCGACATCCAGCTCGCCGCGGTGCGCAGCATCCCCGGCCTGGAGAACGCCGACATCCTGCGCCCCGGCTACGCCATCGAGTACGACTACTTCGACCCGCGCGGGCTGAAGGCCTCGTTCGAGACCAAGGTCATCCAGGGCCTGTTCTTCGCCGGCCAGATCAACGGCACGACCGGCTACGAGGAGGCGGCGGCCCAGGGTCTGTTCGCCGGCCTGAACGCGGCGCTGCAGGTGCGCGGCGACGGCCCGTGGACGCCGACGCGCGACCAGGCCTACCTCGGCGTGCTGGTGGACGACCTCATCACCAAGGGCGTGACCGAGCCCTATCGCATGTTCACCAGCCGCGCCGAGTTCCGGCTGCAGCTGCGCGAGGACAACGCCGACGCCCGCCTGACCGAGACCGGCCGCCGGCTCGGCCTGGTGGACGACGAACGCTGGGCCGCCTTCAACCGCAAGCGCGACGCGGTTTCACGTGAAACCGAGAAGCTGAAAAGCACCTGGGTCCACCCCGGTATCCTGCCGGCGGCGGACGCCGAACGCTTGGTCGGCAAGGCGCTGGAGCGCGAGTACAGCCTGGCCGACCTGTTGCGCCGGCCCGGCGTGGGCTTCGACACCATCGCCGAAGTGGCCGCGATTGCGAAGCCGGAGGCGGGTGTTTCACGTGAAACGCTTGTCGCTGAGCTGGGCCAGGAGCTGGCCGACCTCGTGGCCGAGCAGGTCGAGATCAGCACCAAGTACGCCGGCTACATCAACAAGCAGGTCGACGACGTCGCCCGCGCCGCCCACTTCGAGCACCTGAAGCTGCCCGAGGACCTGGACTACGGCCTCGTCCACGCCCTCTCCTTCGAGGCCCGCCAGAAGCTGAACGTTCACCGCCCCGAGACGCTGGGCCAGGCCTCGCGCATCTCCGGCATCACGCCGGCCGCGATCTCGCTGCTGCTTGTGCATCTGAAGAAAGGCAAGTTCAAGGGCTTCACCGAGGCGGAAGCGGCATGAGGGACACGCTCGCCGCGGCAGCCACGGAACTCGGCCTCGAACTCACAGACACCCAACTCGACCAGCTGCTGGCCTACCTGGCCCTGCTGCAGAAGTGGAACAAGGTCTACAACCTGACCGCCGTACGCGACCCGGCCCAGATGCTGAGCCACCATCTCGTGGACAGCCTCTCCGTCATCGCACCGCTGCAGCGCCACGGCGCGCCGGCCAGGCTGATGGACGTGGGCGCCGGCGGCGGCCTGCCCGGCGTGGTCATCGCGATCTGCTGCCCGGGCACCGACGTCAGCTGCGTGGACGCCGTTGTCAAGAAGGCCACCTTCATCCAGCAGGTGGCGGCCGAGCTGAAGCTGCCCAATCTGCATGGCGTGCACAGCCGCGTCGAGCAGCTCAGCACCCCGCCCTTCGGCGTCATCACGTCCCGCGCCTTCGCGTCCCTGGTCGACTTCACGAGCCTGACCCGCCAGCATTTGGCGGAAGGCGCGGTCTGGATGGCCATGAAGGGCCAGCACCCGGCCGACGAGATCGCCGCCCTGCCCGCCGACGTGGACGTGTTTCACGTGGAACAACTGGCCGTCCCCGGCCTGGACGCCCAGCGCTGCATCGTCTGGATGCGCCCCCGCTGAGCGGCTCACGCGGGTCGCGCCCGAGGGTCGGCCCGCCCTCTCCCCGGTACGATGCCGGCAGTCCCGCAAAACCCCAGCCATGGCCAAGATTTTCTGCATCGCCAACCAGAAGGGTGGCGTCGGCAAGACCACCACCACCGTCAACCTCGCCGCCGGCCTGGCGCAGCTCGGCCAGCGCGTGCTCGTCGTCGACCTGGACCCGCAGGGCAATGCGACCATGGGCTCCGGCATCGACAAGCGCAAGCTGGAGACGACGGTCTACGACGTGCTGCTGGAGTCCGCCTCCATCGCCGAGGCCAAGGCCCGCTCCGAGAAGGCCGGCTATGACGTGCTGGGCGCCAACCGCGAGCTGGCCGGCGCCGAGGTCGAACTGGTGGAGCTGGAGCGCCGCGAGGCCCGGCTGAAGGGCGCGCTGGCCGAGGCGGCCAAGGACTATGACTTCGTGCTGATCGACTGCCCGCCGTCGCTGTCCATGCTGACGCTGAACGGCCTGTGCAGCGCCCACGGCGTCATCGTGCCGATGCAGTGCGAATACTTCGCGCTGGAGGGCCTGACCGACCTGGTCAACACCATCAAGCAGATCCACGCCAACCTGAACCACGACCTGCAGATCATCGGCCTGCTGCGCGTCATGTTCGACCCGCGCATCACGCTGCAACAGCAGGTCAGCGACCAGCTCAAGGCCCACTTCAACGACAAGGTCTTCGACACCGTCATCCCGCGCAATGTGCGCCTGGCCGAGGCACCCAGTTACGGGCTGCCGGGCGTCGTCTTCGACCCCAGCTCCAAGGGCGCGCAGGCCTTCGTCGACTTCGCCAGGGAGATGGTGAAGCGCATCGAGACGATGCGGTGATCGACGCCCTCGCCCTGCGCGCCGAACTCGCCGGCCTCGACGCCAGCGCCCCGCCCCAGCAGGCCGACATCGACGGCTGGCTGATCCGGCTGTCGCCCGGCAAGGCCAAGCGCTCGCGCTGCATCAATGCGCTGCGCCAGGGCGCGCTGCCGCTGGACGATCTGCTGGCCCGCTGCCAGGCCGCCTACGACGCCGCCGGCCTGCCGCTGGCCGTGCGCGTGACGCCCTGGAGCCAGCCGGCCGACCTGGACGCACGCCTGGCCGCCAAGGGCTGGGGCGCCTTCGACGCAGCCGACGTGATGGTGCTGGACACCCTGCTGCCCGACCCCGCGCCCGTCGCGCTGCAGGCCCTGGGCGCGCAGGACTACGCCGCCCGCGTCGGCGCATTGCGCGGCTCGTCGGACACGGCCATCGCGGCCCACGCGGAGCGCATCGCTAACGCTCCGGTCAGCTACCAGGGCTTCGCGCTGAACGACGCCGACGGGCGGCTGCTGGCCTGCGGCCAGATGGTGGTCGACCGCGACATCGTCGGCCTCTACGACATCGCGTCCGCCGTCGAACGCCAGGGCCATGGCGAGCGCCTGTGCCGCGCGCTGCTGGCCCTCGCCCATGCCCAGGGCGCGCGCCAGGCCTATCTGCAGGTCGGCAGCGACAACTCGGTGGCCCGGCGGCTGTACGCGCGCCTGGGCTTCGTCTTCGCCTACCGCTACCACTACCGCAGCCCCGAGCACGAGCTGACGTGACGCCGCGCCTGGTTCGACGCACCAACAAAAAAGGGAGCCGCCGGCTCCCTCGGGATGATCGGCCGGGGCCGGATCAGAAGCGGTAGCCGACGCCGAACTTGATGGACACCGGGTCCAGCGTCGTCTCGATGGCCTGGCCGGTGGACAGGCTGCCCGTGGTCTTGATGAAGGTCTTGGTCACCGACAGGCTGGCGGACCAGTCCTTGGTGATGTTGTAGGCGCCGCCCAGTTCCAGCGTGGCGCCGAAGCGGCTCTTCATCGACAGCGTGGTCGGGTTGCTGGGCGTGCCGCCGGTGATGCCCGACAGCGCGGCCGTGGCCTTGGGCTTGTAGAAATAGCCATAGGTGACGCCGGCGCCGACGAAGGGGCGGAAGGCGCTGCCGGCCTCACCGAAGCGGTACTGGGCCAGCAGCGTGGCCGGCAGCGACTTGACCGTGCCGAGCTTGCCGACGCCCTGGATCGCGCCCGCGCCGATGACGTCGTGCGTGAACGGCGCCGAGATCGGCAGGTCGATGCTGATGTTGTCGGTCCAGTAGTAGGTGATGCCGCCGACGAAGGACGTGGCCTTCTTCACATCGATCTTGGTACCGGGCGCGCTGGGCGCGCTGAGGTCGCCGCTGTCGACCTGCGGCGTGATCTGGGCCGCGCCGCCGTAGACGACGATGCTGCCGGCCGACTGCGCGTGAACAAGACTAGTGGCGCAAAGCAGGGTTGCTGCAAGCAGGGATTTGATATTCATAAAGTTCTCCTGATTGGCTCACGCGGACTCAGAGCCAGCCTTTGCGAGCCAGTTCCAGGGACACTGCCTGCGACAGCAATTGTTCCCCGTAGGGAGTAGGGTGGACGGTGTCGGCGAACAGGTAGTGGCTGACATCGCCGGCGACGACATTGTTGGCATTGCAGACCAAGGACGAAGCCAAGGGGTTCTTGGCCGGGCTGAGGTCGCAGGCCGGCATGGTGACATTGGCCAGGCTGTACTTCGCGGGATTGGCAATCTCGTCGCGCACTCCCTGGGCGGCATCGACCCAAACCAAGTCGGTACCGGACAAACCGCCCTTGAGCTGATCGTTGAAGGTGTTAACCATCTGCAGGATCAGGCCCTGCGTTGCGGCAGGCAGGCTCTTGGCGAAAGGCGTCAGGCTGACATCGGGCAGGTTGATAACCACGACGTTCTTGGCACCCTTGCCAACCACCAAGGCCTTGACATAGCCGGCCAACTCGGCACCTGCCTGGCCCATTGCAGTCACACCTGCGGTAGCGGCAGCGGTCGGGTCGCCACCAGCGGCTATGGTCGCCTGCACGGTGGCAAGGTTGATGAACACATCGTTGCCACCGGCATAGACGAACACGAGCTCGGTGCCCTTGTAGCTGCCGCCGACCGCGGCGAGGTGGTTTTGCAACTGCGTCACGACGGGCACCGTGAGCTGGCCCAGCACGGCGTTGGAGCCACCCAGCAACTTATTGCCCGGACCAACCGGATTGGTCACGCGCGAGCCGCCCTGGCCATAGGCGAAACAACCTGCATTGTTCTTGACAGGCACGCTGAACCCTTGAGAGGCGAGTCCGTCTAGGCCTTGCTGGGCCGGGCAAGGCTTGGCCAGGCCATAGAGGGCGGCGATGCGCGCCAGCCAGCTGGGACCGACGCCGTTGACGGTGTATTGGCCGCCGCCCAGAGCGGCGACCGTGCCCACCTGATAGGTCCCCTGGTCACTCAGGCTGTCGCCGAAGGACACCACGCTGCCGGGGCTGAACTTGGGCGTCGTGTCCGCGGTGGCACCGCCGCCGCAACCCGCCACCAGCAGGCCGGCCATCAGCGCCGCGGAGGCCGCGGCAATCCGGGTGAGGAAGGGTTTCATCGTTGTCTCCTAGGGGACACCGCGGCTGCGGCGCATTGAAATTCGGGAGCGCAACTCTAGCCCTTGCACCCGCGGCGGCCGTTGTGTTTTGGGCCGCAAGGCGTAAAGAACTTCCCTGATGAAGGGCTTGAGCAAGTCTGTGGATGGCTGCAGGACAACTGCCCGGATATCCACAGGCCTGGGCCGTTTGGCGAAGTTGTTCCCAAACGCGGGACAAACCGTCCGGGTTCCGGCACACAGGCTTGTTAGCCAGCCAAGCGCTTGCCACGCAAGGGGTTTTCGGCCTTGTCCACAGCGCGGGCCGGCCCCTACTACCACCACCAATTTGAAATCTTGAATACCGTCTTGAATACATTGGACACTTCCGGCATGGATTTCCAAGCCCTGCAGCAGCGTCTGCGCCGCTTCGCCGACGAACGCGGCTGGCAGCCCTACCAGACCCCCAAGAACCTCGCGATGGCCATGACGGTGGAGGCCGCCGAGCTGCTGGAAATCTTCCAGTGGCTGACGCCGGAGCAGTCCCTGAACCTCAACGACGACCAGCGCCGCCACGTCGGCGAGGAACTGTCCGACGTGCTGCTCTATCTGGTGCAGATCGCCGACCACGGCGGCGTGGACCTGGAGGCTGCCGTCGAGCGCAAGCTCGCGATGAATGCGATCAAGCACCCGCCCGGCAGGTCTTGAAGGGGTCTTGATGGAAACCATCGCCGTCATCGACTTCGAGACGACCGGCCTCGGCCCCGCCGGCGGCGGCCGCGCGACCGAGATCGCGGCCGTGCTGGTGCGCGGCGGCCAGGTCGTCGACCGCTTTGCCAGCCTGATGCGCAGCGGCGCCTGGGTGCCGCCGCAGATCCAGGCCCTGACCGGCATCAGCAACGAGATGCTGGCCGGCGCGCCCGATGCGGCCGATGTGATGCGCGAGCTGGCCCGGTTCACCGCGGGCTGCCCGCTGGTGGCGCATAACGCCGGCTTCGACCGGGGCTTCTGGCAGGCCGAGATGCAGCGCGCCGGCATCGAGCCCGACCCCGCCCACGAATTCGCCTGCACGGTGCTGCTGACGCGCCGGCTCTGGCCCGAGGCCAAGAGCCATTCACTGGGCGAGCAGGTGCGCTTCCATCGGTTGAGCTATTCAGGCCGCGCCCACCGTGCGCTGGCCGATGCCCTCGTCGCCGCGGAGCTGCTGCTGAAGGTGCAGGCCGAGGTGGCGCGGCGCTTTGCGCTGGACCTGGGTGGCACCGAGGTCGACCATGCGCTGCTGGCCGAGCTGCAGCGCACGCCGCTGCGCTGGCTCAGGCGCGGCCTGGTCGAGCATCTGAAGGCGCGAAGAGCCGCGTGCGAGGCAGCCTGAGCGCAGCGCAGGAAGCCCAGAAATAATTCTGTCAAGAGGCTGCCGCGCGGGCTCGGGCAAGGACAATGCCGGCCTTTCGTGCCCCGCGTATTGCTGAAGAAGAATTCCATGTCCGTGATCCAGGTTCGCCCCGCCACCCTGCGCGATGCCAAGGCCATCGCCGAGATTCACGTCGCCGCCAGCCAGGACGCCTACAAGTCGCTGCTGCCGGCCGCCGCGCTGGATGCGATGTCGGTGCAGAAGCGCCAGGCCTTCTGGCGCGAGGCCATCGACCTGTGCGAGCCCCAGGTCATCGTGGCCCATCTGGACAACAAGATCATGGGCTTCGCCGGCTTCGACCGTTCGCGCGACAAGGGCACGCCGGCCACGACCGGCGAGGTCTGGGCGCTGTTCGCCGACCCCGTGCACTGGGACAAGGGCGTGGGCCTGGCGCTGTGGGATGCCACGCGCGACGGCCTGCAGGAAGAAGGCTGCACCAAGGCCACGCTGTGGTGCTACTTGCGCAACGAGCGCGCGCTGCGCTTCTTCGAGCTGGCCGGCTTCAAGCGCGAGCTGGGCAGCGCCCGCACGACCGAAGTCGGCGGTGCCCGCGTCGAAGAGATCCGCCTGCACCGCTCGCTGGTCTGAGCGACTCCGGCCAGAAGAAAAGCGCCTCTGGCGAGGCGCTTTGTCGTTTCAGGCCGCATAGCCCTGCGTGGCCAGCGCCCAGCCGTCGGTCGCGTCGTCATGGCGCTGGATGTGTACCGGGCAGAGCTTCTTGGCTGCGGCGCGTTCCACCAGTGCTTCGGCCTGCTCGGGCGTCAGCTGCAGCGCGAAGCGCGTCCAGCGCTTCTGCACCAGCGGCAGGGCCCAGGCGTCTTCCAGCGCCCAGCGGATCTGGTGCGGCTGCTGCAGTTCGGCCGCGGCCAGCACGCGCGGCGCCAGCGCGAGCAGGAAGCGGTTGAAGTCGCTGCGCAGCGCGTCGGTCGGCAGCAGGGCTTCGAGGCGGCTCAGGCGGGCGCTCCAGCCCGGCGTCGCGAGCTGGCGCGTGATGAGGGCTTGCAGCGCCTGGATGGGATTGAACAGGCGCAGCCGGTTGGGCGGCAGCACGCGCAGCGGGATCTGCGCGGCCTGTTCGTGGCTCAGCGGCGTGACGAAGCTGGCCAGCACGGCCAGGCGCTGCCACTCGGCCTCGGCCAGGCCGCCGATGCGGGTGATGGGGCCGGCCGCGCAGCTGGCGGCCATGCCGGCGATGGCCTGCCGGCCGTGGCTGCCCTTGGCGCGGTTGGCGCGGCGGCTCATCACGGCGAGGTTGCCGGCCGCGTAGCCGGCGTCGTCGCGGACGCGGTCGATGCTGCGGTTGTCGTCGCCCAGCAGTTCGCGGGTGATGGGGCAGTGGCTGGTGTCCAGCTGCGCCAGGTGGTGGGGCGTCAGCTGGATGTCCTCGAAGCTGCGGCCGCGAGCCCAGGCATGGGTGCGCAGTGCCAGCCACAGCACCACCGGCGGGCTGGCCGGCGTGCGCACGGCGCGGCCGCGCGTGGCCATCCAGCCGCGCTGCAGCGGCGACTGCGGGTAGAGGTGGGCGATGGGCGGCGTGAGGCCGTGCAGCGCGTAGTCGCGGCCCAGGGCCAGGCCGATGCGCTCGTGGGCGCTGACGGAGGTGGGGGCCTCGATCAGTCCCAAGTCGAACTGGACGAGGGCGGGCTGGGCGGTGGCTTGGGTGTTGAAGGCGGCTTGCATGTCGGGCTCCTGGTCGGTTGGGCTCGCCGATGAAGTTCGCGGGCCTTCTCTGCAGTCTGCGAGCCAGCTGGCTCATGAGATGATCTACCTGCAAAACCACTGTAAATATTTTCAGGATGGACCGCACCGAGCGCTTCTACAAGATCGAGCACCTGATCCGCTCGCGTGGCTGCGTGTCGTTCGCCGAGCTGATCGACGCGCTGGAGGTGTCTTCAGCCACGCTCAAGCGCGACCTGGCCTATCTGCGCGAGCGGCTGGACGCCCCCATCGAGTACGACGTCGGCGAGAACGGCTACCGCTTCGGCCAGCAGTGGCGCGGCGGCAAGCACGAGCTGCCGGGCGTCTGGTTCAACGAGGCCGAGCTGCACGCGCTGCTGACGATGCAGCAGATGCTGGCCGGCCTGGACGAGCAGGGCGTCGTGGGCCGCCATCTGCAGCCCATGTTCGACAAGATCACCGGCATGCTGGGCGTGGACGCGGCCGAGGCGGACGAGCTGCGCCGGCGCGTCAGGCTCATCGGCACCGCGCGCCGGCGCGTGGCCAGCGACAGCTTCGAGACCGTCGGCAGTGCCGTCGTCAAGCGCCGCAGGCTGGCCATCCGCTACCGCAAGAAGCGTGATGGCGTGGCCAGCGAGCGCGAGGTCTCGCCGCAGCGCCTCGTGCACCACCGCCATGCCTGGTATCTGGACGCCTGGTGCCATGCCAGCGACGCCTACCGCCGCTTTGCGCTGGACGGCATCGAAAGCGCGACGCTGCTGGACACCGACGCCAAGGCCGTGCCGCTGGCCGAGCTGGAGGCCGAGCTGGACCAGGGCTATGGCATCTTCGCCGGCGGCACGCCGCGCGAGGCCGAGCTGGTCTTCAATGCCGAGACGGCGGCCTGGGTGTCGCGCGAGGAATGGCATCCGGCCCAGCACAGCGAGTTCCTGCCCGACGGCCGCTGGCGGCTGCGCCTGCCCTATGTGGACGACACCGAACTGCTGATGGACCTGCTGCGCCACGCCGGCCGCGTCGAAGTCGTCGGGCCGCCTGCGCTGCGCGAGGCCTATGCGGCACGCCTGCGCCGGGCCGCCGCGGCGCTCGAGGTTTGAGGCCGGTCATATGGCAGCGGGGTCAATCGCGTTAGGCTCGGCGCATCTTCCATCCGACCGAGGAGCTTGCGATGAGTGACACCACCCTGGCGAAGGAAAAGCTGGCCGCGGACTTCCGCGCCGTCATGGACGACATCGACTCGCTGATGACGGCCACGGGCAGCCAGGCCGAAGGCGAAGCCAAGGCCTTGCGCGCACGCATCCGCGAGCGCCTGGACGATGCGAGGGAAAGGCTGCTCGACGCCCAGCACGAGGCCGTGCGGCGCGCCAGGGCCGCGGCCACGGCCACCGATGACTATGTGCACGACAACCCCTGGCAGGCCATCGGCGTCGCCGCGGCCATCGGCCTGGCCTTGGGCGTGCTGATCGGCCGCCGTTGAGCACGACGCCCGAGCGCGAGCCGGTTTCCGGCCCGCTGCGTCGACTCGGCGCCTCGCTGCTGACGCTGGGCCGCATCCGGCTCGAGCTGCTGGCCGTCGAGGTCCAGGAGGAGAAGGAGCGCATTGCCGGCCTGGTGCTGTGGGCCGTGCTGGCCGCGCTGCTGGCCGGCTTCGCCGTGCTGATGCTGCTGGTGCTGGCCGTCGTCGCGCTGTGGGACAGCCATCCGCTGCTGGCGCTGGGTGCGGCCAGCGGCGTGCTGGTGGTCGCGGCCGCGCTGGCCGTGCGCCGGCTCAAGGCCCTGGCCGCCCAGCCCGCGACGCTCTTCCAGGCCAGCCTGGCCGAGCTGCGCGACGATGCCGACACCCTGCACCGCCGCACGCCATGATCCCGCGCATCCCCGAGGACCCGGCCCGGCGCGCCCAGCGCAAGGCCGACCTGCTGATGGCCTCCCAGCTGCTGCGCGGCCAGGCCGTGCTGGCCGTGGACGACCTGGGCCAGCGGGCAGACCATTGGGGCCGCCGCTGGCTGTGGCTGCGGGCCCAGCTGGCCGACCCCTGGGTGCGGACGGCAGGGGCGCTGGGCGCGGCCTTCATGGCCGGGTCGGGCCGCCGCCGTGGCCGCTGGATGCAGGCGCTGCGCTGGGGGCTGCTGGCCTGGCGGATCTGGCGGCGCAAGCCTTGATTCAGTTCTCGGCCGCGTCCAGCCGCTTCATCCTCTCGCTCTGCCAATAGACGTCGTCGCCGCCCAGCCCGTCGAGGTTGGCGCGGTTCAGCACGCGGGCCAGCACGAAGAGCAGGTCGGACAGCCGGTTCAGGTACTGGCGCGGCGCGGCGTGCAGGGTCTCGCTGGCGGCCAGCGTGATGACGGCGCGTTCGGCGCGGCGGGCCACGGTGCGGCAGACATGGGAAATGGCCGCGCTGCGCGTGCCGGCCGGCAGGATGAATTCCTTGAGCCGCGGCAGCGCCGCGTTGTAGTGCTCCAGCGCCTCGTCCAGGCGCAGCACGGCGGCGTCCTTCAGCAGCTGGCCACCCGGCCAGGAGAGTTCGCCGCCGAGGTTGAAGAGCTCGTGCTGGATCGTGATCAGCAACTCGCGGATGTCGTCGGGCAGGGGCTCGGCCAGCAGCAGGCCGAGGTTGGAATTGAGCTCGTCGACGTCGCCCATGGCCTGCACGCGCAGGTGGTTCTTGGGCACGCGGCTGCCGTCGGAGAGGCCGGTCGTGCCGTCGTCGCCGGTGCGGGTGGCGATCTGGGAGAGGCGGTTGCCCATGTGGCGGTCTGCAAGGGTTGGGAGGCCGCCATTGTCCTCAGTGGCGTCTGCCGCTGCGATGGAAGCCGGGCTTGCGCGCCGGCGCGGCGTGCGGGTGCAGGCCGGGGTTCTCGGGCAGCTGTTCGACGAGGGGGCCGGCCCGCGGGGGCTCTTGCCCGGCCTGTGGCTGGCCCATCAATTCACGCCAGCGGGCCACCAGCATGTCGAAGCGCAGGGCGCCGAGCGCGATCAGCGCGACGGCCAGGATCAGCAGCAGCCAGGTCAGGGTCATGGAAGTTGCTCCCGGTGTGGACAGCCCGATGCTGGCACCGTCGGCGCCGCGCTGCAACACAATCGGCTGATCTGCATCAGGAGACCCGCCGATGAACGCGCCCGCCCACCCCGTCGCCGTCGCGCCGCCGCTGCCTGAAGGCCTGCTGTCCGCGCTGCATGCCGAATTCGCCGGGCGCTGCTCGACGGCCCTGGCCGTGCGCGAGCAGCATGGCCGCGACGAGTCCGTCTTCGACATGCCGCCGCCGCAGGCCGTCGTGTTCGCCGAGAGCGAGGCCGAGGTCGCGCGCGTCGTCGCGCTGTGCGCGGCCCACCGTGTGCCCGTCATCCCCTATGGCGCGGGCTCGTCGCTGGAGGGCCATCTGCTGGCCGTGCGCGGCGGCATCAGCCTGGACGTGTCGCGCATGAACCGCATCCTGCGCATCGCCGCCGAGGACCTGACCGTGACCGTGCAGCCCGGCGTCACGCGCAAGGCGCTGAACGAGGCCTTGAAGCACGAGGGTCTGTTCTTCCCCATCGACCCCGGCGCCGACGCCAGCCTGGGCGGCATGGCCGCCACGCGCGCCAGCGGCACGAACGCGGTGCGCTACGGCACGATGCGCGAGAACGTGCTGGGCCTGCGTTTCGTCAATGCGAACGGCGAGATCGTGCGCAGCGGCTCGCGGGCGAGGAAGAGCAGCGCCGGCTACGACCTGACGCGCCTGCTGGTCGGCAGCGAAGGCACGCTGGGCGTCATCACCGAGCTGACGGTCAAGGTGCATCCGCTGCCCGAGGCCGTCTCGGCGGCGATCTGCTTCTTCCCCGGCATCGACGCGGCCGTGCGCACGGCCATGCAGATCATCCAGATCGGCGTGCCCATCGCGCGCTGCGAGCTGCTGGACGCGAACGCGCTGCGTGCCGTCAACGCGCACGACAAGCTGGGACTGAAGGAAGCCTCCATGCTGCTGATGGAGTTCCACGGCAGCGAGGCCGGCGTGGCCGAGCAGGCGGCCGTCGTGCAGGACATTGCCGCCGACCATGGCGGCGAGGCCTTCGAATGGGCCACGACGCCCGAGGCGCGCACGCGGCTGTGGACGGCCCGCCACCATGCCTATCTGTCGGGCCTGCAGATGCGACCGGGCTGCCGCGCGGTGACGACGGACACCTGCGTGCCCATCTCGCGCCTGGCCGAGAACATCAACGCGTCCATCGATGAGGTCGAGGCCGCCGGCCTGCCCTATTTCATCGTCGGCCATGTCGGCGACGGCAATTTCCACATGGCCTATCTGCTGGACCCGGCCAAGCCCGACGAACTGGCGACGGCCGAGCGCCTGAGCGCGCAGATGGTGGCGCGGGCGATTGCGCTGGAGGGTACCTGCACCGGCGAGCACGGCATCGGGCTGCACAAGCAGGGCTTCCTGCTCGACGAGGCGGGGCCGGAGGCCGTGGCGATGATGCGGGCCGTGAAGGCGGCGCTGGATCCGCTCGGCATCTTCAACCCGGGCAAGGTCTTCGCCTCCACAAACTGAACGAGGCCGAAGCCGGGCCGGATTCCTAAACTCGGCCGGATGGACAGCACCACCGCTCCCTGCGCGCTGCGCCGCTTCGACGACCTGCCCGGCCCGCGCGGCCTGCCGGTGCTCGGCAATCTGCTGCAGATCGACTCGCCGCGGGTGCACCAGCAGGTCGAGGCCTGGTGCGAGGAGTTCGGGCCGCTGTTCAAGCTCAGGCTGGGCAAGCGGCGCGTCGTCGTCGTCGGCGACCATGAGCTGATCGGCATCGCGCTGCGCGACCGGCCGGATGGCTTCCGGCGCACGCAGAGGCTGGAGGACGTGGGCCGCGAGATGGGGCTGAGCGCGGGCCTGTTCGCGTCCAACGGCGAGGTCTGGAAGCGCCAGCGCCGCATGGTCATGGCCGGCTTCGACCCGGTGCATGTGAAGCGCTACTACCCGGCCCTGCTGCGCGTGGCCGGGCGCCTGGTGGGGCGCTGGCAGGACGCCGCCCGCGCGGACCGCCGCATCGAGCTGCAGGCCGACCTGATGCGCTTCACGGTGGACGCCGTGGCCGGGCTGGCGTTCGGCGAGGACGTGAACACGCTGCAGTCCGACGAGGACATCATCCAGCGCCACCTGAACCGCATCTTCCCGATGCTGTCCAAGCGCCTGTTCCTGCCGCTGCCGATCTGGCGCTGGTGGCCTTCGGCCGAGGACCGCGCGCTGGTGCGCAGCGTGGCCGAGATCGATGTCGCCGTGCAGGGCTTCATCGCCAAGGCGCGGGCACGCCTGGCCGCCGACCCGGGCCTGCACCGCGAGCCGGGCAATCTGCTGGAGGCCATGCTGGTGGCGGCCGACGAGCCCGGCAGCGGCATCGACGACGAGCAGGTGGCCGGCAATGTGCTGACGATGCTGCTGGCCGGCGAGGACACGACGGCCAACACGCTGGCCTGGCTGATCTGGCTGCTGTCGCGCCATCCCGCGGCCCTGGCCCGCGCGCGGGCCGAGGTGGACGGCGTGCTGGCCGGCGCGGCCCTGCCGGACCTGGAGCAGCTGGGCCGGCTGGACTTCGTCGAGGCTTGCGCCCACGAGACGATGCGGCTGCGCCCGGTCGCGCCCATCAACACGATGCAGGCCGTGCACGACACGCAGGTCGGCGATGTGGCGGTGCCGGCCGGCATGATCGTCATGGCCGTGATGCGGCGCGATGCCGTCAGCGAGCGCCACTTGCGCGATGCGGCCGAATTCGACCCCGACCGCTGGCTGGCCGACGCCAGGCAGGCCGGCGCGGCCAAGCGCCTGTCCATGCCCTTCGGCGCCGGGCCGCGCATCTGCCCGGGGCGCTATCTGGCGCTGATGGAGATCAAGCTGGCCTGCGCGCTGCTGCTGCGCCATTTCGACATCGCCGCCGTCGACACGCCCGACGGTCAGGCGCCGCGCGAGCGCCTGCAGCTGGCCATGGGGCCGGTGGGGCTGTCGATGCGGCTGGGCCTGCGCGGCTGAGCGGCCGACCCGGGGATTCGGCCGGCGCGCCATGCGGCCCGCCCGGATTGCCCACAATCCGCCCGTTCCAACCGTTCCGAGGAGAACAAGCGATGTTCAACCACATCATGGTCGGCAGCAACGACATCGAGCGCAGCAAGCGCTTCTACGACGCGGTGCTGGCCGTGCTCGGCGCCCCCGCGGGCTTTCCGAACACGGGGCCCAAAGGCCACCAGCGGGTGTTCTACCGCCATGCGGGCAACAGCTTCGCCATCAGCCAGCCCATCAACGGCGAGCCGGCCTGCCATGCCAACGGCGGCACCGTCGGCTTCAAGTGCGAGTCGGCCGAGCAGGTCAAGACCTTCCACGACGTGGCCGTGGCCCACGGCGGCCAGCCCATCGAAGAGCCGCCGGGCCTGCGCGAGAGCGCGATGGGCGCCATGCACCTGGCCTATGTGCGCGATCCGGACGGCAACAAGCTCTGCGCGGTCTACCGCGTGCCCAAGACCTGAGAGCTTGAGACGCTTCGTTGCGCGCCTAAGCGTCCGCGCCCCGGCGCGCCGCACAGTGACGGGCATCGCAACAGGAGCCGCCATGCCCGCCATCACCTGCTTCATCCGCTACGAGATCGATCCCTTCCAGCGCGAAGCCTTCCGCCGCTACGCCGGCAACTGGGGCCGCATCATTCCCCGCCTCGGCGGCCGGCTGCTGGGCTACTGGCTGCCCTGGGAGGGTACGAACGACGAGGCCTGGGGCCTGGTCGGCTTCGACTCGCTGGCCGACTACGAGGCCTACCGCGCGCGGCTCAAGGCCGACCCCGAGGCGCGGGCCAACTTCGAGTTCGCGCAGCAGCAGCGCTTCATCCTGCGCGAGGAGCGTACTTTCTGTGAGGATGTGCGCCCATGATCGCCGTCATCTTCGAAGTGCAGCCCACGGCCGAGGGCCGTCAGGCCTACCTTGACCATGCCGCGGCCTTGAAGCCGCTGTTGGAGCGCATGGACGGCTTCATCTCGGTGGAGCGCTTCCAGAGCCTGGCGCAGCCGGACAAGCTGCTGTCGCTGTCCTTCTGGCGCGACGAAGAGGCCGTGCGCGGCTGGCGCGAGATGGAACGCCACCGCGAGGCCCAGGCGGCCGGCCGCGGCGGCTTGTTCGCCGACTACCGGCTGCGCGTCGCCCATGTCGTGCGCGACTACGGCCTGAACGAGCGCGAGCAGGTGCCGGGATGAGCGCGGAGCCGCGTCTTGCGCGCGTTGCCGCGGCCATTGCCGACCCCACGCGGGCACGCACGCTGGCCCGGCTGCTCGACGGCCGCCTGCACACGGCCGGCGAGCTGGCCGCGCATGCGGGCGTCAGCGCCGCGACCATGTCGGCCCATCTGAAGCTGCTGGTCGACGAAGGCCTGGCGCGCGTGCGCCCGCAGGGGCGGCATCGCTACTTCGGCCTGGCCGATGGCGACGTGGCCCATGCGCTGGAGGCGCTGCTGCGCGTGGCGGACCGCCGCGACGGCGGCGACGAGCCGGCGGCCGACCTGCGGCGCTGGCAGCGGCCCGCGATGCGCGGCCTGCGCCATGCGCGCAGCTGCTATGGCCATCTGGCCGGCGAGCTGGGCGTTCAGTGGCGCGAGACGCTGCTGGCCAGGGCCTGGGTGAAGGCGGCGCCGGACGGCCGCTACGAGCTCAGCGAAGCGGGGCGCGAGGCCCTTGCCGAGCTGATGCCCGAGGGCTTCGCCGCGACGGGGCGGGTGCTCTACGACTGCGTGGACTGGTCCGAGCGCCGCGACCATTTCGCGGGGCCGCTGGCCGTCGCGTGGCTGGACGCGATGGTGGACAAGGGCTGGCTGCGGCGCAGCGCGGCGTCGCGCGAGCTGGCGCTGACGCCGGTCGGAACGCTGAAGCTGAAGGCCTGCGCGGATCTCGTCTAGGGATTCGCCTCGGTGCCGGCGGGCCGGAGCTGCCTAAGATCGGCCGGCCGCGCTTGCATGACGGGTGCGGCGCTTGTCGAGCTTTCTCCCTGCAACCCTAGGAACGAGAGGTTTTCATGCTGCATTACCTGTGGATGTTCATCGTCGGCGTCGTGGTCGGCGCGATTGCCCGGTTCATCATGCCGGGCTCCGAGCATCTGGGCCTGCTGATGACCGGCGTGCTGGGCATCGCGGGCTCCTTCGTCGGCGGCTTCATCGCGCGCCTCTTCAGCCAGCCGGCCGATGGCGCCATCGTGCACCCCGCGGGCCTGATCCTGTCCGTCGTCGGTGCCCTGATCCTGCTGTACGTCTGGAACCATTTCGTGCACTGAAACAGAACCCGGCCCGGCGGATACGCCGGGCCGCAAGACCCCGGTATTCAGCCCACCTGGGCCGGCACGTTCCAGCGCCGCGTCACGTCGCCGCGGCCGTTCACGCTTTCGAGGTTGACGGCAAAGCCCCACAGCCGGCCGACGTGCTTCAGCACTTCCTGCGCGCTGTCGTGCAGCGGGCGGTTCAGGTGCTGCTGGTGGCGCAGCGTCAGCGACCGGTCGCCGCGCAGGTTCACGTTCCAGACCTGGATGTTGGGCTCGCGGGTGGACAGGTCGTACTGGCGCGACAGCGCCTGGCGCAGGTGGCGGTAGCCGCCTTCGTCGTGAATGGCGGAGATCTCGTACTCGTTCTTGGTCTCGTCGTCGAGGATGGCGAAGAGGCGGAAGTCGCGCATGATCTTCGGGCTCAGGTACTGGCCGATGAAGCTCTCGTCCTTGAAGTTGCGCATCGCGTGGTCGAGCGTGGGCAACCAGTCGCAGCCGGCGATGTCGGGGAACCAGGCGCGGTCCTCGTCGGTCGGGCTCTCGCAGATGCGCTTGATGTCGGTGTACATCGCAAAGCCCAGCGCATAGGGGTTGAGGTTGGCGCCCGGCTGCTGGTAGATGACATTGGTGTGGGACTTGAGCCACTCGATCATCATGCCGTCCGACAGATAGCCGTCGTCGTACATCTGGTTCAGCAGCCGGTGGTGCCAGAAGGTGGCCCAGCCCTCGTTCATGACCTGGGTCTGGCGCTGCGGATAGAAATACTGCGCGATCTTGCGCACGATGCGGACGATCTCGCGCTGCCAGGGCTCCAGCAGCGGCGCGTTCTTCTCGATGAAGTAGAGCAGGTTTTCCTGCGGCTCGTCGGGGAAGCGGCGGCTCTCGGCCGCCTCGTCGGGGCGGTCGGGCTTCCTGGGCAGCGTGCGCCAGAGGTCGTTGATCTGCAGCTGCGCGTGGTGCTCGCGGTCCTTCAGCCGCGCACGCTCCTCGGCCAGCGACAGCTTGGCCGGCCGGCGGTAGCGGTCCACGCCGTGGTTCATCAGCGCGTGGCAGCTGTCCAGCAGCGCCTCGACGGCGTCCAGCCCGTGGCGCTCCTCGCAGTCGGCCACGTAGTTCTTCGCGTAGACGAGGTAGTCGATGATGGACGAGGCATCCGTCCACATGCGGAACAGGTAGTTGCCTTTGAAGAATGAGTTATGTCCGTAGCAGGCATGGGCGATGACCAGGGCCTGCATGGCCAGCGTGTTCTCCTCCATCAGATAGGCGATGCAGGGGTCTGAGTTGATGACGATCTCGTAGGCCAGACCCATCTGGCCGCGCTTGTAGCTGCGTTCGGTGGCGATGAACTCCTTGCCATAGCTCCAGTGGCGGTAGTTCACCGGCATGCCGACCGACGCATAGGCGTCCATCATCTGCTCGGCGGTGATGACCTCGAGCTGGTTGGCATAGGTGTCCAGGCCGAAGCGCTCGGCGGTCTTGCGGATGACCTCGTGGTATTCGTCGATGAGCTCGAAGCTCCAGTCGTTGGGCGAAGGCAGGGGCTGGCTCGGCCGCGCCTGCAACGGCTTCATCTGGCGCAGCGGCTGGCGCTGGCGGCGCTCGGTCACGCCGGGCGGCGGCACCGCGGCACGCTCGATCTGACGGCGATCCTCCTTGCAGCTCATGCCGCGGCCCCCTCTTTCTTGAACAGCTCGCGGAAGACCGGGTAGATCTCGGACGCCTCGACGGCCTTGCGCATCGCGAAGTGGCCGACCTCCTCGCTGAGCTTCTGGTATTCCTCCCAGAGGTTCTGCTCGGGCTCGGCCACCTGCACATAGGCGAAGTAGCGGCACAGCGGCAGCAGCTTGTCCTGCAGCAGCTCGCGGCAGCGACCGCTGTCGTGGTGCCAGTTGTCGCCGTCGCTGGCCTGCGCGCCGTAGATGTTCCACTCGGTCGGCGAGTAGCGCTCGCGGATGATCTGCTCCATCAGCACCAGCGCGCTGGACACGACGGTGCCGCCGGTCTCGGTCGCGTGGAAGAAGTTCTGCTCGTCCACCTCCTGGGCCTGCGTGTGGTGGCGGATGAAGACGACGTCGATCTTCTCGTAGTGCCGCGTCAGGAAGAGGTATAGCAGGATGAAGAAGCGCTTGGCCAGGTCCTTGCGGCCTTCGTCCATCGAGCCGGACACGTCCATCAGGCAGAACATGACGGCGCGCGTCGTCGGCACCGGGATGCGCACGCGGGCGCGGAAGCGCAGGTCGATGGGGTCGAGGAAGGGGATGGCGTTGATGCGCTCGCGCAGATGCTGGATGCGCGCGCGCGTCTCGGCCAGCAGGCGCGGTGTCTCGGGGCGGTCTTCCTTCAGCAGCTCCTGCTCGCGGGCTTCGAGCTCGTGCAGTTCGCGGCGCTTGTCCATGCCCAGCGCGATGCGGCGGCCGAGGGCGCCGCGCATGGAGCGCACGACATGCAGATTGGTGGGCGTGCCGTCGGACACGAAGCCGGCGCGCTGCGAGCGCCACTCAGGCGTGTCGGCCAGCGTCGTGCGGGCGAGGTTGGGCAGGGCCAGGTCCTCGAAGAAGACCTGCATGAATTCTTCCTTGCTGAGGTGGAAGACGAAGTCGTCCTCGCCCTCGCCCTGGTCGCTGGCCTGGCCGCCTCCGCCCTGCCCGCCTTGTCCACCCTTCGGCTTGGCGATGCGGTCGCCCTTCACATACTCCTGGTTGCCCGGCCGCACGACCTCGCGGATGCCGCCGTCGCCATGGCCGAAGACGGGTTCGCTGAGGTCGCGCTTCGGGATGTGCACGTCCTCGCCGCGCTCCATGTCGCGGATGCCGCGGCCGTCGACCGCGCGCTTCACCGCCTCGCGGATCTGCTCCTTGTGGCGGCGCAGGAAGCGCTCGCGGTTGCCGATGGACTTGTTCTTGCCCGACAGCCGTCTATCGATGATTTGCTGAAGCGACATCGAGCGACCTGCTTTCTGCTCAGCTGGACTTGCGCACCCTCAAATACCACTCGCACAACAGCCGCACCTGCTTGGCCGTGTAGCCCTTGTCCACCATGCGCTGCACGAAGTTCTCGTGCTTCTTGGCGTCCTCGGCGCTGGCCTTGGCATTGAAGCTGATGACGGGCAGCAGCTCCTCGGTGTTGGAGAACATCTTCTTCTCGATGACGGTGCGCAGCTTCTCGTAGCTGGTCCAGTTCGGGTTCTTGCCGGCGTTGTTGGCGCGCGCGCGCAGCACGAAGTTGACGATCTCGTTGCGGAAGTCCTTGGGGTTGGAGATGCCGGCGGGCTTCTCGATCTTCTCGAGCTCGGCGTTCAGCGCCGCGCGGTCGAAGACCTCGCCGGTGTCGGTGTCGCGGTATTCCTGGTCCTGGATCCAGTAGTCGGCATAGGTCACGTAGCGGTCGAAGATGTTCTGGCCGTACTCGCTATAGCTTTCCAGGTAGGCGGTCTGGATCTCCTTGCCGATGAACTCGGCGTAGCGCGGCGAGAGCTGCTCCTTGATGAAGCCGACGAACTTCTCCTCCTGCTCCTTGGGGAACTGCTCGCGCTCGATCTGCTGCTCCAGCACGTACATCAGGTGCACCGGGTTGGCGGCCACCTCGGCCGGGTCGAAGTTGAAGACCTTGGACAGGATCTTGTAGGCGAAGCGGGTGCTGATGCCGCTCATGCCTTCGTCGACGCCGGCGTAGTCGCGGTACTCCTGGTAGCTCTTGGCGCGCGGGTCGGTGTCCTTCAGGTTCTCGCCGTCGTAGATCTGCATCTTGGAGTACAGCGACGAGTTCTCAGGCTCCTTCAGGCGCGTCAGCACCGCGAACTGGCTCATCATCTTCAGCGTGCCCGGCGCACACTTGGCCTCGGCCAGGGACGAGCCGCGGATCAGCTTCTCGTAGATCTTGACCTCCTCGCTGACGCGCAGGCAGTAGGGCACCTTGACGATGTAGACGCGGTCGAGGAAGGCCTCGTTGTTCTTGTTGTTGCGGAAGGTCTTCCACTCGCTCTCGTTGCTGTGCGCGAGGATGATGCCGTCGAAGGGAATCGCGCCGAAGCCCTCGGTGCCCTTGTAGTTGCCCTCCTGCGTGGCCGTCAGCAGCGGGTGCAGCACCTTGATGGGCGCCTTGAACATCTCGACGAATTCGAGCAGGCCCTGGTTCGCCAGGCACAGGCCACCAGAGTAGCTGTAGGCGTCGGGGTCGTCCTGCGCATAGGTCTCGAGCTTGCGGATGTCGACCTTGCCGACGAGGCTGGAGATGTCCTGGTTGTTCTCGTCGCCCGGCTCCGTCTTGGACACGCCGATCTGCTTGAGCACGCTCGGGTAGCGCTTGACGACCTTGAACTTGCGGATGTCGCCGCCGAACTCGTCGAGGCGCTTCACGGCCCAGGGGCTGAGGATGCGGTTGAGGTAGCGGCGCGGGATGCCGTAGTCGCGTTCCAGCAACGGGCCGTCCTCGACGAAGTCAAAGAGGCCGAGCGGGCTCTCGTTCACCGGCGAGCCGGCCAGCGAGTAGAAGGGCACCTGCTCCATCAGCTGCTTGAGCCGCTCGGCGATGGAGCTCTTGCCGCCGCCGACCGGGCCGAGCAGGTAGAGGATCTGCTTCTTCTCTTCGAGCCCCTGGGCTGCGTGGCGGAAGTAGGAGACGACCTGCTCGATCGCTTCCTCCAGCCCGTAGAACTCGGCGAAGGCCGGGTAGATCTTGATCGTCTTGTTCGCAAAGAGGCGCGACAGCCGCGGGTCGTTGCGCGTGTCGAGCATCTGCGGCTCGCCGATGGCCTGCAGCATGCGCTCGGCGGCCGTCGCGTAGGCGAGGGGGTTCTTCTTGCACTCGGCGAGGTAGTCCTCCAGGGAGAGTTCCTCGACCTTGCTGCGCTCGTAGCGCGCTGCGAAATGGCTGATGACGTCCATGCCGACCTCCTGCGGTTTGAACTCCACAGGGCGCGAGCACGATCCGTGCCCGGGCTGGCTGGGGGGTTCTGATCGCGCCTCAACTGCAAGGCGTCATCAGAACTCTCCGCTCGGCTTGCCGCCAGCGTGCTGCCGCCGGCGACAGGGCGGTCTCAAGAATAAGCCGCCCTACACCCACCAACAAACGAGCTCGGCTTTTCGTTGACAGGTGCCGGTCCAGCATACGCCCGCCGGCCAGGCAAGACCTGGCACTTTTCGGGCAAACCACACGAACGTGGGGGCCTTGTGGCCGTGCGCAGACAGGCCTGCGCAAGGGCCGGTTTCAGCCGCCGCGCAGCCGGTCGAGGATGCCCGAGAGCGCGTCCAGCGAGTCGAAATGGATGGCCAGCTCGCCGCTCTGGCCGCCGCGCTTGCTGCGCTTCTTCACGCGCACCTCGACGGTGGCGCCGAGGGCGTCGGCGAGTTCCTCTTCCAGCCTCAGCACGTCGCGGCTCTTGTCGCCCTTCACGCGCAGCAGCGGCGCCTGGCGCGCGGCGCCCTGGGCCTTGGCGACCAGCTTCTCGGCCTCGCGCACGCTGAGCTTCTTGGCCGCGATCTCGCTGGCCGTCGTGATCTGGGCGGCGCCTTCCAGCGGCAGCAGCGCGCGGGCGTGGCCCATGTCCAGGTCGCCGGCCATCAGCATGTTCTGCACCGGCGTGCTGAGGTTGAGCAGGCGCAGCAGATTGCTCGCCGCGCTGCGCGAGCGGCCGACGGCCTGCGCCGCCTGCTCGTGCGTGAGGCCGAACTCGTCGGTCAGGCGCTTCAGGCCCTGGGCCTCTTCCAGCGGGTTGAGGTCCTCGCGCTGGATGTTCTCGATCAGCGCCATCGCGGCGGCGGATTCGTCCGGCACGGCCTTCACCAGCACCGGCACCTCGCGCAGGCCTGCGAGGCGTGCCGCACGGAAGCGGCGTTCGCCGGCGATGATCTCGTAGGCCACGCCGCCATGAGGCGCGATCGGGCGAACCAGGATCGGCTGCATGATGCCCTGGGCCTTGATGCTCTCGGCCAGCTCGTACAGCGAGCCCTCGTCCATGCGCGTGCGCGGCTGGTATTTGCCGGCCTGCAGCTGTTCGAGCTTCAGCGTGCCGGGCGCGCCGTCGCGCTCGGGCGCGGGGGTGTCGCTGACTTTGGGGCCGAGCAGGGCTTCGAGGCCGAGGCCGAGGCCTTTGGGTTTCTTGGTCGCCATGGGCGCGGATTGTCCTTCAGCGCCTGGCGAGCTCTTCCAGCAACTGGCGGCCCTCGGACCAGTCGCCCAGGCCGGACTCGGCGTTCAGGTGGCCGCGCGGGCCGGCCATGACGACCTGCGAGCCCCAGTCCTGGGCCATCTGCAGCGTGCGCTCGGCCGCGCCGTAGGGGTCGTCGCTGCTGATGACGGTGATGCTGGGGAAGGGCAGGCGCGGGCGGCGGATCGGGCGCCAGTTGTGCAGCTGCGGCGGCATGGCCTCGTGCTCGGTGTCGGGCGGCGCGACGAGCAGGGCGCCCTTCACGCGCGCCGTGTGTTTCGAGTGCTCGGCCCAGCTGGCCACCAGCTGGCAGCCCAGCGAGTGGGCCACCAGCACGGCCGGCGCGTCGTCCTGCAGCAGCACCTCGTCCAGGCGCGCCATCCAGTCGCCGCGGCGCGGCCAGTCCCAGTCGTGCTGCTCCACGCGCTCGTCGCCGTGCAGGCGTTCCCAGCGGCTTTGCCAGTGGTCGGGGCCGGAGTTCTGCCAGCCGGGGAGAAGCAGTACGCGCTCTGACTTCATGGTTTGCCCTTATCCTGCACAGTTGGATTTTCAGCCAGTGGAGCAGCGGCGATGACGTTCAAGGTGTTTGTGGATGGCCAGGAAGGCACGACGGGCCTGCGGATTCACGACTACCTCGCGGCGCGGCGCGACATCGAGGTGCTGAAGATCGCCACCGACAGGCGCAAGGATCCCGCCGAACGCGCCCGCCTGCTGAACGCGGCCGACGTGGCCTTCCTGTGCCTGCCGGATGCCGCCTCGCGCGAGGCGGCGGCCATGATCGACAACCCCAACACCTGCCTGATCGACGCCAGCACGGCCCATCGCACGGTGCCGGGCTGGACCTTCGGCCTGCCCGAGCTGGCCAAGGGCCAGCGCGAGGCCATCCGCGCGTCCAAGCGCATCGCCAACCCGGGCTGCCACGCCAGCGCCTTCATCCTGGCCGTGCGCCCGCTGGTGGACGCCGGCCTGCTGCCGCGCGAGGCGGCCGTCGGCGCCACCTCCATCACCGGCTACTCGGGCGGCGGCAAGAGCATGATCGCCGAGTACGAGCAGCAGCCGCTGCCGGCCCCTCTGCAGGCGCCGCGGCCCTACGGCCTGGCGCTCAAGCACAAGCACCTGCCGGAGATGATGGCCCACACCGGCCTGGCCACGCCGCCGGTCTTCATGCCCATCGTCAGCAGCTTCTACAAGGGCCTGGCCGTCAGCGTGCCGCTGCAGCTGGGCCAGCTCAAGCAGGGCACGACGCCGGAGCAGGTGCAGGCCGCGCTGGCCGCGCACTATGCCGGCGAGCGCTTCATCGACGTGAAGCCGCTGCGCGACGCGGCCACGCTGGAGAGCGGCTTCTTCGACGTGCAGGCCTGCAACGACACGAATCGCGTCGACCTCTTCGTGTTCGCATCGGACACGCAGCTGCTGCTGATGAGCCGCCTGGACAACCTCGGCAAGGGCGCCAGCGGCGCGGCCGTGCAGAGCATGAACGTGCACTTGGGCGTCGAGGAAAGCCTCGGCCTGGTCTGAACGTGAAAGGTGGCGTTGCGCGGGAGCGTGGCGTCGCGATACTGCGGTCCGTCTCGACGACTTGAGGACCGCTCCGTGGGCAAGACCCGAACGCTGCCCGAGCACGCGCAGCTGCTCGAAGGCGTGCGCATCGCCAGCGCCGGCAACGCGCTCGGCGTGCCGCTGGCCGGCATGGACCCGCGCTCGCGCCAGAGCATGGCCCAGCAGGCGCTGCGCTGGACCTATGTGCTGCGCTCGCGCCAGCGCTGGGTGCGCGACGCCAAGGTGCGCGAGCAGCACCAGGCCCTGGCCCGCGAGACGCTGATCGACAAGCTGGGGCTGGACGACCACGAACTGCAGGCCCTGGGCCGGGCGCCGATGCTGGTGGTGCGCGTGCCCTACCAGCACGAGGCGGTCTGCTGGGAGGGCCGCATCTTCCCGTGGGAATACGTGCTGGCCGCCGCCACGCGCGAGCAGCGCCGCAGCGCCGCCGAGGGCCTGCGGGCGCTGACCATCATCCGCGAGCTGCAGGTGCAGCACGAGGTCGAGGGCCGCTGGCAGCCGCTGCCGCGCCAGGCCGTCGTGCTGCCGCCCTGGAAGGCGCTGCGCGTGCTCTTCGTCAACGCGCTGCCGACCGAACTGGGCGAGCGCTGGACGGTGGAGGGCGAGCTGAAGAACCTCGCCGCCGCGCTGCCGCCCGAGGTGCCCGCGCCGCGCGTGCTGAACTATCCCAGCCTGCAGGAGCTGGCCGCCGAGCTGAGGCAGCGGCCGCCGCATCTGCTGCACTTTGCCGGCATGGACAGCCACCAGGGCCTGCGCGAGCTGGGCACGCTGCTGGGTAGGGCGGCGCTGGTCGACGCGCCCGATTCGGACGAGGCCGGCGCGTCGAGCCGCGTGCAGCCCATCGACGAGCTGCTGGCCGATTCGCACCGGCTGCTGGACGGCCTGCTGCTGCGCGGCGCCGGCGGCTACCCGCAGCTCGTGCACGCCCAGGCGCTGGCCCGGGCCGTGGCCGAGGCCGTGGGCCCCACGCCGCCCTATCTGACGACGCTGAATGTGTGGAACAGCGCCGCGCGCCTGGCCCCGATGCTGATCGCCGAGGGCGCGACGCGGGCGGCCCTGGGCTTCCAGGACGCCTTCGACGACTCGCTGGCCGAGTACGCGCTGGTGCAGCTGCTGCGCCAGCTGTTCGCCGGCGGCTTCGACCTGCCGGCGGCCTTCCGCAGCGCCTGGGAGGAGGTGAGGGCCCTGCCCGAGTCCGTGGACGCGACCGGCGTGACGCTGTGGCTGGACGGCCCGGTCTTCGTCGACGCCGCCACCCGCGCCGCCCACGAGGCCCGGGGCCATGCGCTGGCCGCGGCCGAGGTCGCCGCGCCGGCGCCGGCCTCGCCCGAGGTGCGTTGCGCGATCGAGCCCTTCCCCGAGCTGAACTATGCGGTGCTGCACAACGCCCAGCCGCTGTTCAAGCGCTTCGTGCTGAGCTGCGACGCGCCCGCCGCGGCCGAGCCGCTGGACATCGAGGTGGCCGTCCACATGGGCGACGAGGAGGCGCGCTTCGAGCGCCGCGTCGTCATGCAGCACGAGCGCGAGAACCTGACGAAGGACATCCATGTGCCGCTGACGGCCGACGTGGCCCGCGGCGTGCACGAGGCCATCAACACCAGCCTGCAGGTGCGCGTGCGCCAGGGCGGCGCGCTGCTCTACCACGACAGCCACCGGCTGCGCCTGCTGCCGGTGGACCAGTGGCGCGACAACCGTCGCGACGGCCAGTGGCTGCCCTCCTTCGTGCTGCCGCGCGACCCGGCCGTGGTGCGTGCGGTGTCGCAGTCGCAGCGCTACAACCGCGTGCTGCGCGACGACCCCACGGCCGGCTTCGAGGGCTACCAGTGCGTGCCCGACGGCGCCGTGGCGGCGGACGGCCGCATCGACGAGGAGCTGCTGCGCGGCGTGGACCGCCAGGTCGAGGCCATCTGGGCCACGCTGCTGCACGACTGGCAGCTCGGCTACGTCAACCCGCCGCCCAGCTACAGCCGCCAGCTCGACTCGCAGCGCCTGCGCATGCCCTCCACCGTGCTGGCCGACCGTGCCGGCACCTGCATCGACCTGGCCCTGCTGTTCGCGGCCTGCCTGGAGCTGGTGGACATCTACCCCGTCGTCTTCCTGCTCGACGGCCATGCGCTGCCGGGCTGGTGGCGCCATCCGTCCTTCCGCGAGGCCTATATGCAGATGACCGGCAACTACAGCGGCGCCGTGCAGGCCGATGCCGGCGGCAGCTCGGCCGCCAATGCGCAGACGGTGCCCTGGCATGCCGGCCGCGCCAGCTGGGACGAGGTGCGCCAGCTGATCGCCGAACGCAAGCTCGTGCCCATCGAGACCGTGCGCCTGACCGAGCACTGCGGCTTCGTCGAGGCCATCGAGGCCGGCGTCGACGCGCTGAACGACCGCGCGGACTACGACTCCATGCTGGACATCATCACCGCGCGGCAGCGGCAGATCACGCCGTTGCCGCTGCTGAGGGATGAGCCATGAACAGCGTCGCGAGCCAGGCCCTGTGGGCCCAGGTCGGCGAGCAGTTCGACGTGCCCGCGCCCGGCGGCGACGCGACGCGCGCGCCCATCCAGCAGCGCCGCCGCCGCGGTTTCGACCCGCGCGCCGCCGACGGCCGCGCCGCCGTGCGCCTGGTGCGCGACGATGGCCTGCTGCGCTGGGTCTACGAGCCGCCGCTGCGCCAGCTCGGCACGCAGGGCCGCCGCGGCTGGCGCAGCTACAGCGCCGAGTCGCGCGAGACGGTGCAGCGCATCGCCTTTCCCGAGCTGGGCGAGAACGCCGTCACGGCCGGCCTCGTCAAGCTGGACCGCCACCTCAACCCCGTGCTCGCCGACCTGGCCGCGCCGACCGACGGCCTGCGCCGCTGGGACGGCCAGGCCTGGGCGCCGCTGCCCGCCGGCTTCCTGGCCGGGCTGAGCGGCCGGGTGCTGGTGCTGGTGCACGGCACCTTCAGCGCCAGCGCGATGTATGCGAAGGAGTTCAACGCGACGGCCGAGGGCGAGGCCCTGCTGCAGCGCCTGGCCGACGCGCGCGGCGCCTACGCCGCCGTGCTGGCCTTCGACCACCCGACGCTGTCCGTCGGGCCCTGGCTGAACGCGCTGGCCCTGCGCGACGCGCTGAGCCCCTGCCCGGCCGAATTCGACTTCGTCGGCCACAGCCGCGGCGGCCTCGTCATCTCCTGGCTGCTGCGCATGGCGCCCGGGCTGCGCGCGCGCCAGGCCCTCTTCGTCGGCGCGCCGCTGGCCGGCACCTCGCTGGCCGCGCCGGACAAGCTGCGCCAGGCCCTGGACACGCTGGCCAGCTTTGCCGACGCCGTGGCCGAGGCGGCCTCCCAGGCCCGCAAGATCGCCCCACCGGGCCTGGACGCGCTGGCCCTGGGCGTGGGCGGCCTGGCCTGTGTGCTGGGCAAGGTGCTGCAGCTCGGCGCCCGCACGCCGCTGGCCGACGCGGGCGTCGGCCTCGTGCCGGGGCTGCTGGCGATGGGGCGGGTGGACAACAACCTGGAGCTGGCCCAGCTCTGGCCGCTGCAGGGGTCGGCATCGGGCGTCGACATGCGCGCCATCGGCGGCAGCTTCCGGCCCGCCGAGGTCAACGAGCCGCTGTGGAAGCTGTGGAAGCGCGTGACCCACGTCAAGGGCCAGGCCCTGTACTACGGCGCCGACCTGATCTTCGACCAGCCCAACGACCTCGTCGTCGACACCGCCGCGATGAACCGGCTCGGCCCGCTGACGCTGGCGGCGCCGCAGTGGGAGGACCTCGGCGTCAGCGCCGAGACCCACCACACCAATTATTTCCAGGACCTGCGCGTGCTGAACTGGCTGGACCGGCGCCTGCGCTGAGCCCGCGGGCCGGCCCGGTCTACGATCTGCGGCGCAATTGCCCTCCCCCGCTACGTTGACGACCCCAGGAGCGCAGAACCATGTCGCGCAATCCCGGCCTCGAGGAACTCATTCACGACGAGCTTCGCGCCGTCGCGGGCATCACGCAGAAGTCGATGTTCGGCGGCCGGGCCTGGCTGCTCCACGGACATCTCCTGTGCGGTGCGCGTTCCGACGGCTTGCTGGTCCGGCTCGGCAAAGGCGGCGATGCCTGGGCGCTCGGGCTGGACGGTGTCCAGCCCATGCTGTCGCGCGGCAAGGCCATGGCCGGCTGGGTCCGCGCGGATGGCGGGGTCTGCGGCGACGACGCGCTGCGTCGTCGATTGATCGCCGGTGCGCTGGCCTTCGTCCGCACCCTGCCGCCCAGATAGCGCTCAGGCGATGCCGACCACCTTGTGCATCTGCACCGACAGCCGCCATTGCGGGTGCTTCATGCAGTAGTCCACCGCCGCCTTCGTGTGCTCGCGCTGCAGCACGGAGTCCATCGGCTGCAGGAAGAAGTGCTGGAAGTCCAGGCCGGCAAAGCGCTCGGGCCGGGCCAGCGGCTGGGGGTAGACCAGCTTCAGCTCGTGGCCCGAGGTCAGCAGCAGCGGCGCGTCGGCCTTGGGGCTGACGCAGATCCAGTCCAGGCCCGGCGGCGCGGGCTGGGTGCCGTTGGTCTCGACGGCGACCTCGAAGCCGCGCGCATGCAGCGCGGCGATCAGCGGCGCGTCCAGCTGCAGCAGCGGCTCGCCGCCGGTGCAGACGACATACGGCCTTCCGCCGCCGGGCCAGGCCTTCGCGATCGTGTCCGCCAGCGCATCGGCCGTCGCGAACTTGCCGCCGCCCTCGCCGTCCGTGCCGACGAAGTCCGTGTCGCAGAAGCTGCAGACCGCCGCTGCGCGGTCCTGCTCGCGGCCGGTCCAGAGGTTGCAGCCGGCAAAGCGGCAGAACACGGCCGCGCGGCCGGCCTGGGCGCCCTCGCCCTGCAGCGTGTAGAACAGCTCTTTGACGGAATAGGTCATACGGGAATCAGCTCTTCCGAGTCGGCACGGCTGACGATGGCGCCCGAGCCGCGCGTCTCGTAGACGTCCACGCGGTCGATCTGCGGCAGCGCGCCGCCGCCCTCGCGCAGCACCCAGGCCGCGATGCTCGCCGCGTCGCCGTCGTGAAGCCCCTGCAAGTTGGCGTTGTCGAACAGCGGATGGTGGTCCAGCCGCTTGAAGATCGGGTTGAACAGCGTCTTCACATCGCCGAAGTCCACCGTCCAGCCCATGACCTGGTCCAGCGGCGCGGCCAGGTGCAGGCGCAGCGTGAAGGTGTGGCCGTGGATGCCCGCCAGCGGGTGGCCGCCGGGCGCGTGGCGCATGCGAACGGCGCTGTCGAGCGTCATCTCCTTCCAGATGCGATAGCTCTGGCCGTTGAAGTTGGCGCCGCTGGAGCCGGTCTCGTAGACGGTCACCCAGCTCAGCTCCGGCAGCGCCGGCTTCAGCCGCGCCCACAGCCAGGCCGAGATGTTCTCGCTGGTCGGGTTCTGCAGGCCGGCGATGTCGTTCAGGCAGCGGTAGTTCAGCTCGAAGTGCAGCGGCGCCCAGACCTCGTCGAGGTGGTCGTAGTCGATGGCCAGGTCGCGTTCGCCGAGGTCGGCGTTGGCATGCAGGATGACCTCGAAGCCATGGCCGTGCATGCGCCCGCACTGGTGGCCGGCCGGCACATGGGGCAGCTGGTGGGCGGCCTGGAAGCGGTAGCGGCGCCAGACATGGGCATGGCCGGCACCGTCCAGGTCGACGCCGCTGTGCGGCGTGCTCTGCACGCCGACCTGCACGATGCCGGTCACCTCGGGGCTCAGGCGGCCGCGCACCCAGCGCGCGAGGTTCTCGTCGGTGGGCTCGGCCAGATGGTCGTTCAGCAGCGCGTGGTCCAGCGGCGCGACCGTGTCGGCCATGCGCGCGCGCAACGCCTCCACCTCGCCGCCGGGGAAGGCCGCCCAGCCGGCCGGCAGTGCGGCGCGGACGGTCGCGAAATAGCCGTGGCCGTGCAGGCCATGGCTGCGGTGAGCGGCGGGCAGGGCGGGGATGCGGCAGGCCGACTCGAAGCCGGCCGAGGCACAGTGCAACACGGAAACAGACATGCCCCGATTGTCCCCTCCACCCTCGATGCCCGCTTGACTTGAAGTGGGCTTGAGCTTTTACGCTCCGACAAATGCTGATTCCCGCACCCGCTTCGCCGGCCGACACCGCCCTCTTCGCCCCGGGCCGCCGCGCCGCCTGCGTGGGCGCCGTCGCGCTGATCTCCATGCTGGCCTTCGAGTCCATCGCCGTGGCCACCGCGATGCCGGCCGTGGCCGCGGCGCTGGACGGCCTGCCGCTCTACGCGCTGGCCTTCGGCGCCACGCTGGCGACCTCGGTGCTGGGCATGACGGCGGCCGGCCAGCTCTGCGACAAGCGCGGCCCCTACCGTGCGTCGCTGGCCGGGCTGGCGGCCTTCCTCGCCGGGCTGCTGCTGGCCGGCTTCGCACCCGACATGAAGGCGCTGGTGGCGGGCCGGGCGCTGCAGGGCCTGGGCAGCGGCGTGCTGGGCGTGGCGCTGTACGTCGGCGTGGGCCGGGTCGTGCCCCAGCCCCTGCATCCCAAGCTGTTCGCGATGTTCGCCGGCGCCTGGGTCGTGCCCGGCCTCGTCGGGCCGGCGCTGGCGTCCTTCCTCGTGCAGGCCTTGAGCTGGCGCGCGGTCTTCCTGGCCGTCGCGGCGGCCGTGCCGCTGGCGGCGGCGCTGATGCTGCCCTCGCTGAAGCGGGTCGGCACGGGCACTGGCGAGGAACTGCGCTGGGGCGCCATGCGCTGGGCGCTGCTGGCCAGCCTCGGCGCGCTGGCCCTGCACGCCGCCAGCCAGCAGGCCGGCCCGGGCGCGGCCCTGCTGTTCGCCACCGGCCTGGGCCTGGCCGGCGTGTCGGCGTGGCGGCTGCTGCCGGCGGGCACGCTGAGCGCCGCGCGCGGCCTGCCCTCGGTCATCCTGCTGCGCGGGCTGATCGCGGCCACCTTCGCCAGCGCCGAGGCCTTCCTGCCGCTGCTGCTGACCCAGCGCTTCGGCTGGAGCCTGACCGAGGCCGGCGTCGCGCTCAGCGCGGGGGCCGTCACCTGGAGCCTAGGCAGCACCCTGCAGGCCCGCGTGGCCGGGGCCGAGCAGCGCCGCCTGCTGCTGCCGGGCGGCTTCGGGCTGACGGCGCTGGGCCTGCTCGTCGTCATCGCGCCGCTGCTGTTCGCGCTGCCCTCGGGCTGGGTGTTCGCCGGCTGGTCCACGGTGGGCCTGGGCATCGGCCTGTCGTTTCCGATGCTGTCGGTGCTGCTGCTCAAGCTGTCGCCGCCGGCCAGCCAGGGCAGCAACACCTCGGCGCTGCAGCTCAGCGATGCGATGACCAGCAGCGCCGCGCTGGCCGGCGCCGGCCTGCTGTTCGACCCCGCCACGCGCGAGGTCCTGCCCGTGCTGCTGCTGGCCCTGGCCCTGGTGACGCTGGCGGCCCTGCTCAGCCCGCGTGCGCTGTGAATGGAGCCCCCGGCCCAGCGAGTACGCTGGTCCACCCCCCGCGGGGGTGGCGATTCCTGCCGGATTGACCGGCCGGTATCGCCAGGTGGGCCGGCTTGGCGAACTGGAGTCGGACACAAGCAGTCCCTGCGGACTGCTTGTGCCTACGGAAGGCCAGGGGCCTCTGGCCCATGGCAGGCCCGGCGCTCGGCCCGAATGCCGAATCGGCCGGAGCCCTCAGCCGCCGGCGCCGGGGCGAGCGTCGGTTGCCCGCCGGGCGCGGCGCGCGGCGGCCGAGCGCAGATGCGTCAGCGACTGCACGCGCTTGAGCAGTTCGCGGTCGCTCCAGGGCTTCTTGAAGATGCCGTAGACGCCCTCGATCTGGCCGACGCGGCCGTGCAGCTCGTCGTGGCCGGTGATGGCGATGACGGGCAGGTCCTCGGTGGCGATGCTGCCGTGCACGTCGGCGATCAGCTCGAAGCCGTCCTTGTTGGGCATTTCCAGGTCGGTGATGAGCACGGCGATCTCGGGCCTGGCCTCCAGCTCGGCCAGGGCCTCGTTGCCGTCGTTGACCTGCAGCACGACGAAGCCGGCGCCCTCCAGCAGCCGCTTGAGCTTGGTGCGCACGACGGCCGAGTCGTCGGCGATCAGGATGGCGGGCGGGCCCTCGGGGATGACCGGCGGGGCCTGCGGCGGCTGCATCGGCGACGGCGCCATGACGAAGGCGCTGGCCATGCTCGGGCCGGCATTGGGCTCGATGGGCAGGGGCGGCAGCGCGACGGGCGGCTGGGCGGCGCGCGCTGCCTGCGGCGGCACGGGCGGGCGCGGCGGCGGCGCGTAGTCGCGCGATGGCCGGTAGTCGTCGCGCTTGAAGGCGGCGATGAGCACGATGATGGCCAGCGGCACCGCGATCAGCACCGGCATCAAGTACGCGCCCAACAACTCCTGCAGCTCCTGAAACATCTCCATCCCCGACGTGCAACTGGGCGGCAGCCTAACACCCGTCTCCGGGCCGCACCACCGAGGAAAGCCGGCATTCGCCGGCGGTGGCGGGGGCCGGGCCTTGCCCTTGAGTTTCACGTTCGGAACGTCGGCAGGGCCGTGGGCCCGGCCGCCAGCGCGGGCCAGGGCAGCAGGGTCAGCAGCAGGCGGCGCTGCATGGCGGCTTGTCGGACACTCGGCGCATGAAGACCCGGCACCCTCTCCGAAGCGCCGCCGCGCTGCTGCTCTTCACCTTTGCCGCTTCGGCCTGGGCCGGTGGCCTGGACGCCCAGGAGCAGCAGATCGTCGCCCACGTGAAGCGCCACACGCCCGAGGCGCTGCGGCTGCTGGAGCGCAGCGTGCTCGTCAACAGCGGCACGCTGAACCCGGCCGGTGTGCGCGAGGTCGGCGCCCTGTACGCCAAGGAATTCGAGAGCCTGGGCTTCGGCACGCGCTGGGTCGACATGCCGCCGGCCATGCAGCGCGCCGGCCACCTGGTGGCCGAGCGCAGGGGCACACAGGGCCGGCGCCTGCTGCTGATCGGCCACCTCGACACCGTGTTCGAGAAGGACAGCCCCGTGCCGCCCTGGCGCAGCGACGGCAGCCGGGTCAGCGGCCAGGGCGTGAGCGACATGAAGGGCGGCGACGTCATCATCCTGCTCGCGCTGCGGGCGCTGCACGAGGCCGGCGCGCTGGACGGGCGCACGGTGCGCGCCGTCTTCACCGGCGACGAGGAGCGCGTGGGCAGCCCCGTGGAGGTCGCGCGCGCCGCGCTGGTCGATGCCGCCCGGCAGAGCGACGCGGCGCTGGCCTTCGAGGGTGCCACGCGCGACGACCAGGGGCGCGACGCCGCCACCATCGGCCGCCGCGCCTCCGCTGGCTGGCAGCTGCAGGTCACGGCCCGCACGGGCCACTCGGCCGGCGTGTTCGGCCGCGACGGCTTCGGCGCGCTCTACGAGGCGGCGCGCGTGCTCGATGCCTTCCGCACCCGGCTCATCGAGCCCGACCTGACCTTCAACGCCGCGACCCTCGTCGGCGGCACCAGCGCCAGCTGGGACGACGCCCAGAGCCAGGGCCAGGCCTATGGCAAGAGCAACGTCATCCCGCGCGACGCGCTGGTGCGCGGCGACCTGCGCTATCTGACGCCCGAGCAGGGCGCGAAGGCGCGCGAGCGCATGCAGGCCATCGTCGAGCAGGCGCTGCCGGGCACGCGCTCGCGCATCAGCTTCAGAGAGGCCTATCCGCCAATGGCGCCCACGCCGGGCAATCTCAAGCTGCTGGAGGCCTACTCGCGCGCCAGCGCCGATGCCGGCCTGGGCGAGATCGCGCCCTTCCCGCCGGGCCAACGCGGCGCGGGCGACGTGCAGTTCGTCGCCTCCTTGGTGGACAGCCTGGACGGCCTCGGCGCCGCGGGCGGCGGCGCGCACACGCCCGACGAGTGGCTGGACATCGCGTCCATCGAGCGCGGCGCCATCCGCGCCGCCCTGCTGATCTACCGGTTGACGCGGTAGAGCGCTCAGCTCAGCAAGTCATACGGCCCGCCGCGCTCCAGCGCCCGCTTGTACGCCGGCCGCGCATGGATGCGGTCCAGGAAGGCCTTGATCTTCGGGTAGCCGTCCATCGCGCCGCCGCGCGCCGCGGCGGCTTCCAGCGGGAAGCTCATCTGCACGTCCGCCGCCGAGAACTCGGCGCCGGCGAACCAGGGGCGCGCGGCCAGCTCGCTCTCCAGGAACCTGAGCTGCGCGTCGATGTTGGGCTGCACGAAGCCGGCGAGCACCTTGTTCGCGATGCCCCTGGCGACGGGCTTCACGAAGAAGGGCATGGGCGCGCGCTTGACCTTGTTGAAGACCAGCTTCATCAGCAGCGGCGGCATCGCCGAGCCCTCGGCGAAGTGCAGGTAGTAGCGGTAGTGCAGCAGGTCCTGCTCGCCCGTGGGCTTGAGCCGGCCCTGGCCGTAGCGGTCCACCAGGTATTCGAGGATGGCGCCGCTCTCGGCCACCGTGAAGCCGCCGTCCGTGATGACGGGCGATTTGCCCAGCGGGTGCACGCGGCGCAGCTCCGGCGGCGCCAGCGAGGTCCTGGCGTCGCGCTGGTAGTGCTGGATCTCGTAGGGCAGGCCGAGTTCTTCGAGCAGCCACAGCACGCGCTGCGAGCGGGAGTTGTTCAGGTGGTGGACGGTCAGCATGGGGGCGAGTCTAGGCAGGCCGGGCTACACGGGCTATGCGGCCTGGGCGGCCGGCGCTTCGTCGTCCGGCGCCAGCAGCCGGCCGAACAGCAGCTTCACGAGCAGCATGCCCACGCCCGCGCCGCCCACCAGCGCGGCGTGCAGCAGCCAGAACTGGGAGCCCGGCAACACCTCCAGCAGCCCGGCCAGCCAGCCGACGAACATATTGCCGAGGAAGAGGTGCAGGTAGTAGATGCCGATCATGACGCCCTGCAGGCCGCGCGGCGCGGCGCGCGAGTACAGCGCCAGGCCCACGGGCAGGATGTTGGCGAAGCCGATGTCGTTGACCAGCGTGTAGGCGAAGGTCCACAGGATGCTGATCTTGGCGCCGCCGGCCTCGATGGACAGGGCCGGGATCAGCAGCAGCGCCGGCGCGCCGGCGGCGAGGAAGCAGCCCAGCGCGATCTTGGTGACCTCGTCGGGCTCGCGGCGGCCGGATTCTGGCTTGGCCCACCAGCGCCAGAACGCGATGGAGCCCAGCATCGTGACGAAGCTGACCGTGGCGTCCACCGCCTGCAGCCAGGTCACCGGCACCTCGAAGCCGCCCACCGTCATGTCCATGAACTTCTGCGACCACAGCGGGTAGGCGTTGTTGAACTGCTGGTTGCCGACGATGGACAGCATCAGCAGCGGGATGATGGCCACGAGCAGCAGGACCTGCAGCAGGCCGCGGCGGCCGAGCGGCGGGTGCGCCTCGGCGTCGGCCCTGGCGGCCTGGCGCGGCGCCTCGGGCGGCAGGTGGCGCCGGCCGCCGAGGTAGACGAACAGGCCGATCAGCATGCCCACGCCGGCGGCGCCGAAGCCCCAGTGCCAGGCCACCTTCTCGCCCAGCGTGCCGCAGACGATGGGGGCGGCGATGACGGCGATCTGCACGGCCAGCATGAAGATCTGGAAGGCGCTGGCGCGGCGCTTGTCGCCCGGCGCGTAGAGGTCGCCCACCTGGGCGGCGATATTGCCCTTGAAGCAGCCCACGCCCAGCAGCAGGCAACCGAGGGCCGGCAGCAGCGCGGCCTCGAAGGCCATCAGGAAGTGGCCCAGCGCCATCAGCAGCGCGCCCAGCACGACGGTGCGCGTGCGGCCCAGCACGCGGTCGGCCAGCAGGCCGCCGAAGATGGGCGTGAGGTAGACGAAGCCCGTGTACAGGCCGAACACCGCCGAGGCCAGCTGCAGCGTCGAGCGCGGGCCGGTCACGCTCTCGATGGCGGCGCGCAGCGAGCCGATGCCGGCCACGCCGCCGATGTGCTCGGGCAGGAACAGGTAGTTGCCCAGGTAGAGCACCAGCAGGGCCTGCATGCCGTAGTAGGAGAAGCGCTCCCACAGCTCGCAGAAGGACAGCCAGCCGAGGCCGGCGGGGTGGCCCAGGAAGGCGCGGTCGTGGCGGGCGCGTGCGGCGCTTGTGGCGTCGGCGGCCGCGGTCAGGGGGACGGTGGTCAAGAGAAGTCCTGAGAAATCCGGAAAAGCCGCGACTGTCCCTTGCTCCGTGCCGGCTGGCAATGCGCACTCGCCCTCGGGTGCCGTCGGTCATGGCAGGCCGGCGCGCCCGGACAATGCGGCGCATGGCCTCTTCCGCGCCCTCTCCCCGCATCCTCGTCACCGGCGGCAGCGGCTACGTCGCCGGCGTGCTGATCCGTCAATTGCTGGCCGGCGGCTGGCAGGTCAACACCAGCGTGCGCGACCTGGCGCGCGAGCCCGAGCTGCGCCAGCTGCTGGGCGTGGCATCGGGTGACGACCAGCTGCGCTGCTTCGCCGCGGACCTGACGGCCGATGCCGGCTGGGCCGAGGCCGCGGCCGGCTGCAGCCACCTGGCCCATGTCGCATCGCCGCTGCCGGCCGGCGTGCCGCGCGATGCCAACGAGCTCATCGTGCCGGCCCGCGATGGCGCGCTGCGCGCGCTGAAGGCCGCGCGCGATGCCGGCGTCCGGCGGGTGGTGATGACCTCCTCCGTCGCGGCCATCGCCTACGGCCACGGGCCGGGCGAACACCATCTCACCGAGGCCGACTGGACGAATCTCGGTGCGCCCGGCATCCCGCCCTACGTCCAGTCCAAGGCCGTCGCCGAGCGCGCCGCGCGCGACTGGGTGGCGCGCGAGGGCGGCGGGCTGGAGTTCTGCACCGTCAACCCCTCCGTCGTGCTCGGGCCGGTGGCCAGCGCCGACTACTCGGCCAGCGTGCTCATCGTGCGCCGCCTGCTCGAAGGCCGGCTGCCGGCCCTGCCGAATATCGGCTTCGGCATCGTCGACGTGCGCGACGTGGCCGAGCTGCACTGGCGCGCGCTGACGGCGCCGCAGCGCATGGCCGACGAGCGCTTCATCGCCTGCGGCGGCTTCCTGTGGCTGCGCGAGATCGCGGCCATCCTGCGCGCCGAGCTGGGCGATCAGGCGCGCAAGGTGCCGACGCTGGCGCTGCCGGACTGGAGCGTGCGGCTGTTGGCCAGGTTCAGCCCGACCGTGCGCGCCGCGGCCAGCGAGCTGGGCACGGCCCGGCACCAGGATTCCAGCCATGCGCGCGAGCGGCTGGGCTGGGTGCCGAGGGCGCCGCGGGAGGCGATCGTGGCGACGGCGCGGGACCTGATGGCGCTGGGGTCGGTGACCCGCTGACCGGCGCCGCGCGGGTCCGGGCCTATGCCGATCGCGTCCGCCGCGCCGCCCGCCGGGGCCGGCCAGGCCCCGGTGGATGCGCCCGTCAGAAGGCGCCGGAGAAGGTCAGGAAATACTGGCGCGGCGGGATCGGGAAGGTGTTGTAGGTGCCCGCGGCCGAGCCGACGACGACGTTCAGGTCGCCCCTCCTGTTGGCCAGGTTGCTGACGGTCAGCCGCAGCCTCGCGTCCTTCAGCAGCCCGCCGGACTCCAGCATCGGCAGCCGCGTGCCGACCATGGCCGAGGCGAGGAAGTAGCCGCTGACCCAGAGGTCGTTCGTGTAGGTCGCGTAGCGCCTGCCGACGTAGTCGCCCATCAGCTGGGCCTCGACGTCGCCGTAGTTCATGCTCAGCGTGAACTTCTCCAGCAGCTGGGGGCTGCCGGGCACGCGCTTGCCCGAGGTGTTGACGGTCGTGTTGTTGGAGCCGGTCTGGTAGTCGGCCGTGTAGACCGAGCGGTTGTAGGACAGCGCGTTGTAGAAGGACCAGTGGCTGCCGAAGTGCAGCGTCGCCGCCAGGTCGATGCCGTCGGTGCGCACGTCGCCGACGTTGGCCAGGATGGGGTTGCCCGGGTTGATGACTCCGATGACCGGCGTCGACGAGATCTGCAGCAGCCGGTCGTGGAAGTCGACGTGGTAGACGCTGAGCTGGCCCTCGATCGCGCTCAGCGGGCCGAGGTCGAGCGCGCGGCGGCCGCGCAGGCCGGTCTCGTAGGTCTCCGAGGTCTCGGGCTTGGCGGTGGCCTTGAAGAGGTCGAAGCCGGCCTGGCTGGACAGGCTCCACGGCGACAGGCCGCCGGCGCCGTAGGTGACGAACTGGCGCAGGTTCTTCTGCACGTTGGCATAGACCTGGGCCTGCGGCGACAGCGTCCAGACCAGGCCGGCCTGCGGCAGGAACCAGCGCTTGGTGTCGATGCGGCCCTCGGGCAGCGCCGGCGAGCCGCCGGTGATGGAGCCCGCCTTCTGCTGCACCGGGAAGCGGCCCTCGGCGAACTGCAGGCTGGACTTGAAGCCGGCCTGCAGCAGCAGGTCGGAGCGCACCTGCCAGCTGTCCTGCAGGTGCAGCTGCACGACGCGGTTCTGGATCGTGCTGCCGTACTGCGTGATCAGCGCGTCACCGTTGGGCCGGTCGTAGGGCGTGCCGGGGTTGTTGACGTCCACCGGGTACCAGCGCCGGTAGGCGTCGGCGCGGTTGTGCTCGAACCAGTAGCCGGCCTGCAGCTGGTGCTCGCCCAGCTCCAGCTCGAACTTGCCGATCAGGCCGCCGCGGTCGATCCGGTACTCGGTCGTGCGCAGCGCCAGGCCGGAGTTGCCGAACACCTGCTTGAGGTTCTGGCCCGGGAAGTAGACCGAGAACAGACCGGGCAGGCCGGCCACGCCGATCGGGCCGGCCACCAGGCCGGCGCCCTTGTCGTGGTGCCAGTAGAGCTGCTGGCTCCAGCGCAGCGTCTCGCTCGGCTGGGCCTCGTACTTCAGATAGCCCAGCGTGTCGTCGCGCTGCGCAGCGCTGTAGTAGTTGTTGTAGTTGGCGCCCTGGGCCGTCGGTGTCGCGCTGGTCTTGGGGTCCAGATAGGCCACGTAGGCGGCGAAGTCGGGGTAGTAGAACGGCCGCGTGTAGGGCTGGAAGACCTGGCTGGCCGAGTGCACGGTCGAGTCCTCGTTGGGCTCGATCTTGTGGCTGTAGCTCAGGTAGGCGGTCAGCCGGTCGTCGCCCATGCGGCGCACGAACTTGGCGTTGTAGTGCTCGCCGCCCTGGCTGCCGTCGAAGTCCCAGGCGCGGGCGCGCAGGCGCATCGCCGACACATAGGCCGAGTTGCCCTCGCCGAAGTCGCCGGTGTCGTAGCGCACGAAGCTGCGCGTCGCGCTGTAGCTGCCCAGCGTCTGCTCCAGCGACAGGCGATGCTGGCTGCGCGGGTCGCTGCTGAAGGTCTCGATGGTGCCGCCGAGGTTGCTGGTGGACGCGGTGGCGAGGTCGCCCGCGCCCGAGGACAGCACGACGCTGCGCACGTTCTCGCTGCTGATGGCGCGCTGCGGCGACAGGCCGTTGTAGTTGCCGTACTGCTGGTCGCCCAGCGGCACGCCGTCCAGCGTGTAGCCGAGCTGCTGCGCGCTGAAGCCGTGGATGAACAGCTGCGCGTTCTGCTCGTTGTTGCCCCAGGGGTCGGCGGTCTGGTAGCTGACGCCGGGCAGCGACTGCAGCGCCTTCAGCGGGTTGACGCCCGGCAGCTGGGCCTGCACGTCGGACGCCTGCAGCGATGTGGCCGAGCGCGTGCGCTTGGCCACCACTTCCACGGCCTGCAGCGAATGGGTCGTGGCGGCGCCGCCCTCGGCCGCGTCAGACGGGGCCGGCGCGACGGAGGCTGCCGGCGCGGCGGTGTCGGCCCAGGCGGCCTGGGCCGCCAGCAGCCAGATGGCGGCGGCGACGGCGCAAAGACGGTGGGCGGAGAAACGGAATGGGGAAGGGAGGCTCGGGGCGGTCATGGCAAGGGGACATTGCTGGGAGCGCGCAATGTCGCCGCCGCGCATGACGTCCGAATGAAGAATCCCGCCGCGGCGCCCGGCGCCCGGCGCTGGCCGCGGTCAGCGCCCGCGGCGCTGCCAGAGCGGCTTTCTGCCTTTCAGCTGCCTTTCAATGCCGTCATTGAGCCGCCCGCGCAAGTCGATGACGGCCTCCACCTCGCCGTAGACGCCGGGGAAGCGCAGGTCCAGCCACAGCCACAGCGTGCAGATGCGCAGCGCCTGCTCCATGCGGTCCAGGCGGCCGTGCTGGTCGTAGTCGTCGAGGAAATAGGGCTGACCGGCCTTGCCGGTTCGGGCGTGCTGGGTGGCCCAGCTTTCGTACTGCTCCACCAGCATCGGCAGCCGCGAGTCCACCGGCGCCTGCGCGTAGCGGAAGCGCTCCTGCAGCGGCAGCGTGGCCGCGTTGCGGTCCAGCATCTCGGCCAGCTCCAGCATCTGCTCCAGCTCGGCCACGGCGAAGTGGGCGTCGTCCAGGCGCAGCTGCTGCATGAAGATGCTCAGCACCGCATGGAGCTTGTTCACGCCCATGCGCTGCGAGATGGTCTGCACATGGCGCCAGTTCGGCGCCACCGGCGCCTTGAAGTCGCGCGGCGCGCGCGGCTCCTTGGGCAGTTGCTGGCGCAGGATCTTCATCGCGTCGGCCTCGGCCTCCTTCAGCACGGACACGAAGCCCTCGTCGTGCATGCCGTAGCGGCCCGCGCGGCCCGCGATCTGGTGCACCTCGCTGACGCTGAGTTCGCGGTCGCCCACGCCGTCGAACTTCTCCAGCGTCGAGAACAGCACGCGGCGGATCGGCAGGTTCAGGCCCATGCCGATGGCGTCGGTCGCGACCAGCACGTCGCTGGCGCCGACGGCGAAGCGCTCGGCCTCGCGGCGCCGCACCTCGGGCGGCAGCGCGCCGTAGATGACGCTGACGGAGTGGCCGTCCTGCGCGATCTGGTCGCGCAGCATCAGCACGTCGCGGCGGCTGAAGGCGACGACCGCGTCGCCGGCCTGCAAGTGCGACATGGGCACCGGCGCGGGCATCAGCTGCACCTGCTGCTTGCGCTCGAAGAAGCGCTTCTCCGGCTTCTCGCCGCACAGCTGCAGCAGCCGCTCGATGGCCGGCGCCGCATAGGCCGAGCCGATGATGATGAGCTCGCGCGCCGGCACGCCGACGATGGCCTGCGTCCAGGCCCAGCCGCGCGAGTCGTCGAAGATCATCTGCGCCTCGTCGATGACGGCCACGTCGATGACGTCGCGGGTGTTGACCATCTCGATGGTGCTGCTGACGACGCGCGCATTGGCCGCCGGCACGTTCTCCTCGCCGGTCAGCAGCGAGCAGGGCACGCCGCGGCCGACGAGCCGGTCGCGGCCCTCCAGCGCCAGCAGGCGCAGCGGCGCGAGGTAGGCGCCGTCCAGCGCCTGCGCCAGCCGCTCGAAGGCCGAATACGTCTTGCCGCTGTTGGGCGGGCCGAGGTAGAGCGTCACCTTGCGGCCCAGCTTGCGCGCCGCGTCGAAGCTGTCCGGATAGCCCTGGAAGGCCAGCTCGCGGCCCAGGCTGGCCAGCGTGCTCTGCTCCTCGACCTGCTGCTCCCAGCGGTCCTGGGCGCGGGTCAGCGCGGTCTTCAGGTCGCCGAAGGACATGGGCACGCCGCACTCGGCCTGCAGGCGCGGCAGCAGCGACGCGAGCTGGGCGGAGTCGCCCATGGCCTCGCTGCGCGCGACGAGGTGGTTCAGGTGCAGGGCCAGCTCGGCGGTGTAGGAATACTCGGGTGCCTGGCCCAGCGCATGCCGCAGCGCGGCTGCGTCGCCGTCGCGGAAGAAGGCCCAGACGGGCGCCTCCGGCACCGGCACGCGGTGCGACAGGTCGATGCGCCAGCCCTCGTGCGCGAGCGTGATCGGGTGCACGCACAGCCGCGTGAACACCAGGCCCTCGCGGCGCAGGCCGAGCGATTCGAGCTGGTGCAGGCGCTGCTGCAGCTGCGAGCGCAGCGTGTTGGCCAGCGGCGTCGCGTCCAGCTGGGCCAGCGCCACGGGGATCTGGGCCGGCAGGATCCAGCGGCTCGGCCGGCCACCGCCGGCGGCCTTGGAGATCTGGATGCAGCCCAGCCGGTCGAGCGCGTCGTCGCTGCCGTCGTCGAGGTCGGCCGGCACCAGCACCTGGGGCAGCGCATGGGCGGCCTGGCGGATGCGGGCCCAGTCTTCGGGCGACAGGTCGGCCGGCAGGCGCGAGGCGTGGCGCGGCTGGGGAAGGGGAAAGGCCGGCGGCGGCGCTTTGGCCGGCTTGGCGGCTGGGGAGACTTCGGGATTCACGGCGGAAGTGGAACACAGGCGGGTTGGCGCCTATCCGCCGCCCCCGGGCGGCCTCAGCGCAGAGATCGCCCGTCGCCGCGGTTCAGCAAGGCCGTGAGGTGTTTGCACAGGTTCTCGCCGGTCGTCGTCAGGCGCAGCGTGCCGCCCTGCCATTCGAGCCAGTGCAGGGCCACGTAGTCATCGATATAGCCCTCGGCGATCTCGGCCGCGCGCCGCTGCTTGAGCAGGTCGACGGTGGCGAGCAACCGGTCACGGAGCACGTCGCGTCGCGTTGCAGCGGGGGACGAGGCGGATGGGGTCATCGAGATCTCCGGCAAGGATCAACGCGGACGGGGCTTCTCGGCCGAGTGGAACACAGCTGGGAGGCGGGTTGATGTCGGTGGCGGGAAATTGGCGTGGCGACTGCGGCCAAACGATGGGCTCCCGCATGCCTACACTCGAGCCATGCATCTCAGCATCGCTCAGGCCCGCGAAGCCCTTGCCGCCCTGTGCCGCCGCCATCACATAGCGCGGCTGGAGGTGTTCGGCTCTGCGGCACGCGGTGACGACTTCAGGCCGCAGAGCGACGCCGACCTGCTGGTCGCCTTCGAGCCCGGCTTCCGCGTCGGCCTCGACGAATGGGACGCGGCCCGGCGTGATCTCGAGTCCGTGTTGGGGCGTCGGGTCGACCTTGTGCAGGCGGACGCGGTGCGCAACCCGTTCGTGCTGCGCCAGATCGAGCGGGAGCGCGAGCTGCTCTATGCGGCGTGATCCGCGAGCCTTCCTGTGGGATGCGCTGAGCGCCGCCGAGGCGATACAGGGTTTTGTGCAGGGCCGGGATGCAGGGTTGTACGCGGCTGATGAGCTGCTGCACTCAGCGGTGGAGCGCAAGTTCGAGATCATTGGCGAGGCTCTGGGCCAATTGGCGAGGGTCGACGCCGAATTGGCCACACACGTGCCGCGCCTGGCCCAGATCGTGGCTTTCCGGAATGTGTTGATCCACGGATACGCCGTCGTGAATCATGCGACGGTGTGGAACGTCGTCCAGGACGCGCTGCCAGAGTTGACCGCCACGTTGCGACGACTGCTCAGCGAGGCAGATCCCGGCTCTTGAGACGCGCCAGCCTTTGGGGAAGAAAGACGAAGTACGGCGAGTCGGATTTCACCCAGGCGGGTTTGGCTTTGGCAACGGCACGGGCCATCGCCTCTTCCAGCGCCGAATCCGTCGCCAGACTCTTCAGCAGCGGCGTGAATAACCGCTCAAAGTCCGCCGCCCAAACGTGAATGTTCGGCTTGTTCGTGTCATGGCCCAGGGTCATGGCCCAGCTCGGGTTGATGCTGTCTTCCCTCTCGCACCATTTCAAATGCGAGAGGCAATAGCCAATGCAGGGCTCGAAGCCCTCAAATAGCGCACTCTTTGTCCCGCTCATCCACGGGTCCGAAGGTTCACTCACCTCGTGAAGCGTCTTTGACCTGATCACCGCGCGGCAGCTGAACGTCGCGTAACCGTTGTCGGCGCTGACGGCGCTCAGGCCGACGCTGGCCTTGATCGTCGGCCCCAGCGCCATCGTGAATGGGACAAGGGCACCTTCTTTCCACGTTGTTGGGCCATCGCACCCTTGGCGTTGCAAGAAGTCAATGGCGAAGTCGAACGCGGGGGCGGACTGCAGTCCCCACCAACGCAGCGTGGACTTGGGAGCGTTCGAAAGCGATTTGATGGGCTTTGGCATCTCACAACGCCTTCGGCCTCGTCCCCTCCGACGGATTCGCAATCCACCCCTGCAACTCCGCCGCCCGCGCATGCCTGGGCGCCAACTCCAGGAAGGTCTTGTAGGCCGCCATCGCCTTGGCGTCGTCGCCGGCCTGCAGCCGCGCATCACCCAGATTGAGCCAGGCCAGCGCGCGGCTGCCGTCCATGTCGACGGCCTTCTCGAACCACGCGGCCGCATCGGCGGGCTTGCCGCGGCGGTAGAGCACAAAGCCCAGGTTGTTGGCGGCAAGAGCGAACTTGGGTTGCAGCTGCAGCGCCTCCTTGAACGCGGCCTCGGCCTCGTCGTAGCGGCGCTCGCGGTAGAGCTGCAGGCCGCGGTCGTTGGCGCGCTGGGCGGCCACGCGGGCGCCGGGGTCGACGCGCACGGTCGGCGCGGCAAGCGCCTGGTCCTTGCCGTCCAGGCCCTTGATCGTCACCTGCACGGCGCTGGCCGCGGTCGCCACCTGGCGGCCGGCGCTGCTGGCCTCGTCAACCTTCAGCGCGAGCCGGCTGGCCCTGTCGTCCAGCTGGGCCACGGCGCCGCTCAGCGCCGGCTCCTGTGCCACCGGCAGCTCGAAGACGAATTCGCCGCCCTCGCTGCCCGGCAGGCTGCCGAAGGCGGGGGTCTGGTGGGCGATGGCCGACACGGCGGGCGCGACGTAGGCGGCCAGCTCGGTGGCGGTGATGAGGCCGTCGCCATTCAGGTCGGCCTTGCCGGACAGCGCCTGCAGCAGCGTCCACGTGAACACCGAGTGGCCGCCGGGGCCGTCGTCGGCGACCTGCTGGTCGGCGCCGCCGGCGGTCATCATCTGGCGGCCGATGCGGCGCGCGTTGGTGCGGGCGAAGTTGCTGTCCGCCGCCGCCGAGCCGCCGCGGGTCAGGCCCAGGCCGGAGTAGCAGGCGTCGATGACGAAGAGGGCGTGCTTGGCGGTGATGGCTTCGGCCACCTCCTGCAGCTGCGGCATCGCGATGGCGTCGGCCTGCAGGTTGTTCAGGCCGGCGTCCACCGGCACGATGTAGCCGACCTCGCGGCCGCTGGGCAGCTTGCGCGTGCTGCCGTGGCCGGCGAAGAAGACGAAGACGCGGTCGTCGCGCTTCACGCGCTTGGGGTCGCCGAAGCGGTCGTTGAGCGCCTTCAGGATGTTGGCGCGCGTCGCGTCGGCATCGGTCAGCAGCGTGACGTGGTCGGCCGCGAAGCCGAAGCGCGTGACCAGGGTGTCGCGCATGGCCTGGGCGTCGCGCACCGCATGCGACAGCCTGGGCCAGGCCGTGTATTGGTTGATGCCGATGACCAGTGCATGGCTGTCGCGGTAAAGCTCGCCCGCGGCGGGTGGCGGCGCGGCGGCGGCCTTCTCGGCCGAGACGACGAACTGGCCGCCCTGGTAGCTGGCGAAGCGCCAGCCCTCGGCGGCGAGCTGGTCCAGCACCAGCGGCAGGGCCTGCACGGTGCGGGCGTGGATGTCGTGGAAGAGCACGATGCCGCGCTGCTGCCTGTCCAGCTCGGCCATCACGCGGGCGGCGATGCTCTTGGGGATGGGGTCGCTCCAGTCCAGCGAGTCCACGTTCCACATCATCGAGCGCAGCTTCAGCGTCTCGATGGTGGTCAGCGCGCCGTCGTTGCGGGCACCGTAGGGGAAGCGGAACAGCGCGTCGCCGTTGCGGCCCGCGGCGTCCAGCAGCGCCTCCGTGTTGGCGGCCTCCTCCTTGACCTTGGGCAGCTCGAACTTGCTCATCAGCCCGTGCGTGAAGCTGTGGTTGGCGATCTGGTGGCCGGCGGCCAGCACCCGCTTGGCCACCGCGCTGCCATTGCCGGGCTGCACGGCGCCGGCGGCGTCCACCTTGCCCAGGTTCTGGCCCAGCTCAAAGAACACGGCCGGCGCGTTGTAGCGCTTCAGGATCTCCAGGATCTCGTCGGTGTAGTGCGGGTGCGGGCCGTCGTCGAAGGTCAGCAGCACGGTCTTGGGCGGCAGCTTGTCGCCGAAGACCTCGCGCTCCTTGGCGGCCACGCCGCGCAGGCCGCCCGAAGCGGCGGAGGCCGGCGGCTCGGGCGTCAGGTCCGCCGCCGCGGGCAGCTGTGCGCCGTACTGCTTCATGACCGCCTCGCGCGTGTGCAGCACCTTGAGCTTGGCGACGTAGTCGGCCCACTTCTCGCGCTTGAGCGCCATGCCGCGCTTCGCAAAGCCGCCGAAGACGTCCTTGAGCTCCTGCTCATAGGCCTTCTCGACTTCGGCCAGCGTGTCCAGGTCGTCCTGCGCGCGGCGCGCGAGCTTGATGCCCTCCAGCGTCTGCGCCGTCTTCAGCCCCGTGGCGAGCTGGCTCAGCACCTCCTTGAACGCGAGGCGGTCGGCGTCGAACCAGCCCGGCTCGCTCTCGATGCGCGTCAGCAGCGCGGCCGTGGCCTCCAGCGCGTCGGGCTTCAGCGCCGCGTCGGCCAGGTGCTGCTGGCCTTGCAGCAGTTCGTGGAAGAGCTGCTGGCCCAGGGCCTGCACCTCGCTGCGCTGCACCGGCGGCAGCGCGGCCTCGCCGTCCATCAGCACGATGATCCGGCGGTGCAGGGCCAGCAGGCCGTCGGCCTCGTCGCGCAGCTGGGCCGTGGCGCCGGCGTCCTGCGCGGCGGAGGCGGCGGGCAGCGCGGCGGGAACATCGTTGACGCGCTGGCAGGCGCTCAGCGCGAGGGCAGCGGTCAGCAGCAGGGCGGTCTGGGCGTGGCGCAGGGCGGGCATGGTCAAGCTGGGGCCGGGGACGGGCGTGATTGTGCTGCCCGCCGTCCGCGCGCTTGCCGGTATTTGTCACTTCGAGTATTCTGGAAATATGGATGAGCAGGACGTCGTCAAAGCCCTGGCCGCGCTGGCCCAGCCCGTGCGGCTCAAGGTCTTCCGCGCCCTCGTCGTCACCGGCGATGCCGGGCTCACGCCGGGCACGATGGCCGAGGGCCTGGACATCCCGGCCAACACGCTGTCCTTCCACCTGAAGGAACTGGTCAACGCCGGCCTCGTGACGCAGGAGCGGTCCAGCCGCAACCTGATCTGCCGCGCCGCCTATCCGCGCATGAACGCGCTGCTGGGCTATCTGACCGAGAACTGCTGCCAGGGCGCCGATTGCGGCCTGCCGGCGGCCCGCTGCTGCTGAACGCATGACCACCCACGTCCTCATCCTCTGCACCCACAACTCGGCCCGCAGCGTGCTGGCCGAGGGCATGCTCAACCACTGGGCCGGCGGGCTCGGCGTCGACCTGCGCGCCCACAGCGCCGGCAGCGCGCCCAGCGGCCGCATCCATCCCTTCGCGCTCGAGGCGCTGCAGCGGGCGGGTGTCGACACCACGGGCTGCCGCAGCAAGAGCTGGGACGAGTTCATGGCGCCCACGGCGCCGCCGCTGTCCATCGTCATCACGGTCTGCGACAGCGCGGCGGCCGAGGCCTGCCCGGTGTTCCACGGCGGCGCGGGCGGCGCGCCCCTCAGGCTGCATTGGGGCTACCCGGACCCGTCCAACGCCGAGGGCGGCGACGAGGGCCGGCGCCGCGCCTTCGAGCTGACGCGCCAGGCCATCGGCTACCGCATGCTGCAGCTGCTGAGCCTGCCGCTGGCCACGCTGGGCCGGGCCGAGCTGCAGCAGCGCCTGGCCGAGATCACCGCGTCGTGACGGCGGAGCTGCGCCGCCGCCTGTTCGCCGAATGCCTCGGCACGGCCCTGCTGCTGGCCGTCGTCATCGGCTCCGGCGTCATGGCCGAGCGCCTGGCGGGCGGCAATGCCGCGCTGGCGCTGCTGGCCAACACGCTGGCCACGGTCGGCGGCCTCTACGTGCTGATCGAGGTCTTGGCGCCGGTCAGCGGCGCGCATTTCAACCCGGCGGTGTCGCTGGTTATGGCCGTGCGCGGCCGGCTGGCCGCCGGCGCGCTGGCGGCCTATGTCGCCGCCCAGCTGCTGGGCGCCGTGCTGGGGGCCTGGCTGGCCCATGCGATGTTCGACATGAGCCTGCTGCAGTTCTCCGCCAGGCCGCGCGGCGGCACGGGGCAGTGGGTCGCCGAGGCCGTGGCCACGTCCGGCCTGCTGCTCGTCGTGCTGCGCGCGCCGGCCTCGCGGGTGGCCGCCATGGTGGCGGCCTACATCGGCGCGGCCTACTGGTTCACGTCGTCCACGGCCTTTGCCAACCCGGCCGCCGCCTTCGGCCGCATGTTCAGCGACAGCTTTGCCGGCATCGCGCCGGCCAGCGTGCCGGGCTTCGTCGCGGCCGAGTTGGCCGGCGCGGCGCTGGCCCTGGCCGTGCATCGCGGCCTTGGGGCCGGCTCGCGCGACGACTGACGCCGCCCGCTTCCCTACCCCGGGCGGCGTGCCCGCGCCCATCCCCGTGGTACCGCTAATCCAGCGGCCAGGGCATGGCCTGCGGCAGCTTGCCCGGGTCTTTCTCCGGCTCGGCCGGCTTCGCGCGCCGGTGCGAGGGCAGGTCCGCCGCGCGCCACCAGGGCGTGGCGGGCTCGCCGTGGGCCGGCTCCACGGCCTCGCCGAGCCGCGGCATCAGCAGCCGGGCGCCCTGCCGGGGGCCGAGCTTCAGCAGCGTCTCGGCCGGCTGGTCCCAGTCGTGCAGGGCCAGGCTGAACGTGCCCCAGTGCACCGGCAGGAAGGCGCCGCCGCCGAGCAATTGCAGCGCCTTCAACGCGTTCTCCGGCCCGAGGTGGATGTCGCCCCAGGACGGGTGGAAGGCGCCCACCTCCAGCATGACGAGGTCGAAGGGGCCGAAGCGCTCGCGGATGCCGGCGTATTCGCCCGTCAGCCCGGTGTCGCCGCTGAAGAAGACGCGGTGCCGCGGCGTCTCGATGACGAGGGACGACCACAGCGTCGCGTTGCGGTCGCCCAGCGAGCGGCCCGAGAAGTGCTGCGACGGCGTGGCGTGGATGCGCAGCCCGGCCGCCGGGTGCTGCCAGTGCTCCCACCAGTCCAGCTCGATGATGCGCTCGGCCGGCACGCCCCAGGCCTGCAGATGGGCGCCCACGCCCAGCGAGGTGATGAAGGGCATGTTCTGCAGCTTCACCAGCTCGCGGATGCTGCCGTGGTCCAGGTGGTCGTAGTGGTCGTGCGAGATGACGACGGCGTCCAGCGGCGGCAGGGCCTTCAGGCCCAGCGGCACCGGCTGGAAGCGCTTCGGGCCGGCCAGCTGCGAGGGCGACGCGCGCCGGCCCCAGACCGGGTCGGTCAGCACGCGCAGGCCGTCGATCTCGACCATCACCGTGGAGTGGCCCAGCCAGGTCGCGCGCAGGCCGCTGCCGGCCGGTTTGAGCCAGGCGTCCAGCGGGTTCACGGAAGGCAGCGGCCCCGGCGGCGTGCGCCGGCCCTCCGAGCACAGGAAGTCGCCCAGCGACGGCCGCTCGCTGCCGTCGCGCAGCCCGGGCTGGATGGGGTGGACGTTGCGAAAGCCCTCGCCGGCGTCGGTCTTCAGGTAGCGGGGCGAGGCCCGCATGCGTTCCAGGCGCAGGCCGGCGGCGCGCTTGCCGAGTGATTTCATCGAGGCTGCGGGGCCGGCGCCGGCCCCGGAAAGCGGGAGACCCGAGGAAGTGGCGGTGGGGGCGGCAGTTTCAAGGCGCGACGCCGGTCAGGCCGGCCGGTGCTCGGTGCCGGCCCCCATCGTGATGAAGAGCATGCGGCTGGGCCGGAACACCTTGGCCGTGTGCCAGACGCCGCGCGGCACGACGACGGCGCCGCGGCCCGCGATGCGCTGCGCGGCGACGCCCTCGGGCGTCTCCAGCCGGAACTCGATGTCGCCGTCCAGCAGGTAGACGAACTCGTCGCCGTGGGGGTGGATCTCCCAGCTGCCCCAGTCGGCCTCGCATTCGAACTCCGACACCAGCCAGTCGCGGCCGAGCGCGTCCATTGCCTCTTCGGGCTGGGACCAGAACTCGGCGCCGCCGGCCTGCCGGCGGATGCCACCGCGGGCGTCGAGCAGCGCATAGATCGCATCGGGCAGGAATGTCATGGCGGGTCTCCCTGTTTCGGCAGCAGCGGCGCCCGATTGTGGCCAGGGCCGATCAGGCCTGGCGCAGGCCGATCTCGAACACGACGCCATCCGCGACGTTGCGCGCCGCGATGCTGCCGCCCATCTTGGCCAGATAGGTCTTGGCCACGAACAGCCCCTGGCCACGCCGCACGCCGTCCTCGGGCTCGGCATCGCTGACGCCGTAGTCGAAGATGCGCGCGAGCTGGTCGTCCACGATCCGCGGGCCCTGATTGTGGATGTCGATGCTGGCCAGGTCACCGTCCACGCGCAGCGCCAGCGTGATCGGCGTGCCGGCCACGCGGTAGCGGTCGGCATTGCCCAGCACATGGGTGATCGCGTCTTCCAGCGGGTATTCGTCGGCCTGCACCCAGACGGGCTCGGCGGCCGGCGCGTAGGCCACGTCGGCGATGCCGGCATAGGCCGCGTTCTCGGCCACGCCGCGCAGGAAGGCGTCCAGGTCCAGCCGGCCCACGGCCAGCGTCGCGGCCGCGAGCGCCTCGCTCGGCGAGGCCTGGCCGTACAGCACCTTGACGGCCTGCTGCATGCGCTGCACATAGCGCCGGCTCGGGTCGCTGTCGGCCGCGTGCAGCAGCATCAGCGACTGCAGCGGCGACATGATCTCGTGGCCCACGGCATGCCACTGGTCGTGCTCGCGCTCGGCGCGCAACTGCTCGCGGCGCAGGCTGTCGCGCGCATGCTGCAGCAGGTCCGCGAGGCTGCCGGCCAGGATGCCGAGCTCGTCGCGCCCGCGCAGGTCGGCCACGTCCAGCGTGCCGAGGGCGAAGCGCTGTTCGGGCGCCTGCAGCTGGTGGGACAGGGCCGCGGCGCGTTTCGTCAGCGTCGCGATGCGGCGGATCAGGCCCATCTCGATGATGAGCCAGGCCAGCGCGATGGCCGCCAGCATCGCACCCACCGGCCAGGCCAGGCGGGCGGCGCTGGCGCTCAGGGAACGGTCCAGGCCCTGCAGGTCGCCGGTCAGCACCACGTCGAAGCGGCCGGCCGGCGTCGTCACCGTGTCGCGGGCCTGCAGCGCGTGCGGCATGGCGGGCGCCGGCAGGTGCCGGATCAGCGCGGTCAGCCAGGGCGAGGGCGGGGCGCCGGCCGCGTCGGCGCCCTGCAGCAGCGCCACGACATTGCTGCCGCGCGTGATCTTCAATGTCTCGCCCGGCGCCAGCGCGCGGGACAGCCGGGACAGCGTCAGCGGCGGCTGGGCGCCGGGTGCCGCGCTGTCGAACAGCGTCGTGCCGCCGGGGCCGAGCAGTGCGAGGCGCAGGCCGGTGCGGGCCAGGTCGGCCGGCGGCCACTGCGGCCCGCCGGGGCGGAACAGCGCCTCGCGGAAGGCCTCGACCGGCAGCCGGATCGAGATCGTCGTGCGGCGCACGCAGTCCGCCGCGCCGGTGGCGGCGTTCAGGCAGGGGCCCTCGCGCCAGACCCAGCCGCGGAAGTCGCGCTGCGGGCGGGCCTTGGCGCGCAGCGTGTCGGTGACCGTGGCGTCGACGGCGAAGCCGGGCAGCTGGCCGTGCTGCGCGTCCAGCGCCTCGAAGGGCGCCAGCCAGTGCGCCTGCGCGCCGTCGTGCAGCAAGCGGATGCGCACGCGGTGCAGGCCCGCCAGGTCCAGCGCGCCATGCTCGCGGGGCACCAGGGGCGGCGCGTCCACGTTGGCGACGAGGTAGACGAAGCCGCCCGCGTAGGCATTGCTGCCCACCGCCGCGCACAGGCTGGCGCCGCCCGGGTATTGCAGCGCGCAGCCGGCCATGTCGACGGCCCGCTGGGCCTTGGTCGCGTCGTCGAAGTCGATGGCCGCGAAGGGCAGCAGCAGCGGCGCCACCCAGCCGGCCTCGACCTGCGGCGGCTCCGGGTTGAGCAGCGCCAGCTGGCCCGAGGGATGGCGCAGCTGGGCCACGATCTCGGCCAGCGACTTGGCGAAGCTCTGCTCGTAGCGCTGCGCATTGCGCTGGCGCTCCTCGTTCAGCAGCGCCAGCGCGAGGGCCAGCGTGGCCAGTGCCAGGGCCACGAAGACGAGGTGGAAGACGATGCGGTTGCGAAAGGCCGCGACGCCGAGGCGCGGCATGTCGACGCGGCCGAGCTTCATCCGCCGCGGGTCCAGCGGAAGCCGCGCATCGGGATGTTCTCGATGCCGTCGAAGCTGGCGTCCACGTCGCGGAAGGCGTCGCGAATGGTGGCCACATGCTTGCGCACGTTGTCGCGGTTGCGGCCGCTCTTGACGACGTCGAACAGCTCCTCGTAGCTGACCACCTCGCCGGTGCGGGCGTGCAGCGTCGCGAGGATGCGCTGGGCGGTCAGCGGCAGGTTGATGCGCTGGCCGCGCCACATCGGCGTGCGCTGCTTCAGCGGGTCGAGCTGCAGGCTGGCGTCGGCCTGCTTTGCTGCCGGCTTGGAGGCCGGCCCGCGCTGGCGGGCGGTGCGCAGGATGTCGAGGAAGGTCTCGACGAACTCGGCCTCGTCGAAGGTGGTCTTCTGCAGATAGTCCCAGGCGTCCAGCGCCTTCATGATGCTGCGGTAGATGGCCGCCGGCATCGCCGACACCACCAGCACCGGCGTGCCCAGGCCCTGCTTGTTGATCTCGTTGATCAGCGCCACGCCGGCATTGCGCTCGCGGCCCAGCTCGATGTCGAGCACGACGAGGTCGTAGCGTTCGCGCCGCAGCGCGGCCTCGGCCGCGTCACGGTCGAAGTGCTGGTCGACGCTCAGCTCGGGGCGGGCGGCGCGGATCCAGCCGGCCAGCTGGGCGCTGGTGGTGGGGTCGTCTTCGATGACGGCGATGCGGGGCATGGCGCGGATTATGTGGAGGTGGGTCTGGTGTGGCGTGGGAAGGAATCTTCCGGTGGCTCGTTGCTTTGGGTTGATGGCAAGGCCCATGCCGGGAGTTCGCCCCGGCGGGCGACCTACTTTCTGAGCGACCAGAAAGTAGGCAAAGAGTCGCCCCCGAACCGCCCGGCCCTTTGCTGCGCAGCGGGCTGCCCTGCGGTGCTCGGTCCTTGAGGCCCCGCGCAAAACTCCCTTCGCTGCGCTCCGGTCAAACAGTTGCGCGGAGTCAGATGTTGAAGCGTGCTGCGCACGCGGCCTCAAGGCCCTGCGCTCCTCGGCGGGCTCAAAGGGGGAGTGAAGGAACAGCCGGCGCCAGCCGGCTTTCGGGTTTGACTGTTGGCTGTTGCGGCTGCTGGCTGTTCGGGGTCTCCCCTTCTAAACCGCCGAGAAGCGCAGGAGCCCGGGGCGCGTGCGCAGCACGCTTCAACATCTGACTTCGCGCCCCTTTGTTTGAACGGAGCGTAGCGAAGTGAGTTGGGCGCGGCCCCGGGTTCCGAGCATCGCAGGGCACCCCGCAGGGGCGGTTTTGCAGGGGCGCTTTCTTTGCTTACTTTCTTGCGCGCACAAGAAAGTGAGTCGCCCGCGGGGGCGAAATCCCCGCACGGGCCTCGCCATCAACCTACTGCAACGAACCACCGGAAGAATTCCTCCGCCCCAACGGAAGACTCCCACCCCACTCCTCCCTCGTCCCTTCCCACCCAACCGGGAACCATGGCCGCCATGCACCGCACAACCCCACGACGCGATGCAACCACCGCCAAGGAGCCCGTCACCATGCTGCAACGCCTCAAGACCCTCGCCGACGCCATCCGCAATGCCTTCAGTCGCGGGGCCAGCCGCGGCCTGGAGGCCACCGTCACGGCCGCGCCCGGCGCCGCCCGCTCGCTGCGCCGCGTGCTGCCTCCGCTGCTGCTGCTGACGGCGGTGACCGCTGCCGGCTATGCCGTCCTCACCCACCCGCCCCTCCAGGCCGTGCCGCACGGCCAGGCCGCGCTGCGCACCAACCAGTTCAGCGGTGGCAGCAGCGAGTTCCGCGAGGGCAGCTTCCTGCGCATCCCGGGCCTGCACGAGGTGCGCCTGTTCCCGCTGCGCGACCAGAGCTTCCACCCGGCCGCGCTGGCCAGGGCCGGCGGCCCGTCGCCGCTGCAGTCGGTCGAGGGCCTGTCCCTGGGCCTGGACATGAATGTGCGCTGGGCCGTCGACGACAAGCGCCTGGCCGAGCTGTCGCGCAGGCTGCCGGACGACATCGAGGCCGACGTCATCGCGCCGGCCGTGCAGGCCGTCGTCTACAAGCAGATCGCCAGGCACACGGTGCGCGAGATCTTCTCCAGCCAGCGCGCCGAGATCGCAGCGGCGCTGGAGGCCGAGCTGCGCGCCAGGCTGGCGAGCGACGGCATCCTGCTCAGGGGCGTGCAGATCGGCTCGGTGGACCTGCCGCCCGACTACCGCCGCGGCATGGACAACCTGCTGGCCGACAGCCTGGCCAGCGAGCGCATGCGCTACACGCTGGAGATCGCCGACAAGAAGGTCAGGGAGACCGAGCTGGAGGCCGCCGCCGACAAGGTGCGCCGCGAGACCGCGGCCGAGGCGGCCGGGCGCGAGCAGATCATCGCGGCCAAGGCGCAGGAGGAGGCCATGAAGCATGTGCTGCCCTTCAAGCAGAAGCAGATCGAGCAGCGCGCGCTGGAGGCCCAGGCCGACAGTGCCGCGCGCATCCAGCAGGCCGAAGGCGCGGCCAAGGCGCGCCGCATCGAGATCGACGCCGAGGCCGCCGCGCGCCAGAAGCTGGCCGATGCCGAGGCCTACCGCCTGGCCCAGGTCGGCAAGGCCAACGCCAGCCAGATGGCGACCGAGGGCGAGCTGCTGACCCGCCACCCGCTGCTGGTGCAGAAGGCCATGGCCGACAAGCTCTCGGACAAGGTGCAGGTCATCATCGCGCCGCCCGGCTCGGGCGGCTTCATCGGCAGCGCGCTGCTGGCCGGCACGACGACCAAGGCCGCCGGCCAAGGCGACGAACCGGAGAAGGAGTAAGCCATCATGCGTCGCCTTCTGTTGATCGTGATCGGCGCCGCGGTGGCGGCCGTCGTGATGACCCAGGCGGACGCCGCGCCCGCCGCCGACTTCCCGCGCGCCGGCCTCGTCGTGCAGGACGCGCCGCTGCGTGGCGCGCCGCGCGATACGGCCTCGCTGCAAGCCCAGATGGGGCGCGGCGAGGCGCTCGAGATCCGCGCCGAGCGCGGCGACCACTGGCAGGTCTGGGACTACCGCCGCGAGCGTGGCGGCTGGATGCGCAAGGGCCAGGTGCTGCTCATGCCGAAGGGCGACGGCGCGAGCGCCGAACTGCTGGCCCAGCTGCGCCTGGCGCGCCAGCAATGGGGCACCGAGGGCCTGGGCCTGGGTCTTGCGGCGGCCTATGTGCAGGCCGCGACGCCGGCCGAACTGGCCGGCCCGGGCGGCGCGGAGGCGCTGGATGCGATGGGCACGTTTGCCGAGCGCATCGCCGACCGCGCGTCCCTGCCCAACGCCAAGCCCGGCGAGGGCCAGCTGGCCGCGCAGATCGACGTGGCCGCGCGCTACGGCCTGAAGTTCCAGCAGGTCGAGGCGGAGGACGGCCGCGTGCAGGTCTGCTACGACGGCGAGGCCTTCCGCCGCGTGCTGGCCGTGGCCGCCACGCCCGAGCAGCGTGTGCGCGCCGCGCTGGCGCTCACGCGGCCCGACTGCCTGGACCCGCGCGCCACGCCGCGCGAGGCCGAGGCGCGCGACCAGTGGCGCCAGCAGCTGCTGGCCCAGGTGGACGCCGCCACGCTGCCCGCGCACTGGAAGAACCGGCTGCTGATGCGCCGCGCCTCGGTCAGCGCCAGCCTGGCGTTCGCGCAGGCGCGGCGCGGTGCCGGCGGCGAGGCCGCGCCGGCCCTGGCCGAGTTCGCCGGCATCCTGCCCACCGAGCTGACCGAGGACGACCAGGCCGCCTATGCCGATGCGGCCATGCGCGTGAATGCGGCGCGCTGGCTGGGCACGGGCACGGCGGCGCGCGACTTCGGTGCCGTGCAACTCGTGCTCGAACCCGGCGCGGACGGCGAGCGCTGCGTCGCGCTGAAGGAGGCCGGCAAGCTGGCCGTGCGCCGCTGCAGCTTCGGCCAGGTGGCGCTGGCCTCGGCCTCGCTGAACCGCGAGGGCCGCGCGCTGGCCCTGGCCGTGCAGCCGCTGGATGGCTGGCGCGAGCTGTGGCTGTTCATCAAGAGCCCGGGCCGGGACGGGGGCTGGCGCATCGAGGTGATGCCGCCCGCATCGGCCCAGCCCGGCCTGGGCGTGGCCGAGTTCGCCGGCTGGGTGCCGGGCGGCGCGCTGATGCTGCTGGCTCGCGAGTTCCGCGCCGAGGGCAAGTACCGCCGCAGCTTCGAGGTCCTGTCCCTGGCCACGCTGGCCACCGAGCGCCAGTCGCCCGAGCCGGCGCTGCTGGGCGCCTTCCAGCGCTGGGCCGACGCCTCTTGGCGGTCGAACTCGCCAGTGAGGCGGTGAGGCATGCGGGCCGGGCGAGGGACCCTGCTTACGCAGCCAGCCTCAGCGTGTTCAGCGGCGGCAGCTCCAGTCTGACCGTGGTGCCCTTGCCGGGCTGGCTGTCGAGCTGGATGCTGCCGCCTTGGCCGAAGGCGGTGGTGAAAAAGGGTTCGAAGGCGCGCTCGACGTCGGCGCGCGGCATGCCGGCGCCGTTGTCGCGCACCTCGAGCACGAGGCGGTTCGTCGGCCCCGGCGCGCTGCCGATGCGGATCTGGCCGGCGCTGCCGCGGAAGGCGTGCAGGCAGGCGTTCTCGATGAGCTGCTCCAGCACCTGGTGCAGCACCTCGGGGTAGCCGTCGAGGGCGAGGTCCTCGGGCAGGTCGCAGACGAGCTGCACATGGCGCACCCGCAGCCTCGCCCGAACGCGGGCCCAGGCCTGCTGAACCGCGTCGCGCAGCAGGAAGCGCGAACGCATGGCGCGGCCGCTGTCTTCGGTCAGCTGCTTGAAGCGGTTGATGAGGCGCAGCGCGCGGTCGACGTTCTGCTGCACGAGCTCGGCCGCGCCCGAGGTCTGGCCGAGCAGGTCGGCCAGCTCCTTGCGCTTGAGCGGCGCGTTGCCGGCGAGCTTGTCGGCCAGCACGCGGCCCTGGCTGCGCAGCACGTCGGCGGCGAGCAGCGCATTGCCCAGCGGCGTGTTCATCTCGTGCGAGATGCCCGACAGCATCTGCCCCAGCGCCGCGAGCTTGCGGCTGTTGACGAGCTCGTCCTGGGCGGCCAGCAGCTCGGCGGTGCGCTTCTCGACCTGCTCCTCCAGCCACTGCGCCTCGCGCAGGCGCTCCTGCTCGCGGCGGTCTTGGTCGATGGCGATGCCGGCCAGGTGGCTGGCGGTGCGCAGCGCCGTCAGCTCCTGCTCGCCAGGCGCGCGGCATTCGCGGTAGTACATCGCGAAGCTGCCGATGACGCCCTGGCCGGCCGCGTGGATGGGTTCGGACCAGCAGGCCCGGAAGCCGTAGGGCAGTGCGAGCGCCTTGTAGGGCGCCCACAGCGGATCGGTCTCGATGTCGGTGACGATGACGGTGCGGTCGTCGTGCATCGCCGTGCCGCAGCTGCCCATCGTCGGGCCGATCTCGTAGCCGTCCAGCGCCTTCATGTAGTCGGCCGGCATGCGCGGGCCGGCGCCGAGGCGGATGTGGCGGCCGTCCAAGTCCAGCAGCAGCACCGTGCAGAACAGGCCGTCGAACTGCGCCTCGATCAGCGCTGTCAGCCGCGCCAGCACGGTCGCCAGGGGCCGGCCGGTGGCCACCATCTGCAGCAGCTCGTTCTCGGCGGCGCTCATGGCCTCGATGAATTTGAGCCGGCTCAGGTCCACGAGGCAGGCGGCCACCAGCGGCTCGCCGTCGCGCTCCATGCGCGTCAGGTGAAGCCCGTGCGGGCGGGCGACGCCGTCGTGGGTCAGGAAGGTCCAGGCCAGGCTGCGCGAGCCGCCGCTCAGCACTTCGTCGAAGAGGCGGGCCAGCGTCTGCGCCGAGTCGCGGCCGTCGGGCTGCTGGGCGGGGCACAGCGACGCGAAGCCGCGCCCGCGCAACTCGAGCGGCGCGTGGCCGAGCACGCGGTTCAGGCTCGATGCCGCCGCCACGATGGGCAGGCCGGGCACGGCGCGCAAGGAAAGCATCGCCACCTGGGGGCTGTCGTTCATCCCTGACCTCTGAGGGCGCCCCGGGGCGGGAGCCGATACCCCGACTTTGCACCAGCCGGGCGCGGCCAGTCCAGAATGGGCATTGTTACTTTTCTCGCTTTGCGGACTTAAGCCATGCCTCAGATGCTGCTCATCGTCGAACCCCTGGGCCAGCGCGCGGCGCGTGGCCGCGTCGCCGGCGAGGCTGTTTACCAGCGCATGCTGGACTTCGCCGCCGAACTGAAGGCCGAAGGCCTGCTGATCGGCACGAACTCCCTCGGCACCGCGGCGCGGCGGCTGAGCAAGCGCGACGGCGGTGCCCAGGTCTGGGACGGGCCGTTTGCCGAGGCCAAGGAGATGGTGGGCGGCTACTTCCTGCTCGACACCGAGGACCCGGTCGTTGCGCTGGCCTGGGCCGAGCGCTGCCCGGCGGCGGAGTGGGCGACGGTCGAGATCCGCGGTGTGGGCCCCTGCTATACCTAGGGGTTTCTAGGTAATTTCCCGAAGTCTGTCGAAGCCGGGTCGCGTAGATCGTCGTGGGGATGGAGGCAGCAAAAGCGCTGCCCGACCACCCCAGGAGACCCGCCATGCGATTCATGATCCAAGTCCGCGCCACCGCCACCAGCGAGCGCGGCGACCCGCCCGGCCCCGAGCTGCAGCCCGTCTTCGAGGCGATGGGCATCTTCCATGAGGAGATGGCGCGCGCCGGCGTGCTGCTGGACGCCGCCGGCCTGCGCCCCAGCCGCGAGGGCTGGCGCCAGCACTACCGGCCCGATGGCCGCCGCGAGGTCGTCGACGGGCCCTTTGCCGAGACCAAGGAGCTCATCGCCGGCTACTCGCTGATCCAGGTGCGCTCCGAGGAGGAGGCGCGGGCCTGGGCCAGCCGCTTCCCCAACCCCTTCCCGGGCCACGACTGCGCCGTCGAGATCCGCCGCCTTTACGACGATGTCGACTTCGCCCCCGGCGGCGACATGGCCTTCCGCAACTGACGGGGAGAACGCCATGAGCAACTTCTCCATCGTGCTGATGGGCCTGGCCGTGGCCATCCTCATGCTGCTGGGCTATGCGTCGACCCGGCCCGACGAGTTCAGCGTCGAGCGCCGGCTGCGCATTGCGGCGCCTGCCGACAAGCTCTGGCCCCTGGTCGGCGAGCTGCGCGGCTTCAACCGCTGGAACCCCTACGAGCGCAAGGATCCGCTGGTCAAGGGCAGCTACGGCGGCGCGGCCAGCGGCGTCGGCTCGCGCTATGCGTGGGAGAGCGACAAGGTCGGCACCGGCAGCCTCGAGGTCACCGGCCAGCAGCCCGGCCGGGCCGTGCAGATGAAGCTGGACTTCGTGAAGCCCTTCGAGGCCCACAACCAGGCCGAGTTCGCGCTGCGGCCCACGGCCGACGGCGCGACCGAGGTGAGCTGGCGCATGCACGGCCCCGCCAACTTCGTGAACAAGCTGATGGGCGTCTTCATGGACATGGACAGGATGGTCGGCCGCGACTTCGAGGACGGGCTGCAGAACCTGCGCCAGCTGGCGGAAGGCGGCCAGGGATGAAGGACTTGCAGTTCGACATCGCCGTCGCGGCGCCGGTCGCGCGGGTCTGGGACTGCATGTTCGACCCCATCGCCTACCGCGACTGGACGCGCGCCTTCGCCGAGGGCTCCTACTTCGAGGGCCACTGGCGGCCCGGCCGGCGGCTGCGCTTCCTGGACCCGCGCGGCTTCGGCATGGAGGCCATCGTCGACGAGTGCCGCACGCACGAGCTGATGGCGCTGCGCCTCGTCGGCGAGCTCCGGGACGGCCGCCCCGTGGCCGACAGCTCGCTGGCCCGCGAACCCGCCCACGAGCGCTATACGTTCGCGCCGACGCCCGAGGGCACCCAGCTCGTCGTGCAGCTGCAGGGCTGGGCCGACGGCTTCACGGACTTCCTGCAAACCACCTGGCCGCAGGCCCTGCTGCGCCTGAAGGCCCTGGCCGAATCCACCCACTGAAAGCACCCGCCATGCACAAGCAGATCTACGTCAACCTGCCCGTCAAGGACCTGGCCGCCAGCAAGGCCTTCTACGAGGCGGTGGGCTACACCTTCAACCCGCACTTCACCAACGACAAGGGTGCCGGCCTGGAACTGGGCGAGAACCTCTACGCGATGCTGCTGACCGAGGACTTCGCCCGCACCTTCACCCCCAAGACGCTGATCGACAACAAGACCTCGACCGGCGGCTGGATGTGCCTGAGCTGCGAGAGCCGCGAGGAGGTCGACGCCCTCGTCGCCAAGGCCCGTGCAGCCGGCGGCAACATCCCGGGCAAGGCCGAGGACCATGGCTTCATGTACGGCCACGGCTTCGAAGACCCGGACGGCCACCACTGGGAACTCGTCCACATGACCGGCATGCCCCCACAGGGATGACCCACCCCCTACCGGCTTCGCCGTGCCAAGGCCAGAGGCCTTGGCCTTCGGCAGGCACAAAGAGTCCTCAGGACTCTTTGTGTCCGGCCTCAGCCCCCCAAGGGGGCGCCCCCAGCCGCCTGGCAAAGCCAGATCGGCGGGGGCCGCTGGATGAGGTCTGCGCGCTGGCACGCCAGACCGCTTAGTTAGGAGAATCTCGATGCAGCTCCAGCACAAGCTCACACCCTTCATCTGGTACCAGAGCGGCGCGGAAGATGCCGTGGCCCATTACCTGCGGGTCTTCGGCGCCGACCAGAGCCGCGTGCTGCACACCCAGCATTGGGGCGAGAACTCGCCCGGCCCGGCCGGCGGCGTCATGCTGCAGCACTTCGAACTGCTGGGGCTGCAGATGACGGCCTTCAACGGCGGCCCCTACTTCAAACTCAACGAGGCCTTCTCGCTGACCGTCGCCTGCGCCGACCAGGCCGAGATCGACCACCTCTGGGAGCAGCTGCCCGCGGGTGGTGGACAGGCCCAGGCCTGCGGCTGGGTGAAGGACGCCTGGGGCCTGCACTGGCAGATCATTCCGGCGCAATGGTTCAGCATGATCCGCGACCCCGACGCGGCCCGCGTGCAGCGCGTGTTCCAGGCCCTCTGGACCATGCACAAGATCGACCTGGCCGCGCTGCAGCGCGCCTACGACGGCACCGACATGAGCGACGCACGCACCCTGGCCACCGAGCGCCTGCTGCCCGCCCCGCCCAAGCGCGTCTGGCAGGCCTTTGCCGACCCCGCGCAGCTCGCGCGCTGGTGGGGCCCGGAGGGCTTCACGAACGAGTTCGAGACCTGCGACTTCCGCGAGGGCGGCGCCTGGCGCTCCACGATGATCGGCCCCGATGGCGCGCGCTACGCGAACGAGAGCCGCTTCGGCGCGCTGCTGCCGCGGCAGCGCATCGTCGTCGACCATGTCTCGCCGCCACGCTTCGTGCTGACCGTCACGCTGGAAGCCGAAGGCGGGGGCACGCGCGTCGGCTGGTCGCAATGCTTCGAGACCGCCGAACTGCGCCAGGCGCTGCAGGCCATCTGCATCCCGGCCAACGAGCAGAACCTCGACCGGCTCGCGCGCGTGCTGGCGGCCGGCGCGCCGTGAGCCATGCAGACCTCGCCGCCGGCGTCTGGCGCATCGAGCGCAGCCGCCTCGTCGGCGCCGCGGCCAGGCTGCTGCGCGACCTCGACGAGGCCGAGGACTGCGCGCAGGACGCCCTCATCGCCGCCCTCGAGACCTGGCCGCGCGACGGCCAGCCCGCCAACCCTGCCGCCTGGCTGATGGCCACCACCCGCAACCGCGCCCTCGACCGCCTGCGCCGCCGCGCGATGCTGGAGCGCGAGCACCAGGCCCTGGCGGCCGACGACGAGGCCGCCCAGGCCCATGCCGTGCCCGACTTCGTCGACCACCTCGACGCCGCCCGTGAGCAGGCCGAGATCGGCGACGAGCTGCTGCGCCTGATCTTCATCGCCTGCCACCCGGTGCTGCCGCGCGAGGCCCAGGTCGCGCTGACGCTGCGCCTGCTCGGCGGCCTGGAGACGGCCGAGATCGCGCGCGCCTTCCTGCAGCCCGAGGCCACCGTGGCCCAGCGCATCGTGCGCGCCAAGAAGGCCCTCAACGGCCAGGCCTTCGAGCTGCCCGGCCCCGACGAGCGCCAGCAGCGCCTAGCCGCCGTGCTGGCCGTCGTCTACCTGATCTTCAACGAGGGCCACAGCGCCGGCAGCGGCGCCTGCCTGCTGCGCCCGGCCCTGTGCGACGAGGCGCTGCGCCTGGCGCGCCAGCTCCAGCACCTGCTGCCGGGCGAGGCCGAGGTGCATGGCCTGGCCGCCCTGCTCGAGATCCAGTCCTCGCGCCTGCCCGCGCGGCTGGACGCCCGGGGCCGGCCCGTGCTGCTGCCCGACCAGGACCGCCGCCGCTGGGACCGCCTGCTGATCCAGCGCGGCCTGGCCGCGCTGGAGCGCGCGTTGGCCCTGGGCGAGCCCGGCCCCTACACCTTGCAGAGCGCCATCGCAGCCTGCCATGCGCGTGCCGCGCGCCCCGCGGACACCGACTGGCGAGCCATCGTCGCCGGCTACGACCGGCTGCTCGCGCTCAACCCCTCGCCCGTCATCGCGCTGAACCGCGCGGTCGCCGTCAGCTTCGCCGACGGCCCGGCCGCCGCCTGGCCGCTGCTGCAGGCCCTGGCCGCCGCGCCGCAGTTGCAGCGCTACCCCTGGCTGGCCGGCGCCCAGGCCGACGTGCTCGAACGCCTGGGCCGCGTGGGCGAGGCGCGCGAGGCCTATCTGCGCGCGGCCGGGCTGACGGAGAACGAGGTGCAGCGGGCGTTGCTGCAGGAGCGGGCGGCGCGGCTCGCGAACTGAGAACAGCCCTCGCCTGCCTTCTCACCGACGAGGACAGCGATGACCGTCACCATCACCGCCTTCGACCGCTCGCCCGACGGCGGCAAGGGCCTGGCGCGCGACATGCGCGTGCGCTGGGCGCTGGAGGAAGTGGGCCAGGCCTACGAGGTCCGCCTCGTGTCCACGCCCGCGCTGAAGGAGGCGGCGCATCTGGCCCGGCATCCCTTCGGCCAGATCCCGACCTGCGCGGACGGCGATCTCGCGCTGTTCGAGAGCGGCGCCATCGTGCTGCATCTCGCCGAGCGCCATGCCGGCCTGCTGCCCGGCGAGCCCCGGGCCCGCGCGCGGGCGATCTGCTGGCTGTTCGCGGCGCTCAACACCGTGGAGCCGCCCGTGCTGGAGCTGTCCGCCGCCCGCCTGTTGGAGCGCGACCGGCCCTGGTCGGCCGAGCGCCTGCCCCTCGTCGAGGAACGCGTGCGCGGCCGGCTGCGTCCGCTGTCGGCCCGCCTGGGCGGCGCCGACTGGCTGGACGGCGCCTTCAGCGTGGGCGACCTGATGATGGTGTCGGTGCTGCTGCGCCTGCGCGCCTCGGGCCTGCTGGACGAGTTCCGCAACCTCGCGGCCTATGTCGCCCGCGGCGAGGCGCGGCCGGCCTACCAGCGCGCCTTCGCGGCGCAACGGGCCGTCAACGGGCGTTCCTGAGTCTGCGGCCCTGCCTCGGCGCCCAACAGAGCATTTCGCGGCGCGGAACGGCGCATGCGGCTGCGCGGTCAAAGCGCGCACCGCGGGGCTTCGCCTTGTCATCACTTGGATCGCAAACCCGTATCAGCGGTCGGGCGCGGACTCGCGCAGCATGCGCTGCATCAGCGTGAAGAAGCGGTCGTAGAACTCGCCGGCCGGGATGGTCTCGGACGCGACCTTGACGAGGGAGTCCTGCGTCGACGACAGCGGCACCGAGATCGAGCCCAGCGCGCTGACGCCCAGGCTCGCGGCCTGCGGGTTCTTCTTGAGGGCGTAGCGGTCCTGCTGGGCGCTGACGTAGGCCGTGGCGACCTGCTGCTTGGGCCCGTCGCCGACGCAGACGACGTGGAAGCTGATCTCGACGTGCACCTCGCCCTCGGGCTGGAAGCTCTTGGCGCCCTGCACCAGGCCGCCGCCGGCCTTGCTGATGACATAGCCCTGGCTCAGCAGCGCGCGCCGCGCGGCCTCGCAGGTGTCGTCCAGGCTGGCGTCGAACAGGCGCGAGAAGGTCTCCTCGGCGGAGAAGCTCTCGCCCTGGTAGACGGCCTTGCGGGGCCTGTCCGGCAGCGAGGGCAGGACGCCACAGCCGGCCAGCAGCAGGGCGCCGAGCAGGACCGTCAGGACTGGGATGCGGGTGCGAAGCATGGCGGGATTATTCCGTCCTCGGGTTGCGCTTGGTTGCTGGCGCCGGCCAGCGGCCGCGATAGCCGGCAACGCGGCAGCGGCCGCTTGCGATGACAGGGGTTTTCAGCGGCTGGCGACCAGCGCCGCCAGCCAGCCGCTGGCCGTGGCCGGCCGCCACACGAGGTGGACCTGTTCGACGCATTCGTAGCGGCAGTCGGGCACGCTCAGCCGCAGCAGGTCCGCGTGCTGCGCCAGCGCGAAGTCCGGCAGATAGGCCAGGGCCTGGCCGCCCCGCACCAGCCCGACCAGTAGCTGCAGGTCGTCCACCCAGAAGCGGATGCGCCGCGGCAGGCGGTCGTCGCGCCAGCCGTCCGCGCGGCTGCCGCGCTCCAGGCCGCAGAACAGCGAGTGCTGCGGGCAGGCGAAGTCGTGCTGCAACACCTCGGCCGTCGGCACCTCGCCGCGGCCGGCCAGCGGGTGGGCCGGGCCGGCGGCCAGCTGCATGCGGATCTCGCCCAGGCGCTTGCTCTCCAGCCCGGCCGGCAGCGCGGCGCCCAGGGCAACGCCGGTCACCAGGGCCAGGTCGCCCTCGCCGCGTGCCAGGGCGGCCAGGGCGGCGTCCTCGAACAGCGTCGCGAAGGCCAGGCTGGCCTGCGGCTGGCGGGCCGAGAGCTGCGCCGCCAGCGCCGCGCCGAAACCCCACTGCAGCACGGCCGGCGCGAGCAGGCGGCAATGTGAGCGCAGGCTCACGCCGCGGAATTCGGCCTCGGTCTGGTCGGCCAGCGCCACCAGGGCCAGCGCCCGTTCGCGCAGCCGTTCGCCGGCCGCGTTCAGCCGGATGGCCTTGCCGACGCGGTCGAAGACCGGCGTGGCCAGCGAGGTCTCCAGCCGCCTGACGGCCTTGGACAGGGCCGACGGCGTCTGGTGCAGCTCGTCCGCCGCCGCGCGCAGATTGGCGTGGCGGGCGATGACGAGGAAGCTGCGCAGGTCGGCGATGTCCATGTGGCTTGTGTCTTGCTGGGCATCGATTGTCGACTTTGTTTTGCTTCACAGGCAAAAACCGCGGCGGAAGAATCGGCGCCATGGATGCACATCTGAACAACCGCCAGTGGCTCTACCGCCGCCACCCCGAGGGCCTGGTCGGCCCCGAGCACTATGAACTCGTCAGCACGCCGCTGGCCACCGCTTTGTCGGCCGGCGAGGTGCTGGTGGAGGCGCGCTGGTGGTCGGTGGACCCGTATATGCGCATCAACCAGTCGCTGAAGCCGACCTACAACGAGCTGCCGCATGCGCTGGACACCGTGCAGACGGCCGGCGTCGTCGGCCGCGTGCTGGCGTCCTCGGTGGCTTCGCTGACCGCGGGCGACTGGGTCGAGGGCATGCTGGGCTGGCAGACCCATGCCCGCGTGCACCACTCGGTGCTGAGGAAGCTCGACCCCGGCGTGGCGCCGCCGTCCACGGCCCTCGGCGTGCTGGGCATGCCGGGGCGCACGGCCTGGTTCGGGCTGATGGAGTCGGGCCGGCCCAAGGCGGGCGAGGTCGTCGTCGTGTCCGGCGCGGCGGGCGCGGTCGGCTCGCTGGTCGCGCAGTTCGCGCTGAAGAACGGCTGCCGCGTGCTGGGCATCGCGGGCGGCGCGGCCAAGTGCGCGTGGCTGCGCGAACGCCTGGGGCTGACCTGGGCCGTGGACTACAAGGCCCATGCCGACACGGCCACGCTGGCGGAAGAGATCAAGTCGCTGACCGGCGGCGTGGATGTCTATTTCGACAACGTCGGCGGCTGGATCAGCGACGCCGTCATCCCCCTCGTCAACCGCCGTGCCCGCATCGTCATCTGCGGCGCGATCAGCCAGTATTCCGGCGGCCTGGACGCACCCGAACTCGGGCCACGCTTCCTGCATCACATGCTCTACCAGCGCGCCACCATCCAGGGCATGCTGGCGCGCGACTACCTGCACCGCATGGACGAGATGCTGCGCGTCGTCGGGCCGATGGTGCAGCGCGGCGAGATCGTCTTCGAGGAGACCGTGGTCCGGGGCTTCGAGCAGCTGCCGGCCGCGCTGCAGAGCCTGTTCACCGGCGACCACCGCGGCAAGCTCGTCGTCGAGGCCGCCGCATGAGGCGCCGCGCCTTCGCGCTGGCCGCGCTGCTGCCGGCCTTCGCCCGCGCTGACGAAACCGCCATGGGCGGCCACGGCATGGCCGTGTTCGGCGGCCGCGAGGGCCTGTATGCCTCGCACCTGCCGATGTTCCATGCGCCGCACGACACGCAGCTGCTGCTGCGCTTCCACCTCGCCGACGCGGCGGCGGACCGGGCGCTGCGCGAGAGGCTGGCGCGTGAGCCGAAGCTGTGGACCTTCGACCCCGAGCCCTTCGACCTGCTGCGTTTCGCGCCCGGCCATGCCCGGCCGCTGCGCGAGTTCCAGGCGCGCTTCTTCGAGGGGCATTTCGAGCGCGGCGGCAGGCCGCAGCAGGCCGGGCAGCGCGTCGTCGTCGACGAGGTGCTGCTGTTCCGCCGCCTCGACCCCGCCCCGCGCGAATCCGCGACGGGCCGCTACCGGCTGATCGGCCGTGGCAGCGAGTGGTTCGCCATCAAGCTCATCGACCGCCGGCCGGACTTCGACCACATCCTGCGGCTGGATGCGCCCCGGGTCCGCGGCGAGGCCACCGTCGCGCTGCAGGGTCTGGCCAGGCCCGGCGAGGCCGTGCAACAGGCCTCCAAGGCCAGGGGCTTGGTCGACCTCTACTTCGAGACCGACGACCTGCGCTGAGAATGGCCGCCACACGGAGGCACCATGGACCAACCCAGCGTCACCCTGACCCAGCGCCAGGGCTACCAGTTCGAACACCGCTACGCACCGGGCATCCCGGTGCTGCTGTCCGACGAACCGCCGCCCGCCGGTACCGGCCTCGGGCCCGACCCGGTCGAGCTGCTGGCGTCGGCGGTGGGCAACTGCCTGAGCGCGTCCATCTGGTTCGCCTGCCAGAAATACAAGGACGACCCCTCGCCGCTGCGCACCGAGGTGAAGGCCACGGTGGGCCGCAACGAGCGCAACCGCAACCGCGTGCAGGGCCTGGCCGTGGACATCCACCTCGGCAGGCCGGCCGCCGAGCTGGCCCACATCCAGCGCGTGCTCGACAGCTTCGAGGACTACTGCACCGTCACGCAGAGCGTCGCGCCGGCCATTCCCGTCACGCTGCGCGTGCTGGACAGCACGGGCGCGGTGCTCAAGGGCTGAGTCAGCCCGGCATCTCCAGCCCCAGTTCGCGCAGGATGGACTCGCGCAGCTGATCCATCTCGGTGCTGATGAGCCGCCGCGGGTGCGGCATGTCCAGCTCGAAGCGGGCCTGGATGCGCGTGGGCCGGGGCGACAGCACGAGGATGCGGTCGGCCATGTAGAGGGCCTCGTCGACATCGTGCGTGATCAGCAGCACGGTGTGTTTCTCTTCGGCCAGGATGCGCAGCAGTTCGTTGCGCATGCGCAGGTTCATCAGCGCGTCCAGCGCCGAGAAGGGCTCGTCGAGATAGAGGATCTCGGGCTTCACGATGAAGGCCCGCGCCAGCTCCACGCGCTTGAGCATGCCGCCCGACAGTTCGTGCGGGTAGGCGTTCTCGAAGCCCTTCAGGCCGACCATCGCGGCGTAATGGTCGGCTAGCTCGGCGTTGGCCGTGCCGCTGGCCTTGGCGTCGAGGCCGAACATCAGGTTCTGCTGCACGGTCAGCCAGGGGAAGACCGAGCCGTACTGCGAGATGACGATGCCCTGCGGGCTCGGCCCCGGGTGCGGTTTGCCGTCGATGAGGACGCTGCCGGCATCGGGCTTCTCGAAGCCGGCCAGGATGTTCATCAGCGTCGACTTGCCGCAGCCCGAGGGGCCGACGATGGCGACGAACTCGCCTTCGGCAACCTCGAAGTCCACGCCCTCGATGACGTGCAGCCTGCCGCCCTTGGCGGCCTTGAAGCTCTTGTTGAGGCCGCAGACGACGATCTTGGCAGTCATGTCAGTGATCCATTCCGCATTTGCGTTGCGGGCCGAGCGCCGGGCCGCTCCCAAGCCGGCCCGCAGGCGATGTGCTTGCGGCTCAATGCCGCGAGCATCGCCGTCCCCTTGGGGGACCGATCAGCGCGCCTGCGTTCAGCAGGTGCGGGCTGAGCGAGGGGCGCCATTTCACCGGACATAGCGCCAACGCACGGTCTTGAGTTTTTCGAGCAGCCGCGTGATGCCGTCCAGCAGCAGGCCGATCACGCCGATGAGGATCATGCTGGCGATGACGAGGTCGTAGCGGTTGCCGGCGTTGCGCGAGTCCATGATGAGGTAGCCCAGGCCGGAGCGCAGCGCGATCATCTCTGCGGCCACGACCACCAGCCAGGCCACGCCGATGCCGATGCGCATGCCGATGATGATCTCCGGCAGCACGGCGGGGATGACGACGCGGCGGAACATCACGCGGCGCGACACGCCGAAGTTGGCCGCCGCGCGCAGATAGCGCCGGTCGATGGTGTGCACGCCCGAGGTCGTCTGCACGATGAGGGGGAAGACCGACGAGATGAAGATCAGGAAGATGGGCGACACGTCGCCGACGCCGAACCACAGGATGGCCAGCGGGATCCAGGCGATGGGCGAGATGGGCCGCAGCATCTGGAAGATGGGGTTGAGGGTGCGGTAGGCGCCGACCACCCAGCCCATCCACAGGCCCAGCGGGATGCCGACGAGCATGGCCAGGCCGAAGCCGATGCCGACGCGGAACAGCGACGCCGTGATGTGCTCCCACAGCGTGCCGTCCTGGGCCAGCTCCAGCGTGCCGGTGACGACGGCCCAGGGCGTCGGGAAGATGGGGCTCTCGGTAACGACGACGATGCCCCACCAGACGGCGATGAGCAGCGCGATGACCGCGAGCGGCGGCAGCAGGCGCGCCAGGCGTGAGTTCCAGTTCAAGCAGGGGTCTCCATGAAGGCGCGCTGGCGGTGCCGCCAGCGCCATTGCAGGCGCTGCCAGCCGGGCTCGGGCGTGGGCGCGACGACGATGCTCATCTGCCCGCTGGCGTGGGCGCTGCACGCGAAGCTGTAGGTCGACGCCACCTCGAAGGGCAGCCGGAAACTCTGCCCCGGCATGATGAGCACGGGCCCGAACTGCTGCGGCACCTCGTCGCGGTTGCGCAGCAGCAGCACGTCGTTCAGGCCCAGCGTCAGATCGATGCGGTCGGGCAGGATCTCGACCTGGCTGCCGGCCATGCGGCGGGCATAGGTGCCGGGCGGGATCTCGAAGAGTTCGTCCCGTGAGGCCAGCTCGATGGGCGCGAACGCGGCCCAGGCGAGCAGCGTGGCCGGCACGGTGACCGGCAGGAGCCAGAGCCAGCGCTTCACTTCGAGGCCAGCAGCAGCTGGAGGTCGTGGACGAAGTCCTTGGCCTCGTGGCCGTAGGGCATCATGGCCCGCAGCCGCCCCGCTCGGTCGATCAGGTAGACCGAGCTGGAGTGGTTCATGCCATAACCGCCCGCGCGGTTCGCCACCTTCTCGGCGACGATGCCGTAGCGCTTGCGCATGGCGGCCAGTGCCGCCGGCGTGTCGGTACCGCCGATGAAGCTGGGGTCGAAGGCGGCCAGGTACTGGCGGATGCGAGCGAGGTCGTCGCGCTCCGGGTCCACGGTGACGTAGACGACCTGCACGTCCGACCCATCGGCGCCCAGGCCCTTGCGCGCCTGGGCCAGCGTGGCCAGCGTCGTCGGGCAGACCTCGGGGCAGTTCGTGAAGCCGAACACCAGCAGCACCAGCTTGCCCCTGAAGCGGGCGAGCTTGAGCGCGGCGCCGTCGCTGCCCTTGAGCGCGAACTCGGGCGCGGGCTGGGCGGGCTCGAAGACGCCGGCCTTGAGCATCGGCGCTGCGGATGCGGCCAGAGGCAGCGCGGCCAGCAACAGGGCGCGGCGCTTCAAGGTGCATCCTCCGCGCTGCGCGCTGTCCCGCCAAGCGGGAGCTGAGCGCCTTCGGGCGGCCGCTCGGCGCTCATAGCGCGATGGGCGCGGCCTTGGCCGCCTTGACGAAGCTCTCGTCGACGTATTTCTCGTAGGCCACCGGGCTTTTGAGCGTGCCGGCCTCGATGGACAGCTGCATCAGCTCGTCGAACTCGGCGCGGATCATGCGCAGGTCGCCATAGGTCACGCGATCGCTCGGGTTCTCCATGACGAAGCGCAGGATGTTGGGGTCCTGGTTGAAGAACTTGCGGCCGGCGGCGATCTGGATGGCCTTCTCGCGGTTGCCGGGCTGCAGGTCCAGCCAGTTGCCGGCGCCCTGCACATGGTTGACGAGGTCCTGCACCAGCGGCCGGTTCTCCTTGATGAGTTCCTCGCGCACGGTCAGCACGCAGCAGATGTAGTTGCGCCACTCGTCGCGGGTCATGCGCAGCGGCCTGGCATAGCCGGCGCGCTGGGCCGCGGCGCCGAAGGGCTCGCCGGTGCAATAGCCGTCCACCGCCTTGGCGTAGAGCGCCGCCGGCATGTCGGGCGGCGGCATCTCGATGATCTGCACGTCCTTCGGGCTCATGCCCTCCTGCGCGAGCATCTTGCGCAGGAACAGGAAGTCCACCGCGAAGCGACTCGGGATGGCGATGCGCTTGCCCGCAAGGTCGCGGAACTTCTTGTAGGGCGAATCGGTGCGCACCATGATGACGGCGCCCGAGCGGTGGCCCAGCGACACGATCTTGACCGGGATGCGCTTGTCCGCCAGGTCCATGACCAGCGGCGCCAGCATGTAGGCCGCCTGGATGCGGCCCGTCATCAGCGACTCCTTGATCTCGGGCCAGCCGTTGTACTTGCTGTATTCGAACGCGAAGGCCGAGCTGCCGGCCGCCTTGTTGGCGGCGGCACGCGCCGTGCAGGCCACGGGCAGCGTCAGGTTGCAGGTGACCGGCAGACCGCCGACGACAAGCGGTCCTGACGCCGCGGCAGCGGGCAGGCCCAGGGCGGGCAGCGCCGACGCCAACGCGCCGCGCAGCAGTTCACGGCGGCCGAGGCCGGGCGGAGAGGGTTCGGGGGATTCAGGAGTCATGACGGCGAGCCGCGCGAATGTGCCAACTTGGCGCGCGCTGTCCATCCGGGCCGACCTATTTGTGCCTATGTACCTACATGCCAGCAACAAAAAGCCGCCGGCTTCCGCCGGCGGCTCTGCTCCGGGACGTCGGGCCGCCCCAGGGGTGGATCGGGGACCGATCAGGGGTAGAGGCCGCGCTCCTCGCGCGCCTGCAGCACCCGCGTGCAGGCCACCGTGAAGGCCGCCGTGCGCAGCGCGATCTTGTGCTGCTCGCCGGTCTCCCAGATGTGCTTGAAGGCACCGATCAGGATCTTGTCCAGGCGCACATTGATCTCGTCCTCGGTCCAGAAGAAGGACGAGAAGTCCTGCACCCACTCGAAGTAGGACACCGTCACGCCGCCAGCGTTGGCGATCACGTCGGGCACGACGACGATGCCGCGGTCGGTCAGCACATCCTCGCCGTCCGGCGTGGTCGGGCCGTTGGCGCCCTCCAGCACGAGGCGGGTGCGGATGCGCTTGGCGCGCTCGGCCGTGATCTGGCCTTCCAGCGCGGCCGGGATCAGCACGTCGCTCTGCACGTCCCAGAAGTTCTCGTTGTCGATCTTGTCGGCGCCCGCGAAGCCGGCCACGCCGCGGTACTTGGCGACGTGTTCCAGCAGGTTGGCCATGTCGAAGCCCTTCTCGTTCAGGATGGTGCCGGTGTGGTCCTGCACGGCGACGACCTTGGCGCCATTGGCGGCGAACAGCTTGGCCGCGATGGAGCCGACGTTGCCGAAGCCCTGCACGGCCACGCGGGCGCCGTCCATGTCGATGTTCAAGCGGCGCATCGCCTCGCGGCCGACGACGAAGACGCCGCGGCCGGTGGCGGCGACGCGGCCCAGCGAGCCGCCCAGCGGGATGGGCTTGCCGGTGACGACGCCGGTCGCCGTGGCGCCGACGTTCATCGAGTAGGTGTCCATCATCCAGGCCATGATCTGGCCGTTGGTGTTGACGTCGGGGGCCGGGATGTCCTGGGTCGGGCCGATGATGATGCCGATCTCGCTGGTGTACCGGCGCGTAACCTTTTCCAGCTCCTTCATCGACAGCAGGCTGGGGTCGAGGCGGATGCCGCCCTTGGCGCCGCCATAGGGCAGGTTCACCGCGGCGTTCTTCACCGTCATCCAGGCCGACAGGGCCATCACCTCTTCCAGCGTGACGTCGGGGTGGTAGCGCACGCCGCCCTTGCCCGGGCCGCGCGTCAGGCTGTGTTGCACCCGAAAGCCCTCGAAGTGGGCGATGGTGCCGTTGTCCAGCTCGATGGGCACGTCCACGATCAGCGCGCGCTTGGGGCGGCGCAGCGTCTCGACCCAGCGGCTCAGGTGGCCCAGATAGGGCTCCACGGCGTCGATCTGCGACAGATACGTACCCCACGGGCTGTTGCGCGTGGGCGTAACAAAGGACAGGTTGGGCATGAAATGCTCCGTAACTTTGAGTGGGGCGAACGGTAGCGCGAAGCTTCGCCCCGCCGCCAGAGCTTGTCTAGCCAAGTGTTCATGCCCTTATGCGCGCCGTGCATGGGAGCCCGGCGGGTGTGATTCAGCGCACGGTTTCGCGCGCGGGCAGGGCCAGCGCCACGTCACGGAAGGCCTCCAGCGCCGCCTCCAGATGGGCGATGATTTCCTGCTGCAGCACATCGGGGGGCGGCAGGTCATCCAGGTTGTCCAGGCTGGCATCTTTCAGCCAGAACACATCCAGGCTGGCCTTGTCGCGGGCGATCAGCTCGTCATGCGAATAGAAGCGAAAGCGCTCCGTCGCCACCCGCTCATGCCGGTTGGCCGGGTTGTAGCAACGGATGAAATCCTGCAGATCGGGCAACTTCAGCGGCCGGGTCTTCAGCGTGAAATGCTGGTTGGTCCGCAGGTCGTAGAACCACACGCCCCGGGTATGCACGCGGCCATCCTTGGGCGCGTTGTCGAAGAACACCACGTTGGCCTTCACGCCCTGCGCGTAGAAGATGCCGGTGGGCAGGCGCAGCACGGTGTGCACATCACAGCTCTCCAGCAGCTTGCGGCGGATCTTCTCGCCCGCGCCGCCCTCGAACAGCACGTTGTCCGGCAGCACCACGGCCGCACGGCCGTTGACCGCCAGCATGCTGACGATGTGCTGCAGGAAGTTCAGCTGCTTGTTGGACGTGGTCTCCCAGAAGTCCTGGCGCTCGTAGAGCAGCGCATCGCGGTCCTCTTCGCCCTCCTCGTTGGTGATGGTCATGCTGCTCTTCTTGCCGAAGGGCGGATTGGCCAGCACCAGGTCCACGGGCAGGCGCGGTTCGGCGATCAAGGCATCGGCGCGCTCCACCGACGGCTCGCCCACCAGGTCGCCGATGCCGTGCAGCATCAGGTTCATCAGGCACATGCGGCGCGTGCCCGGCACGATCTCGTTGCCGTGGAAGGTCTCGTCGCGCAGGAAGTGCTGCTGCGGCCGAGTCAGGCGTGGCTTCTCGTAGCCCAGCCAGTCGGCATGCTCGCGCAGCCAGGGGCCGGTGCCGGTCAGCCACTCGTTGGCCGCCAGGAAGAAACCGCCCGTACCGCAGGCCGGGTCGGCAATCGTCTGGCCCGGCTTCGGGCGCATGCAGGCCACCATCGCCTGGATCAGCGCGCGCGGCGTGAAGTACTGGCCCGCGCCGCTCTTGGTGTCTTCCGCGTTCTTCTGCAGCAGGCCTTCGTACAGGTCGCCCTTCATGTCGGCGTCCATGCCCACCCAGGACTGCTCGTCGATCATCTGCACCAGGCGGCTCAGCTTGGCCGGGTCCTGGATCTTGTTCTGCGCCTTGAAGAAGATCGCGCCCAGCATGCCGCCCTGCTGGCCCAGCTTGTGCAGCGTGGCAAGGTACTGCGCCTCCAGCGGCTCGCCCGTCAGCAGGCGCAGCGTGGCCCAGTCGTAGCCCTTGGGGATGCGCGTGTCGCGCCGGTAGGGCGGCTCGGCGTACTCGTGTGCCATCTTCAGGAACAGCAGATAGGTCAGCTGCTCCAGATAGTCGCCATAGCCCACGCCGTCATCGCGCAGGGTGTGGCAGAAGTTCCAGACTTTCTGGATGAGGGTGGACGTGTTCATGCGCGCTTGTCGAATTACAGCTTGTATGGCTTGGCGGGCTTGGCCATCAAGTGACCAGCAAGTACCGGACGGCCGGCTAAGTCATTGATTTGATTGATGCTGCGACCAAAAGTCGTCGCAGGCAGGCCGGGATTTGAGTGAGGCCATCAAGTAGAAGGCGAGTCCTTGGCTAGGCAGCGGAACCAGCGCCCAAGAAAACAACGATCACCCTAAGCCTTTGTCCCACATGAAGAAAATGGCAAGGCAACGATTGTTTTCCAGCCGAGGAGAAAAAGAAATTGCCGTGGAGGCCCGGCGTCTGGAGGCCAGCCCGCAAAGCTGACCGGCCGAAACATCAAGTGACCGTCAAGTACCGCAGCATGTCCTAAGTCGTTGATTTTCAAGGCACCATCCGCGGGCCGCCGCCGTCTGGTCCCTTTTCCATCAAGTAGCCGACCGCCGTCACGCCCAAAACGGGACGTATTTGCGGTACTTCGGCGGCGCTGCTGCGTCGTGAAGCCGGATTACCTGCTGACCCAGGGCTTCCTTGATCAAGCGGGACGCCACCGCGCTGTTCTTCGTGTCCAGGCCCAGCCGGCCGCGCAAGCTGGTGTTGGTCATGAAATCACGTTCGACGTAACGCAGGCATGCATGCAGGTACACCGCCCGCACGCGGTCCCGGGCATCCATCTTGGTGAGCGGTCGGGGCGCGAACAGCGTGCTGCGGGTGGACTCCCCCACCACCTCGAAGGCCGGGGCCGGCAGTTGGTAGTACTCCGTCTCGAAGACCACCTTGTCCACACCGCTGCCGCGCTCCTCGCAGATGCCCACGCGCCGCATCAGCGAGGCCAGCGCCTCGTTGCGCGAGCGGGGCGGGTGGTCCAGCAGCCGCTGCGTGTCCACCAGGGGCGTGCCGGGGTTGGTGATCTCCAGCCGATCGGTAAACAGCTCCACCATCGGCCCGCTACCAGTCACCGAGAAATCCTGGTGGATCAGCGCATTCGCCACCAGCTCTCGAATCGCCAGTTCCGGATACATTGGCACCGATTTGCGCAGCGCCTGCCCCATCACCTCGTTGCTGGGCAGCAAGCCGTTGATGAACCCCACCAGCCCCTCGAAGGCCGCCGCATAGCCGCGCCCGCCTTCCTGCTCCCGCACCGCCCCCTCGGCCCGGCCGTGGCCCTTGTAGGCAATCACGCGGATGGCTTTGCGCTGCAGGCTGCCAAAGTCGGCCAGACGTCGGGCGAACAGCAGGGCGCCGAGGTTGCGCACCGCCCAGCGGCCGCCGTCCTCACGCACGATCAACTGATCGGCCGTCAGCGCCGACAGCACGCCGCTGCGCTGCTCGGGCAGAGGCAGGCCCATCAGCTCGAAGTAGGCCGGATAGTCCAGCACCCGCAGAACCTCGTCCTCGCCCAGCTTCTCGGCCGCCAGCAACTGCTCGAACGGCGTCGCATCCAGGATGCGCCACAACGTCCGTTCATGCTCCGGGTGGTCCTTGAGCTTCTTCTTGTACGAGCCGATGCGCAGGAATTCCTGGCCGCCGAACTTCACCGGGTGACGGAAGGCGCGGTCGATCTCCAGCAGCACGAGTGGCCTGCCCTCGACCACCGGCCGGTGGAAGCGAAAGCCGATCTTGGGCTCCAGCTGCCGCAGCAGCCAGCTCTCCAGTTCCTCGGCGCCGATGCGCTTGCGCGCTGGGTCGAAGTCCGTGCCCACGAGCGCGTGGCTTGCATCGTCAACGCCCCACAGCAGGTAAGCCTTGGCCTTGCCGTCCAGCGCCGCCGAATTGGCCAGCGCCGAGATGTATTCGCCCAGCGCCTGAGGGTCGCTGTTGTTGTGCTTGAACTCCACCCAGCCCGTCTCGGCCGGCAGGCTCACCAGCTCGTGCACCAGGCTGTGCCAATAGGCTTCGTCTCGGGTCATGCGGGCTCCGAAGTCTTGCGGGCGGGCCGCCCGCGCCGAAGGGGGGAAGCCGCCTCGCGTGCCGCCCGGATACGCGCCAGCAGCGCGGCGGCCGGCTCGTCGGCCGGGTCCTGAGGCACCAGCTGGCCGGCAAAGGCGGCGCGGAGGAGGTTTTGGCGTTGGGCGGTGGCTTGGCGCTCGATGGCGGACACCGAGCTGACCAGCGAATCGAGGGAGTCCAACTGCATCGACAGCGCGAGGGCAATCTCCTGTTGCTCGGCCAGCGGAGGCAGCGGCACCGGCAATTGGCGGCATACCTCCAGCGTCAAGTTGGTCTGCCCCGCCGTCGTCTTGGCCCGTGCCTTGAGCCACGCTTGGGCAACTGGCGACAGCAGGTAGTTGCAGATGAAGCCGGGCAGCACGCCATCCACCGCACGAAAGATGGCGATGGCCTGGTTGATGTTCCATTCCGGGCGACTGTCTGGCACCAGTGCAACCTGCCCAAGGGGTGGCCCAACGATGTTCATGAGCACGTCGCCCGGAACGACCTTCGAGCGAGCGAGGAAGCTCTGATGCGTGGCGGCGGAGACGAAAACCTTGTCCGCCATGTCGAGCACGCCGCGGTCCGTCAGGTTGGTCACGCGGAGGAACGGGATCGCCTTCACTCCCGTCGAGTCGTGCCCTTTGGGTGGCGTGGTGCCTTTGGTGATGAAGGTGCAGAGCTGCTCCGCGCTGGCCCAGGACCAGCCGGGCGGCAGCGCGAGCATGTCTGCCGCGGCCGGCGGCGCCGGCTCGGAGTAGCTTTCCTGCCACCCTTTCGGCGGCGTCTTGCCCTGGGCCTCGAACTTCGCGAGCTGCTGCGCCTCCCAACGAGCGCGGCGTTCGCGCAGGATGCGGGCGAGCAGGTCGGCGCCGGTTTCTTCGGGGGTTGGATGGGTCTCGCGCCAGGCGGCCGTGAGCGAGCCCTCGACGGCGGCCTTGAGCAGGGACTGGCGGTAGTGCCGCAGCTTCTGCTGCGCCGCCTTCAGCTCCGCCACGCCGGCATCGAGGTCGGACAGCAGGCCTTCGAGTTTCTCGACGATGCGGGTTTGCTCGGCGGCGGGTGCAATCGCCAGAGGGAAGCTGGCAAGCGCTGGCGCCTCGATGCTGGCGACCGTGGTGCCGTCCTTGGACGTGGCAGCAAGAACGTCGCGCTCCTTGCCGATGAGTTGCCAAGCCAGGAAGTCGGATGCGATGCCAGCGTGCGGGATGAATGCGCGCATGTCCTGGTTCACCGTGACCGGCAGCGCCGTCACGGCCACTGGCAGGGTGCGCGACAAGATGCCGGAGCGAACGACCAGCAGCACACTGTCCGGCGGTATCAGCGTCAACCGCTGCAACGCCCGCACAGTCACGCGGTCTTCGCTGCCCGTGATGACGCGTGCCTTCATGTCCTTGGGCGAGACCCAGGGGATCGTGCCGTCATCCCAGAAAGCCGGTTCAGCCTTGGACGGCGTGCCTCCGCCGGCAGCTGTGCAGGTTTGCTCAAGACTTGACCAGGCCCAGCCCGCTGGCAATTCACCCCTCACGCCACCAACTCCTCATTCATCCCCGCCATCAGCCCATCCAGCTCCTCGCCAAACAGCCCCCAGGCCTTCTGCAGCCCGCCGCGCGCCGCCAGTTCGGCGTAGTCGAAGTCGTCCCGGGCAATGGAGCAGGAGCTGGCGATGTGCTCCTTCATCAGCCGCAGCCATTCGGTCTGTTCGGGCGTGAAGGCGGTGGCGCGGCGGCCGTTGTGGCGCCAGATCCAGTCGGCAAAGCGTTGGTTCACGGTGTCGGCAAAGGGTTTGAGCTCGGCGTCCAGGCCGAGGGCGAAGCGCAGCAGGGCGACGAGGTCGGTGAGCTGACGCTGCAGGCCGGTGCCCTTGACCTGGGCCGCCTGCACGCGGGCATAGGCGGCCCAGAGGCGGTCGGTGGTGAGCATCAGCGGCGGGCGGGCGATGGCCTCGGCCAGCTCCTGGATGGCCTCCACCGTGAGCGCGCGGCGCTGGTAGGGCTGCTGGTAGAAGAAGCTCAAGGCGGCGAGTTCGTCCTTGTGCGCCTTGGCAAAGTCCGCGAAGGCCTGCACGGTGCGGCGGGCCTCGTCTTCGGCCTGGGCGCCGAAGCCGCTGAAGGCCACGGTGTCGAGGTTGACGTGGTCGATGAGCTGCTCTCGCTCGCGGCGGGCGTGCTCGATCTGCTCGCGCAGCTCGGGGGCGTCGAAGGGCGCGCAGGCGGCGGCCACCCGGGCCTCGCGGGTGGCGCGGATCTCGTCGGGCAGCAGCGTGTCTTCGCTGCGGCTGATGCCTTGGGCGCGGGCGGTGGCCAGTGCGGCCTGGGCGATGGCGTCGGGGTCCAGCGCATGCAGCAGGGCCTTGCCCAGCTCGCGCACGGGGATGCCGCCGCTGGCCTTCTCGATGCGGGCGCGGGCCTTGCCTTCCAGCTGTTTGTCCAGGCGCACGAGGCGGTTGGCCAGCGTCAGCAGGGTGTCGTCGTCGCGCTGGTTCAGGGCCACGGCGTGCAGCAGGTCCTTGAGCGGCACGCCGGGCTTTTGCTCCAGCGAGCGGCTTTCGGTCTTGAGGGACTTTTCCACGCCCACGGCGTCGATGAGGATGAAGCGGGTCTTGGCGCCGTCGGCGCTGGCGCTGACCTTGCGCAGGCCGTTCGCGTCGAGGCTGCGCACGCCGCGGCCCTTCATCTGCTCGTAGTAGCCCCTGGAGCGCACGTCGCGCATGAAGAGCAGCACCTCCAGCGGCTTCACGTCGGTGCCGGTGGCGATCATGTCCACGGTGACGGCGATGCGGGGCGCGTAGTCGTTGCGGAAGGCAGTGAGCACGGCATCGGCCTGCTTCTCGCTGTAGGTGACCTTGCGGCAGAAGGCGTTGCCCTGGCCGTAGATCTCGCGCACGGCCTGCACGATGTCGTCGGCGTGGCTGTCGGTCTTGGCGAAGATCAGGGTCTTGGGCATCTCGCGGCGGCCTGGGAAGAGCTTTGTCTCCACCGCCGTCTTCATGGCCTGCAGCACATGGCGGATCTGGCTGGGGTTGACGACGGAGCGGTCCAGGTCCTTGCCCGTGTAGGCCGTGTCGTCCTCGGTCTCGGCCCAGCGCTTTTTGCGGGTCTGGCGGTCGCGGTGGTCCACCCACTCGCGGGCCTTGAGCTCGGCCCCCTGCCGGGTGATGTCGGTGACGATCTCCCACACGTCATAGCCCACGTTCACGCCGTCGGCCACGGAGTCTTCGTAGCTGTACTCGGCCACGACGTTCTCGCTGAAGAAGCCGTAGGTGCGCTTGTCGGGCGTGGCGCTGAGGCCGATGAGGAAGGCGTCGAAATAGTCCAGCACCTGCTTCCAGAGGTTGTAGATGCTGCGGTGGCATTCGTCGATGACGACGAAGTCGAAGGTCTCGATGGGCAGTTCAGCGGCGTAGCCGACCACCCGGCCCGGCTTGACGGCGCGAGCCACATCGGCGGCGGGAATGTCTTCGGCGGATTCGTCCAGTGCTTCGCCGCTGAGCGCGGCGTACATGCGCTGGATGGTGCTGATGCAGACCTGGGCGTGGCGGTCCACCCCTGCGCTGCCGACGCGCTGCACGTTGTAGAGCTCGGTGAAGGTGCGGCCGTCATCGGGCGGCGTGTAGGCCATGAACTCCTGGTGGGCCTGCTTGCCGAGGTTGCGGGTGTCGACGAGGAACAGGATGCGCCTGGCCCCGGCGAACTTGAGCAGGCGGTAAACGGCCGTGATGGCCGTGAAGGTCTTGCCGGCGCCGGTGGCCATGTGGATGAGGGCGCGTGGACGGTTGGCGGCCAGAGACTGCTCCAGGCCGGTGACGGCGGCGGTCTGGCAATCGCGCAGGTTCCGCGAGGCCAGGGGCGGCATGGCGTCGCGCAGGCGGCGGCGCAGCGTGGCGGGCTGGGCCGCCCAGGCTCCCAGCGTCTCGGGGCGGAAGAAGCTGAACACCTCGCGCGAGCGCGGGGCGGGGTCGCGCCCGTCGGTGAAGCGCGTGAGCTGGCCGGTGGCTTCGAACAGAAAGGGCAGGGGCAGGCTATTGGCGCGCCACTTCAGGCGTGAATGGGCGTAGCGTTCGGTCTGGCTCTCGGTGACGACGAGCTGCTCGCCGGCCTCGTCGCGCTTGGCCTCGATGACGCCGACGGCCTCGCGGTTGACGAAAAGCACGTAGTCGGCGGGGCCGGTGTCGGTGGGGTATTCGCGCACGGCCACGCCCGGCGCCGCGCTGAGGTTCAGCTGGGCGTAGTCCTGCACCTGCCAGCCGGCGGCGCGCAGGCGTTCATCGATGACTTGGCGGGCCTGGGCCTCTGGGGTCATGCATGCTCCCGGTTTGCGGCCTGCATTGTGGCCGCCCGAATACCATCGCCCGGTGACCTCCCTGGACCTCGCCCTGCTCTATCTCGTGGCCGCCGTGCTCGGCGTGGTGGCCTGCCGCTCGCTGAAGCTGCCGCCCATGCTGGGCTATCTGGCCGTCGGCGTCACGATCGGGCCGAATGCGCTGGCCTTCGCCCACGACTCGGCCAGCATCCAGTACCTGGCCGAGTTCGGCGTCGTCTTCCTGATGTTCGTCATCGGGCTGGAGTTCAACCTGCCCAAGCTGCGCGCGCTGAAGACGGCCGTGTTCGGCCTGGGCCTGGCCCAGGTGGTGCTGACGATCGCCGGCGCGATGCTCGGCAATGCGCTGCTGGTGGCCGGTTTCGCGGCGCTGGGCTGGGCCTGGGACCTGGGCTGGCGCGGCGCCCTGGTGCTGGGCGCGGCCATGGCGATGAGCTCCACGGCCATCGTCGTCAAGCTGATGGCCGAGCGGCTGGAGCTGGAGAGCCCGCACGGCCGGCTGGTCATGGGCGTGCTGCTGTTCCAGGACCTGGCCGTCGTGCCGCTGCTGGTGCTGATCCCGGCGCTGAACAGCGGCGCCGCCGAGATGGCCGACGCGCTGGCCGTGGCCGCCGTGAAGGCGGCCGTGCTGCTCGGCCTGCTGCTGTACGGCGGCCAGAAGCTGATGCGCTGGTGGCTCACGCTGGTGGCGCGGCGCAAGAGCGAAGAGCTCTTCATGCTGAACCTGCTGTTCGTCACGCTGGGCCTGGCCTGGCTGACCGAGCATGCCGGCCTGAGCCTGGCGCTGGGCGCCTTCGTCGCCGGCATGCTGATCGCCGAGACCGAATACAAGCACCAGGTGGAGACCGACATCCGGCCCTTCCACGACGTGCTGCTGGGCCTGTTCTTCATCACCATCGGCATGAAGCTGGACTGGCATCCGCTGGTGGACAGCTGGTGGCTGGTCATCCTGCTGACGACGCTGCCCGTGCTCGCCAAGTTCGCGTTGATCGCCGCGCTGGCGCGGCTGTTCAGGTCGCCGCCCGGCGTGGCCCTGCGCACCGGCCTCTACCTCGCGCAGGCCGGCGAGTTCGGCTTCGTGCTGCTGACGCTGGGCGCCCAGCAGCGCCTGATCGGCGCGCCCTGGGTCAGCCCGGTGCTGGCGGGCATGGTGCTGTCCATGCTCGTCACGCCCGTCATCGTGATGTACAGCAACCGCATCGTCATGAAGCTCAGCAGCAGCGACTGGCTGATGCAGTCCGTGCAGCTGACCACCATCGCCAGGAAGGCCATCAAGAGCGAGGCCCACGTCATCATCTGCGGCTACGGCCGCTCGGGCCAGAATCTGGCGCGGCTGCTCGACGGCGAGCGCATCCCCTATATGGCGCTGGACCTCGACCCCGACCGCGTGCGCCAGGCCGCCGCCGCCGGCCAGAACGTCGTGTTCGGCGACGCGGCCAAGGTGCAGAGCCTGATGGCCGCCGGCCTGGCGCGGGCCAGCGCCGTCGTCGTCAGCTACCACGACACGCCCTCGGCGCTGAAGATCCTCCACCTCGTGCAGGCCCATGCCCCCAGGGTGCCCGTCATCGTGCGCACCATCGACGACACCGACCTCGAGAAGCTGCGCGCCGCGGGTGCCACCGAGGTCGTGCCCGAGGCCATCGAGGGCTCGCTGATGCTGGCCTCGCATGCGCTGGCGCTGGTGGGCGTGCCGATGCGTCGCGTCATCCGCATCACGCGCGACGCGCGCGACCGCCGCTACGGCCTGCTGCGCGGCTACTTCCACGGCGCGGACGACGACACCGCCGACGAGCTCGACCAGGCGCGCCTGAGCTCGGTCACGCTGCCCACGGCCAGCCCCCACGCCGGCCGGCCTCTGGACGAGCTGGCCCTGCATGCCCTCGGCGTCGCCGTGGTGTCGCTGCGCCGCGCCGGCGGCAAGGGCCAGCAGGTGGCCGGCGCGACGCTGGCCGGCGGCGACACCCTGGTGCTCAGCGGCACGCCGGCCGCGCTGGCGCTGGCCGAGGACAAGCTGCTGGTGGGTTGAAGACACCCACAGTTTTGATGCCTGGGTGACAAGCGCGCGGCGAGGGCTGCGCCAAACTGGCGCCACCCGCACTCGAACCAAGCCGCGTCATGAATTTCGACTACAGCCCCAAGGTCGTGCAGATGCGCGAGCGCCTGCTCGCCTTCTTCGCCGAGCACATCACGCCGAACGAGCAACGCTATCTCGACGAGGTGGCCGCCAACCGCCGCGCCGGCAACGCCTGGCAGGCCACCAAGCTCATCGAGGAGCTCAAGCCCAAGGCCCGCGCGGCCGGGCTGTGGAACCTCTTCCTGCCCAAGTCGAGCCGCGCGCCCGAGGGCCTGTCCAACCTCGAATACGCGCCGCTGTGCGAGATCATGGGCCGCGTGTTCTGGGCGCCCGAGGTCTTCAACTGCTCGGCCCCCGACACCGGCAACATGGAGACGCTGGAGCGCTACGCCTCCGAGGCGCTGAAGGACCGCTGGCTGGAACCGCTGCTGCGCGGCGAGATCCGCTCGGCCTTCCTGATGACCGAGCCCGCCGTCGCGTCCAGCGACGCGACCAACATCGAATGCCGCATCGAGCGTGACACGAGCAATGGGGGCGACGACTACGTCATCAACGGCCGCAAGTGGTGGAGCTCCGGCGCCGGCGACCCGCGCTGCGCCGTCTACATCGTGATGGGCAAGACCAACCCCGAGGCCGGCAGGCACGAGCAGCAGTCCATGATCGTCGTGCCGGCCGATGCGCCCGGCATCACCGTCGTGCGCCCGCTCTCCGTGTTCGGCTACGACGACGCGCCCCACGGCCACATGGAGGTCGAGCTGAAGAACGTGCGCGTGCCCGCCGGCAACATCCTGCTGGGCGAGGGCCGCGGCTTCGAGATCGCGCAGGGGCGCCTCGGCCCCGGCCGCATCCACCACTGCATGCGCAGCATCGGCGCGGCCGAGCGCGCGCTGGAGCTGATGTGCGAGCGCGCCATCGCGCGCACCGCCTTCGGCAAGACCCTGGCCCAGCAGACCGTCACGCAGGAGCGCATCGCCGAGGCGCGCTGCATGATCGAGCAGGCGCGCCTGCTGACGCTGAAGGCCGCCTACATGATGGACACCGTGGGCAACAAGGTCGCCAAGGCCGAGATCGCGATGATCAAGATCGTCGCGCCCAATATGGCGCTGCAGGTCATCGACTGGGCCATCCAGGTCTTCGGCGGCGCGGGCGTCTCGCAGGACACGCCGTTGGCCATGATGTGGGCCCACCAGCGCACGCTGAGGCTGGCCGACGGCCCGGACGAGGTGCACCGCAACTCGCTGGCCAAGCTGGAACTGGCCAGCCACATGAAGCTGCCGGCCGACAGGGTGCGCATGCCGGTCACGCGCGGCGGCTGAGCACGGCCGCGCCTGCGGCTCGACCCCTTCCAACGGCGCCTCTGGCGCCGTTGTCGTTCTGTCTCCACGGCGGCATCGGGCCGCCGAACTTCTGCGGGGCCGGGGCGCATCGGGGCTAACCCGGACAGCCGATGCGCAAACCAGCATCGAGAAGTCCAAAAATGTGATTAGTCGCGGATCGGTCACTTCCCTAGCATGAGTTTCATACCCCAGCCCACAGGCCCGCTTAGAGGCTCTAGACGGTTGCCGAGGTTGGCCGCTCATTCCCAAAACGATCCCGGAGACAAGATGAAGAAACCAGCCCTGGTGCTGCTGCGCGCAGGCACCGACACCCAGCGTTTCGCCCTGAGCCTGACGGCCGCCGCCGCGCTGGCCGCCCTGGCCACCACCGCCGTGGCCCAGGAAGCCGCCAAGACCGAGGCGCAGCAGCTGGACACGGTGACCGTCACCGGCGTGAAGGCATCGCTGACCAAGAGCCTGGCGGTCAAGCGCACCAGCGACCAGGTCGTGGAATCGGTCGTCGCCGAAGACATCGGCAAGCTGCCCGACAACAACGTCGTCGAGGCGCTGCAGCGCGTGACGGGCATCCAGGTCACGAACCGCGCCGGCGGCGAAGTCGGCACCCTGTCCATCCGCGGCATGCCCGACGTCGAGACCACGTGGAACGGCCGCAACATCTTCACCGCGTCCGGCACGCAGGTCGCGCTGCAGGACATCCCCTCGACGCTGGTGCGCCAGATCGACGTCTACAAGACGCGCGACGCCAGCCAGCTGGAAACCGGCATCGCCGGCCAGATCGACGTGAAGTCGCTGCGCCCCTTCGACTTCAAGGGCGCGAAGTTCTCGCTGTCGGCGCGCGACACCTATCTCGACCCCGCGAAGAAGTCGAACCCGCAGCTGAGCGCGATGGCCAGCGACCGCTGGCAAACCGGCATCGGCGAGGTCGGCGCCCTGGTCAACCTGTCGATGACCCGGACGAACTACCGCAACGAGAGCGTGACGCCGGGTGCGATGGTGCCGTTCGCCAGCCCCAATGCCGGCGAAGACCCGGCCGGCTACACGCCGCTGCAGCGCATCTTCGACACCGCCGTCTGGACGCCCGGCACCCATGCCGGCCTGCCGGAGGCGGCGGGTTCGACGCTGAACTTCAACGGCAAGGCCTACCCCTACTACCTGTCGCGTGACGCCATCTTCCAGAGCGACGTCCAGGGCAGGCGCGAGCGCCCGGCCGCGAACCTCGCGCTGCAGTGGAAGCCCAACGAGGACGCGGTGTACACCTTCGAGTCGATGTACAACGGTTATCGCGACAAGACTTTCAACCAGCTGCTGTTCAGCTTCGTGGACTGGTGGGGCAACCTGGGCAGCAACCCCGCGGGCTCGATCACGACCTACCCGGGCACGAACATCATCAAGACCCGTACGGTCGGTTCGGTGTATGGCTTCAACAGCGGCGACTACACCACGTCGGCCACCGATTCCTACATCTACGCGCTGAACGGCAAGTGGAACCTGGGCGACCGCCTGCGCCTGGACGGCGACCTGTCCTACCAGACCAGCAAATACCACTCGGAGTTCACCGCCACCCGGATCGATCGCGTGGCGGATGCCATCAACGTCGACTTCAATTCCGGCGGCGGCAATATGTCGTTCCACTTCAACGACGATGCCAAGCTGACCGACCCGACCCAGTGGAACGTGGCGCAGTTCTACGACAACGCCAACCGCAACGAGGGCAGCGCCGGGACGGCCAGCCTGTCGGGCAGCTACGACGCCGACTGGGGCGCCGTGAAGACCCTGCATTTCGGCCTGCGCTACGACGACCGCAAGGCGTCGGAGGCCAACCGGACGCAGTCGGCCTACCTGGGCAAGAACCTGGCCACGCTGGGTTCGAACTACTACTGGACCAACTCGGGCTTCGGCACGGACATCTCCAGCGTTCCGCGCACATGGATGGAGCCCCATGCCTATTACATCCGCGACCACATCGACGATTGGCGCAAGCTCTATCACGCGGCGGACGCGAACTTCCTGACGACGGACCAGCTGCATCTGCAGAAGACCTTCGACGTCGATGAGAAGACGAGCAACCTCTACCTGATGGCGGACACCGAGAACGAGCTGCTCGGCCACACGCTGAAGGGCAACTTCGGCCTGCGCTACACCAACGTCGGCACCGACATGACCTTCTACAAGGTCGATGCGACGACCAAGGCGGTCACGCCGTCCAGCGCCAGCAAGTCGACCGGCAAGTTCCTGCCCAGCCTGACCCTGCGCTACGACCCGGCCAAGGACGTGCTGCTGCGCTTCAACTACGGCGAGACGCTGCGCCGCCCGAACTTCGGCGACCTGAATCCCGTGCTGCAACTGGGCGACGACGTCTCCAAGGTCGGTTATGGCTCGGGCGGCGGCGGCAATCCCGACCTGAAGCCGACGCGCTCCAAGAACCTCGACCTGACGGCCGAGTGGTATTTCCAGAAGGACAGCGCGCTCTACGGCACGGCGTTCACGCGCCGGATCGAGGGCCTGGTGGTGGGCCTGCGCCACAAGGTCCACGTCGACCGGGCCAACGACCCCTTCGCCAACTCGACCTCGGGCGGCGACCACAGCAACGGCTACGACTACGTCATCAACTCGCCGGTCAACGCCTCCAACGGCCGCATCAGCGGCTTCGAACTGGGCACGGTCTATTTCCCCAAGGGCCTGCCGTGGATCCTGGACGGCCTGGGCTTCCAGGGCAGCTACACGCAGCTGAGCTCGTCGCAGAACGTGCCCGACGCCAACGACGCCGGCGTCATCGTCGCCCAGCTGAAGACGCCGTTCTTCGGCGTGTCGAACCGCTCCTACAACGCGACGCTGGCCTACGAGAAGGGCCCGGTCGGCGCACGCCTGTCCTATGTCTGGCGCTCCGGCTTCCTGGCCGGCAACGAAGCCGCGCTGTTCGCCAACCCGATCGGCATCTGGCGCCACCCGGAACACAGCCTGGACTTCCAGCTGACCTACAACATCAACGACCGCATGTCCTTCGATGTCAGTGGCGTCAACCTGACCAACGAGAAGCAGCAGCAGTATTACCACTTCGGTGACGCGGGCAGCGCGCAGACGACCAACTTCGGCACGGTCCAGATCGGCCGCTCGTTCTCGGCCGGCTTCCGCTGGAAGCTGTAAGCAGCCACGCGCTGCAGCCACGGGGCGTTGCCGCATTCGGCGGGCAGCGCCCCTTTTTTCTTCGAGAGATTCCTTCGCGATGTCCGACCTGCTTGAGCCGCTGATCCGCCAGCGCGCCGACCCCCACATCTCCCGCCATGCCGATGGCTTCTACTACTTCACCGCCTCGGTGCCACAGTACGACCGCATCGAAGTGCGTCGCGCGACGACGATCCAGGGCCTGGTGGATGCCCCCGTCTTCGACGTCTGGCACAAGCCCGACACGGGGCCGTGCGCCGAGCTGATCTGGGCGCCCGAGCTGCACTTCAACGACGGCGCCTGGGTTGTCTATTTCGCCGCGGCGCCGTCGCGCGACATCGTCGGCGGCCTGTTCCAGCACCGCATGTTTGCGCTCCGGAACAGCGCGGCCGACCCGCTCGGCGGGCCCTGGGAGTTCCTCGGCCAAGTGGATTCCGGCATCGACAGCTTCTGCCTGGACGCCACCAGCTTCAGCCATCGCGGCCGGCTCTACTACCTGTGGGCGCAGAAGGATCCCGCCATCCCCGGCAATTCCAATCTCTACATCGCGCCGATGAAGACGCCCTGGCAGCTCGGCGGCCCGCCCGTCATGCTCAGCAAGCCCGAGTTCGACTGGGAATGCCGCGGCTTCCTCGTCAACGAGGGGCCGTCGGTGCTGATCCGCCAGGGCCGCGTCTTCATCAGCTACTCGGCCAGCGCGACCGACGAGAACTATGCGATGGGCCTGCTGTGGGCCGACGAGAACGCCGACCTGCTGGCCGGCAACAGCTGGCACAAGTCGCCCGAGCCGGTCATGCGCAGCTGCGCCGAGGACAGCGTCTTCGGCCCCGGCCACAACAGCTTCACGGTCGGCGCCACGCCCGGCGAGGTGCTGCTGGTCTACCACGCCCGCACCTACACCGGGATCGAAGGCGACCCGCTGTGGAACCCCGACCGCCACACGTTTGTGAAGCCGCTGCGCTGGAGCGCCGACGGCATGCCGGTCTTCGGCAAGCCCTCGCGCCGGGACTGATACCGGAAACGGCATCGATGCCCAAAGGAATTTGATTGGATTGCAATTCCGCCGCTCCCTAGCATCGAATCAGAGCGGCACTTCCGCCCGCTGTCAGAACGACCTCGAGACAAGACATGACGACTGAGGACAAGAAGCGCAAGCTCAAGCTGCGCTCCGCCGAGTGGTTCGGCAGCCAGGACAAGAACGGCTTCATGTACCGCTCCTGGATGAAGAACCAGGGCATCCCCGACCACGAGTTCCAGGGCAAGCCCATCATCGGCATCTGCAACACCTGGAGCGAGCTGACGCCCTGCAACGCCCACTTCCGCAAGCTGGCCGAGCACGTCAGGCGCGGCATCATCGAAGCGGGCGGCTGGCCGGTGGAGTTCCCGGTCTTCTCCAACGGCGAGAGCAATCTGCGCCCCACGGCCATGCTGACGCGCAACCTCGCCAGCATGGATGTCGAGGAAAGCATCCGCGGCAACCCGATGGACGCCGTCGTGCTGCTGGTGGGCTGCGACAAGACGACGCCGGCCCTGCTGATGGGCGCGGCGAGCTGCGACGTGCCGGCCATCGTCGTCACCGGCGGCCCCATGCTCAACGGCAAGCTCAATGGCAAGAACATCGGCTCGGGCACGGCCGTGTGGCAGCTGCACGAGCAGGTCAGGGCCGGCGAGATCAGCATGCACGACTTCATGGCCGCCGAGGCCGGCCATTCGCGCTCGGCCGGCACCTGCAACACCATGGGCACGGCCAGCACCATGGCCTGCATGGCCGAGGCCCTGGGCACTTCGCTGCCGCACAACGCGGCCATCCCCGCCGTCGATGCACGCCGTTATGTGCTGGCCCATCTGTCCGGCATGCGCATCGTCGAGATGGTCTGGGAGGAGCTGACGCTGTCCAAGGTGCTGACCCGGCAGGCCTTCGAGAACGCCATCCGCGTGAATGCCGCCATCGGCGGCTCCACCAACGCCGTCATCCACCTGAAGGCCATCGCCGGCCGCATCGGCGTGGACCTGGAGCTGGAGGACTGGACCCGCATCGGCCGCGGCACGCCCACCCTCGTCGACCTGCTGCCCTCGGGCCGCTTCCTGATGGAGGAGTTTTATTACGCCGGCGGCCTGCCCGCCGTGCTGCGCCGCCTCGGCGAGGCCGGCCTGCTGCCGCACAAGGACGCGCTGACCGTCAACGGCAAGAGCCTGTGGGCCAACGTCGTCGATGCCCCCATCTACGACGACGAGGTCATCCGCACCCTCGACAACCCGCTGATCCAGGACGGCGGCATCTGCATCCTGCGCGGCAACCTCGCACCGCGCGGCGCCGTGCTCAAGCCCTCGGCCGCCACGCCCGAGCTGATGAAGCACCGCGGCCGCGCCGTCGTGTTCGAGAACTTCGAGGACTACAAGGCACGCATCGTCGACCCCGATCTCGACGTCGATGCGAGCTCCGTCCTCGTCATGAAGAACTGCGGCCCCAAGGGCTACCCCGGCATGGCCGAGGTCGGCAATATGGGCCTGCCGCCGAAGCTGCTGGCCGCCGGCGTGAAGGACATGGTGCGCATCTCCGACGCACGCATGAGCGGCACCGCCTACGGCACCGTCGTGCTGCATGTCGCGCCCGAGGCCCGCGCGGGCGGGCCGCTGGCCGTCGTGAAGGAAGGCGACTTCATCGAGCTGGACTGCGCGGCCGGCCGCCTGCATCTGGACATCTCCGACGCCGAACTGCAGCAGCGCCTGGCCGACTGGGCCGCCGCCCAGGCCGTCGACCCGCAGGACGCCAGCGGCTACCGCAACCTCTACGTGCAACATGTGCTGCAGGCCGACGAGGGCTGCGACTTCGACTTCCTGCGCGGCAAGCGCGGCTCCGCCGTGCCGCGCCATTCACATTGAAATCACCATGAGCAACACCATCCAGGGTCTGGCGCTGATCGGCGGCCAGGCGGTGCGCGGCGCGGGGGCTGCTTTCCAGGCCTTCGACCCGGGCAGGGGCCAAGCCCTCGGCCCCGACTTCAACGCCGTCGACGCGGCGCAGGTGGAACAGGCCTGCGCGCTGGCCGGCGCCGCCTTCGACGCCTTCCGCGCCACCGGCGACCACGAGCGCGCGGACTTCCTCGACCTGATCGCCGCGCAGATCCTCGCGCTCGGCGACGAACTCATCGTCCGCGCGATGGCCGAGACGGGCCTGCCGCGTGCGCGCCTGGAAGGCGAGCGCGGCCGCACCGTCAACCAGCTCAGGCTCTTCGCCGAACTGCTGCGCGAGGGCAGCTGGCAGGACGCCCGCATCGACAGCGCGCTGCCGCAGCGCCAGCCGCCGCGGCCCGACCTGCGGCTGCGCTGCGTCGGCGTCGGCCCCGTGGCCGTGTTCGGCGCGAGCAACTTCCCGCTGGCCTTCTCGGTGGCCGGCGGCGACACGGCCGCGGCGCTGGCCGCCGGCTGCCCCGTCGTCGTGAAGGCGCACTCGGCCCACCCGGGCACGTCGGAGCTCGTCGGCCGCGCCGTCGTCGAGGCGGTGCGCCAGTCCGGCTTGGCCGCAGGCGTGTTCGCGCTGCTGACCGGCAGCGGCCATGGCATCGGCGACACCCTGGTGCGCCACCCGGCCATCCAGGCCGTCGGCTTCACCGGCTCGCGCAGCGGCGGCCTCGCGCTGATGGCCGCCGCGGCCGCGCGGCCTCAGCCCATCCCGGTCTACGCCGAGATGAGCAGCATCAACCCCGTCGTCCTGCTGCCCGGCGCGCTCAGCCGTCGCGGCGCCGACATCGCGACCGGATTCGCGGCGTCGCTGACGATGGGCGTCGGCCAGTTCTGCACCAACCCCGGCCTGGTGCTGGGCCTTGCCGGCGCCGACTTCGACCGCTTCGCCGCCGCGGCCGCCGAGGCCCTCCGGCCCGTGCCCGCAGGCACCATGCTGACCCCCGGCATCGCCAGCGCCTACCAGCGCGGCGAAGAGGTGCTGGCCGCCCAGCCCGCCGTGGCCGGGCTGCTGCGCGGCGCGTCCAGCGGCTGCCAGGGCGCGCCCAGCCTGTTCAAGACGACGGGCGCCGCCTTCCTGGCCAACCATGCGATGTCGGCCGAGATCTTCGGCCCCGCCTCGCTGCTGGTCGCCTGCCGGGACATCGCCGAGCTGCTGGCCGTCATCGAAGGCCTGGAAGGCCAGCTGACCGCCACACTGCAGCTGCAGGACGACGACGAGGACGACATCGCCGCCGCGCGCACGCTGCTGCCGGCGCTGGAGCGCAAGGTCGGCCGCATCCTCGCCAACGGCTACCCGACCGGCGTCGAGGTGTCGACGGCCATGGTGCACGGCGGGCCCTTCCCGGCCACCAGCGACGGTCGCAGCAGCTCGGTCGGCACGGCGGCCATCCAGCGCTTCCTGCGCCCGGTCTGCTACCAGAACCTGCCGCGCGCGCTGCTGCCGGCGGTGCTGCGCGAACCCAACGAGCGCGGCGTCTGGCGACGCCGCGACGGCGCCCTGACGCGCAACTGACGAGCACACAAAACCGATAACGGAGACAAGCGATGAAGAAGACACTGGCCGCCCTTGCCGCGGCAATGACCCTGGCCGCCCAGGCGGCCGACATCAGGCTGGTCGTCGACGCCGACCAGCCCGGCCCCGTCATCCACCGCAACATCTACGGCCAGTTCGCCGAGCACCTGGGCACCGGCATCTACGAGGGCATGTGGGTCGGCCCCGAGTCCAGGATCCCCAATGTGCGCGGCTGGCGCAAGGACGTCGTCGCGGCGCTGAAGGACCTGAAGGTGCCGCTGGTGCGCTGGCCCGGCGGCTGCTTCGCCGACGAATACCACTGGCGCGAGGGCATCGGCCCGCGCAGCAAGCGGCCCGTCAAGGTCAACACCACCTGGGGCGGCGTGGCCGAGAACAACGCCGTCGGCACGCACGAGTTCTTCGACCTCGCCGAGCAGCTCGGCGCCGAGGCCTATGTGAACGGCAACCTCGGCACCGGCAGCCCGCAGGAGATGGCCGAATGGCTGGAGTACATGACGGCCGAGGGCCACTCCACGCTGGCCGAGCTGCGCCGCAGGAACGGCCGCGACAAGCCGTTCCGCGTGCACTACTTCGCCGTCGGCAACGAGGCCTGGGGCTGCGGCGGCAATATGCGGCCGGAACACTACATCGACCTGTACAGGCAGGTGGCGACCTTCCTGAAGACGCCCGAGAACAACCGCCCGCTCTTCATCGCCAGCGGCGGCAATGACCAGCAGACCCACTGGACCGAGGCCCTGTCCAAGGGCATCCAGTGGAACTTCGACGCGATCAACCACCACTACTACACCTTCCCCAGCGGCAAGTGGGAAGGCAAGGGCTCGGCGGTCGGCTTCCCCGAGGCCGAGTGGATCTCGACGCTGGCCAACACGGTCAAGGTCGACGAGACGATCACGAAGAACATCGCCATCCTCGACAGGAACGACCCGAAGAAGCACCTGGGCCTCTATATGGACGAATGGGGCAGCTGGTACGACCCCGAGCCCGGCAGCAACCCCGGCTTCCTGGTCCAGCGCAACACGCTGCGCGACGCGCTGCTGGCGGCCCTGCATTTCCACGTCTTCCACGCCCATGCCGACCGGGTGCGCATGACCAATATCGCGCAGATGGTCAACGTGCTGCAGGCCATGATCCTGACCACCAAGGACCAGCTGGCGCTGACGCCCACCTACCACGCCTTCAAGCTCTACACGCCCTTCCAGGACGCGACCTCGCTGCCCGCGAGGGTCGAGAACAACCCGGTCTACAAGGTCGGCGCGACCGAGATGCCCGAGCTCAGCGCCACCGCCGCGCGCGGCAAGGACGGCAAGCTCTACATCGGCCTGGTCAACGCCAATGCGAACCAGCCAGCCGAGCTGACCCTGCAGGTCGGTGCAAGCGCGCCGAAGTCCGTGCACGGCCAGCTGCTGACCGCAGCCGCGATGGACGCGCAGAACGAGATCGGCAAGCCGGCCCAGGTCACGCCCCTGCCCTTCGACGCCCGGGCCGTCGACGGCAGGCTGACGCTGAGGCTGCCGGCCAAGTCCATCGTCGTCGTCGCCGTGGAGGGCTGAGCCATGAGCAACCTGAACCGACGCGAACTGCTCGCGGGCTCGGCCCTGCTCGCCCTGGGCGGCTGTGGCGGCGGCGGCAGCGCCGCCCCTGCACCCAGCCCGGCGCCTGCGCCCGCCCCGACCCCGGCGCCCGCTGCTGCGGTCAGCTTCGCCAACGTCTCGGTGCACGACCCCTCGGTCATCCGCACCGGCGGCGGCATCTACGTCTTCGGCTCCCATCTCGCCGCGGCCAGGACGACGGACCTGATGAACTGGACCAAGCTGGCCGACGGCGTCGACAACAACAACCCCCTGTTCGGCAACAAGCTCACGACCGAGCTGGCCGCCACCTTCGCGTGGACCACGGTGACCGACCTGTGGGCGCCCGACGTGGAGCAGCTGCCCGACGGCAAGTTCTATATGTACTACTGCTCCTGCCAGGGCAGCAGCCCGCTGTCGGCGCTGGGCGTGGCCGTGGCGAGCAACGTCGAAGGCCCCTACGTCAACAAGCAGATCCTGCTGAAGTCCGGCATGGTGGGCCTGTCCGAGGACGGCAGCACCTACGACGCCACCAAACATCCCAACGTCGTCGACCCGCAGGTCTTCAAGGACGCGGCGGGCGGCTGGTGGATGGTCTACGGCTCCTACTCGGGCGGCATCTTCATCATGGCCATCGACCCCGCCACCGGCCTGCCGATGCCGGGCCAAGGCTATGGCAAGCACCTGATGGGCGGCAACCATGCGCGCATCGAGGGCTCCTACATCCTCTACAGCCCGCAGAGCCGGTACTACTACCTCTTCGCGTCCTTCGGCGGCCTGGCGGCCAACGGCGGCTACAACCTGCGCATCGCCCGCTCGCGCGCGCCGGACGGCCCCTATCTGGACGGCGACGGCACCGACATGGCCACCGTCATGGGCGCGCCCGGCACGGCGTTCGACGACGCCAGCATCGCGCCCCACGCGATGAAGCTGGTGGGCAACCACCAGTACGCGCTGGCCGCCGGCGAGACCGGCACGGCCCTGGGCTATGTCTCGCCCGGCCACAACTCGGCCTATTACGACGCGACGACGCAGCAGTATTTCCTCATCTTCCACTCGCGCTTCCCCAACCAGGGCGAGTACCACGAGGTGCGCGTGCACGAGATGCACCTGAACGAGGACGGCTGGCTCGTCGCCGCCGCGCTGCGCTACGCGCCGCTGAGCCTGGCCAAGCCCGCGCAGACGGCCGGCGTCGCCGCCTCCGACGCGGCCGGCAGCTACAAGCTCGTCAACCACGGCAAGGACATCAGCGCGGCGATCAAGGCCTCCATCGCCGTCACGCTGAACGCCGACGGCAGCCTCGGCGGCGGCATGAGCGGCAGCTGGGCGGTCAAGGCCGGCAACCTGCTGACGATCACGTCGGGCGGCACGAGCTACAGCGGCGTGCTGTCGAGGCAATGGAACACGAATGCCGATGCCTTCGTGGTCAGCTTCAGCGCGATGTCCTCGGGTGGCGTGTCGCTGTGGGCGGTTCGCACCGGCAGCTGATGCGCCGCCTGCTCGCTGCCCTCGCCCTTGCGCTGTGTGCCCACGGCGCGAGCGCGGCGACGCAGGCCTTCCCGCTGGACCGCGTGCGCCTGCAGGGCGGCCCCTTTCTCGATGCGCAGGCGACCGATCTGCACTACCTGCTGGCGCTGAACCCCGAGCGCCTGCTGGCCCCCTTCCGCCGCGAAGCCGGTTTGCCGGTGCCCGTGCCGAGCTACGGCAACTGGGAGTCCGGCGGGCTGGACGGCCACATGGGCGGCCACTATCTGTCGGCGCTGGCGCTGATGTGGGCCGCCACCGGCGACGCCGAGGTCGGGCAGCGCCTCGACCATTTCGTCGCCGAGCTCAAGCGCTGCCAGGACGCCATCGGCACCGGCTACCTCGGCGGCATCCCCGATGGCGCCAAGGCCTGGGACGAGATCGCCCGGGGCCGGCTCAAGGTCGACAGCTTCTCCGTCAACGGCCGCTGGGTGCCCTGGTACAACCTGCACAAGCTGTTCGCGGGCCTGCGCGATGCCTGGCTGCAGGCGGGCAATGCCGACGCGAAGGCGATGCTGGTGCGCTTCAGCGACTGGGCGCTGCGGCTGACCGCGCCGCTCAGCGACGCGCAGATGCAGGACATGCTGCGCGCCGAGCATGGCGGCATGAACGAAGTGCTGGCCGACGTGGCCGAGATGACCGACGACCCGCGCTACCTGGCGCTGGCACGGCGCTTCTCCCACCAGGCCCTGCTGCGGCCGCTGGCGGCCGGCGAGGACAGGCTCACCGGCCTGCATGCCAACACCCAGATCCCCAAGGTCATCGGCTTCGCGCGCATCGCGCAGATCGCGGGTGAAGACGAGGGCCGCCGCGCGGCGCAGTTCTTCTGGCGCACCGTCGTCGAGAAGCGCTCCGTCGCCATCGGCGGCAACAGCGTGAAGGAGCACTTCCACCCGGCCGAGGATTTCCGGCCCATGCTCGACGAGGTGGAGGGCCCCGAGACCTGCAACAGCTACAACATGCTCAAGCTGACCGCGCTGCTGCAGCACGAGTCGCCCGAGGTCGCAAGCTACGCGGACTTCTACGAGCGCAGCCTCTACAACCACATCCTCGCGTCCCAGCATCCGGGCGAAGGCGGCTTCGTCTACTTCACGCCGATGCGGCCGCAGCACTACCGCGTCTACTCGCAGGTGGATCAGGGCATGTGGTGCTGTGTCGGCTCGGGGCTGGAGAGCCATGCGCGGCACGGCGAGTTCATCTATGCGCACGACGGCGACGCGCTCTATGTGAACCTCTTCGTCGCGTCCACGCTGGACTGGCGTGAGCGCGGCCTCCACATCACGCAGAGCACCCGCTTCCCCGACGAGCCGCGCACGCGGCTGACCGTGGAGGACGCGGGCCGCTTCGCGCTGAAGATCCGCTACCCCGGCTGGGTCGCGCCCGGCGCGCTGACGCTCAAACTCAACGGCAGGTGGATCGCCGTCAAGGCCAGGCCCGATGAATTCATCGAGCTGCGCCGCGCCTGGGCGGCCGGCGACCATGTCGACGTGGAGCTGCCGATGCGCACGACGCTCGAACCCATGCCCGGCCTGAAGAACTATGTCGCCGTGCTGCACGGCCCCATAGCTCTGGCCGCCGCCACGCCGCAGCCGGGCGAGACGCTGACCTTCCGCGCCGACGACTCGCGCATGGGCCACATCCCGCAGGGCACCGTCTGCCCGCAAGAGGCCGCGCCGGTCTTTGTCAGCAACAGGGCGGACTTCGTGCGCCGTTTCAGGCCCGTGCCCGGCCAGCCGCTGACCTTCACCGCCCCGGGCCTCATCCAGGGCGGCAAGGGCGACGGGGACCTGCGGCTCATCCCCTTCTTCCGCCTGCACGACTCGCGCTACATGCTCTATTGGCCACGCTCCACAAAGGCCCGGCAGAGCCTGCTGCGCGCGGAGCTGGCCCGGGCCGAGGCCGCGCGCCTGGCGCTGGACGCGATCACCATCGACCAGGTCGCCCCCGGCGAGCAGCAGCCCGAGTCCGACCACGGCTTTGCCGGCGAGGGTGTCGAGAGCGGCATCGCGCCCGGTGGCCGCTGGCGGCATGCGCGGCAGTGGTTCGGCTACGCGCTGAACGACCCGAAGGCCGAGGCCCGCACGCTGCGCCTGAGCTTTGCCAAGGGCGACGCCGGCCGGCGCTTCGGCCTTGTCGTGAACGGCCGGCGCATCGCCGAGATCGAGCTTGCCAGGCCCGACACGCCGGACGAGATCTACGCGCGGGACTTCGCGCTGCCCGCCGACCTGGAGCGCCGGCCCGATGGCAGGCTCGACCTGAAGTTCGTCGCCGCGCCGGGCTCCATCGCCGGTGGTCTCTATGGCCTGCGGCTGCTGCGTTAGACAGAAATCATTTGAAGGAGACAAGCCATGATGAAGAACCCGATCCGCCGCACGCTGCTGGCCGCCGCGCTGGCCCTGCCCGCCCTGTGCGCCCCGTTGAACGCCCTGGCCGCGCCCCTCGTGCTGGGCTTCTCCCAGGTCGGTGCCGAGAGCGAATGGCGCACCGCCAACACCGCCTCCATCAAGGCCGCGGCCAAGGAGGCCGGCATCACGCTGAAGTTCGCCGACGCGCAGCAGAAGCAGGAGAACCAGGTCAAGGCCATCCGCAGCTACATCGCGCAGAAGGTCGACGTCATCGCGTTCTCGCCGGTGGTCGAGTCCGGCTGGGACACGGTGCTGAAGGAGGCCAAGGCCGCCGGCATCCCGGTGATCCTGACGGACCGCGCCGTCAAGGTGAGCGACCCCTCGCTCTACGCCAGCTTCATCGGCTCCGACTTCGTCGAGGAGGGCCGCAAGGCCGGGCGCTGGCTGCTGGAGCGGGCCGCCAGGACGCCGGCTGCCGCGCTGAACATCGTCGAGCTGCAGGGCACGGTGGGCTCGGCGCCGGCCCTGGACCGCAAGAAGGGTTTCGAGGAGGTCATCAAGGCCAACCCCAGGCTGCAGATCATCCGCTCCCAGTCCGGCGAGTTCACGCGCGCCAAGGGCAAGGAGGTCATGGAGGCCTTCCTGAAGGCGCGCGACAGGAAGATCGACGTGCTCTATGCGCACAACGACGACATGGCGATCGGCGCGATCCAGGCGATCGAGGAAGCCGGCCTGAAGCCGGGCGTGGACATCGCCATCATCTCCATCGACGGCGTGCGCGGCGCCTTCGAGGCGATGAAGGCCGGGAAGCTGAACGTCACCGTCGAGTGCAACCCGCTGCTGGGGCCGCAGCTGATGCAGTTGGCCAGGGATGTGGTGGCTGGGAAGCCGGTGGAGAAGCGCATCACGGTGAATGAGGGGGTGTATCCGGCTGAGGTGGCGGCGAAAGAGTTGCCGAATCGGAAGTACTGATCGTGGGTCGTTGCTTCGGGTTGATGGCCAGGCCCAGCCGGGAATTCGCCCCGGCGGGCGACCTACTTTTTGAGCGACCAGAAAGTAGGCAAAAAGTCGCCCCTGCAAAACCGCCCCTGCGGGGTTCCCTGCGATGCTCGAAGCCCGGGGCCGCGCCCAACTCACTTCGCTACGCTCCGTTCAAACAAAGGGGCGCGAAGTCAGTTCTTGAGGCTCGCTGCGCTCGCGCCCCGGGCTTCTGCGCTTCTCGGCGGTTTAGAAGGGGTGTGACGGAACAGCCAACAGCCGAACAGCCCAACAGCAAAACCCGAAATCCGTCCGGTGGACGTATTTCTCTTACCCCCTTTAGCACCGCCGAGCAGCGGAAGGACTTGAGGGCGCGTGCGCAGCACGCTTCGACTTCTGACTCCGCGCAACTGTCTGACCGGAGCGTAGCGGAGGGAGTTTTGCGCGGGCCCTCAAGGCCTGAGCAGCGCAGGGAACCCGCAGCGAAGCGGAGGGAGGTGCGGCCGGGGGGAGCTCTTTGCCTACTTTCTGGCGGGACAGAAAGTAGGTCGCCCGCGGGGGCGAAATCCCCGCACCAGTCTCCGCACCAAGCTGAAGGTGCATAGCCATGAACAACATCCCAGTGCTGGCCCTCTCCGGCATCCACAAATCCTTCCCCGGCGTCAAAGCCCTCACCAACGTCAGCCTTCGCCTCTACCCCGGCGAAGTCCACGCGCTGATGGGCCAGAACGGCGCCGGCAAGTCCACGCTCATCAAGGTGCTGACCGGCCTCTACCGGCCCGAGGCCGGCACCCTCACCCTCGATGGCAAGCGCATCGCCCCCAGGCGCACGGAAGACGCACAGCAACTCGGCATCCGCACCGTCTACCAGGAGGTCAACCTCTGCCCCAACCTCAGCGTCGCCGAGAACATCTGCGCCGGCCGCTTCCCGCGCAAGTCCTGGCTGGGTGGGGGCCGCATCGACTGGCCCGCCGTCCACGCCGAAGCCCGGCGCGTCCTCGCGCAGATGGACCTCGACATCGACGTCACCGCGCCGCTGTCGCGCTACTCGCTGTCCATCCAGCAGATGGTGGCCATCGCCCGCGCGCTGCGCATCTCGGCGCGCGTGCTCATCCTCGACGAGCCCACGTCCAGCCTGGACGACGCGGCCGTGCAGCGCCTCTTCACCGTGCTGCGGCGCCTGCGCGAGCAGGGGCTGGCCATCCTCTTCGTCACGCACTTCCTCGACCAGACCTATGCGCTGGCCGATCGCATCACGGTCATGCGCAACGGCGAGACCGAAGGCGAATACCTGGCCGCCGACCTGGGCCGCCTGGCCCTGGTCAACAAGATGGTGGGCGCGCCGCCCGACCAGCAGCCCACGCGCCTGGACAGCCGCGCCACTAAGACCGGCGCCGCGGTGCTGAAGGCCGAAGGCCTGACCCGCCGCGGCGCGCTGCATCCGCTGGACCTGGAACTGCGCCGCGGCGAGGTGCTGGGCCTGGCCGGGCTGCTGGGCTCGGGCCGCACGGAGGCCGCGCGCCTGCTGTTCGGCGCCGATGCGGCCGACGGCGGCCACGTGACGACAGCGGGCCGCAGCGGCCGCTGGCGCTCGCCGCGCGAGGCCATTGCCGCGGGCATCGCCTTCTGCTCCGAGGACCGCAAGCACGAGGGCGCCATCCTCGACCTGTCCGTGCGCGACAACATCCTGCTGGCCCTCCAGGCCCGCCACGGCCTGCGCCTGGTCATGAGCCGCGAGCAGCAGCAGGCGCTGGCCGACGACTACATCAGGCGCCTGGGCATCAAGACCGCGAGCGCCGACACGCACATCGGCCAGCTCTCCGGCGGCAACCAGCAGAAGGCGCTGCTGGCCCGCTGGCTGGCCACCGAACCCGCCGTGCTCATCCTCGACGAGCCCACGCGCGGCATCGACGTGCGCGCCAAGGAAGACCTGATGGATGCCGTGCGTGCGCTGGCCCACCGGGAAGACGAGAACGGTCAAGCGGGCATGTCCATCCTCTTCATCTCGTCCGAGTTGCCCGAGGTCCTGCACTGCAGCGACCGCGTCCTCGTGCTGCGCGACCGCCGCGCCGCGGGCGTCTACCGCCGCGGCGAGCTGGACGAACGCAGCGTGCTCGAAGTGATTGCCGCGGAGCCCGCCGCGGCATGAAGGCCCCGAATCTCGCCATGTCCCGCCCAAGCGCCCCGTCTGCGGTCTCCCGCGGCTGGAAACACCTCCTCGCGCGGCCGCTCGCCGCCCTCGTGCTGCTGCTCGCCGTCGCGGCCATCTGCGTGCCGGGCTTCCTGCGCCTGGAGATCAAGGACGGCCACCTCTATGGCAACCTCGTGGACATCCTGCACCGCGCGGCGCCCCTGATGCTGGCGGCGCTGGGCATGACGCTGGTCATCGCCACCCGCGGCATCGACGTGTCGGTGGGCGCCGTCGTCGCCATCGCCGCCACGGTCGGCTGCGTGCTCGTGGGTTCGCAGGGGCTGGTGCTGGCCATCGCCGCGGCCCTCGGCGCCGCGCTGCTGTGCGGGCTGTGGAACGGCCTGCTCGTCTCGGCCCTGGGCCTGCAGCCCATCATCGCGACGCTGATCCTGATGGTGGCCGGCCGCGGCCTGGCGCAGCTCCTGACGGACGGCCAGATCGTCACCGTCTACGCGCCGGCGAGCTTCTTCTGGCTGGGGGGCGGCCATCTGGCCGGCCTGCCGGTGTCGCTCTTCGTCGTCGCCGCGGTCGCCGGCCTCACCGGCCTGCTGATGAGGCGCACGGCCCTGGGCCTCTTCATCCAGGCCGTCGGCATCAACCCCGTCGCCGCTCGGCTGGCCGGCGTGCGCACGGGATCAATAGTGTTCTTCGTCTACGTCTACTGCAGCCTAGTCGCGGGCCTGGCCGGGCTGATGATCGCGTCCAACATCAAGAGCGCCGACGCCAACAACGCCGGCCTGCTGCTGGAGCTGGACGCCATCCTCGCCGTCACGCTCGGCGGCGGCCAGCTCGGCGGCGGCAGGTTCAGCCTGGCCGGCAGCCTCGTCGGCGCACTCATCATCCAGACGCTGACCTCCACGATCTACGCCCTCGGCGTGCCGCCGCAGGTCACCATGGTCGTCAAGGCCGTCGTCGTGTTCGCGGTCTGCATCTCGCAGTCGTCGTTCTGGTCGCGGAGGCCGGCATGAAGCGCCTCGTTTCCGCGCCGTCGTTCACCGCCTGGGTCAGCGTCGCGCTGATGGCCCTGCTCTTCCTGGCCGGCGCCGGCAGCTACACCGGCTTCGCGTCCACGCAGGTGCTGCTGAACCTGCTCATCGACAACGCCTTCCTGCTCGTCATCGCGGTGGGCATGAGCTTCGTCATCCTGTCCGGCGGCATCGACCTGTCGGTGGGCTCGGTGCTGGCGCTGACGACGATGGTGGCCGCCTGGCTGCTGCAGGTCGCGCACTGGCCGGCGGAACTCGTCATCGTGCTGGTGCTGTTAGGCGGGGCTGCCTTCGGTGCGCTGCAGGGCCTGGTGATTCACGTTTTCAAGCTGCAGGCCTTCATCGTCACGCTGGCCGGCATGTTCCTGGCGCGCGGGCTGTGCTTCCTCATCAGCGTGGACAGCATCACCATCGACGCGCCGCTCTTCGTCACGTTGTCGCAGACGCAGATCCCGCTCCCTGGCGGTGCCTTCCTGTCGCCCGGCGCGGTCATTGCGCTGCTCGTGCTCGGCGCCGGGCTGTGGATCGCCCACGGCACGGCCTTCGGCCGCACGGTCTACGCGCTGGGCGGCAACGAGGCCTCGGCACTGATGATGGGCCTGGCGGTCGGCCGGACCCAGGTCGCCGTCTATGCGCTCAGCGGCTTCTGCGCGTCGCTGGCCGGGCTGTTGTTCGCGTTCTACATGCTCAGCGGCTACGGCCAGCATGCGCAGGGGGTGGAGCTGGACGCCATCGCCGCCGTCGTCATCGGCGGCACCGTGCTGACGGGCGGTTATGGCTATGTGGCCGGTGCGCTGTCGGGCGTGCTGGTGCTCGGGCTGATCCAGACGCTGATCGCCTTCGACGGCACGCTCAGTTCCTGGTGGACGAAGATCGTCATCGGCGGCCTGCTGTTCCTGTTCTGCGCGGTGCAGCGCCTGCTGGCGCCAAGAGCGAAGCATTAGCCCGAAGTTCCAGCGCTCGTTGAGCGAGATTGCCTTGCGCCACAAGGACTTGGCGTGAGATCGGAGTTCCAGCTACTGCCTACAGGCGGATCTGCTGGATCAGCTCAAGCGCGTGGCGCT
>NZ_JAPPUW010000010.1 GCF_026712205.1 Pelomonas aquatica
AAGCGCCGCCTTCCTTGAGAGTCAGCTTCTCCGCGCGAGCATTGCTACCGGCCTTCTTGAGCTTCTCCCTCAACGTGATCTGGATCTCTCGGGCGGTCCGGCCGTCAAGGTCTCGCGAGTTCGTGCCAACGGCTGCGTACCACCGGCCCTTCACCTCCACGTACACCACTCGTGCCGCAAAGGGCTCGATCCGCACGCGGACCTTGAACCCTTTTCGGTGACCTCGCAGCATCGCGTGCCGGTACCACATGTTGTCGACCCAGACCCCGCGGCGAGGGCAAACCTTGTGAAAGACGCGCTGGGCGAACGGACTCGTCGCCAGCATGAGGTTTTCGTCGTAGCGCTGATAGAGGTGTGCACGTTCGCCGGTCACAGTCAGTTGCTGCCGTTCGAAATCGGCCGGGGACACGCCAAGGACTGGATGGGTGCGCGTCTCGCGCTCCACGAACAGGTAGTCCTCAATGATGTTGTAGGCGCTGAGCAGCGTGTGCTCGGCATGGTTGAAACCGTTGACGGACTTGGTGACCAGCCGCGGATCCTTCATCGCGATGGTGTTCCCCGTCATCTCTGACACCACTTCTTTCTCTACCGCACCGATGAGGCTTTCGATGGGAGCGCCGCCGCGTGGCTCGGCTGGACTACGGAACCTCAGGTGGATGCCGTAGAGCTGGCAGAAGCTCTTGAGGTTGTTTCCTCGGAATTCCTTCGCGTTGTCCAAGGAAAGCACCTTGGGGAGCCGGTGGTTGCGGCGGACGTAGTCCCTAAGGATCAGAAGCACGGTGGTCGTCGAGGGCGGGTCGTACGACAAGATCAACGCACGCGCCTGCGTCGTAAAGCCGTCTGCAGCGATGGAGAGCGTGGGCTTCTGAAGTGGCATCCCCTCTGGACACGTCGTGGCCAGGTTCAGGACAGTGTGGTCGATGTAGCAGACCTCGTGCGGCGTGCGGCCATGTACCGGATACGGGTCGTAGACCGTCGAGACGATCGGCCCCTTTTGGTACGCGACGCGCTTTCCCTCGCGGGATCGGACGCATTTAAGCTCGTCGACGCGACGGCTGAACGTCGTGAACGACACCCTGTTGAGCTTGGGTTGGTCAGGCGAGACTTCGTCTGTCCTGCCGCACAGCCCCTGGTAGTGAATAAATGCCGCGCGCTTGGTGCAGGCCTCACCGCGGTTGTACTTCTCCTCGATGGCGATCTTGATCACCTCTTCCTCGCGTTCGCTGTAGCGCGGAGCGCGATTCCCTCGCCCGGCCACGTCGTCGACGAGCGCGAGCACCTGGGCAAGATGGCCCGTGACGCCTCTGATCTGACTTGCGAAGCGGCTCAGGCTGCGTCTTGAGTATTGGGTGGTGTCGTTGTTATTGACCGCCTCCAGACGCTTGAAGGCAGCGTCGAGTTGAGCCTTCGAGCAATGGGCCAGTTCTCGCGGGCCCTCGCTGGCCATCAGACCGTCAACCTTCAGCATCTGCGCGTCGAAGAGCCCTTGGAGGACCTTCAGGTCGAACGCCTTGAAGTTGCCGTTCTTGTCACGCATCTGGACGTCGCGTTCGCTACACAAGATGACGTGGTACTCGTTGCCGCCATGTTCAACCCGCGCACCAGGGCGTAGGAACATCGATCCTGGAATCGGCTGAACAGGTTCGAGTTCCTTCAGCTCCTGCAGGCGGTACACCTCGCGGACCTCTCGACTGGCGTACAGATGAAGCGTCTGCACGTGCTCGACGCGATCGGTGTGAAGGTCGACATAGACGTCTTGATGCGCGATGGCGTAGAGCAACTGGTCCGCCGCGAAGCCATCGTTGATCGCTTGCAGGTATCCGAGGCGCTTGACGTCGGTGAGCCGGTTTTGCAGCCGCTTGAGGGTGGGCAGGTCTTCCTCGATCGGCTCCCTCGACATGAAGTCTTCGAGGTACCTCAGGTTGTTCACGAGGACGCTGTTGATGGCGCGGTTGGCGACGACGCTGAACTCGATGCCCATGCCGGCGAAGTGCTCCTCTGCCGCTCGGTAATGCCAGCAATCGTTCTCGTTGTCGAACCAGAACTGGTAGGGATTCTTGACATGCAGATCGTGGAGCGCGCGCTCGTCCCGCACCTCGATAGCAATGATCTTGTCCACACGGACAACCAAGAAGTCGAGGTGGTACCCGGTGACGCCTGTACGTCGCCCCTGCTCGTCCTTGATGGACAACGTTTCCTTGGGCGCCTGGCACAGCCACATCACGACCTCAGGATCGCTCTCGAGAAGATAGGCCTGGGGGAACTCTCCGCTGCGGCTCTCCAACTCGAGACAGCGGTCGTTCTTGCGGCTCATGAACTTGATCATGACGTTGCCGCGGCGGTTGCTGACGGGCCGGGACGGTGCCTCGGCGATTGCATTTCGAACGAAGATGCGGCCGGACTGCGGTGTGTTGAGCCGCACGAACAAGTTTTCGAGGTGGGACTCCTGGGTTTGGTTGGGAGTCCATCGGTCGTTGCTTGACATGAAAATTCCTTATCTACAGACGTGAGGGATCGAGGCATCCGCATGCCGCGGGCGCCTGATCAACTTCGTAATTTGGTTAAATAAACTGAATGCGGTTTATTTGTTCGGCTGTGCAGTTTTTCTCACTAGCCTGAGTCGATGACGCGTGATCGACCTGAAGAGGCGGACCTGCCGACGGCTACTGGACGCGACGCGGAACCTTTCGCCGACGAGGCCAAACGGATCCTGAAGGCGGAAATGGTCCGGCGCGGCTTCAGCTTCAAGCGACTGGCCACCGTGCTGGCAGCGCTCGAGGAAGGCCCGACGGAATCCACACAGACCCTGATCAACAAGGTGAACAGGGGCAGGTTTTCCTTTGCCTTTTTTATTCGTGTCTGTCGTGCCATGGGTATCAGCGCGGTTGAAATTGCACCCTTGAAGGTGAATTCGTCGAGTTCTTCTGCGCGGTATGAAGCCTAGTTCCGGTCCCGTTTTTCGTGTGCGCGCAGACAACGTGGCGGCACTTGCCAAATTGCCCCGTTCATAAGAACGGAGGATCTCGGGTGTCACGCTTCATCGCTTGGACAGCAGCCCGGATGTCGAGCCTCACGACGGCGGTAGCGTGAAATCGGCCAAGCAGCGCAAGGCTGAATTCGAAGAGCGCCATCTGAACCGCGGCGGAAAGGATCCGACCAAGCCTGAGCGATGGGCGGTGATGGTCCATCTCACCGCACAGGCCAAGGAAAACTTGGCGGAGATGCGTCGGCACAACCAGATCCTGAAGACGGGGCCGACGACCAACTCTGCAATCGTGGAGGCATGGCTGCTCTCCGATGCGAACGACGACACCAGGACGGCGCAAGCGTTCAACGCCTCATCTGTTGCTGCTCGCAAGACGCGCTCGGCAAAGCTCCAGGCAGCGGACCTGCTGTTGCGCAGGCTCGAAACCGGTATCGGGACCGGAGAGGTCGGCGTCGAAGAAATCGAGGGGGCGATGTTCAGAGAGCACACCGTCGCTCGGGATCGCTGGGCGGCGAGTCTGGCTCGCGCCGTCACGGCACGGGTCGGAGCCGACGATCTCCAGGATGAGTTGCGCTGGATGTTCCGGGATGCCGTCGATGACTACATCCACGCCCTGCTATTCGATGCATTCAGCGAGCTTGGGAGCGACCACCAACAGGCCGATGACGAAGAGGCCGTGGAGTGGATCCGCCGCCGACTGGGAATCTCGTCCAAGCGATGACAGCAGGACCGGCCTGGTCCTTGCCGCGTGACCGGCGCGCCAGGCTCGAACCCTCTGACGCAGAGCCACCTCCTATTACTGCACCCCGAAAGCGCATTGCGTTTGTTGCACATTGGCATGCAAAGAGCTAACCTGAACGGGTCAATCTGATTCGAAAAGGCGCCGCGTCATGTTTGAGAAAGGGACTAGTTTTCCATCGGGAGAACGCCGCAATTTGGCTGGGCTGAAACCCTGGGCAGTGAAGTCCACGACCCCATCGCCAAGCATTGCAGATGACGACGTCATCCCCCACATCCGCATTGCAGTTGAAGGTCGGGGTGCGAAAGTGGACGCGATTGCGGTCCCACGGTTCGCGACCATTCAATCGATGATCGACAACTCCTACCTCGCCAACGCGCATCGGAAGGTCGCGATGCGGGACACCAAACCTATCGGCAGGCCCCATCACTACGGTGACCATTCAGGCTGGGGCGCCGCCCTCATCGGCGAAGACATCTTCGGAGGGAGCATCTCGGCTGACGAGCTGTTGGACAGCCACAGCCACCTATGGCTGGCAACCTGCATGGATGCGGAAGACGATGCCGTGCGCACACGGACCGCGCAGCGCCACCACGCACTCGGCAGCTACAACGTACGCCACCAATATGTTGCCGAGGACGTATTGGAATCCTCCGAACTTCGTCGCTGTCCGCATTGCGTGGCCAGCGATGTCGAGAAGTACGGCGTGGCGTATTGGCGTATCCATCATCAATGGCCCTTCGCACGACACTGCGCGGAGCACCGCACACCGTTGAAGGCGGCCTGCTCGCACTGCCGCATGTCGCCCTCGCTGAGCCTGCGGGCCAGCCAGGCGCCCACGGACGATTGCGTGCACTGCGGCTCTACCGCCGGTTTCACGGATCTGATCGACGACAAACCGATTGCGGCGGACCCCGACGCGTACTGGTTCATGCTCGACCTCGCATTCCGTGCCCTTCAGAACAAGACGCCGGAGCTGCGCCCAGAACCTCGTGAACGCCTCTACGCGGCGCTGAACAGGGGTCGTTTTGATCAAAGGGATCTCCTCGCCCTGACCTGCTCGGTGTGGCACGCCTCGACGCCCGACGACCTCGCCGAACAACTAGGCGTGAACGTCTTTCCCCACGGACGTCCATACCTGCGAGCGAAAGGCGACGAACAAATCTTGATGAGGTTCGCCGTCGCAAGCACGGCGCTGCGGCTTGCGCGGGCGCTGCACTTGCACGTGTGAGCGCCCCGCTGGCCAGCGCCGCGCGCAGCGTCAGCTGCTGGGCACTGCCACTGGCGGTGTCTGCTGCGCCGGCCACGGGAAAGAGCGCGGCTCAAAGAAGCCGGTCGTTTCACATTGCATTTATTGCACTTTCACCGATAGGGCGGTAGGCTGCCTGATGTCAGCGTGAGTTCCACATGCCCAAGGTCACCAAGGACGATCTACTGCTAGAGAAGGTGAAAGCCCTCGTCGCCCAAGAAAAAAGCTACGAGGCTGCCGCGGCTCGGTTGAATGTGAACACGACGACGCTGTGGCGGTTCGCCAAAAACGGAACCGCTATCGCTCGAACGCGAGTGAGCATGGAGCGCGGGTTGGCAAACCTAGACAGTGAAAGTGAAATGCAGCTACGCGGCGCGGCGCGCAGGCATGAGCAGTTGACACCGCAGATGTTCAGCAGCGCGGACTTGCGGGAGATGCGCGCGCTATGTGATCGCATGGTGGCCTGGATAGACCAAGCTGAATCAGCGTTGGCCAAGTCGACGAGCGACTAGCGAACTAGGCCCCGCCGAAGCCCGCAGGTGCCGCATCTGCGGCAATGAGCAACCGCAATTGCGCTCTAAGCTGGGAGTTCAGCCGTCCAGGCAAGCACACGCCAGGCGTCTACTGAACCCATCTTGACGATGCCTGGCGAGCGGTCCTTGGCTATCCATGCGGCGGTGCCCGACACGCAGGCAGCAGGCCGAAGTTTTCACTCAGCGCACCCTAGGCCAAAGGCCCGACAGGGACGTCGGTGTTGGCACGGCGACGTGACGACCTAGCTTGCGCTCAGGTTCAAGGCGATAACGCCGGCAATGATGAAGCCCAAGCCGGCAAGTCGAAGCAAGCTCGCTGACTCACCAAAACACAGCACGCCCAACAACGCCGTCAGCGCCGTCCCGCTTCCGGCCCACACCGCGTAGGTCAGCCCGACTTCAAGGTGCCGCACCGAAATCGCCATCAACCAGATAGCTGCGGCGTAGCAAAGTCCGGTCGCGACTGAGGGGAGGACGCGAGTGAAACCGTCCGCATAGCGCAGAGCGAGCGTTCCAGCCACCTCAGCGAGAACGCTTGCCGCAAGGACAAGCCAAGGAAACGAAGAATTGCGCATGGAGTACCTCTCGAGCCAAGCGCCTGTACCGAGCGCGGCCGGAGGGTGTGGGAGCGGTACCCCAGGGAAGCTCGAAAGGGTAACAAAATCGGACTACAAGAGCGTGTACCAGCAGCGCGTCGAAGTCTCATGGTGCGTGCAACCAAATACACCTGGACTGTTGCCGTCTCAGCTGCGAACGCAACGCGGACCATCGATGCGGTAGCAGCTCACCGCCAGCACATCCCAACAACGCGGGCTGGGCCTCCCGTGCCGCCCACGTGCTTCAGGACGCCAGCCACAAGCTGGCAACTCTCTCTTCTTTCGATCGCGCTAGCCAGCGCTTCAACGTTTGCGAGGCTCTCCAAAATCAAAATGTCGCGTTGATAGAGCCTGACATGAGCTGGCCACGCGAAAGAATAGTTTTCATCACGACCTTTCGCGCTTTCACCAGAGTCCCCTGTAAAGCTGTCGGAGCCGATCCCAGCAATCTTGATCCCTCGCCTATCGAGAACCTCGACAAGTCGGTCTATGGCCTCCCGTGTAAATCCGGGATGGTTCATGCCGTTGACAAATGCGGACTTGTCCCAATCCTCACCTGACGCCGGAAAGAACTTGGACCACCCCGTGTTCGCGATGAGCCATGCCCCGTCGACCAACTGATCCTGAATCGCCGTAATGTCACTCGCGCGCACGGTTGCGATTGATCCGTCGCTGAAGTCGGTAACGCCCGTGTCAGGACTGGGCATGCCTCCGTTCCTATTCAGTTCAGCACCGACGCGCCGTGAGACGTCGATCAACACGACGGGCCCCGTGAGTTGCCGGACGTTGATCTCGTCAACACTCTTGCGATATGCGTTCGGGATTCCTCCGGGCTCCAAGCTCGCGTCTTCATTGACGTAGTGATTTGGCGCATTGAGGTGAGTGCCGGCGTGCTCTTGGAGGAGCAACGCTGCGGAGTCGAAATGACCTTGATTGGTCTTGAATACCTCCGGAGCAAAGAGGACCGCCTGCGGACCAAAGCCAGCAATCGGGGTGCTGCGCCGAACTGGCCTGTCCAAGTCAGGGAGTAGAGGCTGATCTTCCCGAGGTCTGAAGGTTGGAATTGCGTGTGTCAAATCCAGAACGCGGATCGAATCCTGTCGCGGCTGCAACTGAAGTTCGCGGTGCACATTGGAGCATCCGCCAACCAGGCATAGCAGCACGACCACCAAGACCATCAAAACAGGGGGCGCAAGTTGAGTCTTCATCCAAAACTCCAGAGGTCGATTGGTCCTCGTAGGGCGTTGCAACAACGCTTCGAAAAAGTGTCGATATGGCGTCAAGGCGCCGGTCGCGGGCCGCTCACCACCAGTGCCGTTGATCAGCGCGAGACTTTCTCGCTCTTCACGGGTAAGCAGCGCACATACTGAACGGCGGCGCTGAGAAGCAGATGCCGAATCCGATCGTCACCAAATACACGTTCATCCGCTCGAATCCATCCCGCCAACCGCTTTCCTCGAGAGATCATTTGGTCGACTCCGGGCAACGCAAGAGCCCACGCGTCGTTCCCCTTTCCCAAGCGAACGAGGAGACCATCGTCACGCGCGCCGCAAAGTAGCTTCCCGTTCAGCAGCCAAGCCCAGCCGCCAAACATTGCCTTGTCCGACACACCAGCAACGTCCCTCAGGTCGTCGTAGATGATCGCTTCAAGCCCTCTGTCACGCGCCATGACGATGATTTGCGGTGAGCGATGAATTGATGAACAAGAACGACAACGCAGCTCAACCAAAGGTGAATGCGTAAGCTGTTGCGCCGGTGTCCTGGAACTCGATGCTGAAAGTTCGTTCTTTGACTTGGCCGTTCTGCCTGACGAGCTGGTAGAGGCGCTCTCGCACAACAACGCCCGTGCCGTCGGCCTTCACGTCCGCGCCGTGCGCATCGCCGGGCGCCTTGCCATCGATCAACACCCTGAACCGGATGGGCTTGCCGGATGAGCCCGGCCCCAAGACCAGGTGCAGATCTCGCGACTGGAAACGATAGACAACCCGGCCTGGCGAGGCGTCGAGCGTGGCTCGATCTCGACCGACGTTCCACCGGCCCGAAAGACCCCATTCGTTCAGCATGATCCGTGCCGGAACGGTGTACTCAGTAGCCGTGTCGCGAGCCGCCGCGGGCGCCGATGCAAAATTCACTGAGCGTTCGTAACCCAGATAGGTCTCGGAGGAGCGCATGGCCCCTTCGTCGGCGGCGGCCTGCACTCCTTGACCTTGAGGCTCCGCGAAACCGTCGACAACGCTGGCGCCAGCTTCACGCAATAGTTGCTGGATGACGCGTTCTGACTCAGCGTGCCCCCCTTCACCAAAGTGCCGATGCCGAATGTGTCCCTTCGCGTCGATGAAGTAGTGCGCCGGCCAATACTGATTTCGGTAGGAGCGCCAGATCGAGAATTCGTTGTCCAAGGCTACTGAATACTCGATGCCCAGATCCTTCAGTGCCTTCTGGACGTTGCCCACATCTCGCTCAAAGGCGAACTCGGGTGCGTGCACCCCGATCACGACCAAGCCTTTCGGTCCGTATTTCTGCGACCATGCCTTGACGAAGGGAAGCGTGCGAAGACAGTTGATGCACGAGTAGGTCCAGAAGTCAATCAGGACCACCTTTCCCTTCAGAGAAGCAGGGGACGGTCTTCCGCCGTTCAACCAGTGTGTCGCCCCGTCCAGCGTGGGGGCGACGCCCAGATCCGGCAACTTCAACGCGTCTGCGTTGCTGCCAGTCGGCCGTGCCCCAGCTCTGGCCGGCTCAACCGGATCGCTCGCACTCAAGCTGGCGACGAGGTGCTGCTCGAGCCCGCCCGTGGAGGCCACGGAGAGCTGAGCCAAAGCGCCGGTGTCAAATCCAAGCGCGATGGCGCCCACACCCGCAAGCATGGCGCCCCCAAGCACCCTGCGGATTCCCTCCCCGGCACCAATGGATCGCTTCATGGCCGCGAACACCTTTGCCCCAAGGAGAAGTGCTGCGCCCATGGATGTCGCGGCTCCTGCCGCGTAGGCCAGCAGCAGCAGACTGCTGGAAAGGCTGGCCCCCTGCAGCGCTGCGCCTGTGAGGATGAGTCCCAGGATCGGCCCCGCACAGGGCGCCCACAGCAGTCCCGTCGCGACGCCCAGCATCAACGACGCGCCGATGCGAGGATGCACCTGTCCCGTCGTGGATTCGGACAAGCGCGCACCCAGCGCCACCAGCGGACGAGTGAGCCTGTCAGCAATGCTGGGCCATAGCAAGGTGATGCCGAACAGCGCCAACAACACCAAGGCCGCCCAACGTCCGTACTGGTTCGCGGCGACCACCCACCCACCGCCTACCGCAGCAAGCGATGCCACCAGCGCAAATGTCAAAGCCATTCCGACAAGCAGTGGAAGTCCGCTGCGCAGGAAAGGTGCCTGCGCACGAGAAAACACAAAGGGCAGCACGGGGAGAATGCAAGGGCTGACGATCGTCAACACGCCCCCCAAGTAGGCAAGGAGCAGCAACAACATGAGATTGAGCCTGTTTCGTCAATTGGCAGTGCAGAAGGTCGATACCAGACACCTAGAAGGAGTAGCTGTACCCGACCTTCAGTGTGGTTTCTAGTGATTTCGCCACGATCGGACTGGCAGTGATGCCATTGCCGTAGCGTGTGTTGGATACGTCGACTTGGAACCTATGTCGCAAGTCAATGGCATGCTGGAGACGGACGCCAAATTCAAGCGCGCGTGCAGACTTTCCCGCATAGAAGGGCCTGGTAGAAGTAGCCTCGGCGGCTGTCACCCCATAGAAGTAGTCGACGTACCGTCTATCAAAGCTTGACACCGCGACGTGCGGGACTAACTGCGTCATCGGTGCCATGCGAAAGGCGTGTTCAGCGCCGAACCTGGCCGCGGATCCATGGCTGCCACCAGATGCGCTCTTCAACCAGGTAAGCATGAGGTCTGCAAGTTCGCACTGCAGACTGGAAGCAACTCCAACCATGACAGCGCTCCTTCGATCTGCCATCCCAGCAAGCTGAGGAGAATCGATGCCTTTGTATCCCTCGCCAATCGGAAGCTCAGCATGCAACGAGAGCTTCACGGCCCCGACTGAAGGAGCAGTGACGTCAATCTGATTGCCAGACACGTGCACCACGTCGCCGTCGTATCGCACAAGCGGCAACGCCGTTGATCTTGTGCCGACGCCGTCGTAAATGCTCTTTCTGACGTTTACGGCAACGCCTAGTCCCCAGCGGACTGAGGTCGGTTCCACTGCCGTTTGGTCCGAGGCTCCTTTATCAGCTGCACATGCCGAGGCAGTCGACATCACAAGGAGGGCAAGAGCCAATGGATGAGCTCCGCAGAGCGACTTCTTCATCATTCGATTGGTAGGGATTCTTTGGCGAGCGACGACTGACCATCTCGATCAACACGTCTCTCTTTCGCGTCTCGAAGCGAGGCTAGACGGACCTTGATTCCTGTGAGCGCATCACAGGACACCTAGGAATCCGAAAACTCGAGGCGAACGGTGAACGCGGCGAGTCTTTCCGTTACCGCCGACCGCATCGCAGCGCCGTCTAGCTTCCGCCCATGGATTTCCGTCTCAACTTTGACGACCGCGATCAGCCCGCCTACGGTGTCGTCTCTTACCTCGACAGATGCGATCGGGAGATCGCTCAGTGATTCAGCAAGAGCGCCTTGTGCCGCATCGGCCCTAAGCGCGGGTTTGTATGGTTTTCCAACTGCCGTGAGTGGCAACGAGTCAACCACCCTCACCCAGCGCGGTGAAGCAGGTCGTTCAACAACGTTGGCAGCAGCGAAATCCTGCAGCTCCTCCGCTGTTGCACTCTTCCCAGGCTTGAGCGTCGCGTATGCGACTGGAATCTCTCCGGCATAGGCATCCGGCATCCCGACAGCAGCAGCGTCGGAAACAGCTGGGTGCGTTCTCAGGCAGTTCTCAATGACTGCGGGGTCGATGTTGTGTCCACCGCGGATGATGAGATCCTTCGATCTGCCGGTGATGAAAACGCGGCCATTAGGCTCCACATGGCCAAGGTCACCCGTGACAAGCCATCCGTCGTCAGTGAAGAGCGACTGGTTGTGCTCCTCCTGGAGGTATCCCGGCGTCACCTGGGGCCCGCGCACCACCAGCCCCCCAACCTCACCTGGGGCGCACCTGATCTCACCAGGGCGGCCGGCCACCATACGCCGCGCCTGTACCTCGCAAAAGGGAACCGGCAGACCTGCGGACCCGCGAACTCTGTCAGCCCACACCGGATCAACGCAAATGACGCCGCCGCACTCGGTCATTCCATAGACCTCGCGAAGGGGGCGGCGAGTCACTCGTTCAACGGCATCCGCCACAGCGGGGGGTGTCAGCGCGGCGCCGCATACGCTCGCTCGCAAGGTAGAGAGGTCGGCGGTACCGACTTCCTGAGACAGCGCGGCCGCAAAGGAGGTTGGAACCCCTCCCAACAGAGTCACCCGATGCCGCGCAGCAATCCGCCAGAAGTTGGCGATCACGGAAGGATCCCGGAATCCGAGCGGCGAAGGGATCAAGACTTGGCCCCCGGCGACGAACATCGAGAGACTGCCAAAGATGGTGGCAGCCACATGGAACATCGGCAATCCATTGAGCATGACATCCATGACGTTGGCGCCGATTGCGACCGAGCCGCCGTACGCTGCGGCGAGTTGGTTCCGATGCGTATGGATGGCCAGCTTGGGTGCACCGGTCGTCCCACCCGTATGAAAGTAGGCAGCGGCATCATCCAGGTCAGGAGCCGAAAACTCTACAACTGGCGAAGCGGCGGCGAGTGCGGTTGCAAAGTCGACGTCTGCATAGGGCGCTTCGCCACCACCCAGGCGCATCAGCGTGTGCACTGAAGGTGCCAAGGTGCGCGCGGTTCTGGCCTTGGCCCAGATGTCCACGCCCGCAGTTGGTCCAAAGGCAACGAGCACCTTCGCATTTGCCGCGTTCAAGAGCGCCGCAATCTCCTCCGCCTGCAATAGCGGATTGATAGGCATCGCGACGCCTGCAGACTCCGCCCCCCAGAGCAGATAGTGGGTCTCTGGTACCGCGGGCAAAAGGTAGGCCACGACGTCTCGGCGGCCTACGCCGAGATTGCGTAGGAGATTCGCTGAACGGCCAACGTTCTCGAACAGCTCGGCGTAGGTGACCGCGGTCACCGAATCATCTCCGCCAACACTCGTAAGAAACGTCAGCGCAGTTCGCTCACCGTGAACCGCGGCGCTCGCCTGCAGCGCATGGAAAACGCTACGGGCCGGTGGCCACTCTTCCAGGCTGTGGCCTTTCAGCAGTTCAGGCGGGCCATCTAGCTCGGGCCAATGAATCATGGCGCACTCCGAGCCGAGCGGACGGCGCCCGCGAGAGCCGAGAACGCTTGCCGGTCTTGGACGTGCGTGAACGCGGTGTTGGGGACCGGATGAGATGACAGCTTGACGACGACCAATTCCGCCGCGGGGTTGACATGCACATGCTGGCCGTTCAGGCCCTTCGCCTCAAAGCTTCCGTCTCGATCGTGGGGAATCCACCAGAAGTCGTGATACGAGTAGCCGGCGCGCATGGGTTGCCCAGCCATCTTGAATTTCTCTGGATCGGCGCCCTTTCGCAGTTCCGCCACCACCGCACGGGAGAGGACCTCTCGGCCGTTGTACTGACCTTGTTGCCTGAGCATTTCTCCCAGGCGGGCCAGGTCACGAGCGGTAGCACCGACACCCACGCTGGCGAGTTGCGTGCCGTTGGGGTCAACCCAAACGTATCCATCTTCGCCCGCACCCATCGGCGCCCAGAGGCGTTCCGACAGCAGCTGAGCCAATGACTGGCCAGTCACCCGTTGCAGAAGCCAGCCGATGACCTCGGTATCAACCGTCTTGTATTGAAACCCGACGCCGTGCTCACCAGCCTTCTTTACGCCCGGCAGATAGGCGGTCATGTTGCGAGGTCCCGGGTAGTTTGCCGGGGCCGGAACAAGCCCACCTGCGATCAGATACTGAAAAATGCCCGAGCGCGGATTGCTGAAGTCTTCGTCGTACTGAACGCCGGTCGTCATGTCGAGCGTCTGCTGGACCGTGGCGTCGTCCCAGGCCGAATCCTTGAGCTCGGGAAGGTAGCGTGACACCGGCGCACTCGCGTCGATCCGCCCTTCCTGGATGAGTTGTGCCGCGAGCAGCCCCGTGAGCGACTTGCTCATAGACCACAAGGCGTGGGGCTGCCAGGGCTTCATCCCGGCGTCGTACCGCTCGTAGATGATCTTTCCGCGATGCAAAACCACAAGCGCGTCTGTGTACGTGCTCTTCTGCCAGTCCAGCAAGCTGACCTGCCGGCCCTGGCCGTCGTCGAACCGCAGTTGCTCGAGCTCCCGAGGCGCTTGAGCGAGAGGGCTTGGATTGGCGGGGCCATGCCAGACAGTGGCCGTGGGTCCCAACTCACGCATGTGATGAAAGGCCCACCGCGCGTTCGGGAACTGCAGCACGTTGGCCAGTCGCACCGTCTTCTCCGGCGGTGGCGGAAAGCCTTCCATCAACTTCAGCGCAACGGGATCCGTCGCTTCAGGCGGTGGAAGCTGGGGCCGAGGCTGTGCTTCGCAGCCGGCGGTAAGAAAATAGGCTGTGGCGGCCGCGATGGCCAGCTGAGTCAGACGGAAGTTCATGCGGACTCCTTGGTAGAAGTGGAGCGGGAGGGTTCGGAGGCTGGCGCCTCTTTCGGGGCAGCCTTCGGCGACGCCTTTTCAGCAGGCCGGTGCCAGACTTGCGACTTGCCGAACAGAGGAATGAAGATGTACGGCCGGACCACGAGTTGCTGACCATCCATGGACAGACGAACGCTGTAGGTCTTGGCGTTCTCGCGGTTGTAGATTTCGCCGCCCAGGGTCGCGTTGTCGCTTGAGGGCCTCAGACTCATGAGGATCTTCATGCCCAGCGCAGAGCGCTTGTCGGCGGCGTCCATGTTCTGCCCGGGTGCACTCATGGACTTGTTGCCCAGCACTCGAGTGACGGTGCCGCACCAAGCGTCGGCACAGGGGGCAATCTCCACTTCGAGGTTGCCGGATTCAGTAATCCAGCGCCCCTCGAAACTGGCTTGGGGCTGGGCTTGCAGCGCGCCCGCGATCAGCGCGAGAGTGGCGACTACTGCAGCGGATGGTCTCTTGAACATGCAGGCTCCTTGAATCGGATGACTGCATTGGGCGACGTGCACTTGTCCTGCGCTTGTCCACAAGCGGCCCTTTTGTACGCCCAGGTATCTGGCGGAATCCCAGACAAACTGAGATACAAGACTCAGTAGTGCCCCTTCCCCGGCAGCCGGACCCTGTCCTGTACAACGTCGCCATGGAGAAGCTCGACCACATCCTCATCGTCGACGACGATCCCGATATCCGGGAGATGGTTGTCGATTACCTGCGCCGGCAAGGGCTGAAGGCCAGCGGCGCGGCGAGTGGACGCGAGATGCGCACCGTCCTCGCCAACGAGCGCGTCGATCTGCTAGTTCTCGACTTGATGCTTCCAGGCGAGGACGGAATCACCTTGTGTCGGGAACTGCGTGCCCCGGGGCAGCCGCCACTTCCCATCGTGATGCTGAGTGCCCGTTCGGAAGAGGCGGACCGAATACTTGGCTTGGAATTGGGCGCGGACGACTACCTGTCCAAGCCCTTTGCGGCCCGTGAACTACTGGCTCGCGTCAACTCGGTACTACGTCGCACGCGGATGATGCCTCCGCAGATCGCCGCGGAATTGCCCCGATCGCGCTTGCGGTTCGGCGACTGGATCTTGGATACCGCGGGACGCCATCTCGTGGATCTGAGCGGCACGGTGGTCTTGCTGTCAGGTGCCGAGTACCGGTTGCTGAGGGTGCTGCTTGAGCACCCTCAGCGCATCCTGACGCGCGAGCAGCTGCTCCAGTTGACGCAGGGTCGGGATGCAGATGTATTCGATCGGTCGATAGACCTGTTGGTAAGCCGCGTTCGGCAGAGGCTACGGGACGAGCCGCGCGAGTCCCGCTACATCAAGACCGTCAGAAACGAGGGCTACGTGTTTTGCATGCCGGTCCAACCCGCCCCCTCCGAAGCCGAGGTCCCTTGAGAAGGCCGCGCACGCTATTCGGACGGCTGATGCTGATCCTGGCCATCGGCCTGGTGCTGGCCCAGTCGCTGACGTTCTTGTTCGTCCTGGGCGAGCGCAGTCTCACCATGCGCGGGATGATGGTGGAGTACCTCTCGGCCGACGTGGCGAGTTCGGTGGCCATGCTCGACCGCCTGCCGTCTTCTGAGCGCGGGCTCTGGCTGGAACGACTGAAACGTCCGAACTATCAGCTACGGCTTGGCGACGTCATCCATTCAGAAAGCTTGTTAGCCGTACCCGACGGATTGGCAAAAGCGGTGGCGGGGTCGCTCTCCGAGGCCCTGGCGCAACCTGTCTTGACCTCAGACCAGCGCGATGGCTCTGGCGAACTGAGGTTCCTTCTCCGCTTGCAGGACGGTAGTCCCGTTTCAGTGGTGATTGGCCCGCCGGCACTGCACCTCTCACCCTGGCTGTTGGCAGCATTGGCCGGCCAGTTCGCGCTGTTGGGTACCGGTTGCTGGCTCGTCGTACGCCAGGTGACGCGGCCTCTGTCTCAGCTCGCAGTCGCGGCGAGATCCCTGAAGCCCGGACAGCCGGGCACGACGCTTCCGCCCGACGGACCTCGCGAGGTCCTGGAAGTCACCGAAGCCTTTGACCAGATGCGTCACCGGATCGATGAGCATCTGGAGGAACGCGTGGAGATGCTCGGCGCCATCTCGCACGACCTGCAGACGCCTATCACGCGGATGCGCCTGCGTGCCGAAATGCTGCGCGACGAACCCATGCGAGACAAGCTGCAGGGAGACTTGGCGCAGATGCAGCATCTCGTCGAAATGGGGCTGGCCTACGCACGCACTAGCCAAGCCATTGAAGAGCCGTTGATGCCGACCGACCTGGTTGCACTTCTGGAGAGCATCGTGGCGGACTATCAGGATGCCGGTCAAGACGTGGTGTGGCTCGGTGGCCCGCTCATCACGGCGAGAACCAGGCCGAAGGCGCTCCACCGAATTGTGGTGAATCTCATTGACAACTCTCTAAAGTTCGCCGGAGCGGTGGAGGTCTCGATGGAACAGCAAGACGGCAAGGCAGTGATGCGCGTGATGGACCGAGGTCCTGGGATACCGCCAGAAGATATCGACAAGGTCACGAAGCCGTTCTATCGAGTTGAAGGATCTCGTAGTCGTGAAACTGGCGGCACAGGATTGGGACTTGCGATCGTTCAGCGGCTTCTGGTGCATTGCCAAGGTGACTTGGCACTGTCGCCCCGGGAGGGCGGCGGACTCGTCGCGGCCGTCAGAATTCCTTTGTGACCGCAACCCGAGGTGAAGTTCATCGCATTGAGCGATGAACAGAAGACCGCTTTGATGGGCGAATATGCCTCACCGCAGGTCTCCATCCGAGTCAACGTTGACGATCAGGGCCGGTTGATTGCCCAACTGGCTAGCCAGCCCATCTTCGAGTTGAAGGCCAGCGCGCCTCGGCACGCCCATGTGCCGCAGGCGAACGTCCAACTGAATTTCGGCAGCGATGGCGAGCTTGTGACTTCCGTGACGTTGATTCAGTCCTCTGGGACCATCATGCTTCGTCGCGTTCCGTCACCGAGTCTCTGACGCGATGTCCGTGTGCGCACTTGAGGGCAAGCCCCGCGACGAATGCGATCACAAGGGCGGGGGAGATGGACGCCAGATCGTCGAAGCGAACTGCTGGCGGCCCGGACGCTGGTGAAGGTGCATCGGGCTCGGTGCCGTCACGCTCAGGTGCTGTATTTTCCTGACTTCTCGTCATGAAGCAGCCCAGTCGGGGTTGATGCCGGCAATGCGCCGTTGGCTTGCCGGACGCGGCACACGTCAGCCGGCTGGGCGAGGTCGACGTAGGCGTCCGCGGTGGCGAGGCCAATCGCCAGCAACGCGCCGGCGACTGTCAGGGTGAGCTTCCAGCGCTCAGTCCAGGTGCGCATGGGGGCTCCTCACCGCGTAGGCGCCAGCGCGAAGCGGCGCTCATGGTCAGCTTGATCCCGCAACCTGGCGAGCACCGAAGCCACGATGCGGTCGCAACGCTCGCCGTCGAATGCGAAGACGTCGCGCTGTGCAGAGTCAAGATCCAGCGCAAGCGACTCGCGAAGCAGCCCACGCGCCCGGAAGTAGCGGCTGCGCACGGTCGCTTCAGGAATGCCGAGCGATTGCGCGGTTTCTTCCACGCTGAGTTCCTCGACGGCGCGCAGCACGAAGACGGCTGCGAAGCTCTCAGGCAGGTCGTCCAGCCTGCGCTCGATGAGGGTGCGCAACTGCGCGCGGGACAATGCGTCTTCGGGCTTTTCGGCCGGCGCTGCATCCATGGCGTCAATCTCCGTGTCTACCGGCGCGGCCTCGGCTTCGGGCGCGGTGGGAACGAACCTGGCAATGCCGTCGCGGCGCGCTTGCTTGCGCAGCCGACCCCAGCATTCATTCATCACCAACTGCGACAGCCAGGTTCCCAGCGACGCGTCGCCCCGGAACTTGCCGATCGCGCGGAAGGCCTGCAGGTAGGCATCCTGCAGCGCGTCCTCCGCGTCGCCGTCGTGTTTGAGCGTGACTCGCGCGAGGCGAAATAGGCGCCGGTTGTACTGGCGCATCAGGCGCGCGAAGGCGGCAGAGTCGCCCGCAACCACCTGCAGCGCCAAATCGAGATCTGCCTGGCGACCGCTCGGTTCCGGGAGGGAAGTCGTCGTGTTCATGGCGTCATTGGACGTTGAGGTAGGCCTTCATCATCGGGTGCAGCGCGCAGACGTAGCCCTGCTGCCCGGGCGTCTTCACCCTGAAGCTCCAGGACGCGCCAGGCGCGATGGCTCCCGAGTCGAACGCCCTGCCAGCGGTCGCGGTATGCGGCACCACGTCGCGGTTGACCCACGTGACGCGGTCGCCGCGCTTGACCGTCAAGGTCTCGGGGTTGAAGCGCATGCCCTCGATGATGACCGTATGGGTCTCGCCCCAGGCCGCCGGGCCCGCGGCGAGGAAGGCCCAGGCGACGGCGGCGGCGCGAAGCCGCCGCGTCACTTCAACGCACCCTGGAGGTGACGGGCGTGCTGCAGGTGGGCGTCGATGGCCGGGCGCACCTTCACCAGGAGTGCCTTCAGCTCAGCGTTGCTGGCACTGGGGATGAGCACCTGGTCCAGCGCGTCGAGCACGGCCACGTGGTAGTCGACTTCGTGGTCCACATAGGCCTTGTCGAACGCCGCACCGTCCAGGGTGCGCAGCTTGGCGAGGTTGTCGTCGCCCCCCTTTTGCAGGCTTTGTGCGGTGGGGTTGTCCTGCGGCTTGACCTTCAGCTTGGTGACGAGGTCGACCGCCATCTTGTTGACGCCGCTGTGGTCGGTGACCATCTGCTGCGCGAAGGCCTTGACGGTGGCGGACTTCGTCCTGCCCGCGGCGAGCTTGCCGGCATCGACGTCCACCTGGTTGGCGGTCACGACGATGGCGGCGATTTGCGCGTCGTTGGGCCCTTCGGCTGCGTGGGCCGCGTGGGCGGCGAGGGACAGGGTAGCGGCAGCGGCGAGCGCTGCGAGGGGGAGGCGTCGGGTCATGGTTTGTGCTGGAGGTTGACGTCGGAAGTGCCGACAGGGGATAGATGTCGCGAACCGTGCGGGCGTTCCCGTCAAAGCGATTTCAGGTACTGCGCGAGGTCCTTGATGTCGGACGGTGTGAGGCCGAGGTTGCGCCTGGCGTTGTAGGCAGCACCCACGTCTTCCAGCGTCGCGGCGCTGCCGTCATGGAAGTAGGGTGCGTGCTGCCACGCCCCCTTCAACGGCGTGGTGCGGTACATCCGTGTGGCCGAACGCCCCGCGTGGCTGGGTGTTTCGGGTTCGGCCATGGATGCGTCCGGCCCGTGCAGGCGCGCGTTGGCATCGGTGAAGAGGCTGCCGCTGTGGCAGGCGATGCATTGCGCCTTGCCTTCGAAGAGCAGTTTTCCGCGCCCCGCCGCGATGGCGTCGAAGCTGCCGGCCGGCGCCGCGGGCGCAGCGAGGGAGAGCTGATACGCCTGCAGACCGGCCAGCTTCGGGCTGACCAAGTCCGCGGTGCTGTTGATGGTGGTGGCCGCGGGCATTCGCGGGTCGAAGAAGCTGCCCAGGCCGCCCATCTGGGTGACCGCCACGTAGCGGTTCCAGTAGGCAATGTCGTCGCCGTCGCCAGTGAAGGTGATCTTGTGGATTCCGGCCAGGCCATAGGCCGGCGGGATGACAGCGGGCTTGCTCTTGCCGTCGATGTTGAAGCGGGCGTCGTACTTGCCCCTGCCCCAACTGGCGAACACCGCCTGGGTGTCGGCGTCGAGTGCGGGCGACAGCGAGACGATCTTGCCAACGTCGAGATCGCGATTGGCCCAGCCGTCCAGGCGCTTGCCGATGCCGGGTGCGAACGAGTTGTCCACGGTGGAGTGGCACAGCGCGCAGGTCACGCCCAGGCTGCGCAGCTTGAGCACGGTGCCTTCCTTCTCCACTCGGCCCTTGAGGCCCACCACAGCGTCCAGTTGCAACAGGGCCAGAGTGGTCTGCGGGTCGTCCAGCGGTACTTTGCCGGCGGCGAGCGCCTGCTTGAGCGAATCCGGTAGCGCGTCGGCGTCGACCTTCAGGCCCACGTCGAGTGCCAGGGCTGGGGTAACGGTCGTCGTCACGGCCTCATGCATGCGCAGCTTGTCGGTCCACTTCGCCTCGTCGCCGAAGGTCTCGTAGCGGAAGGTCTGGCGGCCTTCGTCCACCAGCGTGCTGTCGGACGGCGCCTCGGGCGCGGCCTCGCCGCTGATGCCGCCGCTGCTGCCGCCGCAGGCGACCAGCGCCGCGGCGAGCGTGGCTGATGCGCTCCATGCCAGGTATCTCATGGGATCTCCAAGGTTGTGATGCCCGTTGGACGCCACGACCCGCCCCCGCGTTCCCGTCTCAACGACCCGGTACGCGCATCAGACTCAGGAACTCACGGCGCAACGCCGGGTCTCTCAGGAAGGCCCCTCGCATCACGGAGTTGGTCATGCGTGAATCGGCGTCCTTCACGCCGCGCCAGTGCATGCAAAAGTGTGTGGCCTCGACAACCACCGCCAGGCCGTCGGGGCTCACGCGCCGCTCCAGTTCATCCGCCAATTGCGTGATGGCTTCCTCCTGGATCTGCGGGCGGCTCATGACCCAGTCGCAGATGCGCGCGTACTTGGACAGGCCGATGAGGTTGGACGCGGCATTGGGCAGCACGCCGATCCAGGCCTTGCCCACGATGGGGCACAGGTGATGCGAGCAGGCGCTGCGAACGGTGATCGGGCCGATCAGCATCACGTCGTTGAGGCGCGAGACGTTGGGGAACTCCGTCACCGGTGGGGCCGGTTCGTAGCGCCCGCGGAACAGCTCGGTCACGAACATCTTGGCCACGCGACGGGCGGTGTCGGCGGTGTTGTGATCCTTGTCGGTGTCGATCACCAGGGCGTGCAGCACCTCGCGCAGCCGGTGCTCCACATCACCGCGCAATTCATCGAGTTCGCCGTCCCGGATGAACGCGGAGATGTTGTCGTTGGCGTGGTAGCGCTGCTGGGCGTGGATGAGGCGGTGGCGGATTCGATCCGAGACGGACATGCGGGGCAGCGTGTCGGGGAGAAGGGTCGAAGGAGCGTCGGCAAGCATGGCCATCCCATGGTGGAAAACCGCTTGGACGTCATGACACTACGCCGCGTTCCCGATTGGGCGACTCTTTGCTCTGCGCGATGGCGCACCGACACCGCCACTAGAGGAGACGCCGCGCCGACCGCTCACATGAATATGGCAACCAACCTGGACTTCAAACGGCAAGTGCGTGAGGCGTCGTGGTGAATGCTGACGGCATCAAGACATCGAAGTGGTCGGGACGACGAGCGCCACCTCGTCGTTGCAGCAAAGCGGGCCCTGGAGTTCACAGCTTGTTCGCGACGGACGGTAGCGGCTGTCCCGGCACCCGTAGCTCTATGTGTCCCGAGTTCTCCTACACGTTGGACGCCACCCGCTCATATCCTTAGCTCCAATGCACGACGAACGCGCCTGATCGCGCGTGACTCAACCCCTGTCGCCGCTCATGGGGAATCAGTCCGCCGAGATCGGCTGCACGAAATCTCGCGCCGAACGGGCACACTTTCGCGCTCGATTTCACGGCGGCACTTTCAATTGCATCAATTCCATGCCGTTTCAAACGTTGCCAACCTAGACTGCGCGCCGCGCCGTGGCAACCGAGCCAGCGCCGACACCCGTTTGAACTTTCGTCCGCTTGAGGAAGCTATGCGCCGTGAACTGACTGTTGCCCAACGGCTGGCCCTGGGCTTCGGGCTCCTGCTGGTCCTGTTCCTGCTGATCTCGGCGTTCGCCTGGCGGGCGCTGCAGCAGTCCGACGCGGCGATGAAGAGCGTCTACGAGGACCGCACCGTGCCGATGGGGCAGCTCGGCGATGCGCTGCCCCCTGAGATTCGCAGCAGGTAGTTCTAGAGTCCGATCAACCCGAGATGGAGATCGGACCGATGAAGAAGCGATACAGCGAGGAACAGATCATTGGGTTCCTGCGTGAGGCCGATGCTGGCCTGCCGGTCAAGGAGCTGTGCAGGAAGCATGGCTTCAGCGAGCCGAGCTACTACGCCTGGAAGGCCAAGTTCGGCGGCATGAACGTGTCGGACGCACAGCGGTTGAAGACGTTGGAGGCGGAGAACACGAAGCTCAAGAAGCTGCTGTCCAACTCGATGCTTGAGATCGACGCGATGCGCGAGGTGCTCAAGGGAAAGTGATGGCCGTGGCGGCGCGGCGCGAGGTCGTGCGGCAGTTGCAGGAGAAGGGCTTGAGCGAACGCCGAGCCCTCAGGCTGGTGGGCATGAGTGCCAGCACCCTGCGCTACCGGCCCCGCGACGATGGCAACGGCAGGCTGCGCGAGCGATTGACGGAACTCGCCGGCCAGCACCGCCGCCACGGCTATCGCATGCTGCACAGCCGACTGCAGCTCGAAGGCTGGACGATCAACGTCAAGCGGACGTACCGGGTCTACCGCGAGGAAGGGCTGATGGTGCGCAAGCGCCGCCGCAAGAAGCTGCCCGTGCCCGAGCGGCAGCCGTTGGTGCGCCCGACGCAACCCGATGAGGTGTGGAGCATGGATTTTGTGTTCGACGAACTGGCCAACGGCCGCAGGGTCAAGACGCTGACTGTTGTGGACGACTGCAGCAAGGAGGCGGTACAGATCGCCGTGGATACGTCGATCCCCGCGCTGTACGTCACGCGAGTGCTCGACCAGGTCAAAGCCGAGCGAGGCTTGCCCAAAGTGATCCGTACCGACAACGGCCCGGAGTTCGCGGGCCGAACGATGCAGAGCTGGGCCGCCAGGAACGGCGTCGAACTGCGCTTCATCCAGCCCGGCAAGCCGGTGCAGAACGCATACATCGAGAGCTTCAACAGCCGCTTCCGCGACGAGTGCCTGTCGCAGCACTGGTTTGCCAGCCTGAGCCACATGCGCAGCGTCATCGACAACTGGCGCGAGGACTACAACCACAGCCGGCCGCACAGCACCCTCGGGTACGTGCCACCGGCCGTGTTCGCCGCGCGATGCCGCCAGCATGCTGGCGGCATCGCGCCAAACCCAGCATCGACAACTACGATGCAAACCCCAGGGCTCTAGATCGAAGTGCTACGAATCCTGGGGGCAGCGCACTGTCAGTGCGCAGCTGTTGAGGGCGTCGACCGGCTGAAGCGAGTCGTCTATCCCGGGCGGGCACGACTGGGAAGGTGAGGCCCTTTGTATTCAAGGAGAGCCGGAGTAACGGCTGGACGAGATCTCAGCCCCCGAATTCGTAGAGGAGTCCTGACGTTCGCCGAGGGCCGCGGATCCACTCGGCCGCCAAAGGTCTTCTAGCTGCTGGTATCTCCTGGCGATGCCTTGCAAGTACCGTATGAGGATGCGCAGCCAGCTTCGCGTGACGGAGGCGTCCGACCTACGACTCGAAGGGCTCGCCCGGTGTTGGTGCTGCTGCAAGAGGCCCAAGTGCATGTTGGGCGGCTGTAGCTGCAGGGGCTGCACTTTCCAACTTCAATACAGGCCACTTTCCACCCCATGTCACAACTTTCCAACTTCGGGATGAAATCCCATCTGCAATGTTGAAGAAGGCCCGCAACAAAGCCTGCGCCGACGCAACAGTGCGAAGATTCCTCGGGTGGGCTTGAATAGAGGCGCTCATTCGTGCCGTGCTGCGACCAAATCCAGCCGTCGGCTCAGCACTTCCTCGTACTCAGCAGCTGACGCCAGGAGTTGTTCAATCTGCCTGACTGTCGTCCGCATGAGCGTAAGGTCACCCAGGTCCGTGACGTTCCGCTTCGCTGCCACACGAGCCGAGAGGTTGTCCATGACAGCTCGTGCCGTTTCGACAGTTTCCAAGATCTGATGGGGTGCTCGTCTCATGTGTGCCTTCAAGGGTGCCTGCAGGTCAAAGGCAGAGCTTCACTCCCAGGGTGACCGGAAGTCAAATGGCAATCGCGCGGCCCGGCGCTGTGTGCTCAGATATCTTGACCATACTTGTACCGATGCCTCGGAAAAGCGCCCATCGCAAAACTTGTCACCGGAGGGATCTCCGCGGAGTCGGACCGCGACGAGCTGGTCCGCGCCAGCAACGAGATCTACCGGCAACTGTCGCCGAAGACGTCCGGCTGAAGCCGCCTAGGCCTTGCCCGATGCGCTGCGCTTGAACACGCCGGCAGGGCGAGGCACGTCCCAGAAGGTGTTGTTCATGTTGCTCTCGATCTCGTGGAGTTGGGCGGTCGCCGCTTGACCATCCGCTTGACTCATCTTGCCGGCCTCCACCTGAGCCTGGATTTTTGCCAGCTGATCGGTCCGCTCCTCAAAGCGCCGCCGGTTCAGCTTAAGCCCGTCGATGAACATCTTGGCGGTCGCCCGGAGGATCTCCGGGTACTTCTGACAAAACTCGACCGCCGGCCGCAGTGACTCGGTCACGTCAATCCAGTTCGAATTCGCGTCTGCGATCTCATCGAAATGCGCCGGTGCAATGATGCGAACATCAGGAATGCCGGTGTCGGCCACACCGATGTCTCGGTACACCTTCCGTGCCAGCTCAGAGCAATATGCGAACGTTTGGGCTGACTCCTTGGTCGGCAGGATCTTGTAGGGTTGCGCCAAGTAGAAGGCGCATGCCCGAAGGAAGCTGTCGGCATCGTCGGGGCCAACGGCCTTGTGGCGGATGATGCGCCAGCCAGGCGCCGCATCGGCGAGAACCTCCGGAAGGATTCGATTTGACGCACCCACACCGGGGATAGCATCGACGCAGATGTAATCCGCGTGCACGATCGCCACATGGCTGGACCGCGCGTTTTTGTACAGCGTCTTCTGCACCAAGGCGAGCGCCTGGCTTCCCGTCATCAAGATGAGGTCGCCGGGCTGGAACCACCCGTCGAGTGCTTCAAGACCTTGCATGAACTCGTTGTCCTGCCCGCGCATCATCGCGACGTGCAGGTCGGTCTGATGCGTAGGAACGCCGCTCACTTTCGACATGAACTGCAGGATCGCGTCAGGCATGTTGCGCAAGTTGTTGGCCAACTTGGCAGCCCCCTCGTCGGTGGCAATTTGCTGAAAAAGGTCGGCAGCAGCGGTGTTGCGCGCAACCTCTTGAATCGTCGGCGGTTTGGTCATCGATCTGGTCTCCTTGTTTGAGATGGCAGCAAGCTGCTCCGTGACGGCCGTCATCGCTGGCCTAACCTAACCATGTGGGGAGACCCGGCTGGAATTCAACTCCCGCGTGACAAGAGGGCGTCCGCACGCCCGGTTGCGCTGATATAACTCGCCCCCCCCCCCCCGCCGCTCAGGTGTTTTGGCGCCCCCCCCCGGTGGACACGAGTCGCCCGCCGACATACCGGTAGCCCGACGCTGCGAGGTCAGGAATGGCGATGGGCCTCTTGAGCTTGTCCGAAACCATGCGCACCAGCTCCACCTTGCCGATATCCGAACCTGCTCTGAGGCGTAGGCGACGTAGCTGCTGCGGGTCTCGCCGGCTAGGGCGGCCATTCCGGCGCTGGGCTGGCCCACTGCGCCATGCATCTGCCAGCCACTGAAGCCGCCCATGCCCAGCGACAGGAACACGGCTGCGGCGATCTGCCAGTTCCAGGGTTTCGGCCGGCGCTGGCCGCTCACCGTGGCGGACAGGTTCAAGCGCTGCGGGATGGGTTCGCTGGCGACTGCGCCAGGCCGGAACGAAGGAACTGGCGCTGCGCAGCAAGGTCGGCGACGGTGGCCACCGTGTCGGAATTGCGGTTGAGGAAATCCTGAACCTCCTGATGGTGGTCAGGTTCCAGCGCGTTGCCCACGAAGGCGTGCAGATCCTCCTCGACGACGGACGCCGGCGACTGCGACTTGCTCATCAGTTCATCCTCCGCAGCACCGGCTGACCTAAAGTCAACTGGCGATCGTGCAGCCTGGCCCTGTGCGCTCAGATATCTTGGCCCAGCTTGTACCGATGCTTCGCGATAGCGTCCATCGCAAAACTTGTCACCGGAGAACTTGACGCCATCTCCATAGGTCCATGCGACCTGCATACAGCTTGCGCCACGTTTCATGGGCGCCCGAACAAAACGTGCCAGAAAATGGTTTTTGACCCCGTCTGAGCCACCTGGAGCAATGCACAGAGATCGCCATTTATTGGTTGAATCAGGAACGCGATTCGTTGAACTTTCCACCTCGCAAGGAACTTGCCGGAGCCGGGGCCCTCGGACTGAAAGTTGTCCCTCCCCCAAAACGCCTGTTTGCCACAAATTCGCCACAACGCGAAGAAAGGCAAGCATGGCAAACATCCGCAAGAGGGGAGCGGGCTACCAAGCCCAGGTCCGTATTCGAGGCTTTCAGCCTCTCACTCACAGTTTCAAGACCAAGGCCGACGCCGTCCAGTGGGCGAATGAGCGGGAGGCCGAGGTGCGCAGGGGCACCTACGTCGACACGCGCAGTCTGCGCGCCGAGTGGCTTCTGACTGCGGTGGGAAGCAAGGGGGGGCACGGGGGGGAATCCGGCCCGTTCGCTCATCCTGTGCCCGCTGACATTTTTCGGCCAAACATCGCGATTCCCGATGGCGCGGATGCAGTGCTATAGGTCTGCGACCAGAGCTTCGACGCCTGCGACCATTGCTCTGGCGTCTTGGTCCGAGTAGTCGTTCCACTTGCCGTGAGCAGCCTTGTTGCCAATATCGTGGCGGAAATCGTGGAATCGAAGGTCCTCGATGCCGGCTAACGATCCTTCTCAGCGGGTTCCATAGTATCGCTACGTCATACCACTTCTACTCGCCGCGGGAGATCAGCGCCGCGCCGCGTACAGGTGATCGACGCCGCCGTGGATGCAAATTCGAGGGCGAGTCTCAACTGATCGCCGTCAAGCGATCCGACCGCTTCTATCGACAGCAGTGCGTGCTCCGAGAGCCAAGTGAGCAAGGCGGCCTGAAAGGTGTCTCCAGCGCCGACGGTATCGACGACGTCCACCGGACGCGCGTCCACTTCGATCTCGGCAGCGTCGGTGAACCCGGCCACGCCGCTTCCCCCCTTGGTGACGATCACCAGGCGGCAGCCCGACCGCAACCACCCGGCAGCGACCTCGTGGATCGCCACGCCGGGAAAAGCCAGATGCAAGTCTTCAGAGCTCACCTTGATGACGTGAGCCCTGCTCGCCATCCAGGTCGTCATCTCCTTCCACCGCTCGAGGTTCGGCTCGACGTTGAGGCGCAGATTGGGGTCGTAAGCAATCAGGCGCCGTCCTCGCTCGCGCTCGACCAGCAGGCGCTGCGCCGAGGCCACCGGCTCGACGACCGTCGCGTAGGAGCCGAAATGCAGCGCCCGGATGTCGTCGCCCAGGTCGGGAAGGTCATCGGCGGTGACCATGCGGTCCGCGCACCCCGTGCCGTAGAAGGCATAGGAAGCGGAACCGTCTGCCGCCAGCCCGACCAGGCCCAGCGTCGTGGGCGCGTCGACGAGCGGGCAATAACCGATGTCGACATGCTCGGCCGTGAGGGCCTTGCGCAGGCGGTCTCCGAGGAAGCCCTTCGAGAGGCCGCCGAAGAAGGCCACCGGCTGACCCAGCCGCGCCAGGCCTATGGCGACGTTGAAGGGCGATCCGCCCACGCGTGCGTCGAGCACCACGCCCGAGGACGTCTCCTGCTCCGCGAAGACGTCCATCAGCGCTTCACCACAAACCAAGAACATCGTTGAACCCTTTCTGGTGGAGTCAGGCGCCTGCCCGGTACATGGTGCCGCCGACGGCACAGACTTCGAGGAGCCCGATGCGCGGGTCTTCGGCGCCATGGAAGAAGCCCAGGGCCACGTCGGCCGGGTCGCAGTAGACGAGGTCGGAGATGGCGACCAGGCCGTAGTCGGCGAACACCTCCAGCGTGCTGCCGTCGACCCAGATCTCCAGGCTGAGCTCATCGGAGGTCAGCAAGCGCGGCGCCGTGTGCCGTTCGGACTGGCCGGCGAACAGGGGGGAAGCCGTCGTGCGGTCGATGAAGAACGATTCGGACGCCGGGTCGAACCCGACCTTGATCGCGCCGGCCGCACCCTTGAACAGTTCCACGCCGATGGCCGCGCCGACCGCCGCTCGCGACAAGCGCAGCCTCACCCGCAGTTGACGGCCGACTGGCGCGCTGCCGGCCAGTGTTGCGGCCACCTGGCTGGCCGGCGCATCGGCCGCGCGCTGCAGCGGTATCGGATTGACCAGCGCCTTCGCCTCTTCCACGACGGTCTGGCACAGGCGCAGGCCTCGGGGCGTGGCCGCGAGGCTCAGCTCGCGCGGCAACGACTGCTGGCCGCGCCACGGCTGCGTGGGAAGCACCCTCGCGTAGTCCCAGTTGCTCATCCAGCCGAGCCACACCACGCGGCCAGCCGGCATGTTGGCGAACGTGATCGGCGCATAGAAGTCGCGCCCGTGGTCGGCCCAGAGCGTGATCTCGGCATTGCCGGGCTGGCGTATCGGCCGGTCCGTCATGACGATGTGGTCGACGCTGATGTGCCCCCATCCCCCGGTCGCTTCGTCGACGATGCGCAGTTGCGCGCCCAGCCCGATGAGGGTCGCCACGTCCCACGACATCCATTTCAGGATCTCGGTGTCGTCACCTGAGGCCTGTTGAAGCACCTGCCCGCCGATGACCAGCTCGATGCGCGTCGCGTGGCTGCGCCCACCCGCGATCTGGAAGCACAGGGAGGGCTTCGTGATGGTGAACACCGGCGACGTCAACGTCCCCGTGCTGCCGTCGCCCCCATGAAACGACGAAGCGAAGCCGCGGCCCAGGAAGCCGCCCACATGCTGCTGCCCCGCCAGCGAACCGCCGGCAGGTCCGCTGCCGAACGCCGTGCCGCTGACCTGCCACCCTGCTGGGAAGCGATCACCTTCGAAGTCGGCCACCAGGTCGCCTGGCGGCGGCGTGACGGCATCCACGGTGTCGCTGGCATCGGCCTTGAAGCTCGTGCCGTCGAAGTCGCCGACGAAGTACTGGACGCCGCTGCCGCCCCAGATGGAGCCGAGGTTGACCGAGACGACCAGCACCCAGCGCTTCAAGCCGGGTGCGCCCACCACCGGCAGCTCGAACAGCTCCGGCACCTCCCAGATGTTGTTCGCGGCCGAGCCGGCCGGCCCGAAGGTCGACACCTTGCTCCAGTGCTTCAGGTCGGCCGAGGTGTAGAACCAGACCTCCTGGCGCAGGGCCGCCACGACCAGCATCACCCAGCGACGCGTCGGCTCGTGCCAGAACACCTTGGGGTCGCGGAACTCGGTGGATCCGATGTCGATGATCGGGTTGCCGGCGTAGGGCACATAGGTTCGCCCGCGATCGAGGCTGTAGGCGAGGTGCTGCGATTGGATCTTCGTCGTCGGGTCGAAGCCGGTGAAGAAGGCGATCAGCGCCGGGGTGGAAGAACCCGCAGGCGCGAAGCCGCCCGTGTTGTCGTGGTCCACCACGACGCAGCCAGAGAAGGCCATGACGTGCTCGGTCGCGGCAATTGCCACGGGCTGCTCTCGCCAGGAGACCAGGTCGGTGCTGAGGGCGTGGCCCCAGCTGATGTTGCCCCACTGCGCGTCGAAAGGGTTGTACTGGTAGTACAGGTGGTACTCGCCGTCGAGCAGGACCAGCCCGTTCGGGTCGTTCATCCAGTTGCGCTGCGGGCTGTAGTGGAAGCGGGGGCGCCAGGCTTCCGACTCCGAGAGCGGGGGCCGAGGTGTCGGTGCGGGGGGATTCACGATGGGTGGTGTCTCAGGAGAGTGGGTGGACGCGCCGCCGCCACAACCGGCAAGCGCCAAGGTGCCAAGGTAGAAGACGCGCCGGGTCAACACGACGCGAGGCGGGCGCCGGCGGCATCGAAGTAGTGAAGCCGTTCGGGCGCGATCCGCAGCGATCGGCCTTGGCCGAAGGCCGTGGTCCTGTCGGTGGTCAGCACGGTGATTTCATCGGGCATCTCGGGCATGCCCAGGTGCACCAGGGACTCGGCGCCCAGGCGCTCCACCAGCCGCACGGTCGTCGCGTCGCCAGGCACCAGGTCGATGTGTTCAGGACGCGCCCCGACCGTGCCTATACCGGCGGCGGCCAGCTCGGCATGCCCTCGGCCCGTCAGCATCTGCAGCAGCGCGCCGTTGGCGGGGATGACCTCGACCAGGTTCATCCGGTGCGTTCCCATGAAGCCGGCCACGAACAGGTTGGCGGGTGTGTCGAACAGCTCGTCCGGCGTGCCGAACTGTTCCAGCCCCTGGCGGCTGAGGGCCACGATGCGGTCGGCGAGCGTCATCGCCTCGACCTGGTCATGGGTCACGTAGACCGTCGTGATGCCGTGGCGGCGGTGTAGCTGCGCGATCTCCGTGCGCATCTGCCCACGCAGGTTGGCATCGAGGTTGGACAGCGGCTCGTCGAACAGGAAGGCCCTGGGTTCCCGGACGATGGCTCGGCCAATGGCCACGCGCTGGCGCTGGCCACCGGACAGCTGGGTCGGCTTGCGCTGCAGCAGATCCTCCAGCTGCAACTGGCGCGCGGCGCTCATGATCATCTCGTGGCGCCTGGCCTTGGGCGTCTTGAGGATCTTCAAGCCGAAGCCGATGTTGTCGTAGACGGACATGTGGGCGTACAGCGCGTAGTTCTGGAACACCATGGAGACGCCGCGCTCGACCGGCGGCAGCTCGTTGACCCTCGCGCCATCGAAGGTCAGCTCACCGCCGCTGACCGCCTCGAGCCCCGCGATCATCCGCAGCAAGGTCGATTTGCCGCACCCCGATGGGCCCACGAGCACGGTGAACTCGCCCTTGCGAATGTGCAAGTTCAGTCCCTTGAAGACGTAGCGGTCCGAGTGCTCCTCGTAGCGCTTGTCGACCTGGTCAAAAACGATGTTTGGCATGGTGAAACTGGGAACAGTCCGCGGTGGCTACCGATAGACATAGAACGTCAAAAAAAGGACCGGTTGGCGTCGGGGGAGATCAGCCCTTGATACCGGCGCCCACAACTGATCGGATGAAGTGCTTCTGGAACGCCAGGAAGAAGAGCAGCACCGGCAGGGTGATCAGCGAGGCGTAGGCCATGATCTCGCCCCACTGCGTCGTGCGGCCGTAGAACTGCTGCAGCCCCACCATCACGGTGCGCGCCTGTGAGGTGTGAACCGTCATCACCGGCCAGAGGTACTGGTTCCACATGCCCAGGAACAGGATGATCGCGGCCGTCACGATGACGGGCTTGCACACCGGCAGCACCACGCGCAGGTAGATCGTCAGCGCGCCGGCGCCGTCCATGCGCGCCGCCTCCAGCAGCTCGTCGGGCACGTCCTTGAAGAACTGGTAGAACAGGAACACGCAGAACGCGTTCGCCAGGAAGGGCATGAACTGCACGTGCAGGGTGTCCAGCCACCCCACGACGACGGCACCGGTGGCGATGTCGATCCAGGGCAGCTTGGACACGATGAGCAGCAGCGGGATCGCCAGGACCTCGAACGGCACGATGAGCAGGCCGATCACGAGGGCCAGCGCCAGGCCCTGGCCGCGCCACTTCAGCTTGGCCAACGCGAACGCGGCCGCGCTGTTGATGAAGATGCCCGCGACGACGGTGACCAGCGACACCACGCCCGAGTTGAAGAGGTAGGAGCCGATGGAGCCCTTCTCGAACATCGCGCGGTAGTTATCGAGCGTCCAGCTGGCGTCGGGGATCAGCGCGGTCGGGCTGCCCAGGTCGGCGAAGATCGTCTCGCTCGGCTTGAAGCCGGCGGCGAACATGAACAGCATCGGGTAGGCGAACACGACGCCGGCCAGCACCATCAACGCGACATGCAGCAGCCGACCGGCCACCCGCGCCCCTTCGGCGGATCGGCTCATGATCCCAACCTTTCCATGACCTTCTTCTGACCGAAGGAGAACAGCAGCACGAACAGGAAGAAGAACAGCGTCATCGCGGAGCCGTAGGCAATGTCCTGTTCCCTGAAGCCGACGCGGACCGCGTGGAAGATGATGGTGCTGGTCGAGTCGCGCGGCCCGCCGCCCGTGAGGACATCGACCTGCGTGAACAGGCCGAAGGCCATGATGGTGGTCGACAGCATGACGAACACCAGCGTGCGCCTCAGGCCGGGCAGCGTGATGTAGATGAACTTCTGCCAGGCGTTGGCGCCCATGACGCTTGCCGCCTCGTACTGGTCGTTCGAGATGCCCTGCAGGCCGGACAGGAAGATCAGCATCTGGAAGCCGGCCCCCTGCCACGCGGACATGATAGCGATGGACAGCATGGCCAGCCGCGGGTCGCCGAGCCAGTCGGGCTGCGCGGCGTCCTCGCCGAAAAGGGCACGCAGTACCTGGTTCAACAGCCCGGCGTCCGTGTGCAGGATCAGGCCCCAGATCGCCGAGACGACGACCATGGACGTCACGACCGGCGAGAAGAACACCGTCCTCAGACCGACGCGACCGCGGAACTTCTGGTTCACCCACAGCGCCATCGCGAAGGCCAGGCCGCATTGCAGCGGCACGACCAGCAGCGCGAACAGGAAGGTGTTCGCGATGGAGCGCAGGAACTGCGGATCACGGGCGCCGATCAGGTAGTGCGAGCCCGCCAGCCGGATGTCGGTGAGGTACTGGAAGCCTTCGAACGCCGCGGGCTCGGCCCGCTTGAGCTGGCGCCACTGGCGCGAGGGATTCAGCGGCTGCACGTCCGCCTCCGAAGGAGCGTCGACGAGCTTGAAGGAGAACATCCGGGCGTAGTTGTCGAGGCCGACCCACTCCACCTTGTCCGCCTGCAGCAGCTTGACGTTGGTGAAGCTGAAGCACACCGCCATGATGAACGGCAGCACGACGAAGCCGGCGAACAGCAGCATCGCAGGGCCGAGGAGCGTAGCCACCTCGCCCCAGCGGGCGTGGCCGAAGTGTTGGGTATCAGAAGCCATAGTCGCGGTTTCGCTTCAGGTCCTGCTGGATGGCCTCGACGGCGCGATCCAGCGCTTCGGCCGCATCGCCGCCTTCGCGGACTTCCTTCATCGCACGCTCGAAGCTGCTGCTGATGAGGGGATAGGCCGGCGTCTCCGGGCGCAGCACGCCGAACTGGCGCGCGAACTCGAAGTAGTCCCGGCCAAAGCCGCCGACGCGGTACATCGGCGTGGCGTCGGCCGCGGCCTCGCTGGTCGGCATCAAACCGGTCTCGATGGAGAACCGGGCGATCTCGTCCGTGCTGATCAGATGCTCGATGAACTGTCGCGCGCCGTCGGGATGGGGGCAGCTGCTCGAGACCGCCCATTGCCAGGAGCCGGCGCCGATGCGGGGCTTGTCGCCGAAGGCCGGCGGCGGCAGCACGGCCAGGTCGTCGTTGAACCTCCTGCGGTACTCGTTGTCCGCCCAGGAGCCGTTGTAGTTGAAGACGGCGCGGCCGCTGAGGAAGGCCTGCTCATCGACCGGCCGGCGTGACGCCAAGCGCTCATCGAACAGGCTGCGGTAGTAATCCAGCACCGCCAGCGCCTTGTCGCTGTTCAGGACGCCGTCCACCACCTTGAAGTTCCGGCGGTCGATCAGGTCGGCGCCGGCGCTCTGCAGCCAGGGGGAGAAGGCGTACGTCACCCATTCGCCGTTGCGCTGACCGTTGAGATCCAGGGGGTACCTCACGCCTTGCTTCTTGAGGCGGCGCAGGATCTCGCGGAACTCGTCGGCCGAGTAGGGTTGGTCCAGCGTGGCCGCGCGTATCCCGTACTTCACCAGTTCGCTCTTGCGGGCGAACAAGGCCAGCGCGACGTCGAACTGGCCAACCGCGTACAGATTGCCCTTGAGCGTCGAACGGCCGCCGGCGATCAGCTTGTCGGCGCCCGCAGGCCGCAGCTGCCCCTCCAGCGCCTGGATGTGCCCGGCCCACGCGAAGTTGGGGACCGAGGGCTGATCGAGGTCGAGCACGCAGGGCAGCTTCTTCGTCATCGCCGCGGCAACCACGGCCTGCTGGTAGGACCCCTGCGGCAGGGTCTCGACGACCACATGCCAGCGGTTCTGCTTGCGGTTGAAGCGCTCCACGGCGTGGGCGCTGGCGACCATCTCGCTGTCGCCGGTTTCATGGCGCCAGACGTGCAGTTCCAGAGGGACTGCCAGGGCGGCGCCAGCGGCCAGGAACAAGGCCGCCGGGATGGACCACTTCACCGTCGCCCCCCGCTCGCCACGCCCGCCACCGATGCCCGCGTTTGAACATCACAGCGCTCCTTGACCTTGCCGGTCTGCGACGGATCGCAGGCCAGCTGCGCGGCACGCATGCCCATCTGCAGGTACGGCAGCCGCACGCTCGTGAGCGGCGGGTCGGTGGCGTGCACCAGCATCGGGTGATCGTCGAAGCCGAGCACGGACACTTGATCGGGCACGGCGATCTGGCGCTTGTGCAGGCACTGGATGATGCGCGCGGCCATCTTGTCGTTGCCGGCCACCATGGCCGTGGGCTTGTGCACGCGCAGCACCTCGCTGACCAGCGCATCGATTGCGGCGAACTCGTCGTCGGGGCTGCCGCCCTGGGATCCCTGGACGAAGATCGGCTCGGGGGCGCCGTGGTCCTTGGCAGCCTTGAGATAGCCCTTGTGGCGCAGCTGGGTGGCACGCATGTCGGGATACAGCTCGAAGACCACGACCCGCTTGTGCTTGAGCTCATACAGGTGCGCCAGCCCTTCGCGCGCGCCCTGCTCGTCGTCGGGGACGACGGCCGGAAACTCGCCGCGCGGCGCGTAGCAGTTCAGCAGGACCATCCGCAGGTCGTCGGCGCGCTCCAGCAGCGCCGCGTCTATCGGTCGGTGGAAGTGGGTCGCGAAGATCAGCGCATCGACGCGGTGCTCGATCAGCTCGTCGATGAGGGAGGGGATGTCTTCATCCGACCCGCCGCTTTCCGCGATCAGCAGCCGCTTGCCCTGCTGCTTGGCCGCGAGCTGCAGGCCCTTGATCAGCTCGAAGGAGTCCGGGCTGGTGGTGATGCGGTCCGAGACGACGCCGATCAGGTTGGTCTTGACGCCTTTCAACGAGCGCGCGGCGATCGAGGGCCGGTACTTGAGCGCCTGCATGGCACCCACGATCAACGCCGACGTCTTCGTCGAGACGCAGTTGGGATCGTTGAGGTAGCGGGACACCGTCCTCACCGACACATTGGCAGCGGCGGCAACCTCGTATATCGTGGCCGAAGAAGTCATGTCTCCATCATTCTATTGAGAAAATGGCCATCGGTAGCCATTTGTCTATCGATAGTAATTCTTCTACTCTGAGCTGTTGCGCGGGTTTACCCGCAAGCTCAACGAAAAGGCGCCCTTGCGGCGCCTCTGCGATGACTCGCGAGGCAGGCGACACGCCCGCCCCGCCCTCACTCGCTACTTCTTGCGGATCGCGCCCATGTAGACATGGTCGAAGCTGACGAAGCCGCAGCCGCCAGACTCGTTGTCGAAGATCTGGACCTTGGCCTGCTTCCCCGCCTGGGCGGTGAGGTCGATCGTGACCCAGTTGCCGTCGTCCTTGATCGAGGACTGGCCGCATGAGTTGGGCGTGTAGGTGGCCAGGACTGCCCCTGACGCATCCAGCACCTTCAGGCCGACCGTGCCATTGGCGTTGCCACCGGACATCAGGAAGTTCAGGAACGGCCGGCTGGCGTCCACGGTGAACAGCGGCGAGGTCAGGGTGCCGGTCGACGCGTCGCAGCCCTTGTTGTTGCCATTCATCTCGCAAGTGCTGACGGCTCGGGCCCCGACTCGCGCGCCACCAGACACACCCTTCCAGGCGTCGGCATTCGCGGGATTGGCGAAGTCGCCGGTTGCGGTCCACACCTTGGCAGTCGCCACGGCGTCGTCGAAGTCGCCGATGATTTGAGCAAAGGCATCGGCCGTCACCGTGACATTGAATCCCAGCTTGGCTGTGGCCTCAGGCGTCAGAACGACCTTGCCACCGTCCTTGCCCTTGCCTGAGGGGTTCCATGCATTGGCCGACTGGTACCACTGGTCGGTACTGACAAAGCCGCATCCACTGGCCTCCTCGTCAAACAGCTGAGCCTTGATGTAAGCCGAGTTGAGCGCCGTGATGTCGATATGCGTCCAGTCGTCATCGTTTTGAATGAAAGACGGGCCGCAGCTGTCGGGGCTGTAGCTCAGCAACACATTGCCCACGGTGTCAAGGATGCGCATGCCGACCTTCTTTCCCACGCCACCGCCATGCATCAGGAAGTTGAAGTAGGCGTCCGTCACCTTGAACGCCGGCGACGTGAGCGTGCCGGTCGGCGAATCGCACGGCGTGCCAGGTCCGGCGATCTCGCAGGTGCTGATGGCCTTGTCACCCACCCGAGCAGCGGCGGGGTCGGTGCCGGTGGTGCCTTGCCAGCTCGTCGCGGTGGGCGAGGCAAACACACCCGTACCCACCCAGCCCCGCTTGGCGACCATGTCGACCGGGTTCTCGAAGCTGGCGAAGGGGATCATCTTCTGGAACGTCACCGGCCCTTCCACGGTCACCTTCACGGGCGTCAGGGGCTTGGTCAGCACACCCGCATTCGTGCCTCGCGGCTTGTCGGTCTGGTAGAAGTGGTCGAAGGCGACGAAGCCGCAGCCCGTCGTGGCGTTGTCGAAGATCTTGATCTGGACGGTCGAGCCGATCAGCCCGCTGGTGTCGAAGTTGACGTAGTGCTGGTCACCCTTGAGCACAGGATCGCCGCAGCTGTTGGGGTTGTAGGTGCCGAGCACCTGGCTGACCGACGAACCCGGCGGCGTATAGAGCACCTGGGCGCCCACGTCCGGCCCGCCATTGCCACCCGACATCAGGAAAGTGATCGAGTCCTTGGTGATGGTGACGTTGTTGATGGTGATGCTGCCCGTGGGCGCGTCGCATCCGCCACCACCGATCTCGCAGGTCGTCACCGAGGCATCGCCGATTCGTGCGGCGATCGGCGCCAGGGTCGCGTTGTTGTACTCGAGATTGTTCCAGTTCGTGGTGCTGGCGAAAGCCCCGGTCAAGGTGTACTTGACCGTGTCCTTCTGCATCTGGGCCGGGAACTCGAAGCTGGCGATGACGTTCTCATCGACAAACGTCGTGTCGTCGGTGGTCACATGAGCGGACTTGTTGGCAACGTGGCAGGTCGGGCAGGACGTCACCTTGATCGACAGCGCCAGGCTCGAGGGCGTCGAGTAGGTGTCGTCCGCCACCACCGTGACCTGATAGACGTTGTCCTTGTTCGCATCCGCCGGCGCCAGGAAATTGGGGGCAATGGCAAAACGGATCGAACCGTCGCCGCCGATCGAGAGCAGGGCCGCATCCGGTCCGGTGAGGGAGAGCTTGACGCTGTTGCCGTCGGGGCTCGATACCGAGAGCTTCGTCACGTCGCGCGTCAGCTCGGGAACGCTGATCGCGCCTGGATCGACGAAGACCGGGGAGTGCGGTTGCGGCAGCGCGCCGGGGGCGCCGCCATTGCCGCCTCCGCAGGAAGCAAGCACAACGCTCAGGGACAGCAGGCACAGGAGCTTTTTCATCGTTGTTCTCCCGGATCAGAAGAAGTAGGTGTACATGGCACGAACCGTGCGGCCGAACAGGGGCCGGCTCACGCCGCGATTGGTGGCGCCGTTGGGGCCCTTCAGGTCGATGAACACGGGATCGCCCTCCGTGAACGAGAGGCGATTGGTGATGTTCGAGACGTGGAACTGGAATGCGCTGTTCTTGTTGAAGTCCCAGATGAAGCCGCCGTCCAGGTGGTAGTACGCGGGGTACAGCGTGACGTTGACGTCCTGCGACTCGGAGAAGCGGCTGCCGAAGTACGTGTACTTGGCGTAGGGCTTGAGCGGCAGGCCGGTGTAGGGCTTCAGGTCCCAGCTGGCCTGCACATTGGCCATGACCTTGGCGAGGCGGCGCGGGCGCCGGCCGTCTTCGCCGATCTGCTCGAAGGTGTAGCCCGTGACGACATCATTGACGCGGGTCTCCTTGACCGTGCGGTAGTTCGCGTCGACCACCTTGGGATCCTGGATCACGCCGTTGAAGCGGAGCTCCAGCCCCTTGACGTCGCGCGGGCGCCAGGCCGCCTCCAGCTCCAGGCCGATGTTCTGGATGCCGCGGCGGTAGAACTCGCGCACCAGCGGGCAGCTGTTGATGTCCACCACGGTGCCGGCCTGCTTGCACTGCGAGGAGGTGAAGTCGCGGTAGTCGACGTACTGGTCGCGCGGGCTGAACTTGTTGTAGAACAGCGCGACTTGCGTGTCCCAGGTGTCCGCATAGAAGCGCAGGCCGGTCTCGTACTGCATGATCTTTTCGACCTTGCTGCCCGGCGCGTTGGGATCGAACTGCAGCTGGTTGAGCTGCTCGAGGCTCGGCAGCCGGAATGACCGGGACACCAGGCCGTACACCGCCAAGTTGGATCGGATCGAGTAGTTGCCGCCCAGCGACCAGCCCGTGCCGCTGACCCTGGAGTTCAGGTACTGGTTCGCGCCGGGCAGCAGCACCTCGTCATCCGCGATGGTGTCGGCCGTGCTGCCGGGCACCACGCCCGCGGGGGTCAGGTTGGTGGTCTGGTCGCGCACGTTGTAGACGACGTTGGCGCGCTGGGTCTGGTGGCGCACGCCAAAGTCGAGCTTGAGACGGTGATCCAGCGTCTCCCAGTGATCGAGCATGTAGACGGCCTCGCCCTTGACCTTGGCATCCGCCAGGTAGCCGAAGAAGCCCTGCCGCATCACGCCGTTGGACGTGACGGAGGGGCCTACCGGGCGTCCGCCGGCATCGATGGCACGAAGATCGACGAGTTCAGGGTGTTCGCCAATGGTCGACACGAGCAGCGAAGTCTGGAAGTTCTGCTTGTTGGCGTAGTCGGTGAAATAGCCGCCCAGCGTGAGGTGGTGCTCGCCCAGCCACTGCAGCGTCTTGCCCAGCTTCAGGTCGACCGAGGTGCTCTTGGCCACGGTGGTGGTGGTGAAGGGGATCAGGAAGTCGAGGTAGGCGCTGTCGGCGACGCGCGCGCCACCGCTCAGGCCGTAGGCCGCCACGCCGGTGGCCGTCGGATAGAACTTGCCGAAGCGCAGCACGTCGTTGTTGTAGCGGGCGTTGTTGAAGCGCGCCGCCGTGGTCGTGTCGTTGCCGGTGAACAGGCCGTTGAAGCCGCTGCTGCCCGACGAATGGCGCACGCCGCCGTCGAAGGTCCAGCCCGAGTCGAACTCGTGGCTGAGCTTGACCGTGTAGATGTCGAAGTTCGGGTGGATGCCGTTGGCCATGTCCACCTCGCGCTCACCGTACTCGCCGATCATCCGGAAGCGCCGGTTGGACGGCGACGCCACCGTGCCGTGGGCGAAGTCGATGCCGATCGGCCAAACCTGGTCCATGTTGATCCGGACCGGATTCGCCGGCGTGCCGGGCTGCGAGATGGCCGGGATCTGGAAGGGCACGTTCTGGTAGAACGCCGTGCGGTCGTTGATCTTCAGCGCGTGCAGCTGGACCTCGGTGCGGCCGTCGTCCGTCTGGTAGACCAGGTTGCCGCGCAGCTGGCCGCCCTTGTCGGCCGTGTAGCCGGTGTCGCGCAAGCCGCCCGAGGTGCGGTAGAAGCCCCCGACGGCGAAGGTCAGGTTCTTGTTGATCGGCCCCGACAGGAAGAAGTCGTTGCGCAGGAAGTTGTAGTCGGCGACCTCGAGCTTGTAGCCGCCCTCGAGGGTCTGGCCGCCCGTGCGGGTGATGTGGTTGACCGTGGCACCCAGGCCGTTCGAATAGAGGATGCCGCCGGTGCCGCCCTTGACCACCTCGACGCGCTTGGTCATCAGGTCGTCGCGCACCGCGACGTCGTTGTTCATGAAGGGCACTTCCGGCTCCTCGAACCAGGGCAGGCCGTCGATCAGCTGGGGTGCGTAGCGATAGCCGCCCGTGACGGGCAGGCCGCGCACGGTGATGTTGTTGCTGGCCTCGCCGGCGGTGCTGCCTTCGGCAAAGATGCCCGGCACGTTCTGCAGCAGATCGGCCGTGCTGATCGGCGCCAGGCGGCGGATCTCTTCCGCCGACAGCGTGTTGATGGTGTTGGTCGAGTCCTTCTTCAGCGTCTTCTTCACGCTGCCGGTGACGACCACGTCACCCAGACGTTCCGTTGGCTTGGGAACCGTCTCGGGTGCCGGCGCCTCCTGCGCGAAAGCGACCTGAAGGGAAAACGCCAGGGGCAACAGGCGCAGCGCGCCTCGCTTCAATCTCATGTCTCACTCCTAGTGTTTCGTCCCAGAAATAGATGGCATTAATATTGCAAGCCATTGCGGTATCTTGGCGACGGAAATACGGCAATGGCGAGAGGCAGACCGAAGACCGAACTGGTGCTCAGCGACGGCGAGCATGCGGAGTTGACCTCCTTCGCGCGCAGCCGCTCGCTGCCCGCCTCGCTGAGCGCGCGAGCGCGCATCGTGCTGGCCAGCGCGCAGGGCGAGGACAACAGCTCGATCGCCGCGCGGCTGCAAATGAGCAAGGCCACCGTGGGCAAATGGCGTCAGCGCTTCGTCGAGCAGCGCATCGCTGGCCTGTATGACGACTTGCGCCCGGGCCGGCCTCGCTCGATTGACGACGAACGCATCGCGCAGTTGATCAACACGACGCTGCACACCAAGCCCGCGGACGGCTCGACGCACTGGAGCGTTCGCTCCGCGGGGGCCGAGGCGGGCATCTCCAAGAGCACGGTGCAGCGCTACTTCAGCCTGTTCGGCCTGCAACCCCATCGCACCGAGAGCTTCAAGCTCTCCAACGATCCGTTCTTCATCGAGAAGTTGCGCGACGTGGTCGGCCTGTATCTCAACCCGCCGGACAACGCGATCGTGCTCAGCGTGGACGAGAAGAGCCAGTGTCAGGCGTTGGAGCGCACGCAGCCGATGCTGCCGCTGGGCTTGGGCTACGTCGAGGGCGTCACGCACGACTACAAGCGCCACGGCACCACGACGCTGTTCGCCGCGCTGGACGTCCTCACCGGCGAAGTCCTCGCCCGCTGCAAGCCGCGTCACCGGCATCAGGAGTTCCTGTCGTTCCTGCGTGAGATCGACAAGGCGGTGCCGCCCGAGTTGGACGTGCACTGCATCGTCGACAACTACGCCACCCACAGCCACCCCAAGGTCAAGGCCTGGTTGGCCGAGCGGCCGCGCTGGCACCTGCACTTCACCCCCACCTACAGCTCGTGGCTGAACCAGGTCGAGCGCTTCTTCGCGCTCATCACCGACAAGGCGATCCGTCGCGGCTCATTCGACAGCGTCAAGCAACTCGTGCAGCGCATCGACCACTTCGTCGCCTCCCACAACGAGAACTGCCAGCCCTTTCGCTGGACCGCGACCGCCGACTCGATCCTCGAGAAGCTGCATCGACTTTGTTCACGTATTACTGGGACAGAACACTAAGGCTTTCTGAGCGCCGGCACCGGCGGCACCGCGATGCGCGGGCCGCTGTAGCCCCTGACGATGCCGAAGCGCCCGCCGTCCTCGCGGGCCCAGTCCATCGCCCAGGCCTGCATCTCGGCCGGCTCGCGGCCGACGAAGTTCCACCACAGCAGCGGCGGTGCGGCCCAGGGCTCGCCGCCCAGCAGCAGCAGCCGGGCGCCGGCCGCGCAGCGCAGCTCCACCGATTCGCAGCCCGTGCCGACATAGAGCAGCGTGCCCGGCCTGACGGTCTCGACGGCGGCGTGGCCGGCCGGGCTCACGTCCACCTCGCCCTCCAGCAGCATGAAGCCGTGCTCGAAGCGCGAATCCAGCGCCAGCGCCGCGCAGGCCGGCCCGGCGGCGGCCAGGTCCACACCCAGCAGCGGCGTGAAGCTGGGCAGCGGCGAGCGCCGGCCCGCGAACTCGCCCACCAGCACAGTCGCGTCCCAGCCTTCGTCCAGCGTGGCGCGCGGCAGGTCCGGGAAATGCTGGAAGCTGGCGGGCCGATCGCGCTCGGCGTCGGGCAGCGCGATCCACAACTGGGCCAGGTGGATGCGGTCGGACAGCGACTCCTCGCTGTGCGAGATGCCCCGGCCGGCCGTCATCAGGTTGACCTCGCCGGCGCGCAGCACCTGCTCGGAGCCCAGGCTGTCGCGGTGCAGGATCTCGCCCTCGATCATCCAGCTGAAGGTGGACAGGCCCGTGTGCGGGTGGGGGCCCACATTCATGCGCTTTTCGCGCGGCAAGGTCGCAGGGCCGGCATGGTCGGCGAAGCACCAGGCGCCGACGGCGCGCCGGCCCTTGTTCGGCAGCGCGCGCTGGATGGGCAGGCCGCCCACGTCGCCGACGTGGCTCTCGATGCGCTCGACGAACGGGCTCATGATGCTCGCCCACCGACGAAGCTGACGAAGCCCTGCACGAACTGCGCGAGCTGCTCGCGCACCTTGTCGTCGACAAGATGGCCGTCGGCATCGAAGACCGTGCCGGCCCGTGACACCATCAGCCGCCCCGCCATCCAGAAGTCGCAGCCGAAGGCGCGCAGCACGGACAGCAGCGCGTCCTGCGACTGCACGGTGCCGAAGCCGCCGGGCGTCGCGCCGACCATGCCGGTGGGCCTGCCGCCGAGCAGCTTCGCGCCCTCGCCGCTCGGGCGCGACAGCCAGTCCAGCCCGTTCTTCAGCACACCGGGGATGCCGTTGTTGTATTCGGGCGTGCCGATCAGCAGCGCGTCCGCGGCGCGGATGGCCTCGCGCAGCGTCGTGACCGCCGGCGGAATGCCCTGGGCCTCGACATCGCCGTCGTAGAGCGGGATGCCGTGCAGCGTGTGCAGCTCGATGGCCACGCCCGCGGGCGCCATGCCGGCCGCGGCGCGCAGCAGCGCGGTGTTGTAGGAGGCGCGGCGCAGTGCGCCGCTGAGGGCGATGATCTTCATTGGGCCTCTCCTGGCGGTGACGCGGCCATGATGCCAGCAGCCGGCGCGCCGCAGCTAGGATGACGCCGCCGCCGACCCGCCATCGCGCCCCAGCATGCACCACCTCTTCACCCTGCCCGACATGAGCTGCGGCCACTGCGTCGCCGCCATCGCCCAAGCCCTGAAGGCCGCCGACGCGCAGGCCGGCGTCGAGGTCGACCTGCAGGCCCGGACGGCCGCGGTCGACAGTGCCCTGCCCCGCGAGCCCCTGGCCGCCGCGCTGACGGAGGCCGGCTATCCGCCTGCGGCCGAAGGCTGAACGCGCCGAAGTGCCGCCCCGGTTCCCGACCCACATGTCCCGCACCGCCGCCTCCGCAGGCCAGGTCAACCCCCACTACCTCGACCCGGCCTTCCTGCGGCGCGGCGCGCCGCTGCAGGCCGAGCAGTGGCGCCAGATCGTCAGCCATCCGGTCATCGGCCACCACGTGCTGCGCCACCTGGACGGCGGCGGCGCCGAACTGGCCGAGCTGGTGCTGGGCCACCACGAGCGGCTGGACGGCTTCGGCTACCCGCGCGGCCTGCGGGGCGAGCAGTTCACGCCGGCCACGCAGGCGCTGGCCGTCGCCGAATGGCTGACCGGCCTGATGGAGCAGGGCCCGGGCGCCGGCATCCACGCCGGCATCGCGACCAAGCTCATCCCCGGCGAATTCGGCGAACCGGTGCTGGAGCTGCTGCGCGCGGCGCCCGCGCCAGCGGCGCGCCGCCGCGCCTGACCGAGGCGCCCGGCTCGCTGGCCGACGCCCTGCCCCAGGTGCTCTACGTGACGGAGGTGCTGGCGCGCTGGCGTGCCGCGCGCGGCAGCTTCGACGAGCGCCTCGCCCTCGCCAGCCCCGAACTGCGCGACCTCGTCGCGCTGTGCCGGCACCGGCTGCTGCAGCTGCAGGCCTCGTTCACGAGCGCCGGGCTGGACGCCGAGCATCCCGAGAGGCTGGTGCGCGGCCTGGCCGACGACGAAGGCGGCCCGCTGCAGCAGGAGCTGCTGTCGCTGGTGCGCGAGCTCCACTGGCGCATCGGCGAGATGGAGCGCGAGGTGCTGCTGCGCGCCCACCAGATGAGCCGGGACGACCAGGCTCTCGTCCACACGATGCTCGCTGCGCTCAAGAGCGCCGTGCCGGCCGAGCCCTGACCCGGCCGGCGCCCCTTCAGGCGAAGCGGAACGGCAGCTCGCGCTGGCGCTGGCCGGTCAGGCGCGCCACCGCGTTGGCCAGGGCCGGGGCCAGCGCCGGCAGGCCGGGCTCGCCCATGCCCTTGGGCGGGTCGTTGCTGGGCACGATGCTGACCGTCATGACCTTGGGCGCATCGGGCATGCGCGGCATGGCCACGTCGTAGAAGTTGCCCTGCTCGACCACGCCGTCCTTGAGCGTGATGCGGTGCGTCGGCATCGTCGTGCCCAGCGCCATGATGGCGGCGCCCTGCACCTGGGTCTCGATGGCGCGCGGGTTCACGCACAGATTGCAGTGCACGCCGGCATGCACTTCCTCCAGCGCCGGCCGGCGCTCCTTGCCCTTGCCCTTCAGGCTGGCGACGACGACGTAGGCGACGACGGACTCGAAGCTCTCGTGCAGAGCCACGCCCCAGGCCTGGCCGGGCTTGAGCTTGCGCTTGCCATAGCCGCTCTTGTCGACGGCGGCCTGCAGGGCGGCGCGATGGCGCTCGGCCTTGGCATTGCCTTCCATCAGCTTCATGCGGTAGGCCACCGGGTCCTGCTTGGTGGCGAAGGCGATCTCGTCGACCAGGGTCTCCATCACGTAGGCCGTGTGCGTGGAGCCCACCGAGCGCCACCACAGCACCGGCACGTTGACGTCGGGGTGGTGCACGCCGAGGTTCATCGGCAGCTCGTAGGGCTCGCGCATGCCCTCGATGCTGGTCGCGTCCACGCCCTTCTGGTAGCCGAAGCCCTCCAGCGGCGAGCCCTTCAGGATGCTCTGGCTGACGATGCGGTGCTGCCAGCCGAGCACCTTGCCGCTCGCGTCGAAACCGATCTCGGCGCGGTGCACGGTCATGGGCCGGTAGTAGCCGGCCTTCATGTCGTCCTCGCGGCTCCAGATGACCTTGACCGGCATGGGCTTGCCGGCCTGGGCCAGCGCCACGGCGACGGCCGCCGCCTCGCGTGGCCATTCGGTCGCGGGCGTCGCGCGCCGGCCGAAGCCGCCGCCGGCCATCTGCACATGGATCTGCACCTGCTCGGGCTTGAGCCCGACGGCCTGGGCCAGGTTCATCGCATCGATGCCGGGCATCTGCGACGCGTAATGGAAGTCGCAGCGGTCGGCCTTCAGGTCCACCGTGCAGGCCAGCGGCTCCATCTGCGCATGGTTCAGGTAGGGGAAGACGAAGTCGGCCGTGATGGTCTTCGGGGCCTTGGCCCAGCCGCTCACGTCGGCCTGCAGCTCGGGCCTGGGCGCCGGCGTGCCGGGCGTCTTGGCCAGGGCCAGGTACTGGGCGGTCAGCGCCGCCGTGTCGGGCTTGGGCGTGCCGGCCAGGTCCCAATCGATCTTCAGCGCGTCGCGGCCCTTCTTCGCGGCCCAGTAGCCGCTGGCGACGACGGCGACGCCCTGGCCGCCGCGGTCCAGTGTGACCGGCAGCACGGCCTTGACGCCCTTGACCTTCAGCGCCTCGCTGCTGTCCAGCCTGGCGACCTTGCCGTTGAACACCGGCGGGCGCTGGATGACGGCCACCGCCATGCCGGGCAGCTGCACGTCCATGCCATAGGCCTGGGTGCCGGTGGACTTGGCCCGGCTGACGGTCAGCGTCGTCGGCTGGCCGATGCGCTTGAAGGCCTTGGGGTCCTTCAGCGTGACGGCCTCGGGCACGGGCAGCTTCATCGCCGCGTCGAAGAACTCGCCGTAGCCGGCGCTCTTGCCGCCACCGCTGATCACCCCGTTCTGAGCCGTCAGCGACGCCGCCGGCACGCCCCAGGCCTGGGCGGCGGCCGCCAGCAGCATGGCCCTGGTGCGCGCGCCCAGCTCGCGGTATTGCTGGTAGCTGTTCTTGACCGAGTTGGAGCCGCCGGTCAGGTGGATGCCGAACAGCGGGTCGACATACTCACCCTTCTGGTCGCCGAAGCCGGTGCGGACCTGGGCCCAGTCGGCGTCCAGTTCCTCGGCACAGATCATGGCCAGGCCGGTCTCGATGCCCTGGCCCATGTCCATGCGGTTGCACAGGATGGTGGTCGTGCCGTCCCTGGCGATGCTGACGAAGGCCAGCGGCTGTTCGGTGGGCTTGGAGCCGGGCTTGGCCTTGGCGTCCTGGGCCACGGCCAAGCCCGGCAGCAGGGCCAGGCCGACGGCGCCGCCGACGGTGGTGGTGACGAAGCTGCGGCGGGAAAGACCGCGGCCGCATGGATGGCGGCGCGGATGCGCGTGTAGGTGCCGCAGCGGCAGAGGTTGCCGGCCATGGCTTCGTCGATCTGCGCGTCGGTCGGCTTGCCGTGGGTCTTGAGCAGGGCGGTCGCGCTCATGACCTGGCCGCTCTGGCAGTAGCCGCACTGCGCCACGTCGTGCTCGACCCAGGCGGCCTGCACGGCCTGCCCGATCCTGTCGCCGGCCAGGCCTTCGATGGTCGTGACCTGGGCGCCGGCCACCGACGACACCGGCGTCATGCAGGAGCGCACCGGGGAGCCCGCCACGTGCATCGTGCAGGCGCCGCACTGGGCCGCGCCGCAGCCGAACTTGGCCCCGGTCAGCCGCAGTTCCTCGCGCACGGCCCACAGCAGGGGCATGTCGGGCTCGACGTCGAGCGACGCGGCGCGACCGTTGACGGTCAGGTTGATCATGGAAAGCCTCCGGGGGTGGGAAGCTGCGGACTCCAGCCAGAAGCGCCGGCTCAGGCTTTGGCGTATTTGGCGAGCGCCTGCAGCAGCGCGGCCAGGCTCAGCGGCTTGGTCAGGTGGGCGTCGCAGCCGGCGGCCAGGGACTGCTGCACGTCGGTGTCGAAGGCATTGGCCGTCAGCGCGACGATGGGCGTGCGCGGCCGGCCCTCGGCGGCCTCGATGGCGCGCCACTGCCGCGTGGCCGAGAGGCCGTCCAGCACCGGCATCAGCATGTCCATCAGCACGAGGTCGAAGCGCCGGCCGCGCAGCGCGGCCAGGGCTTGCTCGCCGTCGCAGACCCGCATGACGCTGTGGCCCAGCGGCGCGAGCATGCCTTCGATGACGAGCACGTTGACGTCGTTGTCCTCGGCCAGCAGCAGCGCGAGCGGCCGGGCCGGCGCGATGCGCTCGGTGCGCAGCCCGATCAGCTCGTCATGCGGCGGCCGCGAGTCCGGCAGATCCAGCCTCGCCTCGAAGCGGCTGCCCTCGCCGGGCCGGCTCTGCACGCTGACGTCGCCGCCCATCAGCCGCGCCAGGCTGCGCGTGATGGACAGGCCCAGGCCCGTGCCGCCGAACTCCTGCGCGATGCTGGCGTCGGCCTGCGCGAAGGGCTGGAAGATGCGCTCCAGCCGCTCCGGCGCAATGCCGATGCCGGTGTCCTGCACGCTCAGGCAGACCAGGCCCGAGGCCTCGCGCGACAGCTCCACCGTCACGCCGCCGGCCTTCGTGAACTTGATGGCGTTGCCGACGAGGTTGTTGACGATCTGGGCCACGCGCTGCGAGTCGCCCAGCACCCAGCCCGTGGCCTCGCTGCGCGCGAACACGCGCAGCCACAGGCCCTGGCTCTGCGCGCGCTCGCGCAGCAGCTCCAGCTGCAGCTCGACGAGGTCGACGAGATTGAAGGGGTGGGAGGCCAGTTCGAGCCTGCCGCTCTCGATGCGGGCGTTGTCCAGCAGGTCGTTGATGAGGGCGAAGACCTGGCGGCCGGCATGGCCCAGCACCTCGACGTAGTGGGCCTGGTCGGGCTTGAGCGGCGAGCGGGCCAGGATGTCGGAGAAGCCCAGCACCGCGTTCATCGGCGTGCGCATCTCGTGGCTGACCTGGGCCAGCAGCTCGGTCTTGGCGCGGCTGCGGGCGTCGGCGAGCTCGCGCTCGCGCGTCAGCTCGCGCTCGCGCAGGCGGGCCCGGCGGCGCTGCTCCAGCTCGGTGGCCAGCAGCACCAGGCCCAGCGCATACAGCGCCGGCGCGGCCGGCGGCATCCAGCCGGCGCGCGTGGCGGCCCAGGCGATGAGGACCACCAGCGCCAGCGCGAGCAGGGCCGCGGGCGCCCGGCGCCTGAAGCCCAGCGGCAGCGCGGCGCAGGCCAGCAGCAATGCACCCAGGCCCCAGGCCAGCGCGCCGCGGTCGCGCAGCACGAGGGCGGGCTCGGCGCCCAGGGCCTCGAACACGGCAGCGTTCAAAGCCATGCCGCTGAGCCGGCCCTGCGGCGTCATGACCTCGTCGGCGAAGAAGGCGCTGCTGCCGACGAAGACGCTGCGCCCGGCCAGCTGGCGGGCCAGCCCGGCGTCGTCCACCTCGCCCAGCGCCGCGCGCATCAGGCGCTGCCAGGAGACGCGCGGCAGCTCGCCGCCGTTCAGCGGCAGGCGCAGGCGCAGCCGGCCCTGCTCGTCCACCGGCCAGCGGCGCGCGCCGGCCACCAGCTCGCCGCCGTCGACGCGCCAGCCGGCCGCGCCGTCGGCGCGCAGCCGCGCGGCCAGGGCCAGGCCGGGCAGGCCATGGCCCTGCACCTGGTGCAGCAGCGGCAGCTCGCGCAGCAGGCCGTCGTCGTCCAGCGCGACGGAGATGACGCCCAGGCTGCCGCGCTGGGTCAGCGCGTCCAGCAGCGGGTCGGCCGGCGCGGTCAGCGCGGCCCAGCGCAGGCCGGCCGGCTCGCCCCCCAGGCGCTGCAGCGCCGCGCCTTCGGACGGCGACGCCCCCGCCAGCTCGACGCCGGCGCGCTGCTGCGCCGCCAGGCCGGCCGCGGCCAGCACGGTCGGCGGACTGCCGGCCAGGGCCTGGGCGAAGCGGACGTCGCCGTCGCGCGGGCCGGCGAAGACGATGTCGATGACGACGAGGCGGGCGCCGGCATGGCGCAGATAGTCCAGCAGCAGCGCATAGGTCTCGCGCGAATAGGGCCACTCGCCCAGCGGCTCGCGCAGAGCGCGCAGCGAGGCGTCGTCGATGTCGACGATGACGCTGCCCGGCTGCGCGGCCGGCGCGGGTGCGGCGGCGCGCACGAGGGCGTCGCCCAAGGCCCGGTCGACCCGCGGCTGCACGCCCATCAGGCTCAACAGCGCCCAGAGCGCCAGCGCGCCGGGCAGGGCCAGCCAGGGCCAGCGCATCAGAGCAGCGGCAGCAGCACGAGAGGCAGCAGCCAGATCCAGCGCGGATAGGGCTGCTCGATCATCTGCGCCTGGCCCCAGGGGCTGGGCGCGCCCGCCGCGTTGAAGGCGCGGGCACGCAGGAAGTATTGGCCGGGCGAGGGCTTGGGCAGCGCGACCTCGGGCTTGTCGGTCGCGAAACGCTGCACGTCGGCGCCGTCGAAGGCGGCCGTCCTGGCCCATTCCAGCTCGTAGCGCACGACGCCCTCGTCGGCCCGCCAGCGCAGCTTGAGCTGGTCGCCGCTGACCTCGGGCTCGGCCGGCGGCGGCGCGGGCGGCGGGGGCTTGAGTTCGAAGCGCTGCGGGTCGCCGAAGGGGCCGGCATGGCCGTTGGCCTCGACGGCGGCGATGCGCCAGTGGTAGACGCCATCCGGCAGCCTGGCCTCGTAGCCGGCGGCGGCGATGGGCGACGGCTGCAAGGCCAGGTCCTTGAAGCCGGCGTCGCGCGCGACCTGCAGGCGCACGCCGGGCGCAGCGGTGTTGCGCGTCCAGGCCAGGGCCATGCCGCCGCTGTAGCTGACGGCGCCCTCGGCCGGCGCCTGGATGAAGGGCGGCTCGGGGCGGGCCTGCAGATGGATGTCGGCATCGGCCGCGGCGCCCTCCTGGCCGCGGGCGTCGATGGCGCGCAGCCGCAGCGTGTAGTCGCCGTCGGGCAGCTCGCGCGCCTCGGGCCAGGCGGCCACGGGCTCGGCCACGCGGGCGTCCAGCAGCAGGCGCTCGAAATCGCCCCTGGCATAGAGCTGCGCCCGCCAGGCCACCGCGCCGGCTGGCGACGCGGCCCAGCCCAGGCGCAGCGGCAGACGCTCGGCCGTGCGCGGCAGGCTGGCCAGGTCGGGCGCCGGCAGCAGCAGCGCCACGCTGCGCGCCTTGCCCTCGGCCAGCAGGCCCTGGCCGCCGGCGACGTTCGGGCCGAGGCCGTCGGCATGCACCGCGCCGGACAGCACCTGCATGCGGCTCTGCGCGCCGGCCGCCTGCACGCGGAACTCGGTGCCGCGCACGCCGAGGTTCACATGCGGCGTGCGCAGCTCGTACAGCGGCGCGTGCTGGGCATTGGGCACGACGCGGTTGTCCGCGCCGCCCTGGTTCAGGTTCAGGCGCACGGCCGGGATGGCGTCGCGGCCGAGCACGAGGAGCTGTTCCAGCGTGACTTCGCTGTCCGGCGGGACCAGCAGGCGCGAGCCGTCGGCGAAGCGCAGGCTGGCGCTGGCCTGGGCCCCGGTGCGGATGCGGTCGCCGCTCTGCAGCGTCGCGCCGGTGGCCAGCGCTTCGTCGGCCCCACCGGCCGCATTGCGCTGGCGCCGCACGTCGCCCTTCACGAACACGGCCTCGGCCACGGCGGCCTCGCGCTTCAGCCAGGCCACGGGCATGCGCAGCGTCGAGCCGGGCTTGAGGCGCAGCGGGTCGGGCACGCGGTTGAGCTTTTGCAGCTCGCGCCAGCCGTGGGGCGGCGCCAGCCAGGCCTCGGTCAGCGTGATCAGCGTGTCGCCGGCCGCGATGCGGTAGCGCCAGTCGATGTCGGCGCCGTCGGGCTCGGCACGCAATGCGCCGCCCCCAGCGAACAACATCACCGCAAGCCAGACTCTCAGCCCGCACATCGCTGCCTCCCGTGCTCTCTTCGGAGCACCCATCCTAGCGATAGCCGGAGAATGCCCCATCGAATTCAGGAGGGCGTGATGCCAGCAATTTCGCGCTTTACCGGCTGGCTGCGCCGCCAACCGCTGGCCTGCTTCGGCCTGATGGTGCTGGGCTTCATCGCCTTCGGGCTGCTGACGCTGGACCTGCTGCGCGTTGTCGGCGCCAACGCCGGCCTGCTGTGGAACAACGGCTGGCAGGGGCTGGAAGACGGCGGCCTGCGCCAGCTGCTGGAGCTGCTGGCCACCACGGCCGCGGCCATGGCGGCCTGGCTGTTGTTCAAGGTCTGCGAGACCCTGCTCGTGCAGACCTTCACTCGCTAGCCAGCGCCTCCTGCAGCCGCGTGCGCAGCTGGCGCAGCCGCTGCAGCTCATGGTCGGGCGCCTGCAGGGCCGGCCACAGCAGCGCGACGAGGTCGCGCGCGCTGGCCTCCACGTCGATCTGCCGGCCGGTGATGACGACCTCCCACAGCATCTGCTCGATCGGCCCGAAGACGAGGGAGCGCAGCAGCCGCAGCGGAATGTCGCGCCTGACCTCGCCGGCCTCCTGGCCGCGCGCCAGCAGGTCCATCAGCGGCGCCGTGTAGCGCCGCTGCAGTTCCACCAGCGCTTCGCCCAGCCCCTGGCCCTTGGCCCGGCCTTCGGACAGCACCAGCGCGCAGATGCCCGTGCCCTGCACGAGGAAGACCTGCAGATTCGTCAGCACGAGGAATTCCAGTTGCTCGCGCACCGGCGCCTGGCGCGGCAGGCCGGCTTCCATGGCGGCGATGTTCTCGTCGTACCAGTCCTGGATGACCCGCATGCACAGCTCGCGCTTGCCGCGGAAATAGGTGAAGACCGTGGCCTCGGAGATGCCCAGGCGCTGCGCGATCTCGGTCGTCGTCGCGTTCTCGTAGCCACGCTCGGCGAACACCTCGCGGCCGACGCGCAGGATGTCGCGCACGCGCTGCTCGGCCTTGGGGCCGGCCGGCGCGCGGCGCTGCACGGGAGCGGGGGCGGTCTTCATAGCGGCCGGATTCTGCTCAATTATTGAGTAACACTCAAGTCGACATTGCATCCGCGCCGCCACTGGATTATTCTGGCGCCCCTCATGCGGCTCACGAGGCCGTCGAACCATCAAATTGAGCCCTGCTTAAGCACGGCTTGCCGGGAGACACCATGCCGGTCCTGACCACCCAGCTCAACCCCCGCTCGGCCGATTTCAAGGCCAATGCCGAGGCCATGCGCGGCCACCTCGACGACCTGAACGCCAAGCTGGCCCAGATCGCGCTGGGTGGCGGCGAGGCCGCGCGCGCCAAGCACACGGCCCGCGGCAAGCTGCTGCCGCGCGACCGCGTCGAGATGCTGCTGGACCCCGGCACGCCCTTCCTCGAACTGGCGCCTCTGGCCGGCCTGAACCTGTACGACAACGCGGCGCCCGGCGGCGGCGTCGTGGCCGGCATCGGCCGCGTGGCGGGCGTGGAGTGCATGGTGGTCTGCAACGACGCCACCGTGAAGGGCGGCACCTACTACCCCATCACCGTCAAGAAGCATCTGCGGGCCCAGGAGATCGCCGCGCAGAACCGCCTGCCCTGCATCTACCTCGTGGACAGCGGCGGCGCCAACCTGCCGAACCAGGACGAGGTCTTCCCCGACCGCGACCACTTCGGCCGCATCTTCTTCAACCAGGCCAACCTCAGCGCCGAAGGCATCCCGCAGATCGCCGTCGTCATGGGCTCGTGCACCGCAGGCGGCGCCTATGTGCCGGCGATGAGCGACGAGACCATCATCGTGAAGAACCAGGGCACCATCTTCCTGGGCGGCCCGCCGCTGGTGAAGGCGGCCACCGGCGAGGTCGTCACGGCCGAAGACCTGGGCGGCGGTGACGTGCACACGCGCCTGTCCGGCGTGGCCGACCACCTCGCCAACAACGACACCCACGCGCTGGCCATCGCCCGCAACTCGGTCGCGCGGCTGAACTGGAGCAAGGCAAACCCGCTGGCCATGCAGGAACCCAAGGCGCCGGCCCATGACCCGGCCGAGCTGCATGGCGTGATCCCGACCGACACGCGCAAGCCCTTCGACGTGCGCGAGGTCATCGCCCGCATCGTCGACGACTCGGAGTTCGACGAGTTCAAGGCCCGCTACGGCACGACGCTGGTCTGCGGCTTCGCCCACATCGAGGGCATGCCGGTGGGCATCGTCGCCAACAACGGCATCCTGTTCGCCGAGAGCGCGAACAAGGGCGCGCACTTCATCGAGCTGTGCTGCCAGCGCAAGATCCCGCTGGTCTTCCTGCAGAACATCACCGGCTTCATGGTTGGCCGCAAGTACGAGAACGAGGGCATCGCCCGCGCCGGCGCCAAGATGGTGACGGCCGTGGCCTGCGCCCAGGTGCCCAAGTTCACGGTCATCATCGGCGGCAGCTTCGGCGCCGGCAACTACGGCATGTGCGGCCGCGCCTACAGCCCGCGCTTCCTGTGGATGTGGCCCAACGCGCGCATCTCGGTGATGGGCGGCGAGCAGGCGGCCAGCGTGCTCTCCACCATCCGCCGCGACGGCATCGAGGCCAAGGGCGGCAACTGGAGCGTCGCCGAGGAGGAAGCCTTCAAGGCGCCCATCCGCCAGCAGTACGAGGACCAGGGCCACCCCTATTACGCGTCGGCCCGGCTGTGGGACGACGGCGTCATCGACCCGGCCGACACCCGCCGTGTTTTGGCGCTGGGCTTGAGCGCGTCGCTGAACGCGCCCATCCCGGAGACGAAGTTCGGCGTGTTCCGGATGTGATGGAAATTCGCCCACTCCAACCGAGCGATTCGCTCGAAGAGCTGACCCTGCTGCACGCCGCCTACGCCAGCCTCGCCGCCCAGGGCTGGAACTTCACGGCCGTGAACCAGAGCGTGGACGTCACGCGCGAGCGCCTGGCCGGCGCCCAGGGCTTCGTTGCCGAACTGGACGGCCGCATGGTGGGCACCGTCGCCATCCGCGGCCCCAAGCCCGCCGGCGAGGCCTATATCGCCGACCCGCCACCGCCGCTGTACACGACGCCGGGCACGGCCATCCTGTCGCAGCTCGCCGTGCACCCCGACTGCCGCGGCCAGGGCCTGGGTGAGCGGCTGATGGACACAGCCGAGGCTTGGGCGCGCGAGCAGGGTTTCGAACGCATCGCCCTCGACACGGCCGAGCCGGCCGAGGCACTGCGCCGCCGCTACGAGCGCCGCGGCTATGCCGCCGTGGGTGGCGTGCGATGGCAGGGCAAGACCTATGCGTCCGTGCTGATGACCAAGCCCCTGGCATGCCAGGCGAGCCATCAGACATAAAATGTGTAATCAATGCTGATATTGAACACATCATGCGCACCAACATCGACATCGACGACGATCTCATGACTGCAGCGCTGGCAGCTGGCCCGTACCGGACCAAGCGCGAAGCAGTCGAAGCGGGGCTGAAGCTGCTGCAACGGCAGGCGGCGGCACGCAAGCTGCTTGAACTCGAAGGCAAGGTGGCTTGGGGTTGGGGCGACGAGGAGCGGCTGCTCAATGAGCCCAACTGGCAGCAGCCGGAGCCAGCCACAGTACGAGCACGCCCCGCACAACCCAGCAAGGCCAAGCCAGCCAAGCTCCAGCGAACCAAGCCGGCTCGCCGAGCCGCCGTCGCCCGCAAGGTGGAGACGTGATCGTCGTCGACAGCAGTGTCTGGGTGGACTTCTTCAACGGAGCGGAATCCATGGAACGCGACACCCTCCGAGAGCTGATACGCCGAGCGCCCTCGCAGGTCGTCGTACCCGAACTGGTGCTCTACGAGGTGCTCTGCGGCTTCCGCGACGAGCGCCAGAAGCGCAAGGCGAAAGAAGCCTTCGAGGCCCTGGAATGCGTCCAGTCGCTGAGCCTTCAAGGCGCGGAACGCGCCGCACAGCGCTACCAGGATCTGCGCAGCAAAGGCATCACGATCCGCAGCCACATCGACGTGCTGCTGGCCTCGTATTGCATCGACCACGATCTCGTGCTGCTGCAACGCGACCGGGACTTCCATCCGTTTGCCCAGCATTTCGGCCTGCGCCTGCTGCAACCTCTGCATTGACATGACCGCCCTGCATATCCAGACCAACGGCCCCGTCGCCCGCGTCACGCTGAACCGCCCCGAGGTGCGCAACGCCTTCAACGAGGGCTTGATCGCCGAGCTGACCGCGGCCTTCACCGAGCTGGGCCAGCGCAGCGACCTGCGCGCCATCGTCCTCGCCGCCGAGGGCAAGGCCTTCTGCGCCGGCGCCGACCTGAACTGGATGAAGGCCATGGCTGGCTATTCCTGGGACGAGAACCATGTCGACGCCACAAGGCTGGCCGACATGCTGTGGGCCCTCTACAGCTGCCCGGTGCCGGTCGTCGCGCGCGTGCAGGGCGACGTCTATGCCGGCGGCGTGGGCCTGGTGGCCTGCGCCGACATCGTCGTCGCGGTGGATGCGGCGGGTTTCTGCCTCAGCGAAGCCAAGCTCGGCCTGCTGCCGGCCACCATCGGCCCCTATGTCGTCAAGGCGCTGAGCGAGCAGGCCTCGCGGCGCTACTTCGTGACGGCCGAACGCTTCACGGCCGCCGAGGCGAAGCGCCTGGGCCTGGTGCACGAGGTCGTCGCCGCCGACGCGCTGGACGCCAAGGTCGACGAGCTGGTCGCTGCGATCACCGCCAACGGCCCCGCCGCCGTGCGTGCCTGCAAGCAGCTCGTGAAGGACGTGGCCGGCCGCGAGATCACGCCCGCGCTGCGCGACGACACCGCGCGGCGCATCGCCGACATCCGCGCCAGCACCGAGGGGTGCGAGGGCGTGCGAAGCTTCCTCAACAAGAGCAAGCCGTCCTGGCTCGCCTGACATGAACCTCGACACCCCCCACCTGCTCGCGCTGGCCGCCGCCCTCGGCTGGGCCAGCGGCCTGCGGCTGTACCTGACGGTGCTGCTCGTCGGCATCACCGGGCACTGGGGCTGGATCGCGCTGCCGCCGGGGCTGCAGGTGCTGGCCTCGCCGCTGGTCATGGGCTGCGCCGCCGCGCTGGCGCTGGTCGAGTTCCTGGCCGACAAGGTGCCGCTGGTCGACAGCGCCTGGGATGCGCTGCACACACTGATCCGCATTCCCGCCGGTGCGGCCCTCGTGGCCGGCCTCGTCGGCGGCTGGGCCGGCGACCACGGCGAGGCCTGGACCGCCGTCGCCGCGCTGATCGGCGGCGGCCTCGCGGCCACCGCGCATGCGGCCAAGGCCAGCACGCGCGCGGCGGCCAACACCTCGCCCGAGCCCTTCTCCAACCTCGGCCTGTCGCTGGCCGGCGACGTGGCCGTGCCGACGATGCTGTGGCTGGCCTGGGCCCACCCCTTCGTCTTCTTCCCGCTGCTGGCCCTGACGCTCGCCGTCATGACCACGCTGATCTGGTACTGCTTCAAGTTCCTGCGCGCGCTGCTCCAGCGCGTGCGCCGTCCGAGACCCGCATGACTTCCCTCCAAGACCGCAGCCGCGCGGCCGTCTGGCATCCCTGCACGCAGATGGCCCGCCTCGCCGACGTGCCGCCCCTGCCCATCGCGCGCGGTGACGGCCCCTGGCTGTTCGACACCGACGGCAATCGCTACTTCGACGCCAACTCGTCCTGGTGGGTCAACCTGTTCGGCCACAGCGACCGGCCGCTGCACGACGCCATCAAGGCCCAGCTCGACACGCTGCCCCATGTGATGCTGGCCGGCTGCACACACGAGCCCGCCGTGCGCCTGGCCGAGCGGCTGTCGGCGCGCACGCAAGGCCGGCTGGGCCATGTGTTCTTCGGCAGCGATGGCGCGAGCGCCGTCGAGATCGCGCTGAAGCAGAGCTTCCATGCCTGGAAGAACCGTGGCCGCGCCGACAAGCGCGAGTTCGTGTGCCTGAAGAACAGCTATCACGGCGAGACGCTGGGTGCGCTCAGCGTGACCGACGTGCAGGTCTTCCGCGACGCCTACGACCCGCTGCTGATGCGGGCCCACATCGTCGCGTCGCCGGATTCGCGCCTCGGCAACGAGGCCGAGGCGCTGGCCGCGATGCGCACGCTGCTGGCCGAGCGCCACGCCTCCATCGCCTGCGTCATCGTCGAGCCGCTGGTGCAGGGCGCGGCCGGCATGGTCATGCATTCGCCCGGCTATCTGAAGGGCCTGCGCGAGCTGACGCGCGAGTTCGGCGTGCACCTGATCGCCGACGAGATCGCCGTGGGCTGCGGCCGCACCGGCAGCTTCTTCGCGTGGGAGCAAAACCAAGCCGACTGGCCCGACTTCCTGCTGCTGAGCAAGGGCATCACCGGCGGCACGATGGCGCTGTCGCTGGTGCTGACGACGGACGAGGTGTTCTCGGCCTTCTGGAGCGAGGACGTCACGCGCGGCTTCCTGCACTCCCACTCCTACACCGGCAACCCGCTGGCCTGCGCGGCGGCCAACGCGGTGCTGGACCGCTTCGATGCCGGCCAGCTCGAAGACAACCGCGCCCAGGCCGATCGCCTGGCCCGCGCCTTCACCCCCTTGACCTCGCGCACGACGCATTGGCGCCAGCGCGGCATGATCCTCGCCTTCGATGTGCCTGAAGCACCACCCCGCTTCGCCGAGCGCTTCCACCTTGCAGCGCGCGCACACGAACTGCTGATCCGACCGATAGGCAGCACCGTCTACCTGATGCCCCCTTACCTGATCGACGACGCGACCGCGGCCTTCCTGGCCGCGGCCGTGACGGCGACTTTGAACGATGTCCTTGCTTGAACACCTGAGCGCCAAGCTCGCCGCCATCTCGGCGCAGAGCCTGACCCGCACGCTGCGCCGCGCCGACAACGGCACCGCGCCCCGCCAGACCATCAACGGCCGCGAGCTGCTGATGTTCTGCTCCAACGACTACCTGGGCCTGGCCGCCGAGCCGGCGATTGCCGAGGCGCTGGCCGAAGGCGCGCGCCGCTGGGGTGGCGGCTCGGGCGCATCGCCGCTGGTCAGCGGCCACAGCGCCGCCCACGAGGCCGTCACCGACACGCTGGCGGCGTGGTTTGCGCCGCACATCCCCGAGGCCCGCGCCATCGGCTTCTGCACCGGCTATATGGCCAACCTCGCCGTCGTCACGGCGCTGGGCGACGAGCACACCGAGATCTTCTCGGAGCAGCTCAACCACGCGTCGCTGATCGACGCCGCGCGGCTGTCCAAGGCCAAGGTCACGCGCTTCCCGCACGCCGACCTCGCCGCCTTGCGCACGGCGCTGGCCGCCAGCATCGCCAAGGTCAGGCTCATCGTCACCGACGCCGTGTTCAGCATGGACGGCGACCTCGCGCCGCTGCCCGGCCTGCTCGCGCTGGCCGAGGAATTCGACGCCTGGCTCGTCGTCGACGACGCGCATGGCTTCGGCGTGCTCGGCAGCACCGGCCGCGGCTCGCTGGAACACTTCGGTCTGAACAGCGAACGCCTGATCCTCGTCGGCACGCTGGGCAAGGCCGCCGGCCTCGCGGGCGCCTTCGTCGCCGCCCACGCGACCATCGTCGACTACCTGCTGCAGGCGGCGCGCAACTTCATCTTCTCGACCGCCTCGCCACCGGCCGTCGAGCATGCGCTGCTGACCAGCTTCGCGCTCATCGACGGCCCCGTCGGCGCCGCGCGCCGCGCCAACCTCGTCGCCCGCCAGGCCCAGCTGCGCGACGGCCTGCTCGCGCTGATCGCCCGCCACCCGCGCCTAAGCTGGTCGCTGACCGACTCGGCCACGCCCATCCAGCCGCTGATCGTCGGCGGCAACGCCGCGGTCATGGCCCTGGCCGCCGCGCTGGAAAGCGCCGGCCTGCGCGTGCCGGGCATCCGCCCGCCCACCGTCGCCGCCGGCACCGCGCGGCTGCGCATCACGCTGTGCGGCACGCACACGGCCGCCGATGTCGACGCGCTGCTGACCGCTCTCGACCGCGCGGCTTCGGCGCAGGAGCTGGCCGCGTGAGCGCCGCGCCGGGCCGCCCCAAGCAAGCTCGCTCCCGCCTGGCGGGACAGCGCGTAGCGCGAAGGGTGCACTCATGAAAGGCTTCTTCATCACCGGCACCGACACCGAGATCGGCAAGACCGCCGTCACGGCCGGCCTCGCGCATGCGTTCGCGCAGGCGGGCCGGCGCGTCGCCGCGCTCAAGCCCATCTCGGCCGGCCTGGATTTCGTCGACGGCCACTGGCTCAACGACGACGTCGAGCGCCTGCGCGCGGCCGGCAATATGGGCCTGACCTCGGCCGAGGTCGGCGCGCTGCAGCTGCGCACCGCCTGCGCGCCCCACATCGCCGCCCGCGTCGAGAACGAGGCCATCGCCCGCGAGCCGCTGCTGCATGCGCTGCGCTGGGTGGGTGGCCGGGCCGACGTGGCCCTGGTCGAAGGCGTCGGCGGCTTCCGCGTGCCGCTGAACGACGAATGGGACACGGCCGACCTCGCCACCGACCTCGGCCTGCCCGTCGTCCTCGTCGTCGGCCTGCGCCTGGGCTGCATAAACCACGCATTGCTGACGGCCGAGGCCGTGCGCGCCCGCGGCCTGACCTTGGCCGCCTGGGTGGCCAACACGGTGGACGCGCATCAGCCCCACGTCACCGACAATCTGCAGGCGCTGCAAGCCGGCCTGCAGGCCCCCTGCCTCGGCCATGTGCCCCGCCTGGCCCACGCCGACCACACCACGGTGGCGCGCCACCTGGCGCTCCAACCCCTGCTCGGACACCTCCCCGCATGAACCAGATCCAGACCCTCACCCCCACCACCGACGCCGAGCGCCGCCAGGCCAAGCCCTGGACCGTCGCCGAGGTTGCAGCCCTGTTCGAGCTGCCCTTCAACGACCTGCTGTTCCGCGCCCAGCAGGTGCACCGCGAGCATTTCGACGCCAACGCGGTGCAGCTGTCCACGCTGCTGTCCATCAAGACCGGCGGCTGCGAGGAAGACTGCGCCTACTGCCCGCAGTCGGCCCACTTCGACACCGGCCTGAAGGCCGAGAAGCTGATCCCGCTGGAAGAGGTCATGGAAGCCGCCCGCGCGGCCAAGGCCAATGGCGCGACGCGCTTCTGCATGGGCGCCGCCTGGCGTAGCCCCAAGCCCCGCCACCTCGAAGCCATCGGCACGATGATTTCCGAGGTCAAGGCCCTGGGCCTGGAGACCTGCCTGACCGCCGGCATGCTGGAAGACGGCCAGGCCGAGCAGCTCAAGGAAGCCGGCCTGGACTACTACAACCACAACCTCGACACCGCACCCGAGTTCTACGGCCAGATCATCACGACGCGCACCTATCAAGACCGCCTCGACACGCTGGACCGCGTGCGCCAGCAGGGCCTGAAGGTCTGCTCCGGCGGCATCGTCGGCATGGGCGAGACGCGCCGCCAGCGCGCCGGCCTCATCGTGCAGCTGGCCAACCTCGACCCCTATCCCGAGAGCGTGCCCATCAACAACCTCGTGCAGGTGGAAGGCACGCCGCTGGCTGGCACGGCGCCGCTGGACCCGCTGGAGTTCATCCGCACCATCGCCGTCGCCCGCATCACCATGCCGCGCGCCATGGTGCGCCTGTCCGCCGGTCGCGAGGAGATGCCCGAGACCATGCAGGCCCTGTGCTTCCTGGCTGGCGCCAACTCCATGTTCTATGGCGACAAGCTGCTGACGACGAGCAACCCGCAAGCCGAGAAGGACCGCGCGCTGCTGCAGCGCCTGGGCATGCGCTGCTCGACCGAGGCCGAACTGACGCCTTCGGACGCGGCGGCCAAGGTGCAGGTCTGCGCGCACTGACCGCTGCGACATCAGCGCGTCGACGGCCCATCAACCCGTTGCGCGCCCCGAACCTGAATCCACAAGAAGACGGCTGAGGAGATATCAAGCATGTTCAAGAAGATCCTGATCGCCAATCGCGGCGCTCGCGCCGAAGGCGCGGTCGCGCAAGCGACAAATTGCATGGTGCTCGGCGCAGCCGAGCACGCAGGCGAGTTCCCCTCGGGAGCACGCCATGTTTAAGAAGATCCTCATCGCCAACCGAGGGGAAATCGCCTGCCGCGTCGCGGCCACGGCCCGCCGCATGGGCATCCAGACGGTGGCCGTCTACTCCGAGGCCGATGCCGACGCCCAGCACGTCAAGGCCTGCGACGAGGCCATCCTGATCGGCAGCCCCGCGCCGCGCGACTCCTATCTGCAATGGGAGCGCATCCTTGATGCCGCCAAGCGCACCGGCGCGCAGGCCGTGCACCCGGGCTATGGCTTCCTCAGCGAGAACGAGGCCTTTGCGCAGGCCTGCGCCGATGCCGGTGTCGTCTTCATCGGCCCGCCGCCCAGCGCCATCCAGGCCATGGGCCTGAAGGCCGAGTCCAAGCGACTGATGGAGGCCGCCAAGGTGCCGCTGGTGCCGGGCTATCACGGCGCCGACCAGGACCCGGCGCTGCTGAAGAAGGAGGCCGACCGCATCGGCTACCCGGTGCTGATCAAGGCCAGCGCCGGCGGCGGCGGCAAGGGCATGCGTGCGGTCTACGGCGCCGACGAGTTCGACGCGGCCCTTGCCTCGTGCAAGCGCGAGGCCATCAACAGCTTCGGCGACGACGCGGTGCTGATCGAGCGCTATGTCCAGCGCCCGCGCCACATCGAGATCCAGGTCTTCGGCGACACGCAGGGCGACTGCGTCTACCTGTTCGAGCGCGACTGCTCCGTGCAGCGCCGCCACCAAAAGGTGCTGGAGGAAGCGCCCGCGCCGGGCATGACGGCCGAGCGCCGCGCGCAGATGGGCGAGGCCGCCGTGGCCGCCGCCAAGGCGGTCGGTTATGTCGGCGCCGGCACCGTGGAGTTCATCGCCGAGCAGGACGGCCGCTTCTATTTCATGGAGATGAACACGCGGCTGCAGGTGGAGCATCCGGTGACGGAAGCCATCACGGGGCAGGACCTGGTCGAGTGGCAGCTGCGCGTGGCCTCCGGCCAGCCGCTGCCGCTGAAGCAATCGGAACTGCGCATGCACGGCCATGCCATCGAGGCCCGCATCTGCGCCGAGAACCCGGACGGCGGCTTCCTGCCCGCCACCGGCACGCTGGACGTCGCGCGCTGGCCGGCACACGTCGCCTTTGAACGCGGCAACGTCCGCATCGACGCCGGCGTGCGCGAGGGCGATGCGATCAGCCCCTATTACGACTCGATGGTCGCCAAGCTCATCGTCTGGGGCGAGGACCGCGCGCAGGCGCTGGCCCGGCTGGACGCCGCGCTGCGCGACACCCATGTCGTCGGCCTGCAGACCAACGTCGCCTTCCTGCGCCGCTGCGCCGCGACGGCCTCGTTCGCCGGCGCCGACCTCGACACCGGCCTGATCGAGCGCGAGAAGGCCGTGCTGTTCGACCAGCCCGGCCTGCCGCTGCGCATCAGCGCGGCCGCCATCGTGGCCCACACGCTGGCCGTCGAAGCCACGACCCAGGGCAGCGACCCGTGGAGCGCCCGCGACGGCTGGCGGATGTTCGGTTCGGCCACGCGCCGCTTCGACCTCGAAGCCGGCGGCAGGCACTTCGATGCGCTGCTGTCGCGCCACCACCGCGGCGGCATGACGCTGACCGTCGAAGGCGAGGCCATCGAGTTCGCCGTGCAGTCGAGCGATGCCGAGACGCACGAACTCTTCCTCGGCACGGATCCCGAAGTTCAGCGATTGCGCGTGAAGACCTATGCCCAGGGCGAGCGTGTCGCCGCGTTCGCGCCGACGGGTTCCGCCGTGCTGACCGAGGTGGACGTCATCGCCCACGCCGGCGACGGCCCGGCCGAAGGCGGCCGCCTGACGGCCCCCATGCCCGGCAAGCTGATCGCCTTCCTGGCCAAGGCCGGCGACACCGTTACCCAGGGCCAGCCGCTGGCCGTCATGGAGGCGATGAAGATGGAGCACACCATCAGCGCGCCGCGCGACGGCAAGGTGGCCGAGCTGCTGTTCGCCGTCGGCGACCAGGTGGGCGATGGCGCCGAGTTGCTGAAGCTGGAAGCGTGACAATCCGGCCATGCTGCGCACGCTGAAGATCACCAATCGCAAGAGCCAGGCCGCAGAGGATCTGGCTTACTGGCGTTCGCGCCCGATGGCCGAACGCATGGCGGCCGTTGAAACGCTGCGACAGCAACTTCTGGCACCCCACGAGTCCGGCGATGCTGAACCAAGACTTCAAAGAGTTTGCCGAGTTGCTCAACGCGCGAGGCGTTGAGTACCTGGTTGTCGGCGGCTACGCGCTGGCCGCACACGGGCACCCGCGCTACACCGGCGATATCGACTTCTGGGTCCGACTCAGTCAAGACAACATCCGGCGCCTGCTGGGCGCTCTGCAAGCGTTCGGATTCGGGTCACTCGCTTTGAAGGTGGAAGACTTCGACTCCGACACCATCCTCCAGCTTGGCCAGCCGCCCCGACGCATCGACATCTTGACGGCCATTGACGGCGTGGATTTCGATGCTTGTTTCGAGCGTCGCGAGTCGGCTGTGCTTGGCGGCGTGCCGCTCAACGTCATCGGTCTGACCGATTTCATCGCCAACAAAAAGGCCAGCGGAAGACTGAAAGATCAGGTCGATCTCGAAGCCCTGGACCCACCGCAGCAGTGAACCCATCATGCCCCTGCCCACCCACGTCAAGATCCTCGACGTCGGCCCGCGCGACGGGCTGCAGAACGAGAAGGAGAACGTCGCCACAGAGCACAAGGCCCGCCTCGTCGCGATGCTGCAGGACGCCGGCCTGAAGGAGATCGAGGTCACCAGCTTCGTCAGCCCGAAGTGGGTGCCGCAGATGGGCGACAACGCGGCCGTGATGGCCGCGATCGAGCGCAAGCCCGGCGTCCGTTACTCGGTCCTCGTGCCCAACACCAAAGGGCTGGAGCCGGCGCTGGCTTCGAAGCCCGACGAGATCCTCGTGTTCACAGCGGCCAGCGAGGCCTTCACGCAGAAGAACATCAACTGCTCCATCGCCGAGAGCCTGGAGCGCTTCGCGCCCGTAGTCGCGGGCGCGCACGCGGCCGGCCTGAAGGTGCGCGCGGCGCTGTCCTGCGCGCTGGGCTGCCCCTACGAAGGCGAGATCAGCGCCGACCAGGTGGAGCGCGTCGTGCAGCCGCTGCGCGCGCTGGGCGTGGACGCGATCGACATCGCCGACACCATCGGCGTCGGCACGCCGCGCAAGGTGCAGGCGGCGATGGAGCGGGCGCTGAAGCACTTCCCTGGCCCGGAGGTGTCGGGCCATTTCCACGACACCTATGGCCAGGCGCTGACCAATATCTACGCCAGCATGGAGCTGGGCGTGCACAGCTTCCACGCCAGCGTGGCCGGCCTGGGCGGCTGCCCCTATGCCAAGGGCGCGACGGGCAATATCGCGACCGAGGACGTGGTCTTCATGCTGGACGGCCTCGGCATCGCTACCGGCATAGTCCTCGACAAGCTGGTGGACGCCGGCGCCTTCATCTCCCAGGTGCTGGGCCGCCCGCCGATGTCGCGCGTCGCGCGCGCGATGCTGGCCAGGCGCGCCGGCTGAGCGATTCGCCCGGCGTCAGACCGGCGGGTTCCTGAGGCGCTGGCTGAACCACCAAAGATGCCCGTCCGGGTCCACGCAGCCGTAGCTGCGGTCGCACCAGTGGGCGGCACCATAGTCGTTGTCCGTCGGCTCGTAGGTCACGCGGGCGCCGGCCGCGCGGGCCCGGTCGCAATGCGCGTCCACGTCGTCGACGTAGAGGAAGAGGCCCTGCGTGTTGACGCCGCCGATGGCCCGCGGTGCGCGGCCCGGCACGCCAAAGCGCGCCTTCCGCCCGGCGCTGCCCTCCGAGACCATGACGATGGCCTCGCCGTAGCGCAGCTCGCTGTGCATGACGCTGCCGTCGGGCGCGTCCACGACGATCTCGACCTCGAAGCCGAAGGCGTGCTGGTACCAGGCGATGGCCTCGCGCGCGTTCTCGCAGTAGAGGGCCGAGGACAGGCGCGGCCAGCCGGGCGGGGTGGGTTTCATGGCGGTCTCCGGGGAGTGGGGCGCGGTTCAATTCCCGTCCCGATCAACGTCAACGGCCCGGTTCATCAGACCCGGGCCCTGAAGCTCAGCCGCGCCTGAGCACCTTGGCGACGGGGTTGGGCCGCAGCCGGTAGGCGTCCGGCATGCCCGAGCCCAGCAGCGGGCGCAGATAGAGGCGGAAGGCGTCGGTCACGTCGGTGCCGGCGGCGTTGATGAAGTGGTCTTCCATCGTGCGCGTCTTGCCGGCCACGGCGGCCAGCGGCAGCAGCTCGTAGTCCACCGAGTAGTAGCCCACGCGCCGGATGGCGACGGACCCGTCGCGGTCGCCATGGAAGGCGTATTGCACGGCCTTCTCGCCGACCTCTCTAGCCTCGCGCTGGTCCACGTCGGACACGCAGCCCAGGAAGCTGCGCTGCAGATAGCCGAAGGTGTCGCCGCGCACGCGCTTGATGCCGAGACGGGCCTTGATCTCCTCGCAGAGCAGGTCGGCCAGCGCGCCGGTGCCGCTGAGCTGCACATTGCCGTGGGCGTCGCGCTCCAGGTCGCCAGCCAGCCTGGACAGCATGGGCGCGCCCGAGGCGTCGTGGATGCCCTCGCTGACGGCGATGACGCAGCGGCCGTAGCGCGCGTGCGTGGCCTTCACGTCGTGCAGGAACTGCTCGATGTCGAAGCTGCGCTCGGGCAGGTAGATGAGATGCGGGCCGTCGTCGTCGAACTTCTTGCCCAGGGCCGCGGCCGCCGTCAGGAAGCCGGCGTGGCGGCCCATGACGACGCCGACGTAGACGCCCGGCAGCGCCGCGTTGTCGAGGTTGGCGCCGGCGAAGGCCTGGGCCACGAAGCGCGCGGCGGACGCATAGCCGGGCGTGTGGTCGTTGCCGACGAGGTCGTTGTCGATGGTCTTGGGGATGTGGATGCAGCGCAGCGGGTAACCGGCCGCCGCGGCCTCCTCGGACACGATGCGCACCGTGTCGGACGAATCGTTGCCGCCGATGTAGAAGAAATGCGTGATGCCGTGGGCCTGCAGCACGATGAAGATCTCGCGGCAGTAGGCGGCATCGGGCTTGTCGCGCGTGGAGCCCAGCGCGGACGCGGGCGTGTTGGCCACCAGCTCCAGGTTGTGGCTGGTCTCCTGCGTCAGGTCGACGAAGTCCTCGTTGACGATGCCGCGCACGCCGTGGCGCGCGCCGTAGACCTTGCCCACGCCGGCCTGGCGCCGCGCTTCGAGCACGACGCCGACGAGGCTCTGGTTGATGACGGCGGTGGGGCCGCCGCCCTGGGCGACGAGGATCTTGGCGAGGCTCATGGGCGCTCCTGGCAGGTCGTGGCAACGGCGCAGTTTAGGGTTCCGCCGCCTCGGTGCAACCAGGGGTTCAGCGCGCCATGAAGCTCTCGAGCTGGTCCGCCGGCATGGGCTTGGCGAACAGCCAGCCCTGGCCTTCGTGGCAGCCCAGACCGATCAGGTAGCGGCGCTGCTCCTCGGTCTCGATGCCTTCGGCGATGACCGTGAGGCCCAGGCCGCGGCCGAGGTTGATGACCATCTGCGCAATCGTGGAACCGGCCGACGAGGCCTGCGCCTCCTGCACGAAGGCGCGGTCGATCTTCAGGCGGTCCACCTGCAGTTGGCGCAGCTGGCTCAGCGACGAGAAGCCGGTGCCGAAGTCGTCGATGGCGACGGAAAAGCCCAGGCGCTTGATGTCGGCCAGCACGCGCAGCACGAGCTCGGCGTCCTCCATGGCCATGGACTCGGTGATCTCGAGCTCGATGCTCTGGCCGGCGACGCCGCTGTCCTTCAGCGCGCGGGCCAGCATGTCGAGGAAGGCCGGGTGGCGGAACTGGGCCATCGAGATGTTGACGGCCATGCGGAACTCGGCATGCCCCTGGTCCTGCAGCTCCCTGAGCTGCCGGCAGGCCGTGCGCATGACGAATTCGCCGATGGGGATGATGAGGCCGCTCTGCTCGGCCAGCGGGATGAACTGGTCGGGCGGGATGAAGCGGCCGTCCTCGGTGCGCCAGCGCAGCAGGGCTTCGGCGCCCAGCACGCGCCCGCTGCCCAGGTCGACCTGGGGCTGGTAGACGACGAAGAGGCGGTTTTCCTCGAAGCCGGTGCGCAGGCCCTTGAGCAGCTTGAAGCGCTCGCGCGCGTCGCTGCCCATGGCGGCGGAGAAATACTGCGAGGCGCCGCGCTGCTGCTGCTTGGCGCGCTTCAGCGCGATCTGGGCGTCCAGCAGCAGCTCGGAGCCCACGGCCGTGGACTCGCCCAGGCGCACGAGGCCGGTCGTGGCCGACAGCTGCAGCCGCTCGCCGGCGACGACGAAGGGCTCGGCGAAGACGGCCTGCACGCTGTCCGGGCAGACCTTGGCATGCTCGCCGAGCACGCCGAAGGTGTCGGCGCCGACGCGGGCCATGGCCGTGTTCAGGCCGAGCATCTCGCTCATGCGGTGCACGACGGCCTGCAGCACCTGGTCGCCGAAGTGGTGGCCGAAGGCGTCGTTGATGTCGGAGAAGTCGTCGATGTCGATCAGCGCGAGCGTGACGCCGGCCGGGTCCTTCAGGTTCTTGTCCAGCAGCTCGACGAAGCGGTTGCGGTTGGGCAGGCGCAGCAGCGGGTCGTTGTAGGCCTGGTCCAGCAGTTGGCTGTACAGCACGACGTTCTCGAAGCCGACCGCGATGTTGGAGCAGAAGGCGCGCAGCAGCTGCTGGTCGAGCTCGTCGAGCTCGCGGCCGACGTCGACCAGCGCGGCCATCGCGCGGCCCTGGCCCATGCCGAAGTAGAGGCAGGTGCCGTCGTCGTAGAGGTTGCGCTGCTCGCGCAGGCAGCGCTCCAGGCGCTCGCGCACGTTGGCGATCTTGACCTGGGCCAGCGGCCGGTCGATGAGGCCGCTGTACTGGCCGGCGGCGGCGACGATGCGGACCTCCTCGCCGGCATCGCCGCCCATCTGCGCGCAGACCAGGCCCTCGGGCAGGATGCCCAGCAGCGCGCAGAGCTGGGTGACGACCCCTTCGGCGAAGCGCGAGAGGCCGCGCATGCGCGACAGCGAGGTGCTGCTCTCGACGATCATCTCCAGGCCGCGGCGGTTGGCCTCCAGCGCGCAGATCTGCCGGTAGGAGCGCACGGCCGCGGTCAGCACCGTGTACAGCCGCGTGCGGGTCAGCTCGGACTTGGTCTTGTAGTCGTTGATGTCATAGGCCTGCACCGTCTCGATCTCGGGCGCATAGCCGGGCTGGCCGGTGCGCAGCACGATGCGCACCGCGCCCAGGCGCAGCTCGTCGCGGATGTGGCGCACCAGCTGCAGGCCGGCGTCCTCGCTCTCCATGACGACGTCGAGCAGCACGACGGCGAGGTCGTCCTCGCTCGCAAGCAGCTGGCGGGCCTGGGCGGCGGATGAGGCGTGCAGGAAGACCAGGGGCTGGCCTTCGACCGTGAGCCCCTGCATGGCCAGTTCGGTGGCCTTGTGGACGTCGCCGTCGTCGTCGACGATGAGGATGCGCCAGGGTCGGTCGTGGGGGCGGTGCTCCGCGTCCGCATGCTCGGGCTCGTCGAGCAGTTCGAGCAGGTCGTCGTCAGCGGCGGGCGTTTCTTGCATGGGGGCGGGGGCTCCGGGCAGGGCGGCAGCCACGGCGGCGCCGGCCTCTTCGGTCAGGACGCGCAAGCGTAGTGCATCCGCGCGCGGCATGTCACGTAAAGCGCGGGCAAATGTCCCGCAGTCCCCCTCAACGCTTACCGGGTTTGCCCGGACGCGGGCCGCCCGCGCGGGTGGCGCCCGTCACGCGCGGCGGCAGGCCGGTGTGCTGGGTCAGCAGCTGGCCCTTGCGCGGCGTGGCCGGCTTGGCCGAGGTCGAGTTCTTGCGCCGCGCGCTGTCGTAGCTGCCGTCGGTGACGGGCTGGTAGCTCGGGATCAGGTGGTGCTTGCCGTTGCCGATCAGGTCGGCCCGGCCCATGGCCTTCAGGGCCTCGCGCAGCAGCGGCCAGTTGTTGGCGTCGTGATAGCGCAGGAAGGCCTTGTGCAGGCGGCGGCGGCGCTCGCCGCGCACGACGTCGACCTTCTCGCCGCGGCTGTCGTCGCGGCTGATGCCCTTGAGCGGATTCAAGCCCGAGTGGTACATGGCCGTGGCCGTGGCCATGGGGCTGGGATAGAAGGTCTGCACCTGGTCGGCGCGGAAGCCGTTCTTCTTCAGCCACACGGCGAGGTTCATCATGTCCTCGTCGCTGGTGCCGGGGTGGGCGGCGATGAAATAGGGGATCAGGTACTGCTTCTTGCCGGCCGCAGCGCTGGCCGCCTCGAACATCTGCTTGAAGCGGTCGTAGGTGGCTATGCCCGGCTTCATCATCTTGGACAGCGGGCCGCCCTCGGTGTGCTCGGGCGCGATCTTCAGGTAGCCGCCGACGTGGTGGGTGACCAGCTCCTTCACGTACTCGGGCGACTGCACGGCCAGGTCGTAGCGCAGGCCGGAGCCGATCAGGATCTTCTTGACGCCCGGCAGCGCACGCGCGCGGCGGTACATCCTGATGAGCGGGTCGTGGCTGGTGTTCAGGTTCGGGCAGATGCCCGGGTAGACGCAACTGGGCTTGCGGCAGGCGGCCTCGATCTCGGGGCTCTTGCAACCGATGCGGTACATATTGGCCGTCGGGCCGCCGAGGTCCGACACGATGCCGGTGAAGCCCTTGACCTTGTCGCGCATCTCCTCGATCTCGCGGATCACGGAGTCTTCCGAGCGGCTCTGGATGATGCGGCCCTCGTGCTCCGTGATGGAGCAGAAGGTGCAGCCGCCGAAGCAGCCGCGCATGATGTTGACGCTGAAGCGGATCATTTCCCAGGCCGGGATCTTGGTCGCGCCGTCGTGGCTGCCGGCCGCGTCCGCATAGCTCGGGTGCGGGCTGCGCGCATAGGGCAGGTCGAAGACATGGTCCATCTCCGGCGTCGTCAGCGGGATGGGCGGCGGGTTGATCCAGAGGTCGCGCGCGATGCCGTTGAAGTCGTAGCGCTGCACCAGCGCGCGGGCGTTGCCGGGGTTGGTCTCCAGGTGCAGCACGCGGTTGGCGTGGGCGTAGAGCACCGCGTCGCTCCTGACCTGCTCGTAGGCCGGCAGGCGCACGACGGTGTGGTCGCGCGGCGGCATCACGATGCGGCCGGTCTTGTGGAGGGTGATCGGCTTGGGCGCGTCGGGTTCGGTCGCGCAGGCCTCCTGCTTGATCTCCTGGTAGGGGCTGATCAGCTCGTCGACGCGGCCGGGGCGGTCCACCTCGGTCGAGTCCAGCTCGAACCAGCCGTCGGCCGACGGATCGCCGTCGCGGCGCATGAAGGCCGTGCCGCGCACGTCGGTCAGGCTCTCGATGGGCTCGCGGCGCGCCAGGCGGTGGGCGATCTCGACGATGGCGCGCTCGGCATTGCCGTAGACCAGCAGGTCGGCCTTGCTGTCCACCAGCACCGAACGGCGCACCTTGTCCTGCCAGTAGTCGTAGTGGGCGATACGGCGCAGCGAGGCCTCGATACCGCCGATGACGATGGGCACGTCCTTGAAAGCTTCCTGGCAGCGCTGCGTGTAGACCAGCGTCGCGCGGTCGGGGCGGCGGCCGCCCTCGCCGCCCGGCGTGTAAGCGTCGTCGCTGCGGATTTTCCGATCAGCCGTGTAGCGGTTGATCATCGAGTCCATATTGCCGGCCGCGACGCCGAAGAAAAGATTCGGCTTGCCGAGCGCCTTGAACGCATCGGCGCTGTTCCAGTCCGGCTGCGCAATGATGCCGACGCGGAAGCCCTGGGCCTCCAGCGTGCGGCCGATGACGGCCATGCCGAAGCTCGGATGGTCGACGTAGGCGTCGCCCGTGACGATGACGATGTCGCAGGAATCCCAGCCGAGCTGCTCCATCTCCGGCCGGCTCATGGGCAGGAAGGGCGCGGGGCCGAAGCGCTTGGCCCAGAACGGGCGGTAAGCGGTCAGCGCCTTCGGCGCGGCGGCGGGGATTGCGGACATAGCCATCAATTGTCGTTGCGCGGCCACGGAAAGCACAAAGCCCGCGCCAGGCGCGGGCTTTGTGTCGGGGCGACGCGTGAATTACAGCGCGCGGATGTTCGAGGCCTGCAGGCCCTTGGGGCCCTGCTTCACTTCGAACTCGACCTGGGCGCCTTCGGCCAGCGTGCGGAAGCCGCCGTTGTTCTTGATTTCGCTGTGATGGGCGAACAGATCCTTGCCGCCGTCGGCGGGAGTGATGAAGCCGAAGCCCTTGCCGTCGTCGAACCATTTGACGATGCCGGTTTGCATGGTGCTCATGAGAGATTCCTAGGTGTTGTTGGATCAGGATTCATCCGCAGCCCGAGCGGCTGCGGCAAAACACAACACTCAAGATCAGACGACGCGGACGCCGGCGGCCGTTGCCGACCGGAGCGTGGATTGTAAAGGCTCAGACCGCCAGCAGCGGCTGGACGGCGGCGGCCATGCCGCGGGCGCGCGGCGCACCGCCCTCGACGCGGCTCTCCTCGAAGACCGCGCAGGCGCAGTCGCGGCAGGCGCCGCAGGCCGTGGCCACGCGCAGATCGTCCTGCAGGGCCTCGAAGCTCGGGCAGCCGCTGGAGGCGGCAATCGCGATGTCGCGGTCGGAGACGCGGTGGCAGACGCAAACAATCATGGTCGGAATTTTAATGCGAATCGATCTCATTTGCAGAAAGAGCGGTTTTGCCGAGGGGCTTTCGCTGGGGATACTGCCAGCCCAGTCCCACGTTCCGGAGAGCCCCATGAAAGGCGACGCCCAGGTCATCGTCCACCTCAATCAGCAGCTCAAGCTGGAGCTGACCGCCATCAACCAGTATTTCCTGCATGCCCGCATGCTGAAGAACTGGGGCCTGGCCAAGATGGCCAAGCACGAGTACGAGGAGTCCATCGAGGAGATGAAGCACGCCGACAAGCTCATCGAGCGCGTGCTGGTGCTGGAAGGCCTGCCCAATCTGCAGGACCTGGGCAAGCTGCTGATCGGCGAGAACGCCGTCGAGACGATGGAGTGCGACCTGAAGATCGAGAAGGCCTCCCACGTCCACCTGAAGGACGCCATCGCCTACTGCGAGAGCGTGCGCGACTACGTCTCGCGCGAGATCTTCGTCGAGATCCTCGACGACACCGAGGAGCACATCGACCACCTCGAGACCCAGCTGGAGCTGGTCAAGACGGTCGGCGAGCAGAACTACCTGCAGTCGCAGATGGCTGAATAAGACCGCCCCCACGCGCTTCGCGCGCCCCCCCAAGGGGGCACTGCCAGTGGCCCGGCAAAGCCGGCTCCACGGCAGTCGCGCGAGGGGCAGTCGCGCTGCGCGCGAACCTTGCTACAAGAACCGCTCCAGCAGCCGCCTGGAATGCTTGTCCAGCGCCCAGCGGTCCGGCACCTGCAGCTGCACGCCGTGCGTGGACGTGATCAGCAGCCGGCCTTCTTCCAGGCGGCGGATGTCTTCCTCGCTCTTCAGCACGAAGTCGACCTCGCCGCGGTCGGTCTCGATGCGCCAGGTGCTGGGCGTCGCGAAGGTGTTCACGGCGATCAGGCGCTTGAGCGTCGGATGGAATTCGCGGGCGGCGAGTTCGCTCTCCAGCAGGCGGCGCGGGCCGTCGGGCAGGGCGGACAGGTGCTCGACCCAGGCCAGCTCGTGGCCATGGCTACCGACCAGGGACAGGCCTTCGTCCGGCGCCGAGATCGGGTGGGCGCGCACCGGCGTCACGCCGACGTGGGCGTCGCCGTTCAGGTCGGTCAGCACCAGCCGGCCGTTGGCATCGAGGTGCAGGTCGCGGAAGGGAAGCGTCGTGCTCATGCGTTCACCGTGTGCGCATTCGGGTTGGGGGCCACGACCATCAGGCCGCCGTCCTCGGCGGCCTCGGCGTCGACGCGGCGGGCCTGGGCCTCCCACAGGCGCCAGTAATGGCCCTGCCGGGCGATCAGCTCGTCGTGCGGGCCCAGCTCGACGATCTCGCCGCGGTCCATGACGACGAGGCGGTCGGCCTTGCGCAGCGTGGACAGGCGGTGGGCGATGGCGATGGTCGTGCGGCCCTTGACGAGGTTGTCCAGCGCGCGCTGGATCTCCTTCTCGGTCTCGGTGTCGACGGCCGAGGTCGCCTCGTCGAGGATCAGGATGGCCGGGTCGATCAGCAGCGCGCGGGCGATGGAGATGCGCTGGCGCTCGCCGCCCGACAGGCCCTGGCCGCGCTCGCCGACGAGGCTGTCGTAGCCATGCGGCAGGCGCAGGATGAACTCGTGGGCATGGGCCGCGCGGGCGGCGGCCACGATCTCGTCGCGCGTCGCGTCCGGCTTGCCGTAGGCGATGTTCTCGGCGATGGTGCCGAAGAACAGGAAGGGCTCCTGCAGCACCAGGCCGATGTGGCGGCGGTAGTCGGCCACCTTCACTCTGCGCAGGTCCGTGCCGTCGACCTTGATGGCGCCCTCGGTCACGTCGTAGAAGCGGCAGATCAGGTTCACCAGCGTGCTCTTGCCCGAGCCGCTGTGGCCCACCAGGCCCACCATCTCGCCGGGGCGGATGTCGAGGTTGAGCGTGCGGATGACGGAGCGCGAGCCGTAGCGGAAGTTGACGCCCTGCAGGGAGATGGCGCCGGTCACGTTCTCGAACGGCTGGGGGTTGACCGGGTCGGGCACGTTGGAGACGTGGTCCAGGATGTCGAAGATGCGCTTGGCGCCGGCCGCGGCCTTCTGCGTGACGGACACGATGCGGCTCATCGAGTCGAGGCGCCCGTAGAAGCGGCCGATATAGGCCAGGAAGGCGGTCAGCGTGCCCACCGTGATGCTCTGGTGGGCGATCAGCCAGATGCCGACGCCCCAGACGACCAGCAGGCCCATCTCGGTCAGCATCGCGACGCTGGGCGTGAACAGGCTCCAGGTCTTGTTCAACCGGTCGTTGACCTGCAGGTTCTTCTGGTTCGCGTCGCGAAAGCGCGTGGCCTCGCGCTTCTCCTGGGCAAAGGCCTTCACGACGCGGATGCCCGGGATGGTGTCGGCCAGCACATTGGTGATCTCGCCCCAGACGCGGTCGATCTTCTCGAAGCCGGTGCGCAGCTTGTCGCGCACGAGGTGGATCAGCCAGGCGATGAAGGGCAGCGGCACCAGCGTCGCCAGCGCCAGGCCGGGATGGATGCTGAACAGGATGAGGGCCGTCATCGCCAGCATCAGCACATCGGTGATGAAGTCCAGCGCGTGCAGGCTCAGGAACACCGAGATGCGGTCCGTCTCCGAGCCGATGCGCGACATCAGGTCGCCGGTGCGCTTGTTGCCGAAGTATTCGAGCGACAGGCCGAGCAGGTGCTCGAAGGTCGCCGTGCGCAGGTCGGCCGCGATGCGCTCCGAGACCAGGGCCAGCAGATAGGTCTTGGCCCAGCCCAGCGCCCACGAGAACAGCGCCGCGCCAAGCAGGCCGCCCAGCAGCCACATGACGAGGCCGGGGTCGATGGCCTGGCCGTTCTGGAAGGGGATCAGCACCTTGTCCATCAAGGGCATGGTCAGATAGGGCGAGACCAGCGTCGCGCCGGTCGCGCCCATCATCAGCGCGAAGCCGAGCAGCAACTGGCCCTGGTAGGGCCGCGCGAAGCGCCACAGCCGCAGCAGCACCCAGGTGCTGGGCGGCGTGCCGGCCTCGCCGAAGTCGAAGCCGGAGTCCTCGCCCTCGGCCTCGTCGTCGAGCACGACATGGCCGGCCAGGCGCTGCAGCTCGCGCTCGAAGCCGGCGGCAAAGCGCACGGCGGCCGGGTTGCAGGCCAGCGTGAAGCGCCAGCGCGCCAGGCGCCGGTCGGCGCCGAACAGCTCCATGAAGGCCAGGCCGCCGTGGTCGATGAGCCTGAGGCTCTGGCCGACGGCCAGCGGGAACTCGGCCCAGCCGCCGCCCGCGGGCTCGAAGGCCAGCAGGCGTGAATTCGTCAGCGCGATCAGCCCCTGGGCGAAGCGGCCGTCGGCGCCCAGGTCAACCTCCAGCGTGGCCACCACGTTCTCGCCGGCCAGGAGCCGCCCCTGCAGGGTGGCCATTTGCGGATGATGCGCTGTGACGGGAGGGTGGTCTTGCATGTTGTTGTTCGCTCTGACGGGCTGTCGCAATTCTCCCCGATGACTTCGGCGCACAATTCCACGCGCTTCCCGGCGCCCAACTCCCCCACTCCATGAGCAAGAAGAACGACATCCGCCTGCTGCGCATCAACTACCTGCGCGGGCCGAATATGTGGACCTACCGGCCGGTGCTGGAGGTCTGGCTGGACCTGGGCGAGCTGGAGGACTGCCCCTCCAACCTGCTGCCCGGCTTCAACGACCGCCTGACCACCGCCCTGCCCGCGCTGATCGAGCACCATTGCGGCGTCGGCGAGCGCGGCGGCTTCATCGAGCGCCTGCGCGACGGCACCTGGATGGGCCACGTGCTGGAGCACATCGTCATCGAGCTGCTGAACCTGGCCGGCATGCCCACGGGCTTCGGCCAGACCCGCTCCACCAGCCAGCGCGGCGTCTACCGCATGGTCTTCCGCGCGCGCGACGAGCAGGTCGCCCGCGCCGCGCTCGCCGAGGGCCATGCGCTGCTGATGGCCATCATCAACGCCGAGGCCTTCGACGTGCCGGCCGCCGTGGCCCGCGTTCGCGACAAGCTCGACGACTGCTACCTCGGCCCCTCCACGGCGGCCATCGTGGCCGCGGCCACGGACCGCCGCATCCCGCACATCCGGCTCAACGACGGCAACCTCGTGCAGCTCGGCCACGGCCAGCGCCAGCGCCGCATCTGGACGGCCGAGACCGACATGACCAGCGCCATCGCCGAGGGCATCGCCGGCGACAAGGACCTGACCAAGACCCTGCTCAAGGCCGTCGGCGTGCCGGTGCCGGCGGGCCAGGAGGTCAAGACCGCCGCCGAGGCCTGGGAGGCGGCCCAGGACATCGGCCTGCCCGTCGTCGTCAAGCCCAGCGACGGCAACCACGGCCGCGGCGTCACGCTGGACATCTCGACGCAGGCCGACTGCGAGGCCGCCTTCAAGCTGGCCGATGCGCACGGCTCGTCGGTGCTGGTGGAAAGCTATATCCGCGGCAACGAGCATCGGCTGCTCGTCGTCGGCGGCCAGGTCGTGGCGGCCTCGCGTGGCGAGGCGGCCTGGGTCCACGGCGACGGCCGCCAGACGGTCACCCAGCTCGTCGACAGCCAGATCAACGTCGACCCACGCCGCGGCCTGACCGAGGACTTCCCGCTGAACCGCATCCGGGTCGCGGAAGACGGCGTCATCCTGCTGGACCTGCAGCGCCAGGGCCTCACGCCCGAGTCCGTGCCGGCCGCGGGCACGGCCGTGCTGATCCAGCGCAACGGCAATGTCGCGATCGACTGCACGCCCGAGGTCCACCCCGAGGTCGCCCACGCCGTGTCGCTGGCCGCCCGCACCGTGGGCCTGGACATCGCCGGCGTCGACCTCGTCACCGAGGACATCTCCAGGCCGCTGGCCGAGACCGGCGGCGCCATCGTCGAGGTCAACGCCGGCCCGGGCCTGCTGATGCACCTCAAGCCGGCCAGCGGCGCGCCCCAGCCCGTGGGCCAGGCCATCATCGACCACCTGTTCGCCGAGGACGAGTCCGGCCGCATCCCCATCGTCGGCGTCGCCGGCTCGCGCGGCGGCCACCAGATCACCCGCCTCGTCGCCTGGCTGCTGCACCTGAACGGCCGCCACGTCGGCCTGGCCTGCAAGGACGGCCTGTTCCTCGGCACGCGCCGCGTCGAGAAGCGCGACAGCGCCTGCTGGGACGCCGCCCACCGGCTGCTGATGAACCGCGGCGTCAACGCGGTCGTCGTCGAGAACGACGCCGCCTCCATCCTGCGCGACGGCCTGGCCTACGACCGCGCGACGGTCGGCGTCGTCACCGACCTCGACGGCATCGCGGCCCTGGCCGAGTTCGACGTGCAGGACGCCGACCAGCTCTACAAGGTGCTGCGCACCCAGGTCGACGTCGTGCTCAGCGACGGCGCCAGCGTGCTGAACGCGGCCCACCCGCGCCTCGTCGACATGGCCGAGCTCAGCGACGGCGAGGTCGTGTTCTATGCCGAGGACGGCACGCTGGAAGCCATCCGCCACCACCGCGACCGCGGCGGCCGCGCCGTCTTCCTGCGCGGCGGCGCCGCCGTGCTGGCGCAAGGCCCGGCCGAGACGCCCGGCGCCAACATCGAGGCCCTGCTGCGCCGCTTCGGCAGCAACGCGACGGACGCCGCCACGCTGCTCGCCGCCGTCGCCGCCGCCTGGGCCCTGGGCATCTCGCCCGAGCTGATCGCCGCCGGCCTCGACACCTTCGTTCCCGACCTCCACCTGGCATAAACAAGAAACCATGGACGTTTCCCGCACCCGCGCGCTGCGCGGCCCGAACATGTGGAGCCGCCACACGGCCATCGAGGCCGTCGTGCACTGCGCCGACACCGAGCGCTCGCTCGAACGCCTGCCCGGCTTCGAGGCCCGCCTGCGCAAGCTCTTCCCCACCATCGGCGAGCTGCGCGCCGACGCCTCTCTGGCCCAGGTGCTGGAGCAGGCCGCGCTGGCCCTGCAGGCCCAGGCCGGCTGCCCGGTCACCTTCAGCCAGACCCACGTCACGCCCGAGGCCGGCACCTACCAGATCGTCATCGAATACAGCGAGGAAGACGTCGGCCGCCTGGCCTTCGAGCAGGCGCTGAAGCTCGTGCTCGCGGCGCTCAATAGTGACGGTAGCGGCGGCGAGTTCGACGCCGACGCCGTCATCGCGCAGCTGCGCGAGCTGGACGAGGACATCCGCCTCGGCCCCTCCACCGGCTCCATCGTCAATGCGGCCATCGCCCGCGGCATCCCCTTCCGCCGCCTGACGCAGGGCAGCCTGGTGCAGTTCGGCTGGGGCGCCAAGCAGCGTCGCATCTGGGCCGCCGAGGTGGACGCGACCAGCGCGGTCAGCGAATCCATCGCCCAGGACAAGGACCTCTGCAAGCGCCTGCTGCAGGCCGCCGGCGTGCCGGTGCCCACGGGCCGGCCGGTCGACTCGCCGGACGACGGCTGGGCCGTCGCGCAGGAGATCGGCCTGCCCGTCGTCGTGAAGCCTCAGGACGGCAACCAGGGCAAGGGCGTGACGGTCAACGTCGCCACGCGCGAGCACTTCGACAGCGCCTACAAGGCGGCCGACGAGATCGGCCCCGTGATGGTCGAGAAGTTCCTGCCCGGCTCGGACTACCGGCTGCTCGTCATCGGCGACAAGCTCATTGCCGCCGCGCGCCGCGACCCGCCCCACGTCATCGGCGACGCCGTGCACACGGTCAAGCAGCTGGTTGACAAGGTCAACGCCGACCCGCGCCGCGGCGATGGCCACGCGACGTCGCTGACCAAGATCCGCTTCGACGACATCGCCGTCGCGCGGCTCACGCAGCAGGGCCTCAGCCCCGAGTCCGTGCCCGAGAAGGGCCAGCGCGTCATCCTGCGCAACAACGCCAACCTGTCCACCGGCGGCACGGCCACCGACGTGACGGACGACGTGCACCCCGAGGTCGCCGCGCGCGCCATCGCCGCGGCCCAGGTCGTGGGCCTGCACGTCTGCGGTGTGGACGTGGTGGCCGAGAGCGTGCTGCGCCCGCTGGAAGAAATCAGCGGCGGCATCGTCGAGGTCAACGCGGCGCCGGGCCTGCGCATGCACCTCAGCCCCAGCTTCGGCAAGGGCCGCAACGTCGGCGAGGCCATCGTCGGCCACCTGTTCGGCGGCTCGCAGAAGTCCGGCGGCGCGGCCGAGGACGGCCGCATCCCCGTCGTGGCCGTCACCGGCACCAATGGCAAGACCACGGTCACGCGCCTGATCGCCCATCTGTTCGCCAGCTGCGGCCTCAAGGTCGGCATGACCAACACCGACGGCGTCTACGTCGACGGCCGCCAGATCGACAGCGGCGACTGCTCCGGCCCCAAGAGCGCCCGCAATGTGCTGATGCACCCCGACGTCGAAGCCGCCGTGCTGGAGACGGCGCGCGGCGGCATCCTGCGCGAAGGCCTGGGCTTCGACCGCTGCCAGGTCGCCGTCGTCACCAACGTCGGCGCGGGTGACCACCTGGGCATGAACTTCCTGCACACGGCGGAAGACCTGGTGCTGGTCAAGCGCGTCATCGTGCAGAACGTCGCGCCCAACGGCTATGCGGTGCTGAACGCGACCGACCCGCTGACGGCGCAGATGGCCGCCATCTGTCCCGGCCAGGTCATCTACTTCGCGGCCGACCGCCACCACCCGCTGATGGCCACGCACCGCGCCCAGGGCAAGCGCTGCGTCTATGTCGACGGCGACCAGCTCGTCGCGGCCCAGGGCGTCTGGCGCGAGAGCATCCCGCTGCGCGACGTGCCGCTGACGCGCGGCGGCCTGATCGGCTTCCAGGTCGAGAACGCGATGGCCGCCGTGGCCGCGGCCTGGGCCGTGGGCCTGGACTGGGACACCATCCGCCGCGGCGTCGGCAGCTTCGCCAACGACGCCGACAACGCGCCGGGCCGCTTCAACGTGATGGACTACAAGGGCGCCACCGTGATCGCCGACTACGGCCACAACGGCGACGCGATGAAGGCCCTGGTCGGCGCGGTGGCCGCGCTGCCGGCGAACAAGCGCAGCGTCGTCATCAGCGGCGCGGGCGACCGCCGCGACGAGGACATCCGCGTGCAGACCGAGATCCTCGGCGCCGCCTTCGACGAGGTCGTCCTCTACGAAGACGCCTGCCAGCGCGGCCGCGCGGCCGGCGAGGTCGTCGCGCTGCTGCGCCAGGGCCTGCAGGGCGCCGCGCGCACCCGGCACGTCGAGGAAATCGTCGGCGAGTTCATCGCCATCGACCGGGCGCTGGCGCGCCTGCAGCCGGGCGACCTCTGCCTGGTGCTGGTGGACCAGGTCGAGGAGGCGCTGGCCCATCTGGCCCGGCGCATCGCCGAGGCCTGAGGCTTGGCCGCATGGGCCTGGGCGCGGTCAGCGCCCGGGGCCAAGCCATAATCCGCGCGGGCGCCGCCGGGCCATGGTGGCGCCGGATCCATGCCGCTCCGGCCTGCATTCGAACCGCTTCGCGCCTGCCACGAAACCCGCGACGAACCGCCAGCCGGTGGCAGGCGCCGTCCCCCTCTCACTAGGCCGCCGCGATGCGTTCAATTGCCGACTTCACCCGCCGCCTGCCGCCCTGGTGGCCCCTCGTCCTGCTGGCGCTGTGGCTGGTCGCCACGGCCGGCTGGCGGCCCGTGGCCCTGCCCGACGAAGGCCGCTACGGCGGCGTGGCCTACGAGATGCTGCGCAGCGGCGACGGGCTGACGCCAACTCTGTTCGGCATGCCCTATTTCCACAAGCCGCCGCTGATGTACTGGATCGACATTGCGGCCCTGAAAGTGCTGGGGCCCCATGCACTGGCCCTGCGCATGGCGCCGCTGGTGGGCGCCTGGGTGATGGGCCTGGCACTGTGGATCGAGGCCGGTGCGCGCTACGGGCACGACGGCGCATGCAAGGCGCTGGCCGTGCTGGCCGTGCTGCCGCTCTTCTACCTCGGCAGCCAGTACGCCAACCACGACATGCTGGTGGCCGGCTGGATCTCGCTGGCCGTCGCCGCCGCGCGGCGTGCGCTGACGCCGCAGCGGCGCAGCCTCGCCTGGCTGTGCACGGCCTGGGGCGCGATGGCCCTGGCCCTGCTGTCCAAGGGCCTGATCGGCGTCGTGCTGCCCGGCCTCATCGTTGCCCCATGGCTGCTGGCGAACCGCCGCTGGGCCGACCTGCGCTTCGCGCTGCACCCGCTGGCCCTGCTCGTTTTCGTCGCCATCGCGCTGCCGTGGATGGTGGCCATGCAGCAGCGCTACCCGGGCTTCTTCGACTACTTCATCATCGAACAGCATTTCGCCCGCTACACCGAGGCGCGCTTCAACAACCCCCAGCCCTGGTGGTTCTTCCTCGTCGTGCTGCCGCTGGGCACGCTGCCGCTGAGCCTGCGCCTGCCCGGCGCGCTGCGCCGCACGGGCTTCGACCTCTGGTGGGTCGTCGTCATCCTGGCCTTCTTCTCGATGCCGCGCTCCAAGCTGGTCGGCTATGTGCTGCCGGCGCTGCTGCCGCTGGCCCTGCTGCTGTTCGAGGCCTGGCGCGGCCGGCGCGGCGAGCGCGCGGCCTGGGTCGTCGCGGCGCTGGTCTGCGTGCTCACGGTGCCCGCCGTCGTGTACTGGGGCCGCCCCGATCATTCGGACGTCGGCACCGCGCTGCGCGAGCGCCTGGCGCCGGGCGACCGCGTGCTGCTGACCGGCGGCTCCTTCTTCGACCTGCGCCTGCAGGCCCGCCTCGACGCGCCGCCCGCCGTGCTGGACGACTGGGAGGCGCTGCGCAGCCGGGGCGGCGACAGCTGGCGGCAGGAGCTGCTCGACGCGGCCCGCTTCGACCCCGCGCGCGGCGACGAGGTGCTGTGGACGCCGGCCCGGCTGGCCCGCGAACGCTGCCAGGCAGGCCGCATCTGGCTCGTGGCCGCGCCCGCGGACGCCCTGCCCGACGCGCGGCCCGTGTTCACCGGCCGCCGCGCGACGCTGTTCGAGCTGCCGCCACCCGCCAGTTGCCCATGAAGCGGCTGGCGCGCTACGCGAGCGTCGGCGTCGCCGCCACGGCGGCGCACTATGCGCTGCTGGTGCTGGTGGTCGAGGCCTGGCACTGGCCGGCCTGGCTGGGCTCGGGCGCCGGCGCGCTGCTCGGCGCGCAGATCGCGTTCTGGGCCAACCGGCGCTACACCTTCGACCACCGCGGCCCCTGGTGGCCCGCCTGGTGCCGCTTCCATGCGACGGCCGGCGCGGGCGCGCTGCTCGGCATGCTGCTGGTGGACGCCGGCGTGCGCGCCGGGCTGCACTATCTGCTGGCCCAGGGCGCGGCGACCCTCATCGTCATGCTGGCCAGCTTCGCGGCCAACCGGGTCTGGACCTTCGGGCAGCGCTGAAGCAAGGTGCTCGCCCAGCCCCGCATCGCTGAACGCGGGCGAGTCTGGTCGGTCCCCCGCGGGACGAGGCTGTTTGCGGCATTGAGCCGCAAACAGCCTCAGGTGGGCCGGCTTGGGAGTGGCCCGGCGCTCGGCCCGGAAATCAGCGGCTCAGTTCGACGCCAAACTCCGCCAGGTCAGCCGCGAAGGCCTCGCCGGCCAGATAGGCCATCTCGTTGACCCGCGCCGCGCCGATCGGGTCGCCGGCATCGGGTTCGCCCAGCGCCGGGTGGCAGAACAGCAGCGCGCCGTCGGGCGCGGCGGCCAGCCAGCCGCGCATCAGCGCACGGTAGTCGGCCCGCGGGTCGAAGCCGTAGACGCCCACCAGGGCCGTCGCGGATGCCACATGGCTCGCACGCATCTCGGCCGCCAGCGCGCGGCCCCCGCAGGCCTCGATGACGCGGCGCTTGAACGCGAAGCCCTGGCCCGGCAGCCGGCCGGTGTTGCGCAGCGGCACGCCCAGGCTGCGCGCGGCCGCCAGCGCATGAGGGCGCACGCCGGGCAGCGCATGCACATGCTGGTGACCGTCGATGAAGGCGGGCGGACGGCCCGTGACGGCGACGAAGCGCTGCAGCTGGGCCTGGAACTCGTCGGCCACCGCGGCCGGCAGCCGGCGCAGGAAGGCCTGCGCGATGACGCTGCCGAGGGACGGGAAGCGCGGCCAGTGGCGGCGCAGCGCGGCGCTGAGCGGCTCGCCCTCGGTCAGGTTGAAGTGCAGGCCGGCGTCGGCCGGCACGTCGCGCAGGGCCGGCCCCGCCTCGGCCCAGCGCGGCGCCGTGACGAGGGCGCTCAGCGCCGTGACGCGGCCCTGAGCGGCCAGCGCCAGGATGCCGCGGTCCACCGCGGAGCCCTGGCCGTAGTCGTCCGCGCAGACGGCGAGCCGCTTCACCGCGGCTCGCCCGTGTCGTGGGCGACGACGTAGACCGGCCGCTGCTTGACCTCGTCGAAGATGCGGCCGACGTACTCGCCGATGATGCCGATGGACAGCATCTGGATGCCGCCGAAGAACATCAGGCCGACGACCATGGTCGCCCAGCCGGGGATCTGGTCGCCGAAGATCAGGTGCTCGACGACGATCCAGGCGCCATAGCCCAGGCCTCCGAGCGCCACCATGGCGCCCAGGCCGCTCCAGATGCGCAGCGGCATATTGCTGAAGGCGGTCACGCCGGTCAGCGCCAGCCGGATCAGGCGGCGCATCGAGAAGCTGCTGCGGCCGCCGGTGCGGGCCTGCGGCGTGTAGGGCAGGAACTCGGTGCGGAAGCCCACCCAGGCGTACAGGCCCTTCATGAAGCGGTTGCGCTCGGGCAGCGCGTTCAGCGCGGCGACGACGCGCCGGTCCAGCAGCCGGAAGTCGCCCGCGTCGGGCGGGATCTGCAGCTGCGAGGACGCGTTGACGATGCGGTAGAACAGGCTGGTGCCCAGGCGCTTCAACGCACCCTCCTCGTCGCGGTTGGCGCGCACCGCGCAGACCGTGTCGGCGCCGCGCTGCCAGGCCGCGTCCATCTGCGCGATCAGATCGGGCGCATGCTGGCCGTCGGAGTCCATCAGCAGCACGCGGTCGGCATCGGCCACGGCCAGGCCGGCGGTCAGCGCGGCCTCCTTGCCGAAGTTGCGCGACAGGCGCAGATAGCGGATGGGCGTGCCCGCCGCGATGGCCTGCTGCACGACGGCCGGCGTCGCATCGGCGCTGCCGTCGTCCACGATGATGAGGCGCCAGCGCGCCGACAGCGGCTCCAGCACCTGGGCGAGCATGGGCAGCAGCTGCGGCAGCGAGGCCGCCTCGTTGTAGGCGGGCAGCACCACGTCGAGGCTGGCGCGGGCGGGGCGGGGTTCGGTATGCATGCGCGCATTGTCCGCGCGCCGGCGGGTCAATTGACCCTGCAGACCTTCAGCATGTTGGTGCCGCCCGGGTAGCCCATCGGCTCGCCGCAGGTGATGGCATAGGTGTCGCCCGGCATCAGCGCGCCGCGCTCGACGAGGATCTTCTCGGCCGCGGCCAGGGCCACGTCGCGGTCGTCGAACTTGGGCATCAGCAGCGGGCGCACATTGCGGTAGAGCGCCATCTTGCGCTGGCTGATCGGCTGCGTCGTCAGCGCGTAGATGGGCACCTGGATGCGGTGGCGGCTCATCCACAGCGCCGTCGAGCCGGACTCGGTCAGGGCCAGGATGGCCTTGCAGCCGAGGTGGTAGGCCGTGAACAGCGCGCCCATCGCGATGGACTGGTCGATGCGGCCGAACTGGCGGCCGGCGAAGTCGGTGTCGAGGCTGACGAACTCGGCGCGCTCGGCCTCCAGCGCGATGGCGGCCATCTGCTCGACGGTCTCGATGGGGAATTTGCCGGCGGCCGTCTCGGCCGACAGCATGACGGCGTCGGTGCCGTCGAGCACGGCGTTGGCCACGTCGCTGACCTCGGCGCGCGTGGGCACCGGGTTCACGATCATGGACTCCATCATCTGCGTGGCGGTGATGGCGACCTTGTCGAGCTCGCGGGCCATCTTGATCATGCGCTTCTGCAGCGCCGGCACGGCCGCGTTGCCGACCTCCACGGCGAGGTCGCCGCGCGCCACCATGATGCCGTCGCTGGCCTTCAGGATGGCTTCGAGATGCGGGATGGCCTCGTAGCGCTCGATCTTGGCGATCATGGCCGGCTTGTGGCGGTAGGGCTCGCCGGCCACGTTGGCCAGCTGGCGCGCCATCTCCATGTCGGTCGCGTTCTTCGGGAAGCTCACGGCCAGGTATTCGCACTGGAAGGACATCGCGGTCTTGATGTCCTCCATGTCCTTGCCGGTCAGCGCCGGCGCGGTCAGGCCGCCGCCCTGCTTGTTGATGCCCTTGTTGTTGGACAGCTCGCCGCCGAGCTTGACGACGGTGTGCACCTGGGCGCCGCGCACGGCCTCGACGGTCAGCACCAGCAGGCCGTCGTTGAGCAGCAGCGTGTCGCCGGGCTTCACGTCGCGCGGCAGCTCCTTGTAGTCGAGGCCGACGATGTCCTGGTTGCCGAGCTCGCTGCGGTCGGCGTCGAGGATGAAGGGCGTGCCGGGCACCAGCTCGATCCTGCCGTTCTCGAACTTGCCGACGCGGATCTTGGGGCCCTGCAGGTCGGCCATGATGGCCACCGACTTGCCGACCTTCTCGGCCACGGCGCGGACCATGGTCGCGCGGTCGATGTGGTCCTGGGCCTTGCCGTGCGAGAAGTTCAGCCGCACGACGTCGACGCCGGCGCGGATCATTCGTTCCAGCACCTCCGGCGTGTTGGAGGCGGGGCCGAGGGTGGCGACGATCTTGGTGGCGCGGGTCATGGCTGGTCTCAACTGATCTGGGGCGGCGGAATTATGGGCCGCCGAGCCCGCCGGAAGTTTCGCGCCGTTACGCGCGCGCGGCCCGCTCCACGCGGTCGCGGCCGGCATGCTTGGCGCGGTACATGGCCTGGTCGGCCTCGCGCATCGCGAGATCGATGCCGGCCTCGTCGTTGGCCTGGGCCACGCCCCAGCTCGCCGTCACGGCCAGCCCGGCCGGCCATTCGACCTGGGTCAGCGCCTGGCGCAGCCGCTCGGCCACGCCGGCCGCCTCGGCGGCCGAGGTCTGCGGCATCACGATGACGAATTCCTCGCCGCCCCAGCGCGCCAGCAGGTCGTCGCGCGGCAGGTTGGCGCGCAGCGTGCGGGCCAGATGGACCAGCACCTGGTCGCCGACGTCGTGGCCATGCTCATCGTTGATGCGCTTGAAGTGGTCGGCATCGACGAAGACGACGGCCAGCGGGAACACCTCTTCGCCCTGCACCTGATGCAGCAGTTCCAGCGCATGGTAGAGGCCGTCGCGGTTGGCGACGCGCGTCAGCGGATCGCGCTGCACGAGCTTTTCCAGCGCCTGCGAGCGCGTCAGCGAGGCCTGCAGCCGCCGCCGCGTGTGCCAGCTCTCCCAGCCGAGATAGGCCAGCAGGCTGCCCATCCACAGGCCGACCAGGCCGAGGCGGAAGCTCTCCGGCGCGATCCAGTTGCCGATCAGCTCGGCGCGCGCCAGCCGCAGCAGGTGCTCGCCCGACGCCGACTCGCCGCCGGTGCTGACGCTGAAGATGCGCACCCGGTCGAGCTCGGCGCCCTGCAGTTCGTCGGGCAGTTGGTGATCCTGTGCCCACCAGGTGGCGACGACGAACTGCGACAGGCGCAGCTCGATGGGCATCTGCCGGTTGCCGGGCGTCAGCACCACCTCGTGCGGTTTCAGGTCGGGGTGGGGGCCGCTGCCGGCATAGGCCGGGTTGTAGTTGCGCAGGAAGACACGCACCTGATCCGGCGCGCCGTTGTGCGTGGGGCCTTCGGCGCGCAGCCACAGCCGGATGCGGCTGAAGCGGTTCAGGTCCAGCCCCGGGGCGTCGAACTGGATGACCATCTCGCAGAAGGGCCACTGGTAGGTGCTGCGTAGCCGGCAGCGCACGGCCGGCCCGTGGCCGTCGTCGGGCAGCAGCGTGGCCTCGCTGTTGCCGCCGCTCTCGTCGTCACTGTAGACGAGCAGGCGCTGGCCGGCGCCGTGCCCGTCGAGCACGAGGGTGTGCATCGTCCAGTGTTCGTTGGCATAGAGGCCGACGAAGGTGAGGACGACGAGAACCGCGAGCAGCCAGCGCAGCACCATGGGCCGATTGTGGCCGGGCGAGTGCGCCGCAGGCTTCTCGCAAGCCCGGGGCGGCGGGCGCGGAGCGTGACTTCGGTCAGGGTTGTGCGCCGCAACCTCAGCGGCCGGCGCGCACCTCGCAGACGTCGGCCGCGGCCAGCGCCGTCATGTTGACGATGCGGCGCACGGTGGCCGAGGGCGTCAGGATGTGCACGGGCCGGGCCGCGCCGAGCAGCACGGGGCCGATGGTCACGCCCTGGCTGACGCTGATCTTCAGCACGTTGAACAGGATGTTGGCGGCGTCCAGCGTCGGCAGCACCAGCAGGTTGGCCGCGCCGCTGAGCTTGCTGTCGGGCAGGAAGGCCTGGCGCACGCTCTCGGACAGCGCCGCGTCGCCGTGCATCTCGCCGTCGCACTCCACGTCGGGGCGGGCGGCCGCGAACAGCTCGTGGGCGCGGCGCATCTTCAGCGCCGAGGGCCGCGTGCTGGAGCCGAACATCGAGTGGCTGACGAAGGCCAGCTTGGGCGGCAGGCCGAAGCGGCTGACCTCGTCGGCGGCCATCGCGGCGATGTCGGCCAGCGCCTCGGCGCTGGGGTCGTCGTTGACGAAGGTGTCGGTCAGGAAGAGGGTCATCCGGTCCAGCATCAGCGCGTTCATCGCGGCGAACTGGCGCGCGCCGGCGCGCAGGCCGACGAGGTCGCGCACCTGCTCCAGGTGGCGGTCGAAGCGGCCGACCATGCCGCAGATCATCGCGTCGGCGTCGCCGAGCTCGATGGCGAGCGCGCCGATGGCCGTGTTGGAGCGCCGCACGGCCGACTTGGCCATCTCGGGCGTCACGCCGCTGCGCTTCATGCGCGCGTGATAGGCCTCCCAATACCGGCGGAAGCGCGGGTCGTCCTCGGGGTCGATGACGGCCACGTCCGCGCCGAGCTTCAGGCGCAGGCCGGCGCGCTGGATGCGCGCCTCCAGCACGGCTGGGCGGCCGATCAGCGTGGGCCGGCACAGGCCCTCGTCCAGCGCGACCTGCACGGCGCGCAGCACGCGCTCGTCCTCGCCCTCGGCGTAGATGACGCGGGCCGGCGCGCCGGCCGCCGTCATCGCCTTGGCGGCGGAGAACACCGGGCGCATGAACATGCCGGTCTGGTAGACGAAACGCTCCAGCGACTGGCGGTAGGCGTCCAGGTCGGCGACCGGCCGCGTCGCCACGCCGTCCGCGGCCGCGGCCCTGGCGACGGCGGGCGCGATGCGCAGGATCAGGCGCGCGTCGAAGGGCTTGGGGATCAGGTAGTCGGGGCCGAAGGCCAGCTCCTGGCCGGCGTAGGCGGCAGCCACCTCATCCGAGGTCTCGGCCTTGGCCAGCGCGGCGATCTCGCGCACGCAGGCCAGCTTCATGCCTTCGGTGATCCGCGTCGCGCCGCAGTCCAGCGCGCCGCGGAAGATGTAGGGGAAGCACAGGACGTTGTTGACCTGGTTGGGGTAGTCGCTGCGGCCGGTGGCGACGATGCAGTCCGGCCGCACGGCCTTGGCCAGCTCGGGGCGGATCTCGGGCTCGGGGTTGGCCAGCGCCAGGATGATGGGCTGGCAGGCCATGGTCTTGACCATGTCGGTGGACAGGACCCCGGCGGCCGAGCAGCCGAGGAAGACATCGGCGCCGGCCACCACATCAGCCAGCGTGCGGGCCTTCGTGACCTGGCAGTAGCGCTGCTTGGACTCGTCCAGCCTGCCGGCCCTGGCGTCCTCGCGCTCGCTCTGGATGAGGCCGCGCGAGTCGCAGACGAAGACGTTCTCGCGCTTCACGCCCAGGCCCACCATCACGTCCAGGCAGGCGATGGCCGCGGCACCGGCGCCGGACACGGCGACCCTGACCTTGGTGATGTCCTTGCCCACCAGCTCCAGCCCGTTCAGCAGCGCGGCCGACGAGATGATGGCCGTGCCGTGCTGGTCGTCGTGGAAGACCGGGATGTTCATGCGCTTGGACAGTTCGCGCTCGATGTAGAAGCACTCGGGCGCCTTGATGTCCTCGAGGTTGATGCCGCCCAGCGTCGGCTCCATGGCCGCGATGATGTCGATGAGCTTGTCCGGGTCGCGCTCGGCCAGCTCGATGTCGAACACGTCGATGCCGGCGAACTTCTTGAACAGGCAGCCCTTGCCTTCCATGACCGGCTTGGCCGCCAGTGGGCCGATGTCGCCCAGGCCTAGCACAGCCGTGCCGTTGGTGATGACGCCGACGAGGTTGGCGCGCGACGTGAACTCGGCCGCCAGCGACGGGTCGCGCTCGATGTCCAGGCAGGGATAGGCCACGCCCGGCGAATAGGCCAGGGACAGGTCGCGCTGGTTGGACAGCGCCTTGGTCGGCGTGACCGAAATCTTGCCGCGCGTCGGCGCGCGGTGGTACTCGCGGGCGGCGTCGCGCAGCGCGGCTTCGGCGGGCGCGAGTTCGGAAGGCAGGGGAGCGTTGTTCTTTTCCATGACTGCGGGTCTTCAGAGCGGAACCTGCGAGGTTACGCCCGGTTTCGGCCCGCCGCCGATGCCGGTTTGCTGGCGCTCCATGCCGAAGCCGATATCGCCCAAAAACGAAAGGCCCCGGTCGGGGCCCTTGGGCGTCGGGGGTGTCGGCGATCAGCCGGCGGCGCGCCGGCCGAGGATCTCGAAGGCCGGCAGGGTCTTGCCCTCCAGCACCTCCAGGAAGGCGCCGCCGCCGGTGGAGATATAGCCCACGTCCTTCTCGATGCCGTACTTGGCGATGGCCGCCAGCGTGTCGCCGCCGCCGGCGATGCTGAAGGCGACGCTCTCGGCGATCGCGCGGGCGATGGCCTCGGTGCCATGGGCGAAGGCATCGAACTCGAACACGCCGACCGGGCCGTTCCAGACGATGGTGCCGGCCGCCCTGAGCTTGTCCGCCAGCCTGGCGGCCGTCTTGGGGCCGATGTCGAGGATGAGGTCGTCGTCGTCCACGTCGGTGGCCGCCTTGACGGCCGCAGTCGCGCCGGCCGCGAAGGTCTTGGCGGTCACGACGTCCTCGGGAATGGGCACCTCGGCGCCGCGCGCGGCCATCGCCGCCATGACGGCCTTGGCCTGGTCGACGAGGTCGGGCTCGGCCAGCGACTTGCCGATCTTCAGGCCGGCGGCCAGCATGAAGGTGTTGGCGATGCCGCCGCCGACGATGAGGCCGTCGACCTTGCTCGCCAGGCTCTGCAGGATGGTCAGCTTGGTCGAGACCTTGGAGCCGGCGACGATGGCCACCAGCGGGCGGCGCGGGTTGGCCAGGGCCTTGGTGATGGCGTCGATCTCGGCGGCCAGCAGCGGGCCGGCGCAGGCGACCCTGGCGTACTTGGCGATGCCATAGGTCGTGGCCTCGGCGCGGTGGGCGGTGCCGAAGGCGTCGTGCACGAAGATGTCGCACAGCGCCGCGAGCTTGCGGGACAGCTCCTCGCTGCACTTCTTCTCGCCCTTGTTGACGCGGCAGTTCTCCAGCAGCACCAGCTGGCCCGGCGCCACCGAGACGGCGTCCACCCAGTCGCGCTGCAGCGGCACCGGGCGGCCCAGCAGCTCGGCCATGCGCTCGGCCACCGGGGCCAGCGAGTCCTCGGGCTTGAACTCGCCTTCGGTCGGGCGGCCGAGGTGGGACGTGACCATGACGGCCGCGCCCGCGTCCAGCGCCATCTTGATGGCGGGCAGCGAGGCACGGATGCGGGTGTCCTCGGTGATCCTGCCGTTGTCGTCCTGCGGCACGTTGAGGTCGGCGCGGATGAAGACGCGCTGGCCGGCCACCTTGCCGGCGGCGATCAGGTCGGAGAAGCGGATGACGTTCATGGTCGGGCGATGCAGTTGAGAAGAACTGGCCCGATTCTCGCCGCCCGCGCGCGCATGCCGGTTACCAGCCGAGTCCGAGCCTGAGCGGCAGCATCACCGCCATGCCGACCAGGATGGTGCCGAGGATGCCGCGGCGCCAGAAGTAGTAGGCCGTCGCGGCCAGCGCGGCGGGCCAGCGCGCGTCCTGCCAGGTCGTGATGACGTGGCCCTGGGTCATGAAGACCTCGGGCGCGACGACGGCCACCAGGGCCGCCAGCGGCGCGACCTTGAGCAGCTCGCGCAGCCAGTCGGGGATGGGCAGGGGCCGGTCGCCGATCATGAAGAAGCCGCGCGTCAGCACCGTGACGCCGGCCAGGCCGAACAGCGCGATCCAGGTCATCAGCTCGCTCACTTGGCAGACCTCCGTGCATCCAGCCACCAGCCCACCGCCCCGGCCGCGACGATGGCACAGAGGATGTTGAGCTTGAGCGGCAGCGAGTAGGTCGCGATGGACACCGCGCCGGCCGTGACGGCCACCCACCACAGCGTCTTCTCGGCCAGCAACGCGTAGGAGATGCCCAGCAGCGCCAGCACGCCGGCGAAGCCGATGCCCCACTGCGGCGGGATGCGGTCGGCCAGCAGGATGCCGGCGAAGGAGCAGGCCTGCCAGGTCGGCCAGTTGACGGCCACGCCGCCCCAGAAATAGCGCAGCTGGCCCGGCGCCGGAGCGGCGTCGGGATAGCGCTTCACGAAATAGGCGAAATTCAGGTCGGCCGCGAAGTACGTCGTCACCAGCCGGCGCGCGCGGGGCAGGTGGCCGAAGTAGTGGCGCCACTGCGCACTGAAGATGACAAAGCGCAGATTGACGCAGAAGGCCGTGGCCAGCAGCACCCACAGCGGGGCGCCGGCAGCGATCAGCGGCAGGGCCGTCAACTGGGCGCTGCCGGCAAACACCAGCAGCGACATGCCCATGGCCTGAGGCAGGCTGAGCCCAGCCTTCACCATCGTGACGCCCGCGACCAGGCCCCAGGCGGCCAGGCCCAGGGAGGGCGAGGCCATGTCGCGCGCGCCGCTGCGGAAATCGGGGTCGGCCGCGAGCGCGCGCAGCCTTGCAGTCAGACTCATGCCGCCATTGTCGGCGGGTTAGGGATCACTGGCCGATTCGGCGGACCTTGCCACTGCCGGCGATGGAGCTGGAGATTTCCGGCGAGCCGGCGTACCTCACGTCGCCGCTGCCGGCAATGCTGACATTGAGCCGCTTCGTCGCCTGCACCAGCGCATCGCCACTGCCGGCGATGCTGACCTTGACCTCCTCGGCGGCCAGCTCGGCGGCCTTCACGCCGCCGCTGCCGGCGATGGCGACGGTGGCGCTGCCCGCGCGGCCCGCCGCGACGATGTCGCCGCTGCCGCTGACCTTCATGCCCAGGCGCTCGGCGTCCAGGCCGGCGAAGCGGATGTCGCCCGAGCCGGCGATGGCCGCGTCGACACCGCCGGTCTTCATCGCCTCGACCTTCACGCTGCCGGAGCCGGCCACGGCCACGGCGCGCAGCGTGGGCATCTCGAGGCTCAGGCCGGAGTTGTTCGACGTGGACAGGTCGACGCCCTTCTTCGGCCCGATCTCCAGCGTGCGGCCCCTGCTGCCCTCGACGACGCGGGTCTCGATATAGGGCAGCAGATTCCTGTCGGCCCTGACCTCGACCTTGTTGCCCTGGCCCTGGCGGATGACGACGCGGAAGCCGCCGGCCAGCGCCACGGCGTCGAAGGCGCCGGTCTCGCGAACCTCGGTGGCGACATCGCCGTTGCCGGTGATGCGCTCGCCGCTGCCCCAGCCCCAGGCCTGTGCGGCGGTCGTGGCGGCCAGCGCGGCGGCGAGGCCGGCGATGGTGAAGAGGCGGCGGGTGGTGTTCATGGCGGGCTCCATCGGGTTGCGATGGGCCGCATCTTGGCCAGCCGGCCGGGGCCGGTCGAGGCCGGCGCGACGATGCGCCGGATCGGGGGCACGAAATGCGGGCGGCGCGGCCGGGCCGGCGCCGCGTCAGTGGCCCCTGGCCTTGTCGGCAGGCTTGTCGGCCGCCTTTTCCGCCGGCTTCTCGGCGGGCTTGGCAGCCTCTTCTTCGTCGGCCTTGGCCTTGGCGGCGCCCGGTCGCGGCACGACGGGCACGATGCCCTCGAGCTTGTTGTCGCGCATATAGGCGTCCATATCCAGCCAGCCGGCGTAGACGGCGGCCTTCTGGGCCTTGGGATTGAGGGTGTAGCAGTCCTCGATGGCGCGCATCGCATGCCGGCAGGCGCTGCCGATGGCCTTGCCCTCGGCCTCCTTGGCGGCGGCCAGCTTGACGGGGTCGTCGATGCCGAGCTGCTCGCAGGCGCTCAGGGCCGCGAGCAGGGGCAGGGCGAGAAGAAGGCGCTTCATCGTGTCAGGTATCGGCCGCGGCGGCGCCAACTTGAGTCAGTGCCCGCCGCCGCGGGCCATCGCGAGCAGGCGCTGGATGCGCTCCTCGGTCGGTGGATGGGTCGCGAACAGGCCGGCGATGCCGCCGCCGGACAGCGGGTTCATGATCATCATCTGCGCCGTCTCGGGATGGGCCTCGGCGGGCACGAGCGGGATGCCCTGGGCGACGCGGTGGATCTTGTCGAGCGCCGCGGCCAGTGCGGCCGGGTCGCCGGAAATCTCGGCGCCGCCGCGGTCCGCCTCGAACTCGCGGGCGCGGCTGATGGCCATCTGGATCAGGCTGGCGGCCAGCGGCGCGAGCAGCGCGATGGCGATGCCGGCGATGGGGTTGGTCGGCCGGCCGTTCTCGTCGCGGCCGCCGAAGAAGGCGGCGAAGTTGGCCAGCATCGAGATCGCACCCGCCATCGTCGCGCTGACCGTGCTGATGAGGATGTCGCGGTGGGCCACATGGGCGAGCTCGTGGGCCATCACGCCGCGCAGCTCGCGCTCGGACAGCAGGCGCAGGATGCCGGTCGTCGCGGCGACGGCCGCATGCTCGGGGTCGCGGCCGGTGGCGAAGGCGTTGGGCGCGTCCTCGTCGATGAGGTAGACCTTCGGCATGGGCAGGCCGGCGCGCTGCGACAGCTCCTGCACCAGGCGGTAGAACTGCGGTGCGCTGCTCTCGTCGACCTGCTGGGCGTTGTACATCCTCAGCACCATGTCGGCCGAGAACCAGTAGCTGAAGAAGTTCATGCCGACGGCCACCAGCAGTGCCACCAGCATGCCGGTCTGGCCACCGATGTAGGAACCGATGACCATGAACAGCGCCGTGATGGCGGCCATCAGCACGGCGGTCTTCACGAGGTTGAACATCTTGCGGACTCCAGGGTGCAGGCAACGCGGCAGATGGTGCCACGCGGCAGATGTTTCAAGCGCCGAAGCGCTCACCGACCTGAATGGGCCGCGCCTGCAGGAAGGCCACCGCCGGGCCGCGCTTGCCGCCGGCGCGCTGCAGTTCGGTGAGCCTCAGCGCGCCTTCGCCGCAGGCCACGACCGGCCCCGGCGCGATGACCTCGCCCGGCGCGCCGCGGCCCTCGACGACCTCGGCCCGCCAGACCTTGACGGCCTCGCCGGCCAGCGCCGCGACGCCGCCGGGGAAGGGGTCGAAGGCGCGCAGCCGGCGCTCGATCTCGGCGGCCGGCCGGGTCCAGTCGATGCTGCTCTCGGCCTTCTCGATCTTGTGGGCGTAGCTGACGCCTTCGGCCGGCTGGGGCGTCTGCGGCAGGCCGCCGCAGGCGGCCATCTCCAGCGCCTCGACGATGAGGCGGCCGCCCAGTTCGGCGAGGCGGTCGTGCAGCGTGGCCGTCGTGTCGCCGGCGCCGATCTTCAGCCGCTCCACGACGCACATCGCGCCGGTGTCCAGGCCCGCGTCCATCTGCATGATGGTGACGCCGGTCTCGGCGTCGCCGGCCTCGATGGCGCGGTGGATGGGTGCCGCGCCGCGCCAGCGCGGCAGCAGCGAGGCGTGGATGTTCAGGCAGCCGCGCCGAGGGGTGTCCAGCGCCCACTGCGGCAGGATGAGGCCGTAGGCGGCCACCACCATCACGTCGGCATCCGCGGCGACCAGCGCGTCGCGCGCGGCGGCGGCATCGGCCGCGTATTTGCCGTCCAGCCTCAGGCCCTGCGGCTGGGCGACGGACAAGCCGGCCGCGATGGCGCGCTGCTTGACCGCCGAGGCCTGCAGCTTCATGCCGCGGCCGGCCGGGCGGTCGGGCTGGGTCAGCACCAGCGGCACCGTGAAGCCGGCGCGCAGCAGCGCGTCCAGCGCGACGGCGGCGAACTCGGGCGTGCCCGCGAAGACGACGCGCATCGGACTCAGAGCCTCTGGTTGCGGCGCTTGGCTTCGAGCTCTTCCTCGCGGGCCTTCTTGACCATCTTGGTCTTGATGCGGTCGCGCTTGAGGGGGCTCAGGTATTCGACGAAGACCTTGCCCAGCAGGTGATCCATCTCGTGCTGCACGCAGACGGCGAGCAGGCCGTCGGCGTCGAACTCGACGACCTCGCCGTCGCGGTTGGTCGCGCGCACGCTGACCTCGGCATGGCGCGGCACCTTGTCGTAGATCTGTGGCACCGACAGGCAGCCCTCCTCGCCGTCGACCATGCGCTCGCTGACCTTGACCAGCTCGGGGTTGATCAGCACGCGCGGCGTGTCGCGCTCCTGCGAGGTGTCGATGACGACGACGCGCTCGTGCACGTCGACCTGGGTCGCGGCCAGGCCCACGCCGTCGGCGGCATACATGGTTTCGAGCATGTCGTCGACGAGCTTGCGGATGCGGGCGTCCACCTCGGCCACGGGCTTGGCGACGGTGTGCAGGCGCGGGTCGGGGTAGCGGAGGATGTGCAGTTGGGCCATGGGGTGTGGGCCGGCGGCCACGGCGCCTGTGTTGTAAGCACTCGCAAGCGCGGTCCGGCCGGGTTGAATGCGGGCAGAATCACCCGGATTTTCGCCGATCCGGCAACCCCTTCGGAGACTGCGCCTGATGCCCGCTGCCCGCCCTGCCCACATTGCAGTCCTTGCGGCCTGCCTGACCCTCGCGACGACCTCGGCGTGGGCGCAAGCCAGCAAGCTCCCCATCACGCCCGAGCAGCGCCGCGTGGCCGACGCGGTCGCCAGCGTCGGCGTGCCGCTGTCCGAGCTGGCGCCCGACGCGCCCGACCGGCATGTCGTCGTGCCCGGCGACACGCTGTGGGACATCTCCAAGCTCTTCCTGAAAAGCCCCTGGCGCTGGCCCGAGCTGTGGGGCATGAACCGCGAGCAGATCCGCAACCCCCACCTGATCTACCCCGGCCAGGTGCTGCTGCTCGTGAAGAAGGACGGCCGTGCGCGCCTGGAGTTCGGCCAGCGCGTCGGCGGCGATGCGGCCGGCGGCACGGTCAGGCTCAGCCCGCAGATGCGCATCTCGGCGCTGGACTCCAGCCCCATCCCCAACATCCCGCTGAACCTGATCCAGCCCTTCCTGTCCGACACCGCCGTCTTCGACACCGACGTGCTGGCCACCGCGCCGCGCATCGTCGCCGCCCAGGAAGGCCATGTCGTGCTCGGCCAGGGCGACCTGGCCTATGCCCGCGGCGACTTCGGCGGCGCGACCGACTTCCGCGTCTTCCGTGGTGCGCGCGCGCTGCGCGACCCGGCCACGCAGGAAATCCTCGGCTACGAGGCGCCCTATGTCGGCACGGCCGACCTGGTCCGCGCCGGCGAGGACCGCCAGAACGCCGACGGCAAGACCGAGATCGTGCCGGCGACGCTGTTGATCAAGCAGGCCAAGCAGGAAGTCGGCATCGGCGACCGGCTCGCGCCCGCGCCGCAGCGCTCCCTGCAGCGCTATGTGCCGCATGCCCCCGACAAGCCGCTGGCCGGCCAGGTCGTGTCCATCTACGGCGAGGCGCTGAACGCCGGCCAGAACCAGATCGTCGCGCTGAACCGCGGCGCGGCCGACGGCGTCGAGCGCGGCCATGTGTTCGCGCTGTGGCGCAACGGCGCCGCGGCCGTCGACGCCACCGGCGACCGCTCGGTATCCATCCGCCTGCCCGACGAGCGCCACGGCGTGCTGTTCGTCTTCGAGGTCTACCAGCGCGTGTCCTATGCGCTGATCATCACCGTGAAGGAGCCGGTCAAGGCCGGCGACCGCTTCACTCAGCCCTGACCCGCCGGCGATGCTGGAGCCGGCCGAACTGGCCGCCTGGCTCAGGCTGACCGAGAGCGTCGGCCCGGTCGCCGCGCGGCGGCTGCTCGCGATGGCCGGCAGCCCGGAGGCCGTTTTCGAGCTGCCCGCCGCCGCGCTGGACCAGGCCCTGCCGCCACGCCAGCGCGCGGCCCTGGGCAAGCCGCCCGAACACCTGGCCGAGCTGCTGGGCAGGGCCGGGGCCTGGCTGGCCGAACCCGGCCACGGCCTGCTCGCGCTTGGCGACGCCGACTACCCGCCGCGCCTGCTGGCCACGGCCGACCCGCCGCTGCTGCTGTGGCTGCAGGGCCGGCGCGAGCTGCTGGCGGCGCCGTCCATCGCCGTCGTCGGCAGCCGCAACCCGACGGCCCAGGGCGGCGACAACGCCCGCGCGTTTGCGCGCGCGCTGGCGCAGAGCGGCTATGCCATCGTCTCCGGCCTGGCCCTGGGCGTGGACGCCGCGGCCCACGAGGGCGCACTGGATGCCGGCGGCGCCACCATCGCCGTCGTCGGCACCGGGCTGGACCAGGTCTACCCGCCCCGCAACGCCCGGCTGGCCGCCCGCATCCTGGCCGCCGGCGGCCTCATTGCCAGCGAATACTCGCTGGGCACGCCGGTCATGCCGGCCAATTTCCCGCGTCGCAACCGCATCATCGCCGGCCTGAGCCAGGGCTGCCTGGTCGTCGAGGCGGCCGTGCAGTCGGGCTCGCTGATCACCGCGCGGCTGGCCGTGGAGGCCGGGCGCGAGGTCTTCGCCATCCCCGGCTCCATCCACTCGCCGCAGGCGCGCGGCTGCCATGCGCTGATCCGCCAGGGCGCCAAGCTGGTCGAGTCGGCCGAGGACATGCTGGAGGAATTGCCGCCGCTGGGCACCCCGCTTGCACCGCAGCCCGCGGAGGCGGCGCCGCACGGGCAGCAGGCCCTTCTGGACGCGATGGGCTTCGACCCGGTCAGCCTGGATGCGCTGATGGCCCGCTGCGGCTGGCCGGCGGCCGAGCTGAACGCGGCGCTGCTGGAGCTGGAACTCGACGGCCAGGTCGCCCGCCTGGCCGGCCAGCTGTTCCAGCGCCGCGGCCGGGGGTAGCGAGCTTATCCCCCGACATCAGAGCCGGAACCGAGGGCTTGTTCGCGTCCGGGCCCGTCAGGGCGCTGGGCTATCATCCCCTCACCATGTTCGATGTCCTGGTTTATCTCTACGAGACCTACTGGCGCCCGGACGCCTGTCCCGATTCCGCGCAGCTGGCCCGCAAGCTGACGGCGGTGGGCTTCGAGAACGACGAGATCCAGGAGGCGCTGAACTGGCTCGAAGGCCTGGCCACGGCCGGCGAGGCCTACCACGGCGAGCAGAGCCCGCATGCGCTGCGCGTCTACTCGGCCGCCGAGGTCGAGCACCTGGGCGAGGCCTCCATCGGCTTCATCAGCTTCCTCGAATCGGCCGGCGTGCTGCCCGGCGCGATGCGCGAGATGGTCATCGACCGCGCGATGGCCATCGGCGGCAACGCGATGGACCTGGAAGACCTGAAGATCATCGTGCTGATGGTGTTCTGGAGCCTGGGCGAGGAGCCCGACGCGCTGATCCTGGACGAGCTCTTCGTCGCGCCCGAGGACCGGCTGATCCACTGAGCGGGTCTCACACAGCAAAACGGCGCCTGAGGCGCCGTTTTTCATTTCAGCAATTGCTCGGGGTCGGCGTCCAGCTTGGCCAGCGCCTTGCGCGTGGCCAGCACGGTGAGGGCCTCGTCCTGCGCCGGCAGCAGCAGGCCGGCCTGCAGGAAGGCGGCCATGCGGTTCAGCGAGAACAGCACGCCGCGGCCCTTGGGCGTGACGAACAGGGCCAGCTGCTTGCGCAGGCCGCGCCAGGCCAGCTGCACCTGCTCGTTGCGGCCGCGGTAGTCCAGCATGAACCAGCCGCCGACCTGCAGCTCGCGCGCCCAGGCGACCATGGCCGGCGTCGGCGCCGAGCCGCCCTCGGCGACGACCTCCATGCCCTCGGACTCGTGGCCCGACAGGTCGCGCACCAGCATCTCGTCGACATGGCTGTCGCCGCCCTCGACGTCCTCGGGCAGCATGGCCTCCAGCGTCTCGAGCTGGTCCATCAGCTCGTCCAGCCGCTCGCGCGGGATGGCCGCCGTCTTGGCCGTGAAGGCGGCGGCCAGCGCGTTGTTCAGCTGGCGCACATGCTCGTCCTGCTTGTCGGTCGGCAGGCCGGCATGGCTCATGCCGTCGCGCAGCGTCTTCAGCAGCGGCGGCAGGCGGCGGATCACGTCGGCGCGCTCCTCGCGCGAACTCTTGGCGCTGGCCGACCAGATCAGGTCGGCCGCGGCGCGCTTCATCACCCGGGTCGTGTCGGACTGGGCGCCGGCGCGCACGGCCGTGACGGCCAGCACGTCGGCCCAGACGTGGAACAGGAAGTCGCGCACGCCTTCCTGCACCGGCACCTCGGACAGCATCTTGCGCAGCTCGATGGTGTACTGGATGGCCAGCGTCTCGCGCTGCTCGACCTGCTGGGCCAGCGACACGCCGCGCCTGCTGGCCTGGTTCTCGTTCTCGAAATAGTGGTCGAGGAATTTCTCGAACTCGGTCAGCACGGTGGCGAACACGCGCCGGCCGGTGTCGGGGTAAGCCTCGACGACCTGCACGACGCGCTTGATCTCGCGCTCCAGCGCGTCGCCGCTGGCGCGGTCGGCGCCGGGGCCGCTGCTCTGCGCGGTGTTGAAGCCCATCACGCAGGCGCCCATGCGGTCGATCAGGCGGCGCGCCGGGTGGTCGGCGGCGGCGAAGAAGTCCGGCTCGCCGACGGCCACGCGCAGCACCGGCATCTGCAGCCGCGCGAACCAGACCCGCACCGTGGCCGGGATGCGCTCCTCGGTCAGGATGCTCTGGAACATCATCGCGACGATCTCGATGGTCGCGCGCTCGGCCGGCGTGCCCGCCGCCTGCTTGAGCACCTGCTTGAAGGCCTGGTTGCGCGCGCCGATCTCCTCCAGCGCACGCGGTGCGCTGTGGCTGGCGATGTCGCCGGCATCGCCGCCGGGGCGGCGCTGCAGGGATTCCTGCGCATGCCGGATCGCGCCCATCAGGCGCGGCGACGAGGCCGCCCCGGCGCCTGGCAGGGGCGCGTCGGCCAGCGCCGGCCTGGGCGCGCCCATGTCGGCACCAGCCGGGGGGGCGCCGGCCAGGCTGGGCTTGCCGGCGCCGGGGCGGGCCGGCACCTGGCGGGTCGTGACCGGGAAGCCCGGCACATGGCGGGCCAGCACGCGCTGCAGCTGCGCCATGACCTCCTCGGCCTGGGCGCTGGCCTTGCTGCGCGCCGGCGCGCCCGAAGGTACGGACGCCGCGGCGGGCGCCGTCGGCGTCGGGTCGGGGCCCGCCGCGGACGCGGTGGCCGCGGCCTGGGCCGTGCGGCGGATGAAGGGCCGCAGGTCGACCTCGGGCAGCACCTGCTGCGCGATCAGCCAGCGGTTGGTCTCGTGGTAGGCCTCGCCGATGAGCTGGGCGAACTCCTCGTGCAGCTCGTGGTGCAGCAACTGCCAGATGTTGGCGTCCAGGCCGACGCGGCTCCAGGCGTCCAGCGCCATGCGGGCGACGACGTGGGCGCGCAGCAGGTCCAGCGGCGCCAGGTCGTCGTGGGACTCCAGCGCCTGCATGCGGGTGCGCAGGTCGGTGAACTCCCAGGTGGCGCGGTCCATCATGACCAGGGCCAGGCGGGAACTGGTGATCTCGCGTTCGATGGTCGAGTCGTCGACCAGGCTCATCTTCAGCGACGAGGGGCCCGGCGTCGTAGGCTCGTGCTCGCGGCCGGTGTCCGACACGCCATGCACGGCCGCGTGGCGCAGCGCGCCGACGACGGCCATCTGCCAGTTGGGGCCCAGCTTCTGCCAGGCCTGCACCGCGTCGCGGCGCGCCATCATGACGGCATGCGGCGCGCCATGGGTCAGCAGGTTGGCGGCGCCCTGGCCGATGGCGGCAACGAGGGGCGTCATGCCCCGCACCAGGGCCTCGAGGTAGACGCGCCGTGCCTGGGTGGCCAGGGCCTGGTTGCGGGCGGCGGTCATGGGCGAGTCAGGGCGGCGCGGCGATCGTGGGTGTTGCGGATCACTCTACACGACGGCCCCGGCGTTCGGGTCGCTGGGGTCGTCGCGGTTGATGGCAGTCTTCACCAGGTCCTCGCGCTTGACGCCCAGCCACATCGCGATGGCCGCGGCGACGAACACCGAGGAGTAGATGCCGAACAGGATGCCGATGGTCAGCGCGACCGCGAAGTAGTGCAGCGTCGGTCCGCCGAACAGCAGCATCGAGATCACCATCAGCTGGGTGCAGCCGTGGGTGATGATGGTGCGGCTCATCGTCGACGTGATCGCGTGGTCGATGACCTCGTGGGTGTTCATCTTGCGGAACTTGCGGAAGGCCTCGCGCACCCGGTCGAAGATGACGACGGATTCGTTGACCGAATAGCCCAGCACCGCCAGCACCGCCGCCAGCACCGCCAGCGAGAACTCCCACCGGAAGAAGGCGAAGAAGCCCAGGATGATGACCACGTCGTGCAGGTTGGCGATGATGCCGGCCAGCGCGAACTTCCATTCGAAGCGGATGGCCAGGTAGATCATGATGCCGAGGATGGTCACGCCCAGCGCGCGCGCCGCGTCCCAGGCCAGCTCGGCGCCGACGGCCGGGCCGACGACCTCGGAGCGCGACAGCTTGATCGGCTCGGCGCCGTCCGTCTTCTTGCAGATCTGCTTACTGACCTGCTCGCCCTGGGGCGTGACCTCCTGGTGCTCGCTGACCGTGCCGGACTCGGCCGTGCACAGCTCGCCGAAGACCTTGCCGACCAGCTCGGTCTGCTTGACGTCGCCGCGCACCGGCAGGCGGATCATCACGTCGCGCGAGCTGCCGAAGTTCTGCACCTGCACTTCGCCGAAGCCCATCTTCTCGACGACGAGGCGGGTCTTCTCGATCTCGGCCGCCTGCGGGTAGGCCACCTCGATGACGGTGCCGCCGGTGAATTCGATCGAGAAGTGCAGGCCGCGCGTGACCAGGAAGAACACGGCGGCGGCGAAGGTGATGAAGGAGATCGCGTTGAAGACCAACGCATGCTTCATCAGCGGCAGGTCGCGCTTGATGCGAAAGAGTTCCATCGTTTGCTTTCTCAGGCCTTGGCGGCTTCGGTCGTCTCGGCCTCGGGCTTCCAGATCTGCCCGATGGAGACGCTCTTGAGCTTCTTCTGGCGGCCGTACCAGAGGTTCACGAGGCCGCGCGAGAACACGACGGACGAGAACATCGAGGTCAGGATGCCCAGGCAGTGCACGACGGCAAAGCCCTTGATCGGGCCGGAGCCGAACACCAGCAGCGCCACGCCGGCGATCAGCGTCGTCACGTTGGAGTCCAGGATGGTGGCCCAGGCGCGCTCGTAGCCGAGGTGGATGGCCTGCTGGGGCGAGGCGCCGCCGCGCAGTTCCTCGCGCACGCGCTCGTTGATCAGCACGTTGGAGTCGATGGCCATGCCCAGCACCAGCGCGATGGCCGCGATGCCCGGCAGGCTCAGCGTGGCCTGCATCAGCGACAGCGCCGCGATCAGCAGCAGCAGGTTCAGGCCCAGGGCCAGCGACGAGAACAGGCCGAACAGCAGGTAGTAGATGCACATGAACACCGCGACCGCGGCAAAGCCCCAGCTGACGCTGGCGATGCCCTTCTCGATGTTCTCCTTGCCCAGGCTCGGGCCGATGGTGCGCTCCTCGATGATCTCCATCGGCGCGGCCAGCGAGCCGGCGCGCAGCAGCAGGGCCGTGTCGCTGGCCTCCTGCGTCGTCATCGCGCCGGTGATCTGGAAACGGTTGCCCAGCTCGGAGTTGATCTTGGGCGCCGTGACGACCTCGCCCTTGCCCTTCTCGAAGATCAGGATGGCCATGCGCTTGCCGATGTTCTCGCGCGAGGTCTCCTTCATGAGCCGCGCGCCCTTGGCGTCGACGGTCAGCGCCACGGCGGGCTGGTGGTTCTCGTCGAAGGCGGGCTGGGCGTCGTTCAGGTTGTCGCCGGTCAGGATGACCTGGCGCTTGACGATGATGGGGCCGAAGCCGCGGTCCATGAAGCGCTCGGTGCCGAAGGGCACGGGGCCGTTGCCCTTCAGCGCCTCCAGCGCCTCGGCGCTGTCGTCCACCATGCGCAGCTCCAGCGTGGCGGTGCGGCCGATGATGTCCTTGGCCTTGGCGGTGTCCTGCACGCCGGGCAGCTGCACGACGACGCGGTCGGCGCCCTGCTGCTGGATGACGGGCTCGGACACGCCGAGCTCGTTGACGCGGTTGTGCAGCGTCGTGATGTTCTGCTTGATGGCCGCGTCCTGCACGGCGATCTGGGCCTTGGGGCTCAGGCCGCCGGTCAGCTGCAGCTCGCTGCCCTCGCCTTGCGGCGTCCAGATGACGTCGGGCAGTTGGTTCTTCAGCAGCTCGACGGCAGCAGCGCGCTGCTCGGCATCGCGGAAGGCCACCAGCACGGTGTTGCCCTCGCGGGTGATGCCGGCATGGCGGATGTTCTTCTCGCGCAGCAGGGAGCGCACGTCGCCGGTCAGCGCCTCGGCCTTCTTCGTCAGGGCCGCCTTCATGTCGACCTGCATCAGGAAGTGCACGCCGCCGCGCAGGTCCAGGCCCAGGTACATCGGGTCGGCATGCAGGGCCGACAGCCAGCGCGGCGAACGCGACAGCAGGTTCAGCGCGACGATATAGGTCGGCTCGGCCGGGTCGGCGTTCAGCGCCTTGCTGATGGCGTCCTTGGCCTTGAGCTGGGTGTCGGTGTCGCCGAAGCGGGCCTTGATGGAATTGCCGTCGAACTGCACATAGTCCGCCTGGACGCCGGCGTCCTTCAGAGCCGCCTCGATGCGGCTCTGCAGCGCAGTGTCGATCTTGACGGTGACCTTGGCCGAAGACACCTGCACGGCCGGCGCCTCGCCGAACAGATTGGGCAGGGTGTAGAGGGTGCCGATCAGCAGCGCGACGAGCAGGATCGCGTACTTCCAGAACGGATAGCGGTTCATGAGACTTCCTTGTTAGCGCCGCCGGAGGTGACGCCGGGCCGGCTTACTTCAAGCTGCCCCTAGGGAGAACCTGGGTGATGGCGCCGCGCTGGACCTGCAGCTCGACGCCGCTGGCCACTTCGAGGTGGACGAAGTTGTCGCCCAGCTTGGCGATCTTGCCGATGACACCGCCGGCCGTGACGACCTCGTCGCCCTTGGCCAGCGCCTCGATCATGGCCTTCTGCTCCTTCTGGCGCTTCATCTGCGGCCGGATCATGACGAAATAGAGCACGACGAACATCAGCACCAGGGGCAGCATGCCGAGCAGGCCGGACTCTGGGCTGGCGGCGGCCGGGGCGGCCTGGGCATAGGCGTTGGAGATGAACACGGTGATTTCCTTGAATGAGCGGCTGCGGGAGGCGCAGGGCAACCTTGAATTCTAGTGCCGGCCGTCGGGCGCACTGCTAACCTGTGCCTGCCCTCGAACCGCTGCGGGAGCCGCCCTTGCCGATCAGAACCCTGGCCGACCGTCTCAGCCTGCGCAGCCTGCTCACGCTGCCCTATGTCGTGCTGGTGCTGGGCCTGGTGCTGCTGATGGGCACGCTGTCGTGGCGGGCCGGGCGCGACACGGTGGACACGCTGTGCGGCCAGCTGGTGGCCGAGGCCGTGAACCGCATCGGCGCCTCGCTGGCCCGCCACGTCGGCGGCGCCGACGCGGTGCTGGAGGTCGCTTTCCCGACCGGCCTGCCCGCACCCGAGGGCGGGCCGGAGCAGGAGCTGGCCACGCTGCGCGAGCGCTTCTGGCTCGCCACCTCGGTGCACCGCGACCCGAACAACTATGTCTACTACGGCGACCGCCACGGCCACTTCATCGGCCTGTGGCGCTTCTCCGAACAGGAGGCCGAGCTGAGGCTGCGCACCGGCGACGGCGGCCCGCGCACGATCTACCGGCTCAGCGGCATCCGCGGCACGCTGCGCTCGCCGGTCGGCGAGGACAGCATCTTCGAGGCCAGCGAGCGCCCCTGGTACCGGGCCGCGCTGGCCGGCACCCAGCCGCTGGCCTGGTCGCCGGTCTATATCGACTTCAAGGCCCGCGACCTCGTCACCACCCGCACCAAGCGCATCGGCAACGCGGCCGGCGAGACCGAGGGCGTCGTCGCGACCGACCTGCCGCTGCGCCAGGTCAGCGCGCTGCTGTCGCGCGTGACGCTGAGCGAGAACGCCGTCGCGATGGTCGTCGAGGCCGACGGCCGGCTCGTCGGCGTCTCGCGCGGCGCCCCCATGAAGTCGCCGCCGGGCGGCGGCGACCTGGCGCGGCTGAACGCGAACCAGAGCAGCGACGCCCTCGTCGCCGATGCCTACGACGCCGTCCGCCACCTGAGCGCCACGGCCGGCCCCGGGGCGCTGGGCACGGCGCCGCGCACGGCCGGTTTCGCCGACCGCGGCGGCCACCGCGTGATGCTGGGCTTCGCGCGCCTGGACCCGGCGCTGGGGCTGGACTGGACCATCGTCGTCGCCGTGCCGCGGTCCGACTTCCTGGTCGGCCTGCAGCGCGGCTTCGTGCATGCCGGCCTGCTGGCCGCCGCGGGCGCCGCCATCGTGCTGGCCCTGGGCTGGGCCGTGCTCGGCATCGTCTCGCGCGAGCTGCGCCGGCTGGCCGACACGGCACGGCGCGTCGGCGACGGCATGCTGGACGAGCCGCCCGAGGTGCACCGCAACGACGAACTCGGCGAGCTCGCGCGCAGCTTCGCCGACATGCAGCGCCGGCTGCGCACCGACCAGCTCACCGGCCTGTCCAACCGCAGCGCCATCCTGCACCGCATCGAGGACCGCATCCTGCGGCAGCGCCGCCGCGGCGACCGCCGCCCCTTCGCCGTGATGTTCATCGACTTCGAGCGCTTCGAGGACATCAACCAGCGCTTCGGCCATGGCGTCGGCGACGCGGTGCTGCAGGAGGTCGGCCAGCGCCTGCGCGCCGGCGTGCGCAGCGGCGACCTCGTGGCCCGCTATGCCGGCGACGAGTTCGTGCTGCTGCTGGAATCGGTCGACGACCGTGCCGAGGCCGAGGCCATCCGGCAGCATCTGGAGGCGGCGCTGCGGCGGCCGCTGGACAGCCTGGCCGGCGCCGCGCCGGCCGGCCAGGCGGTCTGCGCCAGCATCGGCATCGCCGTCTACCCCGACGACGGCCAGCACACCGAATCCCTGCTCAGGCACGCCGACGCCGACATGTATGCCCGCAAGCAAGCCCCCGATGCCGACAGCCGTTGACCTCCCCGCCCTGCGCCGCCACGCGGTCGCGCGCAGCCTCTTCACGCCGACGACGCTGCTGAAGGCCGTCGAGAAGCTCGGCGGCTTCGTGCAGGCCGACCCGCTGCGCGCCCCGGCCCGCGCCCAGGACCTGACGCTGCGCCACCGCGTCAAGAGCTACCGGGCCGGCGACCTGGAGCGCCGCTACCCGCGCCTGCCGCTGCAGGAGGACTTCTTCATCAACTACGGCTTCGTCACGCCCGCGCTGCGCGCGCTGATGCACCCGCGCACGGCGCGCCGCGTCTGGGACAAGGCGCGCTGGAAGCTCGCCGACGCGGTGCTGGCCGAGGTCGGGCGCCTGGGCGAGGCCCACCCGGCCGATGTCGACGCGGCGCTGGACCACGGACCGGTGAGGAACTGGTTCGGCGGCAACAGCCGGCTCTCGACCGAGCTGCTCGACGGCCTGCACTACCGCGGCCACCTCGACGTCGTGCGGCGCGACAGCGGCACACGGGTCTATGCGCTCGCCCCGCCCTGGGCGCCCCACCCCGACCCGCAGGCGGCGATGGACGCGATGGCCGACACCCTCGTGCAGAAATACGCGCCGCTGCCGGCCGGCAGCCTGTCCCAGCTCATCCACATGCTCTTCAACGCCGCCCACCAGTGGGAGTCGCTGCGCAAGCCGACGCTGCAGCGCGCGAAGGAGCGCCTGGCCCACGCCAGTGTCGACGGCACGGACTGGTACTGGCCGGCCGACGAGGACCCGACGCGCGGCTGGCGCATCCCGGGCCAGGTGCGGCTGCTGGCCCCCTTCGACCCGGTCGTCTGGGACCGCCGCCGCTTCGAGCTGCTGTGGGGCTGGGCCTACCGCTTCGAGGCCTACACGCCGGCGACCAAGCGCGTGCGCGGCCACTACGCGCTGCCGCTGCTGTGGCGGGACCAGGTCATCGGCTGGGCCAATGCGGGCGTCAAGGAGGGCCAACTGCGGGTGGAGTACGGCTATGTGGCCGGCCGCGCGCCGCGCGATGCCGGGTTCAGGGCCGTGCTGGCCGACGAGGAACAGCGGCTGGCCGGCTTCCTCGGCCTCGGCTGAAGGCGCTGCCCACAGAAGAAAGGGTTTGCCCGCTGGTTGCGGCCCGGCGGGCGTCGCATGGTCGGGCCGGAGACCTCTCGCGACGGTCGCGAGCCGGCCTCAAACATCCACCCAAAGAGGCAGCTCCCATGACCACCACCAGCAGCCCGCTGGCGCGCGCCGCGCGCCGCATCGCTCGTAGCGCAACGGCATTGCTCATGATCGGCACTTCGGCCCTGGCCCTGGCCGACGACGGCAAGGCCCCCATGCTCTCGCTCGGCGACAGCGTGGTCTTCGGCTACATCGAGCAGGACGGCTATGCCTGGGTCAACCCCGAGAACTTCCTGGGCTACCCGGAGATCGCGGGGCATGCGCTGCACCTGGACGCCAGCAACCCTTCCTGCCCCGGCGAGACCTCGGCCTCCTTCCTGTCGGCGACCGTGCCGGACAACGGCTGCCGCAGCTACCGCGCCAGCTTCCCACTGCATGAGCGCTACGCCGGCACCCAGATGGAGTTCGCGCGCAGCTTTCTGGCCGCCCACCGCAACACCCGCCTGGTCACGCTGAGCCTGGGGGCCAACGACGGCTTCCTGCTCCAGGCCGCCTGCAAGGGCGACCCGGCCTGCATACAGGCGGGCCTGCCCGCGGCCCTGGCGGCCGTGTACGGCAACCTGAACACCATCCTGAGCAATCTGCGCGCCTCCGGCTTCAAGGGCGTGCTGATGGTGGTGAACTACTACTCGCTCGACTACAGCGACCCGGCCCAGACCGGCCTGTCCATCGCCCTCAACCAGGCCCTAGCCGGCGCGGCCGCCGCCAATGGCGCGGTCGTGGCCGATGCGTTCACGGCCTTCTACAAGGCGGCGGCCAGGCCCTTCGCGGCCGGCAACACCTGCAAGGCCGGCCTGCTCAACGGCAGCGCGGCCAGCCTCACCGCCTGCGACGTGCACCCCAGCCTGACGGGGCAGCGCCTGCTGGCCCGGACGGTGCAGGCCGCCTACCTGGCCGCGCGGCGCGCCGGCGATTGAGGCGCCGGGCCGCTAAGCGTTCACCGCCCCGATCTGCGCCGCCGGGTAGCGCAGGCCGGCCACGGCGTGCCGGCGCAGCAGCGCGTCGACGGCATCGCGCCGACCGTCTCCTCGATGGGCACGGTCTTGTCGACGCGGTGCTGGCAGTAGAGATCGATGCGCTCCACGCCCAGGCGCTGCAGGCTGGCGTCGCAGGCCTCGCGGACATGGGCCGGGCTGCCGTCGATGCGCAGCATGCTGCCGTCCGGCGCGCGCATATGGCCGAACCTGGCCGCCAGCGCCGCCCGCCGCGTCGGCTACGAGAGCCCGTCGCAGTTCAGCCGCGAGTACCGGCGGCTGTTCGGCGCGCCGCCGCGGGAGGACATCACGCTGTTGCGCAGCGCCGCCGGCTAGAATGCCGCCTCTTCCGAGGAGCGTTGCAACCTCAGCTCGAGGCCAGGCTCGGAAGTCCAGCCCCCTGCAACTGCGCTCACCCGCTGGCCGTCCGTGCCCGGGTGAGGAATGCCCCACCCGTCGACCGCCAGCGGCTTCATTCGCTTGAAGGAGCCCGCATGACTGCCGCCGCCCAACACATCGTCAAGAACCTGTCGCTCGCCGACTGGGGCCGCAAGGAAATCCGCATCGCCGAGCACGAGATGCCGGCGCTGATGGCCATCCGCAAGGAATACGCCGCCAGCCAGCCGCTCAAGGGCGCACGCGTGGCCGGTTCGCTGCACATGACCATCCAGACGGCCGTGCTGGTCGAGACGCTGCAGGCCCTGGGCGCCGAGGTGCGCTGGGCCTCCTGCAACATCTTCTCGACCCAGGACCACGCGGCCGCGGCGCTGGCCGCCGTCGGCACGCCGGTGTTCGCCTACAAGGGCGAGACGCTGGAGGACTACTGGGACTACACCCACCGCATCTTCGAGTTCGCCGGCAAGGGCGAGGCCGGCGAAGGCCCCAACATGATCCTGGACGATGGCGGCGACGCGACGCTGCTGATGCACCTGGGCCAGAAGGCCGAGAAGGATCTCTCGGTGCTGGCCAACCCCGGCAGCGAGGAGGAGCGCATCCTGTTCGCGGCCATCAGGAAGAAGCTCGCCGAGGACGGCAGCTGGTACACCCGCAAGAGCGCCGAGATCATCGGCGTGACGGAAGAGACGACGACGGGCGTGCACCGCCTGAAGGAAATGTCGGCCAAGGGCACGCTGCTGTTCCGTGCCATCAACGTGAACGACTCGGTCACGAAGAGCAAGTTCGACAACCTCTACGGCTGCCGCGAAAGCCTGGTGGACGGCATCAAGCGCGCCACCGACGTGATGGTGGCCGGCAAGATCGCCGTCGTGGCCGGCTACGGCGACGTGGGCAAGGGCTCGGCCCAGGCGCTGCGCGCGCTGTCGGCCCAGGTCTGGGTCACCGAGATCGACCCCATCTGCGCGCTGCAGGCCGCGATGGAGGGCTACCGCGTCGTGACAATGGAGTTCGCCGCCGACAAGGCCGACATCTTCGTGACGACCACCGGCAACAAGAACGTCATCCGCCACGAGCACATGGCCGCGATGAAGAACAACGCCATCGTCTGCAACATTGGCCACTTCGACAACGAGATCGACGTCGCCTCGCTCGAGAAGTACGAGTGGGAAGAGATCAAGCCCCAGGTGGACCACGTCATCTTCCCCGGTATTGATGGCAAGCCGGGCAAGCGCATCATCCTGCTGGCCAAGGGCCGCCTCGTGAACCTGGGCTGCGGCACGGGCCACCCGAGCTATGTCATGTCCAGCTCGTTCGCGAACCAGACCATCGCGCAGATCGAGCTGTTCGCGCACCAGAACGCCTACGACATCGGCAAGGTCTATGTGCTGCCCAAGCACCTCGACGAGAAGGTCGCCCGCCTGCAGCTGACCACGCTGAACGCGCAGCTGACCGAGCTGACCGAGGAGCAGGCCGCCTATATCGGCGTGTCCAAGCAGGGCCCCTACAAGCCCGACACCTACCGGTATTGATGCGCGCTGACCAGCTCCTCGTCGCCCAGGGCCTCGCGCCGACCCGCTCGGTGGCCCAGCGCCTGATCGCCAACGGCGCGGCCGAATGGGCCTCGCCCACCGGCTGGGCCGCGCTGAGGAAGGCCGGCGAAGACCTGCCCGACACGGCCCAGCTGCGCGTCACCGACGACGCGGAGCTGCGCTATGTATCGCGCGGCGGACTCAAGCTGGAAGGGGCGCTCAAGCGCAGCGGCTTCGACGTCGCCGGCCACACCGTGCTGGACGTCGGCCAGAGCACGGGCGGCTTCACCGACTGCCTGCTCGCGCATGGTGCCCGCCATGTCGTCGGCGTCGACGTGGGCCACGGCCAGTTGCACCCGCGGCTGCAGGCCGACGCGCGCGTGACGGCGCTGGAAGGCATGCATGTGCGCGAGCTGGACCTGCTGCGCCCGCATGCGCCGACGGGCGGCTTCACCCTCGTCGTCGGCGACCTGAGTTTCATTTCCATGGTGGGCAGCCTCCCGGAGCTGCTGCCCTGGCTGGAGGTGCACGGCCATCTGCTCGTGCTCATCAAGCCGCAGTTCGAGCTGGGGCCACAAGCCCTGGGCAAGGGCGGCCTCGTCAAGGACGAGGCCGACTACCCGCGACTGGAAGCCCGCGTGCGCCTGGCCTGCACGGCCCTCGGCCTCAAGGTGCTGGACTATTTCGACAGCCCCATCACCGGCGGTGATGGCAACCGCGAATTCTTTCTACACGCGTCCCGATGAGCACTTCCGTCTCGTTCGAATTCTTTCCCCCCAACACGCCGGTCGGCGTCGAAAAGCTCAAGACCGTCGTGCGCGAGCTGGGCGCGCTGGCGCCGCAGTATTTCAGCGTCACCTACGGCGCCGGCGGCTCCACCCGCGACAAGACCCTCGGCGCGGTGATGGACATCGCCGCCGCCGGCTTCGAGGCCGCGCCTCATCTCTCCTGCGTGGGCTCCACGCGCGAGAACATCGCCGAGATCCTCGCGACCTACCGCGCCCAGGACATCCACCGCGTCGTCGCGCTGCGCGGCGACCTGCCCAGCGGCACGGCCACGGCGGGCGAGTTCCGCTACGCGTCCGAGCTGGTCGCCTTCATCCGCGAGACGCAAGGGCCGGACTGGCATATCGAGGTCGCCGCCTACCCCGAGGTGCACCCGCAGCAGCGCTATGCCGCCAAGGACCTGCAGCACTTCGCCGACAAGATGCGCGCCGGCGCCGACGGCGCGATCACGCAGTTCTTCTTCAACGCCGACGCCTACTTCCATTTCGTCGACGAGGCCCGCCGCTTGGGCGTCACCCAGCCCATCGTGCCGGGCATCATGCCCTTCCACAACTACGGCCGCATCGCGCAGTTCGCGCAGCGCGACGGCATCGAGATCCCGCGCTGGGTGCAGATGAAGATGGAAGGCTTCATGGACGACGCCGCCGCCATCCGCGCCTTCGGCCTGGACGTCGTCACGCGGCTGTGCGAGCGCCTGATCGACGGCGGCGCGCCGGGCATCCACTTCTACACGCTGAACCAGAGCGCGCTGACGCTGGAGCTGTGCCGGCGGCTCGGTCTGGGCGTTTCGCCATGAGCGTCCGCCGCATCCTGTTCTTCTGCATGGGCAATATCTGCCGCAGCCCGACGGCCGAGGGCGTCATGCGCGCCAGGCTGGCGGCGGCCGGGCTGCACATCGAAGTGGACTCGGCCGGCACGCAGGGCTACCACGCCGGCGAGCCGCCCGACGCGCGCAGCCAGGCCCATGCGCTGCGCCGCGGCTACGACCTCGGCGCACTGCGCGCCCGCCAGCTGCAGGCGGCGGACTTCGAGCGCTTCGACCTCGTGCTGGCCATGGACGACGACAACCTCGCTCGCGCCCGCCACCTGTGCCCGCCGGCGCGGCGCGAACGCCTCGGGCTGCTGATGGACTATGCGCCGGACGCCGGCTCGCGCATCGTGCCCGACCCCTACTACGGCGAGGCCGAGGACTTCGAGCGCGTGCTGGATCTCGTCGAGGCTGGCTGCGCCGGGCTGCTGGCCGCGCTCAGCCCAGCGCCGCGAACGCGTCCCGCGTGAGGTTCTCCGGCGCCTCGCCGCCGGCCCGGCAGACCACGTCGTCCTCGATGCGGATGCCGCCGTAGCGCGCCAGGCGCTCGACGCGCGCCCAGTCCACCAGCGCGGCCTGCGGCGATGCGCGCAGCTGCTTCAGCAGCGTCGGGATGAAGTAGAGGCCCGGCTCGATGGTGACCACCATGCCGGCCTGCAGCGGGCGCGTCAGGCGCAGATAGCGGTGGCCCTCGGGCTTGTCCGCCACGCCGCCGGTCTCGCTGGCCATGAAGCCGCCGACGTCGTGCACCTGCAGGCCCAGCAGATGGCCGATGCCGTGCGGGAAGAAGGGCTTGGTCACGCCCTCGGCCACCATGGCCTCCTCGCCCATCGCGACGATGCCGGCCTCGCGCAGCACGCGCGCGGTGCGGCGGTGGGCGCTGAGGTGGATGTCGCGGTAGTCCACGCCCTCGCGCACCTCGTCGACGAGGCCGAGCTGCGCGCCCTCCATCGCGGCGATCAGGTCCGCGAACTCGGCATGGCCCGACGCGACCCAGGTGCGCGTGATGTCGCTGGCATAGCCGTTGACCTGGGCGCCGGCGTCGATCAGGAAGCTGCGCGATTCGGCGGGCCGGGCTTGGTCCTGGTACTGGTAGTGCAGCACCGCGGCATGCTCGTTGAGGCCGACGATGTTGCCGTAGGGCAGGTCGCGGTCGGTGTGGCCGCTGGCGACGAGATAGGCGCGGTGGATCTCGGCCTCGCTGGCGCCGGCCAGGAAGGCCTCGCGCGCGGCGATGTGGGCCGGCGCCGCGCGGCGCGATGCGGCCCGCAGCTGCGCCAGCTCGTAGGGCGTCTTCACGCCCCGCGCCCAGTGCAGCAGGTTCAGCAGCGCCTCGGGGTTGTTGGGCACCAGCCCGGGCAGGGCCGCATCGGCCTCGGCCAGGATGGCGGCGCGCGGCGTGACGAGGTCGGCCAGCGCCTGCGCGGCGTCCTCGGGCTCGCGGATGACGACGAGCTCGACCGCCTCCACCCACTCGCCGCCGGGCGCGCTGGGCGGCACATGCCAGTAGTCGTCGGGCTGGTAGTAGACGACGCGCGGCTTGCGGCCCGGCCGCACGGCCAGCCAGCAGTGCGGATGCTGGGGCAGCGGCAGCCAGTGCTTGAAGTGCGGGTTGGGCTGGAAGAGATAGGGCCGGTCGTCGAGAAAGGCGTACTTCTCGATGCCGGAGGCGATCAGCAGCGCGTCGTGGCCGCTGCGCTCCAGCGCGGCTTCGGCCTGGCGCCGCAGCGTCGCGAGATGGTCGAGGTAGAGGCTCGTCAAGGCAGCCACCTCACTTGCGCAGGTAGGTCAGCTTCTTCGTGCCGCCGTCGCAGCTGCCGATGACCTTGGCCTCGCCCACCTTGTCGTTCTCGACGGCGGCGATCTCGTAGTTCTTGACGCCCTTCTCGTCGAGCTTGGCAGCGATCTCGGCCTTGAGCTCGTCGCAGGGCTTGGCGGCGGCCTGGGCGGCCTGGGCCAGCAGCAGCGCGGTGGCGGACAGGATCAACAGGGTCGGTCGGTTCATGGGGCCTCCTGGCAATGCGGGGAGCCATTGTCTGCCAGAGCCCTGCGCGGCGCGGATTTCGCCCTAGACTGGCCCGATGAAGCCAGCCGCCCTCATCCTCCTGCTGCTCGCCGCCGCGGCACCGGCCCGGGCCGAGCCCATCGGTGCCGTCGACACCGCCTTCAAGCTCATCGGCCCCGACCACAGGATCGTCGTCGACGCCTACGACGACCCCAAGGTGCAGGGCGTGGCCTGCTATGTGTCGCGCGCCAAGACCGGCGGCATCAAGGGTGCGCTGGGCATCGCCGAGGACAAGTCCGAGGCCTCCATCGCCTGCCGCCAGGTCGGGCCCGTCCAGATCGGCCAGCCCCTGCCCCGCCAGGAGGAGGTGTTCAGCGAGCGCATCTCCCTCGTCTTCAAGCGGCTGCGCATCGTGCGGCTGGTGGACCCGGCGCGCAACACCCTGGTCTACCTGACCTACTCCGACCGCCTCATCGACGGCTCGCCGCAGAACAGCGTGACGGCCGTGCCGGTGCCGCGCGAGACGCCCATCCCGGTGCGCAAATGACCTTCACCGACGCGCTGTTCACGCTGATGCCGATGCAGGCATTGGCCGCGGCGCTGGTGCTGATCACGCTGATCGGCTGGCGCGACGCCAATGCCGGCGGGCGCTGGGCCCAGTGCGGCCTCGCCGTGCTGACGCTGGGCCTGGCGCTGCTGAGCCCGATCTTCGGCGGCCGCCTGGCGCCGCCGCATGGCGTGCAGACGCTGGGCCTGGCCGCGATCAGCGCCGGCCTGTCGGCGCTGTGGTGGGCGCTGGCGCAGTGGTTCTCGCCCCAGCCCGGCCGCCGCCTGATGACGGCCGCGCCCGCCGTGCTGGCCGCCGCGCACGCGCTGCTGTGGCGCGACCGCGCCGCCGCCCAGGCGCTGGCCGATCTCGTCATCGCCGCCCAGCTCGCCTGGCTGGGCGTGTTGCTGGAGCGGCCCGGCCGCAACAGCGTGCTGCAGGGCCTGAACAGCCGGCGCTGGCGGCTGCTCGGCCTGATCGCGGTGCTGCCGCTGCTGGCGGCCATCGCCTGGCGCGCCGCCGTCACCGGCCTGGCCCTGGGCAGCCTGGCCTGGCCCGATCTGCTGCTCGGCCTGGCCGGCCAGCTCGCGCTGCTGTTGCTGCTGCCGATGCTGCTGCTGGCCTGGCGCAGCCAGACCGAGGCCGAACTCGCGCGGCTGGCCCAGACCGACGGGCTGACCGGCCTCATCGACAACGCCGCGTTCACGCAGCGCTCGGTGGACCTGATCTCGATGGCACGCCGCTACGACGAGCCGCTGGCGCTGATGGTCTTCGAGCTGGACAACTTCCCGGCCCTGCTCGCCGAGCGCGGCCCCGACGTGGCCGACCGTGCGCTGGCGCTGTTCGCGAGCTGCGTGCAGGCCCAGATGCGCCTGGGCGACCTGGCCGGGCGACTGGCCGGCGAGCAGTTCGGCGTGCTGATGGCACGCTGCCTGCCCGAAGGCCCGATCGCGCTGGACGCGCGGCTGCGCGCCGCGCTGGCCGGGCGCGCGCCGGCCGAGCTGGGCCAGCCCCTGAGCTTCAGCGCCGGCTGGGGCCGGCTGCGCCCCGGCGACCGCGGCCTGCCCGACCTGCAGCGCCGCGCCGAGACGGCGCTCTACGAGGCCCGGCGCGCCGGCCAGGGCCGGCTGATGGCCGAACCCGGAGTCACGGATTGATGACCGCTTCCGACAACCTCGTCGACGAATGGGTGGGCCGCAACCTGCTGGCTACCGACCCCGCCCTGCTGGCCGCGCTGCGCGCCCAGGCGCCCCAGGCCGTCGAGCCGCTGACGCGCTACGGCGCCGAGCTCGGCAGCGACGAGACCGCCCAGCTCGCCCGCGACGCCAACCGCCACGGCCCCGTGCTGCGCCAGCTCGACGCGCGCGGCCGGCGCATCGACGCGGTGGACTTCCACCCGAGCTGGCATGCGCTGCTCGCGCTGTACCGGCGCCAGGGCCTGGTCGGCGACGTGTACGCCACCGACACGCCGGGCCGCTGGGCCGCCTTTGCGGCCGGCTGCTATCTGCACGGCCAGGTCGAGGCCGGCTCGCTGTGCCCGGCGACGATGACGCAGGCCGCCATTCCGGTGCTGCAGAAGCAGCCCGAGCTGTTCGCGCCGCTGCGCGAGCGCTTCTTCAGCCGCGAGCACGACCCGCGCGACCTGCCGCTGGCCGACAAGGCCTCAATCTGGGTCGGCATGGGCATGACCGAGAAGCAGGGCGGCTCCGACCTGCGCCGCGTGCAGACGACCGCCGTCGAGCAGGCCGACGGCAGCTATGCCATCAGCGGCCACAAATGGTTCTTCTCGGCCCCCGGCAGCGACGCCCACCTCGTGCTCGCCCGCACCGACGCCGGCCCGACCTGCTTCTGGCTGCCGCGCCACACGCCCGACGGCGCGCGCAACGCGGTGCAGGTCATGCGCCTCAAGGACAAGCTCGGCAACCGCAGCAACGCCAGCGGCGAGGTCGAGTTCCACGGCGCCTGGGCGCAGCGCCTGGGCGACGAGGGCCGCGGCATCCCGACGCTGATCGAGATGGCCGGCTACACGCGGCTGAACTGCGTCATCGGCAGCGCCGCGCTGCTGCGCGCCGGCTTCGTGCAGGCCCTGCACAACGCGCGCGAGCGCAGCGCCTTCGGCCGGCTGCTGGCCGAGCAGCCGCTGATGCAGACCGTGCTGGCCGACCTCGCGCTGGAGAGCGAGGCCGCGATGCGGCTGATGCTGCGCCTGGCGCGTGGCTTCGAGCACGCCGAGCCCGGCTGGCAGCGGCTGATGACGCCGGCCGCCAAGCTCTGGGTCTGCAAGCGCGCCATCGAATGCAGCGGCGAGGCCATGGAACTGCTGGGCGGCAACGGCTATGTCGAGGACGGCGTGCTGGCGCGGCTCTACCGCGAGGCGCCGGTCAACTCGATCTGGGAAGGCTCGGGCAATGTGATGGCGCTGGACGTACTGCGCGCCGTGGCCCGCGAACCGGACGTGGCGCTGGCCCTGCTCGACGGCTTCGCCGCCAGCCCCGACGCGCCGGTCAAGGCCGAGGCCCGGGCGCTGCGCCAGCTGCTGACGGGCGCCCCCGCCGCGCTGGAGCCCCAGGCCCGCCGCGTCGCCCAGGGCCTGGTGCTGTGCGCGCAGGCGCTGCTGATGCGCGAGCAGTCGTCGACGGCCGCGGCCGATGCCTTCGTCGCGACGCGCTTCGGCGGCGATGGCCGGCTGCTGGGCACGACGGCCGTGCCGCAGGCGGCGCAGATCCTGGACGCGGCCCTGTCGGCCTGATCCGACAGCCCGGAGGCGCTCCGCCGGATTGACCGCCGACAAGCTGTTCGGGGCTCTACTGGATCAGCCCGTTCTTCAGCGCGTAATAGGTCAGGTCGCTGTTGGTCTGCAGCCTGAGCTTCTCGAGCACGCGCGTGCGGTAGGTGCTGACCGTCTTCACGCTGAGGAACAGCGCCTCGGCGATATGGCCCACCGTCTCGCCCTGGGCCAGGCGCAGGAAGACCTGGAACTCGCGTTCCGACAGCGCCTCGTGCAGCGGCTTGTCGGGCGGCGTGCCGGGGCTGCCGCCGACGACGCTGTCGGCCAGCTGCTCGGCCACGGCCGGGCTGATGTAGCGCCGCCCGCGCGCCACGAGGCGGATCGCGTTGGCGATCTCCTCCGGGTCGCATTCCTTGTTCAGATAGCCGCTGGCGCCCTGGCGCAGCAGCGTCGTCGCGTAGTGCGCCTCGGGGAAGCCGCTCAGGATCAGCACCGGCAGCTCGGGGAAGCGCGCCTTGATGGCGGCCAGCGCGTCCACGCCGCTCTGGTCGGGCATGGAGATGTCGAGCAGCAGCACGTCCACCTCGCCGCCGCGGGCCATCTCGAGAGCGTCCTTGCCGCTGGCACCCTCGCCGGTGACGCGCAGGTCGACGTGGTCGGACAGGAACTGGCGCAGCCCGGTACGGACGATGGCGTGGTCGTCGACGATGCCGATGCGGATCATGGCGGGAATGGTTGACAGGGGACGCCAGCGTAGCAGCGCGGCGCCGCCGCGACAGCCGCAACCGCGCCTAGGACAAGTCCTACAGCGCGATGCGCCGCCCACGCCGCCGGCCCGCTGCCGAAGCGGTTCATACTTGCAACCCACCCCATCCCCTCCTCCGCTGCCTTGCGTCGGCCATGCCAGCACTCAAAGCCTTCATCGTCGAAGACAGCCCGGTGATCCTGGAGAACCTGGTGGCCACGCTCGAAGAGCTGGCCCAGGTCGAGGTCGTCGGCTCGGTGCCCGACGAGGCCGGCGCGGTGCGCTGGATGAGCCGCGACCCCGATGCCAGCGCCGACCTCTTCATCGTCGACGTCTTCCTGCGCTCGGGCACGGGTCTGGGCGTGCTGCAGGCGGCCCAGCGGCTGGGCGTGCGCGCGCGCCGCGTCGTGCTGACGAACTACGCCACCGAGGAGATGCGCCGCCGCTGCGCCAGCCTCGGGGCCGAACGCGTGTTCGACAAGAGCCACGAGCTCGATGACCTGATCAGCTATTGCGCCGAGCTGGCGGAGCATGACGCGCCCCGCCCGGCCGCAGCCTGAAGCCGTCACCGTGCTGCGCCGCGTGCTCCCCTGGCTGGAGGGCGCGCGCCGCCATCGCGGCCTGGCGCTGGGCCTGGCCACGCTGGCGGCGGCGGCCGTCATGGGCGTCAGCGAGGCGGCCTTCCGGGGCGCCGACGCGGCGCTGACCCAGGCCCAGGCCCGCCACCTGGCGCGCAACGACGGCCTGCACCTGCGCGAGCTGCTGACCGACGCCGAGACCGCCCAGCGCGGCTTCCTGCTGACCGGGCGCGACAACTACCTCGCGCCGCTGCAGCTCGCCACCCGCGAGCTGCCGGCCGCGCTGGCACGGCTGCGCGGCCAGTACGCCAGCTCCGAGTGGGAGGCCCTGGTGGCCGAGGCGGCCCAGCGCGCCAACGAGAAACTCTCCGAGCTGCAGCTCGTCGTCAAGCTCTACCGCGAGGGCTCGACGGATGCCTGGCAGGGGCTGATGCAGTCCGACATCGGCCGCGAAAAGATGCAGGCCGTCAGCGATGCCGTCGAGCAGCTCGACCGCAACGAACTCGTGCAGATCGCGCGCGACCGCGACGCGGTGTTGCGCTCGCTGACCTACGGCCGCATCGGCGTGCACGGCCTGACGCTGCTCAGCCTGTTCGGCCTGGCCGTCTTCCTGCGCCGCAACGAGGCCCTGCACGCGGCGCGGCGCGAGCACGCGCAGGAGCTGGCCCGCGAACGCGACCGGCTGGACGGCGAGGTCGTGCGCCGCACCGCCGAGCTGACCGAGCTGGCCCGCCACCTGCAGACCGTGCGCGAGGACGAGCGCGCCCACCTGGCGCGCGAGCTGCACGACGAGCTCGGCGCGCTGCTGACGGCGGCCAAGCTCGACGTCGCCCGCATCCGCCGCATGACGCGCACCGCCGCGCCCGAGATCGACGAGCGCCTCGTGCACATGAGCGAGCTGCTCGACCAGGGCATCGCGCTGAAGCGCCGCATCATCGAGGACCTGCGCCCCTCGGCCCTGTCCAACCTCGGCCTGATCCCGGCGCTGGAGATCCTGACCCAGGAGTTCGCGCAGCGCTCGGGCCTGCAGCTCAGCCTGGAGCTCGTCAACACCGCCACCGACGACGCCGACCGCCTGGCGCTGTACCGCCTCGTGCAGGAGGCGCTGACCAATGTGCTGCGCCACGCCAGGGCCAGCCAGGTGCGCGTGGTCCTCGACGAGGCCGAGGGCTGGCTGCAGCTCAGCATCCGCGACGACGGCCAGGGCTTCAACCCCGAGTCCGTCGGCGCCGGCCACCACGGCTTGCTGGGCATGCGCTACCGCATCGAGAGCCTGGGCGGCACGCTGCAGCTGCTGTCCGCGCCGGGCGGCGGCACGCTGGTGCTGGCGCGCCTGCCGCGCCGGCCCGAGCCCGAGCCGCAGGACGAGCCAGCCGCCAGCGCGCCCGGCGAGCTGTCCGGCCCGGCGGGCTAACTAGGCCACGGCCGCCAGCCCCAGCAGCTCGGCCACCGGCTGCGGGCGGTGCAACAGGAAGCCCTGTACCTGCTCCACGCCCAGGCGCACCAGCTCCAGCAGCACCTCGGGCGTCTCGACGCATTCGGCCACCGTCGTCAGGCCGAGCGTGCGCGCCACGTCGACGAAGCCGCGCACGGCGGCCTGGTCCAGCGGGTCGGTCATCAGTGCGCGCACGAACTGGCCGTCGATCTTCAGCAGGTCCACCGGCAGCGCCTTCAGGTGGCCGTAGGACGCGGCGCCGGCGCCGAAGTCGTCCAGCGCGACGCGCGCGCCCAGGGCCCGCATCTGCCCGATGAAGCGGGCCGCCTCGCCGAGCTGGGTGATGGCGGCCGTCTCGGTGATCTCCAGGCACAGGGCCGCCGCGCGCTGCGCGCCGAGTTCGAGCAGCAGCGTGCGCGCCTCCTGGTGGAAGGCGGCGTCCTGCAGCGTCAGCGCCGACACGTTGACCGACAGGCTGGCGATCTGCGGCTCGCCGCCGCGGCGCAGCAGCGCGACGGCCTGGCGCAGCACCCAGCGGTCCAGCCGCGGCGCGAGGTGGAAGCGCTCGGCCGCCGGCATGAAGGCGCCCGGCAGCACGCGGCTGCCGTCGCGCTCGCGCAGGCGCAGCAGCAGCTCGCCGCGCAGCCGGCCGTCGTCCGGGCCCTGGGCCGGCAGCACGCGCTGCAGGTCGAGCTCGAAGCGCTCCTCGTCCAGCGCCTGCTGCAGCCGCGTGACCCAGCGGTGCTCGCTCTGATGGGCGCGCAGCGCGGCGTCGTCGCGCGCCCAGACCTGCACGCGGTTGCGGCCCTGCTCCTTGGCCGTCATGCAGCAGGCATCGGCCTCGCGCAGCGCCGCATCGGCGTCGGGCCAGCGCCCGTCCAGCGGCGCCACGCCGATGCTCACGCCGATGCGAAAGCGCTGCTCGCCATGCACGTAGCGGTACTGGTCCATCGCGTCGCAGAGCTTCTGCGCGACGCGCCGGGCCTCGTCCAGCGTGCAGTTCTCGAGGATGGCCGCGAACTCGTCGCCGCCCAGCCGCGCCACGGTGTCGCGGCCCCGCACGCCGGCCTCCAGCCGCTGGGCGATCTCGCGCAGCACCTCGTCGCCGGCGGCATGGCCGCAGTGGTCGTTGACGAGCTTGAAGCGGTCCAGGTCGAGGGCCAGCAGCACGTGCTGGCGGCCTTCGCGCCGGGCGCGCTCGAAGCTGCGCGCCAGGCGCTGCTCGAACTCCGCCCGGTTGACGAGGCCGGTCAGGCTGTCGTGGCTGGCCCGCCAGCGGATCTCGTCGAACTGGCGACGCTGCTGGGTCACGTCGCGGAACACCAGCACCGCGCCGAGCACGCGGCCCGCCGCGTCGCGGATGGGGGCGACCGAGTCGTCCACCGCGCGCAGCCCGCCGTCGCGGCCTAGCAGCACGGCGCCGGCCGGCAGCCGCGTGGGCCGGCCCGTCATCAGGCAGCGCTGCACCGGGTCGGGCAGGGGCCCGCCGCCGTCCTCGGACTGGGCCAGGAAGACGCGGCTGGCCGGCTGCCCGCAGGCCTCGGCGGCCGACCAGCCCGTCAGCCGCTGGGCCACCGGGTTGAGCCAGGTCACGCGGCCGGCGGCATCGGTGGTCAGCACCGCGTCGGCGATGGACTGCAGCGTCACCGCCAGCAGCTCGTGCTGCTCCTCCAGCTGCTGCCGCAGGCGGCGCGCCTCGCTGACGTCCCAGCAGACGCCCGACAGCCGCAGCGGCCGGCCGGCGGCGTCGCGCAGCACGCGGCCCGAGGCGCGCAGCACGCGCAGGCTGCCGTCGGGCCAGCGGACGCGCCACTCGCCCTCCAGCGGCGCGCCGCCCGGTCGCAGCGCGGCGACCACGGCGCGCGTGGCGGCGCGGCGGTCCTGCGGATGCAGGCGGCCGCGCCAGCGCCGCAGGCCCATCGGCTGGCCGCGCGGCACCTCGCCGTGCAGCTGCCACATCGCGTCGTCCCAGGCCAGTTCGCCGCGGCGGGCCTCCTGCAGGTCCAGGCCCCAGACGCCGACACCGCCGGCATGCGTGGCCAGGTCAAGGCGCTCCAGCGTGCGCTCCAGCTCGGCACGCACGCCAGCCGGCTCGGTCACGTCCAGCATGACGACGCCGACGCGGCGCCCGGCGCCGTCGTCGTCCAGGCCGCCGACGACGCGCATCACGCGCCGGCCGCGCGCGCCGGCATCGCAGGGCAGCTCCACGTCCCAGCCCTGGCCGTCGGCCTCGGCGCGCTGCAGTGCCGCGCCCAGCATGGCCGCGCCGTCGGGGCCAAAGCGCTGCAGCAGGGCCGCCAGCGCCGGCACCCGGCCGGGCGGCAGGCCGAGCAGCTCGCAGGCGGAGTCCGACAGCGTCAGCTGCCCGGTCTCGGCCTCCCATTCCCAGGCGCCGACGCCGGCCAGGCGGCTGCAGCGTTCCAGAAAGCGCGCGTTCTGCGCCAGGGCCTGCTGCGCCGCCGCGCCCGCCTGCAGAGGTTCGCTCATCGGATCTTGCTCCCATGCCAAGAAGGGCGACGCCGAATAGGTTCCCGCGATGCAGCGCACCCTGGTTTGAGATGGGCTGCAAGGCGCAAACCGCAGCCGTAGCGCGGGCTACGGCGAGGATTTGCAACGCAGCAGACCGCCCAAAGCAGGGATGCGCTGCGCGCGTGGGACCTGTTCGGCGTTGCCTTGTGAGCTTGGGGCCGGCCCCGCCCGCCCGGCGTCGGCCCGGCGGGCGCCACGCTGTAGGACAAGGCCGCGTTCGGCCGCGCCCGCCGCCTGTCCTACAAGCGCCCCGGCCTCAGGCTGACAACCGCGGCGCGCGCTTTCGCGTTCACTGCAGGCCACGGCAACGCCGAGATCCCAAGGAGAAACTGATGACCACCCACCGCCACTCCCCCATCCGCTGGCTCGCGCCGGCCCTGGTCGCGCTGGCCGGGCTGTCCGCCCTGCCCGCGGCGCGCGCGGCCGACGTGGCCGTCTCCATCGGCTTCAGCCAGCCGGGCGTCTACGGCCGCGTCGACATCGGCCGCTATCCGCAGCCGGTGCTGGTGGCGCCGCAGCCGGTCTACGTCGGCCCGCCGGTCTATGCCGAGCCCGTCTACCTGTGGGTGCCGCCGGAGCAGCGCCGCGACTGGCGCCGCTACTGCTACCGCTACGGCGCCTGCGGCGCGCCGGTCTATTTCGTGCAGGACGGCTGGTACCAGCAGAACGTCGTCGTGCGCTACGAACGGGAGCGCCAGCATGGCTGGCGCGGCCGCGACCGCGACGACTGGCAGGACGACGATCACGACCATGACCACGACCGGGGTCGCGGCCATGGCCATCACGACGACTGAAGCGGCGCCAGGCCGGGCGGTCGGGCCAGCCCTGCCGACCCGCGGACCGTGGCAAATGCCACACCCGGCCGCGGTTCAAGCGGCGAGTTGTTGCCACAGGTAAGCAACGGCACCGCCAGGCAACCTCGCGTTACCACCGGCGCAGGCTCCGGCGGCCAAGATGCATGGTCCTCACCCCGGAGCCGACGATGCCGCAGCGCCAGCCCGCCCCCCGTCCCGCGCGCCGGGCCGCCACCGCCGCACTGGCCCTGTCGGCCGCGACACTGGTCCTGTCGACCGCGATGCTGTCCGGCTGCGGCGGCGGGTCGGGCGGCAACCCCGGCGCCCCGCCGACGGCGCCCGGCACTGCCGGCGCGCCGCCGATGAGCCAGCGCGACGCGGTGCGCCTGGCCTCGCAGGCCAGCTTCGGCGCGACCGAGGGCCTGGTCGCGCAGATGCGCACGCAGAGCGCCTCAACCTGGGTGCAGGCCCAGTTGGCGCTGCCGCAGGGCTCGCACTACAGCTCGGGCGGCGGCAGCGCCATCCACGCCGACGTCAACGACACGGCCTTCTGCGACCGTGCCGCCAACAAGGGCGACAACTGCTGGCGCGACTGGTTCTCCAGCCAGCCGCTGCTGTGGGACTTTTACCGCAACGCCGTCGGCCAGCCCGACCAGCTGCGCCAGCGCATGGCCTTCGCGCTGCAGCAGATCCTCGTCGTCAGCAACCTGGCGGTGGAAGGCACCTACGGCCTGCGCCGCTACCAGAACGCGCTGCTGGACAACGCGCTGGGCAACTACCGCGACGTGCTGCGCGCGGTGGCGCTGAGCCCGGTCATGGGCGACTACCTGAACGGCGTCAACAACGACAAGGCCGCCCCCAACGAGAACTTCCCGCGCGAGCTGCTGCAGCTCTTCTCGCTCGGCACCTGCCTGCTGGAGATGGACGGCAGCCTGAAGGGCGGACGCTGCCAGCCCACCTACGGCAACACCGATGTGCGCGCCTATGCCTATGCGCTGACCGGCTGGACCTACCCGGCCGGCGGCAAGGCCGCCTGGGACTGCTCGCCGCAGGGGGCCAACTGCCAGTTCTACGACGGCGACATGGTGCCGCTGCCGGCCCTGCACGACACGACCGAACGCGCGCTGCTGGCCGGCGGCAAGGCGCCCGCCGGCAGCACGCCGTCCCAGGCGCTGGACGCCGTGCTGGACAGCCTGATGGCCCATCCCAACATGCCGCCCTTCATCGGCCGCCAGCTGATCCAGGCCCTGGTGCGCTCCAACCCGTCGAGCGGCTATGTGGGCCGCGTCGCCGCCGCCTTCCAGGGCGGCCGGTTCAGCAAGGACGGCATCAGCTTCGGCAGCGGCCGCGTGGGCGACCTGGGCGCCACGGTGGCCGCCGTGCTGCTGGACGCCGAGGCCCGCGGCGACGCCCCGCCCGGCAGCGCTGGCGGGCGGCTGCGCGACCCCGTGCTGATGATGACGGGCGTGCTGCGCGCGCTGAACGGCCGCACCGACGGCGACGCGCTGGGCTGGTGGTGGGGCGAGGCGCTGCGCCAGCATGTCTTCCGCTCGCCCTCGGTCTTCAACTTCTACCCGCCCGACTACCCGGTGCCCGGCACCCGGCTGAGCGGCGGCGCCTTCGGCATCCACAACGCCAACACGGCGCTGGAGCGGCTGAACTACCTGGCCTATCTGCTCGACTGGGGCGGCTCGGCGCCGTCCGCCGGCGTGCCGAACGCGACCGGCACCGCCGTCACGCTGGACGCCTTCGACGCCGATGCCGCCGACGCGGGCAAGCTGGTCGATCGCCTGTCGCTGCTGGCCCACGGCGAGGTGCTGCCAGACCCCGCGCGCGCCAAGATCGTCGACGCGGTCTCCTGGTGGACGGACCAGACCGACGCCAAGACCTGGCAGCGCAACCGCGTGAAGACGGCGGCCTATCTCGTGTTCGCCGCATCTCAGTACCAGATCGTCCGCTAATGACCGTGAGCCCCTCGCCCACCCTTGCGCTGCTGAACGCAGGCAAGCCTGGTCGGTCCCCCGCGGGGACGGCGATGCTTGCCGGATCGACCGGCAAGTACATCGCCCACCGGGCCGGCTTGGGGCGGCCCGGTGCTCGGCCCGCAGGTTCACCGCGCGCAACCGCGTGAAAGGTTTTCGATGTCTCACCACCCACATCAACATTCGGCCTCGCGCCGCCGCCTGCTCGCCGGCGCCCTGGGCCTCGGCGGCCTGGCGGCCCTCGCGCCGCTGCGCCTGGCCCGTGCGGCCGACTTCAAGGCCCTGGTCTGCGTCTTCCTGTACGGCGGCAACGACGGAATGAACACCGTCGTGCCGATGGACGCCGGCCGCTATGCCGACTACGCCAAGGTGCGCGCCGGCCTGGCCCTGCCCCAGGCCAGCCTGGGCCGCCTGGGCACGAGCGACTTCGGCCTGCACCCGGCGCTGGCCGCGCTGAACCCGCTGTTCGCCGCCGGCAAGCTGGCCGTGCAATTCAACGTCGGCCCGCTCTACGCGCCGCTGACCAAGGCCCAGTACCACGCCGACGCCGGCCAGACCGCGCTGACGCCGCCCAGCCTGTTCTCGCACAGCGACCAGCAGGTGCTGTGGGAGTCCGCCAGCACCGACGCGCAGAGCCGCACCGGCTGGGGCGGCCGCAGCGCGGTGGCGCTGGGCCTGGCCAGCCCGGTCGTCAGCGTCGGCGGCAACGGCCACTTCGGCCTGTCGGAGCTGGTCGCGCCGCTGGTGCTGCCCGGCCCGGGCGAGGGCTTCGGCGCCGCCGGCCTGGGCGCCGCCGACATCGGCTGGAAGCCCAACGCCCTCAAGCTCGACGCCGTGAAGGCCCTGGCCGCGCAGGCGGCCGACACCGACCTCGCCGGCGCCTTCCAGAAACAGCAGCAGGCCGCGATGGCCCTGGCCGACCAGCTCGGCCCGCTGATCCAGCGCAGGCCCGGCGACGCCGGCAGCAACGCCGCCATCGACACCGCCTTCGCGCCGCTGATCGCCAACGGCAACGTGACGACCGGCCTGGGCCAGCAGCTCTACCAGACCGCCAAGCTGCTCGACGTGCGCGCCACGCTGGGCGGCACGCGGCAGATCTACTTCGCCCAGCTCGGCGGCTTCGACACCCACGGCGGCCAGGCCGGTGCCAACGTGCTGGCGGGCACGCATGCCGCACTGCTCAAGCAGCTGGGCGACGCGCTGGCCTGCTTCCAGGCCGCGCTGACGGCCCTGGGCCTGGCCGACTCGGTCACGACCTTCACGCAGAGCGACTTCGGCCGCACCTTCCTGCCCAACAACAGCGGCGGCACCGACCACGCCTGGGGCAACCACCACCTCGTCTTCGGCGGCGCGGTCAAGGGCGGCCTCTACGGCGCCTACCCGACGCTGGCCCTGGGCGGGCCGGACGATGTCGGCGTCGACAGCTGGGAGCAGCAGGGCCGCTGGATCCCGACCAGCTCGGTGGACCAGTACGCGGCGACGCTGCTGGGCTGGATGGGCGCGAGCGACAGCCAGCTCAACAGCGTGCTGCCCAATCTGCCCAACTTCGGCAGCGCCAGGAACCTAGGTTTCGTCTAGCGTTTCGGCAGCGGGAAGCTCGCCAGGCTGGCGAACCCCTTACGCGACACGGCCTGCACGCCGAAGACGACGTTGTCCTTGCTGACCGGCAGCGTCACGCGCGTCGCCAGGCCGACGTCGCTGGACTGCTGCCAGGTGGCCGAATCGGTGTCGCGCCAGACGATGCGGTAGCCGGTCACCTCGGGGTCGGCGCTGGCGGTCCACTCCAGCGTCGAGTCGTTGCTCAGGCCGCCGGCGTCCAGCCTCACGCCCTTCGGCGGCGCCGGCGCCCAGGCCAGCGTGGCCAGGCCGGCGAGGTTGGCGCGCGCCACGTCGGCCACGTAGCCGAAGTCGACGAACTCGGGCAGGTCGCCGTAGACGACGCCGTTCTCGGTCCTGGGGTTCTGGTGCTGGTGGGCGAAGTTCTCGAAGGGCTCGCTGAAGCGCACCGCCGCATAGCCGCGCTCGAGGAAGGGGATGTGGTCGCCGCCGCGCAGATAGCGGTCGCGGCGCTGGATCAGCTGCACGGTGAAGCCGGGCATGACCGCTTCGGCGGCGGCCTTCAGGTGGCGGCCGAGCTGCTGGGTGGGCAGGTCCTCGGCGCCGCCGGCCTGCAGCAGCGGCAGCAGCTCGGCCTGCATCGCGGCCACGGCCTTCTGGTCGGCCGGGCTGGCGGGGCGGTTGGCATTGGCGGCCGTCAGCAGGCGCACCAGCGGGTCCAGGCCGTCGGCGAACAGACGCAGCCGCTTGGCGTCGTACTGCCCGGCATCGCCGCGCGGGCTGCCGACGATGTCGTTGGTGATCATGGCCTCGACGTTGAGCCCTTCGGCCCGCGCGTCGCGCGCCCACTGCGCGGCGCCCAGCAGCCCCTGCTCCTCGCCCGGCACGGTCATGAAGACCAGCGTGGCGTCGAACTGGTGCCTGGCCATCACGCAGGCCAGCTCCATGACGGCGGCCGTGCCGGAGGCATCGTCGTTGGCGCCGGGGGATTCGCCGAGCGCGTCCATCACGTCGCTGTTGCGCGAGTCGTAGTGGCCGCTGACGACCAGCAGGCGGCCCTTGCCCGCGCCGCGGCCGGGCAGCGTCGCGACGATGTTCATGAGTTCCGTGGGCTGGCCGACGCGCTGGCCGGCCGGCTCGACGAAGCTCTGCTCCTCGACCTTCAGCCGCCCGCCGGACGCCTTGGCGCAGGCCGTCATCTCGCTGGTGATCCAGCGCCGCGCGGCGCCGATGCCACGGGTGTCGGAGCCGATGTCCGACAGCGTGTGCCGCGTGCCGAAGCCGACGAGCTTGCGGACGCGGGCCTCGATGCGCTCGGCACTGACCTCGGCCAGCATGGCCTTGAGCTCGTCCGCAGGCGCGGCCTGGGGCAGGGGCTGGGCCTGGGCGGACACCGCCAGCAGGGCCAGGACGAGGGCGCTGAGTCGTGCTTGCATGCGGATGATTCTGCCCTTGCCGGCACCGCCGGCTTCTTCTACGCTGGCCGGGCCGCCGAGGAGGTTCCGATGAGCGATACAGGCCCTGATCCTAGAGTGAGCGCCATCCGCACGGTCGCGCTGGTCGGGCCGGCCGCGGCCGGCAAGACCCTGCTGCTGGACGCGCTGCTGGCCCATGCCGGCGCGATCGCGCAGGCCGGCAGCATCGAGCGCGGCAGCACGGTGTCCGACCACGACCCGCTCGAAAAACGCCTGGGCCATTCGCTGCAGTCCAGCCTCGCCCACTTCACGCACGGCGGCATTCGCGTGCACGCCATCGACACGCCCGGCGCGCCCGATTTCGTCGGCCAGGCCCTGCCGGCGCTGGAGGCGGCGGACACGGCCATCGTCGTCATCAACGCGCAGAACGGCATCGAGCTGATGGCCCAGCGCATGCTGACCGCGGCCGGCGAGCGCGGCGTCACCCGCCTCGTCGTCGTCAACAAGATCGACTGCCCGGACATCGACCTGCCCGGGCTGCTCGGCCAGATCCGCGAGGTCTTCGGCAAGGAGTGCCTGCCATTGAACCTGCCGGCCGGCGGCGCAAAATGCGTCGTCGACTGCTTCTTCGCGGCCTCTTCTCCCCTCGGACCAGAGGCCGATTTTTCGTCCATCGCCGACGCGCACCGCGCGCTGGTGGAGCAGGTCGTCGAGGTCGACTCGGCCTTCGTCGACCGCTACCTGACCGACGGCGACGTTGACCCGCGCGAGCTGCACGCACCGCTGGAGCAGGCGCTGCGCGAGGGCCATCTGATCCCGGTCTGCTTCTGCTCGGCCAGGACGGGCGCCGGCATCGCCGAGCTGCTGGCCGTCATCGAGGCGCTGATGCCCAACCCGGCCGAGGGCAACCCGCCGCCCTTCCTGGAAGGCAAGGGCACCGAGCCGGCCCCCTACCCGGCCGCGCCCGACCCCGCGGCCCATGTGCTGGCCCATGTGTTCAAGATCGTCGCCGACCCCTATCTCGGCAAGATGGGCGTGCTGCGCGTGCACCAGGGCCGCGTCGCCAAGGGCGGGCTGCTGTTCGTCGGCCATGCGCGCAAGCCGATACGCGTCGGCCACCTCTTCATGCTGCAGGGCGCCAGGCATGTCGACATCGACGAAGCCCTGCCCGGCGACCTCTGCGCCGTCGCCAAGGTCGACGACATCGCCTTCGACGCGGTGCTGCACGACGCCCAGGAGGACGAGCACATCTTCCTTCAAGCCCTGGATTTCCCGACGCCGGTGCACGGCCTGGCCATCAGCCCGGCGCGGCGCGGCGACGAGCAGAAGCTCTGGGAGGTGCTGGCGCGGCTGGTGGACGAAGACCCCTGCCTGCGCATCGAGCAGGCCGGCCATGATGGGACGTACGGCCACCAGACCCTGGTCTACGGCCTGGGCGAGTTGCACCTGCGCCTGCTGCTGGAGCGGGTGCGCGAGCTCTACAAGGGCGAGGTCGTCACCGAGCCGCCGCGCATCGCCTACCGCGAGACCATCTCGGCACCGGCCGAGGGCCATTACCGCCACAAGAAGCAGAGCGGCGGCGCCGGCCAGTTCGGCGAGGTCTATCTGCGCATCGAACCGCTGGAGCGCGGCGCGGGCTTCGAGTTCGTCGACGCGGTCAAGGGCGGCACCATTCCCGGCCAGTTCATGCCGGCCGTCGAGAAGGGCGTGCGCTCGGCGCTGGCCAGCGGCGTCATCGCCGGCTACCCGCTGGTGGACCTGCGCGTCGTCGTCTACGACGGCAAGCACCACTCGGTGGACAGCAAGGAGATCGCCTTCGTCACGGCCGGCCGCCGGGCCATGATGGAAGCCGTGCGCGAGGCCCGGCCGCTGGTGCTGGAACCCATCGTGCAGGTCGAGATCACGGCGCCCGACCCCAGCATCGGCGACATCACCGGCGACCTGGCCTCGCGCCGCGGCCAGGTCAACGGCACCCGCGCCGCGGTGCCCGGCAGCCTCATCGTGCAGGGCCTGGCTCCGCTGGCCGAGCTGACGAGCTACCAGACGCGGCTGAACGCGATGACGGCCGGCCAAGGGCGCTACACGCTGCTGCTGTCGCACTACGAGGCCGTGCCGCCGAACACGCAGGCGACGCTGGTGGGGGCCTACAAGGCGGGCGACGAAGTGGAGTGAGCACCGCGCCCCGGGCATGAGGGCAACGCTCATTTATCATTGCGCCCCATGCCCAGCGCCCCCCGCGACGTCGCGCAGATCCGACTGGACAACGCGATGCGGCTGTTCGAAGAGTTCGTCAGCGCCACCGTCAAACACCCCGATGCCGCCACGCTGCGTGGCCTGGAGCGGCGCTTTGCCGAGAAGCTGCAGATCCAGCCCAGCTACTGGAGCCAGATCAAGGGCCGCGCCCGCCAGATCGGCGAGCGGCTGGCGCGCCAGTTCGAGCAGCTCTGCCACAAGCCGCCCGGCTGGATGGACCTGGAACATGGCCCGACGGCGAAGGCGCCCGCGACGGGCATGGCCGCCGCGCTGGCCCCGATCGCGGCCCCGGTCGCCGACTCGCCCAGCACGCCGCAGGACGACGACGAGCGCTTCATCATCGGCCTCGTGCTGACCTACTACCGCCGCCACCCGCAGCGCGCCCGCACGCGGCTGCTGGACCTGCTCGGCGAGGTGCTGACGCCCGAACCCGCACCGCCACCGCCGCCCAAGGCCGCCGCGCCCAGCCCGCAGGCAGAGTTGGACGAGTGGCGCAAGCTGCAGTCCGGCGTCGCGCCGCTGAAGTCCAAGAAACGCTGAGTCCGGCGTCGGACAGTGCCTGAGCACTGTCCGACGCCGGACGAAGGCCTGTCGGCCTGCAAGCCGGCGGGCATAGTCGTTCATCGCATCCGTCATTGGACGGCCCGCATCCCCCACGTTAGGGATGTTGGATAAAAACCGCTTGCGCAAGATCAACGTTTGTTTATCATTTGCGCAAGTCGTGCCGCTGCAGTCCCCAGGCGTCAAGGCGAGGTCGCACTCCCAGAGCCCCTGACCGCCCGGCCCGTTCGCCTCGAGCGCGAGCCCCGGGCAACCCAACCATCGCCGCAAACGCAGGCCCTGCCCGGGTCGAGCCGCTGCATTGCCCGCCGCCCGAGCGCGGCGCCCACCGGAGCACGCCATGCCCCAGTTCACCTCTCCCCGCCCCCTGCAGCTGAGCCTGCGCAAACCGCGCAATCCGCTCGTCGCGCCGGCCCTGAAACGCCAGGCCGGCCGGCACCAGAGCCCGAACGACGCCCGCGCCCAGCGCCAGCAGGCCCGCCTGGACCTGCGCCACCTGCTGCGCGAGCGCTTCCCCGACGACAGCCCCTGAATCGCGCGCGCCGCCCGACCTCATGATCCATGTCATGAGGGCCGGCCCGGCGCCCACGGAGACCCTCATGAGATTGATCGAATTGCGCGGCCCCGACGCCGCCGAAACCCACGCCGCCTGGGCCCGCCGCTGGATCCGCATCAAGCGCGCGGCGCGCGCGATGCGGCTGGTGTTCTCGCCGGCCTGGCGCAGGCGCCGCCGCGCCGGCAGCCCGCTGGAGTTCTATGCCGAGGCCAGCGCGCCCGAAGGCGCCTTCCATGCCGACGGGCGCGGCTGAAAGGCGCGCGCAGGCCGTGAACTGAGCCGCAAAACGGGGTCGCCTGCAGTGAGCGGGCGGCCCCGCGTCGGCCTAGCATCCGGCCATCATGCCCGACCGCCTGCGCCTGACCGACCCGCTGTCCAGTCTCGATGCCTGGGTGGATGCCTTCGCCCGGGCCGAGATTCCGGTGCTGGCCGAGACGGCCGAGGCGCTGGAACAGATGCGCGCGACCGAGGACGACGTGGACGCCCACGGCCTGGGCGAGCTGATCGCGACCGACCCGCTGATGACGCTGAAGGTGCTGGCCCATGCCAACGAGCTGAAGCGCGGCCGCAGCGCCGGCCTCATGGCCGACCCCGAGACGGTGACGGCCGCCCTGGTGCTGATGGGCATCACCCCCTTCTTCCGCGACTTCGGGCCGCAGCCGACGCTGGAGGCCGTGCTGGCCGACCACGAGGAGGCGCAACTGGGCCTGTCGCGCGTCATGCAGCGCGCCGAGCGTGCATCGCGCTTTGCGCTGGGCTTCGCGGCGCATCGGGCCGACCCCGACGCCGCCGTCATCCACAGCGCCGCCCTGCTGCACGATTTCGCCGAGATGCTGCTGTGGGTGCATGCGCCCGACCTGGCCTTGCAGGTGGCCGCGCTGCAGGACGCCGACCGCAGCCTGCGCAGCGCCGTCGCACAGCGCCAGGTGCTGGGCGTCACGCTGACCGAGCTGGAGCAGGCGCTGATGAAGCGCTGGCATCTGCCCGAACTGCTGACCCGCATCACCGGCGACAAGCACGAGCGCGACCCGCAGGTGCGCTGCGTGCACCTGGCCGTGCGCCTGGCGCGGCACACGGCCCGGGGCTGGGACGACGCGGCCGTGCCGGACGACCTGCACGACATCGCCGAGCTGCTCAACCTCGGCGAAGCCCACGCCCTGAAGCTGCTGCACGAGTTTGATTGACCCACCCCGTACCGGCTTCGCCGGCCCCCTCAAGGGGGCTGAGCCCAGACACAAACTGTCCTGAGGACTGTTTGTGCCTGGCGAAGCCAGATCCATGGCAGCCGCTGGAGGGGCGGCGGCGCTGCGCGCGCCTTTCAATTCATACCGGTACAGCCGTGGTGTTTTTCAGCCGTTCCAGCACGAAGCTGGTCTTGCAGTCCTGCACGCTCGGGTGCTTGAGCAGCGTGTCGCTGATGAAGCGGGCGTAGTGCTGCATGTCCTGCACCAGCACGCGCAGCAGGTAGTCCATCTCGCCGGTCAGGGCCGCGCACTCCACCACCTCGGGCCAGGTCTGCACGGCGGCGCGGAACAGGTCGCGCGGGTTGCGCAGCGGGTTGTCGGTCTGCTTCTCCAGCCGCACGTTCAGGTAGGCCGTCAGCCCCAGGCCCACGCGCTCGGGCGGCACCAGGGCGACATAGCCGCCGATGACACCCGCCTCCTCCAGCCGGCGCACGCGGCGCAGCACGGCAGACGAGGACAGGCCGACCTCGCCGGCCAGCGCGTCGTAGGTGACGCGGCCGTCCTGCTGCAGCGCGCGCAGGATGCGGCGGTCGATGGCGTCGAGCTCGATGGGGGCGTCCATGCGAGAAATTGTGCAACCTTCCTGCGTCGCCGCCACCCTACAGTGGCGACGCCGTGAAAGCCCCGATCCTGCTGAGCCTGCTGCTCGCCTGCGCCACCCCGGCGCGGGCGGACGAGATCGTGCTCGCCTCGCCGGACTACTGGTGCCCCTTCAGCTGCAAGGCGGGCGCGGCGCAGGAAGGCTTCACGGTCGACATCGTGCGCGAGATCTTCGCGGCGGCCGGGCACCGAGTGCGCCTCGTCAACGAGAACTACAGCCGGGCGCTGATCGACGTGCGCGCCGGCACCTACACGGCCACGCCATCCACCTTTCACGAGGAAGCGCCCGACTTCGTCTTTCCCGCACAGCCGATCTCGCGCAACCGCTACTGCGTCTACGTCGCCGCCGGCAGCCGCTGGAGCTACCGCGGCGCGGCCAGCCTCGCGGAGCTGGCGCAGGTCGGCGTCATCCGCGACTATTCCTACGGCGCGGCCCTGGACGCTGCGATCAAGGCCGCCCCGCAGCGCTTCGAGGTCCACACCGGCGACGGCCTGACCGAGCGCATGCTGCGCCGCCTGCAGCTGGGCCGCATGGACGCCTTCATCGAGGAGGAGAACCTCGTCGCCTACACGCTCAAGCAGCATCCCGGGCTGGCCGCCCGCAACGCCGGCTGCGAGGCTCCGAGCTATGCCTACATGGCGATCTCGCCACGCCACCCCAGGGCGCAGGACTATGCGCGGACATTCAGCCAGGGCATGCAGAAGCTGCGCAGGAGCGGGCGGCTCAAGGCCATCCTGGCCGGCTACGGCCTGGCCGAATGGCCGGCGCCTCAATCGCATTGAACGCACGAATCCTGTGTTTCGATTGAAGACTGCGCCTGGATTTGCATGAAAACTGCGAGCCTTGCGCCGCAGAATTTTCAGCTTCGACGACATCACCACGCGAGGCAGAAATGGCCAAGTTCACGCCCTGGGACAACCCGATGGGCACCAACGGTTTCGAGTTCATCGAGTTCGCCGCGCCCGACCCGGCCGCGCTCGGCGCACTGTTCGAGACGATGGGCTTCAAGGCCGTGGCCCGCCACCGCCACAAGAACGTGACGCTCTACCGCCAGGGCGGCGTCAACTTCATCATCAACGCGGAGACGGATTCCTTCGCCCAGCGCTTTGCCCGCCTGCACGGTCCGTCCATCTGCGCCATCGCCCTACGCGTGCAGGACGCCGCCCACGCCTACCAGCGCGCGCTGGAGCTGGGCGCCTGGGGCTTCGACAACAAGGCCGGCCCGATGGAGCTGAACATCCCGGCCATCAAGGGCATCGGCGACTCGCTGATCTACTTCGTCGACCGCTGGCAGGGCAAGGGCGGCGCCAAGGCCGGCGCCATCGGCAACATCTCCATCTACGACGTCGACTTCGTGCCCATGCTGGACGAGGCCGGCCAGCCGGTCGACGCCAACCCCGCGGGCCACGGCCTGACCGAGATCGACCACCTGACGCACAACGTCTTCCGCGGCCGAATGAAGGAGTGGTCGGAGTTCTACGAGCGCTTCTTCAACTTCCGCGAGGTGCGCTACTTCGACATCGAGGGCAAGCTGACCGGCCTGAAGTCCAAGGCCATGACCAGCCCCTGTGGCAAGATCCGCATCCCGATCAACGAGAGCTCCGACGACAAGAGCCAGATCGCCGAATACCTGGACCTGTATCACGGCGAGGGCATCCAGCACGTCGCGCTGGGCACGACCGATATCTACGGCACGGTCGAGGGCATGAGGAACGGCGGCGTGGTGTTCCAGGACACCATCGACACCTATTTCGACCTGATCGACAAGCGCCTGCCCGGCCACGGCGAGAAGGTGGACGAGCTGCGCCGCCTGCGCATCCTGATCGACGGCGCCACCCACCTCGGCGTGGACAACGAGCTGCTGCTGCAGATCTTCACGAAGGAAGTGATCGGTCCGATCTTCTTCGAGCTGATCCAGCGCAAGGGCAACGAGGGCTTCGGCGAGGGCAACTTCAAGGCCCTGTTCGAGAGCATCGAGCTGGATCAGATCCGCCGCGGCGTGTTGACCGATCCCAAGGACGAGCCGGCCAAGGCGGTCTGAAGGCAATGCCAGGCCGCGTCCGTGTGGACGAGGCCCATATGCCCGACGCCATCCACCCGGTGCGCGCGCGCGCCGCCCAGGATGGCCGTCTCGGCCGGGTTGACGACCTGGTCGCAGGGCGTCCAGAAGCAGTCCGCGTCGGGCAGGCCCGGCAACTCGGCCAGCCAGGCGCTGCCGCGGCGCATCTGCGCCGCGTTGACGCCGGCGCCCAGCACCGCCATGCGCGTGCCCCGATGGGGCGAACCCAGCGTGATCGCCCGCGGCGCTGCATGGCCCGCGCCGTATCTGCGCCACCAGGCCCGCAGCGCCAGGCCGCCCATGCTGTGGGCGCACAGCAGCGGCATGCGCCCGGTGACGGCCTTGAGCCTCTGCACGCCGGCCTCGATCTCGTCGGCATAGGCGTCGATGCTGCCGAAGGCCGGCTCCAGCGACGGCGCGACGAAGGCCACGCCCTGCGCCCGCAGCCGCTTCATCCAGCCGTTCCAGCGCCCGCGGTTGCAGGAAAAGCCGTGCACCAGCAGCACGCCGGCCGTCGCGCCGGCCGGCAGGTGGTCGGGCTCGGCCCATTCGCGCCAGGGCTGGCGCCAGGAGAAGGCCAGCTCGCTGGCCAGCACCTCGCCGGCCCAGGCCCGCAGCAGCTGGCCCCAGGTCGGCGCCGGCCGGTTCACCCAGTGCAGCTGCAGGAACCCGGCCGCCAGCACGGCGGCCGGCAGGCCCAGCGTCGGCAGGCCCCAGGCCCAGCCGAAGCGCCAGCCGACGAACAGCGCCGCGGCCAGCCGCAGCAGCACCCAGATCCTTTGCAGTCGCGCATTCATGGCCGCAGTGTAGGAAGGCAGAATTCCACCCCGACCCATGGATGAGCTGAGCGCCGAATCCCTGCTGAACGAACTGCACGCCGTCGATGCCGAACGCGCCCGCCGCGCCGCCGATCCCGCGCTCGAAGCCCGCGTCCAGGCCGTCAAGACCTACCAGCAGCGCCGCTTCGCCCACACCTACGCCGACCTGCTCGCCCACCCGCGCTACGAGGCGGCTACGCGCTTCTTCCTGCACGAGCTCTACGGCCCCGACGACTACCGCCAGCGCGATGCACAGTTCGCCCGCGTGATCCCGACGCTGACCCGCCTCTTCCCCGCCGAGGTCGTCGACACGGTGGCACGGCTGGCGCGCCTGCATGCGCTGTCCGAGCGGCTGGACACGCGCATGGCCGAACTCCTGCGCTCGCCCGACATCACGGCCCAGGGCTATGCCGACGCCTGGCGGGCCTGCGGCGAACCGGCCTCGCGCCGGCAGCAGATCGAGCTGACCATGGCCGTCGGCGAATCGCTGGACCGCCTCACCCGCAAGCCGCTGCTGCGCCAGACGCTGAAGCTGATGCGCGGCCCCGCGCAGATGGCGGGCCTGGGCGCGCTGCAGGCCTTCCTGGAAAGCGGCTTCGACACCTTCCGCGCGATGCGCGGCGCGGCCGAGTTCCTGTCCACCGTGCGACAGCGCGAGGACACAATTGCAGGCGGCCTGTTTCGCGCGGATGCATCGACCCTAGGGCAACTCCCCTAGCTTGAAGTCGGCGGCGGAACCACCATCGACAGCTTCACGCGAAGCACGCCAGAAGGGCCCGCCGATGACCGCCGTCCTTGCCGAAGAAGCCGCCGCCGTCCCGCAGGCGACATCGCGCTCCAAGCCCTGGCTGGCCAGCTATCCGGCCGGCGTGCCGGCCGAGATCGACACCGGCACCTACGGCTCGCTGGTGGACCTGCTGAACGAGGCCTTCCGCAAGCATGCGCAGCGCGACGCGGCCATCTGCATGGGCCAGCGCATGAGCTTCGCCGAGATCGACCAGCTGTCGATCCGGCTCGGCGCCTGGCTGCAGGCCCAGGGGCTGAAGACCGGCGACCGCGTCGCCATCATGATGCCCAATCTGCTGCAGTACGGCGTGGCCATCGCGGCCATCCTGCGCGCGGGCTTCGTCGTCGTGAACGTGAACCCGCTGTACACGCCGCGCGAGCTGGAGCACCAGCTCAAGGACTCGGGCGCCCGCGCCATCATCGTGCTGGAGAACTTCGCGCACACGCTGGCCGAGGTCATAACCGCGACCGACGTGCACCACGTCGTGCTCGCCTCGATGGGCGACCTGCTGAACTGGTGGAAGGGCCCGCTGGTCAACTTCGCGGTGCGCCACCTGAAGAAGATGGTGCCGGAGTTCCGCCTCGCCGTCGGCGAAGGCCGCACCGTCGTGCGCTTCAACGAGGCCCTGCGCCACGGCGAGCGCCTGCCGCTGAAGAAGCCCGAGCTCGGCCCCGACGACGTCGCCTTCCTGCAGTACACCGGCGGCACGACCGGCCTGTCCAAGGGTGCGACGCTGCTGCACCGGAACATCGTCGCCAACATCCTGCAGGTCGAGGCCTGGTTCCAGCCCATGCTGGCCCGGCTGCCCGACCAGCACATGCAGTTCACCAATGTCTGCGCGCTGCCGCTGTATCACATCTTCGCGCTGACGGCCTGCTTCATGCTCGGTGCGCGCATGGGCCAGCTCAACATCCTGGTGCCCAATCCGCGCGACATCCCCGGCCTCATCGACACGCTGCGCGGCCACAGGATCCACCTCTTCCCGGCCGTCAACACGCTGTTCAACGCGCTGGCCAACGAGCCCGGCTTCTCGCGGCTGGACTTCTCCGAGCTCGTCATCTCCAACGGCGGCGGCATGGCGGTGCAGCAGGCCACGGCCGAGAAATGGCTGAAGGTCACGGGCTGCCCTGTTGTGGAGGGCTACGGCCTGTCCGAGACCGCACCGGCCGCGACCATCAACCCGCTGGATCAGCGCGGCTTCAACGGCAGCATCGGCCTGCCCGTGCCGTCCACCGAGATCAGCATCCGCGACGACGAGGGCCGCGACCTGCCCATCGGCGAGCGCGGCGAGATCTGCATCCGCGGCCCGCAGGTCATGGCCGGCTACTGGAAGCGGCCCGACGAGACGGCCAACGTCATGTGCGCCGACGGCTTCTTCAAGAGCGGCGACATCGGCATCATGGACGAGCGCGGCTATGTGCGCATCGTCGACCGCAAGAAGGACATGATCCTGGTCAGCGGCTTCAACGTCTACCCGACCGAGATCGAGCAGGTCGTCAACCTGCACCCCGGCGTGCTGGAGTGCGCCGCCATCGGCGTGCCGGATGCCAAGTCGGGCGAGGCGGTCAAGCTCTTCGTCGTGAAGCGCGACCCGGCACTGGCCGAGGAAGACCTGGCGGCCTATTGCGCCCAGCAGCTGACCGCCTACAAGCGCCCCAGGTTCATCGAGTTCCGCGACGACCTGCCCAAGAGCAACGTCGGCAAGATCCTGCGCCGCGAGCTGCGCACGGCAGCCGCTTGAGAGCGGCCGCCTGCGGCGACCTCAGAACGGGTTGTTGCGGGCGCGGGTCAGCGCCAGCGTGCCGATGCGCTGCTGCGCGCCCGGCGCCAGCAGCGTGCTGCCCGCCCACAGCCAGGTCGTCGCGCTCGCGCCGGGCTGCAGGGTGTCGGTGGTGCATTCCTGCGCCGCGACGTCGGTGCGGCAGGCGGCCTGCGTCACGTTCGTGTAGCCGAAGGCGGTCGGGTAGCGCGCGATCTGCTGGATGGTCTCGTCCGTCAGCACCAGGCCGATCAGGCGGCCGTCGTTCAGCAGGTTCAGGCGCAGCGCGGTGTTGAAGGCCGAGCTCAGGTCGTTCAGAAAGACGGCGCGGTCGGTGTCGGTCTGCTGCTGCCTCTCGTTCTGGCCGAAGGGCGTCAGGCCGACGTCGAAGATGGTGCTGACCAGCACGCGACCGTTGGCGTTGGCGATGCGGTTGGCCTGCTGCGCCAGCAGCTTGCCACGCGCCTTGGCCTCGTTGATCAGCGAGTCGCTGCTGACGGCCGGGAACTGCCGGTAGAGCTCCAGGATGTCGTTGACGCCGACGAACAGGGCCACCAGGTCCTTGGGGCCGAAGCCGTCGTTGGACAGGTGCTGGTCGATCTTGGCCTGCACATCGGCGACCTTGTCGCCGGCCGCCGCGTACATGATGCCCTGGGGCAGCGCGACGTAATCGGTGTTGCACTGCGGGTAGACCATGCCGAAGCCATAGGCCAGCACCTGGCTCCAGACGGGGTTGAGCTTGCAGTCGATCAGCTTGGTGTCGGCGTTCAGGCCGTTGATCGTGTATTTCTTGCCGCTCTGCAGGATGGCGCCGCTCTCGTCGCCGAAGGCGACGATGCGCGTCGGCTTGAACGGGTCGATCTGCGAGGTGCCCCCGCCGCCGCAGCCGGCAACGAGCGCGGCTGCCGCCACCGCGGCCAGGCCGCGCTTGATTTTCTGGGACACAACACGTTGCATGACGATCAACTCAGGGACAGGAACTCAATCGGTGAAGGCGGCGGCGGCCCGGCTGAGCCGGTCTCGCACGCCATCCCAGGCCGGGTCGCGCGGAGGCGCCTCGACCCAGATCTCGCGGGCGCCGGCCGCATCCAGGGCCCGCAGCACCGCGAACAACTCGTGCGCCGCCGCCGCCGGGTCGGCCGGCAGGGCCTGCCATTTCCAGGCCAGCCCGCCGGGCGGTTGGGCGCGTGAATATACCGCCACCCCTTCCAGGCTCGCGCCGGCCGCCGCCGCGGCCAAACGTAAAGCCAGGCGCTCGGCGTCGAGCAGCCGCACTCGGGCCGCGGGCGCATAGTGGGCGGCCAGCGTGCCCGAGGCCCTGGGTGCCTGGGCATCCGGCGCGGCCAGCGCCACGCCGAGCACGGCCTCGATGCGCGCAGCGCCGATCAGGCCGGGGCGCAGCAGCGCCGGCCGATGGGTATCGCTTCGGCTGCAGTCCACGATGCTGGATTCGATGCCCACCTCGCAGGCGCCGCCGTCCAGCACCATCAGCCCGGGGCCGAACTCCTCGACGACATGGCGGGCCAGCGTCGGGCTGACGCGGCCGAAGCGGTTGGCGCTGGGCGCGGCCACGCCCTGCACACCCAATTCACGCGCCGCGGCCAGCACGGCGCGGGCGACCGGGTGGGCCGGCGAGCGCAGCGCCACGGTGGCCTGGCCGCCCGCCGCCGCCTCGGCCACGCCCAGCCGGCGCGGCACGATGACGGTCAGCGGGCCCGGCCAGAAGGCGTCCATCAGCCGGCGCGCCGTGGCGGGCAGGTGGTCGGCGAAGGGCTCGGCGCCGGCGGCGTCCAGCACATGGACGATCAGCGGGTGGTCGCTGGGTCGGCCCTTGGCCGCGAAGATCCTGGCGACCGCCGCGTCGCGGTCGGCGCGCGCGGCCAGGCCGTAGACGGTCTCGGTCGGCAGGCCCAGCAGTTCGCCATCGGCCAGGCGCCGTGCGGCGGCCTGGACAGCGGCGGGATCGTTGCCGGGCAACAGCAGCATCAGAAATCGGCGGGCAGGCCCAGGATGGCAGCCGCCTGCAGGGCCACGGCATGGGCCGCCTCGGGCGTTTCGGCCGTGATGTTCAGATGGCCCATCTTGCGGCCATGGCGCGCCTCGGCCTTGCCGTAGAGATGCAGATGGGTGCCGGGCAGGGCCAGCACGCGGTCCCAGGCCGGCGGCGTCGGGCCGCCGGCCTCGGTGAACCACAGGTCGCCCAGCAGATTCAGCATGACGGAAGCCGAATGCCGGCGCGGCTCGGGCAGCGGCAGGCCGGCGAGCGCCCTCACCTGCAGCTCGAACTGCGACACGTCGCAGCCGTCCATCGTCCAGTGGCCGGAGTTGTGCGGGCGCGGCGCCATCTCGTTGACGACCAGGCGGCCGTCTTCCAGCCAGAAGAACTCCACGCACAGCACGCCGACATAGGCCAGCGCCGCGGCGACCTGGCGGGCCGCGGCGATGGCGCGCTGCTGCACGTCGGCAGGCAGGCCGGGCGCGGGCACCTCGGTGACGGCCAGGATGCCGCCGCGGTGCAGGTTCTGCTGGGCAGGGTAGTGGACGATCTGCCCGTCCGCGCCGCGCGCGACCAGCACGCTGAGCTCGGCCTTCAGCGGCAGCATCTGCTCCAGCACGCAGGGCTCGCGCTTGAGCTCGTCCCAGGCCGCGGCCAGTTCGGCCGGTGTGGACACGCGCAGCTGGCCCTTGCCGTCATAGCCCATGCGGCTGGTCTTCAGGATGCCGGGCAGCAGGGCCGGGTCGATGGCGGCCAGCTCGATGGCGTTGCTGATGACGGCATGCGGCGCCGGATACACGCCCGACTGCGCGGCTGCCGCCTCGAAATGCGCCTTCTCGACGGCGCGGTCCTGGCAGACGGCCACGGCCGCCGCGGCGGGCGCGACGACGCGCATGCCGGCCAGGGTCTGCAGCGCCAGCGCCGGCACGTTCTCGAACTCGGTCGTGATCGCGTCGCAGTCGCGCGCCAGCTGGGCCAGGCCGACGGGGTCGAGGTAGTCGGCCTCGATGTGGGTCTCGGCCACGGCGCCGGCCGGGCTGATGGCGTCCGGGTCCAGCACGATGCAGCGGTAGCCCAGGGCCTGGGCCGCGTGCACGAACATGCGGCCGAGCTGGCCGCCACCGAGCACGCCGAGCGTCGCGGCGCCGGGAAGCAGCGCGCTCAACGCAGTTCCTCGCTCATCGCCTGCGCAACGGCCGTCTGGCGCGCGCGGAAGGCGTTCAACTTGTCCAGCAGGCCGGCATCGCCGGTGGCCAGCATCGCCACGGTGAACAGCGCCGCATTGGCCGCGCCGGCATTGCCGATGGCGAAGGTCGCGACCGGGATGCCCTTGGGCATCTGCACGATGGAATGCAGGGAGTCGACGCCCTGCAGATGGCGGCTGGCGACCGGCACGCCCAGCACCGGCACCGTCGTCTTGGCGGCCAGCATGCCCGGCAGATGGGCCGCGCCGCCGGCGCCGGCGATGATGGCCCTCAGGCCGCGGCCCGAGGCGGCCTCGGCGTAGGCGAACATCTCGTCGGGCATGCGGTGGGCCGACACGACCCGCGCCTCGAAGGCGATGCCGAACTCGGTCAGAATCTCGGCCGCCAGCTTCATCGTCTCCCAGTCGCTGCTGGAGCCCATGACGATGCCGACGACGGCGTCCGGGTTCGTAGGGGCTGACATAGACAAGGGCGCGCTCCGAGGCTCAGAAAAGCCTTGAATTGTAGGTGGCGCCCCCAGGTAGCCTGCTGGCGCTGCGGGAGTCGGATGCGTTGACACTCAAAAGCCCGCGAGCAAGGCGCGAAGTCGAAGCTGGGGTCGTCCCCAGCGAGGCTTCGCAACGCCGCGCGCGGGCTTTTGAGTGACAACCCTTCGGGAGAGGGGCTGCGCGGGCGCATGGCGTCGTTGCGCGCCTTGCCCGGGCACCCAGCCCGGGCTTCAGCGCGGCGCCTAGCCCTGCACCCGCGCAGCCCCTCTCGCACCGACTCCCGCAGCGCCAGCAGGCTACTCATTCCGCCATGATCGACATCACCCTCCAGAACTTCGAAGCCGAACTCATCGTCGCGTCCCAGCAGCGCCCCGTGCTGCTGGACATCTGGGCGCCGTGGTGCGGCCCCTGCCGCACGCTCGGCCCCATCCTGGAGAAGCTGGAAGAGGCTTACGCCGGCCGCTTCACGCTGGCCAAGCTCAACAGCGACGAGGTGCCCGAGATCGCGACCCAGCTGAGCCAGATGTTCGGCGTGCGCTCCATCCCCTTCTGCGTGATGTTCGCCGGCGGCCAGCCGGTGGACGGCTTCGTCGGCGCGCTGCCCGAGGCCCAGATCCGCGAATTCCTGGACAAGCATGTGCCGGCCGGCGAGGAGCTGGAGGCCGAGGCCGACGTGGCCGCCGCCGAGGACCTGATGGCCGACGGCGACCTGGAGGCCGCGCTGGCCAGGCTGGCGCATGCGGTGCAGACCGACCCGGCCAACGACGTCGCCCGCTTCGACTACGTGAAGGCACTGCTGGAGCTGGGCCTGGTGGCCGAGGCGCGCGCCGCCTTCGAGCCCGTGGCCGCCAAGGCCGCCGACACGCTGGTGCCCGCGCCGCGCTTGGCCGCGCTGGCCACCTGGCTGGCCGCCTGCGAGGCCGCCGCGCACGCCGACCCGGCCGCGCTGCAGGCCGCCATCGCCGCGAACAAGCGCGACTTCGATGCGCGCTTCGCGCTCGCGCAGACGCATCTGGCCGGCCAGCGCTTCACCGCGGCGATGGACGAGCTGCTGGAGATCATCATGCGCGACAAGGCCTGGAACCTTGATGCCGCGCGCAAGGCCTATGTGGCCATCCTGGAACTGCTGGCCAAGCCGGCGCCGAAGCCGGCCGCCGAGGCCAAGACCGGCGGCACGCTGGAGATCACCGGCAAGGCCGCCGTCGTGCACAGCGACCCGCTGATCGACCAGTACCGCCGCAAGCTGTCGATGGCGCTGTTCTGACGCGCGGCCCCGCGCCTCAGGGCGCGCGCTGGCTGTTGCGGATCTCGCGCAGCTTCACGCACTCCGGGTGGTTCTGGAACACCGGCCGCTCGCACTGGCGGTCGATGCACCAGGCCAGCGCCAGCAGCACGCGCCGGCCGCAGGCTTCGGTCGGGCTGCGCGCCTCGGGGTCGGCGGCGGCGCTGGCACCGGCCGTCGCCGCCGACCCCGGCCTGGCCGTGGCCGCCGGGCTGGCGGCCACCGGCTCGGGCGCCGCGAAGACGGGGCTGCGCGGCATGGCGTGCGGCTCCGCGGTCTTTTCGGGCGCGACGGGCCTGAGCGCGCCGTCGCGGCGCGGCGGCGCCGTCGCGGCCGAGGCGCGGCCGGCGACGCTCGCCGCCGGCGTGGCCTTGGCCACCGCCACATCCGCCACCACCGACGGGGCCGGGGGCGCGCTGGCCACCGCCGCCACCGATGCTGCCGGCTCGGCCCGCGCGACGGTGGCGGATGCGGCCGCGGCCGCGGCGTCTGCGGCCTGCGCCGCCGACTGGGCCGGATGGCTGCGCAACTGCATCACGAAGAGGCCGAGCAGCAGCAGCGCGACGACAGCGGCGGCCGCGAACAGCGGCGCCCTGGAGCGCCGGGCCGCAGCCGCCGGCACGGGCGCGCTCGGCGCGGCGGGCGGGCGCGGCGTCGCGGCCTTGGCCGGTTGCTGCGGCTGCGGCGCCTGGGGTGCGGTACGCGATGCCGGCACGACGATGGTTTCCTCCGACTCCGGAGGCTGCGCCTGCACGGTGTCAGCGAACTCGACGTCCAGCGCCGCCTCGGGCGTCGATGCGGCACGCGGCGGCGCGGGCTGGGCGGCCGGCACGCCGGCGCGGCCTTCCAGCACCTCGCGCCAGGCGGCGGCGCTTTGCGGGCGCTGGTGGGGCGGCACGCGCAGCGCCCAGTCCAGCGCCGCGAGGAAGGCGGGCGAATAGCCCGGCACGGCCAGCGGCGCCAGTTCGTCGCCCATCGCGCGCGCCGTGCAGGGCGGCGGCGGGCGGCCGGTCAGCAGATCGTGCATGGCCGCGGCCAGCGCATAGAAATCCGTCCACGGGCCCTGCTTCAGGCTGGTGGCCTCGGCGTACTGCTCGATGGGCGCATAGCTGGGCTTGAGGATGGCCGTGAAGACCTGGGTATGGTCGCCGATGGCCTGGCGGGCGGCGCCGAAGTCCAGCAGGATAGGCGGGCCGCCGTCGGCCGGCAGGAAGATGTTGTCGGGCGCGACGTCACGGTGCCAGACATGCTGGGCATGCAGCACGGCCAGGCCGCCCAGCACGGCGTCGAAGATGCGCCGCGTCCAGGCCTCGGGCGGCGGCATGGGCTGGGCCTTGCGCGCCTCGCGCAGGTTCTGGCCCACCAGGCGCGGCATGGCCATATAGGCCGTGCCGTTGGCTTCCCAGAAGCGGTAGACCTTGAGCAGCGAGGGGTGGTCGAAGCGGGCCAGCAGCCGGGCCTCGTTGACGAAGCTGCGCCGGCCCAGCTCGAAGGTCTCGCGCATCGACATCGAGCGCACCGACACCTGGGACTGGCCGTCGCGCTGCGCGAACTGGCTGGGCATGTACTCCTTGATCGCGACCTCGCGCTCCAGCGAGTGGTCGCGCGCGAGGTAGACGATGCCGAAGCCGCCCACGCCGAGGGTGCCCAGGATCTCCAGCTCGCCGAAGCGCGTGCCGGCCGGCAGGGCATTGATGCTGTCGTCGTCGCGGGCGTCGGCGGTCATAGGCCGGCGAGGGTAACCCAGCCGGCCCCGCCAGCCCCCCTCGCATAAGCCCTTAAGAAAGGATTCAGCGTGGCGGATGCCCCAAGCCGGCGCGGTTCAGGCGCTCGCACCAGTCGCGGCGCTGGGCCGCGTCTTCGGCCCAGGCGGCGGCCGCCGCATCGGCCTGGGCCGCGGCCAGCCTGTCCTCGTGCAGCCTGGCGTAGACCTGGGCCAGGCGGGCGTGCAGCGCGGCGCGCTCGTCGATGTCGCAGCTGGGCTGGTCCTCGGCCAGCACCTCCAGCGCGGCCTGGTCGGCCAGTGCGCGGGCGCGCAGCGCGTCGCCGCTGTTGGCCCAGCACCAGGCCAGGTCGGCCAGCAGGCTGCCGCCCAGACGCGCCAGGCCGGCGGCCATCGCGGCCGGCAGCTGGGCCTCCAGCAGCGCGGCCGCCTCGGCGTAGTCGCCCTGCACGACCATCAGCTGGGCGCGCAGCAGCGGCATCAGGTCGCCGCGGGCGGAGCCGCCGACCGCGTCGTCGAAGTGGCCGACGGACTCGACGCCGAGCAGCACGGCCGGCGCCTCGCCCGGCTCGCCGGCCAGCGCGGCATGGCGGATGCGCAGCGCGCGCATCTGCGTCTGGTTGTAGAGCAGGGCCGCCATGCCGGCGTCGTCGCCCTCGGCGATGGCGTGCTGGCGCGCCCAGGCATACCAGGGCGAGGCCGCGGCCTCGCCGCCGGCCAGGCTCCAGGCCGAGGCCAGCGCCGTCGCGACGCGGTAGGCGGCGCCGTGGTCGTCGGGCGTCAGCGCGGCCAGCGTGGCCTGGGCATGGGCGATGAGGCCGTCGATGTCGCGGCCGACGAAATCCATCTGCGCCAGCCAGGCGTCGGCCAGGGTCCGCAGCGGCACGAGGCCGGCGGCGTCGGCGATCACGCGGGCGCGGCGCACGCGCTCGCGCGCACCGCCGCCGAAGCCCGAGAACGCGCCGAAATAGGCCATCAGGCCCTGGGCCAGGTGCAGCCAGGCGGCCAGCTCGGCGCGCGGATGCACGAGGGCGAGGGCATGCAGCCGGTCCAGCGCCTCGCGGGCCTCGGCGTCGCGGCCGTGGCGCAGCCACAGGATGGCGCGCTGGACCTGCAGCACGGCCGCGCGCGCCGGCATCGCGGCCACGGCGGCGATTTCGCCGTCGAGCCGCTGGGCGAGCCGGCTGCGCAGCTTCACCATCACGCGGTCAGGCGCTGCAGGGCCTCTTCGTACTTCTGCACCGTGTTGGCGATGACCTCGGCCGGCAGGGCTGGCGCGGGCGCCTTCTTGCCCCAGGGCTGGCCGTCGATGCGCACGGCCTCCAGCCAGTCGCGCACGAACTGCTTGTCGTAGCTCGGCGGGTTGCGGCCCGGCGCATAGCTCTCGACCGGCCAGTAGCGCGAGGAGTCGGGCGTCAGCACCTCGTCCATCAGCGTCAGCGTGCCGTCGGCGTCCAGCCCGAACTCGAACTTGGTGTCGGCAATGATGATGCCCTTGGTCAGCGCGAAGTCGGCCGCGCGCCGGTAGAGCTGGATGGAGATGTCGCGCACGCGGGCGGCGAGGTCGGCGCCGATGATGGCGGCGGCCTGCTCGAACGAGATGTTCTCGTCGTGGTCGCCCATCTCGGCCTTGGTGGCAGGCGTGAAAATGGGCGCGGGCAGCTTGTCGGCATTGCGCAGGCCGGCCGGCAGCGCGACGCCGCAGACGTTCTGCGTCTTCTGGTATTCGGCCCAGCCGCTGCCGGCCAGGTAGCCGCGCACGACGGCCTCGATGGGCAGGGGCTTGAGGCGCTTGACCAGCATCGCGCGGTCGCGGATCTGCGCGCGCTCGGCCTCCGTCTGCACGGCGGACAGCGGGTCGTCGCCGGTCAGGTGGTTGGGGACGATGCCCTGCAGCTTGTCGAACCAGAACAGCGCCATCCGCGTCAGCAGCGCGCCCTTGCCCGGGATGGGCTCGCCCATGATGACGTCGAAGGCCGACAGCCGGTCGCTGGCCACCATCAGGATGCGGTCCGCGCCGACGGCATAGTTCTCGCGCACCTTGCCGCGGCCGAGCAGCGGCAGGGAGGTCAGGCTGGATTCGTAGAGCGCTTGGGGCATGACGGCGGGCGAAAGGACGAGGCGGCGGATTTTAGGTGTTGGGTGAGGCCAGGCGCCCGAATTGAACCGCCGGCGCCGAGCACGCGCTGCAGCGCGCGCTCAAGCGCCTCCTAGAATCGTCCGGCCATGGCCGTCTTCCTGCGCCCGCTCTTCCTGCGCCTGCTCCTGTTGTGCGTCATGCTCAACCTGGGAGACGCGCCCTATGTGGACGAGCTGATGGCCGAGGTGGGCCAGGAGCAGGCCATCGCCGGGCCTGCCAAGGCCTCGGCGGAACAGGCCGGCCTGCACAAGCACTCCGTCTACGAGGAGCTGATCGCCCTCGTGGCCATGCCGATGCCGCCGGCGCCGGCGCCGAGCTTCGATGAGCCCGGCCAGCGCCTGCCGGCCACGGTGCGCTGGCTGCCGCTGTCGGCGCGTGCCTCGCCCATCGAGAGACCTCCGAGGTTCGTGGCAGCGGCCTGACCGCCCATCGAGCCGGCGCGCGCCCGCTGCCGCGCCGCCCGTCCGCCCACCCTCCGGAGTTCCATGAACACGCCCTTCGCCGCCCTCGCGGCCGTCGCCGGCGCCTGCGCGGCCCTCGCCGGCTGCGCGGGCTACCAGCCCCGCCCCCTCGACCCGCAGGCCGAGGCCGCCGCCTTCGAGGCGCGCGCCATCGGCCCCGGCCCCTGGCGCCTCGCCGCCCTGCAGGACGAAGCCGCCCACCGCCACCCCGAGGCCGCGCTCGCGGCCGCCCGGCTTCAGGCCGCCGACGCGGCCGCGCGAGCGGCGGGCGCGCGCCCCAACCCGGCGCTCTCGGCCTCGGCGCAGCAGAACCGCAGCGCCGCGCCCGGCACGCCGGCGTGGACCTATGGCCTGGGCCTGGACCTGCCGATGGAGACGGCCGGCAAGCGCGAGCTGCGCGCCGCGCGCGCGGCCTGGCTGGCCCGCGCGGCGCAGCAGGCCCAGGCCGAGGCCCTGTGGCACATCCGCTCGCGCACGCGGGAGGCCTATCTGGCCGCCTATCCGCTGGAGCGCGAGACGCTGGAACGCGCGGCCCTCCAGCAGGCCCTGGCCGATGACAGCGAGCGCCGCCTGGCAGCCGGCATGATCGGCAGCGGCGAGGCCCTGCAGGCGCGCCTGGCTGCCCGCCAGGCCCAGCTGGCGGCCCAGGAGGCCTTGCGCCGCCGCGACGAGGGCCGGCGCCGGCTGGCCGCCTCGCTCGGCCTGCCCGCGCAGGCCCTGGACGCGGCCCGGCTGCCCTTCGACGACCTGGGCCCCACGGCCCTGCCCGAGCCCGCCGCCCTCGCGACGGCCGCCCGGGGCGCGTTGCAGACCCGCCCCGATGTGCTGGCGGCGCTGGCCGACTACGAGGCCTCGCAGGCGGCGCTGCAGATCGAGATCGCGCGCCAGTACCCGGATCTCGCCATCGGCCCCGGCTACAGCTGGGACGCCGGCGCGCTGAAATGGTCGCTCGGCCTCGCGCTGAGCCTGCCGGTCTTCGACCGCAACCAGGGCCCCATCGCCGAGGCCAAGGCGCGTCGCGAAGAGGCGGCGGCCGCCTTTCGCGGCGTGCAGGAGCAGGCCATGGCCGAGATCGCCGACTCGCAGGCGGCCTACGGCCAGGCCCGCCGGCAGCTGGACCTGGCCGCGCGCATCGCCGCGGACCAGGGCGCCCGGCTGCATGCCGCAACGGCGGCCTTCGAGGCCGGCGCCATCGACAGGCCGGCCCTGCTGGCCGCCCGGCTGGAGGCCTCCGCGGCCGACGCCGCCCTGACCGAATCCACGCTCGACGCCCACCGGGCGGCCGGCCGCGTCGAAGACGCGCTGCGCCGCCCGCTGCCGAGCGCTCCGACGAAAGCCCAGCCATGAAGCGCAAGCACACCCTCGGCGCCGCCGCGACGGCAACCCTTCTCGCAGTCCTTGCCGGCCTCGCCGGCTTGTCGGCCTGGCGCGCGCATTCCGAAGCCGCCCCGCCTGCGGCCGCGGGCGAGGCCGCCCGCGCGCACGAGACCGACACCGAGCCCGGCGTGTCGCTCGACCAGGAAGCCCGTGAGCGCGCAGGCATCGAGACCGCCGACGCACGCGCCAGCGAGGCACAAGCCCCGACCCTCGCGATCGCGACGGTCCTGCCGATGCAGGAGCTGATCGACGCTGCAGCGTCCATCGCCAATGCGCGTGCCCAGGCCGAACGCGCGGACGCCGCGCTCGAGGCCTCGCGCCGCGACCACGAGCGCGTCAAAGGCCTGCACGCGCTGGAGCGCAATGCGTCCGACCGCGCCCTCGAGAGCGCCGAGGCCGCCTGGCGCGCCGACGCGGCGGGTGCCCAAGCTGCTGGCGCCGCATTGCAGGCCGCGCAGGCGTCCGCCCGAGCGCGCTGGGGCGCCGCGCTCACCCAGTCGATGGTGACGCGCGGCGGGCTCTGGTTGGACCTCGAGGCGGGCCGGCAGCTCCTGCTTCGCGTCACGGCCGCATCCGGCCCGGCGCCGGTCGTCATGCCCGCGTCGATGGACGTCGAGCTCGCTTCCGAAAGCCATCGTCGGGCGCGGCTGATCGCGCAGTCCCCGACTTCGGATCCGCGCGTCCAAGGGCCGGCCTACTTCTATGCGATGGACGGCCTAGGTGCCGCCGTCGGTCAAACGCTGCAGGCGCACATCGCATCCGGCGCCAAGCAGTCCGGCGCGTGGCTGCCCGCGGGGGCCCTGCTGTGGTGGCAGGGCCGGCAATGGGCCTATGTGGAAGAGGCGCCGGGGCGCTTCGAGCGGCGCGAGGCCGCCGACGCCCGCCGCGTCGAGGGCGGCTGGTTCGTGCCCGGCTTCAAGCCCGCCCGGGTCGCGTCGCGCGGCGCTCAGTCGCTGCTCTCGCAGGAGCTGCGCGCGGCCATCAAGCTCGGCGAGGACGACAAATGACGCAGGCCGGCACCGGGCTGCTCGCCGCCATCGTCCGCGCCTCGCTGCGCCATCGCGGCGTCGCCGTCGCGCTGGCGGCGCTGTCGGCCGCCTATGGCGGCTTCGTCTTCCAGCAGGCGCGCTACGACGTCTTCCCCGAGTTCGCGCCGCCCCAGGTCGCGATCCAGACCGAGGCGCCCGGCCTCGCGCCGGAGCAGGTCGAGCTGCTGGTGACGCAGCCGGTCGAGAACGCCGTCAACGGCGTGCCCGGCGTGGCCAGCCTGCGCTCGCAGTCGATCCAGGGCCTGTCGGTGGTGACGGTGGGCTTCGATCCGGCCACCGACATCCTGCGCGACCGGCAAAGCCTGTCCGAGCGCCTCTCGGTCCTGGCGGGGCAGCTGCCGGCCGGCGTGCAGGCGCCGGCGATGTCGGCGCTGACCTCCTCGGTCAGCACCTCGCTGGTCCTGGCCCTGACCTCGAAGACCCGCTCGCCGATGGAACTGCGCACGCTGGCCGACTGGATGGTCAAGCCGCGCCTGCTGGCCGCGCCGGGCGTGGCCAAGGTCGCGGTGTTCGGCGGCGAGGCCAGGGATATCCAGATCCAGGTGCGGCGCGAGCGGCTCGCCAAATACGGCCTGTCCATCGGCGAGGTCGTGGACACGGCGCGCAAGGCCCTGGGCCTGCGCGGCGCCGGCTTCATCGAGGATGCCAACCAGCGCATCGTGCTGCGCGCCGAAGCGCCCCCGGGGCATGCGGCGGCGCTGGCGGCGGCCGTGATCCGCCGGCAGGACGGCGCCAACCTGACGCTGGGCGAGGTGGCCGAGGTCCGCGAGGCGCCCGAGCCCCCGGTGGGCGCCGCCACCTACAACGGCCAGGCCGCCGTTCAACTCGTCGTCTCGGAGCAGTACGGCGCCGACACGCTGGAGGTCACGCGCGCCGCCGAGCGCGCCATCGAGGCGCTGCGCCCGCGCCTGCGGGCCGAGGGCGTCGAGCTGGCCGCCGACCTGTTCCGGCCGGCCAATTTCATCGAGGCGGCCACGCGCAACGTCAAGGAATCGCTGGCCATCGGCGCCGGCCTGGTCGTGGGGGTCGTCGTGCTCTTCCTGGCCAACTGGCGCGCGTCGGCGATCGCGCTGGCGGCGATCCCGCTGTCCCTGCTGGCCGCCGTCGCCGTCATGGTCGAGCGCGGCGTCAGCCTCAACACCATGACCCTCGGCGGCCTGGCCATCGCCATCGGCCTGCTGGTGGACGACGCCATCCTCGTCGTCGAGAACGTGCACCGCCGGCTGCGCCTGAACGCCGAGCGCGCGCGGCCCGAGCCGGTGGCCGGCGTCGTGCTGCAGGCGACGCTGGAGGTGCGCAGCGCCGTGGTCTACGCGACGCTGGCCATCGGCCTGGTCTTCCTGCCGGTGCTGACCCTGCCCGGCCTGGCCGGCCGGCTCTTCGCGCCGCTCGCGCAGAGCTATCTGCTCGCCACGATGGCCTCGCTGGCCGTGGCCGTCAGCGTCACGCCGGCCCTGTGCCTGGCCCTGCTGCCGGGGCAGGTGCATCGCGAGCGCGAGGCGCGCCTGGCCGCGGGACTCAAGGCGGGCTATGGCCGGCTGCTGGGGGCGGTGGAACGGCGCTGGGCCGCGGTGGCGCTCGGCGCCGCCGCGCTGATGGCTGCGGCCCTCGGCGCGCTGGCCTGGCTGGGCGGCGACTTCCTGCCCGAGCTGCGCGAGGGGAATTACGTCATCCACGTGTCCGCGCTGCCCGGCACCTCGCTGGCCGAGTCGCTGCGCGTCGGCGAGGGCATCTCGAAGCGGCTGCTGGCCATCCCGCAGGTGCGCGCCGTGGGCCAGCGCGCGGGCCGCGCCGAGAAGGCCGACGACACCTGGGGGCCGCATTACAGCGAGTTCGACGTCGACCTCCTGCCGCTGGCCTCGGAGGACGAGGCCGAGGCGGCCGAGGCCGCGGTGCGCCGCGCGCTGGCGGGCACGCCGGGCATCGCCTTCTCGGTGAAGACCTTCCTCGTCGAGCGCGTCGAGGAGACCCTGTCCGGCTACACCGCCGCGGTCGCGGTGAGCGTCTTCGGCCAGGACCTGGACACGCTGGACGCCGAGGCCCGGCGCATTGCCGCGCTGCTGGGCTCGCTGCGCGGTGCGGCCGACGTGCACGTCGAGGCGCCGCCCGGCGCGCCCGAGATCGGCATCCGGCTGCGGCCCGACGCGCTGGCGCAATGGGGCGTGGCGTCGGCCGATGTGCTGGACGCCGCCCAGACGGCCTTCCAGGGCGCGGTGGCCGGCCAGGTGCAGGAGGGCGCCCGGGTCTTCAATGTCGCGGTGACGCTGGCGCCGCAGCAGCGCCGCGGCATCGACGACGTGAAGGCGCTGCCCATCCGCGCGCCGGACGGCCAGTTGCTGCGTCTGGATCAGCTCGCCGAGGTCTACGCGGCCACGGGCCGCTATGCCGTGCTGCGCAGCGGCGCCCGCCGCGCGCAGACCATCACCTGCAATGTCGTCGGCCGCGACCTGGCCTCCTTCGTCGCCGAGGCCAAGGCGCGCGTCGCGCGCGAGGCCAGGCTCGCGCCGGGCGACTACGTGGAGTTCGGCGGCGCGGCCGAGGCCCAGGCCCAGGCGGCGCGCCAGCTCGTGGCGCATTCGGCGGTCGCGGCGGTGGCCATCGCGCTGATGCTCTGGCTGGCCCTGGGCCGGGCCCGCCATGCGGCGCTGTGCCTGCTGAACCTGCCCTTCGCGCTCTCGGGCGGCGCACTGGCCCTGGCGGCCTCGGGCGGCGGCCTGACGCTCGGCGCACTGGTGGGCTTCGTGACGCTGTTCGGCATCTCGCTGCGCAATGCGGTGATGCTGCTCTCGCATGCCGAGAGCCTGGTACTGGCGGAAGGCCTGCCCTGGGACGCGCAGACCGCGCGGCGCGCGGCCGTCGAGCGCCTGTCGCCCATCCTGATGACGGCACTGGCCACCGCGCTCGGCCTGCTGCCGCTGGCGCTGGGCAGCGGCGCGCCGGGGCGCGAGATCGAGGGGCCGATGGCCCTGGTCATCCTCGGCGGGCTCGTCACCTCGACGGCGCTCAACCTGCTGCTGATGCCGGGGCTGGCGCGGCGCTTCGCGCGCTTCGAGGCCCGTGCGGCGGACGGGCTTTGAGGCGAGCTCCATGTCCCGGCCGGACCGGGGCGGGCGGCGGGGCCGTTCCCATGGTAGGGTGCGGCGATCGCTTCGCGGGAAATTCCGCCCACGCTCCGAGGTGACGCGATGACAGGCTTCGAGGGCATTTCCGCAGCCGAGCTTTCCGACCTGATCGGCGCGATCTACGACTGCTCGCTCGATCCCCAGCGCTGGGTCGCGACGTCGCGAAGGATCGCCGAATGCTGCGACAGCGGTGCGGGCGGCATCTGCGTGCATGACCTGCGCCATCGCCAGAACGACCAGCTGTTCGTGTTCGGCTACGCGCCCGAGTTCCTGCGGACGCTGGCCGCCCGCTACGCCGACAGCCCCATGGCCGTGGCGGACATCGTCGCCAACGTCGGCGACGTGAGCGCGCTGTCGATGGAGCGCTTCCAGCCGCACGACAGCCGCTTCCACGGCGAGGTTCTGCAACCCTATGGCATCCGGGACCTGATGTGGTTTCCGGCGCTGCGCACCGGCGGGCGCGCGGCATCGCTGCATGTGTCGCGCGGCGACGCCGCGGCGCACTACCAGCCGCGCGACCTCGGCCTGTTCGGACTGCTGGCCCCGCATGTCTGCCGAGCCCTGGCGATTTCCGATGCGCTCGACATCCGGGTGCTGAAGTCGGAGCTGCTCGAGCGCACGCTCGACGGCCTGGCGGCCGGCGTGTTTCTCGCGGCGCGGGATCGACGCATCGTCTACATGAACACCTCCGCCGAGCGCCAGGTGAGGGCGGGCCGGTCGATTCGCCTGGTCAACGACCGGCTGGCCGCCATCGATCCGGCCGCACACCATGCGCTGGACCTGGCCATCGAGGCCTGCGGCCACGCCGGTGCCGTCATTGACGCGCAGAACCCGTCCATCGGCCTCCCCGACGGGCGCGGCGGGGGCACCGTCGCCACCCTGCTGCCGGTCGCCGACGGCCAGCGCAGCGGGGTTCTCGCGCCCTTCGCGGCCAGCGTCGCGATATTCATCCAGTATCCCGCCCATGTGCCGCTCATGCCCGGCGAGGCCTTTGCGCGCCTGCACGGACTCACGGGCAGCGAGCTGCGCGTGCTGATGGCGCTGTCGCAGGGCCTCGGCGGCGTCCAGACCGCCGACATGCTCGGCGTCGGAGAGCCCACGGTTCGGACCCATCTGCAGCGGATCTATGCCAAGACCGGCACCTCCAAGCAGGGCGATCTGCTGCGTCTGCTGCACTGCTCGACGCCGCCGACGCGGCTCCCGCTGCGCCTTGCCGACTGAGCGGCGCAGCCGAGCCCGGCTGACGATCGTCAAACGGAGCGTCAACCGGGGCGCCGCCCCCTGGCCGAGCGGTTCTTCGACCCGGACATCATCAGCACGGCCGGGGCAGGCCTGTGCCGGCCTCCCCGTCATCGCTTCCGATGACGCGCCGGCCTGGGGGATCGCCTAGCCTCAGGGTTCGAGCCCATCGAGCACAGAAGGGGAGCCCCATGCGTCTGACTTCCATCGGCGACATTCCGGCGAACGTCCGCGCACTTTTGCCGCGCCGGATGTCGGCGGCACCCGGCATCGCGGCAGGAATCCTTTTCGCCCTCGGGGCGTCGGGCTGCTCGTCCGATCCGCGCGAGGATTCGGCGAACGAGGAGATGGCCAGGAGGGCGCATGCAAGTGCCTGGACGCTCAGCCGAGCTCCGGCCGGTCACTACTTGGGCGGCGAATACGCCGGTCGGCAGCAGGACTTGAACGGGCGTCCGGCCACCCCTGTCGCCTCGGCCCGCTGAAGACCGTCCGAGGCCGGGAGAAGCGCGTCTCCATAGGGGCAACGGCCGATTCCGGTGCCAACCATCGGCCCTCGCGGAGAGCGCACCCGGGCCGGCCCTGGCAGCGCCACGACAGGGGCGCTGCCGCCGATTGCAAATCACCGTGCCGAGGCAGGGAGGCGCCGGCGTCGACCTGCCCCTCCGCCCCGATGCAAGCTCAGTTGCCGCCGCGCAGGTTCTGCACCTGGAAGAGCTTGGGCGGGTTCTGCTTCGCGTCCACCTGGCCCTTGAACTGCCCGGTCGTGCAGTGCTTGGACTGCACGTCGACCATCGAGAACGAGTCGTCGATCGCGATGCCCGTGCCCTTGTTGATCGGCAGGTGGGCGTCCGGGTGCGACTTGCCGATGGTCCAGCTCTTCCACAGCTCGCCCTTGCGGTCGTAGATCAGCGTGCGGTTGATGTTGTAGACCTGGGCGTCGATGTGGAAGACGCGCTTGCCGATCGGATGCGCGCCGTTGACGGGCTCGGCCTCCAGCACATAGACCTTGCGCAGCTGCCAGCTGATGTTCGGGAAGCAGCCGCCCTGGCCGCCGAAGTCGACGAACTTGTAGCCGTCGGCCTGCCTGAACTCGTCCGTCAGCGCCAGCTCGTTATGGTTGTAGTAGGGCATCAGGATGTTCTTCGTGCCCTTGTAGGTCCACTTCATGTCGGACACGCGGCCGTTGTAGCCCTCGAAGTCCTCGATCATCAGGTCGGAGCCGAGGAAGGCATCGGTCGCCTGGCCGGTGGCCAGGCGCCGCACGCGGCGCTGGAAGCCCAGGTAGAGGTAGGCGTCGTCGAACTTCAGGTCGTCGTCGTAGCGCTGGATCAGCAGCTGCGTGTTCTTCAGGTCCTGCGGCTCCTGCACCTGCACATAGATGCCGCGGAACAGCTCCGACGGATTGGGCGTGACCTCGGGCACCGGCGCGTCCTGCACGCGGTGGCGGAAGTTCAGGAAGTGGAAGTCGAACTTGATCGTGCGCTCGACCTGGCCGCTCGTCATGTTGCGGTACTTCCAATAGAAGGGATCGATGGCGGCGTTGTCGCCCCAGTTGATGCCGTACTTGAAGTTCCAGGCGATCTTCTCGCCGGCGCGCGGGTCGTCCAGCCGCGGCTCCTCGGGGAAGGGGCGGCCGGCCTCGAAGCCGCTGATCTCGCCGTTCTTCGCGCCCAGCTTGGTCTTGTTCAGGCCCTTGCGGGTGGCCTCGACATAGGCCTTGTTGAGCGGGAACTGCGTCGTCGGGCCGACCTTGATCTCGGTCCAGCCGCTCTTCACCGCCAGATACATGCCGGCGTCGAGGGCGTCCTTGAACTGCTCGACATTGGCCTTGCCGATGACGGTGCCGGCGCTCAGGCCGGGGAAGCTCGGCAGGCCGCCCTTGTAGGGATTGAACGAGGCCTCGACATCGGCCTCGGTGGCGGCCAGCGCGCCGGCCGCCAGGCCCGCGGCGGCAAGGGAAAGGGTCAGTCGCTTCATCGTGGTCTCCTGATTCAGAACTGGTAGCGCGCAGTGAAATAGAGCTCGTTTTCCTTCCAGGCCGAGCCGATGGGGCCGGCGCGGAAGCGACCCAGCGGCTCCAGGCCGCCGAGGCCGCGCGAGTAGGCGCTCATCGGATCGGCGTCGCCGAAGGGCGCGGTGAACGGGCCCCAGGGGTTGCACGAGCGGCAGTCGTCGAACTTCCAGCGCTCGTCGTTGCTGCGTGCCTTGAAGTTGCCGCCGAAGCTCAGCTTGAACTTGTTGCTGACCAGCCAGTCGAGCTGAGGCGACATCACGAGGGCGCGGGCGCGCACGTCGTAGGCCGTGATCAGCTGCGGGCTGACGCGGTCGCCGGCAAGGAAGGCCTTGATCAACAGCGTGCCGACGACGTTGTCCTTCCAGTCGGGCATGCCGACGGTGCCGAGGGCGGCCTGGCGCCGCTCGTGGTCGAAGATGTGCTGGTAGAACAGCTGGGCCGAGATCAGCGTCGTGCGGTTGGGGTTGATGAAGGGGATGAAGGTCGGCCGGTCGATGCCGACCACCGAGCGCCAGACCTTGTTCTTCGAGTACAGCTCGGGCCGCGCCGTGTTGGCGAACTCCTCGCCCTGGGTCAGCGCGCCCTCGACGCGCACGGCCGCCTTGGCCGCCTCCCACTGCAGGTCCAGCGAGCCGCCGATCAGGCTGACGCGCGGGTAGGCGACGTCGAAGGCGATCAGGAAGGGGCAGTGGCCGGTGCCGTCGTTGCAGGGCTGGCCGGTGAAGGCGTTCTGCGCCGCCTTGCCGCCGTGCAGCGAGGGCAGCTGCGAGCGGTAGCTCAGCGCGTTCAGCGAGAACGACACGCCGCCCTGGGTGACGCCCTCGTACTTGACGCCGACCTGGGTGTTCTGCAGGTTCCACTTGGGCAGGTCGACGCTGCGGATGCCGATCTGGCCGGGCCCGAAGTCGGTGGACAGCAGCACGCCGGGGCCGACGTTGGCGAAGTTGGACACCGTGCCGCCGTTGTCCCACAGGTTCTTCATGCCGCGGAAGAAGCAGCCGGCGTCCAGGATGCTGTTGGCCGTGCCGCATTGCCCGAGGTTGTTGGGCCGGAACTTGTCGACGTTCCAGATCAGCTGCAGGTTGCGGTCCTGCATGCTGTCGCTGGAGCCCATGCGCCATTCGGCCTGGGCGATCCACATCGGGATGCGGATGTCCTGCAGCTCGTCGTAGATGTTGTTGCGCGAGTAGTCGACCGGGTTGATGACGTCGAGCACGCGGAACAGGTCGGTGCGGCCCCAGACGACCTGCTGGCGGCCGAGCTTCAGGAACAGCTGCTGGCCGGCGTCCAGGTCGACGGACTTGGTCACATAGGCCTCGCGCAGCGCGTCGGCGCGGTTGTTGAACTCGGGGGCCTCGAGCTGGCTGCGCGTCTTGCTGCCATAACCGCCGAAGTCGACGCAGCCGCGTGAGTCGGTGTCGCAGGGGCGCACCGGCACGCCGAACTCCACCCCGCCGCCCATCGTCGAATGCCAGCGGTCGCCCAGCAGGCGCAGGCCCTCGTTGGGGTTGTAGTTCGGCGCGGCCGGGTTGGTCGAATTGAAGCCGAAGGTGTTGGCCGTGAGGCCGAGGCCGGCGACGACGGCCTTGTTCACCGCACCGCCGCCCTGGGGCAGCGGCGGCGGCCCGCCGGTGGACTGCAGCAGCACGCCACCGCCGGCGCGCTTGCCGTACTGGTCGTCGTTGAGGCGGTAGACGCCGTCGAAGCTGCCGCGCAGGATGCCGTGGAAGGACCAGCCGGCATCGAGCTTCTTGTCGGCCTCGACCTGCAGCGTGTTGCGGAACTTGGACAGGCCGACGCTCTGGCCGGTCGCGTCCCGGCCGCGCACGCGGGTGTCGTTCTCGTAATAGACGTCGACCTTCCAGGGACTGGGCCCCGACGGTGAGACGACGTCCAGGGTGTCGGCCTCGTGGCTCGCGTCGGCCTTCGAGGGGGCGGCAGGGGGCTGCTGTGCGGATGCCGGCCCGGCCAGGCCGGCCAGCAGGGTCAGCCCCAGCGGCCAGCGCCGCCACGGGTGGGTGCAGATCATCGATGTCTCCTCGTTGTGGTGAGTGGTTCGGCGCCCTTTTCGGCCTAGGCGCTCGCTGCTGCGCGGGCCTCGGTGCGAGGCCTCGCGGTGCTGGGGTCGTCGTCGCTCACTGCGGCCGCATCCAGCGCGCCGGCGACGACGAAACGGGGCTTGAACACGACGCACCAGGCCGGCACGATCAGGATGGCCGCGATGGCGTTCACGACCAGCATGAAGGACAGCAGGGCCGCGGCGTCGGACTGGAAGCGCAGGTCGCTGAGAAAGACCCACAGCACCACGCCCGCGGTCAGCGTCAGCGCCGTGAAGCTGACGGCATAGCCGGTGGTGCTGACCGCGTTGATCGCGGCCCGGCGCACGTCGCGCACATGCGGCATCTCCTCGCGGATGCGGTCCATGAAATAGACCGCGTAGTCGATGCCCACGCCGACGCCGATCATGATGACCGGCACCGTGTTGACGCTGATGCTGATGCCCTTCCAGCCCATGTAGGCATAGGACAGCACGGTCGCGAACAGCATCGGCAGCACCATCAGCCAGCCGGCGTGCACGGACTGGTAATAGGCCATCACGACGACGAAGGCCAGCGCCATGACCAGCGGCACGAGCAGCAGGTGGTCGGCATGCAGGGCCTCGTTGGCCGCCGCCGTCACGCCGATGATGCCGCCGCCCGGCTCGAAGCTCAGGCCCGGCACGCCGGCCGTCACGCGCGCGGCGGCCTCGTGGGCCAGGGCCAGCGCGCGGCTGATGGTCTCGGCCTGGCGGTCCTTGTAATAGAAGACCAGGTCGGCCTCGTTCTCGTCGGCGTTGACGAACTCCTTCAGCGCGCCGGGGATGGGGCTGGATGCGAGGTAGGCGAACATCAGCCCGCCGACCTCGTCGGCCGAGTCGGGCACCTGGGCCCAGCGCGGGTCGTCGTTGTGCGTCAGCCGGTTGACGACGCGCACGACCGCCGGCAGCGCCTTGGTGCCGCCGAGATTGGGGTCGGCCAGCATCTCGGCCTGGAAGGCCTCGATGGCCCGCAGCACCTCGGGCCGCTTGATGCCGCCCTTGTCGCTGGTGCTGGCGACGATGTGCAGTTCCTCCGAGCCCGGGAACAGCCGGTTGATGGCCTCGGTCGACTGGTTGTAGGCGTGGTCGCGGTGCAGGATGGGCGAGCCGGGCTCGGTCTCGCCGGTCTTCACGCGCGCGGCCAGCTGGCCGCCGGCCAGCATCAGCAGGCCGGCGACGAGCAGGATGGCCGTCGCGCCGCGCACCGTGCCGCCGCTGCGCGCCATCGCGGCACCGAGGAAGGCGCGCACCGCCTGGTTCTTGTTCGCGGTGGCGCGCGGCTCGGGCAGCACGGTCAGCGCCAGCGGCACCATGAAGTGCACGGTGAAGATCACCGAGAAGGCCCAGAAGCCCGCCGAGATGCCCAGCTTCCAGTTGAAGGGCGCGGCGCCGAGGATCATCACGCCGATGCCGATGGCGTCCACCGCGATGGCCAGCGAGCCGGGCCGGAACAGTGCCTCCAGCGCATTGCGCGCCGCGCGCCGGCCGCTGTGCGTGATCGCCAGCTCCTCGTAGTAGCGCGCCACCAGCTGCACGCCGTGCGACATCGCACGCGCCGCGATCAGGAAGGGGATGGGCATGGACAGCGGCTCCAGGTTGAAGCCCAGCCAGGACATGAAGCCCAGCCCCCAGATCGACGACAGCGCGATGCCCAGCAGCGGCAGGAAGACGCCGTAGAAGCGCCGGAAATAGGCGATCAGCAGCGCCGCCAGCAGGGCCAGCGTGTAGAACAGGATGGCGACGATCTGGTTCAGATAGGTGTAGACATAGCCGGTCAGCACCGGGTTGCCGGTCAGGTGGATGTGGTGGCCCGGCGTCGCCAGCTCGGCCTTCAGCGCCTGCAGCGCGGCGAAGGTCTTGGCGTAGTCGATCTCGCCCTCGTTGAGCTGGGCCTTGATCAGCGCCGCCTTCAGGTCCGGCGAGACGAGCAGGCCGTAGACCTGCGGGTTGGCCATCACCTTGCGGCGCAGCTCGTCGAGCTCCTCGCTCGTGTGGCGCGGCTGCTGCGGGTCGTAATAGGGCTCGGACGCGAAGCTGCCCTCCGCCGTCAGATGCACATGGCGGGCGGTGCGGTGCGTCAGGCTGGCCACCAGGTTGTGGTTGACGCCGGGCAGGCTGTCGACGCCCTGGGTCGCGCGCTGGATCAGCGCCAGCGTCGCGTCGTTGAAGAGCGTGCCCCGATCGACCTCGATCGCCATGACGATCTGGTTGGCGCCGCCGAAGTTCTCCTTGATGCGGTTGTAGGTCTGGATGTAGGGATGCTGCTGCGGCAGCAGGTCGCTGAAGTCGGTGTAGATGCGCAGCCCCGGCAGGCGCGTCGCGAAGGCGAGCGTGACGGCCAGGATCAGGCCCAGCACGATCTTCGGGTTGGCGAAGATCCATTCCTCGGCGCGCACCAGGGCGCGCAGCAGTTGGCGGGCGGCGGTCTTCATCGCGCTTCCTTGCTGTCGGTGGGGGCCTGCGCGACCTGGGTCGGCAGGTGGATGACGTTCAGCGCGCCGGCGGCGCCGGCGACCAGCATCGAGCGCGCGTCGAGGGCGACGCCGGCCGCCAGATAGGCCGGGATGGCCTGGCCATGCTCGAAGGCCTGCCACTGCTCGCCCTGCAGCCTGACCATGCGGCCGCCGGCGCCCAGGCCGTAGAGCTCGTCGGCGACGCGCAGCAGCGCATACATCGGCACGCCGGAGGGGTTGGCCTGGGTCGCCCAGGTGCGGCCGCCGTCGCGGGTGCGCTTGATGACGCCGGCCAGGCCCGAGACCCAGCCGTTGGCGGCGTCGGTGAACAGCGCCGCATAGGGATAGAAGTCGCCCTCGATCTTGGGCTGGGGCTGCCAGCTGGCGCCGCCGTCCGCGCTGGTCAGCACGGCGCCGAATTCGCCGGTGATGACGGCGCGCTTCTCGTCGACGAACTGCACGGTGGTCAGGATGGCGTCGTCGCCCAGGTCGCGGACCTGCCAGCTGCCGCCCTTGTCGGCGCTCGACAGGATGCTGGTGCGCGCGCCGACCGCCCACAGGCGGTTGCGCGGGTCGCAGGTCAGGGCCAGCAGGTCGCTGCGGGTCGGCAGCTGGCGCATCGCCCATTCGCCGCCGCCGGCCGCGAGCACCCAGACCTTCTTGTAGAAGTCCAGCGCCGCGAAGCTGCCGTCCGGGCAGGCCGCCACCGCCAGCACCGACGAGGGCTGGGCCAGCGCATGCCGCGCCCAGTGCGCGCCGCCGTCGGTCGAGGTCAGGATGACGCCGCCGGCCGCGCCGGCGACGACGCGGCTGCCGTGGCTGGCCAGGGCCTGGAAGGTGTCGTAGCGCTGCACGGGCTTGCCGCGTTCGGCCTGCACGCCGGCCCAGTCGGGCGCAGGCACGCAGCCCGTCAGCATGGTCAGTGAGGCGCACAGCCACGCGATGCGCGCGGCCCGCCCCCCCGTCGATCTCGGTCCCATCGTTGTCCCCTCTGCGCGGGCACGGCGGCGGCCGGCCCGGGGTGGCGCTTGGCGCCACGCTTGTCCATTTCGTCAACCTGCGGGCGCCGTCTTCCGCGCCCACCAGGAAAGGGGCAAAGCCCATGCCAGCGCCGCCAAGTGCTTGATTCGTATCGACCCGGCCTCGCGGCCCGCGCCGCCCCCCGGGGACTCCCGCATACCGACCTGAGCATTTGCTGCACTGCCGCTTGATCAAATGGTGAGGTCAGCCCCTCGCCCGGTCTTGCGGCGCAGTACGCGCGCAAGACCAGTCTGGGACCGCGCAGCGGCCTGAGCCGCAGCGCTTCGCCAGGCTCACCGCGCCCACCGGGCGCGCTGTGTCCGGGCTCAGCCCCCGAGGGGACGGCGATGCTTGCGGGCCGGCTTGGGGCGGCCCGGCGCCGGTCCGCGGCTTCATGCGGCGCGGGTGTGGGAAGCTGAAAGCAGCAGGCCCGCCGGCTGCGCGAGGCAGCGGGCGGGCCTGCAGGGGCCGCTGGAATGGCGGGAACTAGCGGCCGAGATCCTGGGCGCTGACGCCGGCGATGCCCCAGTTCTCCTTGGGCACCTCGGTGATCCAGACGCGCACGTTCTCCTTGGGCGCGCCGACCGCCTCGGTCAGCGCCTGCGTGACCTTCTCGATCACGGCGCGTTTCTGCTCGGTCGTGCGACCTTCGATCATGTAGATCTGGGCAAAGGGCATGGGAGTCTCCTTGGGGGTGCGCGCCTCAGGCGGCCGCCTTCTGGGGGGCCGCGGCGCGCGTGCGCGCCAGCGTCATCGCGGTGTCCTCGATCATGTCCTCCTGGCCGCCGACCATGCCGCGGCGGCCCATCTCCACGAGGATGTCGCGCGCCGGCACGCCGTATTTCTGCTCGGCGCGCTTGGCGAACAGCAGGAAGCTGCCGTAGACGCCGGCATAGCCCAGCGTCAGCGCGTCGCGGTCGATGCGGATGGGGAAGTCCATGATGGGCACGACCAGGTCCTCGGCCACGTCCTGGATCCTGAACACGTCCACGCCGGTCGTGATGGCCATCAGGTCGCAGACCGCCACCAGCACCTCCATCGGCGTGTTGCCGGCGCCGGCGCCCAGGCCCGCCGCCGCCGCGTCGATGCGGTTGGCGCCGGCCTCGATGGCGGCGATGGAGTTGGCCACGCCCATGGCGAGGTTGTGGTGGCCGTGGAAGCCCAGCTCGGTCTCGGGCCGGAGCGCCGCGCGCACCGCGCCGACGCGGGCCTTGACCGTCTCGGGCAGCAGGTGGCCGGCCGAGTCGGTCACGTAGATGCAGTTGGCGCCATAGCTCTCCATCAGCTTGGCCTGCTTGACCAGGCCCTCGGGGCTGTTCATGTGGGCCATCATCAGGAAGCCGACCGTGTCCATGCCGAGCTTGCGCGCATGGCTGATGTGCTGCTCGCTGACATCGGCCTCGGTGCAGTGCGTGGCCACGCGGATGGTGTGCACGCCCAGCTCGTGGGCCATCTGCAGGTGGTCGACGGTGCCGATGCCCGGCAGCAGCAGGGCCGACACCTTGGCCTGCTTCATCAGCGGGATGACGGCGCCCAGGTACTCCTCGTCGGTGTGGGCCGGGAAGCCGTAGTTGACGCTGCTGCCGCCCAGGCCGTCGCCGTGCGTGACCTCGATCAGCGGGATGCCGGCGGCGTCCAGGCCGCAGGCGATGGTTTCCATCTGCTCCAGGCTCATCAGGTGGCGCTTCGGGTGCATGCCGTCGCGCAGCGTCATGTCGTGCAGGGTGATTTTCTTGTCGCTCATGGTGTTCTCCTTCAGGCGGGCACGGCGTCGAGGGTCAGCTTGCCGGCCAGCATCTCCTCGGCAAACATCTCGGCGGTGCGCGCGGCGGCGGCGGTCATGATGTCGAGGTTGCCGGCGTACTTGGGCAGGTAGTCGCCCAGGCCCTCGACCTCCATGAAGACCGAGACGCGCTGGCCGTCGAAGACCGGGCCGTTGACCAGCTGGTAGCCCGGCACGTACTTCTGCACTTCCTTGATCATGGCGTGGATGGATGCGGTGATGGCCGCGCGGTCGGGCTCGCCTTCGACCAGGCAGTGCACGGTGTCGCGCATGATCAGCGGCGGCTCGGCCGGGTTGATGATGATGATGGCCTTGCCCTTCTTGGCGCCGCCCACGCGCTCGACGGCGCCGGCCGTGGTGCGGGTGAACTCGTCGATGTTCTTGCGCGTGCCCGGGCCCACCGAGCGGCTGGAGACGGTGGCGACGATCTCGCCGTAGGCCACCGGCTGCACGCGCGAGACGGCCGCCACCATCGGGATGGTCGCCTGGCCGCCGCAGGTGACCATGTTGACGTTCATCTCCCGCTTGCCGACATGCTCCCTGAGGTTGACGGGCGGCACGCAATAGGGCCCGATGGCCGCCGGCGTCAGGTCGATCATCAGCGCGCCGCAGGCATTGACCTTGCGCGAGTTCTCGGCGTGCACATAGGCCGAGGTGGCGTCGAAGACGATCTGGATGCCGTCGGACCGCATATGCGGGATCAGGCCGTCGACGCCCTCGGCGGTGGTCTTCAGCCCCAGCTCGCGGGCCTTCTTCAGGCCGTCGCTCTCGGGGTCGATGCCGACCATCCAGACCGGTTCCAGCACCGCGCTGCGGCGCAGCTTGGCGAGCAGGTCGGTGCCGATATTGCCCGGCCCGATCAGCGCGCACTTGATTTTCTTGCTCATCAGTTTTGCTCCATGAAGTTGAAATCTCTCCGGCTCAGGCGCCATCCCCTTCGGCGAGGAAGTCGGCGACCAGGCAGTTGAAGCGGGCGGCATGTTCGATCTGCGTCCAGTGGCCGCAGTGGCCGAACACATGCAGCTGGCTGTTCGGGATCCAGTCGGCCAGCGTCAGCGAGGTGGCCAGCGGGATGATTCGGTCCTCGCGGCCATGCAGCACCAGGGTCTCGTGCGGCACCGCGCGGATCGCGGCCTCGGGGCTGGCCATCGCGTCCACCCAGCGCTGGCGGGGCGCCGGGAACATGGCGGCGAAGGCCTCCTGGTAGCCCGGCTGGATGCTGGCCTCGTAGCGCAGCCGGGCCAGTTCGTCGTTGACGCGCGAGCGGTCGTGGGCGAACAGGTCCAGCAGGCTGCGCATGGTGGCGATCGAGGGCTGGTAGCCCCAGACGGCATCCAGGCCCGGCGTGATGGCGAAGGGCACGCCGACGCTGCCCATCAGCACCAGGCGGCGCACGCGCTGCGGCGCGCGCAGGGTCAGCGCCAGGGCCAGGGCTCCGCCGAAGGAGTTGCCGACCAGGTCGACCTGCGGCAGATCGAGCGCGTCGAGCAGGTCCAGCGCCTGCTGCACCCAGCCGTCCATCGTGTAGCGGACGCCAGCCGGGCGCTCGGTGTCGCCGAAGCCGGCCAGGTCGGGCGCCAGCACCCGCCGCTGCTGCGACAGCACGGGCAGGGACAGCCGCCAGTTGGCCCAGGCGCTGACGCCGGGGCCCGAACCGTGCAGCATCAGCAGCGGCGGCTGGCCGGGCCGGCCGCTGCCGAGGTCGTGACAGAGGGTCTGGAAGGCGCCGGTGGCGATGCGGTGGGGTGTGGACAGGTTACTCATTGCGTAGCGTTCATGACGGTGCGAAACCCGATGTGCGAGGTGCCCAGGCCGGGCTCCGCGGGCTGCCGGGCCGAGGGGCGGTAGCGCATGCAGTAGTTCGGCGAGCACAGGTGCGAGCCGCCCTTGATCACGCGTGCCGGGCCGGTGGCGCCGCGGCGCGGGTCCACGCCCTCGACGGCATCCGGCCCGTTGGGGTTGAGCTCGACGCCGGCGATATGCCGCGGCCTGTACACCGTCCGCGTCCATTGCCAGACATTGCCGGCCATGTCGTACAGGCCGAAGGCGTTGGCGGGAAAACAGCCCACCGGCGAGGTGCCGGCATAGCCGTCGCTGCCCTCGTCGACCAGCGGAAACGGTCCCTGCCAGGTGTTGGCCATCGGCTTGCCCTCGGGCATGAAACGATCGCCCCACGCATAGGGCTTGGCCAGCAGGGCGCCGCGGGCGGCGTACTCCCATTGCGCCTCGGTGGGCAGCTCGCGCCCGAGCCAGTGGGCATAGGCCAGTGCATCCTCGTAGGCGATCTGCACGACGGGGTGGTTGGCCTGAGCCTCGATGTCGCTGGACGGGCCGAGCGGATGGCGCCAGTTGGCACCGGGCATGAAGCGCCATTCGCCGGCATGCCCCTGTTGCGGCCGCACGAAGACGGCCGACCCGGGCACCCGTTGCGCGGGCGGCAGTCGTTGCGCCTCATGCGCTGCCGGTGCGCGCTCGGCCACGGTGACATAGCCGGTGGCGGCGACGAAGCGGGCGAACTGCGCATTGGTCACGTCGGTGCGGTCGATCCAGAAGCCGCCGACCTGCACCTCGTGCTGCACGGCTTCCTCGGCGTAGTGGTCGTTGTCCCCCATCTGGAAGCGCCCTCCCGGCACGCTCACCATGCCGGCGTGAGGCCCGTTGCCATCGGGCAACCCGCCATAGCGGCCGCACAGGCCGTCGTCGGCCGGCGTGGCGGCCTGGGTTCCCGCTTCCCACAGGAGGCCGCCGAGCCAGAGCGCCAGCGCGCACAGGCTCAGCATCGGCAGGGCCTGCCGGGCTGTGCGTCGAATGAAGGGCATGCGAAGACTCGGCATGGTGTCGTCCGGATGAGGCTATCGGGCCTTCGGCTTCATGACCGCCTCGATGGCAAGGTCCTCGTAGTACCGCGCCGCATTGCTGTAGCCCGGTCGGTCGGCCAGGCCGGGGATTTCGATCACGCCGTTCTCGGCGACGTAGCGCTTCCAGTCCTCCACCAGTTCGGCGAGCTTGGCCGGCCGGCGGTCGGCCAGGTCCTGCAGTTCGGTGCGGTCATTGGCCAGGTCGTAAAGCTCCCAGCGGCCCTTGCCCCAGGGCTGGTTGGCATAGACGATCTTCCAGTCGCCCTTGCGCAGTGCCTTGCGGCCGCCGAGTTCCCAGCCGATGGCGTCGTTCGGTCCATAGGCCGATGCCTGCTGGCCACGCAGATAGGCCACCAGCGAGCGGCCCTTGACCGGCAGGATCTCCCTGCCGCCGTTGTTGGAAGGCCCGGGATGAGGAGCGCCCGCCAGTTCGTACAGCGTCGGGGCGATGTCCATCACATGCCCGAAGCCCTTGCGCTGGCCCTTGACCAGGCCCGCGCCCGGCGCCCAGACGATGGCCGGCACGCTGATGCCGCCTTCGTACATAAAGGACTTGTACATGGTCAGCGGAGTCATCCCAACCTGCGCCCAGCCCGGGCCGTACTCGATGAACGAGCCAGGCCTGCCCATGTTGTCGATCGAGTTGTCCTTGTCGTGGTGGATCCATTCGCGGGTCCGGCCCACGTCGTAGACGGAATTGCCGTCGGCACCGTTGTCGGACAGGAAGATCACCACCGTGTTGTCGAGTTCGCCGCTGCCTTCGAGGTGCTGGAGCAGGCGGCCGATCTGGCGGTCCATGTGGTCGACCATCGCGGCATAGACCGCCATGCGGCGCTCCTCGGAACGCTTCTCGACCGGGCTGAGTGCGTCCCACTTGGGCCAGACCCGGTTGCCTTCGTAGAGCCCTGAATTCGCCGGCAGGAGGCCGAGTTTCTTCATACGCTCGAAGCGCTGCTCACGGATGCGGTCGTAGCCTCCGGCGTAGTGCGAGGCGTACTTGGCCACGTCGGCATCCGGCGCCTGCAACGGCCAGTGCGGTGCGGTGTAGGCCAGGTAGGCGAAGAAGGGCTTGCTGCCATCACCCCGGGTTTCTTCGAGGTAGTCGATGATGCGCGAGGTGAAGGCGTCGGTTGAATAGAAGCCCTCGCGGGGAATCTGGATCGACTTGCCGTTCTCGCGATAGATCGCCACGGGTGGCTTCTGCGGGTCCAGGGCCACGATGCCGGACTGGTCGCCATAGTGGCTGGCGCCGCCCATCGTCATCGCATAGGAGCGGTCGAAGCCGCGCGCGGCAGGGCTCTGGTCTTCGGTGTTGCCCAGGTGCCATTTGCCCGCCATCACCGTGCGGTAGCCCGCGTCGTGCAGCACCTCGGGCAGCGCCTTCACGCGCCGGTTGAGGAAGCCTTCGTAGCCCGGCTTGCCGCGCTGCTCGGCGGTGATCAGCTCGGCCATGTCGCCCAGCCCGGCCAGGTGGTTGTCGGTGCCCGACATCAGCATCGCACGCGTGGGCGAGCAGAACGGCGAGGCATGGAAGTTGGTCAGCTGCACGCCGTCGGCAGCCAGCCGGTCCAGGGTCGGCGTGGAGATCTCGCCGCCGAAAGCGCCCAGATCGGCGTAGCCCAGGTCGTCCGCCACGATCAACAGGATGTTGGGGCGCTTGGCCGTGCCGGCTTGGGCGGCAGTCTGCGGGGCCGCAGAGCTGGCGCAGGGGCCCAGTGCGGCCCACGCGACGCTGCCGATCATCAGCGCGGCGCGCAGCCGGGCGCGCACCGTGGCAGCGGGCCTGGGGATGCAAGCGGATTTCATGGGCGATGCCTCGTCGTTGTCTGGCTCAGGCGAAGCGCATCGACACCGTGCCCAGGTCCTGGAAGCGCACCGCCACCTGGTCGCCGGCCTGCACGGCGATGGCCTCCGTGACACCGCCGGTCATGATGAAGCTGCCGGCCGGGATCTCCTGGCCGCGTGCGCCCAGGTGGTTGGCCAGCATGGCCACGGCGGCGGCCGGGTGGCCCAGCACGGCGGCGCCCGCGGCCATGGCGACGATGCGGCCGTTCTTCTCCATCACGACGCCAAGCGTGCGCAGGTCCAGCCCCTCGACGTTGCGTGGCCGGCCGCCGACGACGAAGCGGGCGGCCGAGGTGTTGTCGGCGATCACGCTCTTGAGGTCGAACCTGAAGTCGCGGTAGCGGCTGTCGATGATCTCGACGCCGGGCAGCACGAAGTCGATGGCCGCCAGCACGGCGCCCACATGGCAGCCGGGGCCGCGCAGCGGCGCCTTGGTGACGATGCAGATCTCGGCCTCGACCTTGGGGTGGATGAGCCTGGCGGTGTCGATGTCGCTGCCTTCGGCGCAGCTCATGTAGTCGCTGACGAAGCCGAAGCAGGGCACCTCGACGCCCATCTGCTTCATCTTGGCGCGCGAGGTCAGGCCGCACTTCAGGCCCACGGTCTTGTGGCCGCGGGCCTCCTTGCGGGCACGGATGGCGTCCTGGATGGCGTAGGCGTCGTCCCAGCTCATGGCCGGGTATTCGTCGGTGATCTTGGTGATGTCGCGTGCGTTCAGCTCGGCCGCTTCGACGTGCTCGGCGAGCTGGGCGATGGTGGCTGCGTCAAGTGCCATGTCGGCCTCCTCAGATGAAACGCACGGAAGTGCTGCCCAGTCCGCCGACGTGGCAGTACAGGCTGTCGCCCGGCCGCACCGGCACCAGCGGCGACTGCGATCCGGAGAGGATCACGTCGCCGGCCTTCAGCGTGATGCCCAGCCGGCCCAGGGTGTTGGCCAGCCAGGCCACGGCGTTCACCGGCGAGCCCTGCACCGAGGCGCCGCAGGAGGTGCTGACGACCTCGCCGTTCTTCTCCAGCACCATGCCGGCCAGCGCCAGGTCGAGGTCGCGCGGGCTGCGGCGCGTGCCGCCCAGCGTCAGCACGCCACAGCTGGCGTTGTCGGCCACGGTGTCCTGGATCTTGATCTTCCAATCCCGGATGCGCGAGTCGACGATCTCGAAGCAGGGCATCACGCAGTCGGTGGCGCGCAGCACGTCGGCGGCGGTGACGCCGGGGCCGGTCAGGTCGCGCGCCAGGATGAAGGCCACCTCGGCCTCGGCCCTGGGGGCGATCAGCCTGCCGGTGTCCACCGGCTCGCCCTCGTTGAAGACCATGCCCGAGAGCAGATGGCCGAAGTCGGGCTGGTTCACGCCCAGCATGTCCATCACCACCTGGCTGGTGACGCCGATCTTCTTGCCGACGACGGTTTCGCCCGCGTCCAGCCGGCGCTGGATCATGCGCAGCTGGATCTGGTAGGCGTCGTCGAGGGTGATGCCGGGCTCGCGGCTGGTCAGCGGCTCGACGGGCTGGCGGCTCAACAGCGCGGCATGGAGCTCGTCGCCGTAGTGTTGAATCTTGTCGGGGGTCATGGCGTGTCCTTCAGAGCTTGACCATCACGTTGCGCAGTTCGGTGTAGAACTCCAGCGAATGCACGCCGCCCTCGCGGCCGATGCCGCTGGCCTTGGCGCCGCCGAAGGCGGTGCGCAGGTCGCGCAGGAACCAGCTGTTGATCCAGCACAGGCCGACCTCGATGGCGGCCGCCATGCGGTGGGCCGTGCCCAGGTCCTGCGTCCACACGGTGGTGGCCAGGCCGTAGTCGGTGGCGTTGGCCAGGGCGATGGCCTCTTCCTCGGTGTCGAAGGGGGCGATGTGGCAGCAGGGGCCGAAGATCTCCTCGCGGATCACCGTCGAGGACTCGGGCAGGCCGGTCCAGATCGTCGGCTGCACGAAATGGCCTTCGGCGAGCAGGCCCAGCATCGGCGGCTCGCCACCCCCGGTGACGACGGTGGCGCCCTCTGCCTTGGCCTTGGCGTAGTAGGACAGCACCTTGGCCTTGTGCTCGGCCGAGATCAGCGGCCCCAGGCCCACGCCCGGCGTGTCGGGGCCGCCGATCTTCAGCGCCTCGGCCTTGCCCTTCAGCGCGGCGACGAAGCGGTCGAAGATGGGCCGCTGCACATAGACGCGCTCGGTGCCCAGGCAGACCTGGCCGCAGTTCTCGAAGGCGCTGCGGGTGATGCCGGCCACGGCCTTGTCGAAGTCGGCATCGGCAAAGACGATGCCGGCGTTCTTGCCGCCGAGCTCGAAGCTGACCGGCCGCACGCCCTTGGCCGCGGCGGCCATGATGGCCTCGCCGGTGCGCGTCTCGCCGGTGAAGGTGATGCCGTTGACGCCCGGGTGGCGGGTGATGAACTCGCCGGCCGAGCCGGGGCCGAAGCCGTGCAGCACCTGGTACACGCCCTTGGGGATGCCCACCGCATTCATCACCTCGCCCAATAGCGTGGCGGTGGCGGGCGTCTCCTCGCTGGGCTTGACGATGACGGTGTTGCCGCAGGCCAGGGCCGGGCCGACCTTCCATGTCATCAGCAGCAGCGGCAGGTTCCACGGGCAGATCACGCCGACGACGCCGAGCGGCGAGCGCAGCGCGTAGCTGATGGCCGTGCCGCCGTCGGGCGTGCTCATCTGGAAGCTCTCGGTCGGCACGTTCTTGACGATGTCGGCAAAGATCTTGAAGTTGGCCGCGCCGCGCGGGATGTCGATGTGGCTGGCCAGCGCATGCGGCTTGCCGGTGTCGGCCAGCTCGGCGGCCAGGAACTCGTCAAAGCGGCGGTTGATCTCGTCGGCCACGGCGTGCAGCAGCTCGGCGCGCCTGACCACGCTCATGCGGCCCCACTCGCCCTTGAGCGCGGCGCGGGCGGCCGCCACCGCGGCATCCACCTCGGCCTGGCCGGCCTCGTGCACCTGGCCGATGAGCTGGTTGGTGGCCGGCGCGCGCTTGTCGAAGGTCTTGCCGGTGGCGACGAAATCGCCGTCGATGAAGTTCAGGAACTGCTTCATGGCTTTCACCTCAGGTCAGCACGCTGAGGAAGTTCTCGTTGAGCTTGCGGTCGTGATAGAAGATCGCGCGCCCGAGGTCGTCGTCGGTCCAGGTCAGCGTCGGCCGGTCCGGGTAGTGGATGTAGCCGCCCGAGAAGACCTCGTTGCGGTTGCCGCTGGGGTCGAAGAAGTAGATGGTCTCGCCGCGCGTGATGCCGTGGCGGGTCGGGCCGATGTCCAGCGACACGCGCTTGCGGGTGATGATGTCGGCCGCCTTCAGCACCTCGCCCCAGTTGTCGAGGATGAAGGACGCGTGGTGGAACTTGTTCTTCTCCGCGTGGCGAATGAAGGCCACGTCGTGCGGCTTGTTGGAGCAGGTCAGGAAGGCCGCGATCTGCAGCCGGTCGGGCCCGGCGACGACCTGCTCGGCCAGGCGGAAGCCCAGCACGTCCATGAAGAGCTTGACGGTGCCGTCGAGGTCGTCGCCGTAGAGCAGGCAGTGGTCGAAGCGCGTCGGCGACATGCCCTTGAGGCCGTCCGGGTAGACCTCGGGGTTCTCCAACGGCATGCCGTTGCCGGTCTTGTCCTTGTCGGCGAACAGCTCGATCAGGTGGCCGGTCGGCACCGTGAAGCGGAAGCGCTCGCCGGTGCGCAGCATCTCGCCGGCCTCCACCCAGTGCAGGTCGGTGGCCAGGCCGCTGGCCTTGACGTCCTCGGCCAGCTTCTTCAGCGTGGCGGATGAGTCGACGCGAAAGCCCAGGAAGTCCATGCCGGCGGTGTCTGCCTCGCGCAGCACGATGCTGTGGTGGTCGTGCTCGTCCCAGGCCTTGAAGTAGACGCGGCCCTGCGGGTCGCGCGCCACCTCCCACAGGCCCAGCACCTCGCCGTAGTGGCGGACGGCCGCCTCCAGGTCGAGCACGCGCAGCTGCACATGCCCGGGTCTCAGAACACCAGTGAGTGCCATGGTGAGTCTCCTCGTTGTCTATCGGTTGGGGTCGGAAGGGCTGCCCGTGGCCAGGGCAGCCTGAAGGAAATCGGTCCCGGCGCGGCCGCGTTCGATGCAGCGCGCCAGCTTGTCGACCGCGCTCAGGCGCAGGTCGCTGCAGGGGTAGGCGCGGCAGGCCAGCACATAGCCGGCGGCCTCGTCGGCGGCGCTGATGTGGCACTGGCTCATCTTGTCGGTGCGCACGTGGCCGGCCTCGATGCGCACCTTGCAGACGCCGCAGCCGCCGCCGCGACAGCCGACCGGGATGCCGCGACGGGCCAGCGCCTCCATGCCGGCCAGCAGCGTGGCGGTGTCGGCGCAGGCATAGCGCTCCTCGGTGTTGGCGATGTCGACCTGGTAGGGCATGGCCGGGGCTCGCGTCAGAGGCTGCGAAACAGCGGGCTGCGCGGCGCCGCGCCGGCCGCGTCCGAGGCGGTGAAGAACTTCTCGGCGTAGATGTCGCGCTCGAACAGCCGGCCCTGCATCAGCGTCTTGATGCAGGCCTCGATCATGGGCGGCGGGCCGCACAGATAGGCCTTGTGGCCGCGGAAGTCGCCGGCGAACTGCGCCTTCAGCGCCTCGTGGGCATAGCCGCGCGCGCCGGCCCAGGCGCTGCCCTCAGCTGAGTCAGGCAGGTCGGACAGCACCGGCACGTAGGCGAAGTTGGGATGCTGCTCGGCGAGGGTCTCGAAGAGCTCGCGGAAGTACAGCTCCTCGACATTGCGGGCGCCCTGCACCAGCGTGATGGGCAGGCGGCAGCCCTCGGCGAGCAGGTCCAGGATCATGGACTTGGGGCTCGACAGGCCGGAGCCGCCGGCGACGAAGATCAGCGGCAGCCGGGCCGACTTGCGCACGAAGAAGCGGCCGCTGGGCGCCGTGAACTGCAGGGTCTGGCCGACCTGCAGTTCGTCGTGCAGCCAGCCGGTGGCCCGGCCGCCGGGCACGCGGCGGATGTGCAGCTCGATCAACGCCTCGCCCGGCGCATTGGCCACCGAGAAGGCGCGCGCGCCGTCAACACCTGGCACCTGCAGCATCAGGTACTGACCGGCCTGGAAGGGCACGGCGCGATCCGGCCGCAGCCACAGGCCGCGGATGGTCGGCGTCAGCAGGCGCGCCTCGACCAGCTCGGCGCTGAAGTCCGCCAGCGGCAGGAACTGCGCGTCCGGGTCCTCGTCGATCTCGGCCTCGATGACGAGGTCGGTGCGCGCCGTCGCGCAGCAGGCCAGGATGCGGCCCTCGTCGCGCTCGAAGTCCATCAGCGCAAAATTGGACGCATCGCCATGCTCGTACTCGCCCTCGAGGACCTGCACCTTGCAGGTGCCGCAGACGCCGTGGCCGCAGGCATGCGGCAGCCAGACGCCGGCGCGCAGGCAGGCGTCCAGCACCGTCTGGCCGTCGCGCGCCGCGACGGCCTGGCCCAGCGGCTCGATGGTGATGTGCGTGCTCATGTCAACCTCCGGCGACCTTCAGCTGCGCGAGCCCCGGATGCCGTGCAGGCCGGGCGTGCGAAAGCGCAGCACGGACTTGTGCACCAGGCCGTTGTCGGCCAGCGACTTGGCCGCATCGGGCTTGAAGGGCTTGCCGGACTCGGTCCACAGCGCCTGGGTCCAGTCGATGCGGGCGAAGTCGGGGTGGCTGCCGTAGACGCCGGGCAGCACCTCGCTCAGCAGCGCGCCGAAGGGCATGGCCGGCGGCAGCGGCAGCGCCACCGGCGCGCAGAACAGCAGATGCTCGTCCCAGCAGACGTAGAGCAGGCGGTTGCCGTGGAACTTGTCCTCGGTGTCCTGCACGGGGCCGGCATAGCCGGGCTTGAGGGCGACGACGGGCATGAGCGTCTCCTAAATGTGGGGTGATGGAGAAATGCGGCAGGGTCAGGCGGCCTTGGCCGCGGCAGGCGTCAGCTGCTGGCCGGTCCAATGCTCCCAATTGCTGCGGTCAGGCGAGCTGTTGAAGTCGCCGCTGTCGGCACCGGGGGCGAGGTGGTAGTACTCCAGCACCTTGGCCAGCGGGTTGAAGCCGGGCACGGTCGGGTCGGTGCCTTCGGGGAAGCAATTGCCCTGGTAGATCTGGTGCACCGGCAGCCAGCTCTGCACGTATTTCTCCGGCTCCTGCTCGAAGATGTCCCGGCAGCCATCCGAGCAGAAGTGGTACTTCATGCCGTGGTAGCTGGTCTCGCGCAGGCTGATGCGGGTCGGGTCCGAGACCTCCGTGAAGATGCAGGGCACCTGGCAGGTCTGGCACAGCATGGGCAGCGTGTCGTTGCGCCACATGGCGCCGTTGTGCGCCTCCTGCTCGGCCATCCATTCGAAGCGCGGGCGGTAGATGCGGTCGAAGCTCTCGGGGTATTTCTGGCTCAGCCAGTCGAGCTCGTCGGGCTGCGGCACCCAGGTGTTGAAGTCCGCCGCGTGGCCGTAGTTGTTGAAGGTGGCCCAGGCGATGTGGGAGAGGTGCTGCTTCTCGGCCTGGGCGACCTCGTGGTACTTGGGCAGGCGGATGCCGTAGCGGCCCAGGTCCTCGAACAGCGCGCCGCCGTTCTTCTCGAAATACATCTCCCAGGCCTCGGCCCAGCTCATCACGCGCTTGGGCAGCATGTAGTCCATCATCATGGCCACCAGCGTCAGCAGGCGGTAGCCGCGCCAGAACCACTTGTCGATCCAGCGCTGGATGATGGGCACGTTGTCCGGGTCCTGCTCGAGCATGAACTTGACGACCTCCAGGCCCAGCGTCATGTGGCGCGACTCGTCGCTCTGCGCCGAGAAGCCGAAGGTGACGGTGGCCATGTCGCCGTTGAAGGCGGCGCCGCTCATGAAGGGCATGAACAGCAGATTGGTCAGCACGTATTCGAAGGAGAAGGAGATCGCGGTGATGAACTCGAAGGGCCCGGCCGTCATCGCGTCCTCGAAGTAGGACTTGGGCACCGACAGGTACCAGATGCGGTCGTGCATGTACTGCGGGTCGTGCAGCCCGTTGAAGTACTTGTTGAAGTGGCTCATCGTGTGGAACTGCGTCTGCGCATGACGGAGTTCGTCGATGGACTGCATCTGCGCCGCGACACGCGCGCCGACGCCGCGGAAGGAGCGCCCGGCCATCGCATAGCCGCGGTGGGCGGCGTATTCCAGCGGCGACACGCCGGTCAGGAAGAGCTTGAGCGTGTTCAGGTAGCGCGGGTCGCTGATGTTGAACTGGCCCTGGTTCTGCTGGAAGGCGTCGATGATGGCGTAGAGCTTCTTCTCCTTCTCGCCCTGGAACTTCCAGTAGGCGTCCATCGTCAGGCGGAAGGGGTCCTCCCACTTGTCCCAGTCGTGGATCTTGATGCCCTCGAACTTGTCGTAGGGGAAGACGTCGTCCATCGCCTGGTAGCTGGTCTCCCAGCCCAGGCCGCGGGTCATCATGGCGTAGCGCTCCTTGATGCCGAGGCGCTTGGCGGTCTTGGTGGCGGTCTGGCTCATCGCTTATCTCCGGTGGTCTGGTGTGTGTCGTGCGGGCGGGGTCAGGCGCGGCGGCCCCATTGCAGCGAGAACTCGTCGTCGGTTTCTTCGATGCTTCCGGACAGCGAGATCAGGCTCAGGTGCAGTTCCTGCACGTCCCAGCGGCGGCCGAGGCGCTCCTCGACCGAGTCGCGGCGGATGACGAGGCGCCCGGGCGCGTCGACCTTGACCATGGCCGGGAACTCCGCGACGCTGGCTTCGGGGTTGTCGGCGACGATGGCCTCGACGATGCAGCGCGACACGTCGTTGGTCAGCAGCGAGATGAAGACCGGGGCGCGCGAGGCGGCGGGGGCGGTGGTGGTGCTCATGGACGGGCTCCGGGTTCAGGCCTGCAGGCCCAGGCGTTGGATGCGGGTGTCGAAGTCGGCGCGCACGGCAGCCAGCGCGGCGGCGGCCTGCTCGCCGAGGGCCAGGCGGGCCAGCGGCTCCAGCGCCCGCTGCATCTCGTCGCGCCAGCCGCCGATCCAGCCGATCAGCCGGTCCTTGTTCGCGGGCGATTCGTCGGCAGCCGTCTTGACGGTGGCGTCCACCCAGCGGGCCGTCTCCGCATGCCAGTCACCCATGAACTCGGTCAGCATGGCCAGCGCGTTGCCGGTGCGCGGGCTGAGTGCGTCGACGTAGTGGCGATAGACCAGCGGGTAGAGCAGTCCGTCGAACACCAGGTTCTGCGCGACGAAGAGCTCGAACCAGTCATGCGTGACGAAGAGGTTCTCCATCACGCGGCGCACGCCCTGCCAGGCCGGCGCCTCCATCCAGGCCTGCTTGCCGGCATCCAGCGCGACGCCCTGGTTGCCGTCCAGCAGCAGGCCGATACGCGACAGGTATTGCGCGATGCCCAGGCGGTCCATGGCCGCGAAGTTGCAGGCCTGGGTGATCGCCGTGCCGTAGCCATAGCCGCAGCAGTAGGTGTTGTTCATGTTGCCGCCCCACTCGTAGTGGCGCAGCGGCACCAGCACCTGGGTCAGCGACTCGCGCGTCGCCACGTCCACGGCACCCAGCAGGTTGCGCTTCTCGGCGAATTCGAACTGGCGGTCGGCGCCCTCCTGCTGCTTGGCGCGCGTCATCGTGTAGACGCCGTAGTAGAAGTGGCGCGGGTCCTTGAAGGCATACCAGTCGGCCATCACGAGGGTGGTGCGGCGCGGGTCGAACACGTGGCGCTCGGGCTCCCACAGCGGCCGGTAGTGCCAGTTGGTCGTCGGCTGCATGTCGAAGGTGGCCTCCTGGTAGCGCGAGGCCGCCTTGTCGGCGCCGAGCCGCCGCGCGATGTGCGAGAAGGTCTGGCGGATGGGCTGGATGTCGGTGGTCTTGATGTCGACTTGCACGGGGGTCTCCTGCTGGGTTCTGGGGCGGCCGCTCGCGGCTCAGTGGTCCAGGCCCGGCTCGCCGTAGCGCCACTTCATGCGCTCGTAGTCGAGTCGGGCGCCCTCGTCGGCGCTGAGATGGGTGACGCCGTGGGTGGCGCAGAACTGGCTGAACTGCTCGAAGCTCAGCACCAGCTCGACGGCCAGCTCGGGGTCGCCGATGGCGAACTCGAACTCCACGAAGCGGGCGTCGCGCGTGCCGGTCACGCGCACATAGCAGGGCTGGCCGGTCAGGTCGGCCGCCGAGGCGGAGCGTGGGTTGGCGGGGCGCGGGCTCACTTGTTCAATCCATCAAGTTGCAGACGACGGGGCTGTCGTCCACCCTGAAGATCGCAACCGGCGTGCCAGCCCGGCTAAGTGATTGATTTGCCTGGCCCCGAGGGGCTTGACGGCCCGGAACCCGGGGAAGTCCCGGATGCCCAGTCGATCAGTTGCTGCACCGCAGCTTGATGAAATGATGAAGCGGGAGCGGCCCCGGCGCTCCCGCGCCAGGGCTCATACGGGTTTGCAATCGAAGTGATCACAAGGCGCGAAGCCGCAGACAGTGCTTGAGCACGGCAAGGCGAAGCAACGCAGTGAGCGCTTTGATTGCGAAGCCGTATCAGGCGGCCGGCAGGCCTTCCTTCTTGAGCCGGTAGGCCAGCTGCGGCCGCGTGATGCCGAGCAGGCGCGCGGCCTGGGACAGATTGCCCTTGGCGCGCTGCATGGCCATCTGCATCAGCCGCTGTTCGAGCGAGGCCATGTCGATCTTCTGCTGCAGCACCTGGTCGCACAGGCCGTCGAGCTCGGCCGCCTCGCCGCTGCCCACATGGCCCAGCGCATCGAGCTGCTGGTCGGGCTTCAGCCCTGCCCCCTTGCTCCACAGGTGCACGGATTCGATGGCGCCGCCTTCGGGCGCCAGCAGCACGGCGCGCTCGATCGCGTTCTCCAGCTCGCGGATATTGCCCGGCCAGGGCTGGTTCAGCACGTCGCGCATCGCCCGGTCGGTCAGCCCGCTGAGCTTCTTGCCGTAAAGGGCGCTGTACTTCTCGAGGAAGCGGTTCACCAGCGGCGGGATGTCGGCCGTGCGCTCGCGCAGCGGCGGGATCGTGATCGGGAAGGTGTTGAGGCGGTAAAACAGGTCGCTGCGGAACTTGCCGGCCTGCATGGCCTGCTGCAGGTCCACATTGGTGGCGGCGACGATGCGCACGTTCAGCTTGATCGGCTGCTCGGCGCCCAGGCGCTCGATCTCGCCGGTCTGCAGCACGCGCAGCAGCTTGACCTGCGTGGCCAGCGGCAGGTCGCCGGCCTCGTCGAGGAAGAGGGTGCCGTTGTTGGCCCGCTCGAAGCGCCCTGCCCGGGCCATGTGGGCCCCCGTGTAGGCGCCCTTCTCGACGCCGAACAGCTCGGCCTCGATGAGGTCGGCCGGGATGGCGGCGCAGTTGACGGCGATGAAGGGGCCGGCGGCCCGCGGGCCGTTGTCGTGCAGCCAGCGTGCGAACACCTCCTTGCCGACGCCGGTCTCGCCCAGCAGCAGCGCGGTGATGGCGCTCGGCGCGGCGCGCTTGAGCAGATCGAAGGCGGCCCGGAACCCCGGGGACACGCCGACGAGGCTGGTGTCGTACTCGCGGCGCGGCTGCACGGCGCGCAGGTGTTCGAGCCCGATGTTGTAGTCGATCAGCCGCTCGCCGATGCGCTGGGGCCGGAAGTAGTCGACGTACTCGTCGTCACGCCAGTCCTCGGCCGGCTGGCCGACGATGCGGCACTGGCTGTCGCCCATGCTGTGGCATTCGGTCTCCTTGAAGACGATCAGCCGGCCGAAGAAGGCGCTGGTGTAGCCCGAGGCGTAGCCGATCTGCTGCCAGCACTGCGGGTCGTCGCCGTAGCCCATGTCCGTCACGTGCGCATCGCACTCCCAGGAGTTGGTCCAGAGGAACTCGCCGAAGAAGTGCTTGGTCTTGAGGTCCAGCTCCATATAGACCTTCTCCACCTGCACCGCGCCCTCGATGGTGTGCAGCTGCGGCCCCAGCATGAAAGCCTCCTCGCAAGGCATGCCGGCGCGCATTTCCCTGAGGGCCAGCTCGCCATCGCGCTGGCCCGAGGCAAAGCCCATGCGCACCAGCAGGCCGCGCGCCCGCGCCACACCCAGGGAATCGAACAACTCCCGGCGCAACCCGGCCAAGGCTCGCGTATGCAACAGCATCATGCGGTGTTCGTTCAGCCAGATATGGCCCGAACCCGCATTGAAGCGGAGCATGGACAACAGTTCGCCCACGTCTTGTCTCCAAATCAGTGTCCCGGAAAGGTCTTCGCCTCCCTTCTTCGGATGCTACAGGAGTGACGCGTCTTGCTCCGGTTGCGTCCGCTGCGTCAGGTGTGACGCAGCCGCACCGGCGCGCAGCGGGAGCGCTACGCCAACTTCACCCCACCAAGGAAATTCGATGTCCTGACTTGCGGGGCTTGCGTGCCTAGGGAAGGCCAGCAGACGCAGAATGCCATCGGGCTGTTCAACAGGCATGGCCGGGGAAGGTCAATGTCTTCTCCGGGTTGCGCAGTCTCTGCTGGCGTTCAAAGCCGTCCCAGTAGTTCTGCCATCGCTTCTCTTAACCAGCCGTTAGCAGGGTCGGCGTGAAAGCGCTGATGCCAATGCTGCTTAACCGCAAACGCCGGCAGCGTCACTGGCGGCTCAAGCAACTGCACCCTCTCCTGCTGTGCCAGTGTCTCCCCGAGCCGACGGGGCACGATGACAAGCAGTTCCGTCTGTGCCACCAGGCGTGCTACGCAAGCGCACGGTGAACCCATCGTAAGCAGCCAGGGAACACATGTTGACCGACGCAGAGCGTTCAGTCAGATGACCGGTACCCGGTGATGAGGCAGCAATTCGCCGACGTCGCAGGCCCGCTGTGTCGGCAGCCATTGCAGGACGTCCTTCAAGTAGGCATACGGGTCATGCCCGTTGAGCTTGGCTGACTGGATCAGACTCATGATGGCCGCGGCACGCTGCCCGGCCAGCAGCGTTCCCGCGAACAGCCAGTTCTTGCGCCCCGTCGCCCAGGGACGGATTTGCTGCTCGTCGTGGTTGTTGTCGATGGGCAGCGCCGGGTCATCCTCGATGCGCGTTCGAAACTGCAACCGCTGCAGCTAGCCGTCAGGACCGCAAGCGAAAGGGCTACTGCACCACCCCGTCGAAGTGACGACGGCGCATGATGGGACGCCTCAGGCCAGCGCCGAACTGACGGTCAGCGGCCGCTCGGGCTGACGTGAGCCGGTCCAGGCGAAAGCGAGCATCGCAAAGCACGCGACCAACCCGGGCGCCGCAAACGCCAGGAAGTTGGCGCTGAGCGGCACGCCCAGGCTCATCAACGCGCCGCCCAGCACGGGGCCGACGATGGCGCCGTTGCGCCCGATGCCCGAGGCCCAGCCCAGGCCGGTGGAGCGGATGGCCAGGCCGTAGAACTGCGCGCCGCAGGCGTAGAGCAGTATCTGCGAGCCGATAGTGGTAGCACCCGCCACGGCGATCAGGCTGTAGAGCACCCAGCTCGGACTGTTGAAGCCCAGCAGCCCGATGGACAGGGCCGCCAGCGCGAAGAACACCGCCAGCACCCGCGGCAGGTTGAAGCGGTCGCCCAGCCTGCCACCACCCACCGCGCCGAAGATGGCGCCGAAGTTCAGCACCAGCAGGAAACTCAGCGACGAGCCCAGCCCGTAGCCGGCCTTGCTCATCAGCTTGGGCAACCAGGAATTCAGCGCGTAGACCATCAGCAGGCAGCAGAAGAAGGCCAACCACAGCATCAGCGTGCGCAGCGCGCGGCCGTCGCGGAAGAGCTCCAGCACCGGCGCGCTGTCAGCCTTCAACGCTGGCATCTTGAGCATCTGGCCCCGCTGCGGGCGGTGGCTGGGTTCCACCCGTTGCAGCATGTGCTGCGCCTCGTCGATGCGGCCCTGGCGGATCAGGAAGCCGACCGACTCCGGCAGGAACTTCATGATGATGGGCAGCAGCAGCAGGGGCACGCCGGCGACGAAGAACACCGACTGCCAGCCCCACGTCGGCAACAGTACCATGCCCAGGCCGGCGGAGAGCATGCCGCCAACCGAGTAGCCGCTGAACATGATGGCCACCAGCGTGCTGCGGATCTTGCGCGGCGCGTACTCGCTCATCAGCGCGACGACGTTGGGCATCACGCCCCCGATGCCCAGCCCGGCGATGAAGCGGCACAGGCCGAACTCGGTCGGGTTGCGCGCAAAGCCGTTGAGCACCGTGAAGCCGCTGAACAGCACGACGCAGATCGTGATGGCCTTTTTGCGGCCGATCTTGTCGGACAGCGGCCCGAACACCAGGGCGCCCGCCATCATGCCGAAGAGGGCATAGCTGCCCAGCGCGCCGGCTTGCAGCGGCGACAGCGCCCATTCCTTCATCAGCACCGGCAGCACCACGCCGTAGATGACGAGGTCGTAACCGTCGAAAATGATGATGAGCGCGCACCAGAACAGCACCATCCAGTGGAAGCGGTTGAAGCGGGCGTCGTCGATGAGCCTCGACACGTCGATCTCGCGGGTCATGGGGTTGTCTCCGTTTGGGGTTGTGGGCTGGGCCGTGCCGCCCCGGGCTCAGCCGAGGTCGCCACCGCCCACCGGCAGCGTGACGCCGGTGATGTAGGCCGCCTCGTCCGAGGCCAGAAAGAGGATGGCGCCGACCTGTTCGTCGACCGTTCCGTAGCGCTTCATCAGCGAGGACTCGATGGTTTGATCGACGATCTGCTGGTACCAGGCCTTCTCCTGCTCGCTCTGCGGCGCGGTGTTGCGCGGGATGCGGCGCGGGGGGGCCTCGGTGCCACCGGGCGCCGTGGCATTGACGCGCACGCCGCGCTGCGCCGTCTCGAAGGCCAGGCAGGCCGTCAGCGCGTTCACGCCGCCCTTGGCCGCACCGTAGGGCACGCGGTTCACGCCGCGGGTGGCGATGGACGAGACGTTGACGATCGCGCCACGCCCCTGCTCCAGCATGACCGGCAGCGCAGCGCGGCAGCACCACAGCGTGGGGAAGAGCGAGCGCCGCACCTCGGCCTCGATCTCGTGCTCGCCGTAGTGCTCGAAGGGCTTGGCCCAGATCGTGCCGCCGACGTTGTTGACGAGCACGTCGATGCGCCCGAAGCGCTCCAGCGTCTCGGCCATGACGGCATGGCAGTCGGCGAACTGCTCCAGGTCGGCGGTCAGCGTCAGCACACGACCGGCCGCACCGGGGAGCGCTCGCAGTTCGTGGACCAGCTCGGAGCGGTCGATGGCCGCGACCTGGGCGCCCTCGTCGAGCAGCCGCTCGACCACCCGTCGGCCGATGCCTTGCGCAGCGCCGGTGACGACCGCCGTGCGGTCCGTGAATCGTTGTGAACCCATGGCCGACCTCATGCGCTCGCCGCGAACTTTTCGTAGAAGAAGTTCGCCGGTTGCAGGCCGCGTTCGCGGAGGGTCTGGCTCACCGCCTCCACCATCGGCGGCGGGCCGCAGAGGTAGACGTCCACCTCGCCGTCGTGCAGATGCGCCGGCTCCAGATGCTGGGTGACATAGCCCTTCTTCGGCCAGGCGCTGCTCTCGCTCGCGACGCAGGCGGTGAAGGTGAACTGCGGGATGCGCGCGGCGAAGGCCTCGAGCTTGTCCATCTCCACGAGGTCTGCGTCGTGCGTCACGCCGTAGATCAGGTGCACCGACTGCGGCGCGCCCTGCTCGGCGATCTTCTCCAGCATCGCGGTGAAGGGCGCCAGGCCCGTGCCGCCGGCCAGCAGCAGCAGCGGGCGCTTGATGTCGCGCAGGTAGAAGCTGCCCAGCGGGCCGGTCAGCGTCATCGCGTCGCCGGCCTTGGCGAGCTGCGTCAGGAAGCTGCTCATCAGCCCGCCCGGCACGTTGCGGATCAGGAAGGACACCTCGCCATCGCGCGGCAGCGAGCTGAACGAGTAGGCACGGGTGTGCGCGCTGCCCGGCACCTGCAGGTTCACATACTGGCCGGGCAGGAAGGCCAGCCGGTTCAGCGCCTCGCCGCGCAGCGACAGCGAAATGGTGCTGGGCGACAGCTGCTCGACCCGGCTGATGGCCGCCTCGAAGCGCGCCTGCTGCGTGCGGCACACGGCCGACGTGGCCGGCACGCGCACGACGCAGTCGCTCTGCGCCCGCATCTGGCAGGTCAGCACGAAGCCGTCACGGGCCTCGGTATCGCTGAGCGCGTCGTCGATGTAGTCGCCCATCTCGTAGCGGCCCGACTCGGCGAAGCATTTGCAGGTGCCGCAGGCGCCGTCGCGGCAGTCCAGCGGCAGGTTCACGCCCTGCCGGTAGGCGGCATCGGCGACGGTCTCGGTGGCTTTGGCGGCTATGAAGCGGGTGACCCCGTCCTCGAACTGCAGCGCGATCTGGTGTCCCATGGCGAGGCTCCGGCTCAGACGTGGTAGACGTCCACGACGTGGTGGATGTAGTCGTTCTTCAGCACGATGTGCTTGCGCCGGATCAGCGGCTGCGGGCCCGTCGTGTCGAGGGTGTAGTGCGAGGTGCCGAAGTAGCTGTCCGTGGTTTTGTAGCGGTAGCTCAGCGTGTGCCAGTTGAAGCGCAGCTGCACCTCGCCGTCGGTCTGCGACAGGATCTCGAGGTTGTGCAGGTTGTGGCCGGTGCGCGGCTCCGGCATGCTGGCTGCCGACCGTTCGGTCTTGATGCGGAAGACGCGGTCCTCCAGCCCGGCACGGCTGGGGTAGTAGATCAGCGAGATCTCGCGCTGCGGGTCGGTGGTGAGCTGGTCGTCGTCGTCCCAGGACGGCATCCAGAACTCGGCGTCGGGGTGGTAGCAGGCCAGCCAGTCGTCCCACTGGCGGTCGTCCAGCAGGCGGGCTTCGCGGTACAGGACGGCCTGCACCTGCTCGAAGGTCATCGTGCTCATCGGGGTCTCCTCAGGCGCCGTGGTGGCAGTGGTCGCCGTGGCGGTCGCAAGCGTCGGCCGCCTGCTGTGCACCCTTCTGCAGCGCCTGCCGCAGGCTCTGCTGCCAGTAGCGGTGCTGTTCGGTGTAGAGGCCTTCGTCTTCGGTCTTCACGCCGCTGAGCACGGGCTTCAGGCCGATCTCCTGCGCCGCCGGGTCGGCGCCCTGCACCCAGTGCGTGGCGCCGCGGCACATGTCGTTCCAGGGCAGCGCGATGCCGGCATAGCCCTGCTGGCAGGCGCGGAACTCCTCCAGGTCGTCCGGCGTGGCCATGCCGGTGGCGTTGAAGAAGTCCTCGTACTGGCGGATGCGCCGGGCGCGCGCCTCGGCCGGCTCACCCTTGGGCGCGATGCAGTAGATGGTGACTTCGGTCTGGTCGACGGCGATGGGCCGCAGCACGCGGATCTGCGAGCTGAACTGGTCCATCAGATAGACGTTGGGGTAGAGGCAGAGGTTGCGCGAGTGGTTGATCATCCAGTCAGCGCGGGCCTGTCCGCAGCGCTCGACGAGCTCGGCGCGCTGCTTGAAGGCCGGCCTGTCCTCGGGGTTGGCCCAGCGCGTCCACAGCAGCATGTGGCCGTGCTCGAAGGAGTAGAAGCCGCCGCCCTGCTTGGCCCAGCTGCCGGCGTCCATGGCCTTGATGTTGTCGCCGGCGGCGGACTGCTTGCGGTGGTTGGTGGTGGCCGCGTAGTTCCAGTGCACCGAGCTGACGTGGTAGCCGTCCGCGCCGTTCTCGGCCTGCAGCTTCCAGTTGCCGTCGAAGGTGTAGGTGCTGGAGCCGCGCAGTACCTCCAGCCCCTCGGGCGACTGGTCCACGATCATGTCGATGATCTTGGTGGATTCGCCGAGGAACTCGGTCAGCGGCAGCACGTCGGGATTGAGGCTGCCGAACAGGAAGCCGCGGTAGCTCTCGAAGCGCGCGACCTTCTTCAGGTCGTGGCAGCCGTCCTTGTTGAACGACTCGGGGTAGCCCGCCTCGTTCGCGTCCTTCACCTTGAGCAGCTTGCCGCTGTTGTTGAAGGTCCAGCCGTGGAAGGTGCAGGTGAAGTTGGCCTTGTTGCCCTTCTTGTGCCGGCACAGCGTCGCGCCGCGGTGGGAGCAGGCATTGATGATGGCGTTGAGCTCGCCGGCCTTGTTGCGCGTGATGACGATGGGCTGGCGGCCGATCTGGGTCGTCAGGTAGTCGTTCACGTTCGGGATCTGGCTCTCGTGGGCGAGGTAGATCCAGTTGCCTTCGAAGATGTGCTGCATCTCCAGCTCGAAGAGCTCCGCGTCGGTGAAGGCGGCGCGGTGCAGCTTGTAGACGTGGCGGGTCGGGTCCTCGACCAGCATGCCGGCCAGGCGCTGCTCGAGGTCCGCGGGGGCGGTGGCGTGGGTCATGGGCGTCTCCGGGTTGTGCGCGCAGGGCTCCGCTCGCCCGGCCGGTCGCGCCGGTGGGCTGGAGCTGCAGCGTTCGTGGGGCGGTGCCGGGTCAGGCGGCGGCGCGCGGGCGGGCGAAGTCGGTGGCGGGCGCCTTCACTTCGTCGGTCAGCAGGTCGAAGTCGAAGCTGATTTCATGGAAGGGCTTGTCCACGCCCAGGGCCTGCATCGCGGCGGGGTCGGCATTGGTGCGCACCGGCGGCACGAGGCCCTCGCGGGTGCCGAAGGCGAAGTCGTCCCACAGATGCGGGTCGGACTCGATGTTGATCTGCGTGGTGAGCTTGCGGTGACCCGGGGCACTCACGAAGAAGTGGATGTGGGCGGGGCGATGGCCGTGGCGGCCGAGCAGGTTCAGCAGTTGCTCGGTGGAGCCGCCCGGGGGCACGCTGTAGCCCAGCGGCATGATGCTGCGGAACTTGTAGCGGCCGTTGGCGTCGGTCACGATGGTGCGGCGCAGGTTGAAGGCGCTCTGCGTCGTGTCGAAGTAGGAGTAGTTGCCCAGGTGATTGGCATGCCAGGCCTCGACCTTGGCGCCGGCCATGGGCTTGCCGTCCGCGCCGCGCACGACGCCCGACATGACCACCACCTCGCCCGGCAGCATGCCGTCGTCCATGCGGGCCTCGCCCTGGCAGACCGGCGCGCCAGCGACGTAGAGCGGGCCCTCGATCGTGCGCGGCGTGCCGCCCTTCAGGCCGGCGCGGGCCTCGGCCTCGTCCATGCGCAGGTCGATGAAATGCTCCAGGCCGATGCCCGGCACGATCAGGCCCAGCTCGCCGCGGGCGCCCGCCTGGCCGAGGTAGTTCAGGCCGGCCCAGAACTCCTCGGGCTGGATGTCCAGGTCTTCCATCGCGAGCATCAGGTCGCGCAGAAGGCGGCGCACGACGGTCTTGACGCGGGCATGGCCCGGGCCGGTCACGCCGGTGGTTTCGAAGCGGTCGAGCAGGGCGTCGATCTGTTGGGCATTCATGGCTTGTCTCCTTGTGTCGGTATCAGTGGGTTGAATCAGCGGTCGTCGTCACGGATGGACGAGGGATGCCGGCACAGCGGCGCCACGTCGATGTCCATGTAGGGGAAGAGCGGCAGGCCCGACAGCAGCTGGTGCAGTTGCTCGACGCTGTCCACATCGAAGATGCTCACGTTGGCGTAGCGGCCGGCCACGCGCCACAGGTGGCGCCACCTGCCCTGGCGCATCAGGCCCTGGGCGACTTCGCGCTCGGTGGTCTTCAGCGCCTCGGCCTCGGCCACGGGCATCGTGGCGGGCAGGCGGACGGTCATCTCGACTTTGAACAGCATGGTCTGGGTCCTTGCGGGGAGAGGTCAGGCGCGGCGCATGCGGGCCAGGCGCGCGGTGTCCAGCGTGATGCCGAGGCCCGGCGTGGTGGGCAGCTGCAGCGCGAAATCGCGGTACTGCAGGGGCTCCTGCAGGATTTCCTCGGTCAGCAGCAGCGGGCCGAAGAGTTCGGTCGACCAGGCCAGCTCGCCGAAGGTGCTGAAGAGCTGCGCCGAGGCCATCGTGCCCACGGCGCCTTCGAGCATCGTGCCGCCGTACAGCGCGATGTTGGCGGCCTCGGCAATGCCGGCCACGCGTGCCGCGCCGCGCAGGCCGCCGGACTGGTTGATCTTGACCGCGAAGATGTCCGCCGCCTGCGTGGCCGCCACCTCGAACGCATCGCGCGGGCCGTGCAGGGCCTCGTCGGCCATGATGGGGATGATGTTGGCGTCGGTCAGGCGCTTCAGGCCCAGCTTGTCGTGCGCGACGATGGGCTGCTCCACCATGTCCACGCCCGCGTCCGCGAGCCCGCGCATGCCGTCCAGCGCCTCGGTGACCGACCAGGCCTGGTTGGCATCCACCCGCACGCTGGCGCGGCTGCCCAGTGCGGCCTTGATGGCGGCGACGTGAGCCACGTCCTCGCGCACCCCGCGCAGGCCGATCTTGAGCTTGAAGATGTTGTGGCGGCGCAGGTCCAGCATGCGCTCGGCCTCGGCGATGTCGCGGGCGGTGTCGCCGCTGGCCAGCGTCCAGGCGATGGGCAGGCTGTCGCGCACGCGGCCGCCGAAGAGTTCGCTCAGCGGCACGCCCAGGCGGCGCGCCTGGGCGTCGTACAGCGCCGTCTCGATCGCGCACTTGGCGAAGCGGTTGCCCTGCACCTGGCCGGCCACGCGGGCGAGCCGCTGCGCGACGGCGCCGGCATCCTGGCCTTCGAGCAGCGGCGCGATGTAGGTGTCGATATTGGCCTTGATGCTCTCGGGGCTCTCCTCGCCGTAGGCCAGGCCGCCAATGGTGGTGGCCTCGCCCCAGCCTTCGATGCCGTCGGAGCATTGAACCCGCACCAGCACCAGCGTCTGGTGATTCATCGTCGCCACCGACAGGCGGTGCGGACGGATCGTCGGCACATCCACCAGCAGGGTTTCTACGGCTTGGATATGGGGAGTGGACGACATGGATGGCGGTGTCATGGGAGGTGAGTGAAGCGATGTTAGGAAGCGCCTTGCTTGCCGTCCAAGACCGTCTTAGACTGCCTCGATACCCAACAGGTATTGAATGGACTTCCGCCACCTCAAGTACTTCGTCGCCGTTGCCGACGAGCAGAACTTCACCCGCGCCGCTGAGCGGCTGCACATCTCGCAGCCGCCGCTGAGCCGCCAGATCCAGGACCTGGAAGAGGAACTCGGCACGCCGCTGTTCGAGCGTGGCTCGCGGCCGCTGAAGCTCACCGACGCCGGCCGCTTCTTCTACGGCCACGCCACGCGGCTGCTGGAGCAGGCCGCGCAGGCGGTGCGCTCGACCAAGCGCATCGCGCAGCTGGAGCGGCGGCTGGTGGTGGGCTTCGTGTCGTCGACGATGTACGGCGCGCTGCCGCTGCTGGTGCGCAAGTTCCGCGCGGCCAACCCGCAGACCGAACTGGCGCTCACGGAGATGTCCACGGTCGAACAGATCGATGCGCTCAAGATCGGGCGCATCGACGTGGGCTTCGGCCGCGTGCGGCTCGACGACCCGTCCATCAAGCGCGAGATCCTGCGCGAGGAAAGGCTCGTGGTCGCCATTCCCAGCGAGCACGAACTCGCTCGGGGCGAAGGTGCGCTGACGCTGCGCGACGTGGCCGCGCAGCCGCTACTCGTCTACCCGCGCACGCCGCGTCCGAGCTATGCCGACCAGGTGCTCTCCCTGCTGCGCGACCTGGCCCTGGAGCCGGCCAGCGTGCTGGAGGTGCAGGAGATGCAGACCGCGCTCGGCCTCGTCGCGTCGGGCATGGGCCTGTGCGTGGTGCCTGCCAGCGTTCACCGCCTGCGACCCGACGAGGTCGTCTACCGGCCGCTGGCCGAGGCACAGGCGGTGTCGCCCATCATCATGAGCACCCGGCTGCAGGACCAGTCGGCCGACATCGCGCTGATGCGCCAGCTCATTGACGAGATCTACGCCGAGCAGCGGGCGGCGCGCGAGGCCGCGCAGGCTCAAGCGCGCGCCGGCCTCAGCAGCACATAGGCCGCCCCGCCGAACACCACGCCCCAGAAGGCCGACGCCAGGCCCAGGAAGTTGAGCCCCGAGGCGGTGGCCAGGAAGGTGATCAGACCGGCTTCGCGGTGGGCGGCGTCCTGGACCAGGGCGCTCAGGTTGGCGCCGATGGCGCCGAGCAGCGCCAGGCCTGCAAGCACGGCGACGAGGGCGGGCGGCAGCGCCAGGAAGAGCGCGATCAGGCTGCCACCCAGACTGCCGGCCAGCAGGTAGAACACGCCGTTGGCCAAGCCGGCCACGTAGCGCCGCGACGGCTCGGCATGCGCCTCGCGGCCGGTGCACAGCGCCGCCGTGATGGCCGCCAGCACGGTCGTGATGCCGCCGAACGGTGCCGTCAGCAGCGCGCCCAGGCTGGTGACCGCCAGGATGGGCCGCGCCGGCGTCGCGTAGCCCGCGCTGCGCAGGATGGCCATGCCGGGCAGAAACTGGCCCGACAGGCTCACGAGCACCAGCGGCAGCGCCAGGCTCAGCGACGACGCCCACGACCATGCCGGCGTGATGAATTGCGGCACGGTCAGCTGCCAGGTCAGTCCCCGCTGGGACCACTGGCCGAGGGCTGCGGTCAGCGCGAGCCCCAGGGCCAGCACGGCCACCACGTGATAGCGCGGCCACAGCCGCTTGAAGACGAGATAGCCGGCCAGCATGCCCAGCCCCAGCCCCAGCACCGGCGCCGTCTCGACGGCCTTGAAGGCCCGCGCGCCGAACTGGAACAGGATGCCGGCCAGCATGCCGCTCGCGATGCCGGGCGGCATGTGGCGCATGAGGCGGTCGAAGCTGCCGGTCAGCCCGACGAGGCCGATCAGCATCGCCGCCGTCAGGTAGGCGCCGACCGCTTCGTTGAGCGACAGGCCCGGAAACAGCGTGATGAGCAGCGCGGTGCCGGGCGCCGACCAGGCCGTGATGACCGGCGCCTTCAGCCACAGGCTCAGCACGATGCCGCTCAGGCCCGCACCCACCGAGATCGCCCAGACCCAGGAGGCCGTCATCTCCGGCGACACGTGGGCGGCCTGCGCCGCCTGGAACAGGATGACCAGCGGCCCGGCGTAGGAGATCAGCACCGCCAGCAGGCCGGCGGCAATCGCCGACAGCGAGGCGTCGCGGCGCAGTGCGGCCAGCACGGTCAAACCCGCGGCAGGCCGGCGAGCCACGCGTCCAGCGCCGCGGCGAAGGCGGCCGGCTGTTCCAGCACGCTCAGGTGCGAGGCCTCCGGCAGCACGACGAGCCGCGCACCGGCCACGGCCTGGGCGATGCGCGTGGCCATGGCCGGCGGCGTGCCCGCATCCAGCGCACCGGCGATGACGAGGGCCGGCACGTCGATGGCCGGCAGGCGGCGGGTGGTGTCGATCTGGCTGATGGCCTCGCAGCAGGCGATGTAGCCGGCCGGATCGCAGGCCAGCACGCGCTCGCGCCAAAGCGCGACCGTGCCCGGGTGCTCGGCCCGGAAGCCCTCGTGGAACCAGCGCTGCAGCGCGCCGTCCACCACCGCCTCCAGCCCGCCCTGGCGGATGCCCTCGATGCGCTGCGCCCACCCCGCCTGGGCCTCGGGCGGGTAGCCTGACGTCGTGTTCGCGAGCACCAGCGCACGCACCGCGCTCGGGTGGCGCAGGGCCAGTTCCTGGCCGACCATGCCGCCCATCGACAGGCCCACCCACACGACCGGACCGACGCCCAGGCGCTCGATCAGCGCAGCGGCGTCATCCGCCAGCTGGGCCATGGTGTAGGGCCCGGGCGGCGCGGCGCTGCGGCCGTGGCCGCGCTGGTCATAGCGCAGCACACGGTGCCCCTGCGCGCGCAGGTGCGCGGCCAGGGCGTCCCACATGCGCAGGTCGCAGCCCAACGCATGGCTGAGCATCAGCGTGAGGCCGGACGGCATGCCGCCGGTCGGCAGCGCCAGTTCGTGGTGCAGGCGCGCCGCGCTCACACCCGCTCCACGATGACCGCGATGCCCTGCCCCACGCCGATGCACATGGTGCACAGCGCATAGCGTCCGCCGCTGCGGTGGAGCTGATTGACCGCCGTCATCACCAGCCGCGCGCCGCTCGCGCCGAGCGGGTGGCCGAGCGCGATCGCGCCACCGTTGGGGTTCACGCGCGGATCGTCGTCGCGCAGGCCGAGTTGGCGCAGCACGGCCAAGCCCTGCGCAGCGAACGCCTCGTTCAGCTCGATGACGTCCATCTGGTCGAGCCTCAGGCCCGCCTGCGCCAGCACCTTGAGCGAGGCCGGCGCGGGGCCGATGCCCATGACGCGCGGCGCCACGCCGGCTGTCGCCATGGCCACCACGCGGGCGCGTGGCCTGAGGCCGTGGCGCCGCGCACTGGCCTCGTCAGCCAGCAGCAGCGCGCAGGCGCCGTCGTTCACGCCCGAGGCGTTGCCGGCCGTCACCGTGCCCTCCGGGCGCACCACCGGCTTGAGCCTGGCAAGCGCTTCCAGGGAGGTGTCGCGCGGATGCTCGTCCTTGGACACGACCAGGGCTTCGCCCTTCTTCTGCGGCACGGTGACCGGCGTGATCTCGCTGTCGAACACGCCGGCCTGCTGCGCCGCGACGGCCTTGCGCTGCGAGGCCAGGGCCATCAGGTCCTGGTCCTCACGGCTGATGCGGAAGTCCGTGGCCACGTTCTCGGCGGTCTCGGGCATGGCGTCCACACCGTACTGCGCCTTCATCAGCCTGTTGACGAAGCGCCAGCCGATGGTGGTGTCGTAAATGGCGTTGGCGCGGCTGAAGGCGCTCTCGGCCTTCGGCATGACGAAGGGCGCGCGGCTCATGCTCTCGACGCCGCCGGCGATCATCAGCCCGGCCTCGCCGCTCTTGATCGCACGGGCGGCGCTGCCGATGGCATCCATGCCCGAGCCGCACAGCCGGTTCACCGTCGAGCCCGGCACCGTGATGGGCAGGCCGGCCAGCAGGGCCGACATGCGCGCGACGTTGCGGTTGTCTTCGCCCGCCTGATTGGCGCAGCCGTAAAGGACGTCGTCCACCGCTTCCCAGTCGAGCTGCGGGTGGCGCGCCATCAGCGCGCGCAGCGGCACGGCGCCGAGGTCGTCGGCGCGCACGCCGGACAGGCTGCCGCCGTAGCGGCCGAAGGGCGTGCGCAGCGCGTCGCAGAGGTAGGCGTGGCGGGTCATGCGGCCTCCTTCAAGGTGTCGGCGGCCAGCAGGCGCACGCCAGGGGTCAGGGCTCGCAGCGCGGCGAGGGTGAGGCCCGAGGCCAACTCGGCCACGACGGGGCCGTGCGGCGTGAGGTCGATGACGGCCAGGTCGCTGTAGATGCGGCTCACGCAGGCCACGCCGGTGAGCGGATAGGTACAGGCCGGCACGAGCTTGGCTTCGCCGGCCTTGGTGAGGTAGTCCATCATCACGAAGGTCTTCTTCGCGCCGATGGCCAGGTCCATCGCGCCGCCAACGGCCGGGATGGCATCGGGCGCGCCGGTGTGCCAGTTGGCCAGGTCGCCCGCGGCCGACACCTGGAAGGCGCCGAGCACGCAGCAATCGAGGTGGCCGCCGCGCATCATCGCGAAGCTGTCGGCATGGTGGAAGAAGCAGCCGCCGGGCAGCAGCGTGACGGGCTGCTTGCCGGCGTTGATGAGGTCATAGTCCTCCTCGCCGGGCGCCGGCGCGGGGCCCATGCCGATGACGCCGTTCTCGGAGTGCAGCACCACCTCCTTGTCGGCGCCGAGGTGGTTGGCGACCGCCGTGGGCAAGCCGATGCCGAGGTTCACCACGGCACCGTCGGGGATGTCGGCGGCCACGCGGGCGGCCATCTCGTCGCGCGTCCAGCGGCGCACGCCATTCAGAAGTTCAGCCATGAGTTGTCCTTTACGCCGCCTGCTTGAAGCCGCCCGCGCGCGTGACGGCGCGGTGCACCTGCACCAGACGCTGCACGAACAGGCCCGGCGTGACGATGGTCTCGGGGTCGAGCGCGCCGAGCTCGACGATCTCATGCACGCTCGCGATGGTCGTGGTGGCCGCCATGGCCATGATGGGGCCGAAGTTGCGCGCCGTCATGCGGTAGGTCAGGTTGCCCCAGCGGTCGCCGCGCTCGGCCTTGATGAGGGCGAAGTCCGCCTTGATCGGCGACTCGAGCACGTACATGCGGCCATCGATCTCGCGGGTTTCCTTGCCCTCGGCCAGCGCGGTGCCGTAGCCCGTGGGCGTGAAGAAGCCGCCGATGCCGGCCCCCGCCGCGCGGATGCGTTCCGCCAGGTTGCCTTGCGGCACCAGCTCCAGCTCGATGCGCCCGGCGCGGTACAGCGCATCGAAGTGGTGGCTGTCGGCCTGGCGGGGGAAGGAGCAGATGATCTTGCGCACACGGCCCGCGGACAGCAATGCGGCCAGGCCGGTGTCGCCATTGCCCGCGTTGTTGTTGACGATGACCAGCTCGCGCGCGCCGCCGTCGATCAGCGCCTCGGTCAGCTCGTTGGGCAGTCCGGCCGTGCCGAAGCCGCCGATCATCACGGTGGCGCCGTCGCGCATGTCGGCCAGCGCCGCCTCTGCAGACGCGACCCGTTTGTCGATCATGGTTTGTCTCCTGGCATGCTGCCGCGCTGGCGCCCGGCAGGTGTCGTCCAACGCGACATCGAGCGGCATCGTAGGGAGGGCACGCGCCGGCGTCCAAGACAGCTTGAGACTGGTTCGATACCCTGTGAGCATCGAACGCCGGCGTGCGCTCCTTCGACGCGCGCGTCTAGGCGGCGGCGCCCACGCCTGACGTCGATACGCGGCGAAGCGCCAGGCCCGCGAAGGCGAAGTCCACCTCCGGCGCCATGCCGCTGACGATCTGGGCGATGCTCTTGCCCGAGCCGCAGCAGTGCGTCCAGCCGAGCGTCCCGTGGCCGGTGTTCAGGAACAGGTTGGGCAGGCGGGAGCGGCCGATGATGGGCACGTTGGACGGCGTCGCGGGCCGCAGCCCGGTCCAGAACTGCGCCTGGCTGACATCGCCCGCGCCGGGAAACAGCGCTTCGGCGCGACGCACGATGGCCTGGCAGCGCTGCGGGTTGAGGTGGCGGTCGTAGCCGTTGAGCTCCGCCGTGCCGGCGATGCGCAGCCTGTCGCCCAGGCGCGAGAACACGAGCTTGAACTCGTCGTCGGTCAGCGAGACCTGGTGCGCCCTCGCGGGGTCCAGCACGGGCATCGTCACCGAGTAGCCCTTGGCCGGGTAGATCGGCAGGCGGATGCCTAGGGGCGCGGCGACGAGCGGGCTCAGGCTGCCCATGGCCAGCACGTAGGCGTCGGCGCGCAGCTGCCGGTAGCGGCCTTCGGCGTCGACCACCTCGGCATGGTCGATGCGGCCGCCGGCCTCGCGCAGCGCGGTCAGGGTGTGGCCCATCAGGAAGGTCACGCCGTCATCCTCGCAGCGGGCGGCGAGTTCCCTGGCGAACTGGTTGGCATCGCCCGACTCGTCTTCCGCCGTGTAGGTCGCGCCGGCCAGTCGCGGGCGGATGTGGCCCAGCGCGGGCTCCAGCCTCACGGCCTCGTCGGCGGAGATGACGCGCCGGTCGCAGCCGAGCGCGCGCATCTGCGCCGCAGGCGCCTCCGCGGCATCGAACTCCTGCTGGCTCGTGTAGAAGTGCAGGATGCCTTGGGTGCGCTGGTCGTAGGCCAGGCCGCGGTCCCGACGGAGTGCCTGCAGCACCGCGCGGCTGTAGCTGCCCAGCCGCACGATCTGCTCGATGTTGTGCCGCGTGCGGGCTGGCGTGCACTCGCGCAGGAACTGCAGGCCCCACAGCCACTGCCGCATGTCGGCCCGCAGGCGGAACAGCAGCGGTGCATCCTCCTGCCCCAGCCACTTCAGCACCTTGAGCGGCGCGTCGGGGTTGGCCCAGGGCTCGGCATGGCTGACGGAGATCTGCCCGCCGTTGGCGAAGCTGGTTTCCGCCGCCGGCGTGGCCTGGCGGTCGATGACGGTGACGTCGTGGCCCTGCTGACGCAGAAAATAGGCGGAGGTGACGCCGAGCAGGCCGGCGCCAAGGACGATGACTTTCATGGGGAGAGCTCCAAAAGCGATGCATTCGCCGGGTATGGCCCGGCGAGGTGCCGCTCCCCCTGTCCTTGGTACCTGAGAGTTTCGGCCACGGGCTCCCCCGCGGCCTTGCTCCTTCGGTGCGTCACGGGCGTGACGGCTCTCCAGACGGCGATGGTGATGCGCAGTATGGGACCTGAGCGTTCATGGGAGATTGCGCCTTCGGTGGCCGGCCTTGCGGGCCAGCACTCTCCTGCCATGGGGACGAGTATGCCCGCGGATCAGTCCTCCAGCGCGTGATCGCGGCTTTCGGGCATCGCCAGCATGGCCAGGGCCGTGATGACGCTGGTGGCGGCGACATACCAGGCCGGTGCTGCCGGATTGCCGGTCACGCCGATGAGCCAGGTGATGATGAATTGCGTGGTGCCGCCGAAAAGGGACACCCCGACCGCGTAGGCGATGGACATGCCGGTGGCGCGGATGCCGCGCGGCAGCAGTTCGGGGATGGCGACGAGGGACGCCGCCGCGCTGAGCGCCGTGAGGGCCGCGAGCACCGCCGACACCGCGAACAGGGTCATTGCCGTGGGGTTGGCGATCAGCAGCATGAAGGCCGGCACGGTGACCACGGCCGCCGCGACGCGGGGCCAGAACATGGTCGGCCGGCGGCCGAACTTGTCGCACAGCCAGCCGCCGAGGAGCGAGAACACCAGGGTCATCAGGCCCACGACGACCGTCGCGCCCATGGCCACGCTGGACGACATCTTCAGTGTCGTGATCGCGTAGGTGGTCATGAAGTTGGCGACGTAGGTCGACACCGTTCCGCCGATGATGACGAGCACCGCCAGGCCGATGAGCCGGCCCTTGCGCTTGAGGCCCGTGACGCCGCTGTTCTGCGGCTGCGCGGGGGCGGCGTGCAGGGTCTCGGGCATGGCGTGGCGCAGGTACAGTGCCAGCGGCACCAGCAGCAGTCCGACGGCGAAGGGCACGCGCCAGCCCCAGGCGAGCATCTCGGCAGGCGAGAGCGCCTGGGTCAGGGCCAGGCCGATGACACCGGCCACGAGGCCGGCGGCGCCCTGGCTGGCGAGCTGCCAGCTGGCATAGAGGCCCCGCCGTTCGGCCGGGGCCGACTCGATGAGGAAGGCGCTGGACGGCCCCACTTCGCCGCCCAGCGCGAGACCCTGGATGAGCCGTGCCGCCACGACGATGATCGGCGCAGCGATCCCGATGCTCGCGTAGGAAGGCGTCAGTGCCAGACCGAGGGTGCCCAGCGTGATCAGCACGATGGTGAGCAGCATCGCCGGGCGGCGGCCCGCGCGGTCGGCGAGGGCGCCGATCAGCACCCCGCCAACCGGCCGTGCGAAGAAGCCCACGCCGAACACGGCCACCGACAGCAGCAGGCTCCCGAGCGGCGTGGCCGCGGGGAAGAAGGTCTTGCCGATGTAGACCGCGAAAAAGGCGTAGGTGACGAAGTCGTAGAACTCCAGCGCATTGCCCGCGACGGTGGCGGCGACGACCCGCTTGGGCACGGCGGCCCTGGGCGTTGCGCGGGGCGCCGCAGCGGGGGCGCGGGCGGAGGGCATTGGCAAGGGATGGGTGGCTGAAGGATTCATGGCAAGTCTCGCTCGGGCGCGAGCCCGTTGGATGCTGCGATCTCGGGGCAGGGCCACGACCGCAGCAGTCGTGGCGATGCAGGCGCGGCCTGCGTTCAGTCGGGCAGGAAGGTCTCGGCCAGCAGCGTCCAGTAGGCCGCGCCGATGGCGATGTTGTCGTCGTTGAAGTCGTAGCCCGGGTTGTGCACCATGCAGGCGCCCGGGCTGCTGCCGTCGCCATTGCCGATCAGCAGATAGCTGCCAGGCACGCGCTCCAGCATGAAGGCGAAGTCCTCGCTGCCGGAGAGCGCCGGCGCCTGCAGCGTGACGCCGGCGGCGCCGCGCAAGGCCAGGCCCACGCGGCGGGCGAGCTCGGTCTCGTCCGGCGAGTTCACGAGCACCGCGTAGCCCGGGCGCCACGCCACGTGGCCCTGCACGCCGAAGCTCTCGGCGTGGGACGCCACCAGCGCCCGGATCCGGCGTTCCAGCAGCCCACGCACCTCGCGGTCCAGCGCGCGCACGCTCAGCTCCAGGGTGGCGCTGGCGGGGATGACGTTGTTGGCCTGGCCCGCATGCAGCGCGCCGACGGTCACCACCGCCATGGCCTGCGGATCGACGTTGCGGGAGACGATGGTCTGAAGTGCCATCACGAGGCTGGCCGCCGCGACGATCGGGTCGGCCGCCTTGTGCGGCATCGCGCCGTGCCCGCCGATGCCGGTCAGCGTGACGGTGGCGTAATCGCTCGACGCCATCGCCGCCCCTTCCCGGAACGCCAGCTGACCTTGCGGCAGGCCGGGCATGTTGTGCATGGCGAAGACGGCATCGCAGGGATACCGGTCGAACAACCCGTCCTCCATCATGCGCAGGGCGCCGCCACCGCCCTCTTCCGCCGGCTGGAAGATGAGGTGCAGCATGCCGTCGAAGCGGCCGGCCTCCGCGAGGCGCCGCGCCGCCGCCAGCAGCATCGCGGTGTGCCCGTCATGGCCGCAGGCATGCATGAGGCCCGGCCGGCGGCTGCTCCAGGCCGCGCCCGTGGCCTCCTCGATGGGCAGCGCATCCATGTCGGCGCGCAAGCCGAGGCGCCTGCCGCTGGTGCCACGCACGAGGCGGCCCACCACGCCGGTGCCGCCGACGCCCCGCTCGACCTCGTAGCCCCAGGCTTCGAGCTTGTCGGCCACGAGCGCTGCGGTGCGGTGCTCCTCGAAGGCCAGCTCCGGCTCGCGGTGGATGTCGCGCCGCAAGGTGACGAACTCCCCCACCTGCGCCCGGAGCTTGTGCAGCAGGTAGGCGGACGCTTCGGTCGGTGCCGCCTGGGCGGTGGAGGATGCCTGGGCGGCTGGCACAGCATCGGCGGACATGGGCTCTCCGGGTTCGCGAAGGATCGGTGCGACCCAAGGCTTGGAAGCAATGTAGGAGCCCGGAAACAGAACGTCCAATGCATTGTTATGGCATGTATGATGAATTCATTGAATGAATTACCCAGGTTTTCCCGATGACCCTCGTGCAGCTGAGGCACCTGATTTCATTGGCTGAGACGGGCTCCTTCACACGCTCGGCGCAGGCGCTGTTCCTGACCCAGCCGGCGCTGAGCCGCAGCATCCGGGCGCTGGAAGAGGAACTGGGGCAGCCCCTGTTCGACCGGATCGGTCGGCGCAGCGTGCTCACGCCGTTCGGCATGGAAGCTCTGCAACGCGCCCGCCAGCTCGTGGCCGATGCCGATGACCTGGCCAGCAGCGGGCAGCAGATGGAAGCGGGTCGGACGGGTGTCATCCGCGTCGGCCTGGGAGCCGGGCCAGGCGCCATGCTCATGACACCCCTGCTGCGGACGATGGCGCAATCGCACCCGAAAGTGCATGTCGACATCACGCGCGGCGACACCGACAGGCTGGTCACCGCGCTGCGCGAACGCGAGCTCGACGCACTGGTGGTGGATGCCCGGGCACTGCTGCCCGCGCCCGACCTGCAGGTGAGCCACATCGTGGAGATGCGCGGCGCCTTCATGGTGCGCGAGGGGCATCCGCTGGCCCAGGCAAAGGGGCCGATCCGCTTCGCCGCGGTGCGCCAGTTTCCGATTGCTTCCACACCCCTGAGCGACGAGGTGGCGCGCACGCTCGTCGAGCGTTACGGCGCAGAAGCGCACCCGACGGCCTGCGTGACCTTGCGCTGTGGAGAGATTTCCAGCCTTGTTCAGGTCGCCCAGGACAGCGACGCGGTGTTGATTGCCATCCGTGCCGCAGCGCCTGACCTGGTGGAACTCGCGCTCAAGCCTGCCTTGAACGCCACCGCGCGGTTCGGTGTGGTCACGCTGGCCCGGCGCGCGGAGCCCCCTGCCTTGGCGATCTTGCGCAAGCTGGTGGCGCATCTGATGACGGAGTGAGCAGTCTGTGGCGCAGCACAGGCAGATCCGGGTCAAACTGAGACCGTCTCGCCATGCAGCAGCAGTCATCGTCCCTATCCCGTGCCCCTGGTGAGCGCCCGCTTGCGAGAGCGGGCCCGGGCGCTGGGACTGCTCACCTACCGCTGCACCTTCATCAGGGTCGGCTTCTCCAACTGCCAGACGTCGTGCACCGTGCCCGGCTGCTGACCAGCTCGGCATGCAGTTGCTTCAAGGTGCGCCGCTGCTTGCGCGTCTTGCCGGCCTCGGTCTTGAGCCAGTGGGCCAGCTTCTCGGCGAAGGGGTCGAGCCGGCTCTTGCTGGCTCGCTTGGCGTAGGTCGGCTCTTGGTCGCCGCTGCGCAGGTACTTCCTGATGGTGTTGCGAGACAGGCCGGTGCGTCAGGCTATCTCGCGGATGGACAACTGCTCGCGCGGGGCCCACCGCCTGATGAGACTCCGTGCGCCACGTCAATCACTCCAGTGCTCCTGCCGCAAATTGCGGCAGGCTAGGTTGATACGTGGGTCAGGTTTGAACGGAAGTCAGTGTGAGAGGTGGGTCAGGTTTCGAAGGAAATCAACAAACAGACTTTGTGACTTCAACAAATAAAGTCCGTCGGGATTAGCACTCGTAAGTTGTTGAATTTTCAGCGTACGTGGAGTGCGCCAAAGTCCGTCGGAGATCCTCGCCTGGCCGCCCCATTTGCACGGCCACAAAGGAAGTCCGTCGGACACTGATTGGGGCCTTCACGGCACGCGTGAGCCGACCTCGTTTTGCGACAGGCTGCAGTGCAGCGATTCTGTTGAAAAACCCGATTGCTACGACAAGTCGGAACGAGCCCATTTCGAAGGCTTGTGGTGATGACGTCACGGCGATGGCCCTCGCAGCTGCCTTGGAGGCCTCAGGCGCGATTGCCGTGACGATTGACCCGGCGGGATGTCGCGGAAAACGTCGGCGCTCATAGGTCCGATTTGGGCCGTCGACCGCGTCCGATCCGAGTTTTTCAACAGAATCCAGCGGTTGCGGTCCTTCGATTTGCAGGATTCAGCGCCCGGAAGCCGCCGTTCAACGTCTGAATTCAGCGCCTGCGAAGCAGTCCGCTTGAATGAATGGTTGGGCCCCCTCTGTAGCCCGGTTGGCCACCCTCTAGAGTCGAGACCTGCGAGTCGATTACAAGTCAATGACCCCAACCGGCTGGGCTTTTCATGCCGAAGGGGACGAACGTTGTCGAGTCACCATTGGCTGTTCCAAGTTGGCCTTCGGTTAGATTTTTGGCGAAACGCAAGTCGGCTCCGCGAAGGTCAGTTCCGCGCAGGTCGGCACCTCCGAAGTCCGCGTCCAGAGTACTCGACCCGCGAAGCTTCGCACCTCGGAGGTTTGCGTCGCGAAGGTCAGAGCCCCAGAAGTGAGCGTCCGACAGATTCACGCCGCTAAAGTCTGCCCTCCGAAGATCCGAGAACCTGATTGGTAAGCTGCCTCAGCAGGCTCACGCCATGAGCTACCCGACCCGTAATCTGACCTCCGAATCACCCCGGAGTGCAGACCATGGCGTTCAACTTCATCCAGTTCCAGCATGGC
>NZ_JAPPUW010000011.1 GCF_026712205.1 Pelomonas aquatica
CTTCCTTCAGACCCACAGTCACCCGCGGAACCCTTGCCATTGGCTAACCATTCCCCTTGCCGGGCTGATAGAGGACTCTCACCTCCGAGTAGGTGCACCCTGCCGGGCGCACCAAAAAAAAAGCCCCGGTCAGGACCGGGGCCGAGAAAGCCTTATCGCTGTCATCACGCTAAGGCTCCTGCTCAGGGAGGAAAAGCAGGGAATGACCACCTTGCGGCTATCATTCGAGAACGAGTTTAGCGCGCCTGAGCGGCGACGTCACGAATAAATGACGTCTGGATGTGTCAACCATCACGCGCCGGGCCGCAGCCCCCTCATCTGCCTGTCCCGTCCGAGGATTTGACGTGCCCCGCTCCGCCTTCACCCCCCCCGCCTTCCCGACGGCGCGCCCGCGCCGCCTGCGCCGCGACGCCTTCACGCGCGCCCTGGTGCGCGAGCATTCGCTGCTGCCCAGCGACCTGATCCTGCCGGTGTTCGTGCACGAGGGCACGAACCTGGCCGCGCCCATCCCGTCCATGCCCGGCGTGGCGCGGCAGAGCCTGGACCTGCTGCTGCACACCGCCGAGGAAGCGCTGCGGCTGGGCATCCCGGCGCTCGCGCTGTTCCCGGCCATCGAGCCGCATCTGAAGACGGTGGACGGCGCCGAGGCCTTCAACCCGGACGGGCTGATCCCGCGCGCCGTGCGGGCGCTGAAGTCGCGCTTCCCGGAACTCGGCGTGCTGACCGACGTGGCGCTGGACCCCTACACCAGCCACGGCCAGGACGGCCTGCCCGACGAGACGGGCTATCTGATCAACGACGCCACCGTCGAGCTGCTGGTGCGCCAGGCAATGACGCAGGCCGCGGCCGGCGCCGACATGGTGGGCCCCAGCGACATGATGGACGGCCGCATCGGCGCCATCCGCCAGGCCTTCGAGCGGGCCGGCCTGATCCACACGCGCATCATGGCCTACAGCGTCAAGTACGCGAGCAGCTTCTACGGCCCCTTCCGGGATGCCGTCGGCTCCAAGAGCGCGCTGGGCAAGGCCGACAAGAAGACCTATTACGTCGACCCCGGCAACAGCAACGAGGCCCTGCGCGAAGTGGCGGCGGACCTGGCCGAAGGCGCCGACATGGTCATGGTCAAGCCCGGCATGCCGTATCTGGACGTCGTGCGCCGCGTGAAGGACGAGTTCGGCGTGCCGACCTTCGCCTACCAGGTCAGCGGCGAATACGCGATGCTCAAGGCCGCCGCGGCCAACGGCTGGCTGGACCATGACGCCGTGGTGATGGAGAGCCTGCTCGCCTTCAAGCGCGCCGGCGCGGACGGCGTGCTGAGCTATTTCGCGCTCGATGCCGCCAGGCTGCTGAAGCAGGGCTGAACGCGTGCGGGTCTTCCACATCGAGCCGGACGGCTTCAGGGAGCTGGCGGCCCTGCCCGAGGCCCTGCCCGAACGCGGCTTCCTGTGGCTGGGCTATGGCCGGCGCGTGTTCGAGGTGGGCGAGCCGGTGCTGCAGCATGCGCTGGCGCGCTGGGGCTGCGGCAACATCGTCGACCTGCACGTGTCGGACCTGATCAACAACCAGTTGCCCTCGCACTTCGACTACACGTCCTGGTACGACATGCTGGTGTTCCGTCGCCTGGCCGCGGCGCCGGGCAGCCAGGATCTGTTCGTCGACGACGAGCACGGCACGCTGGCCTCGGCCCAGCGCGCGCTGCGCGCCATCGACACCAGCCCCGTCGGCTTCGCCGTGTTCGACCGCGTGCTCGTCACGGTTCACCCCACCGACTGCCAGGTGCGCGAGTTCTTCGCGCACAAGCTCGACCGCCTGACCGAGGGCCGCGACAAGCGCGACGCGCGCGGCGGCGCCCGCCTGCCGGCCAGCCCGGCCGACCTGATGCTGCGCATGGTCAACCACATGGTGGACAGCTATCTGGAGCTGCGCCGGCTGCTGACCCGCCAGCTCGGCACGCTGCAGCGCGTGCTGCTGGACCAGAACAGCGAGTTCAACGACTGGCCGCTGCTGCTGGAAAGCCGCGACGCGCTGCACCGGCTGGAGGACACCTGCGAGGACCAGCGCAGCGCCGTCCAGGAGTGGATCGACGCGCTGGACGAATGGCCGGCCGACGGCGACCCGCACGTCGCGCGCGAGCGCGAGCTGCTGCGCGTGCGCTCGCGCGACGTGCTGGAGCATGTGGAGCGCGTGCTGACCCATGTGCGGCGGCTGGAGTCCTCGGCCGAGTCGGCCGTGCAGATGCACTTCAGCGCGCTGGGCCACCGCACCAACAGCATCATGCGCACGCTGACGGTGCTGACGGCCATCTTCCTGCCGCTGAACCTCATCACCGGCATCTTCGGCATGAACTTCGAGTGGATGCCGCTGATCCACAGCGCCGGCGGCTTCTGGGATGCCGCGATGCTGATGTGCGCCGTGGCCTTCGGGCTGTGGTTCTTCTTCCGCCGCAAGCGCTACCTGGGCAGCGGGCGCTGATAGGGGTCGGCCACGCCGAGCCCGGCCAGGATCTCGCTCTCGCGCGCCTCCATGCACTCGGCCTCGGCGTCTTGCTCGTGGTCGTAGCCCTGGGCATGCAGCGTGCCGTGGACCAGCATGTGGGCATAGTGGTCCAGCAGCGGGATGCCCATCGCGGCGGCCTCGCGTTCGACGACCTCGGCGCAGATGACGAGGTCGGCGCCGACGACGGGCTCGTGGCTGTAGTCGAAGGTCAGCACATTGGTCGCGTAGTCCTTGCCACGGTAGTCGCGGTTCAGCGCGCGCCCTTCCTCGGCATCGACGATGCGCACGGCGATCTCGCCCGGCAGCTCCAGCGCCGCGCGGATGAAGCGCTGCACCTTGTGGCGCGGCAGCAGCGCACGGTGGCGCGGGTCGGCGAACTGCAGGGACAGGCTCAGTTCCGGTTGACTCATGCTTCCCTCGCTTCGCGCTTGGCGCGCGCCTCGTAGGCCTCGACGATGCGGGCCACCAGCGGGTGGCGCACGACGTCGGCGCTGGTGAAGCGCGTCATCGCGATGCCCTTGACCCGGGCCAGCACATGCTCGGCGTCGATGAGGCCGGACTGCACGCCGCGCGGCAGGTCGATCTGGCTGGTGTCGCCGGTGACGACGCAGCGGCTGCCGAAGCCGATGCGGGTCAGGAACATCTTCATCTGCTCGGGCGTGGTGTTCTGCGCCTCGTCGAGGATGACGAAGGCGTGGTTGAGCGTGCGGCCGCGCATGAAGGCCAGCGGCGCGACCTCGAGCTGACCTTTCTCGAAGGCCTTGGTCACGCGGTCGAAGCCGAGCAGGTCGTAGAGCGCGTCGTAGAGCGGGCGCAGATAGGGGTCGACCTTCTGCGTCAGGTCCCCGGGCAGGAAGCCCAGGCGCTCGCCGGCCTCCACGGCCGGGCGGGTCAGGATGATGCGCTGCACGCCGGCGCGCTCCAGCGCGTCCACCGCGCAGGCCACCGCCAGGAAGGTCTTGCCGGTGCCGGCCGGGCCGAGGCCGAAGGTGATGTCGTGCGACAGGATCTGCTGCAGATACTGGTGCTGGCGCGGCGTGCGGGCCGACAGGTCGGCGCGGCGCGTGCGCAGCACGAGCGGCCCGTCGTCGCCGGGCCGGGGCGCGGGCCTGTCGGACGGCGCCTTGGCCTCGACGAGGGCGAGCTGCAGCGTCTCGGCCGACAGCGGGCGGCGGGCGCGTTCGTAGAGGCCCTCCAGCAGCGCCTGGGCGCGCTCGGCGGCGGCCTTGGCGCCGTTGATGCGGAACTCGGCGTCGCGGCGCGAGATCTTCACGCCGAGCGCCGCCTCGATCTCGCGCAGATGGGCGTCCAGGCTGCCGCAGACGCGGGCCAGGCGGGTGTTGTCGACGGGCTCGAACTGGAAGCGCAGGATCACGATGGGCGCGGGAAACTCGGGACGCGGATTGTCGCCGCTGGTGCATTCCCCGGCACGGCGGGCCCGGGCCTCCCTCACAATGCCGCCCCATGATTGCCTCGACCGCGCCGGGGGCCCCGATGGCCCGGCGACTCCCCCTCGTCCTGCTGCCGGCCACGGTGCTGTGCTGCCCGGCCGTCGCCCAGGCGCAAGCCCAGATGCCGGCCAGCCTGTACTGGGCCGCCACGCTGCATGGCTGGGTGGCCGCCATGCTGGCGCTGATGGCGACCGTCATCGGCCTGGTCTCCGGCCGACACCCGCGCGAGCGGCCGGCCAACTTCCTCGTCGGCATGATGCTGAGCTGGGTCGTGCTGCGTGCGGCGGCCGCGCCCGGTGCCGCCGGGCTCAAGCCGCTGCTGATGACGCTGCTGGTGCTGTGCGCCGTGCAATATCTGCTGCGCCAGATGAGCTGGCAGCGCGGCTGGCTCGACCATGCGCTGCTGATCCAGTGCCTGGTCGTGCCGGCCAGCCTGCTGCTGCCCGGCGGCCAGGTCGGCTTGCTGGGCGTGGCCTGGTATGTCGTGCTGGAGCTGGAGCTGATCGCGGCGATGGGCTGGGCGCTGTGGCTGCGCCGTCGGCACTTGCGGGCCGACCCCGACGCGGCCCAGGCCCGCGAGTTCCGGCTGATGGCCCTGCTGCTGCTGCCCGCCATGGCGGCCTTGCTGGCCGAGATGCTGCTCGCGGCCGTCAGCGAGTCGCTGTGGCTGACGGCATCGCCCTGGCTCACGCTGGCCCTGCCGCTGTTGACGCTGGCCCTGGGCCTGCAATTGGTGAGCGGCGTGGCCCACGCCCGCGTGGACGCCGAGCGGCGCGTCGCGGCCACCGAGCAGCGCATGGCCGACCGCGTCGCCGAGGTGGAGCGCGTGCATGGCCAGCTGGCCGAGCAGAAGCTGGAGCAGGTCACCGAGCGCGAGCGCAAGCGCATCGCGGCCGACCTGCACGACGACCTCGGCGCCAAGCTGCTGACCATCGTGCACACCAGCGAGTCCGACCGCATCTCGACGCTGGCCCGCGAGGCGCTGGAGGAGATGCGCCTGTCGGTGCGCGGCCTGACCGGCAGGCCGGTGCACCTGATCGACGCCTTGGGCGACTGGCGCGCCGAGGTCGTGTCGCGGCTGGGCCAGGCCAACATCCTGGCCGAGTGGAAGTCGCCGGCCGAGGACGTCGAGCACACGCTGCAGGCGCGCTCCTATGTGCAGACGACGCGCATCCTGCGCGAGTCGGTGTCCAACATCATCAAGCACAGCGGCGCGACGCACGCCACCATTTCCAGCGCCGTGCAGGCCGGCGATTTCATCCTGACCATCCAGGACAACGGCCAGGGCATCCCGGCCGAACTGGACGGCCGGCTGGACAGAGGCCACGGCATGGCGAGCATGAAATCACGCGCCAAGCAGATGCATGGCCAATGCCTGGTTGAATCCGGCCCCGGCTGGGGTACTGTCATCCGCCTGACGATTCCGCTCTGATCCTGTCGAGGTTTCCATGAACCACATCCTGCTGCTCGAAGACATCCCGGAGATCCGTGCCTGGCTCAAGGCCCTGGTCAAGCAGGTGTTCGCCAACGCCCAGATCACCGAATGCTCGCGCGTGCAGGACGCGCTGTCCCTGGTCAACGGCCAGCGCTTCACGCTCGCGCTGCTGGACCTGGGCCTGCCCGACGGCTCGGGCGTCGAGGTCATCGCCGCGCTGCGCGAGAAGCAGCCCGAGGTGCAGTCGGTCATCGTCACCATCCACGACGACGACGAACACCTCTTCCCGGCGCTGCAGGCCGGCGCCTTCGGCTACCTGCTGAAGGAGCAGTCGCGCGAGCTGCTGGTGGAGCAGCTGCAGCGCATGAGCCAGGGCGAACCGCCGCTGTCCCCGTCCATCGCGCGCAAGGTCATCGCCTATTTCGCGGCCCATGCCAAGCCCAGCTCGCAGGCGCTGCTGCACGAGGTGTCGCTGACCGACCGCGAGACCGAGGTGCTGCTGCGCGTGGCCAAGGGCTTCACGCTGCCCGAGATCGGCGTGCAGCTGGGCCTGTCCCGCCACACCATCGCCGACTATGTGAAGCAGATCTACCGCAAGCTCAACGTGAGCTCGCGTGCCGAGGCCGCGCTGGAGGCTCAGCGCCTGGGTTTGTTCGGCCGAAACTAATGGCTTGGGGATGGACCTGTGCGCGCAGCGCGCAGCTCCGTCCTCAACTGACTTAGGTCGGCCCGGATAATGGGCCGATGATTGGAAGACTGACTGGCGTCATCGCCGAGAAATCGCCCCCACAGGTCGTCATCGACGTGGCTGGCGTGGGCTACGAGGTGGACGTGCCGATGAGCACCTTCTTCAACCTCGGCGGCCTGGGCGAGCGGGCGGTGCTGCTGACCCATCTGACGGTACGCGAGGACGCGCATCAGCTGTTCGGCTTCCTTACACACGAAGAGCGCGCCACCTTCCGCCAACTCATCAAGATCAGCGGTGTCGGCCCCAAGATGGCACTGGGCCTGCTGTCGGGCCTGTCCGTCGCCGAACTCGCCCAGGCCGTGTCGCGCCAGGAAGCCGGCCGGCTGACCAAGGTGCCCGGCATCGGCAAGAAGACCGCCGAGCGCCTGCTGCTGGAACTGAAGGGCAAGCTCGGCCCCGACCTTGCGCTGCCGGCCGCCGTGGCCAACGACGCGCAGGCCGACATCCTGCAAGCCCTGGTCGCGCTGGGCTACAGCGAGAAGGATGCCGCCGCGACCCTGAAGGCGCTGCCGCCGGACGTGGGCGTCAGCGAAGGCATCAAGCTGGCCCTCAAGAGACTTTCATGAGCATCCAGACCGACGATTTCGCCCCGGCGCCGCGGCTCGTGAACGCCGCGCCCGAGTCCAGCCGCGAGGAGGCGCTGGAGCGCGCGCTGCGGCCCAAGCTGCTGGACGACTATGTCGGCCAGGCCAAGGCCCGCGAGCAGCTGGAGATCTTCATCGGTGCCGCCCGCAAGCGCCGCGAGGCGCTGGACCATGTGCTGCTGTTCGGCCCGCCCGGCCTGGGCAAGACGACGCTGTCGCACATCATCGCGGCCGAACTCGGCGTGAACCTGCGCCAGACTTCCGGCCCGGTGCTGGAGAAGCCCAAGGATCTGGCCGCCATCCTGACCAACCTCGAAAAGAACGACGTCCTCTTCATCGACGAGATCCACCGCCTCAGCCCCGTCGTCGAGGAAATCCTCTACCCGGCGCTGGAGGACTACCAGATCGACATCATGATCGGCGAGGGCCCCGCCGCGCGCTCGATCAAGCTGGACCTGCAACCCTTCACGCTGGTCGGCGCGACGACCCGCGCCGGCATGCTGACCAACCCGCTGCGCGACCGTTTCGGCATCGTCGCGCGCCTGGAGTTCTACACGCCGGCCGAACTGCAGCGCATCGTGACGCGCTCGGCCGGGCTGCTCGGCGCGCCCATCGATGCCGACGGCGCGCTGGAGATCGCGCGCCGCTCGCGCGGCACGCCGCGCATCGCCAACCGCCTGCTGCGCCGCGTGCGCGACTATGCCGAGGTCAAGGGCGACGGCCGCATCGTCGCCGGCATCGCCGACAAGGCGCTCGCGATGCTGGACGTCGACTCGCAGGGCTTCGACCTGATGGACCGCAAGCTGCTGGAAGCCGTCGTGCACCGCTTCGACGGCGGCCCGGTCGGCCTGGAGAACGTCGCCGCCGCCATCGGCGAGGAGGCCGGCACGATCGAGGACGTCATCGAGCCCTATCTGATCCAGCAGGGCTTTCTGCAGCGCACGCCGCGCGGGCGGGTCGCGACGCTGGCGGCCTGGCGGCACCTCGGGCTCGCACCGCCGACCGGCAAGGCGTCGCCGGATTTGTTCGGCGAATGAGAAGCAGCACCTGACGCCAGGTGCCGCCCATGAAAAAAGCGCTCCGGGGAGCGCTTTTCTGTTTCCGGACCCTGAGGGATCAGAAGTTGTGGCGGATACCGACGGCCAGCGACGACTTGAAGTTATCCGAGCTGGCGTTCTGCACCGGATCCTTGTAGTCGATGCTGGTGTAGAAGCCGTAGACCTTGGTGCGCTTGCTCAGGTTGTAGTTGTAACCCAGCGTCCACTGCGAGGCACCGCCGTTCTTGAAGGTGCCGTCGCTGCCGGAGCGGGTGCCGCCGACGTTGACGTGGAATTCCGATTGGCCCAGCGTGTACATGGCCGACAGACGACCGATGTCGCGGGACTTAAAGCCATCCACTTGCTCGCGCTGGTAGTAGCCGGTCACCAGGAAGGGGCCAAAGGCGTAGTCGGACTCCAGGCCAAAGGCCTTGTGCTTGGCCCAGGCGCCGACCGCGTCGGCCTGCGCATAGGTGGCAGCCACGTGCAGACCGGCAACCTCATAGTTGGCCGACAGATCAAAGGCGCGGCTGTCGTTCGCGGCGCCTTCGCCGGCATGCGCGGAGACGATGAAGCTGAAGCCTTCGAAGGTCGGCGAGAAATAGCCGACCTTGTTGGTGCGGCGAGCGAATGCAAAGTCCGAGAACAAGGCATCCGACGAGGTACCGGTGTCGTGGTTGTGGTTGCTGGTGCGGTCAACCGTGGAGAAGTAGGAATCCGGGAACCAGGTGCCCAGACGAACCGTGCCGAAATCGCCGGACAGTTCGACATTGGCCTGACGCGACCAGAACGTGTTCGACGGGCCGCCGAAAGTCTGGAGGGTACCCGTGTCGGACTTGAAGCCATGCTCCAGGTTGAAGCTGGCCTTCAGGCCGCCGCCGAGGTCTTCGGTGCCACGGAAGCCCAGGCGCGAAGAGTTGTTCTGCACCGCAACCATGCGGTCGTTGTTGCCGAACTTCTGGCTTTCAACCGAAGTGTTCAGGCGACCCCACAGGGTGACGGAGCTTTGAGCGAAAGCCGGGGCGGCAACAGCGGCCAGCGCGGCGACGAGTGCAATCTTCTTCATTGGGTGCCTTTGCAGATGGGTTGCGGCGGGGTTGACGACCCTGCCATGAAGGACAAGTGATGATCAGTATAGAAGCGGGCCTCCCCGGATCGGGCCAGAGCGACGCGTGGATGCAACAGTGAGCCTAGGGGCCTTGAAAAGCGCCGGCCCCGGCTGGTCGCCATTCAGGCACTGACGTCGTCGGCGCCGAGTCCGGCCAGATGCTGGTCGTCGTTCCAGCCGACGAGGGTGAAGCCGTCGGCCGTTGCGAGCAGGCGGTTGATGGTCGCATTGCCCAGTTGCCAGCTGCGCGGCGCGTCCAGCGCCACCTGGGTCGCGGCCCGGTAGAGGCAGTCGAGCACGCCGCCGTGGGCGACGACGGCGATGCCCTGGCCCGGATGGGCGGCGGCCGCGCGCCGGACGGCCGCCAGACAGCGGGCGCTGAAGTCATCCAGGCTCTCGCCGCCGCCGACCGCGAAACCCGGCTCGCGGCGGCGCCAGCGCTCCGCGTCCTCGGGGTGGCCCTCGGTGATCTGCGCCCAGTCCAGGCCCTCGAAGCGGCCGAAGGCGCGTTCGCGCAGGCCGGGGTCGAGCCGAACGGCCAGGCCGCGGCGACGGGCCAGCGCCTCGGCGGTCTGGCGGGCGCGGCTCAGGTCGCTGGCATAGAGGGCCGCCAGCGGCTCGTCGGCCAGCGCTTCGGCCAGGCGCTCGGCCTGGAGCAGGCCCAGCGGGCTGAGCGGGATGTCGGTGTGGCCCTGGATGCGCGTCGCGCGGTTCCAGGCGGTCTCGCCGTGGCGGATCAGGATCAGTCGGGTGGCCTGGTCCAGCACTAGACGCCCCAGACGACGTCGGCGTCTTCCTTGCGGGCCCGCTGCATCAGCTCGTGCAGCGGCCAGGCGCGCTGGCGCAGCGTCACGCCCTGGCGGCGCGGCACGGGCTCGCCGGCGCCCCTGGCCGCGTCGACGGCCTGCTGGAACCGGGCTTCGTCGGCCGCGACGCCGGCCTCCAGCGCCTGCATCAGCCCCGGCAGCGCCGCGGCTTCGAGGATGCCCTGGGGGGCGGGTTCGCGGCCGAGCAGGCGCAGCACGGCGTCACCGGACTCGGCCAGCATGACGACGTCGGCACCAGCCTTGGATTTGAAGCGGTAGAGCATGGCCGCATTGTGTCGCGCGGCCGGCGCCGTGGCTCAGCCGCTGGCCAGGCCCAGCCAGCCGGAAACGGCCGCGTCGACGACATGGCGGCGCGGGCGCACGCGGCGCTCGAACTCCTCGGGCGGCAAGGCCGGCGCATAGAGATAGCCCTGGAATTCATGGCAGCCCGCCTGGGCCAGGAAATCGCGCTGGGCCTCGCTCTCGACGCCCTCGGCGATGACCTGCAGGCCGAGGGCCCGGCCCATCTGCACGATGGCATTGGCGATGCCGACGTCGCTGGCGTCGCTGGGCAGGCCCTGCACGAAGCTGCGGTCGATCTTCAGGCGCTGGATGGGGAAGCGCTTCAGATAGGCCAGCGAGGAATAGCCGGTGCCGAAGTCGTCGATGGACAGCGTGACGCCCAGGCCCGCCAGCGCGCGCATGCGCTTCAGGCCCTCGTCGGCGTCGCCGAGCAGCACGCCCTCGGTCAGCTCCAGCTCCAGCAGGCTGGCCGGCAGCGCGGCCTCGTGCAGCGCCTCGGCAACCTGCTCGACGAAGCCGGCCTGCTGGAACTGCAGCGCCGACACGTTGACGGCAATCGGCATGCGCAGGCCGCGGCCCAGCCAGTAGGCGGCCTGGGCGATGGCTTCGCGCAGCACCCAGTCGCCGATGGCGACGACGAAGCCGCTTTCCTCGGCCAGCGGGATGAATTCGGCCGGCGAGATGTCGCCGCGCTGCGGGTCGCGCCAGCGGATCAGCGCCTCGGCACCGATGACGCGGTCGCTGCCGAGCTCGACCTGGGGCTGGTAGTGCAGGCGGAAGCGCCCCTCGGCCAGGGCCTGGCGCATCGCGTGGTCCAGGCGCATGCGCGACAGCAGGTCGACCTCCTTGCGCGGCACATGGAAGCGGAAGCCGGCGCGGCCGCCTTCCTTGACCCAGTGCATCGCCCGCTCGGCGCTGGCCATCAGCTCGTCGGGCGTGCCGCCGTCGCCCGGATAGAGGGCGATGCCGCAGCTGGCGGTCACCGTGAAGCTCAGCGTGTTGAAGCTGAAGGGCTGGGCCAGCAGCTGCTGCACATGGCGGGCCGCGGCTTCGGCCTCGAAGACCTGGGCGCCGTCGATCAGCAGCGCGAACTCGTCGCCGCCCAGCCGTGCCAGCGTGTCGTTGGCGCCGACGGCGCCGCGCAGGCGCTCGACGATCTCGCGCAGCACGCGGTCGCCGTAGCTGTGGCCCAGCGTGTCGTTGATCTGCTTGAAGCGGTCCAGGTCCAGGTGCAGCAGCGCGAAGACGGGCGGCGGGTCGCCGGTGTCGACGGCGGCCATCTGCTGCACGATGCGGTCGGCCAGCGCGCGGCGGTTGGGGGCGCCGGTCAGCACGTCGGAGCGGCCCAGCTCCTCGATGCGCTGGTGGGCGGCCAGCTTCTCGGACAGGTCGCGGAAGGAGAACACCCGCCCGATGGGCTCGCCCCGGCTCATCTGCGGCAGCGAGACCTGCTCCAGCACGCGGCCGTCGGCCAGGCGCAGCACGTCGCTGGAACGCATCAGCGGCGCGTCCAGCAGGGCCTCGATGCGCAGCCGGTACTGCTCGCCGTCGCGCATGACGCGCTGCAGGCTCAGCCACAGGCCGGCGTCGCCGGGCTCGTGCAGCAGGCCGCCGGGCAGGCCCCAGAGCTTGGCGAAGCGGCGGTTGAAGCTGCGCACGCGGCCGGCCAGGTCGACGACGAGGATGCCGTCGGCGGTGGACTCCAGCGTCGCGCGCAGCTCGGCCAGCAGGGTCTCGCGCTCGGCCTCGGCGCGGCGGCGGCGCGTCTGGTCGTGCAGCAGCACCAGCCAGTGGCGGCTGCCGTCGGGCGTGTGGATGGGGCTGATGCTGCGGCTGACCCAGCGCGGCTGGCCGTCGGTGTGGGTCAGCACGGTGTCGGAGCGGATGCGCGCGAAGGGGTCGCGCGCGGCACCCTGCCAGAAGGCCTCGTCCTCCAGCGAGCAGCACAGCGCGGTCGGCGGCTGCCCGATGGCGCGCTCCGGCTTGAGGCCGAGCAGGCGCAGCGCCGCGCGGTTGACGGCGCTGACCGTGAGGCTGTCGCCATCCACCAGCCAGGCGGGCTCGGGCAGGCCTTCAAGCACGGCGCCAATCAGGGGCGGCGCCTCGGAGACGCGAAGCTGGTGGGGACTTGCCTCGCGGCTGGCGCTCACGCCGCCAACTCCCCTGGGCCCGTGCTGACCGAGTCGAAGAAATAGGCGATGCGCGCCCTCGGGCTGAGGTAGTCCAGCGACGCCCGCGGCAGGAACTGGGGCTTGAGGCTGCGGCGGATGCCGAGGTCGGGCATTTCCTCGAGATTGAGGATGAGGGCCTCTTCCTTGGCCACCCTGGGGTCGTGGACCATGACGCGGGGCTTCAGCGGCCGCGCCGAGTTGACCGACACGACGAGGGCGTAGCGGTCGTCGGTCAGCTGCACGGTGGAACCCGGCGGGTAGACGCCCATCATGCGGATGAAGGCGTTCAGCATGGTCGCGTCGAAGCGGTTGCGGCCCTGGGCGAACATCAGCGACAGCGCCTCGTGGGGCGTCATCGCCTTGGAGCTGATCAGCGGGTTGCACAGGCCGTCGAAGCGGTTGACCAGCGCGACGATGCGCGCGCCGGTGCTCATGCGGTCCATGTTGATGCGCTGCGGGAAGCCGCTGCCGTCGGCGTGCTCGTGGTGCTGGGCAATGATGAGCAGCGGCGCGGGCGCCAGGCCCATGGCCTGGGCGATGGCCACGCCCTTGGCGACGTGCTGCTGGTAGGCCTGGGTCTCGGCGGCCGTGAAGCTCTCGTCGCGGTGGCGCAGGCGCGCGGCGATCTCGAGCTTGCCGACGTCGTGCAGCAGCGAGCCGACGCCCAGGTCCATCATTTCCTCGCGACCGAGGCCGAAGGCACGGCCCAGCAGCAGCGCGATGATGCAGACGTTGAGCGCATGCGCGGTGCTGCGGTCGCCCGCGGCCTCGTTGAGCAGGCGCATGTTCAGGTCGCCCTCGACCAGCATCTTGTCGAGCAGCGCGGCGGTCAGGCTTTCGGCCTGGGCCCGGGCCTGGTGGGGGTCGCCCCGCACCAGGTCGACGACGATGCGAAAGCCGTCGGCGGCCTCGCCGTACTGGGCCTCGCACAGGCGCAGCGCCTGGCGCTGGGCGGCCAGCGCGTGGCGATGGGCCTCGCGCGCCAGCACCTCGGGCGTGGGCTCGTCGGTCGCCGCGGCGGCGGATGTCTCGGGTGTCGCGGGCGCGACGGCCTGCAGCGCGACGGCGTCGACCGGCTCGGCCAGATCGCTCTTGGCCGGGCTCCAGCGCACCTGGGTCAGGCCGAGGCGGCGCAGGATCAGCAGTTGGTCGCTGGACGCGATCTTGAAGCTCGACAGCGGAAAGGGGTGCGACATCCAGCCCAGGTCGAGATGAATGAACATCCCGACGGCCAGTTGGCTGACATCGATCAGCGGATCGCTTGTTCTGTCCTGCATTCGCTCATGAAACCCGTGATGCACCGGGCTCTCCTTGACTCGTCGCCGGCACGACCTTGTGCCGGTGACTTGAGACAGCCTGGAGCTGTACGTCAATTCGGCCCGTTGCGCCCACGGACTTGAGGGAAAAATCACGTCCGTCGCGCAATGCGGAGCTTAGCGCCTGATCGTGACCGAAATCCCGTCACTTTGTCGGGGCAAACGCGAAGGATTGCATGCTCGGCCCCCCGGGCCGCCATCTGCGGCACCCGTCCGGCGGGTCGTTCGGCAGCAACGCCACGGCCCGACGGGCCGGCGCCCCGCCGGGATGGGCTGCAGGCTCAGCGCGCCGCGCGGTGCCGGGCGATGAAGTCGCGATACCAGTGCGCGCTGTCCTTGGGCAGGCGCTCCAGCGTGGCGTAGTCCACGTGGACCAGGCCGAAGCGCTTGTCGTAGCCCGAGTTCCATTCGAAGTTGTCGAGCAGGCTCCAGTAGAAATAGCCGCGCACGTCGGCGCCCAGGCTCATGGCCGCGGCCAGGGCCTGCAGATGGGCGGACAGGTAGGCGATGCGTTCGGCGTCCGGCACGCGGCCGTCGACGATGCGGTCGGCGTTGGCCATGCCGTTCTCAGTGATGAACAGCGGCGGCGGGTTGTACTCGCGGGCCAGGCGCACCAGGTGCTGGGCCAAGACCTCGGGCACGATCTCCCAGCCCATGTCGGTGAAGCCGCGCCGGCCCGGGCCCTTGACCGGCCTGCCGTCCGCGCCGAAGAGGCTTCGCGTGTAGAAGTTGATGCCGAGGAAGTCCAGCGGCTGGCGGATGCGTTCCAGGTCGCCGTCCTCGATGCGGGGCGCGTCGGCGCCGACGAACTCGAGGGCGTCGGCCGGGTAGGCGCCGCGGAAGATCGGGTCCATGTACCAGCGCACGTTCAGCCCGTCGTCGATGCGGGCGGCGCGGCGGTCGGCCTCGGCGGGCGTGGCGGGGAAGGACGGCGTGTGGTTGAGGACAATGCCGAGCGGGGATTTCGTCTCGGCACGCATCGCCCTGACCGCGTCGCCGTGGGACAGCATCAGGTGGTGGGCCACCTGCAGGCTCTCGGCGCGGCTCTTGTGGCCGGGTGCGAACTGGGCCGTCTCGTAGCCCAGCGTGGCCGTGCACCAGGGCTCGTTGTGCGTCGCGATGCCGGCCAGGCGGCTGCCGAAGCGGCGCGCGATCTCGGCGGCGTAGTCGGCGAAGCGGGCGACGACATCGCGCGACAGCCAGCCGCCGAGGGTCTCGTCCAGCGCCTGCGGCAGATCCCAGTGGTAGAGCGTCGCATGGGGCTGCAGGCCGGCCTGCAGCAGTTCGTCGATGAGGCGGTCGTAGAAGCCGAAGCCGGCCTCGTTCCAGGCGCCCTGCCCGAGCGGCTGCACGCGCGGCCAGGAGAAGCTGAAGCGGTAGCAGTCCAGGCCCAGGCCCTGCATCAGCGCGACGTCGTCGCGGTAGCGGTGGTAGTGGTCGCAGGCGATGTCGATGTTGGAGGCGTCGTTGATGCGGCCGGGCTGGCGGCAGAACCGGTCCCAGATGGACGCGCCCTTGCCGTCCTCGAAGGCGGCCCCCTCGATCTGCGCGGCGCTGGTGGCCGCGCCCCACAGGAAGCCGGGCGGGAAGGATTTGGCGAGGGTGGCGGGGTCGAGGCGGTCGAGGTCGAGCAGGTTCATGGTCTTGGATGGGCTTGGCGGCGCGCATCTTGCCGATGTCTGACAACGCTGTCAATCAAATGACATCGATATCTGGTTGCGCAATCAATCCGGCGGCCAGCCGCGAAGGCGGTGCCGCGTGGAAAAGGAGCGAAGGCTCAGCGAGCCCGGGTCGAATCGCGCACGACGAGTTCGTGCGGCAGCACCTGGTGCAGGCCGGCGGCGGCGGTCGGGGCGGCCATGTCGGGCCGCTGCACCGCCACCAGCATCTCGACCGCGGCGCGCGCCATCTCGGCGACCGGCTGGCGCACGGTCGTCAGCGGCGGCCAGACGAGGGCGGCGGTGGGCGAATCGTCGAAACCCACCACCGACAGCTCGCCGGGCACGCTCAGGCCCAGCCGGTGCGCGGCGGCGAGCACGCCCAGCGCCATGTCGTCGTTGCTGGCGAACACGGCCGTCGGGCGCCGGCGGCCGCTGAGCAGCTTGTGGGCGGCGTCGCGCCCGCTGGCGAAGGTGAAGGCGCCCGGCTGGACCAGCTCGGGGTCGGGCTCGATGTCATGCGCGCGCAGCGCATTGACGAAGCCCTGGTAGCGCGCGGCGCTGGCGGACTGGTCCGGCGGGCCCTTGATGATGGCGATGCGCCGGTGGCCGAGGCTGAGCAGCAGATTGGTGATCTCCTCGGCCGCATGCACATCGTCCATGCGCACCGAGGGCACGCCGCGGATGTCGCGCTCCGGGGACATCAGCACGCAGGGCGTGCCGCTCTCGCGCAGGGCCGCGAGCACCTCGGGGTTGTCGCACAGCGGCGGCGTCAGGATCATGCCGTCGGGCCGCAGCGCCAGCACCATGCGGTCGATCTGCTGGCGCAGGTCGGGCGCGTCGTTGTGCAGGGACTCGACGACGAGGTGATAGCCCAGCTCGCGGCAGCGCAGCGTGGCGCCCTGCTGCACGCTGCCGACGAAGATCGCGCTGGGGTCGTAATAGAGCAGGCCGATCAGGAAGGAGCGACCGCCTGCGAGGCTGCGCGCCGACTGCTTGGGCCGGTAGCGCAGCGCCTCCACCACCTTGAGCACCTGATCCCGGGTGCTTTGATGCACGCCGGGTTCATGGTTGAGCACGCGTGACACCGTCTTGATCGACACGCCTGCCTCGCGGGCGACGTCGACGATGGTGGGGCTGGCGCCTCGCGTGCTCATCGGCTCAAAGAATTACTTCTTCTTGGCCTTGGCGGCCGGCTTTGCGGCCGGCTTGGCAGCGGCCTTCTTGGCGGCGGCCTTGGGATCGACGGCGGCCTTGAAGCCGGCGCCCGGGGTGAACTTGGGCAGCTTGGCGGCGGCGATCTTGATCTTCGCGCCGGTGCTGGGGTTCACGCCGTTGCGGGCGGCACGGGCGTGCTGCTTGAAGGAGCCGAAGCCCGGGATCGACACGGCGCCACCCTTCTTGACGGTGGTGACGACGGCGTCCAGCAGGGTCTCGAGGATGCGGCCGGCTTCGGCCTTGCTCAGCTCATGCTTGGCGGCCAGGTGTTCGATCAGATCGGTCTTGTTCATGCGGGGGGTCTCGTCCAAAAACGCGCCCGAACGGCTCGGGCGGGCGCGATTGTGGCGCATGCCGAGGGCGCTGCCGCGCGGCGGGAGGTCCGAATTCATCGGGGTTGGCGAGCAGGGGTGCCAACTTTGACGCGATGGATGCTCGCTGCAGCGCAGGAAGGCTCGCCGAAGGCCCCATCGAGAGGCCCTCGGCGGGGACTCGGTCACGTGCCGCGACCCCGGCTTGGAGCGCAGCTCCAAGCCTTTCTCGTCCTCCCGCGATGACCACTGGACATCGCTTCCTGGTCCCCAAACGGCGAAGGCCAGCACTTTCGTGCTGGCCTTCTTCGTTTGGTGCCCAGGAGAGGACTCGAACCTCCACGGAGTTACCCGCTAGTACCTGAAACTAGTGCGTCTACCAATTCCGCCACCTGGGCTTTCAGGGAGGCCGGACTATAGCCCAGTTTTCAGCCCTCCCCGGCGAAGTCGACTCAGATGTCGAACTTCACGCCCTGGGCCAGCGGCAGCTCGCTGGAATAGTTCACGGTGTTGGTCGTGCGGCGCATATAGGCCTTCCACGCGTCCGAGCCGCTCTCGCGGCCGCCGCCGGTCTCCTTCTCGCCGCCGAAGGCGCCGCCGATCTCCGCGCCCGAGGTGCCGATGTTGACGTTGGCGATGCCGCAGTCGCTGCCGGCCGCGCTCATGAAGGCCTCGGCTTCGCGGATGTCGGTCGTGAAGATGGCCGACGACAGGCCCTGCGGCACGCCGTTCTGCAGCGCGACGGCCTCGTCCAGCGTGCGGTACTTCAGCGTGTACAGGATGGGCGCGAAGGTCTCGTGGCGGACCACCTCGGTCTGCGCCGGCATGCGCACCAGCGCCGGCACGGCGTAGAAGGCCTCGGGGAAGCGCTCGGCCAGCGCGCGCTCGCCGCCTGACACAGCGCCGCCCTGCTCGCGCGCCGCGTTCAGCGCGGACTGCATCGCATCGAAGGCCTGCGCGTCGATCAGCGGGCCGATCAGCGTGCCGGCTTCCACGGGCGAACCGATGGGCAGCTGGGCGCGGGCGCGGTCCAGGCGCTCGACCAGCGCGTCGTGGATGCTCTCGTGCACGATGACGCGGCGCGTCGTCGTGCAGCGCTGGCCGGCCGTGCCGTAGGCGCCGAACAGGATGCCGCGCACGGCCAGGTCCAGGTCGGCGCTGGGCGTCACGATGATGGCGTTGTTGCCGCCCAGCTCCAGCAGGCAGCGGCCGAAGCGCGCCGCGACGCGCGGGCCCACGGCCCGGCCCATGCGGGTCGAGCCGGTCGCGGAAACCAGCGCCACGCGGGCGTCGTCCACCAGGGCCTCGCCCGCGTCGGCGCGGCCGATGATCAGCTCGGACAGGCCGTCGGGCGCGGCATGGCCGGCGGCACGGTAGGCCTGCAGCGCGCGCTCGAACAGCGCCTGCGTGGCCAGCGCGGTCAGCGGCGTCTTCTCGGACGGCTTCCACACGCAGGCATCGCCGGCCACCAGGGCCAGCGCCGAGTTCCAGGCCCAGACGGCCACGGGGAAGTTGAAGGCCGAGATGATGCCGACGACGCCGAGCGGCAGCCACTGCTCCATCATGCGGTGGCCGGGGCGCTCGCTGGCGATGGTCAGGCCATGCAGCTGGCGGCTCAGACCGACGGCGAACTCGCAGATGTCGATCATTTCCTGGACTTCGCCCAGGCCTTCGCTGATGACCTTGCCGGCCTCGATCGACACCAGCTGCGCCAGTTCAGACTTGTGCGCGCGCAGCTCTTCGCCGAACAGGCGAATCAGCTCGCCGCGCTTCGGGGCCGGCACGACGCGCCAGGCCTTGAAGGCCTCGTGAGCGCGGCCCACGGCGGCCTTCATGTCGGCGGCGCCGGCCGTCGGGAACTGGGCCAGCACGCCGCCGTCGATGGGCGAGCGCACGGTCAGGTCGCCCGAGGCCGGCAGGTGGACGCCCAGGGCGTCGAGGAGGGAAAGGGTCTGTTGCTTCATGGCGAACATTGTCCCGCGATCAGGAAATGGACTCGACCTGACGGCTTTGTTGATAGGCCGAACCAAAGCGGTTGGCCAGGAAGTCGGGCAGCCTGACCTCTTCCTGACGGATGAAGCCGGTCTGCGGCAGCTTGCCCTCGCGGAACAGGTCCACCGCGGCGCAGATGCCGGCGGCGGTCGTGATCTGGATGGCCGACAGCGGCTGGGCGCCGTCGCGCGTGGCGAAGATCTTGCGGGCGAAGACTTCCTGCAGCAGCACGCCGCCCTTCATGCCCGACACCGTGACGAAGACGAGCACGACGTCCTGCATCGTCGCCGGCATGCTCCTGCGCATGATGTCCTTCAGATTGCCCTGGTCGCCCTTCAGGCCCAGGTCGCCGAGCAGGAACTGCATCAGGTCGCGGTGGCCGGGGTAGCGCACGGTCTTGTAGTCGAGGTTGCGCACCTTGCCCGCCCAGGTCTCGCACAGCGTGCCCAGGCCGCCGGAGGTGTTGAAGGCCTCGTACTCGGTGCCGTCCAGGCTGAAGTGCTCCAGGCCCTCCAGCGGCAGCGCGGCGATGGTCTCGCCGTCGTGGATGGCCTCGCAGGGGTGGCAGTATTCATTGATCAGGCCGTCGACCGACCAGGTCAGGTTGTACTTGAGCTTGTTGGTGGGGAAGGCCGGCAGCGCGCCGACGCGCATCTGCACGTCGCGCACCTCGTCGAACTGAGTGGCCAGGTGATGGGCGACGATGCCGATGAAGCCCGGCGCCAGGCCGCACTGGGGCATGAAGGCGGTCTTGGAGCCTTCCGCCATCTTCATGATGGCCTTGGTGGCGGCCACGTCCTCGGTCAGGTCGAAGTAATGGCAGCCGCATTCCAGCGCCAGTTCCGCGGCCGTGATGGCCAGGTGGTAGGGCAGCGCATTGACGACGGCGTCCTTGCCGCGCAGCTGGGCCGCCAGCGCGGCGCGGTGGTCGCTGTCGACCTCGGCCGTCGCGATGCCCTCGGCGGCCAGCACCTTCAGGTAGGCAGCGTTCCTGTCGAGCACGGTCACCTGGTAGTCGCCGGTGGCGTGCAGCAGGCGGGCGATGGTCTGGCCGATATGGCCGGCGCCGAGCAGGGCGATCTTCATGGGGAGCTCCGTCGAGGGGTTGTCGTTGGCGCGGACTCTAGGCAGGGCCGCCGACGAAAGAAAGCACTACTCCGACGAAATCAATTGCTGATTCGACGAATCGTCGCGATGATTCGTCGATATGGATGATTCACGGGTAAACACGGCCCCGCCGCCCGACGACCTCGACCGCCGGCTGATCCTGCTGCTGCAGGCCAACGCGCGCGCGAGCACGGCCACGCTGGCGCGCAAGCTGGGCGTGGCACGCACGACCGTCGTCGCGCGGCTGGCGCGGCTGGAGGCCAGCGGGCGCATCGTCGGCTACACCGCGCGGCTGGGCGGCGACGAGGCGGGCCGCAGCGTGCAGGCCTTCGTCGGCATCAGCGTCAGCCCCAAGGCCGGGCGCGAGGTCGTCAAGCGCCTATCAGAACTGCCCGAGCTGCGCCAGCTCGCCAGCGTCAGCGGTGAATTCGACTACATGGCCCTGCTGCGGGCCGACACTACGGCCCGGCTCGACGCGCTGCTCGACGAGATCGGCGAGATCGACGGCGTGCTGCGCACCAACAGCTCGGTCGTGCTCGCGCTGCGGGTGGACAGGCAGACCTGAATCAGGCCGAGGCCAGCGCAACGCCGCCAGCCAGCCGTGCGGCGAACGCGCCCTGCCCACTCAACGTGATGATCAGCGACCGGGTCGATCGCGTGGCGGCGACGTAGAAGAGACGCGCCTCGTCGGCCTCCGACTCGCCCGGCTCCGGCATCTGCCCCACACCAGGCAACGCGACCAGCGGGAACTCCAGACCCTTGCTGGCGTGCATGGTCATGATGCTGATCCCGTCGGCGGACGGATCCCAGCGCCCCGAACCCTTTCGCATCTGATGCGGCAGCCTGCGCCGTCCCAAAGCGGCAGCGCATTCCTCCATCACCGCATAGCGCCGGCAAATGATGGCCATGTCGCCCCAGGACGTACCTTGCTCATGCGCTGCTGCCAGCAGTTCGGCGAGCTTGTTCGCCTCGTCGCGCAGCCCGGGCAGCGTGACGATGAGCGGCGCATGGCCCTCCCGGCCGCAACTGATGGGTTGCAGCATCGGGATGCCGTCGTCGCCGCTGTCCTCTGGCTTGAGCAGGTCAGCCGCGATCATGTTGGCCGTCTGAAGCACCTGGCGGGTGTTGCGGTAGTTGATCTTCAGCACGGTCGTGCGCCCCTGCGCCTGTATGCCTACGCTCTTGAAGCTGAACTGCCGCGTCCGCTGGCGCTCGTAGATGCTCTGGGCATCGTCGTAGAGCAGCAGCAGACTGTTGGTGCTCGGGTCGACCATCTGCGACACCAACTTCAACCACTCGGGCCGGAAGTCGTGCCCCTCGTCGACCAGCACCGCCATGTATTGGCCAGAAGGAATCTGCCGCCGGTCCACGCCACGGATGACGTTGTCGACCATCTCGTCGAACATCGCCCGCCCCTGAACAGGGATGGGTTGGCCGTAAGCCACCAGTTGCTGCCGGCACCACTTGTGAAAGTTGCGCACGACCACGCGGTCGCCCAGCCCCTTCGCGCCCATGACAGCTGCCAGCTTCACGGCCAGCGGCTCGTTGAAGCACAACACCAGTACCGGCTTCTGGGCCGTTGCAGCCTTGGCGAGTTGCTCAGCCCGATAGCTCAGGATCATGGTCTTGCCCGAGCCTGCAACGCCATGAATGACCCGATGCCCATCGCCCAGGCTGCGCGCCAGTTGCTCCTGCTGCAGGTCCATCACGCGCAGCAGGTCCGGCACCACGGCTTCAGCCCCATCATCGAACAACGCCGGCTGGGCATTCACTCGCACTTCGGGAAAGAGGATCCAGCGCACGCGGTCGATCTGCGGCAGCGACAGCACGCCGCGCATCAATAGCGGGAACATGTCCCACAGCCGGCTCTGGAACGCTTCGGCGTCGACTCCCTCCGTCATTTCGTCGGCGCAGATGACACGGTGCGGTTCGATGGCCTGGCTCAGCCCGGCACCCTCGAACTGGCGCCGCGTGATGTGGGTGAAGACCACACCGTAGCTCCAGGGGAAAGACAGTCCGCCCTTGTGGCTGCCCTCCTGTAAAACCAGTTGCCGGTCACGCGCCAGCGCGTCCACCACCTGATGGGTGTAATGCCGCGCCTGCTCGATGGGATTGATGACGTTCTTCGGACCACTGTGACCGAGGATTTCCCAGGTCTGCCGGCTGGCCTGCCGGATGGTGTCGAGCCGCCAGTCCTTGACCTCCAGAATCAGAAGGCCGCGCCGCGGATGCAGGATCACGAAATCCGGATGTGCCTGGCGCGGGCCGACCGGCACGTCGTACCAGGCGAGGTAGTCGTCATCGAGCTTCTGCTCCAAACGCTCTGCGAGCCGGCGTTCGCCCGTGGTCATGCGCGACACGCAGGTACTGATCGAAGGGATGAGTGTTGCCACGCCAATTCACCGGCCGGAAAGTTAGTCCGAATGTAGCGGGGCATCCAGGAGCCGTCTCCGCGCGCGCCAGCGCCGTGACGGGGTCGGCCGATTCGCGCGCCGCAAAAAGGCGGCATCATCCGCCCGCACAAGGAGTCCACCCATGACCTGGCTTGCCCTCGGCCTCGCCCTCTTCCTCGGCATGCACATGACCCGCGCGCTGGCGCCGAACTGGCGCGACGCCCAGATCGCCCGCCTCGGCGACAAGGCCTGGAAGGGGATCTACACCCTCGTGTCCCTGGTTGGCTTCGGCCTCATCCTGTGGGGCTTCTCGCAGGCGCGGCAGCAGCCCATCGTGCTGTGGCCGCGCATCCCCGGCATCAGCCACGCGACGGCCGCGTTGATGCTCGTCGCCACCATCCTGCTGGCCGCGGCCTATGTGCCGCGCAACCACCTCAAGGCCAGGCTGCAGCACCCGATGACGCTGTCGGTCAAGGTCTGGGCCCTTGCCCACCTGATCGCCAACAACACACTGGCCGACGTGATGCTGTTCGGCAGCTTCCTGGTCTGGTCCGTCCTCGTCTTCCGCGCGGCGCGCCGCCGCGCCGCGCCCGTCATCGCGGCACCGACCGCCGCCGGCACGGTGGCGGCCATCGTCGCCGGCGTCGCGCTGTGGGCGGTCATTGCGCTCTGGCTGCACGCGGTGTGGCTGGGGGTGGCGCCGCTGGGGCGGTGATCAGTTGCAGGCCCCGGTCACACCGGGTCGGCCGCGCCGGACGGCAGCGGGTGCCCGAAGGCCTGCAGGCGGGCGAGGACCACATCGCGCTCGATGAAGCCTTGATGCTTGCCGAGCAACGAGCGCTTGAGGAAGGGGAAGCCGCAGTCGAGCAGTTCCATCGGGCGGACGAGCGTGGGGTCGTTCACCTCCCGCACGTCGCCGAACCACAGCGCCCCGACCGACATCGAGCGCGCGGCGACGCGGGCGAAGCGGAGTTCCTGCAGGTCGACGATGTGGCGGAATTGGTCGAACGCGATGCCGGGCAGCAGCACCGGCGCCAGCCGCGCCATCGTCGACGGCCGCAGGTCGCGCAGCAAAAAGGCATAGGACTGGATGTGCGGCGCGCGCTGGTTGGACGCGGTGAAGCCGGTCAGCGCCCAGGGCACGGTGTCGAACACCTCGCGAAGGTCCGAGAACGGGCCGTACACCGAGTCGTTCATCACCAGCACGTCGGCGCCCGGTGAGTGCGCCGCCAGGTGCGACAGCGCGAGCCGGTAGGCGGAGAAGTCGTAGCCCGGCAGGTCCTTCCACAACAGGGCATCGCAAAGCCCCCGCAGCGCCTGGAGCACGGCGGCGTCGCGCCGGCAGGCGCACACCACCAGCAGCGGCAGCGCCGATGCCTTCAGGCGTTCCAGCGTGAAGCGCTGGCCGGCCGTCAATTCGCCGTCGGGCACGTAGACGAAGTAGGCCACCCAGCGTGCGGCGGGCGACGCCGGCTTCAGCACGGCCGATGCCGGCGCGCGCCTGGCATGCCGCAGCACCCGGCTGACCGTGCGCACGCTCTCCCCCCAGCGCACCGGCGACGGCTGAAAGGTCCAGTTGCGAATCAGGCCCGGGATGGCAGGGGATGACACGGGCTCGTCCAATGGCTGCATGGCGGCCATGCTAAAGGCGCAGCGAGTGGCCGATGGCCCCCAGGCCGACCTTAAACATGAGGATCAGTCTCGCGCGCGCCCTTGTCCCGGCGCGGGCCTGCGGCCATGATGCGGCGCCCATCAGGAGAGAGACACCCATGGCCACCTCGGCGAAGAAGAGCAAGGCCGCGGCAGCGGCGCCGAAAATCCACGACACCGCGCCCAGGCCCACGCTGGACGCCCGCCCCGACCGCCTCGACCTGCGCGACCTGCCCTATCGCGCGCCGCTGCGCTCGCTGCCCGCGCGCTGGCCGCTCGACGCCGACCTGAAGCGGCTGCTGCCCGCCTATGTGAAGGCCGGCCGCATCCTGAACCAGGGCGACGAAGGCGCCTGCACCGGCTTCGGCCTGGCCTGCGTGACCAACTATCTGTACTGGCTGCGCCACCTCGGCACGCCGCGCAGCAAGGCGCCGCCGCTGGTCAGCGCGCGCATGTTCTACGAGCTGGCCAAGCTCTACGACGAATGGCCGGGCCAGGACTACGAGGGCTCGTCCTGCCGCGGCGCGCTCAAGGGCTGGCACAAGCACGGCGTCTGCAGCTGGGATCTCTGGCCCCTGCCGCTGGACAAGGCCGGCCACGGCCTCTTCGTGCGGCCCTCGCCCGGCTGGGACCAGGACGCGCCCAGCCGGCCGCTGGGCGTCTACTACCGCGTCGACAGGAAGAGCGTCGTCGACATGCAGGCCGCCATCTACGAGATCGGCGCCGTCTACGTGTCCGGCAGCGTGCACGACGGCTGGGGCCTGGACGCCACGCCCCTGCCGTCCAGCCATGCCCAGCTGCCGCGCATCAAGCGCATGAGCAAGAAGACCGGCGGCCACGCCTTCGCGCTGGTCGGCTTCAACGAGCATGGCTTCGTCGTGCAGAACAGCTGGGGCACCGGCTGGGGCGCGAGCGGCTTCGCCGTGCTCGGCTACGAGGACTGGGTGAGCAACGGCACCGACTGCTGGGCCGTGGCCCTGGGCGTGCCGCAGGACCTGTCCGACCTCCGCGCCGACCAGCCCCAGGCCAAGGTCGCCGGCAAGACGGCGCGCGCGGCCAGCGGCTTTCGCGCGGCGGCCGGGCATGGCCTGGCCGCCGTCGGCGCCACGCTGGGCGTGCCGGACAACCCGCGCGACGACCCCTGGCCCTTCAACCACGCCTTCGCGCACCCGCCCTACCAGCCGCTGCGCACGGCCGAGGCCTACACCCACACCCTGGTCTCAGGCAACGACGGCCAGCTGATGACGACCGACTTCACCCGCGCGCGCAGCGACCGCGAGGGCCTGGCGCGCGAGATCGTCGTCGAGCGGCCGCTGCGCTGGCTCAAGGCCGGCAAGGCGGGCAAGACGCTGAAGCTCGCCGTCTACGCCCACGGCGGCCTGAACTCCGAGAACGACGCCGTCCAGCGCATCCGCGTGCTGGCGCCCTACTTCCTCGCCAACGGCATCTACCCGCTGTTCTTCGCCTGGAGGACCGGTGCCGGCGAGACCCTGGCCGACATGCTCGAAGACCTGGGCCGCCGCGTCGTCGGCGGCACCGACGACCGCAGCGAAGGCATGCTGGACCGGCTCCACGACGCCGCCGCCGAGGCCAAGGACCGCGCCATCGAGGCCCTGGCCCGCCAGTTCGCGCGCGGCATCTGGAGCGAGATGCGCGAGAACGCCGAGGGCGGCGCCGTGGCCGGCCATGTGCTGGACCTCGCCGCGGGCATGCTGCGCGAACTGCGCGACGCGCTCGCCAAGGGCGGCAAGGCGCTGGAGGTCCACCTCATCGGCCACTCGGCCGGCGCCATCCTGCTCGGCCACCTGCTGGACCGCCTGGCCGGCGCCGACGCCGTCAAGGTCGCCAGCTGCGAGCTGCATGCCGCCGCCTGCTCCAGCGGCTTCTCCGTGCAGCACTACGGCGCGGCCGACAGGGCCGGCGTGCTGCCGCTGCAGGCCCTGCGCCTGAACGTGCTGACCGACGCCAACGAGCGTGCCGACGGCCTGCCCAGCGCCGAGCGCGAGCTCTACGGCAAGAGCCTGCTCTACCTCGTTTCGCGCGCGCTGGACGACATCCGCAAGCAGCCGCTGCTGGGCATGGAGCGCGCACAGATGCAGCCCGACCCGGCCTGGGCCGACGACCAGTGGGCCGCGCCCCCCAACGCCGACGTCGCCGCCTGGCTCAAGCTCTGGCCGGGCGGCGCGCTGCTGAACAAGGTCGCCACGCCCCAGGTCCGCACGACCAAGGCCGGCGACCGGATCCCCGCCAGCCACGGCAGCTTCGACAACAACATCGAGCTGATGACGGCCACGCTGGAGCGCATCCGCGGCCAAGCCCTGGTTTCGCCCATGGAATGGCTGGACTACTGACAATGGCACCATGAAATACCTGCACACCATGGTCCGCGTCCATGACCTGGACGCGTCGATCCGCTTCTACCGCGACGCCCTCGGCCTGCACGAGGTCAGGCGCTCCGAGCACGAGGCCGGCCGCTTCACGCTGGTCTATCTGGCCGCCGCCGGCGACGCGGACGCCCAGATCGAGCTGACCTACAACTGGCCGGACGCCAACGGCCAGGCCGAGGTTTACACCGGCGGCCGCAACTTCGGCCATGTGGCCTACGCAGTGGACGACATCTACGCCGCCTGCCAGCGGCTGGCCGACCACGGCGTGACCATCAACCGCCCGCCGCGCGACGGCCACATGGCCTTCGTGCGCTCGCCTGACGGCATCTCGGTGGAACTGCTGCAGGCCGGCCCTGCGCTCGCGCCGGCCGAGCCCTGGGCGTCGATGCCCAACACGGGCAGCTGGTGAGCAGCCGCTAGAAAACCACCCCGGCCCTGAGCCCGCCTTCGGGCCGATTCCCCAGCACCAGCAGCGCACCCTGGCGGCGTACCAGCTGCTGCGCGATGTACAGGCCCAGGCCCGTGCCGCCGGCGGCAGGGTTGCGCGAGCCCTCGACGCGGCGGAAGGGCTGACGCACGCGCTCCAGCTTGGCCTCGGGGATGCCCGGGCCGTCGTCCTCGACGACGAAGCGGGTGACGCCGGCCGACAACGCCCGCATGAAACGGGTTCAGTAAAGGCGCCTCTCCTTTGGTGACTTTTCTCTGGCGCGACAAAGAAAGGTTACCCACCCTCGAGGGGCTGAGCCAGGCACAAGGCAGCCCACTGCGGGCTACCTTGTGCCTGGCCAACCTACCCCAAGATCAACTGCAACGACCCCTGCAACGCCTGAATCAACACCTCCAGCGCCTGCAACAGCCTCTCGCTGCCCTGATGCATGCGCTGCACCGCATCCCCCTGCTCCACGCGCAGCCCGCGCAGCAGCAGCAGCCAGGCCTCGTCGACCGCCGCGAACGCCGGCTGCAGGGCCGGGCCGGCCAGCGGCGCGGCGCGAACCTCGTCGTAGGCCTTGATGAATTCGTCCAGCCCGCCCGCCAGGCCGCTCACGTCGTGCCCGGGCAGCAGCTGGGCGAGCAGCCCTTGCTTCGCCAGGCGCTGGCTCAGCAGACGCAGCCGCGTGACCTGGGCCAGCAGGCCCACCGGCCGCTGGCCAGCGCGTTCGGAGAGGCGCGTGACCAGCGCCTCGCTGCTCTCCAGCAGGCGCTGGGCCGCGCGGTCGCTGCGGGCCAGGTCGACCTGGCGGCTGCCCAGCGCCTCGTCGAGCTGGGCCCAGGCGCCCGACACCTCCGCCAGTTCCTCCGCCAGGTCGTGGCGCAACAGCTCGGCCAGCCGCGCCAGATTGGCCGCCACGCGCTCGGCCGAGGCATCCAGCAGGGCTTGCGCCTCGCGCTTCTCGGGCGGGGCCAGCCGCGGCCACTGGCGCAGGGCCTGCAGCTTGACCAGGCGCTGGCTCAGCATGCGCTGCGCGCCGGCCCGCTCCAGCGCCTCGGCCAGCTCGGAGGTGTGCACGACGCCGCGCGCCACCTCGGGCAGCTTGGACTGCGTCTGCATCGCGGTGTTGCGCAGCAGCGCGAAGGCGGCGGCCTCGTCGATGCCGCGCGCCTGCATCAGCAGGCCCTTGGCGCGCTCCGTCCACTTGCGCTCGTCCAGCCTGGCCTGGGCCGCGCTGTCGCGCGCCTGCAGCTGCGCGGCGAGGTCCTGGGCCCACAGCAGCGTGTCGGCCAGCAGGCCGGCCTCGGCGTCGGCCGGTAGCCAGGCCAGCGCGCCGCGGGCCTGCAGCGCGCGGCGCTCGGCGGCGTCGGGCGGCGGCGCCAGCAGCACCACCGGGAGGCCGAAGGCCCGCTCGCAGTGCAGCTGCTGCGCCAACGCGGTGCGGTCCGGGCACCACAGCAGGCCCAGGGCCGGCCCGTCGGCGGGCGGCGCGAGTTCCGCAACGGCGCGCAGCGACCAGCCCATGGCCTGCAGCGCGACCGCCTGGGGCGGCATCTCGGGGCAGCAGAGCAGGGTAGTCACAGAGGGGGCGGAGGCGGTATCGGGCATGGCTTCGTTCTTCACGCCCCAAAACGGCGCAAGAAGCAGGCCAGCGGGCGCCGGCCCCGGGCGGGCATGGGGCTTGCGAGTATCGGCGCGTGGCGCCCGCAATGGTGCGGACCGCCTCCCCGCTGCGATGTCCGAGCCAGCCCTGGCACGCGACCGGCGGGCAGGCGTGGGCAGGCGGCAAACAGCCCTAGCGAGCTCGAGATGTCTGCACTGCAAAACTTCAAACGCGCCGGCCACAGCCCCACGCTGTTCGCCGCCTTCCTGTATTTCGCGTTCTCCTGCTGCATCTGGGTGCTCAACGGCGCGCTGGCCCCCTTCATCAGCGAGACCTACCACCTGACGCCGGCCCAGAAGGGGCTGATGCTGTCCATCCCGATCATGGCCGGCGCGCTGATGCGCTTCCCGCTCGGCGTGCTGTCGCAATACATCGGCCGCAAGAACGCGACGCTGGTGGAGATGAGCCTGATCGCCGTGGCCATGCTCTACGGCTTCTTCATGGTCAAGAGCTACGACGACCTGCTGGCCATGGGCGTGCTGCTGGGCATCGCGGGCGCGAGCTTCGGCGTGGCGCTGAGCCTGGGCTCGGGCTGGTTCCCGCCGCAGTACAAGGGCCTGGCCATGGGCCTCGTCGGCGCGGGCAATGTCGGCACGGCCGTCTCCGTGCTCGTCGCGCCGCCGCTGGCCCAGGCCTATGGCTGGCAGACGGTCTATGCCTGCGCGGCCGGCGCCATCCTGCTGCCGATGATCGTGATGATCGTCTTCGCCAAGGAACCACCCGACGTCGACGCCCACGCGTCGCTGCGCGAGCACGCGGCCTGCCTGTTCGAGAAGGACGGCTGGGCCTTCAGCCTGATCTACGGCGTGACCTTCGGCGGCTTCATCGGCCTGACGACCTTTTTGCCGACCTACTACTACGACCAGTTCGGCGTCTCCAAGGTGCAGGCCGGCCAGCTGACGATGCTGGCGGCCTTCATGGGCGCGGCGGTGCGCGTCGTCGGCGGCTGGCTGTCGGACCGCTGGGGCGGCGTCAACATGCTGACCGGCGTGCTGGTCGTCGTCGCGCTCAGCCTGGCCGCCGTGGGCTTGAGCAGCGGCTCGCTGGCGCTGACGACGCTGCTGCTCATCGTCTGCTTCGCGGCACTCGGCGCCGGCAACGGCGCGCTGTTCCAGCTCGTGCCGCTGCGCTGGCCCGCGGCCACGGCCGTGGCCGGCTCGATGATCGGCGAGGTCGGTGCGCTGGGCGGCGGCCTCGTGCCCAATCTGATGGGCCTGTCCAGGCAGCATGCCGGCACCTATGCCTGGGGCTTCGTCGTGTTCGCCGTGCTGGCCGTGTTGATGCTCGGCGTCATGCGCGTCATGCAGATCCGCTGGACGCGGACCTGGGCCGAAAAGGGAGGCAAGGCCAGAGGCCATGCCTCCCTTTCGGCGAAGGCTAACTTGGCGCCAGCCAAGTTAAGCCCGCTCCGCGGGCGGCCGTAGCCAAAAGGGCGGCCGCGCGCGCCGCGCCGCGGCCCAGGCCGACGAGCCGGTGCACTACCAGCGCGCCTGATCAGCGCGGCAGGAACAGCAGCCAGGCCACAAGCAAGAGATTGAGCAGCAGCGACAGGCCGAAGGCGATCTGCCAGCCAAGCACCGGGTCGCCGCCATTGCGCGGCGGCCGCGCTGGCGCAGGCTGGTCGCGCGCCGCGCAGCGCTCCAGCGCCAGCAACAGCTCATCGGCCGTCTCGAAGCGGGCCCTGGCCTCGCGCGCGACGGCGCGCATGACGACGCGGTCCAGCGGCATCGGCACGCTGGGCTGCAGGCGGCTGACGCCCTGCGGCTCGCGGCGGTAGCGGGCCAGCTGCCAGGGCTCGATCTCGCCATAGGGCAGGCGCCCGGTCAGCGCCCGGTAGAGGGTGACGCCCAGCGCGAACAGGTCGGAGCCGGCATCGGGCGGCGCCGGCGGGTTCTGCCACTGCTCGGGGTTGATGTAGCTGGGCGTGCCGGCATGCAGCTCGCGCGCGGCGGCCGACGAGCGGCGGCTGAGCGCGACGCCGAGGTCCAGCACCCGCCACTGGCCGTCGTCGCCCAGGTGCAGGTTGGTGGGCTTGAGGTCACGGTGCACGACGCCGGCCGCGTGCAGCAGGCTCAAGGACCGCGCCACCGCCTGGCCCAGGGCCAGCGCCTGCGCCGCGTCGAGTGGCCCCTTGGCCAGCAGCTGCTCCAGCGTCTGGCCGCCATGCCAGTCGAAGACGGCATAGAAATGCGTCGCGCCGTCGGCCGGCGCATGCACGCGGACGAAGCCGCTGCCGCCGGCCGCGGCACCACGGCGATGGCGCGGCGCCTCGGCGAGGTGCAGGCCCAGCCAGATCTCGTGGGCCAGCATGGCGCGCTCCTCGGGGTCGTCGGCGCGGCCCGGGCGCAGCATCTTCAGCGCCACCAGCCGGCCGCTGGCCGCCTCGCGCGCCTGCAGCAGGCGGTGCACGCCGTTGTCGGCGACGAGGGCGGTGACCTGGTAGCCGTCCAGCACCGCGCCCACGCCCAGCGGGCCGGGGCTGGGCAGCGTGCGGCCCAGCGCGGCGAGGTCGTTCAGGCCGGGGTCGGCCAGGTCCTTCACGTCCAGCACCAGCGCGGTCGCGTTGTCGTGGCTGCCGGCGGCCAGGGCCGCGGCGGTCAGCGCGTCGGCCGCGGCCTGGGCGCCGGGCGTGGCGCGCAGCAGGTCGGCGATCTGGCGGCTGCGCAGCGCGCCGTGCACGCCGTCGCTGGTCAGCAGCAGGCGGTCGCCCACGCGCAGCTCGCCCTGGCTGTGGTCCAGGCGCAGCGCGTCGTCCAGGCCCAGCGCACGCGTGAGGCCGGCGAAGTCGCGGCGCTCCAGGCGGTGGTCCTGCGTCAGCAGCAGGCAGTCGCCGTCGCGCAGCAGCCAGGCGCGGCTGTCGCCGACATGGGCGATGGCATAGCGGCGCCCGCGCAGCGCCACGGCCGTCAGCGTCGTCAGCGCCTCGCGGGGCTCGCCCTGCGGGCCGGGGCGGCGGTTGTGCGCGGCCAGCCAGGCGTTCTGGTGGCCGAGCAGGCGGTCCAGCGCCACGCTGCTGTCCCAGTCGGCCGGCACCGCGTGGAAGTCGCGCAGCAGGCTCATCACCGAGGTCTGCGCGGCCATCAGCCCCTCACTGCCCGATCCACCGCCGCCGCTGACGCCGTCGGCCAGCGCCGCGACCCAGCCGCGCTCGGCCTCGTGCGGCTGCGGCGCCTGCACGCCGGCGAAGTCTTCGTTGCGCGGGCGCTTGCCTTGCAGGCTGGACAGGCCGGTGTCGAGTTCGAAGCGCATGGGAGTGGGAAGTCGGGAATGCAACCACAGAGGCACAGAGACACAGAGGAAAGCAGTCCTGAATTTCTCTGTGTCTCCGTGCCTCAGTGGTTGCATTTTTATGGGCGGGCCGATGCCCGCACTTGGTGCAAGTTTCGAGACGAGTGCACCCGCACCGGGCCAAAAACCGCTTCGGCGTGGGGCGCCGCTGGCTGCGGCAGGGTGGAAAGGCCAGCTTCATCGCTGGCACATGCCTTGCAAAGCAAAGGGCAGACCAGCTCTGTTGTTTGAGGTGTGGCATGAAGAAGGACCTGGGTACGGTAGTGGAGCGCGACCGAGGGGCGGGCGAGGCGGGTCGCGAGCAAGGCGCGACGACGCAGTGGGCTCTTGCCCACAAGGAGGAGCAACGCAGCCCGCGGCCCGAAGCGCCAGCCCAGCGGGTGCGCTCGACTGCCGTACCCAGGTTAAAGCTCGTGATGGTGGGCAACGGCATGGCCGGCGTGCGCACGCTGGAGGAACTGCTGAAGATCGCGCCGGACCTCTACGAGATCACGGTCTTCGGCGCCGAGCCCCACCCCAACTACAACCGCATCCTGCTGTCGCCGGTGCTGGCCGGCGAGCAGACGCTGGACGAGATCATCCTGAACCCGCTCTCCTGGTACGAGGAGAACGGCATCACGCTGCACCTGGGCAAGACCGTCACGCAGATCGACCGCGTGCGCCGCCGCGTCGTCGCCGCCGACGGCACAACGGCCGACTACGACCGGCTCTTGATCGCCACCGGCTCCAACCCCTTCGTGCTGCCGGTGCCGGGCAAGGAACTGGAAGGCGTCATCGCCTACCGCGACATCGCCGACACCAACGCGATGATCGACGCGGCCGCCAAGTACAAGCACGCCGTCGTCATCGGCGGCGGCCTGCTGGGGCTGGAGGCCGCCAACGGGCTGATGCTGCGCGGCATGCGGGTCACCGTCGTGCACCTGACCGACACGCTGATGGAGCGCCAGCTCGACACCGTGGCCGGCGACCTGCTGCGCAAGTCCCTGGTCGAGCGCGGCCTGGACTTCCGCCTCGGCGCGCAGACGCAGGCGCTGCTGGGCAACGAGGCCGGCCGCGTGCGCGCCTTGCAACTCAAGGACGGCACCGAGCTGCCGGCCGACCTCGTCGTCATGGCCGCCGGCATCCGCCCGAACACGGTGCTGGCCGAGAGCGCCGGCCTGCACTGCCACCGCGGCATCGTCGTCACCGACACGATGCAGACCGTCACCGACCCGCGCGTCTACTCGGTCGGCGAATGCGCGGCCCACCGCGGCATCGCCTACGGCCTCGTCGCGCCGCTGTTCGAGCAGGGCAAGGTCTGCGCGACGCATCTGGCGCAGTTCGGCATCGGCCGCTACCTGGGCTCGTCGGTCAGCACCAAGCTCAAGGTCACGGGCATCGACCTCTTCAGCGCCGGCAACTTCAGCGGCGGCGCGGGCACGGAGGAGATCGTCATGAGCGACCCCTTCGCCGGCGTCTACAAGAAGCTCGTCATCCAGAACGACCAGCTCGTCGGCGCCTGCCTGTATGGCGACACGGTGGACGGTGGCTGGTATTTCAAGCTGCTGCGCGAGGGCCGCAAGATCGCCGACATCCGCGACAAGCTGATGTTCGGCGAGGCCGGCGCCAACATCGGCGACGTGGGCCACCAGGGCGTCAGCCGCGCGGCCGCGATGGCCGACACCGACGAGGTCTGCGGCTGCAACGGCGTCGCCAAGGGCAGCATCTGCAAGGCCATCCGCGACAAGGGCCTGTTCACGCTGGACGAGGTGCGCAAGCACACCAAGGCGAGCGCGAGCTGCGGCTCGTGCACCGGCCTCGTCGAGCAGCTCATCATGTTCACGGCCGGCGGCGACTACTCGGCCGCACCCAAGAAGAAGGCCATCTGCGCCTGCACCGAGGCCAGCCACCAGGACACGCGCGACGCCATCGTCAAGGGCCATCTGCTGACCTCGGCCGAGGTCTTCAAGGCGCTGGACTGGCGCACACCCAATGGCTGCGCGACCTGCCGCCCGGCCATCAACTACTACCTGATCAGCACCTGGCCCAAGGAGGCGGTGGACGACCCGCAGAGCCGCTTCATCAACGAGCGCTCGCACGCCAACATCCAGAAGGACGGCCGCTACTCCGTCATCCCGCGCATGTGGGGCGGCGAGACGACTTCGACCGAGCTGCGCCGCATCGCGGACGCGGTGGACAAGTACAAGATCCCCACCGTCAAGGTCACCGGCGGCCAGCGCATCGACCTGCTGGGCGTGAAGAAGGAAGACCTCGTCAACGTCTGGCAAGACATCGGCATGCCCTCCGGCCATGCCTATGCCAAGGCGCTGCGCACGGTGAAGACCTGCGTCGGCAGCGAGTGGTGCCGCTTCGGCACGCAGGACAGCACGCAGATGGGCAAGGACCTGGAGCGGGCGCTGTGGCGCATGTATGCGCCGCACAAGGTCAAGATCGCCGTGTCGGGCTGCCCGCGCAACTGCGCGGAGGCCGGCATCAAGGACGTCGGCGTCATCGGCGTCGACTCGGGCTGGGAGATCTATGTCGCCGGCAACGGCGGCATCAAGACCGAGGTGGCCGAGTTCCTCTGCAAGGTCAGGACGCCCGAGGAGGTGCTGGAGGTCAGCGGCGCCTTCCTGCAGCTCTACCGGCTGGAGGGCTGGTACCTGGAGCGCACGGTGCATTACGTGGCCCGGGTCGGCCTCGACCATGTGAAGAAGAAGATCCTCGACGACGCCGTGAACCGCCAGGCGCTGTGGTCCCAGCTGCAGTTCAGCCTGGCCGGCGAGCCCGACCCGTGGTTCGAGTTCGACACGGCCGGCGTGGATTTGCGGCAATTCGAAAAGGTCGGTGCGTGATGCTGACCCGCCGCAGCACCCTCTTCGCCGGCCTCGCCTCGGCCGGCCTGCCCACGCTCGCCCAGGGCGGCCACATCAGCCAGCTCGGCGAGGCCATCGACATGGCCGGCGCCCAGCGCATGCTGAGCCAGCGCATGGGCAAGGCCTGGCTGGGCCAGCTGCGCCCCGAGCTGGCCGAGCGCGCCCGCGCCGTGCTGAAGGCCAGCGAGGCCCGCTTCGAGCGCCAGCTCGGCGAGCTGCTGGCCTATGCGCCCACGGCCGAGATCGCCGGCAGCTACAGGGCCATGCGGCACCGCTTCGACGACTACCGCGCGCTGCTGCAATGCGCGCCCTGCCGCGAGCGCGTCGACGAGCTGCTGCAGTGCTCGGGCGAGATGCTCAGCATCGCGCAGAGGGCCACCGGCCAGCTGCAGCAGCGCTCGCTCGCGGACTCGGCCCGCCTCGTCAACCTGTCGGGCCGCCAGCGCATGCTGTCGCAGCGCCTGGCGCTGTACTTCCTGGCCGGCCAGCAGGGCGCGCGGCCCGAGCTGGTCGGCGCCGAAACGGCCCGCGCCCGCGCGGAGTTCGAGGTCGCGCTGGAGACGCTGTCCGCCGCGGCCGAGGCCTCGCCCGCCATCCGCGCCAACCTCGGCCTGGCGCGCAACCAGTGGGTCTTCCTGCAGGCCGCGCTGGCCGGCCAGAGCCAGGGCCCGCAGGCGGCCAGCGATGTCTTCGTCGCCAGCGAGAACCTGCTGGCCGTGATGGAGACCGTGACCGGGCAGTTCGCCCGCCAGCTGGGTTGACGAGGGATGACGACGATGAACGACTGGACCCGCATCTGCCGCCTGCAGGACATCCCCGTGCTCGGCTCGCGCCGCGTGCAGCGCCCGGCCGGCATGGACGTGGCCCTGTTCCGCAACGCCGAGGACGAGGTCTTCGCGCTGCTGGACCGCTGCCCGCACAAGGGCGGCCCGCTGAGCCAAGGCATCGTCTTCGGCAACAGCGTGGCCTGCCCGCTGCACAACTGGACGATAGGCCTGGGCAACGGCTGCGCCCGGGAGCCGGATGAAGGCTGCACGCCGGCCTTCCAGGTGAAGCTGGACGGCGGCGAGGTCTTCCTGCTGAGGGCCGAGCTCGAAACCCTGGCCGTGGACCTCGTCGCACCCGTGGCGGGACCGAAGATTCCGATTGCGGCGGCGTGATGGCTGAAACCAAATCCACCTGCCCGTATTGCGGCGTCGGCTGCGGTGTCGTCATCGAGCATGAGGACGGACAGATCACCGGTGTGCGCGGCGACCCGGACCACCCGGCCAACTTCGGGCGGCTCTGCACCAAGGGCAGCAATCTGCACCTGACGGCCACGCCCGTCGTCATCCAGCACCAGCGCCTGCGCCAACCGCAAAAGCGCGCGACGCGCAGCGCCCGGCCCGAGGTCGTGAGCTGGGACCAGGCCAACCGCGAGATCGCCGACCGGCTGCTGGCCATCCGCGCCGCCCACGGCCCGGAATCCATCGGCGTCTACATCTCCGGCCAGCTGCTGACCGAGGACTACCACGCCTTCAACAAGCTGGCCCGCGCCGTCATCGGCACGCCCCACATCGACTCCAACTCGCGGCTGTGCATGAGCTCGGCCGTCGTCGGCTACAAGCAGTCCCTGGGCGCCGACGCGCCGCCCTGCAGCTACGAAGACATCGAGCTGGCCGACTGCGTGCTCGTCAGCGGCGCCAACCCGGCCTGGGCCCACCCCATCCTGTTCCGCCGCCTCGAAGCGGCGCGCGCCGCCAAGACGGGCCACAAGCTCATCGTCATCGACCCGCGCCGCACCGAGACGGCCGAGCTCGCCGACCTGCATCTGCAGCTGCGCCCCGGCACCGACGTGGCCCTGTGCCACGGCCTGCTGCATGCCGTCATCTGGCAGGGCTGGACGGCGCCCGGCTTCATCGCCGAGTCGACCGAAGGCTTCGACGAACTGAAGGAACTGGTGCGCGACTGGACGCCGGCGCGCGCCGCCCAGGTCTGCGGCCTGGACGAGGCCGACATCTGGCGCGCCGCCGAATGGTTCGCCACGTCGCCTTCGTCCTTGAGCCTCTATTGCCAGGGCCTGAACCAGAGCAGCAGCGGCACGGCCAAGAACACCGCCCTCATCAACCTGCACCTGGCCACCGGCCAGATCGGCAAGCCCGGCGCCGGCCCCTTCTCGCTGACCGGCCAGCCCAATGCGATGGGCGGCCGGGAGAGCGGCGGCATGGCGACGCTGCTGCCCGGCCACCGCGACCCGGGCAGGCCCGAGGACTGGGCCGAGGTCGCCACGCTGTGGAACGTGCCCGATCTGCCCGACAGGCGCGGCCACACCGCCGTCGAGATGTTCGAGGCCGCCGCGCGCGGCTCAATCCGGGCGCTGTGGATAGTCTGCACCAACCCGGCCCAGTCCATGCCCGACCAGGCCGTCGTGCGCCGCGCACTGGATCGCTGCGAGCTGGTCATCTTGCAGGAGGCCTTTGCCCACACGGCCACGGCCAAGTACGCCGACTACCTGCTGCCCGCCGCGACCTGGGGCGAGAAGGAAGGCACCGTGACGAACAGCGAGCGCCGCATCAGCCGCGTGCGCCCGGCCGTGCCGCCGGCCGGCGAGGCGCGTGCCGACTGGCGCATCGCGCGCGACATCGCCGCGCTGATCGACGCCGGTCTGGGCCGCCCGCCGCGCCTGGCCGCCGCCACGCCCGAGGCCCTTTGGCTGGAGCACCGCGCCGCCACGCGGGGCCGCGACCTCGACATCACCGGCCTGAGCTGGGCCAAGCTCGACGCCGACGGCCCGCAGCAATGGCCCTTCGTGAACGCCGCCACGCCGCGCCTCTACACCGACGGCCGCTTCGCCACCGCCGACGGCCGCGCCCGCTTCGTCGCCAAGCCCTACCAGCCGCCGGCCGAGGAGCCCAGCCCCGGGCTGCCCTTCGCGTTGACGACCGGCCGGCTGCGCGACCAGTGGCATGGCATGAGCCGCAGCGGCAGCGTGCCCGGCCTGTTCGCCCACGAGGGCCGCCCGGCCGTGCGCATGCACCCTGCCAATGCCGCGCGCCGCAAGCTGGCCGAGGGCGAGCTCGTCACGGTGCGCTCGCGCCGCGGCGAGCTCGTGCTGCCGCTGAAGCTGGATGAGAACCTGCCGCCCGCCGGTGCCGATATCGCGATGCACTGGGGCGACGAATTCATCGGCGCGCAGGACGGCATCAACGCCGTCACGCAGGGCGCCTTCTGCCCCGACTCCAAGCAGCCCGAGCTGAAGTTCAGCGCCGTCGCCATCGAGCCCGCCGCCCTGCCCTGGCGGCTGAGCGCCTGCGCCTGGGTCGCCCCCGAGCGCGGTGCCGCGCTGCGCGAGCAGCTGCGCGCGCTGATGCCGCGCTTCGGCTATGCCCACTGCCTGCCCGAGCCGACCCGCACCGGCCTCATCGGCTGGGCCTTCGAGGCCGCCAGCGCCGACGCGCCCGCGCCTGAACTGATCGACGAGCTGGCCGCCGCCCTCGGCCTGAATGGCGCCCATGTGCTGCGTTATGCCGATGCCCAGCGCGGCCGGCTGCGCCTGCTCAATCTCGACGGCGACGACCTGCAGGCCGCGCCGCTGCAGGCCCTGCTGCGCGTCGGCCAGCACGACGAAGGCGCCTGGCTCGTCGACCTGTGGCGCGAGCGCACCGCCGCATCCACGGTCGGCCGCTGGCTGCTGTCGCCCGGCGCGCCGCCGACGAACACCGCCGCCGCCAGCGCGCAGGTCTGCAACTGCTTCGACGTGCGCGAGGACGTCATCCGCCTGACGCTGTCGCATTGCAGCGGCAGCCCCGCCGAGCGCCTCGCCCAGCTGCAGGCCGAGAAGCGCTGCGGCACGCAATGCGGCTCCTGCCTGCCGGCCTTGCGCCGCCTTGTTGCTGCGACTCCCGAAGAGGTGCCCGCATGAACGCACATCCCGTCTACCTCGTCGGCGCCGGCCCCGGCGACCCGGAGCTGCTGACCGTCCGCGCACTGAAGCGCATCGAGGCTGCCGATGTCGTGCTGGCCGACGACCTCATCGACCCGCGCGTGCTGGCCCTCGTGAAAGGCCGGCTGCTGCGCGTCGGCAAGCGCGGCGGCTGCATCTCGACGGACCAGCACTTCATCCACGCGCTGATGATCCGCGAGGCCCGCGCCGGCCACCGCGTCGTGAGGCTCAAGGGCGGCGACCCCTTCGTCTTCGGCCGCGGCGGCGAGGAGGTCGACGCGCTGCGCGAAGCCGGCCTCGACGTGGAGGTCGTGTCGGGCCTGACCAGCGGCATCGCCGGCCCGGCCGCCGTCGGCATCCCGGTGACCGACCGCCGCGCGTCGCCCGGCGTCATTCTCGTGACCGGCCACCCGGGCGAAGGCCGCGCCGAGCCCGACTGGGCGGCCCTGGCCCGCACCGGCCTGACCCTGGTCATCTACATGGGCGTGGCCCGTGCGGCGGACATAACTTCTCAGCTGCTCGCCGCCGGCCTGCGCGCCGACCTGCCCGCGGCGGTCGTCAGCGCCGCGCACACGGCCCGGCAGCGCCACGCGGTGACGACGCTGACCGGACTGCCGGACTGCATCGAGCGCGAAGGGCTGCAAAGCCCGGCGCTGCTGGTGGTGGGCGAGGTGGCCGCCATGGCGGCGCTCGACGCGTTGCCGCTGGGCCGACAACAGGCGGGCTGAGGCGCGTCTTCGGACACGGACCGGCCGGCGGCGACCCCAGATCCGGCAGGCACCGGGCTCACCATTCGGCTATGCGGTCGCCGCGCCCAGCAGTTCCAGCAGCAGCCCTCTGCCGGCGGCCCAATCGCCAATGCCCGACTGCTCGTTCATGTGGCCGGCGTCCTCGACGGTGACGAAGCGACTGCCCCAGCATGCGGCAAAGAACCCCGCACGCTGGAGGTCGACACGCGGGTCATTCGTGCTGGCCACCACGATGCTCCGGAAGGGAAAGCTCACCAGGGGCATAGGGCCGAATCAACGCACCTCCGGCGGCGTATGCGCGGCCGATTCGACGTCAGATGGGCACACGAGCAATGCGGCACTCGCACCCTGCCCAAACTTCCCGACCCAATGCGCGACGAGGGCGCAGGCCAGGCTGTGCGCGACCAGTACCGGAGGCGATGCGCACGAAGCGATGCAGCGCTGCAATGTGTCGAGCCACTCCGCGAGGTCGGGCCGGTCCCAGTCGCGTTGCATCACGCGCGAGCACGACGAGTCGGCGGCTTCCCACCGGCTCTGCCAGTGGCCCGGCCCCGAGCCGTGCAGCCCCGGGACGATGAGGATGGGCGGGGTCGACATGCTGCCTCGGGTTGCTGCGCAGGGCTGATGATGCTCCCGCTCTGCCGCCTTCGTCAGCGTCGGCGCAACGCCGTGGCCGCCTCAGCTCAGCTTGAAGCTGCTCACCAACCCCGCCAGCCGCACCGCCTGCTCCTTCAGCGACTGGGCCGCCGCGGCGGATTCCTCCACCAGCGCGGCGTTCTGCTGGGTCATCCGGTCCAGCTCGGTCACGGTGCCGTTGACCTGATGCAGGCCCGCGCTCTGCTCGGCGGCCGCGGCGCTGATCTCGCCGATGATGTCGGTCACGCGCTGAACGGAGCCGACGATGTCGGTCATCGTCGTGCCGGCGTCGTTGACGAGATGGGTGCCGGCCTCGACGCGCTCGACGCTGGCGCCGATCAGCGCCTTGATCTCGCGCGCGGCCTCGGCGGCCCGCTGGGCCAGCGAGCGCACCTCGCCCGCGACGACGGCGAAGCCGCGGCCCTGCTCGCCCGCGCGGGCAGCTTCCACCGCGGCGTTCAGCGCCAGGATGTTGGTCTGGAAGGCGATGCCGTCGATGGTGCCGATGATGTCGCCGATCTTGCGGCTGGCTGCGTTGATCTCGCCCATCGTGCTGACGACGCGCGCCACCACCTCGCCGCCGCGGCCGGCCGTCTCGGCGGCGGCGCCGGCCAGCTGCTTGGCCGTCATGGCCGAGTCGGCGCTCTGGCCGACGGTACCGGTCAGCTCGGTCATCGAGCTGGAGGCCTGCTGCAGGCTGGAGGCCGTCTGCTCGGTGCGGTGGGACAGGTCCATATTGCCGCTGGCCACCTCGGCCGACGCGACCTGGATGCTCTCGGCGGACTCGCGCACCTGGCCGACGATCTCGGACAGCGAGCGCTGCATGGCGGCCAGGGCCTGCATCATCTCGGCGGATTCGTCGGTGCCGCTCACCTCCGGCGCGCGCGACAGGTCGCCCTCGGCCATGCGCTCGGCGAAACGCTTGGCCGCCGTCAGCGGGCCGATGATGGAGCGCGAGATCTGCACGGCCAGCATGCCGCCGACGGCGACGCAGGCCAGGAAGGCGACGATCAGGCCGACGAAGAGGCTGCTGACCAGGCCGTCGACCTTGGCGAACACCTCGTCGCCGCGCTTCCTCAGGTCGCCCTCGATGCTGGTGAGCATGGCCAGCGCGGGGTCGAAGGCGCCGTCGGCCGCCTTCATGTCCTCGAAGGCGGCCTGGGCGTCGGGGTAGCCGTCGGCCACCAGCTTTTCGGCCGCGGGCCTGACGGCCTTGCGGTAGTCGGCGATCAGGCCGCGGAACCTGGCCAGCGCCTCGCGCCCCTTGTCCTCGGTCGTGACGGCGCCGAAGTCGTCCATGGCCTTGTCCAGGCCCGCCTGGGCCGCGTCCCATTCCTTGCGGGCGCGGGCCGTGCCTTCCTTGTTGAAGATGGACGCCACCAGCGTGGACGTGGCCGTCTTGCTCTGCAGCAACTGGCTGCGCGCGGCGACGGTGATGTTGGACGTCGGGATGAGCTTCTGCGTGATGCCCTGGATGGCCTTCTGCGACACGTTCAGGCCGAAGCCCCCCACGGCCACCAGCAGCGCCGTCATCGCCAGGATGATGCCGAAGGCCAGCCACAGGCGGGCTTGGATGTGCAGGCGTCTGAGCATGAGGTTCTCCCGGTCGACGAAGAGCGAGGCAGGCCTGCGATTGAAGCAGAAACCCGCGGCCGGACGCGCAAGACCTGCTGGTAGGCTCGCGCCATCCTTCACGGCACGGCCCACCATGAGCTTTCTGGCCATCGACATCGGCAACACCCGGCTCAAGTGGGCCGTCTACGCAGACGGCGCCGAGCCGGGCAGCGCGCCGTTGCAGCATGGCGCCGTCTTCCTCGAGAACATCGACCGCCTCGCCGACGAGGACTGGCAGGGCCTGGCGCCGCCGACGCGCATGCTGGGCAGCAATGTGGCCGGCGACGCGGTGCGCCGCCGCGTCGAGGAGCAGATGGAGCACTGGGACCTCAATGCTCGCTGGGTCGTGCCCGCGGCCGAGGCGGCCGGCGTGCGCAACGGCTACGACCACCCGACCCGGCTGGGCGCCGACCGCTGGGTGGCCGTCATCGGCGCCCACGCCCATGCGAGGAAGCGCGGCTTCGACGGCCCGGTGCTGACCGTGATGATCGGCACCGCGGTGACGGTGGACGCCCTCTCCGGCGACGGCCAGTTCCTCGGCGGCCTGATCCTGCCGGGCCACGGCATCATGCTGCGCGCGCTGGAAGGCGGCACGGCCGGCCTGCGCGTGCCCACCGGCGAGGTGCGCGACTTCCCCACCAACACCAGCGACGCGCTGACGACCGGCGGCACCTTCGCCATCACCGGCGCCATCGAGCGCATGCAGCGGCTGCTGACCCAGCGCGAGGGCCGCGAGCCCCTGCTGCTGATGACGGGCGGCGCGGGCTGGAAGGTGGCGCCGGCACTGGATGCGCCACACGAGCTCATCGAAGGGCTGATCTTCGACGGCCTGCTGGCGATGGACGCGCACCGGGCCTGACGCCCGGCCCCGCCGCCTCATCAATTCAGACGAGGACGCGCGGCGGGCCGCTTCCTAGAGTTCGGTCCCGAACGTCCGAACGCTCGACCGCAACCGCAGGCATCGCAGCGCCTCGACGCGCCGATGCACGGCGGGCCCGGCTTTCGGCGGCCGTTGCAAATGACTACATTCGCCGGGTCGTGGGCCGAACCCGTACCGGTACAGGGCCGCTGCGGCGCCCCGGCACGGCCGCCGGCCCGCGCAGGACGGGAGGGATCGTGGACAAGTTTCCTGACTGGGCCGAAGGCCTGATCGCCGGCACCAGCCCCGGCCAGCACCCGCATGCGCTGAACCTGGTGCTCAAGCTGGCCGACCCGGCCAGGCTGCCGCTGATGCTGCTGGACGTGGCGACCTCGCAGCCCATCATCCAGCGCGCGCTGAACGATCTGTCCTTCCTGCACTTCGCCCGCTTCCTGCCCTCCTGGGACGGTTCGGCCCTGGTCGTCGTCACCGAGTTCGACGGCCCGCTGAAGCCCTATGTGATGGACTTCGTCATCGCGCTGGGCGAGGTGTTCAACAAGCTGCTGTCCTATGTCGAGGAGCCGCCCCCGCTGCCCGTGCAGCAATACCCGGACGAGTTCTGGACCTATGTCGAGAAATGGAACCGCGTGCCCTATGCGCCGCGCAGCGGCAACAGCACCGGCAATGTGTTCCCGCCGGATTTCGACTACCCCGTCTACTCGGCCTACCCGACCCGGACCGTCGTCGACATCGCCGGGCCGCGCGACCCGGCCACCGATGGCCTGCGCCCCGCGCCGGACCGCCGCGCCGCCAAGGTCCACCTGGCCGACGTGCAGGGGAACATCCTGCGCGGCTTCCATGCCTGGAAGGCCACCCATCTGATGCTGCAGGTGACCGATGCGGCGACGGCGCGGGTCTGGCTGGCCGGCCTGCCCGTGCAGGACAGCCGGCCTTGGGGCGACACCAAACCCAAGCACGCCCTGCTCAACGTGGCCTTCACCTTTGAGGGCCTGCAGGCCCTGCTGCCGACGCGCTCGGAGGATCTCGCGCGCTTTCCCCAGGCCTTCCGCGAAGGCCCGGCGCAGCGCGCGGCGGGCAACGGCGACGCCGCCGACAGCGCGCCGGCGCTGTGGCGCTTCGGCGGCTCCGTCACGCGGCCTGTGCATGTGCTGCTGTCGCTGTACGGGCTGAAGCCGCCGGCCTCGGCGGACTACGCCGCGGACGTCGCGCGGCTGACGGCCGGGGCCGCCGCGAACGGCCTGGCCCTGGTGCACAGCGAGAACGCCCAGGCCCTGGAGGACGACCGCATCTACTTCGACTACCGCGATGGCATCACCGACCCGCGCATCGCCGGCCAGCGCCTCCCGGCCGGCCGGCGCCTGTCCATGCAGCCGGCATCCAGCCCGGGCGAGTTCCTGCTGGGCCCGGGCTACGACAGCATCTATGGCGGCGAGTCCCTGCCCCGCCACATGCCGCCCGACCTCGCTCGCAATGGCTGCTTCGGCGCGCTGCGGCTGATCGAGCAGGATGTGGCCCGGTTCGAGCAGGTCACCGCCGGGCTGGCGGCGCAATTCGGCGGCCGCCCGAGCGACGCGGCCGCCCGGCTGCTGGGCCGCTGGCCCGACGGCCAGCCGCTGAGCCAGCATCGCAGCGACCCGGGGCCGCTCCCGCCGGGCATCATGCCGCGCAACGACTTCGACTACGCGCCCAACTGGGAGTACCCGGGCGAGCCGCTGGACCACGACGGCCGGCGCTGCCCGCTGGACGCCCACATCCGCCGCACCAATGCGCGCTCCCACCGCGCGCCGGGCGTGCGCCACACGCGCCGGCTGCTGCGCCGCGGCATGCCGGCGCAGTGGAAGGACGGCGAGGCAGACCGCAAGGGGCTGATGGGGCTCTTCCTGTGCGCCGACCTGGAACGCCAGTTCGAGTTCATCCAGCGCCAATGGGTGCAGGGCGGCGAAAGCGGCCTTTCGGACCCCATCGCCGGCCTGCGCAGCGGGACGGCGCCCTTCCGCTGGTCGCCCACCCAGAGCGCCGACATCCCGCCGCTGGTTCGCACGCGGGGCAGCCTCTACCTGTTCTTTCCCGGCATTTCCATGCTGCGCGGCTTGCCGGCTCTCGACCGCCCCGGCCCCGAACTGCCGCCCGTCGCGACCTGGCCCGAGCCGCAGGGCCTGGAGCGCGTGCTGCGCGTGCGGGCGCAGGCCATCCGGGGCCTGCCGCCGCGGATCAGCGAGTTCGCGATCGAATGGCTGGTGCGCCATGTGCTGTCCAGCGGATGGGTGGCCGAGAAGCTGAAGGGCCGGGCGCCGACAGCGCCGCCCGACCTCGGCGACCTGACCACGGCGCGGGCCCACGACCTCCACGCGTTGTCGACGCATTTCATTGCCGACCCCTGCACACGCTACCGCTGCCTGCGGGCGCGCGGCATCGATTTCTTCTGGGAGCCCTCCCACCAGGCCTTCCTGGCGCTGCGGCGCGCCGAGGTGGAGCGCATCCTGACCGACGTGGGCGACTTCGTGCAGGCGCCCTCGACGGCCGGGCTGCGCGGCATCATCACGCTGGACGGCGAGGACCACGACCGGGTCCGCCAGGCCTTCCGGGACAGCATGGAGGCGCCTTTCGCCGCCGTCTCCGCCAGGCTCAACGCGGCCCTGCAGGAACACTGGGGAAAACTCGGCGAGCTGCCGCAGTTCGACATCGTGCGCGACCTCGGCGTCCCGGTGCTGAGCGAGGTCTACTGGCAGTTCTTCGGCCTGCCCGAGGAAGACCGCAAGACCTGCAGCGATCACGCGGCACTGGCCATGCGGCAGTTCTGCCAGCCGGTGCCCCGCCGCGGCGCGGCGCAACTGGCCGCCGGCAATGCCCTCGCGAGGCTCTGGGGCCATCTGGCCGTGCAACTGGCGCTGGCCATGCTGTGGGATCTCGCGCCGCTGGGCGGGAGCCCCTATGCCGGCACGCTGCTGGGCGGCATCGCCGCGCGCACGCGCCTGCCGATCCCCGGCCTTGCCGCGCGGTCGGGCCCGCAGCGGACGCTGGATTTCAAGACCGCCGCGACCTCGCTGCTGCAGTTCGTGCTGGCGGGCCAACTGGCGCCGCAGCTGCTGTTCAGCTCCGCGACGTACAACTTCCTGGCCCACGAGGCTGCGCCGGGCCTCTCCGTCTGGGCGCATCTGGCGGCGCTGCAGCCGGCCGCCGCCCGCGCCGCGCCGCTCGCGACCGCCCTCGACGAGTCGCGCCGCTTCGACCCGCCGGTCACCATCATCCAGCGCTACACGGCGCGCCGGGTCCGCATCGGCGGCGTGACCCTGCCGCCGGACACGCCGGTGTTCGCCGTCGCCGCCTCGGCCAACCGCGACGGCGGCCCGCATGCGCGGCTGGATGACTTCCTCTGGAACCGCGGGCTCGCCCCGCCGCATTTCTCGCTGGGCGCCGGCCCCCACCACTGCATAGGCGCGGCGCTTCAGCAGCTCATGCTGCCGCAGTTGCTCGGCGGCATCATGGACAGGGCACCGGGGATGCGCCTCGTCGACCCGCACGCCGTGCCCGCCTGGATCGACAACATCTACTTCCGCGGCCTGGAGTCGCTGCCCGTGGCGATCTGAGCGCCCATGAACGCGAACGCCCACGACGCCCCGGCCGCGCTGAAGTACGAGCACTTCGAGATCCACCCGCGCCTGCGCCAAGTATGGGTGCGCGGCAGTGCCGTGGCGCTGGGCGGGCGCGCCTTCGACCTGCTGCTGCTGCTCGCCCGCCGGCACGAGCGCGTCGTCACCAAGGACGAGATCTTCCAGCAGGTCTGGCCCGGGCTGGTGGTGGAGGACAACAACCTCAGCGTGCAGATCTCGGCGCTGCGCAAGGCGCTCGGCGCCGACGTCATCAAGACGGTCAGCGGGCGCGGCTACCAGTTCACCGCGCCGCTGCCGGACGCGGCGGCCGCCGATGCCGGCGAAGCCCCGCCCGGCAACCTGCCGGTGCGCCCGCCCGCGCTGTACGGCCGCGAGGCCGAGCTCGCGCAGCTGCTGGCCGAGTTCGCGCAGGCCGACTGTGTCACCGTCTGCGGCCTGGCCGGCATCGGCAAGACGACGCTGGCCCAGGTCGCCGCGCGCCGGCTCTATGGCCGCAAGCGCCATGCCCAGGGCGCCTGGTGCATCGACCTGACCCAGGTGCGCGAGCCCGGGCAGCTCGGCCTGGCCATCTGCCACACCATCGGCCTGGAGCCGGGCGACGAGCGCGAGGCCCTGGCCGCCTGCCTGGCCCAGCTGCAGCACCGCGAGCTGCTGCTGGTGCTGGACAACTGCGAGCATGTCGTCGATGCGGCGGCCGCCTTCGTCGACGCGCTGCTGGCCCGCGCCGAGCGCGTGCAGGTGCTGGCCACCAGCCAGGAGCCGCTGCACGTGCGCGGCGAGCATCTGCTGCGCCTGGCCCCGCTGGCCGTGCCGGACTCGGTGGACTGCCCCGACGTCCAGAGCTACGGCGCCGTGCGCATGCTGCTGGAGCGGGTGCGCGCGGCCATGGGCGGGCACTTCGAGCCCGACGCCGCCGACATCGTCCACCTGGTCGAGATCTGCCGCCAGCTCGACGGCATTCCGCTCGCGCTGGAGTTCGCGGCCAGCCGCATCCCGCTGCTCGGCCCGGCCGGCGTGCGCAGCCGCCTGCACGACCGCCTGCGCCTGCTCACGGGCGGGCAGCGCAGCGCGCCGCCCCGGCACCGCAGCCTGCAGGCCGCGCTCGAATGGAGCCACCAACTGCTCAGCCGGCGCACGCGGCACGTGCTGCACCGGCTGGCGGTCTTCCCCAGCGGCTTCAGCCTGGAGGGCGCGGCCCTGCTGCTGACGGCCGAGTCGGACTCGGACCTCGTCGAGCACCTGAACCTGCTGGTGGACCGTTCCCTCGTGACCCTGCAGGCCGAGGGGCGGCGCCGCTACCGGATGCTGGAGACCACGCGCGCCTTCGCGCTGGACTGCCTGGGCCAGGAGCAGGACGGCATCGACTGGCACAGCCGCCTGGCGCGGGCGATGGCCGCGCTGTGCCTGCTGGGCGCCCGCGAGCGGGACACGGTCTGGCTGCACCAGGAGATGCCCAATATGCGCGCCGCGCTGGCCTGGAGCCTGGCCCACCCCGGCCACGGCGAGGTCGCGGCCACGATCGCCACCTACACCTCGGTCGTGCTGGGCGCGACCGGCGCCATCGGCGAGGCCATCGACAACCTGCTGCGGGTGCAGCACCTGATCTCCGACGAGCTGCCCGAAGCGCTGCGCGCCCGCTACTGGCACTGGCTGGGCCGGCTCGGCGTCGAGGGCCGCCTGCCGGGCTCGCTGTGCATCGACTACCTGCAGAAGGCCGACGCGATGTTCCAGGACCAGGGCGAGCCCCTGCACCGCCACGGCTGCCAGCGCCACCTGGCCGAGGCCCAGCTGCTGGCCGGGCGGCTGGACCTGGCCGAAGCCCATCTGCAGACCGCGCGCGCGCTCGAAGGGCCCCGGCCGCGCGCCTCCGACCGCGTGCGCCGGCTGCGCGTGGAGGTGCTGCTCGCCGCGGCCCGGGGCGACCACCGCATGGCGCTGCTGCACGCGCAGACGGCCCTGCCGCTGGCCGAGGCCCACGAGTTCGAGCACTACCGCATGCTGCTGATCGCCGACATGGCCTGGAGCCATCTGCAGGTCGGGCATGCCAACGCGGCCGTGGCCAGCTGCCAGGACCTGCTGGTGCACCTGCAGGGCGCCAACCTCAGGTTCGGCCTGGCCCGGGCGCGCGCGATGACGGGGCTGACGGCGGCCCTGGTCGCCGCCGGCCGCGTCGACGAGGCGGCCGGCGCCGTCATCCGCACCGCGCAGGCGCTGCGGCAGGAAAACCTGCTGCGCTCGCGCTGCGACATCTTTGCCTGGGTCGCCGCCGCCGCGGGCGCGCTGCCGGCCGCCGCGCAGTTCCTCGGGGCCGGCGACGAGTTCGCGGCCAGCAGCGGCATGGAGCGCGACCCCATCTCCTGCATGGCCCGCGAGCGCGCGCTGGCGCTGATCGAGCCCCGGCTCGCGGCCGACGACCTGCAGCACTGGCGCCACCAGGGCGCCATCGCCGACGAGGCCGAGCTGATGGCCCTCGTCCGCGCCCAGTTCGCGCCGGCGCCCGCCGCGCTCCACGACGCCCCGGAGACCGCCCCATGAAGCCCCGACAGCAGCGCCTGGCCCGGATTAGCAATTTTTAGGAAGGCGCCCCCGCAGCTTTAGTACGGATTCAGGACGCCCGCCGCGGACATGGCAAGACTCCGGAGCCTGGCCCCAGCCGCAAAGGAGTTGCCATGAGTGCCCTGGCCACCGCGCCCGCCCTGCCCCGCTTCGACGCGCCGAGCTTCGACGGCAGCGCCGTCCCCGCCGTGCGGCGCACCAGCGCCTGGACCATGCTGGAGCTGCTGCCCCAGGCCGTGCTCGTCGTGGCCCGCGACCGCATGGTGCTGGTGCGCAACCAGCGCGCCCAGCGCCTGCTCCAGGATCAATGCCTGCAGATCGCCGACGGCCGGCTGGCGTCCCTGGGCCAGCTGGGCACGCTGCAGATCGCGCAGATGCTGCGCAATGCCGACGCCAGCGGCGGCTGCGACTGCGGCATCTGGTTCGAGAAGAACCTGTCCACCGGCTGGCTGCGCGCGCTGGCGACGCCCTGCCCGGAGTTCGCCGACGGGCTGCACGGCCCGCAGGGCACGGTGCTGCTGGTCCTGCAGATCGACCAGCCGGCGCTGACCCAGTGCGCCCGCATCGACGTGCTGGCGCAGACCTGCCGCCTCAGCCCCACGGAGCGCCATGTGCTGATGCTGCTGGCCGACGGCATGACGGTCGAGCTCGCGGCCCGGCACCTGTGCCTGCAGCTGTCCACGCTGCGCAGCCATGTGCGCAACCTGCTGGGCAAGACCCAGGCGCCGTCGCTGATGCAGCTGCTGCGCTGGACCGGCAGCGCACGGACGCTGCTGAACTGACCCGGGGCCGCGCCGTCAGCCCGGCGGCGGCCGGCCTTGCTCCAGCGCCGACCTGACGCGCGCCAGCCACAGGCCGCCGGCCTGCGCGGGCTGGCTTTCGCGCCAGCGCAGCGCCGCCGCCAGCGCCTGCCTGGCGGCCTCGCGCTCGCCGCGGGCCCGAAGGCTGCGGCCCAGGGCTTCGTCCAGCAGCGCGGCGGCCTCGCCGGTGCCGGCGGGCAACGCGGCGCGCTCGGACTTCAGCGCCCTCTCGTCCACCGCCTGCGGCGCAGCCAGGCTCAGGGCCAGCCAGGCGTCGGCGCGCAGCAGCCAGTCGGTGTGCGGCGCGCCGCGCAGCAGCGCCTGCAATGCGTCGCGCGCGGCGGCCGTCTCGCCGCGTGCGGCCCGCCATTCGGCGCGGCGGAGTTCGGCATAGCCCGGCGCCGGCGGGCGCGGCAGGCCTTCGGCCTGGGTCAGCAGCGCATCGGCCGCGGGGAGGTCCCCCGCCGCCAGCGCACGTTGCGCGCAGCGTTGCCACCAGTTCAGGCGCAGCGAATCCTCGGCCGGCGTCACGCCGGGCCGGCAATCCGGCTCGTCGGGCGGCCAGCGGCCCAGAACGCCCTGCACCATCAGCTCGCCCAGCCGCAGGCGCTGCTGCTGGCGCTGGCCGCCGCTGCTGCCCCGGCTGACGCTCCGGCCCACCAGCTCGCGGGCCTCGGCCAGCAGGCGCACGGCGCGGCCCTGGTCGCGTCCCAGCACCAGCAGCCGCGCCAGCAGCGCGCGGTCGCGCACCTGCCAGGGGTGGCCCTGCGGCCATACGCGGTCCTGGATCGCCAGCGCGTCCTGCTGCCAGGCCAGGGCCTCGTCCAGCCGGCCCGCGGCCAGCGCGGCGCTGCTGGCCTGGCCCATCAGCTCGGCGGTGTGCCAGTTGTCGCGCCCCAGCCAGCGCAGGTTGAAGGCGACGCCCTCGCGGGCCGCCGCGAGGGCGTCGTCGGGGCGGCCATCGGCGCGGTACATCTCGGCCAGCAGCGCCAGCGCGTCGTTGGCGAGGCTTTTCGTCTCGGGGTGCTCGCGCAGCAGCGCGGCGGCGTGCTCGGTGCGCGCCAGGTCTTCGGCCCCCACGCGCCCCCGCGCCCGCCAGCCGTAATAACCCACCAGGGCCTCGCTGCCGCCCAGCCATTCGGCGTCGTCGAGGCCCGCATCGCGGAAGTCGCGCCAGGCCTGGTGAACCATGTCGTAGGCACAGCGGAAGTCGTCGCGCGCCTCGCATTGCAGCTGTGCCAGCACGAGCAGCGGCTTGGCCGCCTCGACGCCGTGCTCGCCATGGCTGCGCCGGGCCTGCGCGCGCTGGGTCTGCAGCAGCTGGATGGCGGCGGCGCCTTCGCCGAGGCCGTCGAGCATCGGGGCGAGGTCGCGCATCAGCTGATAGCGGGCCTCGGGCGCGTCCTGCAGCGCGGCGGGCAGCTCCCTGGCCGCCTGGCGCAGCACGTCCTCGACGCGCGCATCGCGGTGCGCGACGTCGGACATTTCGGACTCGTCGTGCACCAGCAGGCGGCGGAAGAAGTCGTACTGGGCCTCTGCCCGGCGCGCCGAGCGGGCCTGCGCCTGCGCGCTGTGCAGGGCCCAGGCCGCGGCGCCGACCAGGGTCAGCGCCGCCAGCGCGCCGGCGGCGACCGCGACGTGGTGGCGCCTGAGCCAGCGGCCCGCCACATAGGCCAGCCGCGCGGGGCGGGCCTGCACGGGTTCGCCCCGCAAATGGCGGCGCAGATCGTCGGCGAGCGCCTGCGCGCTGGCGTAGCGGGCCTCGGGCTCCAGCGCGGCCGCGCGCAGCAGGATGGCGTCGAGGTCGCCGCGCAGCCCGCGGCCTGCGTCGCCCGCGGCATTCGACGGCCGGGCGATGCGGCCCTGCAGGATGGCCGCCATCAGGCTGGCGCTGTCGCCGCGCCGGGCCGCGAAGGGGCTGGCGCCGGCCAGCATCACGAAGCCCAGCAGGCCCAGGCCGTAGACGTCGCAGGCCACGCCGACACGTTCGCCGCGCAGCTGCTCGGGCGCGGCGAACTCCAGCGTCAGCGGCGACGCGCCCAGCCGCGTCAGGTCGACGCTGCCGTCCAGCAGCCGCGCGATGCCGAAGTCCAGCAGCCGGGGCTGGCCCGCCGCGTCCAGCATCACATTGCCGGGCTTGATGTCGCGGTGCACGACGAGGCGGGCGTGCGCGTGCTGCACGGCCTCGGCGAGCCGCGCCAGCACCTCGACGCGCTCGTGCAGCGTCAGCCGGGCCGCTGCCGCCGGCAGCAGCTCGCCGGCCACGAACTCCATCGCGATCCAGGCCTGGCCGTCGCTGACGCCGGCGTCGTAGAGCCGCGCGATGCAGGGGTGGGTCAGCGCGGCCATCACGTCGCGCTCGCGCTCGAAGCGCCGTGCCTGCCCGGCCGACGCGCGGGCCAGCTTCAGCGCGACCTGGCGTTCGTAGTCGCCCGCCGCGCGCTCGGCCAGCCAGACCTCGGCCATGCCGCCCCGCCCCAGCGGCCGCAGCAGCCGCCAGGGGCCGACGAGGGCGCCCTCGGTCGCGGCGGCGGCATCGCCCGCCGACAGCTGGGCCGGGGTGTCCAGGAAGCCGGCCTCGTCGGCCTGCCTCAGCCCCTCCCAGAGGCGGCGCAGCCGCGCGGCCAGCTCGGGATGCTCCCGCGCCAGCGCCCGCAGCCAGCCGTCCCTGGCGGCGGTAGGTTGATCGAGCAGCCGGTCGAGCTGGGCGCCGAGATCCTGCGTCACAGGATGAAGCGCGACAGATCCTCGTTGGCGGCCAGCGCGCCGAGCTTGGCATCGACGGCGGCCGCGTCCAGCACCACGGCCTGGCCGGCATGGCGCGGCGCGTCGAAGCTGATCTCGTCGAGCAGCCTCTCCATCACCGTCGCGAGGCGCCGCGCGCCGATGTTCTCGGTGCGTTCGTTGACCTCGTAGGCGATCTGCGCGATGCGCCGCACGGCGTCGGGCTGCAGTTCCAGCATGACGCCCTCGGTGGCCAGCAGGGCCTGGTATTGCTTCACGAGGCTGGCATGGGTGCTGGTCAGGATGGCCTCGAAATCGGCCACCGACAGCGAGTCCAGCTCGACGCGGATCGGCAGCCGGCCCTGCAGCTCGGGGATCAGGTCGCTGGGCTTGCTGAGGTGGAAGGCGCCGCTGGCGATGAAGAGGATGTGGTCGGTCCGCACGAGGCCGTACTTGGTGGACACGGTCGTGCCCTCCACCAGCGGCAGCAGGTCGCGCTGCACGCCCTGGCGCGACACCTCCGCGCCGCCCTGCTCCTGGCGCGACGCGACCTTGTCGATCTCGTCGATGAAGACGATGCCCATCTCCTGCGCATTGGCCAGGGCCGCGGCGCGCATCTCTTCCTCGTTGACGAGCCTGGCGGCTTCCTCGTCCACCAGCAGCCGCAGGGCCTCGGCGATCTTCAGCTTGCGGGGCTTCTTCTGGCCGGCGCCGATCTGGCCGAACAGGCCCTTGAGCTGCTCGGCCATGTCTTCCATGCCAGGCTGGTTGCCGAAGGGCGTCAGCACCTCCAGGCTGGGCTTGGGCGCGGCGAGGTCGAGCTCGATGTCCTTGTCGTCGAGCTGGCCCTCGCGCAGCTTCTTGCGGAAGTTCTGGCGCGTCGCGTTGTCCGGCTCGGAGCCCGGCAGCAGCGCGTCCAGGATGCGCTCCTCGGCGGCGTCCTCGGCGCGCGTCTGGCAGCGGCGCAGCGCGGCCTCGCGCTCCTGCTTGACGGCGACCTCGACGAGGTCGCGCACGATGGAGTCGACGTCCTTGCCGACATAGCCGACCTCGGTGAACTTGGTCGCCTCGACCTTGACGAAGGGCGCGCCGGCCAGCCGCGCCAGGCGGCGCGCGATCTCGGTCTTGCCGACGCCGGTGGGCCCGATCATCAGGATGTTCTTGGGCGTGATCTCGGCGCGCAGCTTCTCGTCGACCTGCTGGCGGCGCCAGCGGTTGCGCATCGCGATGGCCACGGCGCGCTTGGCGGCCTGCTGGCCGACGATGTGGCGGTCCAGTTCGGAGACGATCTCCTGCGGGGTCATCGAACTCATTCGAGCACCTCGAGGGTGTGGTTCTGGTTGGTGTAGATGCAGATCTCGCCGGCGATCTCCAGCGAGCGCTTGACGATGTCGGCCGCACTCAGCTCGCTGTGGTTGAGCAGCGCCTTGGCGGCGGCCTGCGCGAAGGGGCCACCGGAGCCGATGGCGACGATGCCCTGCTCGGGCTCCAGCACGTCGCCGTTGCCGGTGATGATGAGGGAGGCCGAGCGGTCGGCCACGGCCAGCATGGCCTCCAGGCGGCGCAGCACGCGGTCGGTGCGCCAGTCGCGCGTCAGCTCGACGGCGGCGCGCACCAGATGGCCCTGGTGCTTCTCCAGCTTGGCCTCGAAGCGCTCGAACAGCGTGAAGGCATCGGCCGTCGCGCCGGCGAAGCCCGCCAGCACCTGCTCGCGGTAGAGCTTGCGCACCTTGCGCGCGCTGGCCTTGACGATGGTGTTGCCCAGCGTGACCTGGCCGTCGCCGCCGATGGCGACCTGCCAGCCGGCGGGCGTCTGCCGGCGCACCGAGACGATGGTGGTGCCGTGGTAGACGGCGGAAGAGGAATCAGAGGACATGGCCGTTCCAGTTGTGGTCCGGCCCGAGTTTCGCAAGGCCAGGGTCTGTTAGCGCTACGGAAGCGGGCCGCTGCCGTAGCGCTAACAGACCCTAGTTGATTCTGACCTTGACCTTGGCATGCTCGTTGATGCCCATCGCGCCGAAGAACAGCGCGACGAGGCGGTGGGCGTCGGTGAAGACGACCATGCGGTTCTCGCTGCGGCGCGACAGCACCCAGTTCAGCAGGTCGCCCGCGGCCATGAAGTCCAGGCGGATCAGCTTGGTGCAGGAGATGTTGATGAGGCTGGCCTCGCCGACCTCGCCGGACATCGCGCGCAGGTGGTCCGAGATGTCGCCGCTGAGCTGGCCCATCAGCTCCAGCTGGGCGGCCCGGTGGGCCGCGTCGTGCGCGTCGGTGTCGAGGAAAGTCGACTGCCCATCGGCCTGCATCGAGCTCGTCGCGGGGCTGTTGGTCGAGCTGCCGTTGCCGCCGACGCGCACGCGGCACTTGGCGCGCTCCCAGGACGGCGGCGAGACCTCGTAGGTCACGCAGTAATCGATGGCGGTCTCGTCGAACTGGTCGGGCCGGTTGGCCAGGCGCAACGCCTCCAGGCGCAGCATCCACAGCGCCGGATCGGTGTCGCGCTCGCCGACCGGGGCCAGTTCCTTCAGCTGGTTCAGGAAGCGGTCGCCGCCGACCCAGCGCTGGTCGACCTGCTGCTGGGCCCATTGGCGGAACAGCTGGCGCATCTGGATGGCGGCGTCGATCTCGACCTCGTCCAGCGAGTTCCAGTCGAAGACCCAGGGCATGGGCAGGGTCTCGGCGCGCTTCTGCAGCAGGGCCACGTCGTCGGCGGTCAGCGTGGGCGGCGCCGTCCAGCTGACCTGGCTGGCCTTGGCCATCGGCGAGCGGCCGGCCTGGCGGGCCGATTCGGCGACCAGCTTGGGCATGGAGAACCACTGCGGCGCCGACAGGCCGAACTGCTGGGCGTACTCGACGGCCAAGGCCTCGAACCTGCCCTGGGCGCCGGTGGCGCGGTAGTGGTCGAACAGCACCAGCCAGGTCTCGCCGTGCAGGTTGCGGCTGCCGCCCGGGCGCACCAGCTCGGTCAGCGCGCGCTCGCTGGTGTCGTAGTCGGCATTGGCGAAGGCGATGACGGCCTCGTCGAGCTCGGGGTCGTGCACGACCTCCTGCACCTCGACGGGCGCCGAGGCATCCGCCAGCGCGAAGGACAGCGGCATGTCCAGCGGCGGCAGCTCGGGCAGCATGCTGGGCGGCGCGTCGGACAGCGGCGGGATGGCCGCCCCCATCGTGACGGCGGCGGGCGGCGGCGGCGTGGACAGGCGCTCGACCTCCTGGGGGCTGGAGAACTCGCTGACTCGCCCGCCGGCCTCCATGCCCGGCGGCACGGTCACGGTGGGCGCAAAGGCCGCGGGCCGCGTGCTGGTCTCGAAGAAGCCGGGCTGGTGCTTGGGCACGGCCTGCGTCGTCGCAAAGCTCTCGCCCACCATCTGCTGCTCGATCTCGTCGATCTTGGCCTTCACGCCGAGGTCGATCTTGGAGTTGGGCTCGCTGAGGCGCTCGTCGTCGCCCAGCCGCGACGGCGACGAGGCCAGCGCGGCCAGCTGCTCCGGCGTCAGGCCTTCGCGGCGGATGCGGCGCAGCATGTCGAGCTCGCGCTTGCGCACGAAGTCGTTGCGCCGCTTGCGCTCGACCATCGCGCGCAGCTCGGCCTTGGCGAGGTCGCCCTCGGGGTCGTCCTGGCGCGAGTTGATCTCCGCCCAGTCCGTCGTCGGGTTGGCGACGAAGCGCGCCACCTTGCGGAAGAAGCTGTCGCCTTCCTTGGGGTCTGCGGGCTTGGAGTCGGACATGGGCGGCGTGGTTTTAATCGCCGAACATCTTCTGCTTGAGCTCGCGGCGCTGCTGCGCTTCGAGCGACAGCGTCGCGGTCGGGCGGGCGATCAGGCGGCCGAGGCCGATGGGCTCGCCGGTCTCGTCGCAGAAGCCATAGTCGCCGCTGTCCAGGCGGGCGATGGACTGCACGATCTTCTTCAGCAGCTTGCGCTCGCGGTCGCGGGTGCGCAGCTCCAGCGCATGCTCTTCCTCGATGGTGGCGCGGTCGGCCGGGTCGGGGACGATGGTGGTGTCCTCACGCAGATGCTCGGTCGTCTCGCCGGCGTTGGACAGCACGCCGTCCTTCAGCTCGGTGAGCTTGGCGCGGAAGAACTCGATCTGCTTGGCATTCATGTACTCCGAGTCCGGCATGGCCAGCACTTCGGCGTCGGTCAGCTCGGCGCCCGCCTTGGTCTTCCAGGCATTGGCCAGCTTGGGATCGCCCTTGGCGGCCACGCGCGGGGCCTCGTCGGCCACGGCCGCGCCGCGCACCGGGGGTTTGGGCGGAGCAAAGCGGTCGGCAAAGCGGTTGCTCGGCGCCGGAGCGTCGAGCGTTGCCACGCCCGCGTCGGGCTTGGCGGCCGTCTTCGCGCCCTTGGCGGGTGCGGCGGCGGATTTGGGGGCCGGGGTCTTGCTCACAGTCATCTCCTCGCTCTGGGTGGGCATCGGCGCGGTGTCAGACCTTGATCCCACTGCTTTTCAGCCGGCTGCCCGATTTTGAGCGCGGCGGATTGTAGCCATGCGGATTCATGCGTCTGCCGCCCCCTGAAAGCCCGGCTTGCAGCAGCCAAAAACATCACGCCAGACAGCCTTCCAGACCTTGCATCAGCACTTCCTTCGGTAGATCGATGCCAATGAACACCATCTTGCTCTGCTTTTTCTCGCCCGGCATCCATTTCGGGCCGAGATCGGAACCCATCATCTGGTGCACGCCCTGGAAGATCACCTTCTTGTCGGTGCCCTTCATGTTCAGCACGCCCTTGTAGCGCAGCATCTTGGGTCCGTAGACCTGCACGATGGCGCCGAGGAAGTCCTCCAGCTTGGCCGGGTTGAAGGGCTTGTCGGAGCGGAAGACGAAGCTCTTCACGTCGTCGTCGTGATGATGGTGGTGCGGGTGGTCGCAATGCTCGCCATGCTCATGGTCGTGATCATGGTGATGATGGTCGTGGCCATGATCGTCCGCTTTGAGGAAATCGGGGTCGATCTCCAGCTTGGCGTTCAGATTGAAGCCGCGCAGGTCGAACACCTGGCTCAGTGCCACCTCGCCGAAATGCGCGGTCTGGATGGGCGCGCGCGGGTTCATGTGCCTGATGCGGTGCACCAGCGCGTCGACGGCCGCCGGCTCGACCAGGTCGCTCTTGCTGATGAAGATCTGGTCGGCGAAGCCCACCTGCATGCGTGCTTCCTGGCGGGTGTCGAGCTGGCCGTCGGCGTGCTTGGCGTCGACCAGCGTCAGGATGGAGTCGAGCAGATAGGCCTCGGCGATCTCGTCGTCCATGAAGAAGGTCTGGGCGACCGGGCCGGGGTCGGCCAGGCCGGTGGTCTCGATGACGACGCGTTCGAAGTCCAGCTCGCCCTTGCGGCGCTTGGCGGCCAGGTCGGACAGCGTCGTGCGCAGGTCTTCGCGGATCGTGCAGCAGACGCAGCCGTTGCTCATCTGGATGATCTGCTCGTTGGTGTCCGACACGAGGATGTCGGTGTCGATGTTCTCCTCGCCGAACTCGTTCTCGATGACGGCGATCTTCTGGCCGTGGGCCTCGGTCAGCACGCGCTTGAGCAGCGTGGTTTTGCCGGCGCCGAGGAAGCCCGTGAGGATGGTGGCGGGAATGAGACCGGGGGCAGTGGACATGATGGGGGCCGTTTTCGTCGAAGGCAGCAGAGATGGGGGCGGGGCGCCCCGGGACAAGGTCTTGTCAAACCAATCGGCTATTCTGTCCTTTCCGCAAACCCCTGAAGCTCCCCTTGAGCGAACCGCATTCAGGTCGGCCCCCAGCTCGCGGGGCCGCCAAACAACCGCCCGAGGCGCGAGGCCTGCTGGAGCGCATGCTGGAGTTTTTACACCCCGGCCCCGACTCCAAGACCGAACTGATCGAAACCCTGGCCGACGCCGAGCAGCGCGAGCTGATCGAACCCGAGTCGCGCCAGATGCTGGAGGGCGTGCTGCGCATGGCCGAGCTGTCGGCCGGGGACGCGATGGTGGCCGCGCCGCGCATGGACCTGCTGGACATCGACGCGCCCTATGACGAGCTGCTGGGCATCGTCATCGACAGCGGCCATTCGCGCTTTCCCGTCTACGAGGGCGCGCGCGACAACATCATCGGCATCCTGCTCGCCAAGGACCTGCTGAAGATGCAGCGCGCCCCCGAGCTGAACCTGCGCGCGCTGCTGCGCCCGACGGTCTTCGTGCCCGAGAGCAAGGGCCTGAACGAGCTGCTGCGCGACTTCCGCTCCAACCGCAGCCACCTGGCCATCGTCATCGACGAATTCGGCAACACGGCCGGCCTCATCACCATCGAGGACGTGCTGGAGGAGATCGTCGGCGAGATCGAGGACGAGTTCGACGAGCAGAGCTCCGACACCGGCATCTACACGCTGGCCGACGGCAGCCAGCGCGTGGCCGGCGACGCCAGCATCGCCGCCGTCAACGGCGCCTTCCGGCTGGCGCTGCCGGACAACGACTTCGACACCATCGGCGGCCTCGTGGCCCATGAGCACGGCCGCGTGCCGCGCCGCGGCGAGGTCGTGCGCATCGCCGGCCTGAACTTCGCCGTCATGCTGACCCGCGGCGGCGCGGTGCGCTGGTTCAAGGTCACGCGCGCGCCCGACGACGCGGCCGAGGCGTGAGCGGCGCGAAGGCCGCGGCCCTCGCGCTGGGCGCGGGCCTGCTGCACACGGCCGCCTTCGCCCCCACCGGGGCCTGGTGGCTGCAGATCCTCGCGCTGGCCCTGCTGTTCGCCATCGTCGAGCGCGCGACGCCCCGGGCCGCGGCGCTGGCCGGCGCGCTGTTCGGCTTGGCCTGGCTGGCTTCGGGCCTGTGGTGGCTGCACATCAGCATGCACCAGTTCGGCGGCATCCCCTGGCTGGCCGCCGCGCTCGCGGTCGCGCTGCTGGCCGCCTTCCTGAGCGGCTACTACGCGCTGGCCCTGGGGCTGACGGCCCGCTGGATCGCGCCCGGGCGCTGGCGCGTGCTGGCCCTGGTGCCGGCCTGGCTGCTGGCCGAGCTGGCGCGGGCCAGCTGCTTCAGCGGCTTCCCGTGGATCGCCTCGGGCTATGCGCACACGGTCGGCCCGCTGGCCGGCTGGGCGCCGTGGCTGGGCGTCTACGGCATCTGCGCGCTGGCCGCGCTGGCCGCCGCCGGCCTGGTCTGGCTGAAGCGCGGCGCCGTGGCCTGGGCCGCGCCCGCACTGCTGGTCCCGCTCGCCGGCCTGCTGCTGCCGCAGGACTTCACGAGCTCCACCGGCAAGCTGGCCGTGTCCCTCGTGCAGCCCAGCATCCCGCAGGACCAGAAGTTCGACGCCGCGCGCTTCTCGGCCAACCTGGAGACGCTGGCCAGCCTGATCGAATCGGCGCGCGGCCGGGCCGTCATCACGCCCGAGTCCGTCGTGCCGCTGCCGCTGGCCGAGCTGGACCCCGCGACGCTCGCGCGCCTGTCCCGCCCCGAGCGCCCGGCCCTGCTCGGCAGCTTCCTCGGCAACGAACACGACGGCTTCGTCAATTCCGTCGTGGCCCTGGGCGGCAGCTACCACTACGGCAAGCGCCATCTGCTGCCCTTCGGCGAATTCATCCCGCCGGGCTTCGGCTGGTTCGTGCATGCGATGAACATCCCGCTCGACGACCAGGCCCGCGGCGACCACCAGCGGCCCTGGGCCGTGGCCGGCCAGCGGCTGCGGCCGCTGATCTGCTACGAGGATCTGTTCGGCGAGGACATCGTGCAGAGCGCCGTCGGGCCGGATGCCGCCACCGTCTTCGTCAACGTCAGCAACCTGGCCTGGTTCGGCACCCTGATGATCCAGGACCAGCATCTGCAGTTCTCGCAGATGCGCGCCCTCGAATTCCAGCGTCCCGTCGTGCGCTCGACCAACACCGGCGCGACCGCCGTCGTCGACCACCACGGCCTCGTCACCGCGCGCCTGCCGGCCCTGGTGCGCGGCGTGCTCGAAGCCGAGGTGGACGGCCGCGCCGGCAGCACGCCCTATGCGCGATGGCTGGCCGCCTGGGGACTGTGGCCGCTGTGGGCTGCCACCCTGCTGGCGCTGCTGGGGCTGCGCAGGGCCGCCCAATAGAATCGGCCACCCCTCATCTGCCTGATCCCATGCTGACCTTCCAGCAAATCATCCTGACGCTTCAGGACTATTGGTCCAAACAGGGCTGCGCGCTGCTCCAGCCCTACGACATGGAGGTCGGCGCCGGCACCAGCCACACGGCCACCTTCCTGCGCGCCCTCGGTCCCGAGCCCTGGAAGGCCGCCTATGTGCAGCCCAGCCGCCGCCCCAAGGACGGCCGCTACGGCGAGAACCCCAACCGCCTGCAGCACTACTACCAGTACCAGGTCGTGCTCAAGCCCGCGCCGGCCAACATCCTGGAGCTCTACCTGGGCTCGCTGGAAGCTCTCGGCTTCGACCTGAAGAAGAACGACGTCCGCTTCGTCGAGGACGACTGGGAGAACCCGACGCTGGGCTGCTGGGGCCTGGGCTGGGAGGTCTGGCTCAATGGCATGGAAGTCACGCAGTTCACCTACTTCCAGCAGGTCGGCGGCATCGACTGCAAGCCCATCACCGGCGAGATCACCTACGGCCTGGAGCGCCTGGCCATGTATCTGCAGGGCAAGGAGTCGGTCTACGACCTGGTCTACACCGACGGCCTGACTTATGGCGACGTCTTCCACCAGAACGAGGTCGAGCAGAGCACCTACAACTTCGAGCACAGCGACGTGGACTTCCTGCTGTCGGCCTTTGCCGCTCACGAGAAGACGAGCCAGGCGCTGATGGCCGAAAAGCTGGCCCTGCCCGCCTACGAGCAGCTGCTGAAGGCCGGCCACAGCTTCAACCTGCTGGACGCCCGCGGCGCCATCTCGGTGACCGAGCGCGCCGCCTACATCGGCCGCATCCGCAACCTGGCGCGCGCCGTCGCGCAGAGCTATGTCGACAGCCGCGCGCGGCTGGGCTTCCCGATGGCGCCGAAGGCCTGGGCCGACGAAGTCGTCGCGCAGATCGAACTGAAGAACAAGAAGGCGGCCGCGTGATGTCCAACCTGCTCGTTGAACTGTTTGTCGAAGAGCTGCCCCCGAAGGCGCTGAAGTCGCTGGGAACCGCATTTGCCGACGGCGTTGCTAACTGGCTAAATAAAGCTCAGTTGATCACCAACGCCTCAGCCCTGGCCAGCGGCGGGCGCCAAGACTTCGCGAGCCCACGCCGGCTGGCGGTTTTCATCCCGGACGTACTTGCAAAAGCAGCAGACAGGACCGAGCGAATCAAGCTGATGCCCGTCGCCGTCGCGCTGACCGCCGATGGCCAGGCCACGCCGGCGCTGCTGAAGAAGCTGGCCTCCGTCGGCGCCGGCCCCGAGGTCGTGCCCCAGCTCAAGCGCCAGCCCGACGGCAAGGCCGAGGCCCTGTTCTGGGACAGCGTGCAGCCCGGCGCCACGCTCGCCCAGGGCCTGCAGAAGGCGCTGGACGAGACGCTGGCCAAGCTGCCCATCCCCAAGGTCATGAGCTACCAGCTCGCCGACGGCTGGACCGACGTGAAGTTCGTGCGCCCGGCCCATGGCCTGATCGCGCTGCACGGCGGCGAGGTCGTGCCCGTGCAGGCCCTGGGCCTGACCTCCGGCCGCACGACGCAGGGCCACCGCTTCGAGGCGGCCCAACCCACCGTGAGCATTGAGTCGGCCGACAGCTATGCCTCGCAGTTGCTCGAACAGGGCGCCGTCATCGCCGGCTTCGCCGAGCGCCGCGCCGAGATCGCCCGCCAGCTCAGGGCCGCCGCCGACGCGCCGGGCCTGACGCCCATAGCCGACGACGCACTGCTGGACGAAGTCACCGCCCTGGTCGAGCGCCCCAATGTGCTGACCTGCGCCTTCGAGCCCGAGTTCCTGGCCGTGCCGCAGGAGTGCCTCATCCTGACGATGAAGGCCAACCAGAAATACTTCCCGCTGCTGGACGCCGCCGGCAAGCTGACGCGCCACTTCCTCGTCGTCAGCAACATCTCCCCGGCCGACGCCAGCGCCGTGACCGGCGGCAACGAGCGCGTCGTGCGCCCGCGCCTGGCCGACGCGAAGTTCTTCTTCGACCAGGACCGCAAGAAAAAGCTCGAAGACCGCCTGCCCGGACTGGCCAAGGTCGTCTACCACGGCAAGCTGGGCTCGCAGGGCGAGCGCGCCGAGCGCGTCACGGCCATCGCCCATGCCATCGTCAACCAGCTCAGCATGGCGACCCTGCCCTACACGGTCGACGCCGACGACGAGTTCAAGGTGCTGGACAGCAAAGTCAGGCAGGCCGCCACGCTGGCCAAGTGCGACCTGCTGACCGACATGGTCGGCGAGTTCCCCGAGCTGCAGGGCATCATGGGCGGCTACTACGCCCGCCACGAGGGCCTGCGCGACGGCGTCGCCATCGCGATCGAGGACCACTACAAGCCCCGCTTCGCCGGCGACGCGCTGCCGCGCAACCACACCGGCACGGTCGTCGCGCTGGCCGACAAGCTGGAGACGCTGGTCGGCCTGTTCGGCATCGGCCAGCTGCCCACCGGCGACAAGGACCCGTTCGCGCTGCGCCGCCATGCGCTGGGCGTCATCCGCATCCTGGTCGAGAAGAATCTGCCGCTGGAGCTGCCGGCGCTGATCGACACCGCCGTGCCGCCGTTCGGCGAGCTGATCACGAACCCGCGCGAGGCGCTGCTGTCGTTCTTCGCCGACCGCCTGGCCGTGAGCCTGCGCGACCAGGGCTACAGCGCCCAGGAGGTCGACGCCGTGCTGGCGCTGCAGCCCACGCGCCTGGGCGACGTGCCCAAGCGCCTGGAGGCCGTGCGCGCCTTCGCCGCGCTGCCCGAAGCCGCCTCGCTGGCCGCGGCCAACAAGCGCGTCGGCAACATCCTGAAGAAGGTCGAGGGCGAGCTGCCGACCGAGGTCAAGGCCGAGCTGCTGAAGGAAGCCGCCGAGCAGGCCCTGGCCGCGGCGATTGCCGCCGTGCAGCCGCAGGCCGACACCCTCTTCGAGCAGCACGACTACACCGGCTCGCTGCAACGCCTGGCCGCACTCAAGGGCCCGGTCGATGCCTTCTTCGACGGCGTGATGGTCAATGCCGAAGACCCGACCCTGCGCGCCAACCGCCTCGCGCTGCTGGGCCGCCTGCACACGGCCATGAACCGCGTGGCCGACCTGGCCAAGCTGGCCAGCTGAACCATGCCGATGCTGCGCGTCGACCACCCCCACGGCATGAAGCTCGTCATCCTCGGGCGCGACGGCACGCTCAACCGCTACCGCGACGACCACGTCAAGGCGCCCGAGGAGCTGGACCCGCTGCCGGGCGCGATGGAGGCCGTCGCGCGGCTCAACCACGCGGGCTGGCACACGGTGCTGGCCACCAACCAGGCCGGCATCGGCCGCGGCCTGCTCGACATGGCCTCGCTGAACGCGGTGCACCTGCGCCTGAACCAGCTGCTGGCCGAGAAGGGCGGGCGCCTGGACGCGGCCTTCTTCTGCCCGCACACGCCCGAGGAAGGCTGCGACTGCCGCAAGCCGCTGCCGGGCCTCGTCAAGCAGATCGGCGAGCGCTTCGACGTCGAGCTGAGCGCGGTGCACATGGTCGGCGCATCGCTGACCGACCTGCTGACGGCCCAGAACGCCGGCTGCATCCCCCACCTCGTGCTGACCGGCCCCCTGGGCAGCCTCAGCGCCGAGGAGCTCGCCAAGCTGCTCGTGCAGGCGCCCCAGGCCCGCGTGCACGACGACCTGGCGAGCTTTGCCGAAGCCATCGTCCAGGAAGAGCGCCGCCGCCTCGCCGAGGCCCGCGGCGAGGCCCTCACCCCCGACACCCAGGCCGGAGACCTGAACTGATGTCCACCTTGCTGAGCGCCATCCGCTCGCTGATCTTCGTCGTCGTGCTGATCGTGACGGTCATCCCCTGGGCGCTGGGCGTGCTGCTGCTGTCCGTCTTCCGCCGCGGCGACCCGGTCTACTGGGCCTGCGCCGGCTGGCTCAAGGTCGCGATCTGGAGCGCGCGCTTCATCTGCGGCATCCGCTGGCGCATCTCTGGGGCTGAGAACCTGCCCTCGGCCTCGGACCGCCGTGCCGGCGTCGTGCTGCTGTCCAAGCACCAGAGCACCTGGGAGACCTTCGCCTACCCGGCCCTGCTCAGCCATCCGCTGGCCTATGTCTTCAAGCGCGAGCTGCTCTACGTGCCCTTCTTCGGCTGGGCGATGGCGCGCATGGACATGATCCACATCGACCGCGGCCGCCGCACCGAGGCCTGGAACAAGGTGCTGAAGCAGGGCAAGCGTCTGGGCGGCCAGGGCAACTGGGTCATCATGTTCCCCGAGGGCACGCGCATCCCGCGTGGCCAGGCCGGCGACTACAAGACCGGCGGCACCCGCCTGGCCATCGAGGCCGGCCTGCCCGTCGTGCCCATCGCCGCCACGGCGGCGCGCTGCTGGCCGCGCAAGAGCTTCCTGCTGCGGCCCGGCGTGGTGGACATCTCCATCGGCCGCCAGATCCGCCCCGAAGGTCGCAACCCGACCGAGCTGATGCAGGAGGTCAAGGACTGGATCGAGGGCGAGATGCACCGCCTCGATCCCGATGGATATAGCCCACCCCCTACCGGCTTCGCCGGCCCCCTCGAAGGGGGCACTGCCAGCGGCCCGGCAAAGCCGGCTCCGCGGCAGTCACTCGATCAAACCCACGATTCGCACTGACGCCACCATGCCCGCCAAGCGCCCGGCCCCGCTCCTGCAGGACAGCCAACTGTCGCTGTTCGACGTGGCGCCGGAGATCGCTCCCGCCGAGCCCGGCGCGGCCCGGGCGCTGCGCGAGCTGTGGCTGGGCCAGCACCGCATCGGCTACGAGCTCAAGCGCGCGCGCCGGCGCAGCATCGGCTTCGTCGTCGGGCCGCAGGGCCTGCGCGTCAGCGCACCGCGCTGGGTGCCCATCAACGAGATCGAGCGCGCGCTGCATCACAAGGGCGAATGGATATTGCGCAAGCTCGTCGAGCAGCGCGAGCGCCAGCAGCGCATGCAGGCCGCGCGCATCGACTGGCTGGACGGCGGCCAGCTGCCCTATCTCGGCGCGGCGCTGACCCTGGTCGTCGCGCCGGGCGAGCGCGAGGTGGTCTGGGACACGGCCACGCGCGAGCTGCGCCTGCCGCTGCCCGGCGGCGCCGCGGCCGAGCAGGTTCGCGACCTCGCCCAGGCCTGGCTGAAGGCACGGGCGCGCGAGGACTTCCTGCCGCGCTGCCAGCGCTTTGCGGCATTGCTGGGCGTGACGATGAGCTCGCTGCGCCTGTCCTCGGCCCAGACCCGATGGGGCAGCGCGAGCGCCGACGGCAGCATCCGGCTGAACTGGCGCCTCATCCACTTCACGCCGGCCATCATCGACTACGTCGTCGCCCACGAACTCGCCCATCTGCGCGAGATGAACCACAGCCCGGCTTTCTGGGACACGGTGCGCTCCGTGCTGCCCGACTTTGAGCGCTCGCGCGAGGCGCTGCGCGACGAGTCCATCGTCGTGCAGTGAGGCGGCACGGTCGCGAGCCGCCTGCAATGGTTTGCTGGTGAATTTTCCCGGCCGACCGTCATCCGATCGCAGTCGCGCTCCGCAACACTCCCCACGACGCTGTCACACGGGTATCAAGGTCGGCGAGAGCCGGCAGGGAATGGGAGTGAAGATACCGAGCAAGGCCGAAACGCCGCCGCCGGGCATGCCCGCGGCGGCTTTTCTTTTGGCTCAGGCCGGCACGAAGCGGTAGACGCCGTCGGCGCCCAGCTCGCGTCTGAGTTCGCCCTTCAGCCACAGCGCGTTCAGGTGGGCGATGGCCTCGCCCATCGCGAAGGTGGTCTGGTGCAGGTCGAGCTTGCGCTTGAACAGCACGTTAAGCAGGCCGGCCGCATGCGTGGGCTGAGCGGCGCAGGCCGCCGTGACCTCGGCCAGGCGCTCGTCATGGTGCTCGCGCAGCTGGTCCACGCGCTGGTGCAGGCCGGTGAAGGGCTTGCCGTGCGAGGGCAGCACCAGCGTGTCGGCCGGCAGCTCGAGGTAGCGGGCGAGCGAGTCCAGATAGAGCGTCAGCGGGTCGGCCTCGGGCTCGACGTCCACGACCGACACATTCGTCGAGATGCGCGGCAGCACCATGTCGCCCGAGATCACCAGCCGGGCTGCGTCGCAATACAGGCTGATGTGCTCCGGCGCATGGCCGTAGCCGGCGATGCAGCGCCAGGTCCGCCCGCCGATGTCGACCTCGGTGCCGTCCATCAGCCGGCGATAGCTGGCCGGCACGACGGGCACCATCTTCGGGTAGTAGTCGGCGCGCGCGCGAATCTTCTCGAGCGATTCGGGATCGGTCAGGCCATGGCTGCCGAAGAAGGCCGCGGCCGACGCGCCGCCCATGCCCACCGTCGAGCTGCTGGCCAGGCGCGCGAGGTTGAAGTCCGTCGCGCTCATCCACAGGCGGCAGCCCCAGCGCTCGGTCAGCCAGTGCGCAAGGCCCAGGTGATCGGGGTGGAAATGCGTGGCGATGACGCGCAGCACCGGCAGGCCGTCCAGGCGGCCGGCGAACACGGTCTCCCAGTTGGCCCGCGTGTCGTCGCTGGCGATGCCGCAGTCGACGATGGTCCAGCCCTCGCGGCCATCGATGCGGTCGCGCAGCAGCCACAGGTTGATGTGGTCCAGCGCAAAGGGCAGGCCCATGCGCACCCAGCGCAGGCCGGGCGCGAGATCGAGGGCCTCGCCGGGCTGGGGCAGGGTTTCGCCCAGGGGATAGTGGAGTTCGGATTCGCGTGCGTTGGCCATGGTGCAGCTCGGGGGACTTAGACTGACGTTTACGTCAACTCAGTTTAGCCATGCCGCCCCGCCGACCTGTCGCCGCCGCGACCGACAACCCCACGTACACGATCACCGAGCTCGCCGCCGAGTTCGACATCACGCCGCGCGCGATCCGCTTCTACGAGGACATGGGCCTGCTGGAGCCCGGCCGCAAGGGCCGCAACCGCGTCTACACGCCGCGCGACCGCACGCGGCTGAAGCTGACGCTGCGCGGCAAGCGCCTGGGCCTGGCGCTGCAGGAGATCAAGCAGCTCGTCGACATGTACGACAGCCAGGCCAGCGCCGCGCCGCAGCTGCGCGCCTTCCTGGCCATCCTGGCCCAGCACCGCGAGCAGCTGGAGCAGCAGCGCCACGACATCGAGGTCACGCTGGGCGAGATCCAGCAGCACGAGAAGCGCTGCCGCATGCTGCTCGGCCAAGCGTGATGTTTGCCGGGAGATCGCTCTAATTTGCGCGCTTTGCGGGGCAAACCCCGCTGTCACCCCGCCCCGGGCTTGACTAGAGTTCCGCCGCCGGCGTGCACACCACCGCGCCGGGCCCGTCTCTGTGGAGCAGTCATGACACTCGGACCCCAGCGCCGCCCAAAATTGGCGCTTGCCCTGCCCGCCCTCGCGAGCGCCCTGCTGAGCCTGAGCCAGGCGGCCGGCGCGCAGGCCGGCGACCCGCCCAAGACCGACGGCAGCCTGGAGCGCGCCCAGAAGGCCGCGGACTCCGTCTTCCACTGGATCAAGCTCAACGCCGACAAGGGCGCCAGCCGCCAGGCGCCTGCGCCGGCACCCGCCCCTGCGCCGGCCCCCGTCGCACGCAAGCCCGCCGCCGCCGCGGCACCGCGGCCCGCACCGACGCCGGCTCCTGCGCAGACCGCCTCCAGCCCGGCACCCGAGCCCGTCGTCGCGCAGGCCGCCGCGCCCGTCGCCTCCGAGCCCGAGGAGGCGCCGCGGGTGCTGCTGGCCTCGGCGCAGCCCACGCTCGTGCCGGCCGCGCCGCTGGCCGCCGCGGCCCAGGCCGTCGAGCCCCCGCCGCCGCCCGCCGAGGACGAGCTGCCGCTGAAGCTGCTGTCCAAGGTGAACCCAGAAATCCCGCGCCAGTTGCGGGGGCAGAGTCTCCACAACGGCTTTGCCCAGGTGCAGTTCACGGTCCAGCCCGACGGCAAGGTCGGCCAGGTGCAGGTCATCAAGGCCAGCCACGCCCGCCTGGGCAGCGCGGCCGTCGAGGCCGTGCGGCAGTGGCGCTTCGCGCCGATCCCGAAGCCGCGCGAGGCCGGCGTCGAGATCGCCTTCAACAGCGACGAGGGCTGATCAGGCCGGCGTCGGGCAGCCGGCCAGCAGGGCCGAGATCGCCTCCAGGAACACCCGCGTGCGCAGCGGCATCAGCCGCCGCTCCGGGAACACGGCCCAGGCGGTCGAACCGGGCAGCTGCCATTGCGGCATCAGCCGCTGCAGCCGCCCCAGGCGCAGCGCGTCGCTGACGAGCAGGCGGTCGATGCCCGCGATGCCCACGCCGGCCTCGGCCAGCTGGGCCAGCAGGCTGGGCGCATTGGCCAGCGTGCGCTGCGCGGGCCGCACGACGACGGCCTCGCCACCCTCGCGGCTCAGCCGCCAGGGCAGCGGTTCGCCGCTGCGGCCCAGCAGCATCAGCGCGTGCATGCTCTCCAGCGCCTGCGGCAGCAGCGGCTCGCCGACGCGCGCCAGATAGGCCGGCGACGCATACAGCCCCCATTGCGTCGTCGCCAGCCGCCGCGCGGCGAGCTGGCCGTCCTCGCCCAGGTCGCCCATGCGGATGGCGAGGTCGAAGCCCTCGCCGACGATGTCCACGCGCCGCGGCGTCAGGTCCAGCTCCAGCTGCACCTCGGGGTGCTGGATGGCGAACTCGGCCAGCATGCCCGCCGCCACGTTCTGCGCGACGTCCGCCGGCATGCTGACGCGCAGCCGCCCGCTGGGCTTGCTCTGGCGGTGCAGGGCCAGGGCCAGCGCGCCGTCCACCTCGGCGGCCACGGCCCGCGCATGCTCCAGCACGCCGGCGCCGAAGTCCGTCAGCGAGAGCTTGCGCGTCGTGCGCTGCAGCAGCTTCTCGCCCAGGCGCGTCTCCAGCGCCGCGATGCGCCGCGACACCGTGCTCTTGGGCCAGCGCACGCGCTCGGCGGCGCGGCTGAAGCTGCCGGCGTCCATCACCCGGGCAAACAGCAGCAGATCGTCGGCATCCGATTCCATGATTTCGCCTCATTGATCCAATGACGGAACAATCTTATGCAAAGCGGCGACTTCCGCGGGCGATTGACGAATCCTAGAGTTCAGTCCATCGCAACCGACCTGTTCCAGGAGCCCCAGATGAACATCCTGCAAATCAACTCCAGCGCCCGCCGCCTGCAAGACGACCAGGGCTCGGTGTCCACCCGCCTGGCCAACGAGATGAGCGCCGGCCTGCGCGCCGCCAACCCCGGCGCCACGCTCACCGTGCGCGACTTCGCCGCCAACCCGCTGCCCGTGCTCGACGAAGCCGCGCTGGGCGCGCTGTTCACGCCGGCCGAGGACCGCACGCCCGAGCAGGCCGAGCGCGTCGCGCTGAACGACGAACTCATCGCCGAGCTGTTCGCCGCCGACACCATCGTCATCGGCGTGCCGATGATCAACTTCAACATCAGCGCCCAGCTGAAGAACTGGATCGACGCGGTGGCCCGCGCCGGCGTGACCTTCAAGTACGGCCCGACCGGCCCCGTCGGCCAGCTCACCGGCAAGAAGGTCTATGTCGTCAACGCCAGCGGCGGCGTGCACCGCAACCAGCCGACCGACCAGGTCACGCCCTATCTGCGCACCGTGCTGGCCTTCCTCGGCATGACCGATGTGGACTTCGTCTACGCTGAAGGACTGAACATGGGGCCGGAATCCGCCGACCGCGGCCTGTCGCAAGCACGCTCTCAAATCGCTGATCTGCTCGCCGCCTGAGCTGGCGCCTCTCGTCCAAGGAGTACCTTGGCCGGTCTCCCGAGGAGACGGCGATGCTTGCCGGTTCGACCGGCAAGCACATCGCCCAAGCGGGCCGGCTTGGGAGCGGCCCGGCGCTCGGCCCGGGAACCATTGAAAGGATCAACCGTGAACACCGTCGTCACATCCCTTCTGACCCAACCGCGCGAGGTCGAACGCCTCGTCGCCGGCCAGCCGACCAGCGACGGTGCCGGCGTCAAGCTCAACCGCGTGCTGACGCAGAACCTGCAGCGCCGGCTCGACCCCTTCCTGATGCTGGACGCCTTCGGCACGGACAACCCCGACGACTACATCGCCGGCTTCCCCGACCACCCGCACCGCGGCTTCGAGACCATCACCTATATGCTCAACGGCCGCATGCGCCACCGTGATTCGGCCGGGCACGAAGGCCTGATCAGCGACGGCGGCGTGCAGTGGATGACCGCCGGCCGCGGCGTCATCCACAGCGAGACGCCCGAGCAGAACGAGGGCCGCATGGCCGGCTTCCAGCTCTGGCTCAACCTGCCCGCCAAGGACAAGATGCGCGAGCCCTGGTACCGCGACATCGCGAGCAGCGAGGTGCCCGAGTTCGAGCAGGGCGGCGCCAAGGTGCGCGTCATCGCCGGCGCGAGCCATGGCGTGGCCGGCGCCGTGCAGCGCGAGCACACCGAGCCGCTGTACCTCGACGTGCGGCTCGCGCCCGGCGCCCGCTTCGAGCAGCCGCTGCCGCTCGAGTTCAACGCCTTCGTCTACGTCTACGAGGGCGCGCTGAAGTACGACGGCGGCTGCCTGCAGCCCGCCGGCCGCATGGCCATCCTGGCCAACGCGCCGGGCAGCGACGGCGTGCGCCTGCAGGCCGGCGACGCGCCGGCCAAGGCGCTGCTGATTGCCGGCCGGCCGCTGGGCGAGCCCATCGCGCAGTACGGCCCCTTCGTGATGAACACCGAGGCCGAGCTGGTGCAGGCGGTGCGGGACTTCCAGGCCGGCCGGCTGGCCTGACCATGAGCGAGCGCCGCCACAGCCCCGCCGCCGAGCGCAACGGGCCGCCCATCCTGGCGGCCCTGCAGCGCCTGCTGCCGCCCACGGGCCTGCTGCTGGAGATCGCCAGCGGCACGGGCCAGCATGCCGCCTTCTGCGGCGTGGGCCTGCCCGGCTGGCAATGGCAGCCGAGCGACGTGGCGGCCGAATCGCTGCCCTCCATCGCCGCCTGGTGCGAGGGCCTCGCGAACCTGCGCCCGCCCGTCGTGCTGAACGTGCTCGACGCGAGCTGGCCCGCCGCGCCGGCCGTGGTCGACGCGATCTACTGCGCCAACATGATCCACATCGCGCCCTGGGCCTGCACGGCCGCGCTGATGCAGGGCGCCGCGCGCCACCTCGCGCCGCAGGGCCTGCTGCTCACCTACGGCCCCTATCTGCTGGACGACGAGCCGACGGCGCCGAGCAACCTGGCCTTCGACGCCGACCTGCGGGCGCGCAACCCGGCCTGGGGCCTGAGGCGGCTGGCCGATGTCGGCGGGCAGGCCGCAGCCGCGGGCCTCGCGCTGCGGGAGCGGCTGGACATGCCGGCCAACAACAAGCTGCTGATCTGGGTGCGCGCGGGCTGATCCTCAGCTAGCTGCCTCCAAGCCAGCACCGCCACCAGCCGCATTGGCCATGCCGAGGCTGGTCAAGCACTTTGCTCAGTCGACGAGACCGGCGCTCACCGTCTTCGGCCTAGTACACAACAAGACTTGGTGTGGGACGCAGCGGACGATGACGATGCATAGCGCCTGGGTTAGCGAAGACCGCCAGTGAACCGCTAAGCACTATTGCTCCGGGGGCCAGCAGTGAGTACCGCCGCTGGTATCCCCAAATGCTCGGCGCCAGACTTTTTCCGGAAACAAATTTCGTTTGGCGAGTTCGCCGATCAAGACTGGAGCACCTCTGGCTTCCATCAGAACGACCACCGGCTTTGAGCGTCCAACAACGGTGATGAAGAGCACGTCAGACCGGTAGAGTCCCGCATCCTTGAAGCAGACTCGCAGAACGTCCTGCCAAGCAAAGGCTTGGTTCCAATCCGGTTCGAGTCTATCGAGCACGATCACTCGGGCGCCGACGTCATCAAATTCGATAGCCAAGAGGTCGCCAAGCGGCTTGGGTCTGAAGCGCCCAAGCCAAGAACAGAAGCGTCGAATCGAGTTCATCGGTATGTGACGCCCCCTGCCGGTTAGCCTTTCCGCCCCGCCCCCAGATACGTCTCGATCACCCGCGGGTCTTGCGCGAGCTGATCTGCCGGCCCACTCAAGCCCAACTCCCCGGTTTCCAGCACATGCCCGTGATCCGCCACGCGCAGCGCGGCGCGGGCGTTCTGCTCGACGAGCAGGATGCTGACGCCGGTGGCGCGCAGGTCTTCGACGATGGTGAAGATCTCGCGCACGATCAGCGGCGCGAGGCCCAGGCTGGGTTCGTCCAGCATCAGGAGCTTGGGCTGGCCCATCAGCGCGCGGCCCAGGGCCAGCATCTGGCGCTCGCCGCCGGACAGCGTGCCGGCCGCCTGCTGGCGGCGCTCCTTCAGCCGCGGGAAGCGGGCATAGACGCTCTCCAGCCCGTCGCGCCACTTGCCGTCGCCCAGCTTCCTGGGCCGCCAGCCGCCGAGCAGCAGGTTGTCCTCGACGCTCATGGTGCCGAACAGCTCGCGCTTCTCGGGCACCAGCGCGAGGCCGGCCAGGACGCGCTCTTCGAGCGTCAGCCGGGCGATGTCCTCGCCCGCGAAGCGAAGGGCCGAACTGCGCGACGGGATCAGGCCCATCAGCGCGCCGAGCAGCGTCGACTTGCCCGCGCCGTTGGGACCGATGACGGTGACGACGCTTTTCTCGGCCGCCGTGAAACTCAGGCCATGCAGAACCTCGGCGCGGCCGTAGCCAGCGTGCAGGTCCACAACCTCCAGCAAGGCGCTCATTCGTCCGCTCCCAGGTAGGCCGCGCGCACGGCCGGGCTGGCCTGCACCTCGGCCGGCGTGCCGTCCATCAGGTAGCGGCCGAACTCCATGACGACGATGCGGTCGGTCAGCTTCATGACGAAGTCCATGTCGTGCTCGACGAGCAGCAGCGACAGGCCCTCGGCCTTGAGCTGCTTCAGCACCTCGGAGAGCGCGGCCTTCTCCTTGTGGCGCAGGCCGGCGGCGGGCTCGTCCAGCAGCAGCAGCGACGGGTCGCTGGCCAGCGCGCGGGCGATCTCGACGAGGCGCTGCGGGCCCAGGGCCAGGTTGCCGGCCAGCTCGTGGGCTTGCTCGGCCAGGCCGATGCGGCGCAGCTGGCGCAGCGCCTCGGCGCGGGCCTGGATCTCCTCGGCACGGTCCAGGCCCAGCATCGCGGCCGCCGTGCCGCTGCGGGTGCGCAGATAGCAGCCCAGCGCGACGTTCTCCAGCACCGTCATGTCGGGCACCAGCTTCACATGCTGGAAGGTGCGGCTGAGGCCGGCGCGGGCGATGTCGCGGCTGCCGCGGCCGTCGACGCGCTGGCCGAGCAGCTCGACCTCGCCGCTGGTGAGCGGCAGCACGCCGGAAACGAGGTTGAAGGTCGTGCTCTTGCCGGCGCCGTTGGGGCCGATGAGGCCGACGATGTCGCCGGCGCGGATCGCGAAGCTGATGTCGTTGACGGCCACCAGCCCGCCGAACTGCTTGCGGATCCGGCGCACGTCCAGCAGCGGCGCGCCGCGCTCGGGGTGGCTGCGCGAGCTTAAGCGCGGCGCGTTCTCGTCCACCGCGCGCGCGCTGCGCGCCGGCAGCCGGCGTGCAATGGCGCGTGAGATCAAGGGCCACAGGCCGTCCGGCGCAAAGCGCAGCACCAGCACCAGCGCGATGCCGAAGACGATGATTTCGTAGTTGCCCGAGCCGCCGAAGACGAGCGGCAGCCAGACCTGCAGCTGGTCCTCCGCCAGCTTCACGAGCGCCGCGCCGGTGAAGGCGCCGCCCACGGTGGCGATGCCGCCCAGCACGGCCATGAACAGGTATTCGATGCCGAACTTGATGCCGAAGGGCGAGGGGTTCACGCTGCGCTGCATATGGGCGTACAGCCAGCCCGACACGCAGGCCAGCAGCGCCGCGACGACGAACATGACCAGCTTGTAGCGGAAGGTGGAGGCGCCCATGGCCTCGGGCATGGTCGCGCCGCCGCCGCGGTTAGTGTTGAGGGCGCGCATGATGCGGCCCGGCCGCGAGTCCAGCAGCCGCGTGACGGCCACGGCCGCGAGCAGCGCCGCCAGCCAGATCAGCAGATAGATGCGGCGCTCGCTCTGGAAGCTGAAGTCGCCGAGCTGGATGGCCGGCAGGCCGAGCAGGCCGTCGTACTTGCCCAGGGCCTCCAGGTTGCCGACGAGGTAGTACAGCGCCAGGCACCAGCAGATGGTGGCCAGCGGCAGGTAGTGGCCCGACATGCGCAGCGTCAGCGCGCCGATGACCAGGGCCAGCACCAGCGTGATGCCCAGCCCCGCGGCCAGGCCCAGCCAGGGCGACAGGCCCAGCACCGTGGTCAGATAGGCCGTGGCATAGGCGCCGATGCCGGCGAAGGCCGCCTGGCCGAAGGAGGTGAGCCCGCCGACGCCCGTCAGCAGCACCAGGCCCAGCACGACGAGGGAGAACAGGCCGATGTAGTTGAGCTGCGTGATCCAGAAGTCCGGCACCGGCACGAAGGGCAGGACAAGCAGCAGGACGGCGGCGACGGCCGCGAGATGGGAGCGCTTCATCAAGTTCAATGCTCCTCGTGATGCGGGTCCACGAAGGACCGCCACAGCAGCACCGGCAGGATCACCGTGAACACGATGACCTCCTTGAACGCACTGGCCCAGAAGCTGCCGAAGCTCTCGACCAGGCCCACGCCGATCGCGCCGCCCAGCGCCATCGGGAAGCTGGCCAGGCCGCCGAACACCGCGGCGACAAAGCCCTTCAGGCCGATCAGGAAGCCGGTGTCGTAATAGATGGTCGTGGACGGCGAGATCAGCAGGCCCGACAGCGCGCCGATGAAGGCCGCCAGCGTGAACGTGAGCGCACCGGCCGCGTCGCCCGAGATGCCCATCAGCCGCGCGCCGGTGCGGTTGACCGAGGTGGCCCGCAGCGCCTTGCCGGTCAGCGTGCGCTCGAAGAACAGCCACATGCCTACCAGCAGCGCAACGGACGCGCCGAAGATGATCAGCGTCTGCCCGCTGAAACCCAGCGGCCCGACGTCGAAGCGCACCTCCCAGAAGGCCGGCGTGCGATAGCCCTCGGCGCCGAAGAAGACGAGGCCGACGCCGGTCAGCGCGAAGTGCACGCCGACCGACACGATGAGCAGCGTCAGCACGCTGGCGGCCGACAGCGCGCGAAAGGCCAGGCGGTAGAGCAGCGGCCCCATCGCGGTGACGACGGCCAGCGCCAGCGCCACCTGCACCAGCAGCGGGGGCTGCTGCGGCGCCAGCCCGTACGTCAGGCCCGCGGCCGCGAGCGGGAAGCCCAGCGTGGCCAGCAGCTTGCGTGCGAGGCGCGCCGCGGGCCAGCGCTCGCGCAGGCCCGCGGCCAGGTCGAGCAGCGCCGCGGCGACGGCCATCATCAGCAGCAGCCACACCGTGCCCGGCACCTTGGCCGATTGCAGCGCGGCCAGCGTCAGCGCGCCGAAGGCGACGAACTCGCCCTGCGGGATGAAGATGACGCGGGTGACCGAGAAGACGAGCACCAGGGCCAGCGCCACGAGGGCGTAGATGGCTCCGTTGGTCAGGCCGTCGAGGCCGAGGATGGCGGCAATCGTGAGGTCCATGGCGGCGCGGGGTGGAAGGGCATTCGATGGTATCGGCGATATCTCGACCGTGCGGTCGGGATATCACCCAGGCGCGGCGCGCTCCACGGCGGGCTGCTTTCTCCGTTGGCAAAGCCAGGCTTGGCCAATCCTGCGCCGCGGGATGCTGCCAATCCTGGACCGGCGCTCGCGGACACTGGGCGGCTACCGACCAGCCGCCACGTTATGCCCAAGCCCGAAGCCCCCGCCTCCTCCGGCCCGCCACCGGCCTTCAGCCCCTACCAGCGCTTCGCGACGGCGCTGCTGACGCTGCTGCAGTTCGCCGTCATCCTCGACTTCATGATCATGTCGCCGCTGGGCGCGCTGATCATGCCGGCGCTGTCCATGAGCGCGCAGCAGTTCGGCCTCGTCGTGTCGGCCTATGCCTTCAGCGCCGGCATCTCGGGCCTGCTGACGGCCGGCTTCGCCGACCGCTTCGACCGCAAGAAGCTGTTGCTGTTCTTCTACACCGGCTTCCTGCTCGGCACCGTCTGGTGCGGCCTGGCCACCAGCTTCGAGATGCTGCTGCTGGCGCGCGTCGTGACCGGCCTGTTCGGCGGCGTCATCGGCTCCATCGTCATGGCCATCACGGCCGACCTGTTCGAGCCGGCGCTGCGCGGCCGCGTGATGGGCCTGCTGCAGGGCGGCTTCGCGGCCAGCCAGGTGCTGGGCCTGCCCTTCGGCCTGTTCCTGGCCACGCACTGGGACTGGCATGCGCCCTTCATCGCGCTGGCCGCCTTCGGCGCGCTCGGCGGCCTGCTGATCGCCTGGCGCATGAAGCCGGTGGACGCCCACCTGGCCCTGCCCAACGACCGCAGCGCCTTCAAGCACCTGCTGCACACGGTCGCCAACGGCCGCCACCTGCAGGCCTTCGCGATCACGGCGCTGCTGACGACGGGCGGCTTCATGATCATGCCCTTCGCCAGCGCGTTCTCGGTGCATAACGTCGGCATCGCGCTGGACCACCTGCCCATGGTCTACCTCGTCACCGGCATCAGCACGCTGTTCGTCGCGCCGGCCGTCGGCCGCCTGACTGACCGCATCGGCCCGCTGCCGGTGTTCTACGCCGGCAGCGGGCTCACCATCGCCATGGTGGCGGTCTACACGCGGCTCGGCCCCTCGCCGCTGGCCCTGCTGATCCTCGTCAACGTGGTGCTGTTCGCCGGCATCTTCTCGCGCATGGTGCCCTGGCAGGTCATCGTCGCCGGCATCCCGGCGCCCGAGCAGCGCGGCTCGTTCAGCGCGATCAACGCGGCGCTGCAGCAACTGGCCGGCGGCCTGGCGGCGCTGGTGTCCGGCCACATCGTGCACATCGCGGCGGACGGCCGGCTGGAGCACTTCCCCTGGGTGGGCAATGTGCTGATCGGCACGACGCTGGTCGTCGGCGTGCTGATCTGGCGCCTGCAGCGCGGCGCGGCGCAGCCTGGAGACGGCAGTTGGGCACGCCCGAGGGACAGCCGAGGCGGGCAGCCGGCAAGGCGCGACGACGAAGTGGGCTCATGCCCACGAGAAGGAGCAACGCCGCCGGCGGCCCGAAGCGGCGGGCCAGCGGGCGCGCAGCGTTGATCATCGGAGTGGTGAACATCGCGCCAGGCGAATGGCATTGATGCACAGAGACTTCGATGAGTAGGGAGCGGTCAACTGCCGTTTCTAGGCTCAGTCGCGGCGCTTAAGCAGCCAGGCGTAGAGCCCGAAGCCGATGCCGGCGAAGGCCAGCAGGCCCAGCACCTGGCCGGCCGTGGCGAAGCTGTCGCCCACCAGCGCCAGCGGCGCGCCATTGCCCGAGAACACGACGACGGCGGCGAGGATGACGCCCAGCAGGCTCTCGCCGACGATCAGGCCCGATGCCATCAGCACGCCGAGCTGCTTGGTGGCCTCGGCGTCGCGCCGGCGCGCGGCGGCGCGCTCGAACAGCCAGCCGGCCACGGCGCCGACGACGATGGTCAGCGTGCTGTTCATCGGCAGGTAGATGCCCAGGCCCACGGCCAGCGGCGCGAGATGGGCGCGGCCCGAGGTCGAGCGCTTGAGCCCCTCGTCGACGACGATGCAGGCCGCGCCGATGGCGGCGCCGATGCCGATCAGGTTCCAGTTCAGGTCGCCCTGGATGACGCCCTTGGCCAGCGCCGAGATCAGCGCGGCCTGCGGTGCGGCCAGCGCCGTCTTGGGGTTGGCGCCCGGCACGCCGGCAAAGCCATAGGCCTGGTTCAGCAGGTCCAGCACCGGCGGGATGACGACGGCGCCGGCCAGCACGCCAATGACGAGGGCGACCTGCTGGCGCCACGGCGTGGCGTCCACCAGCTGGCCGGTCTTCAGGTCCTGCAGGTTGTCGTTGGAGATGGTGGCCACGGCGAAGACGACGGCCGTGACGAACAGCGCGAAGGCCACCAGGGCCTGGCCGGTGCCGGCCGGCAGCAGGGGCTTCACGACCAGGGCCAGCAGCAGCGACACGCCGATGACGACGAGGATGCCCACGCCCGACAGCGGGCTGTTGGACGAGCCGATCAGGCCGGCCATATAGCCGCAGACGGCGGCGACGAAGAAGCTCATCAGCACGACGTAGACGACGCCGCCGACGACCAGCAGGCCGAGCTGGTCGCCCAGGCCGGCCGAGCCGGCGAAGCTGGACAGCATGAAGCCGATGGGCAGCATGCAGGCCAGCGTGACGAGGCCGACCGTGCCGATGGGGATGTCGCGCTCGTTGCGCGGCAGCGTGTCGCCCTTGCCGGCCTTGCGCACGCGCGCCGACATGGCCGCCGAGTGCAGGCCGGCGACGACGGGCTTGGCCAGCTTGACCAGCGTCCAGATCGCCGCGACGGCGATGCAGCCGGCGCCGATGAAGCGCACCTTCTTGCTCCAGGCGAACATCGCGACGGCCTCGGCCGCGCCGTCCACGCCCTGGGTCAGCAGCGGCACGCCGCCGAGCCAGCCGATGGCAGCGCCGACGAGGATGGCGATGCCCACCCACAGCCCGACGAGATGGCCCACGGCCAGCAGCGCGAAGCTGAAGTTCAGGTCGTAGCCCGTTGCCGGTCCATCACCGCTCTTCTCGCCACCGGGCAGCCGGAAATACTGCGCCAGGTTGGCCGCGAAGACCTGCGTCGCGACGACGATGCTGAAGCCCGCCGACACGACGGCGCCGGTGACGATGGCCGCCAGGCCCTGGCGGCTGCTCTCGCCGCTGTCGGCCGCATGGCCGACCTTGAGCACCTCGGCGCAGGCCACGCCCTCCGGGTAGGGCAGCGGCGAGTTCGTGACAAGGGCGCGGCGCAGCGGGATGGAATACATGACGCCCAGCACGCCGCCTAAAGCGCACAGCGCCGTCGACATCCAGTACGGGAAGCCGCTCCACCAGCCGATCATCACGAGGCCGGGCAGCACGAAGATGATGGACGACAGCGTGCCGGCCGACGAGGCGATGGTCTGCACGATATTGGTCTCGCCGATGGAATTGCCCGCCGCGCGGCGCAGCAGGGCCATCGAGATGACGGCGGCCGGGATGGAGGTCGCGAAGGTCAGGCCGGCCTTCAGCCCGAAATAGACGTTGGCGGCCGTGAAGACCAGCGTGATGACGATGCCCAGCACGATGCCGCGCAGCGTCAGTTCGGTGCCCAGTTCGGGCGTGGAGGTGGGCGATGAGGTGCTCATTCGACGATGGATGGGAACGCCGGATCTGGCGAGGTGCGCATCATCGTGGCAGACCGGGCCCGGCCCGGGGCCGGATTACCCGGGGGGCGCGGGGGGCGGACCGGCGAAATTTCCAAATAAGGGCATCGCGACGAATGCGTCGAACGTCAATGGGCTGTCACGGCACATCCATAGAGTGCCGGCCGTTCCGAGGCCATTTCCCATCCACCGTTTTTCTGGAGCCCCCCATGCCCCGCCACGTCGTGTTTTCACTGCTCGCCGCCTGCGCCCTCGGCGGCGTGGCCCACGCGGACACCACGCTGACCGTCTACACGGCCCTGGAGGCCGACCAGCTCAAGGCCTACCAGGCCGGCTTCGAGGCCGAGCACCCCGACATCAAGCTCAGGTGGGTGCGCGAGTCCACCGGCATCGTCACGGCCAAGCTGCTGGCCGAGAAGGCCGCGCCGCAGGCCGACGTCATCACCGGCCTGGCCGCCACGTCGCTGCTCATCCTCGACAAGGAAGGCATGCTGCTGCCCTACGCGCCCAAGGGCGTGGAGAAGCTGAGCAAGGCCTATGTCGACAACGCCAAGACGCCGGCCTGGGTGGGCATGGACGTCTGGGGCGCGACGATCTGCTTCAACACCGTCGAGGCGGCCAAGCTGCATCTGCCCAAGCCCGAAAGCTGGAAGGATCTGCTCAAGCCCGAGTACGCCGGCAAGATCGTCATGCCCAACCCGGCGTCCAGCGGCACCGGCTATTTCGACGTGACGGCCTGGCTGAAGCTGTTCGGCGAGGAAGGCGGCTGGGCCTATATGGACAAGCTGCACGCCAACATCGCGCAGTACACCCACTCGGGCTCCAAGCCCTGCAAGCAGGCCGCGGCCGGCGAGTTCCCCATCGGCATCGCCTTCGAGTACCGCGCCGCCAAACTCAAGGCCGGCGGCTCGCCCATCGACCTGGTCTTCCCGAAGGAGGGCCTGGGCTGGGACGTCGAGGCGACGGCCATCGTCAAGGGCACGAAGAACCTGGACGCCGCCAAGGTCTATGCCGACTGGGCCGCATCCCGCCAGGCCAACGAGCTGTACGAGAAGAACTTCGCCATCGTCGCCTACCCCGGCGTGGCCAGGCCGGATGCCCTCATCCCCGCCAACTACGAGCAGCTGCTGATCAAGCAGGACCTGAAGTGGTCCGCCGCCCAGCGCGACCGCATCCTGACCGAGTGGACCCGGCGCTACGACGGCAAGTCGGAAAAGAAGTGATGCCCCTCGGCCCCGAGGCCTGAGCGGGAGGCCGGATGGCACTCGGCATCGGCGACATCCAGTCCCTGTTCGAGCAGCGCGGCGAGGCGCTCTACGGCGGCGAGGCCGTCAGCCAGCTGGAGCATGCGCTGCAGGCCGCCTGGCTGGCGGAGCAGGCCGGCGACGACGACGCGACGGTCGCCGCCTGCCTGCTGCACGACCTCGGCCATCTGCTGTCCGGCCAGGGCGACGACGACCTGGCCCGGCACGTCGACGACCTGCACCAGCACAAGGTGCTGCCCTTCCTGCGGCCGCTGCTGCCGACCGCCGTGGTCCAGCCCATCGCGCTGCATGTGGAGGCCAAGCGCTACCTCTGCGCCACCGAACCGGGCTATCGCGCGGCCCTGTCGCCGGCCTCGGCGCTGAGCCTGGCGCTGCAGGGCGGCGTCATGTCGGCCGCGGACGCGGCCGACTTCCTGGCCCGCCCCCACGCCCAGGCGGCCATCCGCCTGCGCCGGCATGACGACGCGGCCAAGGTCGTCGGCCTCGTCACGCCGCCGCTGGCCCATTACCTGTCCCGCCTGCACCGGCTGGCAAACCCATGAAACGCGACAGCCTCTCCCCACCCATGACCGCCGGCACCGACGACGCCTGGCTGCGCTTCGCCGGCATCCGCAAGCGCTTCGGCGACTTCGAGGCGCTGGCCGGCATCGACCTGGCCATCCGCAAGGGCGAGTTCGTCTGCCTGCTCGGCCCCTCGGGCTGCGGCAAGACCACGCTGCTGCGCATCCTCGCCGGCCTGGAAGCCCAGGACGCCGGCACGCTGCACCTGGGCAGCAAGGACATCGGCCGCCTGCCGCCCAGCCAGCGCGACTACGGTATCGTGTTCCAGAGCTATGCCCTGTTCCCCAACCTGACGGTGGCCGGCAACGTGGGCTACGGCCTGCGCCTGCCGCGCGCACCGCGCGAGCGGCGCATCGCCGAGCTGCTGGACCTCGTCGGCCTGCCCGGCAGCGCGGCCCGCTACCCGGCCCAGCTCTCGGGCGGCCAGCAGCAGCGCGTGGCGCTGGCGCGCGCGCTGGCCACCTCGCCCAGCCTGCTGCTGCTGGACGAGCCGCTGTCGGCCCTGGACGCCCAGGTGCGCGAACACCTGCGCCGCGAGCTGCGCAGCCTGCAGCAGCGCCTGGGCGTGACGACGCTGATGGTCACCCACGACCAGGACGAGGCCCTGGCCCTGGGCGACACCATCGCCGTCATGAGCGCCGGCCGGCTGGAGCAGGTCGGCACGCCCGAGCAGATCTACCGCGAGCCCGCCACGCGCTTCGTCGCGGACTTCGTCGGCCGCGCCAACTGGCTGCCGGTGCAGCTCGATGCCGACGGCCGCGTCCGGCTGGCCGGCTGCAGCATCGACTGCCCCGCGGCCCTCGTGCGCACCGGGCCGGCCGGCGCCGCCGCGCCGCAGCGCGCCACGCTGTTCTGCCGGCCCGAGGACGTGCAGGTCCAGCCCGAGTGGCAGCCCGGCGCCAACACGCTGCTGGCCACGGTGGACCGCGTGGACTTCATGGGCGGCCTGCGCCGCGCCGAGCTGCGCCTGATGGCCCAGCCCGAGCTCACGCTGTGGGCCGACGTGGCGCCCCACGACCCCGGCGCCGCCGCGCTGCTGCCGGGCCGGCGCGTGCCGGTGCGGCTGCAGCCGCAGGGCCTGCGCCTGTTCGACGCAGGCGCCGCCCAGTGAACCTGCTCACGCTGAAACGCCGCGGCCCGGTGCGCGGCGCCGACGACGCCCTCGCCGCCACGCTCGCCTGCGGGCTGGCGCTGCTGCTCGTCGTCTTCATCGCGCTGCCGCTGGCCGCCATCCTGGCCCAGGCCCTGCAGGACCCGCAGGGCGAGTTCGTCGGCCTGGGCCGGCTGGCCGGCCTGCTGGCCGAGGCGCGGCTGCGCCAGGCGGCCTGGAACAGCGTCTGGATCGCCGTGGCCACCACCGCGGTCGTGCTGCCGCTGGCCCTGGGCTTCGCCTTCGCGCTGACCCGCAGCCTGCTGCCGGGCCGGCCGCTGCTGCGCGTGCTGGCGCTGTCGCCGCTGCTCGCGCCCTCGCTGATGCCCGCCATCTCGCTGGTCTATCTGTTCGGCAACCAGGGCCTGCTGAAGAGCTGGCTGGCGCCCTGGGGCCTGGGCATCTACGGACCGCTGGGCATCGTGCTCGGCGAGGTCTTCTACACCTTCCCGCATGCGCTGCTGATCCTGGCCACGGCGCTGGCCGTCGCCGATGCGCGGCTCTACGAGGCGGCCGAGGCGCTCGGCGCGTCCAGGCTGCGGCGCCTGCTCACCGTCACGCTGCCCAATGCGCGCTACGGGCTGATCTCGGCGGCCCTGGTCGTCTTCACGCTGGTCGTCACCGACTTCGGCGTGCCCAAGGTGATCGGCGGCCAGTTCAATGTGCTGGCCCTGGAGGCCTACAAGCAGGTGATCGGCCAGCAGAACTTCGCCCAGGGCGCGGCCGTGGGCCTGCTGCTGCTGCTGCCGGCCGTGCTCAGCTTCGCGGTCGAGCGCTGGCTGGCGCGCGGCCATGCGGCCAGCCTGGGCGGGCGCTCGGTGGCCTACCGCGCCCGGCCCAACGGCTGGCGCGACGGCCTGCTGGCCCTGCTCTGCGCCGCCGTGCTGGCCGGGCTGCTGGCCCTGCTGGGCGTGGCCGTCGTGGCCTCCTTCATCAAGCTCTGGCCCTACCAGCTGCAGTTCACGCTGGACCACTACCAGTTCGACCAGTTCGACGGCGGCGGCTGGGCCGCGTTCACGAACAGCCTCAAGCTGGCGCTGTGGACGACGGTCATCGGCAGCGGCGTCGTCTTCGCCGGCGCCTACCTCGTCAGCAAGACCCCGGTGCCCGCGCCGGCCGCCGCGACCCTCCACAGCCTGGCCCTGCTGCCGATGGCCGTGCCGGGCCTGGTGCTGGGCCTGGGCTATATCTTCAGCTTCAACGCCGTCGGCCACCCGCTGCATGCGCTGTACGGCACGCTGGGCCTGATGGTGGCGGCGACGGTCGCGCACTTCTACACCACGGCCCACCTGACGCTGCTGACCGCGCTGCGCCAGCTCGACCCCGAGATCGAGGCCGTCAGCCGCAGCCTGCGCCGGCCCTGGTGGCATGCGCTGCTGCACGTGACGCTGCCGATGTGCCTGCCGGCCCTGCTCGACGTGGCGCGCTACCTCTTCGTGTCGGCCATGACGACGGTGAGCGCCGTGATCTTCCTCTACACGCCGTCCAGCATGCTGGCCTCGGTCGCCGTGCTGAGCATGGACGACGCCGGCGACACCGCCCCCGCCGCCGCCATGGCCACGCTGATCGTGGCCACCTCCCTCGCCGCCACGCTCGCGCTCAACGCGCTGGGTTGGTGGCTGGAGCGCCGCACCCAATCCTGGCGCAAGCCCTGACCGCACCGACCCCGACCATGAGAGAACCCATACTGCTGACCCCCGGCCCGCTCACCACCACGCTGAAAACCAAGACCGCCATGCTGCGCGACTGGGGATCCTGGGACAGCGACTTCAACGCCCTCACGGCCGGCGTCTGCCAGCGGCTGGTGCGGCTCATCGACGGCGAAGGCCAGTTCGTTTGCGTACCGCTGCAGGGCTCCGGCACCTTCGCGGTCGAGGCCGCCGTCGGCAGCCTGCTGCCGCGCGACGGCAAGCTGCTCGTGCTCGCCAACGGCGCCTATGGCCAGCGCATGGCCAGGCTCACCGCGCAGATGGGCCGCGCCCATGCCGTCATCGACTTCGGCGAGACCGCGCCGGTGGACCCGCGCCGCGTGGCCGAGGCGCTCGCGGCCGACCCGGCCATCACCCATGTCGGCGTCATCCACTGCGAGACCAGCACCGGCATCCTGAACCCGCTGGCCGAGGTGGCCGCCGTGGTCGCCGCCGCCGGCCGGCGCCTCGTCATCGACGCGATGAGCAGCTTCGGCGCGCTGCCCATCCTGGCCGGCGAATTGGCCTTCGACGCCGTCATCGCCAGCAGCAACAAATGCCTGGAGGGCGTGCCCGGCATGGGCTTCGTGCTGGTGCGCGAGACGGCCCTGGCCGCCGCCGAGGGCAACAGCCCCTCGCTGTCCCTCGACCTGCTGGACCAGTGGCGCTATCTGCAGCGCACCGGCCAGTGGCGCTACACGCCGCCCACCCATGTGGTGGCCGCGCTGGCCGCCGCGCTGCGTCAGTACGACGAACAGGGCGGCCGCCCGGCGCGGCTGGCGCGCTACCAGGCCAACTGCGCGGCACTGCTCGGCGGCCTGGAGCGTCTGGGCCTCAAGCCCTTCCTGGCGCCCGAGCTGCAGGCGCCCGTCATCGTCACCGTCCACGCACCGGCCGGCACGGCCTGGGACTTCCAGCGCTTCTACGCCGCCGTGAAGGCGCGCGGCGTCGTGCTCTACCCCGGCAAGCTCACCAGCGTCGAGACCTTCCGCGTCGGCTGCATCGGCGCCATCGGCGCCGCCGAGATGGGCCAGGCCATCGACGCCATCGCCCACGCCCTCAACGAACTCGGACTCCAGCCATGAAGACCACCCTGCAAGCCCTCATCTTCGACTGGGCCGGCACGCTGGTGGACTGGGGCAGCTTCGCGCCCACCCAGGTGCTGATCGACGCCTTCGCCGGCTTCGGCGTGCCGCTGAGCCTGGCCGAGGCCCGCGGGCCCATGGGCCTGGCCAAGTGGGACCACATCCACGCGCTGGGCCAGCAGCCGGAGATCGCCGCCCGCTGGCGCGCCGCCCATGGCCGCGACATGGGCCGCGCCGACGTCGACGCCCTCTACGCCGCCTTCATGCCGCTGCAGATCGCCAAGGTCGCGCGGTATTCCGACCCCATCCACGGCGTGCTGGAACTGCTGGCCGGGCTGCGCGAGCGCGGCCTCAGGATCGGCTCCTGCTCGGGCTACCCCCGCGCCGTGATGGACCCGCTGCTCGCCCATGCGCGGGGCCTGGGCCTGCGCGTGGACCATGCCGTCGCCACCGACGACCTCGCCGTGGGCGGCCGCCCCGGCCCCTGGATGGCCCTGGCCAATGTGATCGCGCTCGGCATCGGCGACGTGGCCGCCTGCGTGAAGGTGGACGACACCGCGCCCGGCATCGTCGAGGGCCGCACGGCCGGCATGTGGACCGTGGGCCTGAGCGCCTCGGGCAACGAGGTGGGCCTGAGCCGCGCGGAATGGCTGGCACTGCCGCCGGCCGAGCAGGCCCGGCTGCGCGAGCGCGCCGCCGCCAAGCTGGTGGCGGCCGGCGCGCATGTCGTCATCGACAGCGTGGCCGAGCTGCCCGCCGTGCTGGCCGACATCGACGCCCGCCTGGCCCGCGGGGAACGGCCTTGAGCTCACGCCGCGTCGCCATCGTCGGCGCCGGCATCCTGGGCCTGGCTCATGCGTGGGCCGCCGCCAAGCGCGGCCACCGCGTGCAGGTGTTCGAGCGCGACGCCGCGCCGCTGGGCGCCTCCGTGCGCAACTTCGGCCTGTGCCTGCTGCTCGGCCAGCCCGAGGGCGAGCTGCTGGAGCTGGCACGGCACAGCCGCGGCCTGTGGCTGGAACTGCTGCCCGCGCTGAAGGCCTGGCACAAGGCCGAGGGCAGCCTGACCGTGGCCCGGGACGCGGCCCAGTGGGCCGTGCTGCAGGCCTTCCAGGCCGCCGCGGGCGAGGCCTATGGCACGGCGCTGGTCGGCGCGCCGGCGCTGCGCACGCTGCCGGCCGCGCCGGGGCTGGACGGTCTGGGCGCGTTGCTCAGCCCGCACGAGATCGCGCTGGAGTCGCGCCTGGCCATCCCGGCCTTCGCGGCCTGGCTGGCCGAGCGGCACGGCGTGCAATTCCATTTCGGCACGCTGGTGCGGGCCGTCGAACCTCCGCGGCTGCACACCAGCCGCGGGCGCTTCGAGGCCGACGAGCTCATCGTCTGCTCGGGGCACGAATACCAGCAGCTCTATCCCGAGGCCTTCGCACAGCGCCGGCTGCGCCGCTGCAGCCTGCAGATGCTGCGCCTGGCCGCGCCGGGGCTCAGGCTAGGCCCGGCGCTGCTGACCGGCCTGTCCTGCCTGCACTACCCCTCCTTCACCGAGCGCGCCGAGCTGCGCGCGCCGCTGGACGCGCTGCGCGAGCATGTGCAGGCGACGACGCCCGCGCTGCTGGAACACGGCATCCACCTCATCGTGCAGCAGGTCGGCGCCGGCGGCGAGCTGATCGTCGGCGACTCGCACCACTACGGCGAGACGCCGTCGCCCTTCCAGAGCGAGGCCGTGGACACGCTGCTGCTGGCCCAGCTCCGCGCGCTGCTGCCCATGCCGATGACGGTGCTGGAACGCTGGCAGGGCGTGTACGGCTCGGGACCGGCCGCCTACGAGCGCTTCGAGGCCGAGCCCCGGGTGCATTGCGTGGCCATGGGTTCGGGCGTGGGCATGAGCATCGGGCTGGCGCTGGGCGAGAGGCATTTCCGGGACTGATCGCGCCGTGTGTCAGTCGCGTGTCGCCCCAGGCAATTCGGGCAATACGCGCTTCAGCGAATCGGCTGCGAATGACAACTTCGTTTCACCGTGCTTTCTTAGAGTTAGCGGCGGTTTCGCACCTCCAACCCGATCGCTCCGATCAAGACAACAGGATCTCTTTCCGATGAACAAGCACGTTCTGATTCCGGCCGCCCTGGCCCTCGCCGCCACCGCTGGCGCACAGGCCCAGTCGGTGACCCTCTACGGCCTGATCGACGCCGCGCTGCAGACCACCGACGGCGTGGCCGGCGGCCACCGCAACAGCCTGATCTCCGGCGGCATCCAGGGCAGCCGCTACGGCTTCAAGGGCAGCGAGGACCTGGGCGGCGGCCTGAAGGCGGTGTTCGACCTCGAGAACCAGTTCGCCGTGGACACCGGCGCCAACAAGAGCGCGTCGCTGGCCTTCTCGCGCAAGGCCGACGTCGGCGTCAGCGGCAGCTTCGGGCGCCTCACCGCGGGCCGCCACACCATCTTTTCCTACGACGTGCAGGCCGACCTCGACCCGGTGCAGTTCGCCAACTTCAGCCCGCTGGGCAACAGCGGCGACGCACCCGTCGTGCAGTTCGCCGATTACCAGGTGGTCAACGCCCGCCGCGACAATTCCATCAAGTACAGCTATGAGCAGAACGGCATCACCGCGGGCCTGCTCTATGCCTTCGGCGAAGTCGCCGGCAGCACCTCGGCCGGCAGCACCCTGGGCGCGCGCCTGGGCTACGGCGCCGCGGGCTTCAATGTTCAGGCCGCCTACGACCAGACCAAGGACGGCACGGGCAGCAACAAGGCCAGCGGCCTGACCCTGGGCGGCACCTACACGCTGGGCGACGTCACCGGCTACCTGGGCTGGGTGGAGGTCAAGAACGACTTCCACGCCGCCGGCGGCTTCGGCCGCAAGAACAGCGTGTGGTGGCTGGGCGCCCGCTGCCAGGCCTCCAAGGAACTCGCGCTGCACGCCGGCTTCTACGACCAGAAGCAGAGCGGCACGACCGACAAGACCGGCGCCGCCACGCCGGCCGGCGACGGCACGGCCCATACACTGTCCCTGCTGGCCGACTACAGCCTGTCCAAGCGCACCGACGTGTACGCCAGCCTGCAGCACACCAGCCTGAAGGACGGCATGGTCGCCGCGATGTCGCCCTCGGGCGTCTCCAGCGCCGTCACCACGACGATGCTGGGGCTGCGCACCAAGTTCTGATCGGCCAGCGGCCATGTTCGTCACGCAGCTCAAGTCCTTCTTCACCGTGGCCCGGCTGGGCAGCGTCACGCAGGCCGCGCGCCAGCTGGGCCTGAGCCAGCCCACCGTCACGTCGCAGATCCGCGCACTGGAGGAGCACTACGGCATCGAGCTGTTCCGCCGCCAGGGCGGCCGGCTGTGGCTCAGCGACGAGGGCGTGCGCCTGCTGCCGGCGGTGGACCGCCTGCTGCAGCAGGAGATCAATGTCGAGTTCGAGCTGCGCCAGGCGGGCGAGGGGCTGCGCGGCAATCTGCGCGTCGGGGCCACCTCGCCCTATTACGTGCTGGGCCTGCTGCAGCGCTTCGGCCAGGCCTTCCCGCTGGTGGACGTGGCGATGAGCACCGGCAACTCGCGCCAGATGGTGGATGCGCTGCTGGAGTTCCGCGTCGACGTGGCGACCTCGTCCAACCTCGAAACCGACAAGCGCCTGCACTGCCAGGTGCTGGGCCAGGACCCGCTGTCCCTGCTGCTGCCGCGCAGCCATCCGCTGGCCAGCCAGGCCGCGGTGAGCCTGGCCGCACTGCAGGGCCAGGACCTGATCGTGCGCGAGCGCGGCTCGATCACGCGGCGCCTGACCGAGGAGGCGCTCACCGAGGCCGGCGTGCAGCCGCGGCGCTGGCTGGAGATCGCCGGCCGCGAGGCCATCCGCGAGGCCGTGCTGCGCGGCATGGGGATCAGCGTCTTCGCCCGCCACGAGGCCGGCTTCCACCCCGACCTGGTGGCCCTGCCCTTCACCGAGACGCTGCCGCAGATCGTCGAATACCTGTACTGCCTGCGCGACCGCAGCCAGTCGCTGCTGATCAAGGCGTTTCTGGGGCAGGTCCAGCCGGCTCATGCTGTCTAGGCCGGTGTCGCGAACGGCTAATTGACGTTAACGTCAATTGGCCGCCTAAAATCGCGCCCCAGCAAGGAGACAAGCCATGACCGATCTCGCCGCCGAAGTCACTCGGCCCCCACGCACCGCCGGTGGCGGCGCTGCCCCCCGAGGGGGCTCCGTCGCCTCGGAGCGGTCCAGCGGCGCCGGGGCGCTGGCCGAGTACCGCCCGACCCACAAGGTCCGTTTCGTCACCGCCGCCAGCCTGTTCGACGGGCATGACGCCGCCATCAACATCATGCGGCGCATCCTGCAGGGCATGGGCGCCGAGGTCATCCACCTCGGGCACAACCGCTCGGTGGACGAGGTCGTCACCGCGGCGCTGCAGGAGGATGCCCAGGGCATCGCCATCTCGTCCTACCAGGGCGGGCACGTCGAATACTTCAAGTACATGGTGCAGCTGCTCAAGGAGCGCGGCGGCGCGCACATCCAGGTCTTCGGCGGCGGCGGCGGCGTCATCGTGCCGGCCGAGATCCGCGAGCTGGCCGAGCACGGCGTGCGCATCTTCAGCCCCGAGGACGGCCAGCGCATGGGCCTGCAAGGCATGATCGGCGAGATGGTCATGAAGGCCGACCAGGACTTCAGCGTCTACGCGCCGCAGAGCCTGGCCGCCATCACCGGCCACTCGGAAGCCGCCTGGCGCGCGCTGGCCCAGCTGCTGACGGCGCTCGAGAACGAAAAGGCCGACGCGGCGCTGGTGGACGCACTGCGCGAGCAGGCCAAGGGCATCAAGACGCCCGTGCTCGGCATCACCGGCACCGGCGGCGCCGGCAAGTCCAGCCTGACCGACGAGCTGATCCGCCGCCTGCGCCTGGACCAGGGCGACCAGTTGCGCGTCGCGCTGATCTCCATCGACCCGTCGCGCCGCAAGAGCGGCGGCGCGCTGCTCGGCGACCGCATCCGCATGAACGCGATCAGCCCCTGGAGCCAGAGCGCGCGCGTCTTCATGCGCTCGCTGGCCACGCGCGACTTCGGCAGCGAGATTTCTCCCGCCCTGCCCGACGTCATCGCCGCGGCCAAGGTCGCCGGCTTCGACCTCGTCATCGTCGAGACCTCCGGCATCGGCCAGGGCGACGCGGCCATCGTGCCTCTCGTCGACGTGCCGATGTACGTGATGACGCCCGAGTTCGGTGCCGCCAGCCAGCTCGAGAAGATCGACATGCTGGACTTCGCCGAGTTCGTCGCCATCAACAAATTCGACCGCAAGGGCTCGCTGGACGCGCTGCGCGATGTGTCAAAGCAGGTGCAGCGCAACCGCGAGGCCTTCAACACCTCGCCCGACGCGATGCCCGTGTTCGGCACCATGGCCAGCCGCTTCAACGACGACGGCGTGACGGCGCTCTACCAGGCGCTCAAGGCCCGCCTCGGCGACCTGGGCCTGCGCCTGACCGAAGGCCGCCTGCCGCTGGTCGGCACCCGCCACAGCACCCACCAGACGCCCATCGTGCCGGCCGCCCGCGTGCGCTACCTGGCCGACATCAGCGACACCGTGCGCAGCTACAAGGCCCGCGCCCGCCGCCAGGCCGCGCTGGCCCGCGAGATCCAGCAGCTCGAAGCCAGCCGCGCGATGCTGGAGGCCGCCAACCCCGACAAGAACGGCGCCCGCACCGCGCTGGGCGACCTCGCCGAGCAGCGCCGCGCCAGGCTCGACGGCGACGCCCGCCAGCTGCTCGCGCAATGGCCCGACATGGTCAAGGCCTATGCCGGCGACGAGTACGTCGTGAAGATCCGCGACAAGGAGATCCGCACGGCCCTCGTCACGCAGAGCCTGTCGGGCACCAAGATCCGCAAGGTCGTGCTGCCCGGCTACGAATGCCACGGCGAGCTGCTGAAGTGGCTGATGCTGGAGAACGTGCCCGGCAGCTTCCCCTACGCGGCCGGCGTGTTCGCCTTCAAGCGCGAGGGCGAGGACCCGACCCGCATGTTCGCCGGCGAAGGCGACGCCTTCCGCACCAACCGCCGCTTCAAGCTCGTCAGCGAGGGCATGCCCGCCAAGCGCCTGTCCACGGCCTTCGACTCGGTCACGCTCTACGGCGCCGACCCCGCGCCGCGGCCCGACATCTACGGCAAGGTCGGCAACTCCGGCGTCAGCATCGCGACGCTGGACGACATGAAGGTGCTCTACGACGGCTTCGATCTGTGCAGCCCGAGCACGTCGGTGTCGATGACGATCAACGGCCCGGCACCATCGATCCTGGCCATGTTCATGAACACGGCCGTCGACCAGAACCTCGCGAAGTTCAAGACCGACAACGGCCGCGAACCGACGCTGGACGAGGCCGCCAAGATCAGGGACTGGGTGCTGGCCAATGTGCGCGGCACCGTGCAGGCCGACATCCTGAAGGAAGACCAGGGCCAGAACACCTGCATCTTCTCGACCGAGTTCAGCCTCAAGGTCATGGGCGACATCGCCGAGTTCTTCGTGCACCACAACGTGCGCAACTTCTACTCGGTCAGCATCTCGGGCTATCACATCGCCGAGGCCGGCGCGAATCCGATCAGCCAGCTCGCGCTGACGCTGTCCAACGGCTTCACCTTCGTCGAGGCCTATCTCGCGCGCGGCATGCACATCGACGACTTCGCGCCCAATCTGTCGTTCTTCTTCAGCAACGGCATGGACCCCGAGTACACCGTGCTGGGCCGCGTCGCGCGCCGCATCTGGGCCGTCGCGATGCGCGACCGCTACGGCGCGAACGAGCGCTCGCAGAAGCTGAAGTACCACGTGCAGACCTCGGGCCGCAGCCTGCATGCGCAGGAGATCGCCTTCAACGACATCCGCACCACGCTGCAGGCGCTGATCGCCATCTACGACAACTGCAACTCGCTGCACACCAACGCCTTCGACGAGGCGATCACGACGCCGACCGAGGACAGCGTGCGCCGCGCGATGGCCATCCAGCTCATCATCAACCGCGAGTGGGGCCTGGCCAAGAACGAGAACCCGTCGCAGGGCGCCTTCATCATCGACGAGCTGACCGAGCTGGTCGAAGAGGCCGTGCTGCGCGAGTTCGAGCGCATCAGCGAACGCGGCGGCGTGCTCGGCGCGATGGAAACCGGCTACCAGCGCGGCCGCATCCAGGAAGAGTCGATGCACTACGAGATGCTGAAGCACACCGGCGAGTACCCCATCATCGGCGTGAACACCTTCCGCAACCCGCATGGCGAGACGGTGCTGGAACACATCGAGCTGGCGCGCTCGACGGACGAGGAGAAGCAGTCGCAGCTGACGCGCCTGGCGGACTTCCACGCCCGCCACGCGACCGAGGCCCCGGCCATGCTGGCCCGGCTTCAGCAGGCCGTCATCGAAAACCGCAATGTGTTCGAGGTGCTGATGGACGCCGTGCGCGTCTGCTCGCTGGGCCAGATCACCGCCGCGCTGTTCGAGGTGGGCGGGCAGTACCGCCGCAGCATGTGATCGGTCAGCGCGCCTGGATCGCCTGCATCGCCGCCCTCACCCGCTGCAGCATCGGCGACGCCTCCGTCACGCGGGCGTCGAAGGGGTGCAGGCGCTGGCCACCGGTGGCGGCCATGATCCTGCGCACATAGAGCCGCGTCTCGGCATAGGGCGGCACGCCCAGGTAGCGGTCCACGGCCTTCTCGCCGGCGTTGTAGGCGGCCAGCGCGAGCTGCACGTCGCCCTCGAAATAGGCCAGCAGCCAGCGCAGATAGGCCATGCCGCCGCGGATGTTCTGCGACGGGTCGCGCAGCCGCAGCACGTTGAAGCGGGCGCCCGTCTCGGGCAGCAGCTGCATCAGGCCCTGGGCCTTCTTGGGCGACTCGGCCAGCGGGTCGAAGTTGGACTCCTGGGCCATCACGGCCAGCACCAGGGCCGGCGCGAGCTGGTATTCGGGCGCCACCAGCTTCACGTAGTTCACGATGGCCGGCGGCGCGTTGGCCGGCAGCGGCAGCGCGGCCCACCGCGAGACCGGCCGGGCACCGCGCGGCGGCACGGGTGCCACGGCGACGGGGTCGGCCTCGGGCGGGCGCAGGCAGGGCGGCGGGTCACCCAGCGGCGTGCCGCCCAGCGTGTCCAGCATGTTCTGCGCCTGGGCCATGCCCTGCTCGGCGGCGGCGGCGAACATATGGGCGGCCTCGGCGTCGTTGCGCTGGATGCCGCGCGCATTCGTCAGCATCCAGCCCAGGCTGTACTGGGCCTCGGCGTCGCCGTAGCGCGCCGCGCGGCAATAGAGCTTGGCCGCGGCCACCTCGTCGCGCCTGACGCCGTCGCCATACTCCAGCGCCTTGGCCTCCAGCCGCCAACGCTCCACCTGAGCCGGCACGACCGGCCCGCGCTCGCCGGGCGGCATGGTCGGGCGCGGCAGTTGCTCCAGCGTCAGCGAAGGAACCTGGGCAACGGCCGCCGAACCGGCAAACAACAGGGGCAGCAGCAGGCGTCGCAAGGGTCGGTCCGGGAGGGCGGGCGAGGGGCGAAAGTCTAGACTCGTTCGAACGAACAAGGCCCGCCTCCAAGCCTTCAGCGACGGCGCCACCGCCATCATCGTCACGATCATGGGGGCCATGCGCGGCCAGCGGCGCTCGGCATCGGCCGCCTGCCAGGCGATGATGCCCGCATGGATCACGACGACGACACCCCACGCCCCGGCTGGCTGGGGCCCTGGCTGAAAGGCTTCCCGGCCACGCAGCCGCCGCTGCCGCTGGCCGATGTCGCCCGGCGCGGCTGGACGCTGCGCGGCGCCGAGCTGCCCATGCCGCTGGCCGTCGTGCGCCGGCAGGCGCTGGCCCACAACATCGCCTGGATGCAGGACTTCGCGGCCACGCGCGGCGTGCAGCTCGCGCCGCACGGCAAGACGACGATGAGCCCGCAGCTGTTCCAGCGCCAGCTGGCCGCCGGCGCCTGGGGCCTGAGCTTCGCCAACGTGCACCAGCTGCGCCTGGGCCTGGGCGCGGGCGCGCGGCGGGCGCTGATCGCCAACCAGGTCATTGCCGCGGCCGAGCTGGCGGAGCTGCTCGAACTGCGGCGCCGCCACGCCGGCCTGGAGCTGGCCTTCTTCGTCGACTCGCAGGCCCAGCTCGACCTGATCGCCGGCCACTGGGCAGGGCTCGGCCGCGGCGAGGCCCGCGTCGACGTGCTGATCGAGCTGGGCAGCTCGCGCTGCGGCCTGCGCGAGCATGCGCCGGCGCTGGCGCTGGCGCGCGCGCTCAAGGCCCACCCGGCGCTGCGGCTGCGCGGCGTCGGCTTCTACGAGGGCCTGCAGGCCAGCGGCCGGAGCGAGACCGACCGCGCACTGATGCAGCAATGGCAGGCCCGCATCGAGGCCCTGCTGGCCGACATCGAGGCCAAGGGCCTGATCGACGCCGACGCCCGGCCGCTGTGGCTCAGCGGCGGCGGCTCGGCGCTGTTCGACCTCGTCGCGCCGGTGCTGGCCGGCAGGCCCGGCCGGATCGGCCTGCTGCGCTCGGGCTGCTATGTCTGCCACGACCGGGAGCATTACGGCCGCTACCTGCGCGCGATGGACGAGCGCCTGGGCACGCCGCTGGGGCAGCCCAGCCTGCAGCCGGCGCTGGAGGTGTGGACCCAGGTGCTGTCCTGCCCAGAACCGGGCCTGGCCCTGCTGAACGCCGGCCGGCGCGACGTGTCCTTCGACCAGGGCTGGCCGCTGCCGGTCTGGCATCTGCGCGATGGCGTGCGGCGCGCCGCGCCGGCGGGCTGGCGCGTGACGGGCCTGAACGACCAGCATGCCTATCTGTGCTGGGATCCGGCCGAAACCGCTGGCCCGGCCGTCGGCGAGCGCGTCGCGCTGGGCCCGTCCCACCCCTGCACGACCTTCGACAAATGGGCCTGGATGGCCGTCGTCGACGAGGACGACCGCGTCGTCGACGCGATCACGACGCACTTCGCCTGACGCATGCAGCGCCGCCACCTGCTCGGCCTCTGCGCCGCCGCCCTGATGCCCGCCACCGCCGCCCCGCCCCTGCCGCCCCGCTTCCTGCACGTCGGCAGCTATGCGCCGCTCGGGCAGGGCCTCTACGGCTTTGCCATCGCGGCCGACGGCAGTCTCAGGCCGCTGGGCCTGACGCCGAATGCCAACAGCCCGAGCTGGCTGGTGGCCGGCGGCCAGCGCGTCTATGCCGCCGAGGAGGGCGGCGACCACATCGCCGTCTATGCCCCGGACGGCACCGGCGCGCTGCGGCTGCTGCAGCGCCAGCCCAGCGGCGGCCAGGGCCCCGTGCACCTGAGCCTCGCGGCGGGCCGCCTCTGGGCCGCGCACTATGGCGACGCCCGCTTCGCGGCGCTGCCGCTGCTGGACGACGGCCGCCTCGGCCCCGCCGAGAGCTGGCCCGGCTGCGGCGGCACCGACCGCGGCCCCGGCCCGCAGCAGGCGCCGAGCGGGCCGCCCGGCAGCCAGGCCCGCAGCGGCCACGACGCACCGCATGCCCACATGATCCAGGCCAGCCCCGACGGCCGCTGGCTGCTCGGCACCGACCTGGGCAGCGACCGCCTGCTCGCGTGGCCGCTCGCGGCCGGCACGCCGCAGGCGGCCGCGCGCGAACTGGCGCTGAGCCCCGGCTCCGGCCCGCGGCACTTCGCCTTCCACGCCGAGGACCCGCGCTGGGTCTATGTGCTGCAGGAGGAGTCGTCCACGCTGTCCACGGTCGAGCTCACGGAAGACGGGCCGCGGCTGCGCGGCGAGATCTCGGTGCTGCCGGCCGGCTTCGCGGGCACCAGCTATGCGTCCGACCTGATCGTCGCGCCCGACGGCCGGCATCTCTATGCGCTGAACCGTCTGCACGACAGCCTGGCCGTGCTGGCGCTCGCCCGGCCCGCGGCACCGCGCCTGCTGGACCATCACTGGGTGCACGGCAGCTACCCGCGCAGCGCCTGCCGCGTGGGCCAGCACCTCTATGTCTGCAACCAGCGCAGCGACCAGCTCAGCCACTTCGACCTGAGCCGGCCCGAGGCGCCGCGCTTTACCGGCCGGCAAACCAGCGTGCCGAGCCCGGCGGGGGCCTGCGCGCTCTAGTCCACTGCGTCGGGGAAATGGCACCCCCGCCGGGGCGTCTGGGCAGACAGGCAAGGCGCGAGGAGGCAGTGGGTCGGGACCCACAACGACGAGCAACGCCGCATGCCTGCCCAGACGCCCCGGCCCGCAGGGTGAGGCCCCAAGCCGGCCCACTCGGCGTTGCTCGGACTTGCCGGGGTTGACCCCGGCTGCGCCTCGCGCCTTGATTGGGCCGGCTTGGGGCCTCACGGGGGTGTCATTTCCCCGACGCAGTGGACTAGTCACCCCTCACGATCCCAGACCACCCCCTCCTCGGTCAGCATCGCATCCAGCGCCACGTCCAGCGGGCCGGGCTTGAGCAGCGGCAGGAAGCCGTGCGCATAGCCGATGCCGACGGCGGCGGGACGGGGCTGCATCTCGGCCAGCGTCTTGTCCATGAAGCCGCCGCCATAGCCCAGGCGCAGCCCGCAGGGGCCATAGCCCAGGCAGGGCACCAGCATCAGCTGCGGCCGGAACGCCTCGGTGCCCTTGGGCTTGGGGATGTGGAAGGCGTCCTCCTCCATCGGGCAGCCGGGGTGCCAGACATGGAAGCGCAGCGTGCCGTGGACCTTGTCGACGACGGGCAGGCCGATGCGGCGCTGCTGGCCGTCGGGGGCGTCCTCGCTCCAGCGGTAGAGCGCGGGCAGCGGGTCAAATTCGCCCTTGATGGGCCAGTAGGCGCCTATCGTCAGCTCCCGGCGCCGCAGCAGCCACACGCGCAGCACCTCCTGCAGTTCGGCGGCGAGCGCGAGGCGGTCGGGCAGGGCCAGGCGTTGTTCGATCAGCTTGTGCCGGATGGCGGCGCGGTCGTTCGCATCCATGGCGCGCGAGCTTACAGTGGCCGCCATGGATGCCTTCACCGAACTCTGCGTCGAGCTGCTGTCGCCCCTGGGCCCCGTGCGCACCCGCGCGATGTTCGGGGGCCGCGGCGTCTATCTGGACGGCCTCTTCATGGCCCTGATCGACGACGGCCAGCTGTTCCTGAAGGCCGACGACGCGACGCGCGAGCGCTTCGCCGCCGCCGGCTGCCTGCCCTTCACCTACACGACCAAGGACGGCGAGCGCATGGTGATGAGCTACTACCGCCCGCCGGAGGAAGCGCTGGAGTCGCCGCCGCTGATGCTGCCCTGGGCGCGGCTGGCCCTGGAGGCCGCGCTGCGCGCCGCGAACGCCAAGGCCGCAAAGCCGGCGGCGAAGAAGTCAGCCGCCAAAAAAACGGCGGCCAAGAAGACCGCGGCCGGCCGCGGCTGAAACCGGCGGCAGCAGCAGCTGGAAATCCGCGGCCGGCCAGCCTTCCAGCACCGCCGTCTGGCCGGGTGCCAGGGCCAGGGCCTCGCCGGCCTCCAGCCACTGGTCCTCGGCCGGCGCCTCGGCCGTGCCGGACAGCGTCAGCCAGACCCGGCCGCGCGCCACCGCCAGCCGGCGCGCCTCGCCGCTGCCGGCCAGCGTCATCGCCCGGCCGCCGTCCAGATGCCATGTGGATTGCGCATCGCTCATGATGTCTCTCCTGGGTTGATATCCGGGATTCTGCGTAGACTGCCCAGGGCGGTCCAATGACTCCGCCGCAGGGATTGATACCATCCGCTCATGAATCAGCCCATGCGGCAGAGGCCGCTTTCGATCGGCCCGCTACGCGCCTTCGAGGCCGTGGCCCGGCTGCTGAGCTTCCGCGCCGCGGCCGAGGAACTGAGCCTGACGCAGTCCGCGATCAGCCGGCAGATCCAGGCCCTGGAGGAAGAGATCGGCTGCACCCTCTTCCTGCGCGGCACGCGCAAGGTCGAGCTGTCCGGCGACGGCGCCCAGTTGCTGCCCACCGCCGTGGCCGTGCTGTCGCGGCTGGACCAGACCGTGCGCCAGATCCGCCGCTCGCGCGGCCGCAGCGTCGTCAACGTGACGACCTTCGCCTCCTTCGCGTCGCTGTGGCTGATCCCGCGGCTGTGCCAGTTCCAGAAGCATTTCCCCGACATCGACATCCGCGTGTCGGCGCTGGACCGCATCGCCGACCTCGACGACGGCGAGCACGACCTGGCGCTGCGCTATGCCTCGGCCGGCGAACTCGGCATGCCGGCCGAGCTGATGTTCGAGGAGACCGTGTCGCCCGTGATCAGCCCCTGGTATGCCGAGAGCACGCAGAGCGGCCGGCTGCCGCCGCTGCGCCGTCCGCCCGACCTCGCCGCCCACGCGCTGACCGAGGAAGACGACCCGCGCCCCAGCGCCACCTATCTGAGCTGGCGGCGCTGGCTGACCGCCCAGGGGCAGCCGGAGCTGGAGCCGCTGCGCTGGATGTATTTCAACTTCACCTACCAGCAGATCCAGGCCGCGCTGGCCGGCCAGGGCGTGGCGCTGGCACGGCTGCCGATGGTGCGCGAACAGCTGCAGAGCGGCGAACTCGTCGAACCCTTCGGCAAGGCCGGGCGGCTGGGCAGCCCTTTCAGCTACTGGCTCATCACGGGGTCGAACGCGGCGCGCCGGCCCGAGGTGAAGCAGTTCGCCGACTGGGTGCGCGAGCAGGCCGCCCTCACGCGCGACCAACTGGCCGGCGTCTGACCCTGCCGGACCCGCGCGATGCCAAGGCGCGACTGGCCCGACTACTCGGTCACTGAATACCTGCTCTGCGCGCTGTGCATGGCCGGCGCCGTCGTCTGCCTCATCGCCGCCGGCCGCGACTGGGCCTACGGCGAAGCCTTCGATGCGCTGGAGGATGCTGGCGCCGGCCTGCTACTGCTCGGCGGCAGCGTGGACCCGGTGCGGTATGTCGTGGACACGCTGACCTTTCCCTGGCACGCCACCGAGCCGGCTGGACGTGACACCTGGATCACACGCACCGCCGCCGGTCTGGGCCTGCTGCTGCGGTTGAGCGGCGTGGCAGGCAACAACTGGCCGCTCTGCCGCTTCAGCGCGCCTCTCGCGCAGCGGCTGTCAAGCCATCACCACCCGCGCCAATGCCTCCGCCAACGCCTGCTGCGAGCGCAGCACATGGCTGACACCAGCGTCGCGCAGCCACTGCTGCTCTTCGTCGGTATGCGCCAGCACCGCGCAGCGCAGCCCCGGGTTGAGCTGGCGCGCCAGGGCCAGCAGCGCCGGCACGCCGCGCACGTCGGCCAGCGCGACGACCAGCCAGGCGGCCTGGGCGATGTGGGCCTGCACCAGCGTCATCGCCTCGCCCGCATCGCCGAGCACGGCGGCCTCGCCGGCGGTGCGCAGCGCCTCGATGACTTCGCGATCGCGGTCGACGACGACGACGGGCCGGCCGCCGAGCTGCTCGCGCAGTGCCGTGCCGAGCGCGCCATGGCCGACGATCACGATCTGGCCGGCCAGCGCGCCTGCCGGCGTGTCGGCCGGCAGTTCGGCCAGCGGGTCGTCGCGCGCCTCGAGCCTGCGCGCCCAGGCCGAGCGCTTCAGCACCCAGCGCCGCAGCGGCTCGACGCCCGAGAACAGCAGCGGATTCAGCGCGATGGACACGATGGCGCCGGCCACGACCAGGCTGGTCGCGTCGGCCGGCACGAGCTTGAGGCTTTGGCCCAGGCCGAGCAGGATGAAGCTGAACTCGCCGATCTGCGCGAGGCTGACCGCCACCGTCAGCGCGGTGCTCAGCGGGTAGCGCAGCAGCAGCACCAGCACGCCGGCGGCCAAGGTCTTGCCCACGAGGATGACGGCCACCGTGGCCAGCACGGCCAGCGGCTCGTCGATGAGCACGCGTGGGTCGAACAGCATGCCGACGGCGACGAAGAACAGCACCGCGAAGGCGTCGCGCAGCGGCAGGCTCTCGTGGGCCGCGCGCTCGCTGAAGGCCGACTCCCGCAGCACCAGGCCGGCAAAGAAGGCGCCGAGCGCGACGCTGACGCCGAACAGCGCCGCCGCGCCCACGGCCAGGCCGACGGCGGCGGCCACGGTGGCCAGCGTGAACAGCTCGCGCGAGCCCGTGCGGTTGACCTGCCACAGCAGCCAGGGCAGCAGGCGCCGGCCGGCGATCAGCATGACGGCCACGAAGGCCGCGACGGCCAGCAGCGTCGTGACGATGGTCAGCGCCAGATTGCCGCCGGTCTGCCCCTTGCCGCCCAGCACCGGCATCAGCACCAGGGCCAGCACCATGGCCAGGTCTTCGACCACCAGCCAGCCCACGGCAATGCGGCCATTGCCCGTGTGCAGCAGCTCGCGCGACTCCAGCGCGCGCAGCAGCACGACCGTGCTCGCCACCGACAGCGCCAGGCCGAACACCAGGGACGCGGCCAGGTCCCAGCCCCACCCCCCATGCGCCAGTGCGGCACCCATCGCCGTGGCCGCCGTCATCTGCACCAGCGCCCCGGGCAGGGCGATGCCCTTGACCGACACGAGGTCGTGCACCGAGAAGTGCAGGCCCACGCCGAACATCAGCAGCATGACGCCGACCTCCGACAGCTGCTGGGCCAGGTGCACATCGCCGACGAAGCCCGGCGTGTGCGGCCCGATCAGCACGCCGGCCAGCAGATAGCCCACCAGCGCCGGCAGCCGCGCCCACTGCGCGAGCAGCCCCAACACCAGGGCCAGGCCGAAGGCGGCGGCCAGCGTGGAGATCAGGGTCATGCCGTCGTGCATGAATGTCCTTTTCAGTCAGGGGCGATCAGTTCGCGTTCGGTGAGGATCAAGGTCAGCGCGTGATCGTGGGCCTCGACGGAGAAATGGGTCTCGGCACCCGACCAGGCCAGGCCGATGGTCGTCACGCCGGGGTGCTCGGCCAGCCAGCGGTCGAAATAGCCGCCGCCATAGCCGAGGCGGAAGCCCTCGCGCGTGAAGCCCACGCAGGGCACGAGGACGACGTCGGGCACGGCGACGGTGCCGGTCGACGCCGCGATGCCGCATTCGTCCTGCGCGGTGGGCGCGGCGCCGTCCCAGCGGCGGAACTGCATCTGCGCCGGATCGCGGCGTGCGAACGGCAGGGCGCGTGGACAGCGCAAGGCGCCGGGGTCGAACTCGCCCGCCAGCGGCCAGTAGACGCCCAGCAGCTCGGGCTCCAGTTGTTCCAGCAGCGGTGCCAGCGCCTCGCGCAGCGCATGCTCGGCCGCCCGGAAGGCCGGCGTGGCCGCAAAGGCGCGGCGCGCGGCCAGCAGGCTGCGGCGCAGTTCGGAACGGTCGGTGGGGGCGGCAGAGGTCATCGGCGCAGCGGTCGTCGGGGCTGGGCGCATTGGAACTCATCGCAGCAGCCGGCGCGGGCCGCGCCCCTGGGTTAAATTGCCCTCTGGCGGGTGCAGTCACGGGCCTAGCAGGGATGAGTCGAATGGACGGGAAAGTTTTCAAAGACATGGCGCGCGCGACGCTGGCGCTGCTGACGGCAGCGGCTCTCGGCGCCCAGGCCGCACCCACAGCCCCGGACCCGGACGCCGACCTCGCCGTGCAGGCCCGCGAGGCCTGGGCCAAGCGCGACCGCAGGCGCCTGACCGACCTCGTCGACGCGGCCCGCGCGCAGAACCACCCGCTGGCCGGCTGGGTCGAGTATTTCGACCTCAACGCCCGCCTGAGCGAGCTGCGCCAGCCGGACCTGGACGGCTTCTACACGCGCCACGCCGGCAGCTATGTCGAGGACAGGCTGCGCAACGACTGGCTGCTGGAGCTGGGCCGGCGCCGCGACTGGGCGGGCTTGCGGCGTGACCATGCGGGCTACCAGATGCGCGACGACCGCGAGGTGGCCTGCTATGCACTGCTGGCCGATCACGCCAGCGGCAACAGGATCGCCACCGACGCCGCGCAGGCCGCCTGGATGGCGCAGAAAGACGGCGACGACGGCTGCCAGCAGTTGGCCAGCGCGATGGTCGATGCCGGCCGCTTCAAGCCCGACACGCTGTGGGCCAAGGCCCGCCAGGCCACCGAGCAGGGCCGCCCGCGCGCCGCGCGCCAGGCCGTGGCCCTGCTGGCCGCCAGGCCGCTGGACCAGCAGCTCGCCGAGCTGCAGGACAACGCCGGCCGCTACCTGTCCCGCAAGGCCCGCAGCGGCCCGCGCCCCGAGGCCGAGCTGACGGCTCTGGCCCTGGCCCGCGTGGCCGCCAACGACCCCGGCCAGGCCGGCGACCTGCTGCAGGACAAGTGGAGCCGGCTGCCCAAGGACCTGCAGGCCTGGGTGTGGGTGCAGATCGGGCGCCAGTCGGCGCTGCGCCTGCAGGACGACGCCCTGGCCGCCTTCGAGCGCGCCGCCAGGCTCGCACCCGAGCTGGCCTGGAGCGACGACGCACTGGCCTGGAACGCCCGCGCCGCACTGCGCGCCGGCCAGCCGGCCGCGGCGCTGCGCGCCATCGAGCGCCTGGGCGCCAGCGAGCAGCGCGAGGCGGCCTGGGCCTACTGGAAGGCGCGCGCCACGCGGCTGCTGGGCGACGCCGCCGGCGCCCGCGCCCAGCTTGCCGCACTCGCGACGGCGCCGCTGAACTACTTCGGCCGCCTGGCCGCCGAAGAGCTCGGCCTGGCCACGCCGCTGCCCGCCGCCCCGGCGCCGCTGACGGCCGACGAGCGCCGCGCCGCGCGCAGCCAGCCCGGCCTGGCGCGTGCGCTGCAGCTGATCGCGCTGGGCCTGCGCAGCGAGGGCGTGCGCGAATGGAACTTCTCGCTGCGCGGCATGGGCGACCGCGCGCTGCTGGCCGCGGCCCAGGAGGCCTGCGACCGCGAGGTCTGGGACCGCTGCATCAACACCAGCGAGCGCACCCGGGCCGAGATCGACATCGCCCAGCGCTACCCGACGCCCCACCGCGCCGAGCTGATGCGCGAGGCCCAGGCCAGCGGCATCGACCCGGCCTATGTCTACGGACTGGTCCGCCAGGAATCGCGCTTCGTGCTGGATGCGCGCTCCCATGTCGGCGCGGCCGGGCTGATGCAGGTCATGCCGGCCACGGCCAAATGGACGGCCAGGAAGGTCGGCCTGGCCTACAGCCCCGAGCTGATGCACGACCGCGACTTCAACCTGCGCATCGGCACCAGCTATCTGAAGCTGGTGCTGGACCGCTTCGACGGCGCCCAGGCCCTGGCCGCCGCGGCCTACAACGCCGGCCCCAACCGGCCCGCGCGCTGGCGCGACGGCCCCGTCATCGACGCCGCCGTCTGGGCCGAGAACATCCCCTTCAACGAGACGCGCGACTACGTCCGCAAGGTGCTGCTGGGCGGTGCGGTCTATGCGCAGATCCTCGGGCTGCCGCTGACCTCGCTGCGCGAGCGCCTGGGCGCGAGCGTCGGCCCGGCCGGCGCCCGCGAGGCCGGCCTGGCCGACGTGCCTCCGGCCGCCGCGGCGTCAGCGCCCTGACATCAATCCCTTGCGGATTGCTCATCCCCGACCGGCGCACCGCCGCCTAAGCTGCGCGGCACCATCACGGAAGGCCCCATGAAGCTCTATATCGGCAACAAGAACTACTCGTCCTGGTCCATGCGCAGCGGCGTGCTGCTGGCGGCCCTCGGCATCCCCTTCGAGGAGGTCAGGCTGCGCTTCGACTTCAGCGCGGGCTCGGAGTGGCACCGGGTCATCGCCGGCGTGAGCCCGACCCGGCGCGTGCCCGTCCTCGTCGAAGCCGACGGCTTCGCGGTCTGGGAGACGCTGGCCATCGCCGAGTACGTCGCCGACCGCCACCCCGAGCACGCCGTCTGGCCGCGCGACGTCCAGGCCCGCGCCCGCGCGCGCAGCCTGTGCGCCGAGATGCACGCCGGCTTCACGCGGCTGCGCACGGTCTGCCCGATGAACATCGAGGTCTTCTTCCCCGACATCGGCCGCCGGCTCTGGGCCGAGGACGCCGCGCTGCGCGCCGACGTCGCGCGGCTGGACGAGGCCTGGAGCGACGCCCTCGGCAACAGCGGCGGGCCCTTCCTGTTCGGCGCCTTCGGCGCGGCGGACGCCTATTTCGCGCCGGTGGCCGTGCGGCTGAGCCGCTTCGGCCTGCCGCTGTCCGAGGCCGCGGCGGCTTATCGCGACGCGCTGCTGGCCCACCCCGCCGTCGAGGACTGGGTGGCCGACGCGATGCGCGAGCAGGACTTCGTCGCCGAGGACGAGCCCTACCGCAAGGCGCGCTGAAGTGAAACTGCCCCTTGCCCGGTCTCGCCGCGCTGAACGCGGGCGAGCCCGGTCGGTCCCCCGCGGGGACGAGGCCGTTTGCGGCGTTAAGCCGCAATCAGCCTCAGGCGGGCCGGCTCGGGAGCGGCCCGGCGCTCGGCCCGGAATACACGGCTTCATGCGTCGCGGGTGCCGCGAACGCGGAATGGATAACTGACATGCTGGAGCTCAGGCCCTGCTGCGAGCACTGCGCGGCGACGCTCGCACCCGACGCCCTCGAAGCCCGCATCTGCAGCTTCGAATGCACCTTCTGCGCGCGCTGCGCCGAGGGCCTGCTGGGCAACGTCTGCCCCAACTGCGGCGGCGGCTTCGTGCCGCGGCCGGTGCGGCCGGCGCGCAACTGGAAGGGCGGAAACCATCTCGGCAACTACCCGGCGAGGGCCGAGCCCAAGCTGAGGCCGGTGGATTTGGAGGCTCACGCGCAGCTGGTCGCCGCGCTGGGAGGACTGCCGCCGGAGCGCAGATAGGTTGGCGCCGCGCTGCCGGCAAGCAGAATCCCGCCATGCCTCGCTTCCAGACCTATCTCGTCGGCGGCGCCGTGCGCGACCGCTTGCTCGGCCTGCCGGTGCAGGACCGCGATTGGGTCGTCGTCGGCGCATCGCCGCAGGCCCTGCTCGACGCCGGCTACCAGCCCGTCGGCAAGGACTTCCCGGTCTTCCTGCACCCCGAGACCCACGAGGAAGTGGCCCTCGCCCGCACCGAGCGCAAGACCGCGGCGGGCTACCACGGCTTCGCCTTCCACACGGCGCCCGACGTCACGCTGGAGCAGGACCTCGCCCGCCGCGACCTGACCATCAACGCGATGGCCGAGGACGCCGCCGGCCATGTCGTCGACCCCCACGGCGGCCGGCGCGACCTGCAGGGCAAGGTGCTGCGCCATGTCTCGCCCGCCTTCGCCGAAGACCCGGTGCGCATCCTGCGGCTGGCGCGCTTCGCCGCGCGCTTCGCGGACTTCACGGTCGCCCCCGAGACCGTCGCGCTGATGCGCGCGATGGTCGCCGCCGGCGAGGTGGATGCGCTGGTGCCCGAGCGCGTCTGGCAGGAGCTGTCCCGCGGGCTGATGGAGGCCAGGCCCTCGCGCATGCTCGACGTGCTGCGCGAGGCCGGCGCGTTGGCCCGGCTGCTGCCGGAGGTCGAGGCCCTGTTCGGCGTGCCCCAGCCCGAGGCCCACCACCCCGAGGTCGACACCGGCCTCCATCTGCTGATGGTGCTGGACCAGTGCGCGCGGCAGGGCGCGCCGCTGACCGTGCGCTATGCCTGCCTCTGCCACGACCTCGGCAAGGGCACGACGCCCAAGGCCGAGCTGCCGCGCCATATCGCCCACGAGGCCCGCAGCGAGAAGCTGGCGGCCCGCGTCAGCGCACGCTGGAAGGTGCCGGCCGACTGCCGCGAGCTGGCCGCCCTGGTCGCCCGCGAGCACACCCATGTGCACCAGAGCGGCGGCTTCGGCGCCGAGGCCCGGCTGCGGCTGATGGAGCGCTGCGACGCCTGGCGCCGCCCCGAGCGCTTTGCCGAACTGCTGTGGGCCTGCGAATGCGACGCCCGCGGCCGGCTGGGCCTGGAGGACCGACCCTATCCGCAGCGCGAATGCCTGCTCGCCGACCTGGCCGCCACGCAGGCCGTCGACCTCGCCGCCGCCAGCGCCGCGGCGATCGCGCGCGGCGCCCAGGGGCCGGAGATCGGCCGCGCCGTCCGGCGGGCACGCCTGGCCGCCCTGACCGCCTGAACCCCGGCCGAGACCTTGAGCAGGCGAGGCCATGCCTTGCTTCACCCGCGTGACAGCGCTTGCATCGCTACAGTCGCTGGTTTTGCTCCAGGCGCCACGGCGGCCCGGGGCGAGCCTCCAAGAACGGTCGAACAGGGTCGCGAAGATGAAGTTGGCATGGGGTAGCAGCGCCCGCCTGGGCACGGTGGTCATCCTGGGTGCGGGGCTGGGCAGCCTGCTGGGCGGCTGCAGCCGGTCCAACGGCCAGACGGCCGCCGCCGCACCGCCGCCGCCCGAGGTGGGCGTCGTCACCGTTGCGCCGGCCCGCGCCGACCTGTCCACCGAGCTGCCGGGCCGGCTGGAGGCCTACCGCGTCGCCCAGGTGCGCGCGCGTGCCGCCGGCATCCTGAACAAGCGCCTCTTCACCGAGGGCAGCGACGTCAAGGCCGGCCAGGCCCTGTTCGAGATCGACGCGGCGCCCTACCGCGCGGCGCTGGCCGGCGCCCAGGCCCAGCTCGCCCGCGCCGAGGCCAATCTGCTGCAGGCTGAAGGGCTGGCGGACCGCTATGCGCCGCTGGCCAGGACCCAGGCCGTCAGCCAGCAGGAGGCGCTGAACGCCCAGGCCGCCGCCGCCCAGGCCAAGGCCGACGTGGCCGCCGGCAAGGCCGCCGTGCAGACGGCGCAGATCAACCTCGGCCATGCCAGCGTCACATCGCCCATCGCCGGCCGCATCGGCCGCGCGCTGGTGACCGAAGGCGCGCTGGTGGGCCAGGGCGAGGCCACGCCGCTGGCGCTGGTGCAGCAGATCGACAGGCTCTACGTCAACTTCACGCAGTCGGCCGCCGAGGTCATGCGGCTGCGCCAGGCCCTGGCCGACGGCAGGCTGCAGGGCGCCGGCAAGGACGCCGCCAAGGTGCAGCTGCTGCTGGAGGACGGTAGCGTCTACGCCCAGCCGGGCAAGCTGCTGTTCTCGGACCTGAGCGTGGACCCCGGCACCGGCCAGATCACGCTGCGCGCCGAGCTGCCCAACCCCAAGGGCCTGCTGTTGCCGGGCCTGTATGTGCGCGTGCGCCTCGCCCAGGCCGAGGTGGACGACGCCGTCTGGCTGCCCCAGCAGGCCGTGGCCCGGGGTGCGACGGGCGAGAGCGTGCTCGTCGTGGCCGACGACGGCAGCGTCAGCGCGCGGCCGGTCAGGCTGGGCCCGGCCCAGGACGGCAAGGCCCTGGTGCTGGCAGGCCTGAAGGCGGGCGAGAAGGTCGTCGTCGACGGCCTGCAGAAGACCAGGGCCGGCGGCAAGGCGCGGCCCGTGCCGTGGGCCGCGGCGGCGCCTGCTTCGGCGGCCTCGCGCTGAGGGGCAGAACCGACATGGCGCAGTTCTTCATCAACCGGCCCATCTTTGCCTGGGTCATCGCCCTCTTCATCACGGTCATCGGCATCGTTGCGGTCACGCAGCTGCCGATCTCCCAATACCCACCGGTGGCGCCGCCGTCCATCGTGCTGTCGGTCAGCTACCCCGGCGCGTCCGCGCAGACGCTGGAGGACTCGGTCATCAGCGTCATCGAACGCGAGATGAACGGCTCGCCCGGCCTCATCTACATGGAGGCCGTGGCACAGGCCGACGGCACCGGCTCGATCACGCTGAGCTTCGACCCGGCCACCAGCCCCGACCTGGCCCAGGTGGACGTGCAGAACCGCTACGCCCGCGCCCAGCCGCGCCTGCCGCAGGTCGTCATCCAGCAGGGCGTGCGCATCGACAAGGCCAACCCCAACTTCCTGCTCTTCATCATCATGTCGAGCAGCAACGCTGACTTCGACCCGATCGCGCTGGGCGACTACGCCTCGCGCACCGTGCTGCCCGAGATCCAGCGCGTGCCCGGCGTCGGCCAGGGCCTGCTGTTCGGCACCGAGCGCGCGATGCGCATCTGGCTGGACCCGGCCAAGCTGGTCGGCTACAGGCTGCAGCCGGCCGACGTGAACGCGGCCATCGCGGCGCAGAACGCCCAGGTCAGCTCCGGCTCCATCGGCGACCTGCCCAATGTGCCCGGCCAGCCCATCGCGGCTACGGTCGTCGTGCGCGGCCAGCTCGCCAGCGCCGCGCAGTTCGGCAACATCGTGCTGCGCGCCAACGCCGACGGCTCCACGGTGCGGCTGCGCGACGTGGCCCGCGTCGAGCTGGGCTCCGACAACTACACCGGCCGCTCCACGCGGCTGAACGGCAAGCCGTCGGTCGGCGTCGGCGTGCAACTGGCGCCGTCGGCCAACGCGCTGCAGACGGCCAAGCTCATCAAGCAGCGCCTCAAGCAGCTCGCGCCCTACTTCCCGGCCGGCGTGAAGGCCGACATCCCCTACGACAGCTCGCTGTTCATCGACATCTCCATCACCCAGGTCGTCGAGACGCTGGTGGAGGCCGTGGCCCTCGTCTTCCTCGTGATGTTCCTGTTCCTGCAGAACATCCGCTACACCATCATCCCGACGCTGGTCGTGCCCATCGCGCTGCTGGGCAGCTTCGCGACGCTGCTGGCGCTGGGCTTCTCGATCAATGTGCTGACGATGTTCGGCATGGTGCTGGTCATCGGCATCGTCGTGGACGACGCCATCGTCGTCGTCGAGAACGTCGAGCGCGTGATGAGCGAGGAGGGCCTGTCGCCGCTCAAGGCCACGCGCAAGGCCATGGGCCAGATCTCGGGCGCCATCGTCGGCGTGACCGTGGTGCTGATCTCGGTGTTCGTGCCGCTGGCCTTCTTCTCGGGCGCCATCGGCAACATCTACCGCCAGTTCTCGGCGGTGATGGTCTCGGCAATAGCGTTCTCGGCCTTCCTGGCCCTGTCGCTGACGCCGGCCCTGTGCGCCACGCTGCTCAAGCCCGTCGAGGCCGGCCACCACATCGAGAAGGGTGGCTTCTTCGGCCGCTTCAACCGCGGCTTCGCGCGCACGGCCAAGGGCTACGAGGGCTGGGTCGCGAAGTTCATCCGCCGCGCCGGCCGCATGGCCGTCGTCTACGCGGCCGTCATCGGCGCCGACGTGCTGGTGTTCCAGAAGCTGCCCACCTCCTTCGTGCCGAACGAGGACCAGGGCAACATCCTCGTCAACGTGCAGCTGCCGCCGGGCGCCACGCAGCAGCGCACGCTGGAGGTCATGAAGCAGACCGAGGCCTACATGCTCGCGCAGCCCGAGGTCGAGAGCATGGTCAGCGTCATCGGCTTCAGCTTCTCGGGCTCGGGCCAGAACGCCGGCCTGGGCTTCATCACGCTCAAGCCCTGGGACGAGCGCCACGGCACCGCGCATTCCGCGCAGGGCCTGGTGGCGCGCGCCTTTCCGGCGCTTGGCAAGATCCGCGACGCCATCATCTTCCCGGTCAGCCCGCCGCCCATCCGCGACCTGGGCCGAGCCAACGGCTTCGCCTTCCGCCTGCAGGACCGCAGCGGCCACACGCGCGCCGAACTGCTGGCCGCGCGCAACCAGCTGCTGGCCGCCGCCGCCAAGAACCCGCTGCTGACGGCCGTGCGCCCCGACGGCCTGGAAGACGCCGCCCAGCTGCAGCTCGACATCGACCGCGACCGCGCCCAGGCCCTGGGGCTGAACATCGGCGCCGTCAACGCGGTGCTGGGCACCTCGCTGGGCTCGACCTACGTCAACGACTTCCCCAACGCCGGCCGGCTGCAGCGCGTCATCGTGCAGGCCGACGCCCCGGCCCGCATGCAGCCCGAGGACCTGCTCAGGCTCCATGTGCTGAACGCCACCGGCCAGCCGGTGCCGCTGTCCGCCTTCGCCACCAGCAAGTGGATCACCGGCGCGATGCAGACCGTGCGCTACAACGGCTACCCGGCCATGCGCATCCTCGGCGAGCCGGCCAAGGGCGTGTCCACCGGCACGGCCATGGCCGAGATGGAGAAGCTCGCGGCCCAGCTGCCCGAGGGCTTCGGCTACGAGTGGACCGGCCAGTCGCGCGAGGAAAAGCTCTCCGGCTCCACGGCCTTCATCCTGTTCGGCTTCTCGCTGCTGGCGGTCTTCCTGTGCCTGGCCGCGCTCTACGAGAGCTGGAGCATCCCGCTGTCCGTGCTGCTCGTCGTGCCGCTGGGCGTGCTCGGCGTCGTGCTGGGCGCCACCTTCCGCGGGCTGGAGAACGACGTCTACTTCAAGGTCGGCATGATCACCATCATCGGCCTGTCGGCCAAGAACGCCGTGCTCATCATCGAGTTCGCCAAGGAGCTGCAGGCCCGTGGCCGCAGCGTCTTCGACGCGGTGCGCGAGGCGGCCCATCTGCGCTTCCGCCCCATCATCATGACCTCGCTGGCCTTCATCCTTGGCGTGCTGCCGCTGGTGCTGGCCAGCGGCGCCGGCTCGGCCAGCCAGCGCGCCATCGGCACCGGCGTGATGGGCGGCATGCTGTCGGCGACGCTGCTGGCGGTGTTCTTCGTGCCGGTGTTCTTCGTCGCCGTGCGCCGCTTCTTCCCCGGCAGCGAACGCCAGCGGCGGCGCGACGCCCACGAGGCCGAAGAGGCCTCGGGAGGCCAGGCATGAAGGCCGCGCCGACCCTGCTCGCCGCCGCCGCGCTGCTCGCGGCCTGCGCCGGCCCCGAGCCCGGGCGCCCCAGCGCGCCCGAGGCCGCCGCCGCGGCCGTGCCCGCGGCCTTCCCGCAGGCCGGCGGTGCCGGCACGGCCGCCGCCGAGCTGCCCTGGGCCCTGGCCTTCAAGGGCGAGAGGCTGCAGCGCCTCATCCCGCTGGCCCTGGCCAACAACCGCGACCTGCGCGTCGCCGCCCTCAACATCGAGGCCGCGCGCGCCACGGCCGGCGCGCGCGACGCCGACCTCTGGCCCACCGTCAGCGCCGGCATCAGCGGCTCGCGCACGCCGACGGCGGCCGGCGGCATCAACAGCCTCTACACGGCCGGCCTGCAGGTGTCGGCCTACGAGCTGGACCTGTTCGGCCGCCTGCGCGGCCTGAGCGCCGCGGCCGCGGCCCAGCTGCTGGCGGCCCAGGCCAACCAGCAGGCCGTGCGCACGGCGCTGGTCGCCGGCGTGGCCAATGCCGAGATCGCGCTGCAGGCCGACGAGGCGCTGCTGAAGCTCACGCGCGACACGGTGGCGACGCGGGAACAGTCCCTGGACCTGACGCGCCAGCGCTTCGACGGCGGCGTCGCCAACGAGCTGGACCTGCGCTCGGCCGAGTCCTCGCTGCAGACCGCGCGCGCCGCGCTGGCCCAGGCCCAGCGCCAGCGCACGCTGGACGAGAACGCACTGGCCCTGCTGCTCGGCGGCCCGCTGCCCGCCGACCTGCCCGCGCCCAGCGGCGACCTCGCCGATTTCGAACCGCTGGCGGAACTGCCCGCCGGCCTGCCCAGCGACGTGCTGACGCGCCGGCCCGACATCCGCCAGGCCGAGTTCACGCTGGCCGCCGCGGACGCCGACATCGACGCGGCCCGCGCCGCCTTCTGGCCGCGCATCACGCTGACGGGCCAGTTCGGCACGGCCAGCAGCCAGCTGTCGGGCCTGTTCAGGCACACGGCCTGGAGCTTTGCGCCGTCGCTGGTGCAGCCCATCTTCGACGCCGGCCGCAACCGCGCCAACCTCGCCGGTGCGCGGGCGGCGCGCGACATCGCGCTGGCCCTGTACGAGAAGGCCATCCAGACCGCCTTCCGCGAGGTGGCCGACGGCCTCGCCGGCCGCGCCACGCTGGCCGAACAGCGCGCCGCGCTGGCCGCCCAGGCGGACGCCGAGACGCGCCGCCTCGCCGCGGCCGAGCAGCGCTACGCGGCCGGCGTCGCCAGCGCGCTGGACCGCCTGGACGCGCAGCGCTCGCTGTTCGCGGCCCGGCAGTCCCTCGTGCAGCTGCAGAGCCAGCGCGCGCAGAACCTGGTGGCGCTCTACCGCGCCCTCGGCGGCGGGGCCGACGCCTCCGCCATGACCCCATCGCCCCGTTGAGACCCACGCCATGCGCTTCCTGATCGCCTCCCTGCTGCTCGGCGCCGGCCTTGCCGCCCACGCCGGCCCGCCCGCCATCTACGACGAAGGCGCCGACGCCAAGGCCGCCATCCGCGCCACGCTGGCCGAGGCCGCGCAGGCCCGGCTGCCCGTGCTCGTCGTCTTCGGCGCCAACTGGTGCGGCGACTGCCGCATGCTGGACAACAGCTTCAAGCACGGCGCCAGCGCGCCGCTGATCGCCAAAAGCTTCAAGGTCGTCAAGGTCGACGTCGGCCGCTTCGACCGCAACGTCGACATCGCCGAGGCCTACCGCGTGCCGCTGAAGAAGGGCATCCCGGCCGTGGCCGTGCTGTCGCCCGAGGGCCGGCTCATCTACGCCACCGAGGGCGGCGAACTGGCCGACGCGCGCAGGATGGGCGACCAGGGCGTCTACGACTTCTTCGCCCGCATCACCGCCGACGCCAGGTGAGCCCCGTCGCCGGCGCGTCGCGTGCGCTGCGCGCGCAGTTCTTCGTCCTCGGCGTGATGTTCGCGACCTGGGGCGTGCACGTGCCCACCGTCAAGGGCCATTACGGCCTCGGCGAACAGGCCCTCGCCATCGCGATGCTGGCCAGCGGCGCCGGCGCACTGATGGCCCTGGCCCAGGCGGGCCGCGTCGTCGGCCGCTGGGGGCCGCGCAGCGTGTCCGCCGCGATGGGCGTGCTGTGCTGCGCCGCCATCGCCTGCCTGCTGGCGGGCGCGGGCTATGCGGGGCTGCTGGCGGTGATGCTGGCCTTCGGCATCACCGGCAGCCTGCTCGACGTGGCCATCAACACCGAGGCCACCGAGATCGAGCGCCTCGCGGCCAGGCCCCTGATGAGCGGCTTCCACGGCATGTTCAGCCTCGGCGGCATGGCCGGCGCCAGCCTCGGCAGCGCGGCGCCCGCGCTGGGCCTGACGCCGCAGGGCCATCTGCTGCTGGCCTCGGGCCTGGGCGCGCTCGTCGTGCTGGCCGCCAGCCGCGCGATGCTGCCCGTGCCCGACAAGGCCGCCGAGGAGAAGCACCCGCTGAGCCTGCCGCGCGGGCCCCTCTTGCTGCTCGGCGTGCTGGCCGCGATGGGCCTGATCGCCGAGGGCGCGATGTACGACTGGAGCGTGCTCTTCATGACGCAGGAGCGCGCCAGCCATGCCAGCACGGCCGCGCTGGCCTATGCCAGCTTCAGCGGCGCGATGGCGGCCGGCCGCTTCGGCGGCGACTGGGTGCGCGCCCGCCTGGCGCCGCGCCGGCTGATGCGCGCCAGCGGCGTGCTCGCCGCGCTGGGCATGGCGCTCGCGCTGGCCCTGCCCTCGCCCGTGGCGGCGCTGGCCGGCTTCGCGCTGGTCGGCATCGGCTTGTCCAACGTCGTGCCCGTGCTGTTCAGCGCCGCGTCGCAGGCGCCCGGCGTGTCGCCGGCCCACGGCATCGCGGCCGTGTCGGGCGTCGGCTACCTCGGCATGATGGCCGGCCCGCCGCTGATCGGCCTCGTCGCCGAACATTCATCGCTCGGCGCCGGCCTGGTCGTCGTCATCGTGTTCGCCGTCTTCATGGCGCTGTCGGCCAAACGCGCGATGCGGAGCTGATGTGGCAACACCCTTGCAGGTCGAAGACCACCGGATCGCCCATCCGCGCGGCCGGCTGTTCGCGCGCTCCTGGGCGGCGGCCGGCGCTGCGGCGCGCCGGGCGCCCATCGTGCTGCTGCACGATTCGCTGGGCTGCGTCGAGCTGTGGCGCGACTTCCCCGCCGCGCTGTGCGAGGCCACCGGCCGGCGCGTCGTCGCCTACGACCGGCTGGGCTTCGGCCGCTCGGACGTGCGCGACGGCCCGATGCCGCCGGACTTCATCGCCGACGAGGCGAGCCGCTTTTTCCCCGTCGTGCTGCAGGCCTTGGGCATGCGGCGCTTCGTCGCCTTCGGCCACAGCGTCGGCGGCGGCATGGCGGTGAACTGCGCGGCACGGTGGGCCGACGACTGCGAGGCGCTGGTCACCGTGTCGGCCCAGGCCTTCGTCGAAGACCGCACCGTGCAGGGGCTGCGGGTCGCCCGGGAGCAGTTCAAGGAGCCAGCGCAGATGCAGCGGCTGGCCAGGTACCACGGCGACAAGGCCGCGTGGGTACTGGAGGCCTGGCTGGGGACCTGGCTCAGCGCCGAGTTCGCGGGGTGGTCGCTGGAGGGCGTGCTGCCGCGCGTGAGATGCCCGGCACTGGCGATTCACGGCGCGGACGACGAGTACGGGTCACCGGCGCATCCGGCCCTGATCGCTGCCCGGGCCGGCGCTCCGGTCCGGATCGAACTGCTGGCGCAGACCGGGCATGTGCCGCATCGCGAACGGCCCGAAGCGGTGCTCGAAGCGGTCGCGGCGTTGCTGGCGTCGGCCGGCTGAAGCGGCCAAGGGAGATGCCTCAAGCGACAACGGCTCCCCGAGGGGAGCCGTTGCGTTTGGTGGCCTGGGGCGGAATCGAACCACCGACACGCGGATTTTCAATGGGAATCCGCGTGCGCGGCAGGAACGAACCCACACGCAACAATTAACAAAATCAAGCACTTAGAGCGCACTCGACCGCAGTCAAACGCATCCCCGCGCACTCGAATCCCGTCGTGACTGCCAGACCAGCGCCAGAAATTTCTATACCTCTAGCCCCTGGCCGTCACACGCCTGAGAAGTGTAGCAACCGCCTGTTCGCCGCGACACCGTGGCCGCCCCGGACCGGGCGGGCTCAAGGAGGAGGCAGCACCGCGCTGTTGAACAGGTTCATCCTCAGGGTCTTCTCCCGGCGCAGCAGCTCGCGCATCGGCGCCGTCAGGTAAATCGCCGTCTTCAGCTTGGCCGAAGGCAGGTGGCCATACTTGGTCGCCACCTCCGCCAGGGTGCGCCTGGCGGCCGCGCTGAGCACATCGACCTGCGACGCGCCTCCGAGCAGGTCCTCCTGGCCGAGCGACACCATCAGGTGCTTGCCGATGGTGCGCGTGTAGCAGCCCGGGATGAGCGCGGCCAACCGGCTGGCGTGCAGCTCGACGCAGTAGGGGCCATCTTTCTGGCGCACGTAGTAGCCCTCCGTGAGGCGCTCCGAGGCGGCCTCGAGGTGCCGGACCTCGGCCATGAACAGCAGCTTGTGCAGGGCGAAGTAGCTCAGCTCCCCGCTTTCCTCGAGCAGCACCCGCGCTGCAGCACCGACCTTCTCCGACGCCCGGCTCAGCTTGGCCGAGGGCTTGCGCCGCACTGCACCGCTGCCGCGGCGCACGGCCTCGGCAATGAACTGGTAGTCCGCCAGCTGGTTGGCGAAGCTGCGATGCACCATCGCGCGCTGGCCCGGGTGGTAGGCCGGAATGAGCTGGCGCCCCGCCCAGGGGTGAGCCTTGCGCACGCTGTCCTTGAGGGTGAGCGTGTGAGCCGTGACCAGTGCTGTGGCTCGCAGGGCGACTGCGCCCAGCGTCACGACCACCGGGGCGCCCACCAGCTCCAGCTGCTCCTTCAGGAACGGGGCGCAGTTGGCCACCTCCGAGTGAGACGGCGTGGCGTTGTTGCCGTTCTCGTCCTTCGGATTGCACAGCACGGCGTTGGTCACGAAGGCGTCGTAGCGGCTCAGCCCCACCTGCTCCAAGAGCGACTCGAAGTTGTGGCCGGATTTATCGCCATGGAACGGCAGCTCCGAGGCGTCGGCGCCGAGCCGTCCCGGGGCTTCGCCGATGAACATCACTTTGGCGCTGAGCGAGCCGCAGCCCGCGCCCAGAACCCGCGCGCTGTCCGCCATGCGCGGGCAGCGCTGGCATGCCTTCACGCGGCGCACAAGGTCAACAAATTGCTGTTCTTTATCCGCCATCACCGTTCAAGCCGCCAGGGCGCGCAATGCTTCGACCTTGCCGCCGTTGTAGGCGTGCACCGAGTGGCACAGCAAGCGACCGGGCGTCTTGCCCGATGCGGCGCATATGAAGTTCAGGAGCTGGCCCAGGCCGATGAAGTTGCCCAGCGCCTTGTTGAAGAAGTCGTGGTTGCGGTAGACCACCACCAGGTCGAGCCGGTCGCCTGGATGCCAGACGATTTCGCCGAACTGCCAGCAGGGCCCGCCGCGAGTGCGGGGAGTATCGCGGGCCGGCGTCGACAGATGGAACACCAGGCTCGTCCCGCTGCGCTTCGGCCAAGTGCTGAGCTTGCTGATGACAGTCTCGAGCTGGTTGGTGTCGGGATGGTCGGGAAAACGGACGAGCCGCTCGAAGTAGGTTCCCCAGGTCCCGCGGTTGCGAACGAACCGCATAGCGCGGTCGTGCCGCCGCAGGTATTCGCGGTACAGCTCTGGCCGGTCAGCGATGCGTTGGGCCAGGTCGTACGGAAAGATGGTCTTGATGACCTCGCGCAGGTCGTCCCCGACGAATCCCCTGCGTCGCGGCGAATGGGCCTGAAGCCAGTTCAGGTCGAAAAAGATGGGCTGCTCGATGGTCGTGAACAAGTTGAAGACCTCGGTCTCCGTCAGCACGGCTTGCACGCCCTGGCGCCAGCCATCCAGCGGCGTGGTACCGGCCACATTGCGGGCAGTCACAGCGCGTCCCCGGCTACCGGCGGCGGGTGGTAGGTCAGGGTCTGGCGGTCCAGGTCCACGTCGACCGTGCCGCCACGGTGTTGCTGCAGTTGCTTGAACGCCGAGTAGCCCTGGAGGATTGCGGCCTTCCACTGCTTTGCGGTACAGCTGTGGACTTCCAGCCCCGCGGTCAGGCGGATGATGGTCTTGAGCAGTCCGATGTCGACCGAGCTCTCCTCGCTGTACCAAGCTCGCTGCGGCGCTTCATTGAAGACAAGCACCGAGATGGCCTCCTCGACCACTGCCGCACGGCCACCGTCCTCGATTTCGTCGATGCGCGAATTACTCTTGCGCTTGCGCCGCAAGAGGCTGCGGATGACCGGTGACCAGCCGAGCACGGCGGCGTAGGCCAGGTGAAAGACGTCGTGATAGCGGTAGCCATCCCCCTTGTGGGCGTTGTCGGTCAGGGTGTCGCCGACGATGACGCCACTGACCATGATGCGGACCAGCACTTGCTTGGCGTTGCGCTTCTCCGAGAACGTGACGCTGAACTGCCGAGGCAGGCGCTCCTCCTCATCAAAGCCGTCATCGAAGTGGTTCACCTCACCTTGAGAATAAAGACGCTCGGCCTTGCGCGCACTCTCCCGTGCCACCTCCTGCAGCGGAATCTTGTGTAGGACCGCGAGACTGGTCAGGTACCAGAGGATGTCGCCGATGTCTTCGCGAAGGTCGCCGCGAAGCGTTCGGCTGTCGCGTTGCAGCACCAGCTTCTTGAAGGTCGAATTGAGGTCGCCGAGCTCACCCGCCAGTCCGAGCAAGGACACGATGACTTTCTTGCGCTCGTCAGTTCGCTCGACCATGGCCTGGTACTCGGCGAACGTACGAATCGGCTTCGGGCCGCTGTCCTTGCGGCCTGTTGGGCTTGGCATCCGCTCCCTCCATCGCGCCTTGAGCGCATTTGGCGGGAACTTAACGCAATTTGTGAGCTGACAGCGTCAGATTTTCCCCAGTCTCCAAACAGGAACCGACGCAGCCAGTCCATTCGTATAAAGATGCCCCAGCGCTCGCCGGGGCATCGAATCAAGTCAGCGGTGCTCAGCTCATCGGTAGCCCGTGCGCTTGACCCGCGCGGCTTCGCCCAGCTCGTCATGCTCTGAACCGCGGTCGGTCCGCCCGGTGCGCTTGCGCGGAGGCCGGAGCGCCACATGTCGCAACGCCAGTGCATTCAGATGCTTGGCGATGGTGGTGTAGCTCCCCGCCGACAGTTCCAACCGCAGGTTACGCGGTCCCGGAATGCGCCCTTGCCGGAGCAGCGCAACGTATGCACGCACGACGTCCACGCTCGTTATGCCTGGTCTTCCCATTGATGTCCTCGCTTGGTTGCGGCAGCGCGGAAGTGCGCTGCCTGCAGCGTGTAGCGAGGGTTCAAGGCTGCCCTGCAAAGGGCCGCACACCGCCGTTACGTAACCGGAATCGCTGGCGCGTTTAAAGCTCGCCCCGCAGGATTAGCGGCACCACAACTCTGGGAGCTGCGACTTGCACACCCTCATCAAACCTGCCCATCAATCGGTACGCACGGTGCTGCACCTGAGCCCCGCGGTCACGAGCGCCGCACTCACCGAGGCGCAGCGTCATCAACAAGGTCTGGCCGAATGGGTCGAGCGCCTCGTCGTGGATTCCTGCGCCGCTGGCGACGGCCATTTGGAGCGCCGACTCAGCGAGCTGATGTCCGTAGAGCTCTTCGCCCACGTGGCAAGCAACTGTCCCGGCGCGCTCGTCGGCCGTTGGCGGCTGCTGTATGACAGGTGCCTGCTGGAGCCGGCGCTGTGGCGCTACCCGGTGGTGACGCTCGAGGAGGCGGAAACTGCGGGCACGGACCTCCAGCCTACGCTAGACGCCGCCGAGCTGCTACGCCGCTGGCCGGCACTGGTAGGCCCGCATTTCTTCAAAAAGGTCGTCCGGGATATGGAAATGACCCCAGCCGCCAGTGAATCCGATGGAGCTGAAGTAGCTCTTGCCATCGAGCTTCAGGCGGTTGTAGAGCGAAGAACGCCCCATCGAAGAAGAGGTCGTGACAGCAACCAATCTGGCGTTCTTGGCTTCCCCAGATATGACGCCCTCAGTCCCGCCGTACCGCTCCTTGAAATCGTTGTAGACGTCGCGCGTTCGAATCAGGCTGGCTATGAGCTTTCCGCCGAGCAGCATGTTGTAGGGCGGCACCGCCCCCAGCACGTACGCGTCCATCAGATTGACCAAGCGGTGCTCACGGTCGGCGAAGGTCCATCCGATGTGGTTGTCCCGCGCGCTCATGTTGTAGACCGGGTCGCCAATCGCGAAGATGCCAATCAGCTTTCCGTTGGACTTGTCCCAAACTAGGTAGCGCAGACGTCGTCCAAAGCCAGCGGAGACGGGAACAGACCAGGTCAGCGAGGCCAGTCGGAAGAGCTTTGCCTCAAGACCAGCACCAGTCACGAGCTGGAGGACCGGCCGAATCGCCTCGGGGCGTACGTCACTGCCAGAGGCGAAGTACTTCTTTAGCGTTGACAGGTTGGCCGCGACGAAAGCAGCGTTCTCAGCAAGCTTGTCCTCGCGCTGCTTTCGGTGCAATGTCCGGACGGTGTCCTTGGACGCGTCAGGCAGCACCAGCGCACCGGTTTCGTCCTTGCTAAAACCTAGGTCAGCAAGATGCTGTCTGAGGTGACGCTTGATGCGCGCCTCAGGCGTAAAGGCCTCCGCAGCTTTCTTGACGGTCATCGTTGTGTTTGCCAGCGCCTCCCGAGCGCGGAGCAACATGGTAAACCTTTGTTAACCGCCCAGCCGAGGGGTCCCCGCCTGCGGCAGCCTCCCCGAAGAATGCCATGCGGCGAGCACCCTGACGCGGCCTTTGGTCGACTGCACCGGAGCAGCACTCACATTCGCCGCAACGTCGCCCCTAGCAACTCGGTCATGCGGTTCGCCCCCTCCGAAGACCGTAGGTGCGCATAGTTCTTCTCCACAGTGCTCATCCGGTCGTTCAAGACGAGCGCAGCCGTCTTGAAGTCCGACAGGTCTGAAGCCTTGATGATGGCGGTCGCCACGAGGTGCCGGAAAGCGTGCGTGCCGATGCCTGCGCATCGCCATAGGTATTTGGCGGTCAAGTGCTCCACCCGCCTGGAAAGGTCGGTCCACGGCAGTGCCGGGTCTCTCACGGTGCTTCCATGACTCCCAGCCAGGAACACGTAGTCGGAATCGCAGCGCAGCATTCGGGGGCGATAGACCTTCAAGTACCGCTCGAGGTCTGACCAAGCCATCTGCTGCACAGGCATGTCGTATTCGTTGTCGCCCGCGGCACCACGCGTGTTTTTGAAGTGCCCTCGCTCAATTCGAAGCCACCAGGAGCCGTCCCCACGCTGATAGAGCTCCCCAGTGTTGTCTGCCCGCCAGGTCATTACCGCCAGATTGCGAAGGCGCAGCGGATTAGAGACCAGGAGCTTGATGAGCGCGACGTCACGCGCCCAAATGGCCTCTCTCATCGGAGCGCCACCGATGGGCCGGTCCGCTCGCAGGCGCTGCACCATGTCTGCAACCATCTCCAAAGGCTTCTCCAGGTCCAGGATGTGTCGCATCGGCGCGCGAGGGTCACGGGTTTGGACGCGTGAGCTTTGCGTCTTAACGGACATCGCGTTGAGAAGCTGGTATGTCTCCTCGCACATGCGTTGCCAGTCCCGCTCACGAAACTCGGGCGGCAGCGTGTCCTTCATGCTCGGGAGCTGCCAGAGGTAGCCAACGCTCGCCCGAAGCATGGAATTCGCTTTGGCGAAAAATTCAAACGCTGAGCCGTTGTACTTGCCTCCGCTACGTCGCACCATCCACCGGACATAAGCGTCGACCTTCTCCCTGACGGCGAGCCAGGCGAGGGTTTCAGACTGCTCCTTTGGCATGCCCAGGCCGCCGTGCTCGGGAGAAAGCGAAAGCCAGCCCAAATAAGCCGCGACTTTGGCCCAGGTCATGCGCGCGCTCGGAATTTCCACGCCATCAAGGTACTCAGCCCAAGAGCTCGGCGTCTCAGGACGGAACTCGAACGGCGCAGGCCGCCAACTTCCCCGGTTGCTTCTCAGCAAGACCGGATGGAAGTCTGTCTTGTATCGCACGAACTCCTGCCACTGGGCTCGCAACGGCGACTCAGGTTCGGGCTTGGCGAAGTAATGCAGGCTGGTGCGCTCGGACAGTTCGTCTCGGTATGAGACTGCCGGTGGCTGGCCAATGGGAACCACCCGCTCGCGGACACCGCGTCGGAATCCTGCCAAGGTCGCCAATTCGCCTTCGCTGATGCCGAAATGCCGCTCCACCTTGTAGATGTGCTTGAGGCTGCTGATGCGCGGCTTTTTCCCCTTCAGCCAACCGTAGACCATGTCGCGAGGGATGGTGAGCAGCTTGGCCAGCCGGTCGGCAGGGATGTCTTTCAGCAGGGCTTTGAATGCCTGGCTATAGGGCGGCAGGTTCTCGCCCGCCATGGCGCGCTCGGTATCGAGGCGGACGAGGATGTCCCGCCAGGGCCGAAGCGCGGCCAACGTGTTGGTGACGTTCCGGGGAGTCGTCCCTCGTTCGGCGAGGCCCTCGGCAAATTCTCGAAGCTTCTCGCTGAAGCTCACGCGGAATTCCGTTCCCACGGGGTCGTTCACCTCCAGGTGATTGTGGCGAAGGAACGAGCGCAGCGCTGCCGCCCGGTTCGCTGCGGTCTGCTGCTTGACGATGTCTTGTTGGACGAGGCGCTCCTGAATGTCCAGGAGGTCTTGGTAGGTGATGGGCTGAGCCACGGGCTTTCTCCGCGCCCGCACCCCTGAAGCTGTCGCCCGCGAAGCAGGAATTGGCGACGGCTCGAAATACCTGCGAACTTCGTAACCCAATGATTTTTCATAACTTTTCCTCACTTTGATATCCCACCCTTCTGATTTAAGGGAGGGACAAATGCAGGTAGTCAGATATTGGGTGCTCGCAGCGACAAGGGCTGGGCGAAATTTCACTTCGCCAAGCGTGTAGCGCGGACTTTTTAAATTCTCGTCAGCATCGACGAAAAATTCTCAGGGCGTCTGTTTCGCTGTCTATACGAAGTCCCTAGGCCATTTTTTTAAAAGGAAACCATGGATTTCGTAGACGAAATAGATGCAGTTAGCCGCGTGCGCGTAGGCGAGGTACTCGGACCGGAGGCTGTGCGTGCGCAAGGTGCTCAGTTCTTACCGCCGCTCGAAATGGAGTGCTTCAGTCTCGGTGTGAGCGTGCCGAACTGGCTCGTGTGCGCGCTTGAAGGCAATGCCGGTCGACTCACGCAGTTCGGCGTCATCCGCGCCAACGGTAGCTCGGACCTTTTTGGGTTCTGTGTCGCTCAATCGAAGGGAACGCAGCTGCGGGTATTGATGTCGCTGCATGCGGCGGACGTCCGGAAATATCTGCAGGACTGCTCACATCGTGGACGCTTGCATATGCTTCTCACGCCGGAAAACACCTCGCAAGTCTTGGCGCTTGAAATGCCGGGAAGATTCTCAAGCCCGGCGCTCTTGGCGAAGATTTTTGAAGATTGCCCGCTGGGGAAGACGAGTGCGGAGGCAGTCACCGAGCTCACGCGGTTGATAGCCGACGTCAACGCCGTGCCGTCGCTCTTTGAGGGCGTTCAGGTGACAGATGCAATCGCTGTTGTCATCGCTGACGTTGACCTCTTGCGAGCGCTACGGGCACTGCGAGACGCGGCTCTGGGGCAAGCTGGCTCGTCAGCCTGCCATTGACGGCGTCGCCGGGAGACTGCGTCATTCATAGGGAGCGCGGCCGCAGGCCTCGCTCCCTTTTCTTGCCCCGCCATCGGCAGCGGCTCCCGCGCCAGAGACGAGCCCACGAATGAAAAATTCCTGTTTGTTGGCGTTTGGAGCCAACTTCTCGGTCTACATCATTCATGCGATTTGCCACTGAATGAAAAATCCTCTAATGTTGCGACATGTCGTCAACAACCGACACCGTTTCATTCAAAGAGGTTCTCCGGGCCCACCCGAGAGGCGAGCCCCTCGGTACCGCCGCGCTCAAACGCCTTGGTGTCACCCCATTCCGCGCCTCGGCGCTGGCCCGCAGCGGCTGGCTCGACCACCTCGCCCGCGGCGTCTACATGTTGCCCGGAGACACCCTCAGCAGAGACGGCTCCCTGGCCTTCCTGGCCGAGCAGATTCCCGGACTTCATGTTGGCAGCAAGACGGCCCTCTCCTGGCGAGGCGTGCGGCAGAACATCGCCTTTCGCGAGACCTTGACCCTCTGGGGCGACCGCGCCAAACCCCTCCCCGCCTGGTTCACCCAGCGTTTTCAGGCGCGCTACCAAGCGACCCAGCTCTTCGACGACACGCTGCCCGTCGGGCTCGGCCTGCAACCGCTACCGAACGGCGACACCCGCGTCTTGGTGTCCGTACCCGAGCGGGCCCTCCTGGAGCTGCTGAGCGACCTTGGCAAAACCCAATCCCTGAGCGAAGCACGCGAGCTCGTCGAGGGCCTGCCCAACTTACGCCTCCAGGTACTGGATGAGCTGCTCTCGCACACCCTCCGCATCAAAGTGGTCCGAGCAGCAGCCAGCTTGGCCGCTGAGCTGAACCTTCCCTGGGCCGCCATGGCCAAACAGCACAGCCTGCGCATCGGCGGCGGCACCCGCTGGATTGCGGTGTCCAAGACCGGTGAGCGCCTGGACTTCAAAAAACCATGACCGACGACTACATCGCCACCGTCCGCTTGCTGCTGGACATCGCCCCCACCGTGTTTCGTTCGGGCCTCTTCGCGATGAAGGGCGGCACGGCCCTGAACCTGTTCGTGCAGGACATGCCTCGCCTCTCGGTCGACATCGACGTCGTCTTTGTCGACCACGCGCCGGACCGCGAGGCCGCGCTGGCCGCCATTGGTGCCGAACTTCGCAATGTTCAGCAAGCGCTCCAAGACCGTGGGCTGGTCGTGCGTTTGCCGGGCAACGCGCAAGGCGACGAGGTGCGGTTGTCGGTCAATGGCCCCAACGCCCAGGTCAAAGTGGAGGTGAACTTCGTCTTCCGGGGCACGGTGTTGCCCGTCCAATCTCAACCCTTGGCACTCAGCGCGCAGGACTTGTTCACAACGAATGTGTCGCTGCCCGTCCTCGCCCCCGCGGAGCTCTATGGCAGCAAGCTCGTGGCAGCCATGGACCGCCAACACCCCCGCGACATCTTCGATGTGATGCACATGTTGCAGCGCTTCGGATGGACGGCCGAGGTGGTCGACTGCTTTGTCGCCTACCTGGCCGGCCACAACCGGCCCGTGCACGAAGTTCTCTTTGGCCCCGCGAAGTCTTTGGAGCCCGCGTTCACGAACGAGTTCGTTGGCATGACGCGAGACGAAGTGCCCCTTGCGATGCTTGCAGAGACCCAAGCCCAGCTGCGCCACGAGCTGCCTCGGCAACTCGCCCCTCGTCATCGCGAGTTCCTGCTGTCGTTGGTGCGCGGCGCCCCCGATTGGCCCTTGATGCCCTTCGAGCAGCTCCAGGACCTGCCCGCCATTCGCTGGAAGCTGCAGAACCTCGCCACCCTCAAGAAACGCAACGCCGCCCGGTTCGGAGAGCAAGAAAGCCTGCTGGCCCATGGCTTTGACACGCTGTAGTGCGCCAGTGCACCCTATCGCAGGCCACAAAGCGCCAGCCCAACCCTTACACGACGGGCTTAACGAAGGGCCCCAACCACGAGCACGATTCGGGCGGCTCTCGCAGCGCTGAGACGCGTCTGTCCATCGGATTCATCTCCGCCACGAGTTCCGTCGCCAGGTCCAACCATGCCCGGGCCTCCGGCGGGAGCTCGGTGTCACCGATGGCCACCGACAACGCCTGCAGATAGCCTCCAAGGTCAACAGCGTGTCGCCAAGCCTGAGCCTCCTTGGCGAGTCCTTCCGCAAAGTTCTTGCGTTGCTGGCGGCGCCGCTCGGCGGCTTCTCGGATGGCTCGCTGCTCCGCCCAGTGTCGGGCTTGGGCCTCACGCTCCTGACGCAAGCGCACGGTGGCCTCGCCCGCCGCGACGATGCCGTGAGCGATGGCCGCAAGCTTGTTCTCCAGCCGGTCACGCGTGCCGTCGCCCCAGCTCTTACGCCCGGCGTAGTGCCCTTCCAAGCTGAGCCTCAACTGTCCATTGAACTTGTAGTCGTATTCGCGCCTGTCGAAGTAGCTGTGCGGCGACGGTTTGACCGGCCTCTCAATGCGTCGATGGCCCTCCGTCAGGCTCACCCCGAGCAGCTCGCCCTGGACGCGGATGGCGACCCGCTTGCCTTCCTTGTCATGGACCAGCGCAGCACCGACTTGAGGCAAGACGCGTTCGAGGGCATCCAAACTAAGCGCGGCGCGACGAACCGTCTGCGCCGACAGACTGCAGCGCACCACCTGGGCTGAGCCGCAGCCCAAAAAGCCACTGGCCGTCGGTTTCGCTTTCGAGAGCGCAGCAAGCGTCGCAGCGGCCACGGGCGCCAAGACCTCGGCCTCCGAATCGCGCACGGTGACGGCCACCGCTGGCGCAGGAACTGATGCCTCCGCCACGGCGGGGAGCCGGTGCTGCTGAGCGTTCAGCGTCACCATCTCATCGCCCGAACCAGACAGCGGTGGACGCGACACGGTTTGTCCATGCCGCACCTTGGCCCAGTAGCCCACGGGCGGAGTCGGAACGCCGTGCTTTCGGCAGGCCTTCGACAACCCGACGTCCGAGATATCAAACTCCTTCGCCAAGATGCGAATCGGTGTGTGCCACACGCGTTGATAGAGGTCCCTGCGAGAAATTTGCATCCACGGCTCCGCGCTGAAAGCACCCTGGCACGGGATGAAATCCATTCGGCCGCACCCGCCCGTCCCTGGGGCTGACGGCATTTTCGTGAAGAGCCCTTCGACCCTCACCAATGGCACGCAGCCCAGACTGGATGCGGCAACACGGCTCAAGACGAACGGCGGGATAAACATCAGCGCCTAAACGGGACATCACCTGTTTTTCATGAGGCCACCCGCGATGTCCACTGCTACTTCCCCCATCCTGCTTAAAAAGGCCGAGGTCTGCCAACGCCTGTCGATGTCTGTCCGTGCCCTGGAAGGCAAGGTCAAGGAGGGCGCATTCCCTCCCCCAGTTCGCCTAGGCAAGCACGTCTACTGGAGTGAACTTGCGGTCAACGCGTGGAAGGCGCGCATGTTTGGGCCGCAGGAGGCATGGCGCCCCCGCTAAGGCACGTGTTGGCTGGCGCTCTCAGCGAGCCCAGCCTAAGTCACGCAGAAGGAAGGCAAACGCTTCGAGCGCAAACAAGCCGTCCGCTTCCGTCACCGGCGGCGTGCCCAGCCGGACCTGCTCGTTCGGCTTCCCACGTGGATGCAGCATGCGGATGATGTCGGCCGCGCTGCGCCGAAGCTTGGCTTGCTCGGGCAAAGCGGCAACGACCTCCCCCAGGTCCTTCTCAAGCAGGTCCCGGGCCTTCCCCTGCTCGACCAGCATTTCCGCCAGCACCACCGTCGCCGCCGCCCGGCACAAGTCCACCAAAGCAATGCCACTCTGACGATGGGCGGCGTCCACCACTTTGGCGACCGCCTCGGTCACTCGCTTGCGAGCAGCGGCCGGGATGGCCTCGGTCAGCAACTCCGGCAAGAAGCCAAAGTTCAAGCGCGCCTTCAGGGTCACGACATCGTGGTCATGGTCCGCGCGCTCCACCGCGACGACGCTCCATGCCGTCACAGCAGGTTGGGCGCCAAGAACCACCACAGGTTCCGGCGAGGGCCCCAGCCGCTCCACGAGCCGCGTCATCGGCACGAACGTCAGCAGCGACAGGTTCACTTGGCCCGCGCCGTTTTTCGTCTTGCTCGCATCGCTGGCCGTCGGATGTGGATGGACCCACCACAGCGCCGGTTGGCCTGCACTCAGACTGGGCTCGTAGAAGCGACCGCGCCGAATGCGCGACACGGGGTCGAAGAAGTCTTCTCTGAAGACCACCGAGGCGTTGCGCAGCGCGCCCGTATTGGGCACCTGGGCCCAGTCTTCGGGTTCACGAATGAACGTCGCACGCAGCAACAGAGGTGCGGGCCACAGGCCATGCCCGAAATTCGAGAGGCCCTCGTAGACGAGGTTCGTGTTCGGGTCGATACCAATCATCAGGCGGGGTGCAGGCGCAAGAGCAACAAAAAGCAGGGCACGCATGGTAGCGAGCGCCTGCCCTCGTTCAGCGCTCACCGTCGGCCAGACCACGCACCGCGACGCGCGCGGAAATCCAGTCGCACCACATTGCCCACGGTATCGACGCCTGTGTCACTCACGCTATCGGCGGGCGGCATTGAATGCACCGGGGCTTCCTCGGCCGGCGTCGTGGCTGCTGCGGCTGGTGCTGCAGCAAGGGGCTGCGGCGCATGCAGCACGGCCACCACGTCGCTGGCCTTGACGTTCACGTAGCGCTCCAGCTGCGACAAGGTCTTGTGCCCCGTCAGCGCCCTCACCAAGAAGATGTTGCCGGTCCGCAGCGCCATGCGCGTGGCCGCCGTGTGCCGCAGGTCGTGAATACGCAGGTCGGCGATGCCCGCGCGCTCACAGGCCCGCTTCCACGCCGCCTTGAGCGACTCGTAACTCATCTCGACGATGGGGGCGTCGGGGTCGGGAGGATTGAGTCGGGCGAGCTCCTTCAAGGCCTCGATGGCCTTGGGCGAGAGCGGGACGTCGCGCATCGAATTCTTTGAATCTCGCAGCTTCAGCAGCTTGCTGTCCCAGTCGACATCCTTCCAGCACGCGTACTCCAGCGGCTCGCCGCTGCGCATGGCCGTTTCCGTGAGCAGGGTCATGGTGGGGCCAACCAATTGGTTGCGGCATTCCTGAATGGCTTCGTCCAATCGCCGCTGCTCGTCGGCGGACATCACGCGGTCGCGACCGTTGTCGACCTTGGGCATCTTCAGCCGGATGGCAGGGTTGGCCTCCGGCTCGCTCCAGCACCACACATGACGCATGTAGTTGAAGCTGCCTCGCAGGAGCGCCCGCTCCAGCTGCAAGGTGGCCGGTTTTCGGGCCTTGCGCAGCTCGTCCATCAGCTCCTGCACGTCGTAGGGCTGAATGTCGCAAACCTTCATGCCCGCCAAGCGCGCACGCACGGCGTCTGCTCGCGCCGTCTCGCTGGCCTGCTCGTTGCGATGCTGGGTGAGCCCTCGAGGGATGGCGCGTGCCTCTTGCGGGGGCACCAGCGCCACCTTGAAGTACTGACGCTCCCCTGCGGCTTGCTCCGGCGCTTCGCCTTCAGCCGAGGCCTGTACCGTGCACTTGGTGACCTTGAGCGTGGCGAGTCCCGCTGCACGCAGATAGACGTTGATGCGCCGGGCCTCTTGGACGGCGCCCTTCAAGAACGGGAGACGGTCGCAAGCCATGTCCTGCAGAGCCTGGGCCAGCGTCGTTCGGCGCGGCCCCAAGCCCTTGGGGCGGCCACGCTCGCTCAGCGGCTTGAGCAGCTTCTCCATGGCCTTCTCGGCCGCAGCCTTGGTCGCCTTGCCCGACACGTAGAAGTCCTGCCCAAAAACGCGTCGACGCAGGGACCAGCCAATGCCTTCCTTGCGCGGCTCAGCTTGCTTAGCCATGACGCACCTCCGTCGAGGTAGCGCCAGACATGGCCAGGGCGGTGGCAAAAAATCGCGAGCCGGCGGCCGCGAGCGAAACGGATGTCCTCATGACAACTCCAATTACCTAGGAGTTGCGTGTATTCAGACGGGTTTATTCCTGGGCTCGAAACCGCCCTCTCGCGTGAATTCCTTCACGGAGTGCGGCCACCGCGGCTGCGTTTTCAACCCTGCGCGTCCTGCGCAGCGAAGCGCAAACAAGCGCAGCACCACGCGGGCAATGTCGCTGGCGCGCAGTGTCGGCCTGTTGCATTGCCAGACGAGTGCCAGAAACAGGGGTTTTAAACGCAAAACGGCGACCACTTTCGGGGCCGCCGTTTACGCTAAGTCCTTGTTGGTAAAGGACTTGTGTTCTGGTGGCCTGGGGCGGAATCGAACCACCGACACGCGGATTTTCAATCCGCTGCTCTACCAACTGAGCTACCAGGCCTTGTTCTGGTCACCTCAACGCGTACCGCGTTTCAGCGAAGTCCGCGACTATAGCACAGCGCCCGTCGGTCAGCCGCCCGCGCCGCGCTTGTTGCGGCTGAGGTCGACGCCGAGCTGCTTGAGCTTGCGGTAGAGGTGGGTGCGCTCCAGGCCGGTCTTCTCGGCCACGCGGGTCATGGAGCCGTTTTCCTTGGCGAGGTGGAACTCGAAATAGCTCTTCTCGAAGGCGTCGCGCGCCTCGCGCAGCGGGCGGTCGAGTTCGAAGCTCTGCTCGGACGCGAGCATGCCGCCGCCGGCCATGTGGCCGGACAGGTTCACGCCATGGCTGGGCACCGCGGGCAGGCCGCTGGGCTCGGGGCGGGCATAGCTGGGCAGGCCGGCCGCGGCGGGCGCGGGGCGCGGCGGCGCGGCCTTGACCAGGGCCTGCTCGACGGCGCGCAGCAGCTTCTGCAGCGTGATGGGCTTTTCGAGGAAGGCGATGGCACCGAACTTGGTGGCCTCGACCGCCGTGTCGATGGTGCCGTGGCCGCTCATCATGATGACGGGCATGGTCAGCAGGCCGGCGCCGCCCCATTCCTTGAGCAGGGTCACGCCGTCGACGTCGGGCATCCAGATGTCGAGAAGCACGAGGTCGGGGCGCATGCGCTCGCGCACCGCCCGGGCCTGGGTGGCGTTCTCGGCAAGCTCGATGGTGTGCCCCTCGTCGCTGAGGATTTCGGACAACAGGGCGCGGATGCCCAGTTCGTCGTCGACAACAAGAATGGTGGCCATGAATCCTCAGAAGCTGTGAATGAATCCCGCGCGGCCGAGCGGGCCGCCGCGACGTTGCCAGTCAAGGCGCAAAGCGGAATCGCAGCGCGGGCTGCGGTGAGCATTTGCAACGCCGGATGGCGGCGTTGCGGGGTCACGAGCGGTCGTGTGGGGTTCGTTCACAGCTTCTCAAGTCTTGGCGCCCTGTGCACCGGGCTCGGTGGCAGGCGCCAGATTGGAAAATGATAGCGAAACTTGCGCGCCGATCACGGCGGCCTCGTGGCCGTCGTCCGGGGGAGAACCCGCATCGGGAGCGGGATGCAGGTTGCGCAGCGCGATGCTGGCGCCGTGCTCGTCGGCAATCTTCTTGACGACGGCCAGGCCCAGGCCTGTGCCCTTGGTCTTGGTCGTCACATAGGGCTCGAAGGCGCGCTTGAGCACCTTCTCGGCGAAGCCGTGGCCGTTGTCGATGATGTGCAGGCGCACGGCGCGCGGCGCGCCGGCCTCGGTCAGCGACAGCGAGGTGCGCACGACGACGCGGCCGTCGGCGCGGTCGTGCACGGCGTCGAGCGCGTTCTGCACGAGGTTGTGGATGACCTGGCGCAGCTGGCTGGCATCGCCCTTGATGAAGGGCAGGCGCGGCGCCAGCTCGGCCGTGAGGCCGCCCTTCTCCTGCGCCTCGGCGTAGAGGCTGAGCACCTCCTGGACGAGGGCGTTGAGGTCCAGGGGCTTGAGCTGGGCCGACGGCAGGCGGGCATAGTCGCGGAACTCGTTGACGAGCTGCTTCATCGCCTGCACCTGGTTGACGATGGTGGCCACGGAGCGCACGAGCATGCCCTGGTCGGCGCCTTCGAGCTTGGCTTCGAGCTTGTGCTGCAGGCGCTCGGCGGAGAGCTGGATGGGCGTCAGCGGGTTCTTGATCTCGTGGGCCAGGCGGCGTGCGACCTCGCTCCAGGCCGCCGAGCGCTGGGCCGAGACGATCTCTGAGATGTCGTCGAAGACGACGAGGCGGGCGCGCTGGGGCAGCGGCGCGCCGCGCACCAGCAGGGTCAGCGGGTCCTGCTTGGGGTCGAGCTGCAGCTCGAAGGACTCCTGCCAGAGCTCGCGGTCCATGTCGCGCTCGGCGGGGTCGGGGCCGAGGTGCTGGGCGAAGCGCCGGTCCAGCGCGGCGGCGAACTCGGCCAGGCCCGGCACGTCGGCCAGCGGCCGGCCGGCATAGGCCGACAGCGGCAGGCGCAGGATGCGCGTGGCGCCGGGGTTCACGGTCTCGAGGTGGCCCGCCGCGTCCAAGACGAGGACGCCGGCGGTCAGGTTGTCGAGGATGGTCTGCAGATGGGTGCGGGCGCTCTCCAGCTCGGCCACGCTGCGCTGCACCTGCTCGCGCGCGTCGGACAGCTGCTCGGTCATGTCGGCGAAGGAGCGGGTCAGGCCGCCGAGCTCGTCGCGCGACGCGAGCACGGGCCGCACGGACAGGTCGCCCTGGGCCACCTGGCGCATGCCGTCGGCCAGCATCAGCAGCGGCCGCGCGAGCTGGTTGCCCAGCGTGACGGCCAGCAGCAGGGCCGCGAACACGGCGAGGATGAGCACCAGCGTCAGCGTGCCCAGATACATGCGGCGCAGGCCGACGCGTTCCAGCGAACGCTGCTGGTATTCGCTGTTGGCGGCCTGCACGGCCAGCGCGTTGCTGAGCATGCTGGCCGGGATGCGCTGCACCACCATCAGATAGCGCTCGCCCAGGCCCAGGCGCAGCTCGGTGTTGGGCAGCAGGGCCAGCGCGCGGACCTGGGCGCCGCCCCGCAGGGCCTCGGTCTCGTCCTCCAGGCCTTCGAGCTGGCTGGCCGGCACGCCGCCGCGGGCCCGCGTCAGCAGGCCGTCGCTGGGCCGGTCGGGCGTGAGCTGGCGCGTGTCGCCGCCGCTCTCGAGCAGGATCTGGCCGCGGCCGCCGACGATGGCGACGGTGCGCGCGCCGAGCTTGTCGCGCAGGCGCTCCAGCGCGAGCAGCTGGGGCGTGTTGGCGTCGGAGAGCTGGTCGGCGGCGTCGCGGGTCTTGGTGCCGAGGTCGGCCACCAGCGCGTCGAGCGTGCCGCGGCCGAGGTTGAGGCCGGCCTCCAGCGCGGTGGCGAGCTTGACGTCGAACCAGGTCTCGATGCTGCGGTTCACGAACTGGTAGGACACCGCGTAGATCATCACGCCGGGCACGACGCCGACGAGGGCGAAGATGCCGGCCAGCTTGAACAGCAGCCGGCTGCCGAAGCGGCCCCGGCGCACGCGCATGACGAGGCGCACCGCGGCGACCAGGATGACCAGGGTCAGCACGGCGGCCACCGCCACGTTGACCCAGAACAGCCAGTGATAATGGCGCTCGAAGAAGCCGCGCTCGCTGGTCGTGCCGACGGACAGCAGGAAGGCCAGCACGCCGGCCACGCCGGTCAGGGTCACCAGCGTGATGACCCAGCCCCATCGCGCGGTTCTGGTCATGCGGCCCTGCGCTCGACCCGGTTCACGGCTTCAGCGCGAAGTCCGCGCCGAACTGGCGCTTCTGGTCCACGCTCAGCGCGAAGCCCGCCTGCAGGCCGATCTGCATCGGCCGCGGCAGCTGGCTGACGTCCAGCCGGTAGCTGAATTCGAGGTAGTAGCTGCCGCCGTCCTCGATGTCCTTGGGCTCGGCGACGCGCCAGCCGCTCTGGCCGCGCAGCGCGGTCATGGCCTCGTCCAGCGTCGCGAAGCTCTGGTGCAGGCCGCCGGTGGAGACGCGGTACTGCCGGGTCAGCGGCTGCCAGGCCAGGCGCCAGCTGCGTTCGGTCTGGGCGACGCGGGCGTCGCGCCAGTACCAGCGGCTGCGCAGCACGGTGGCCTCGGCGACGAAATACAGCGGCACGCCCTTGTGCAGCGCGTCCTCGGCGGCACGGCTGAGCTCGAAGCGGGTCGAGAAGCTCAGCTCCAGGCCGTCGTCGACCCGGTGCGTGGCCAGCTGGGCCAGCTCCACGCCCTCGGCCCGCGCTGCGCCCGGCATCAGGGCGATCAGTGCGGCAAGCCAGGCAACGATGACGGCGCGAACGAGGGTCAACTCAGGGCTTCAGGATCAGGGCGTAGAAGAAGCCGTCCAGGGACGACGGGCTGGCGGCATTGTCGGCCAGGGGGAGCAGATGGCCCGTGAAGCCGGGCACGGCCACGCTGCTGGCATCGGGCCGGCGTTGCAAAAACGCGTCGAGCTGGGCCTGGCCCTCGGCCTTGAAGACCGAGCAGGTCGCGTAGACGAGGCGGCCGCCCGGCGCGAGCAGCGGCCACAGCGCGTCCAGCAGCTCGGCCTGCACCTGGGCCAGCGCCGCGATGTCGTCGGGCCGGCGCAGCCAGCGCACGTCGGGGTGGCGGCGCACGATGCCGGAGGCGCTGCAGGGCGCGTCGAGCAGGATGGCGTCGAAGGGGGTTCCGTCCCACCAGCTGGCGGTCTGGCGCGCGTCGGCCGCCTTCAGCGTGGCCTTTTGCTGCAGGCGGTTCAGGTTGTCCTGCACGCGGACCAGGCGCTGCGCGTCGGCGTCCAGCGCGGTCAGCTGCAGGTCGGGCTGCAGTTCGAGCAGATGGGCGGTCTTGCCGCCGGGCGCGGCGCAGGCGTCGAGCACGCGCGCGCCCGGCCGCAGGCCGCTGCCGACGACCAGCGGCGCGGCGAGCTGGGCGGCGGCGTCCTGCACCGACACCAGCCCCTCGGCAAAGCCCGGCAGGGCCGACACCGGCACGGGCTTGCCGAGCACGACGGCCTGAGGCGTGGGCGCGCCCAGCGCGCGCGCGCCGATGCCGGCCTCGGCCAGGCGCTCGACATAGCCGGCCGCCGTCGCGCGGCCGGCATGCACGCGCAGCGTCATCGGCGGCGGGCGGTTGTTGGCGGCCAGCAGGGCCTGCCACTGCGCGGGCCAGTCCTGGCGCAGCTTTTCTATCCACCAGGCCGGGTGGCTGAAGGCGCCCTGCGGGCTGTGCTCGGCCGCGCTCACGAGGGCCTGGCGCTCGCGCAGGAAGCGGCGCAGCACGGCGTTGACGAAGGCCGCGCTGGCCGGCGCACGCTGCCTGGCGGCGTTGACGGCCTGGTCGACCAGGGTGTGGTCGGCATAGGCCGGCTCGGGGTCGGGCCACAGCAGGGCCAGCGCAACCAGCAGCAGCGCATCCACGCGCGGCGGCGGCGCCTTGGGCGCGAGCTGCTGGCGCGCGGCCTCGGCGGAGCCCAGGCGGCGCAGCGCCGCGAAGGCCAGGGCCTGGGTGCCGGGGCGCAGCTCGGCCGGCACGCGGGCCAGCAGCTCGGTGAGGGAGCGGCCCTCGCGCACGCCCTGGACCGCATCCGCGGCCTGGGAGAGCAGCCGGTGCAGGGGGGCAGACTGGGGGCTTTGGGACATGGCCGAAGTGTAGAAGTGGGCTTTCGCCCGAGAATCCGCGCCCATGAATGCACCCGCCGCCGACGCCCCCGTTTCTGAGCGCATCCGCTACCGCCTCGTGTCGGCCGGCTGCCGCCACCACGCCAACGACAACATCGCCGCCTTCATCGAGCCCGGCGAGCTGGACGCGCTGCAGGAAGAAGTGCAGGCCAGGATGCAGGCCGTGCTGCAGAGCCTGGTCATCGACACCGACAGCGACCACAACACGCAGGAGACGGCCAAGCGCGTGGCCAAGATGTTCGTGCGCGAGGTCTTCGCCGGCCGCTACGTCGAGGCACCGCCGGTCACCGAATTCCCCAACGTCAGCCGCCTCAACGAGCTGATGATCGTCGGCCCGATCACGGTGCGCAGCGCCTGCTCCCACCACCTCTGCCCGGTCCTCGGCCGGGTGTGGGTGGGCATCATGCCCAACGAGCACTCCAACCTGATCGGCCTGTCCAAGTATGTGCGGCTGACCGACTGGGTCATGAACCGCCCGCAGATCCAGGAAGAGGCCGTCATCATGCTGGCCGACGAGCTGGAGCACCGCGTGAAGCCCGACGGCCTGGCCGTCGTCATGGAGGCCGACCACTTCTGCATGCACTGGCGCGGCGTGAAGGACAACCAGGCCGCGATGACGAACAGCGTCATGCGCGGGGCCTTCCTCACCGACGCCAACCTGAGGCGGGAGTTCCTGGCGCTGATGCCGAAAAAGTGAGCCCCTCGTCCAGTCTCGCCCTGCTGAACGCAGGCGAGTCTGGACGGCCCCCTGGGGGACGGCGATGCTCACGGGGGTGGCCCCGTTCGCACATCGCCAGACGGGCCGGCTTGGGGCGGCCCGGCGCTCGGCCCGAACGCCTACAGAGAACGCGCCTCGGTGAAGCCGTAGAGGTTCGCCAGGATGCGGGTCGGGAACTGGTGCAGGGCCTCGTTGTACTGGCCGACGGCCTGGTTGAAGACCTGGCGCGTGAACGCGCGCTGGCGTTCGATGAGCTTGAGTTCGCTGACCAGCGCGTCGATGTCGGTCTCGCTGCGCAGCTCGGCCTGGTGGTCCAGCAGCGACAGCAGGCGGGTCAGCGCCGCCGCATGCAGCGCGCTGGCCACCGCGAGGCTGCCGACCGGGTCGGGCGCCCAGGGCCGGGCCCGCGAGGCCTGGGCGGCGGACTGCGATTCGGCCTGGGCGCTGGCCAGCGCGTCGAAGGTGGCCTGCTCGCTGGGCAGGCGCGGCGCGACGGCGGCCAGCAGCTTGTCGCAGGCTTCGCCGCGGGCCTTGAGGTGGGCGTCGAGTTGCGCGAAGGCCTCGCCGATGGCATTGCGCAGCGACATCAGCCGGTTGTAGGCGCCCACGCCCCAGAAGAACAGCAGCGCCGCCGCGATGACGCCGGCCGTCTGCCAGTTCAACCAGTTCAGCCAGGCCGTCATGCCGCGGCCCGGTAAGCGGCGAAGCCCTTGGCCCGCAGCGCGCAGGCCGGGCAATGGCCGCAGCCGCGGCCCCAGTCGTGCAGCGCGCCGCGCTCGCCGAGATAGCAGGTGTGGGTGTCCTCGACGATGAGCTTCACGAGAGCCACGCCGCCCAGGCCCTCGGCCAGGCGCCAGGTGGCGGCCTTGGTCGTGAACATCAGCGGCGTCTCCAGCGTCATCGGCGCGTCCAGGCCCAGGCTCAACGCGACCTGCATGGCCTTCATCGTGTTGTCGCGGCAGTCCGGGTAGCCGGAAAAGTCGGTCTCGCACATGCCGCCCACCAGCACCGACGCGCCGCGGCGGTAGGCCAGCGTCGCAGCGAAGGTCAGGAACAGCAGGTTGCGGCCCGGCACGAAGGTGTTGGGCAGGCCGTTGGCCTGCAGCTCGATGGCGCGCTCGCTGGTCAGCGCCGTGTCGCTGATCTGCCCCAGCACGGCCAGGTCCAGCAGATGGTCGGCGCCAAGCCTGCCGGCCCAGTGCGGGAACTGGCGCGCGATCTGTTCGCGCACCGTGTTGCGGCAGTCCAGCTCGACGCGGTGGCGCTGGCCGTAATCGAAGGCCAGCGTCTCGACCTCGGCATAGCGGTTCAGGGCCCAGGCCAGGCAGGTCGTGGAATCCTGGCCGCCGGAAAAAAGCACGAGCGCTTTGCGGGTGTCTTGCATGGGCGGAATGCTACCTTTGCCGTCCCATCCAAGCGGGCTGAGAGCCCCTCCGCCATGAAGAACGCGCCCCTGCTGACCGCCGCCCTGCTCTGCGCGCCGGCCGCCTTCGCCCAGCCGCCCTCGTCCGGCCGCATCGACGAGGTCCTCGTCTACCCCGGCGGTGCCCAGGTGACGCGCCTGGCCACGGTGGCCGCCGGTGCGCGCGAGCTGGTGCTGAACTGCCTGTCGGCCCGCTTCGATCCCGACTCGCTGCAGATCGACGCGCCGGCCGGCGTCAACCTCGGCCCGGTGCAGCTCGAGACGCTGCCGCGCGAGCGCGCTCCCGAGTGCGCGACCAGCCCGCTGGACGACAACCTGCGCAAGCTGGAAGGCCAGCGCGACGTGCTGACGGCCGAGTCGAGCGCACTGGAGGCCAGCCTTGGCTACCTGAAGGCGCTCGGCTCGGGCGACGCGAAGGCGACGCCGGCCGCCGGCATCGCGGCCACGGCCGACAGCATCCGCCGGGCGGCGCAGGACGCGCTGCTGCGCCAGGGGCAGATCCGCCGCCAGCTGGAGGAGCTGGACAAGCAGATCGCGCCGCTGCAGGGCGAGCGCGAAAGGCTGGTCGCCGCCAACCCGCAATGGCGCAGCCTGCGCCTGCGGCTGTCCACGGCCAGGGAGGCGGAACTCCGGCTCCACTACCGCGTCAACCAGGCAGGCTGGGCGCCGAGCTACCGCGCGCTGCTCGACACGGCCAGCGGCGCGCTGACGCTGGAGCGCCTGGCCCAGGTGTCCCAGCAGAGCGGCGAGGACTGGAAGAACGTGAAGCTGCGGCTGTCGACCGCCCAGGCGGCCCAGAAGGTCGGCCAGAACCCGCCCTGGCCCTGGCTGCTCGATCTCGCACGACCTGCGGTGATGGCCCCGCCGAAGATGGCACCGCTCCCGGCACCCGCGCCGGCCATGGCGATGCAGTTGGCCGCGCCGGGCTCGCGCGCCGCGGCCGAGCCCGAGGCCGAACGCTTCGACCCCAGCGTCTTCCAGGGCAGCCATGCCACCGAGTTCGCGCTGCCGCTGCGCGTCAGCGTCGACAGCGGCACGCAGCGCGCCAGCCTGGCGCTTGGCAGCGAGAAGCTGCAGGCCCAGGTGCTGGCCCGCGTGCAGCCGCAGAGCGAGGCGGCGGCCTACCTCGTCGCCGACCTGGCCCGGCCCGCAGGCTCGTGGCCGCGCGGCACGCTGCAACTGGTGCGCGACGGCGCGCTGGTGGGCAGCAGCACGCTCAACATCGCCGGCGGTGGCGAGCGCCTGGAGCTGCCCTTCGGCCGCGACGACGCCGTGCGCGTGCAGATCGAGCCCGAGCAGCGCAATGCCGGCAACACCGGCTTCATCGGCGCCCGTGCCGAGCACCGCTACACCCGCGGCTACGTCGTCGAGAACCGCCACACGGCGGGCACGGTCGCGCTGCAGGTCGTCGAAGCCGCACCGGTGTCGCAGCACGAGGACATCAAGGTCCAGGCCCAGTTCAGCCCGGCGCCGGCCACGCAGGCCTGGCGCAGGCAGCCGGGCCTGGTGCTGTGGGAGCAGCCGCTGGCGGCGGGGCAGAGCCAGCGGTTCACGGCGGATTACGTCATCAGTGCGCCGAAGGAGGCGCAGGTGACGGGGTTGCGTTGACGCAGCCAGCTTTGCTTTGGGTTGCTTTCGCGAAGAGCCCTTCGACGCTCTGCACTACCGCGGGATTCCGCCCCGCCAACGCCAAAGGCCTCCCGCTGGCCCTCTCACCTCCTCACCTCACCCTGCCCCAACACCACCCACTTCATCGACGTCAGCCCCTCCAGCCCCACCGGGCCGCGGGCGTGGAACTTGTCGGTGGAGATGCCGATCTCGGCGCCCAGGCCGTATTCGAAGCCGTCGGCGAAGCGCGTGCTGGCGTTGACCATCACGCTGGCCGAATCGACCTCGCGCAGGAAGCGCATCGCGTTCGGGTGGTTGGCGGTCAGGATGGCGTCGGTGTGATGCGAGCCGTAGCGGTTGATGTGGGCGATGGCCTCGTCCAGCGAGTCGACGACCTTGATGCTGATGATGGGCGCGAGGTATTCGGTGGACCAGTCTTCCTCCGTCGCCGGCACGGCGCCCGGCACCAGCGCCAGCGTGCGCAGGCAGCCGCGCATCTCGACGCCCTTGGCCTTGAACACCGCCGCGATGCGCGGCAGGAAGGCAGGCGCCTGCGCCGCATGCACGAGCAGCGATTCGGTCGCGTTGCAGGGGCTGTACTTCTGCGTCTTCGCGTTGTCGGTGACCTTGACGGCCAGGTCCAGGTCGACGACCTCGTCGACATAGCTGTGGCAGTTGCCGTCCAGGTGCTTGATGACGGGCACCTTGGCTTCCGCCGAGATGCGCTCGATCAGGCCCTTGCCGCCGCGCGGGATGATGACGTCCACCCATTGCGGCCGGCTGATCAGCAGGCCGACGGCGGCGCGGTCGGTCGTGTTGACGAGCTGCACGGCGGTGCGCGGCAGGCCGGCTTCCTGCAGCGACGCGGCCACCAGCTCGGCCAGCGCCAGGTTGGAGTGGATGGCTTCGGAGCCGCCGCGCAGGATGCAGGCATTGCCACTCTTGATGGCCAGCGACGCGGCCTCGATGGTCACATTGGGGCGGCTCTCGTAGATCATGCCGAACACGCCCAGCGGCACGCGCATCTGGCCCACGCTGATGCCGCTCGGACGGCGCTTCACGCCGGTGATCTCGCCGATGGGGTCGGGCATGGCAGCGATCTGCTCGCAGCCTTCGGCCACGGTGGCCAGCGTCTTCGCGTCGAGCTTGAGGCGGTCGCGCAGCGGGCCGCTCAGTTCGGCGGCGCCGGCGAGGTCGCGCGCATTGGCATCGGCCAGCGCCGGGCCGGCTTCGCGCAGGCGGCGGGCCAGGGCCAGCAGCGCGGCGTTCTTGGCGGCCGTGGAGGCGGCGGCCATCTGCGTGGCGGCGGCGCGGGCGGCGCGGCCGAGGTCGTCCATGTAGGCGGTCAGTGACATGGCAGGGATTTTCACCGAGGCCATCACGGCCGGCCCGCGCACGGCCATCGCCCACAATGCGGCGCACGGGCCCGCTCCCCAGGGCCGGGAGCCTCGAGATGGCGCCGTCTTCGCATCACGCACAAGCCCGCTTCACCGGACTCGAATCCCCCGGCCGCCGCCGGCTGCTGGGTGCGGGCTTGGCGGCCCTCGCGCCCTGGCCGACGCTCGCGCAGGACGCCTGGCCCAGCAAGCCGCTGCACTTCGTCGTGCCCTTCGGCCCCGGCGGCGCCAACGACATCGTCGCCCGCGCGGTGGCCGAGGCCACGGCCCGCCAGCTGGGCCAGCCCATCGTCATCGAGAACCGGCCGGGCGCCGGCTCCATCGTCGGCGCGGCCTATGTCGCCAAGGCCGCGCCGGACGGCTACACCTTCCTCGCGCCTGCGGCCGGCGTCATCACCAACGCGATGATCCGGGCGCGCATGCCCTACGAGGAAGGCGACCTGGTTCCCGTGGCCATGATGGCGGTCAGCCCCTCGGTCGTCGTCGTGCACCCGGACTCGCCGATCAAGGACCTGAAGGGCCTGATCGCGGCCTCGCACCAGGGCCCGGGCCTGAACTTCGCGACCGCCGGCACTGGCAGCACGCCACATTTCGTCGCCGAGATGTTGAAGCTGCGCGCGGGCGCCAGGCTGCAGGTGGTGCCGTTCAAGAGCGGCTCCGAAGGCATGACGGCCGTGCTCGCCAGGCAGGTGGACGCCACCTCCGAGGCCAGCCCCGTCGTGCTGTCCATGGTCAAGGCCGGGCGGCTGCGCGCCATCGCGTCCACCTGGAGCCGGCGCATCGCCGCGCTGCCCGATGTGGTGACGGCCCAGGAGCAGGGCTTCGCCGATGTCGTCATCGGCCACTGGTCGGGCGTGTTCGCGCCCAAGGGCACGCCCGAGGCCGTGCTGGACAGGCTCAATGCCGCCGTGAACGCGGCGCTGAAGTCCAGCGAGCTGCGCGCCCGGCTGATCCCGCTGGCCATCGACCCGATGCCCGGCAGCCGCGCCGAGTTCCGCGCCTTCCTGGCCGCCGAGAAGGCGCGGCTGGGGGCGATCGCCAAGGCCGCGCAGATGAAGGAAGACTAGACCCTGGCCAGATCGGGGCCGGCCTCGCCGCCAAACCAGGCCCTCTTCAACGCGTCGCGGGCGGCCTGCTCGGCCGCGGCGTCGCCCTTGCGCTTGTAGACCTCGGCCAGCGCGGCCAGCGCCCAGCCGTTGTTGCGCACGCGCGCGAGCGAGTCGCGCAGTGCCTTCTCGGCCTCGTCCAGCCGGCCCTGGCGCAGGCGCACGGCGCCGAGGGACTGGCGCACCGGGTAGTACCAGTAGGCCGGCTCGGTGTAGGCCAGGCCTTCCTCGATGGCCACGGCCTGTTCCAGCGCCGCGGCGGCGCCGGCCAGGTCGCCCTGGGCATCGGCCACGCGGGCCGTGGCGACGAGGCGGGCCGTCTGCGCGATGGCCTTGGCCGGCACGCCCCAGGGGTCGAAGGGCTTGAAGTCGGCACCGGCCTCCAGTGCGGCGATGGCCGCGATCTCCTGCTGGGCCGCGGCCGCGTCGTGGCGCGCGGCCTGGGCCAGCGCGCGGGCGTAGTGGTACATCACGCGCACCAGCACGAAGTCGGCGCCGGGCGCGGGCAGCTTCAGGATGTCCTCGGGCGCGCTGAACTGCGCATGCGTCGTGTAGGGCGCGGCCTTCACGGGCTGCAGCACGGCAAAGGCCTTGACGACCTCGTCGGGCAGGGCGGCGTCGAGCTTGGCGGCGGCCTCGATGGCCGTCTTCGCGGCGCCGCCCATCTGCGCCGACACCATCAGGAAGTGGATGTTGTGCGGGTAGTAGGCCGAGCGGTAGAGCGGGTCGGACGGCGAGTTCCTGAAATAGGCCTCGTCGGCCGCGATGGCGTCGACATTGGCCTGCAGCGACTCGCGGTACAGGCCCACGCGGTAGTAGATGTGGGCCGGCATGTGCACGATGTGGCCGGCGCCGGGCATCTGCGCGGCCAGGCGGCGCGCGGGCGCGAGCGCGCGGTCGGGCGAGGTCGAGGCCTCGACCGCGTGGATGTAGAGGTGGATGGCGCCGGCATGGTTGGGGTTGCGCTTGATGACGGCCTCGAGCAGCGCCAGGATGTCGGCCGTGCGGCCCTTGGGACGGGCGCCGGCGGCCTCCCAGTAGTCCCAGGGCTGGGTGTCCATCGCGGCCTCGGCGGCCAGCACCTGCATCAGGTCCTCGGCGCGGTACTGGGCGGCCACGCGCTTCATCGCGTCGGCATAGGCCGCGTCCAGCGGCGCGCGGTCGGCCGGCGGCTCGGCCCGGTAGCGCGCCTGCAGGGCCTCGACGAGCACGCGTTCGCGCGGCGGCAGCGTGCCCTTCAGCGCGACGGCGCGCCGCAGCGCGGCCCAGGCCGGCGCGACGGCCTCGGGCTGCATCGGCACGTTGATGTTGGGTCCCAGCACCAGGGCCTCGCCCCAGAAGCACAGGCCGCAGCCGGGGTCGAGCTTCTGCGCGGCCTGGAAGGCGCGCTGCGCCTCGGCATGGTTGAAGGCGAACGACAGCCGCAGGCCCTGGTCGAAATAGGCCTGCACCTTGGGGCTGGCGCGGCCGAGCTTGAAGCTCATGCGGCCGAGGTCCTTGTAGACCGGCACCTGGCCCGGCGCGGCCTGCATCGTCGCGGGCTGGAAGGGCGCGGTCTCGGACTTGGCGCGCGCGCTGGCCGCCGCCAGCAGCGCCTGCAGCAGCACGGGCCGGCCGCCGGCCAGCGGCTGGCAGACGCCGCCCGACTGGCTCAGCAGCGGGTCGAAGGCGGTGGCGGTTTCAGCGCCGCCGGCGAGGGCGGCCAGGCCGAGGGCGGCGAGCGTCCGCAGCAGGCGGGCGGGGCGAGGGCCTGATGGCATGCGACCTCCGGGCCCGGCAGGGGCCAGGCGCGCATGCTCGCACCGGCCGGGCCGGTGCGCAATCCGCGCCCCGATCAGGGCTGGGGCTTGCCGTCGGCGTCCAGCACCTCGGCCTTGCGGCCGATGGCCTCCAGCTGCGGCAGCAGCTTGGCCTTGTCGCCCACGGCGACGACGATGAGCCGGGCCGGGTCGAGATGCCGCCGGGCCGCCTTCAGCGCCGTGGCCGCCGTGACGGCGCCGTATTTGGCGGGCAGCGCCGCGATGGCGCCCAGCGGCTGGCCCGCGGACCAGTTGCCCGCATAGCCGCCGACGACGGCGACATTGGTGTCGAACCGGCCCGGCAGCGACAGCAGCTGCGCATTGCGCACGCGGCCCAGCTCGGCCGCGCCCATGGGCTTGGCGCGCATGCCGTCGATCTCCTTCCACATGTCGGCGAGGGCCGCGCCGGTCACGTCGGTGCGCACGCTGCCGCGGATGCCGAACTGGCCGCGCTCGCGGCCCATCGCGTAGCCCGAGTAGATGCCGTAGGTGTAGCCCTTGACCTCGCGCAGCTGGGTGTTGATGCGCGACGTGAACAGGCCGCCCAGGGCCGCGTTCATGACCTTGATGTCGGCCGCGTCCGGCACGCCGGCGAAGGGGCCGGGCGCGACGACGGCCAGGGCCGTCTGCGGCGCGCCGGGCTTGTCGACGACGACGGTGCGCGCGGCGATGGGCCGGGCCGGCGGCAGCGGCGCCGCGGCGGGCGCGGCGCCTTCGCCCTTCCAGGCGCCGAACAGCGGCTCGACCAGCGCGCGCAGCTCGGCCTCGCCGAGATCGCCGGCGACGACGAGGGCCGCGTTCTCGGGCCGGTAGCGGGCCTGCCAGAAGCCGCGCAGCGCCGTCGCGTCGACGGCCCGGATGCTGGCCTCGCTGCCCAGCGCGTTGGCGGCCAGCGGGTGGCCCTCGCCGTAGCTCACGCGGTTGGCGACGGCGTTGGCCAGCAGCGGGGCCTGCTCGCGCGTCTGCGCCAGCGCCGCGAGGCGCTGGGCCTTCTGGCGCTCGATCTCGGGCGCGGCGAAGGCCGGGTGCAGGGCCAGGTCGGCGAGCAGGCTGAGGCCCTCGCTGGCGCTGGCCTTGAGGCCGGAGAAGTCGATGCGCGCCTCCTCGCTGCCGGCCTCTGCCGTCAGCGTCGCGCCCAGCGCCGCGGCGGCCTCGGCGATCTGCTGCGCGCTGCGCGTCGTCGTGCCCTCGGGCAGCATGGCCGCGACGAAGCCGGCCAGGCCGGGCCGGTCGGCCGGGTCGGCGCCCTGGCCCGCGCGCACGACAAGGCTGGCGCTGACCAGCGGCAGGCCGGCCTTCTGCGAGTGGATGACGGTCAGGCCGTTGGCGAGCGTGAAGCTCTGCGCGGCGGGCAGCGTCAGCGGCTTGGGCCGGGCGGCGCCGGGCGCCTTGCCGCGCCAGGCCTCCAGTGCATTCAGCGACTCGCGCTCACCCTTGGCGGCCTTCGTCGGCGCCGGCGGCGTCGCCACCTCGGGCGGCAGCACCTGCTCGCCGGGCTGGGCGAGCACGACGACGCGGCGGTCCTTCTGCAGCCAGCGCGCCACGGTGGCGCTGACGGCGGCCGGCGTCAGCTGTGCGTAGCGGGCCAGGTCCTTGCCGACGTAGCCGGGGTCGCCGGCCATCTGGTTGTAGCTGTTGACGAGGTCGGCCAGCGACGCGACCTTCTCCATGCGCTGCAGCAGCTGGGTCTGGATGGTGGCGCGGGCCTGGGCCATCTCGGCCTCGCTGGGCGGCGTGGCCGCGAGCCTGGCGAGCTCGCCGTCGACCAGTGTCTCGATCTCGTCCAGCGACGCGCCGGGGCGGGCCACGACCTCGATATTGAAGACCGAGCTCAGCGACTGCGAGCTCTGGCCGACCTCCACGCTCTGCGCGAGCTGCCTGTCGCGCACCAGCAGGCCGTAGAGCCGGCTGGCCTTGCCGCCGCCCAGCACATGGGCGGCGATGTCCAGCTCGGCGTCGCCGGCAGCGAACATGGCCGGCGTGTGCCAGGCCAGGTCGAGGCGGCTCAGCTCGATGCGGTCGGTCACGACGAGGCGGCGCTCCTTCGTGATCTCGGGCATCGCGACCTTGACCTCCGGCACCCTGGGGCCGGGCTTGAGGCTGCCGAAATACTTCTGCACCAGGGCCTTGGCCTGCCTGGGGTCGAAGTCGCCGGCCAGCACCAGCGTCGCGTTGTTGGACCGGTAGTAGGTGCGGGCGAAGGCCTTCACGTCGGCGAGCTTGATGCCCTGGATGTCGGCATGCGAGCCGATGACGGCCGCGCGATAGGGGTGGCCTTCGGGGTAGAGGGCCTGGTACATCGCCTCCTCGACGATGCCGTAGGGCCGGTTCTCGAAGCTCTGGCGGCGCTCGTTGCGCACCACGTCCTGCTGGTTGGCCAGCGCGACCGAATCGACCTCGTCGATCATCCAGCCCAGCATGTCGGCCTTCAGCCACAGGCCCAGCTCCAGCTGGTGGGACGGCAGCGTGAAGAAGTAGTTGGTGCGGTCGAAATTGGTCGAGCCATTGCTGTCGGTGCCGCCGGCGGCGTCGACGTACTGGTCGAACCTGCCGCGCGGCACATGGCGGCTGCCGGCGAACATCAGGTGCTCGAACAGATGGGCAAAGCCCGTCTGGCCGGCGGCCTCGTTGCGCGGGCCGGCATGCACCCACAGGTTGAAGGCCACCAGCGGCAGCCGGTGGTCCTCGACGAGGATGAGCTCGAAGCCATTGGCCAGCGTGAGCTTCTCGTGGCGGATGGCGAGCCGGCCGGCCGCGGTGCCGACGGCGGGCGTCGCGGCCGGCGCGGCCCGGGCGGGCAGGCCGGCGTGCAGCGCGCCGGCCAGCGCCAGCAGCGCCGTCAGGCGGGCGAGACGACGGGATGAGGAAGCATGCATTCGGTTCGGTCCTCCGGGAGCGGTGCGGGGATTGGGCGCCGCCGCGGCAGCGGCGCAGAAGTGCCGGGAGTCAGCCTCATGCAGTCGCCAGCCTCAGCTCGAAGACGAAGCTGCTGCCCTGCCCCGCCGTGCTCAGCACGAGGATCTGGCCGCCCATCAGGCGCACGAGCTGCTGGCTGATGGACAGGCCCAGGCCCGTGCCGCCGAGGTGGCGCGACGCGTCGGACACCTGCTCGAAGGCCTGGAAGAGGCGCGCCTGCTGGGCCGGCGTCATGCCGATGCCGCTGTCGGCCACCTCGAAGCGCAGCTGCACCCGGCCCGGCTCCTGCGCCAGCACGCGGGCCGACAGCAGCACGCTGCCGCTGTCGGTGAACTTGACCGCGTTGGCCAGCAGGTTGAGCAGCACCTGGCGCAGGCGCTGGCCGTCCACCATGACGAGATGCGGCAGGCCCGCGTCGACGTCCAGCCCGAAGGCCAGGTTCTTCTGCTCGGCGCGCAGGCGCACGCTGTCGCTGGCCATGTCCAACAGTGCGCGCAGGTCGACGGCGCTGGGCTTGAGGCTGACCTTGCCGGCCTCGATGCTGGCCATGTCGAGCACGTCGTTGATGAGTTCGAGCAGGTGCAGGCCCGACTCGCGCATCAGCTGCAGCTTGGCCTGCTGGCCGGCCGGCACGGCGGCGTCCATCTGCATCAGCTGCGTGAAGCCGAGGATGGCGTTCAGCGGCGTACGGAACTCGTGGCTCATCGTCGCGAGGAAGCGGCCCTTGGCCTGGTTGGCGGCCTCGGCGCGCAGCTTGGCCTCGCTGAGCTCGGCGGTGCGTTCGTTGACGAGCTCCTCGAGGTGGTCGCGGTGGCGGGTCAGCTCGGCCTCGGCCTGGCGGCGCAGCGAGATGTCGCTGACCATGCCCTCGATGCGGCGGCGGCCGCCCTCGGCCTCGACCCAGTGCGCGTTCAGCTCGACCCACAGCGGCCGGCCGCCGGGCGCCTGCAGCTGCAGCTGGGCCTGCTGGATCTTGCCCTGCTCGTTCATGATGGCGCTGACGCGCTGCATCTCCTCGCGGTCGATGCCGGTCAGCTCGCGCAGCCGCCGGCCCACCGGGCTCAGCGCCCCCAGGCCCAGCATCTGCGTGAAGGCGCGGTTCATGCTGAGCACGCGACCGTCGGCATCGGCCTGGAAGATGCCCTCGGTCGCGTTCTCGAACAGGCTGCGGTAGCGCGCCTCGCTGGCGCGCAGGCCCTCGGAGCTGAGCTGCACCTGGTCGGCCGCGCTGCGCAGCTTCAGGCTCATCGCGTTGAAGCGCATCGTCAGCTGGCCGATCTCGTCCGCACGCTCGACCTTCTCCTGTGCGCCAAGGTCGCCCTTGGCGACGCGCTGGGCCAGCGCCCCCAGCCGCGCGACCGGCCGACGCACCAGCCAGTCCACGAGCAGATAGCCGGCCACGGCCACCGCGGCGACGACGCCGGCCAGCAGCTCGAAGACGAAGACCCGCGTGCGGCGGATCTGCTCGTCGACGAGATCGCGCGTGAAGACCAGCACGGCCGCCGCGACCGCCGTGCCCGGCGCGCCCGCGGCGGGCTGGTAGGTGATGCCGAACTCGCGCCGCAGCGGCCCGCTGGCCGGATGCTCGCGCTCGCGCCTGGCCAGGCCGCCGCGCAGGCCCAGGCCCCGGATCTCGATGGCATGCACCTCGGGGTCGGCCATGACGGCGTCGAGCAGGTTCTCGAGGGCGACATGGTCCAGGTTCCAGATCGGCCCGGCGAAGCCGCGCTCGATGAGGCCGGCCATGCGCGCCTCGCGCTCGCGCAGGCCGTCCATCAGCTCGGCCTCCTCGCGCGCCGTCCAGGTCCAGCCCACCGCCAGCACGATGAGGCTCGCGACCAATGCGATGCCCGCCGCCAGCCGCGTCTGCAGCCCCATGCTCATCGGCGCCCGCGCCATCCGCCATCCCCCCGAAACCGGCCCCGTGGGCCCAGGCAGCGAGCATAGGGGCATTCGGCCCTCTGCCCCGTCGCGCCGGAGCCGGCGCGGCGGCGGCGCAGCGGTCCGCTCGTGCCGGACGGCCGGCGTGGCGAAGACCTCGGGCCTCAGTTGGCCAGGCGCGAGCCTGGCCGGCGGGGTGCGCCTCGATGGCCAGCAGCAGTGCGCGGCGCAGCGGCCATCAACCCTTGGCAGCCGCCTTCTTCGCGGCCGTCTTCCTGGCCGGCGCGGCCTTGCCCGCCGGCTTGCCGTTGCGCGGCTCGAACTCGAAGACGACCTTGCCTTCCTTCCTGTCGTAGGCCAGGAAGGCCTTGAACTTGCGCCGCGTCTTGTTGGACACGAAGTTCTCCAGCAGGTCGGTCTTGCCCTCGGCCAGCAGCTTGTGCAGCTGGGCCGGCTCGATGGGCTGGGTCAGGATGACCTTGCCGGTCTTGAAGTCGCAGGTCACATGGGCGCCGACGCCGTGCTCGCAGACGTAGTTGCTGCCGTGCTCGTAGACGTGGCCCTGGCACTTGGGGCAGGCGCCCAGGCTCTGCTGGCCGGAGAAGTCCACCGGCTCGCCGTCGTGCTCGGCCTTCTTGGCGTCCTCGCCGAAGTCGAACTCCAGCTTCCAGTTGGCGATCTCGTCGTCGTAGACCAGCGCGAGTTCCGCCGTGAAGGGCCAGCCGGCCTTGGAGCGGAAGCCTTCCAGCGGGCCGATCTTCTTGGTCGCCAGGAAGGTCTCGACCTCGGCCAGCTCGAAGCTGCGCCCGCCCGGGATCTTGCCGATGCTGAAGCCGCAGGCATCGTCGCCGCCGCCGCTCCTGCCCGTGCAGCTGAAGCGCCGGTAGTTCTCCTTCACGATGCCGCCGCATTTGGGGCAGGGCGTCTTCAGCGTCGCGTAGTCGCCGGGGATGGTGTCGCGGTCATAGCCCTTGGCCTTGGCGACCATCTTCTCGGTCATCGCCGCGATCTCGGCCATGAAGACCTCGCGCTTCAGCCGGCCCTTCTCCATCTCGGCGAGCTTGAACTCCCAGTCGCCGGTCAGCTCGGGCTTGGTCAGGTCCTCGACGTCCAGGCCGCGCAGCAGCGTCATCAGCTGGAAGGCCTTGGCCGTCGGGATCAGCTCGCGGCCCTCGCGCAGCATGTATTTCTCGGTGATCAGGCCTTCGATGGTGGCGGCGCGCGTGGCCGGCGTGCCCAGGCCCTTCTCGGCCATGGCCTCGCGCAGCTCGTCGTCGTCGATGAGCTTGCCGGCGCCTTCCATCGCACTCAGCAGCGTGGCTTCCGTGTAGCGCGCCGGCGGCTTGGTCTGCAGGGCCTTCACGTCGACGCTCTCGGTGCGCACGACCTCGCCCGGCTGCACCGGCACGAGGTTGGCGTCCTCGTCGTCCACGTCCTTGCCGTAGACGGCCAGCCAGCCCGGCTTGACCAGCACCTTGCCGTTGGTCTGGAAATGGTGCTTGTTGTCGACTTTGGAGATACGCGTCGTGACCAGGAACTCGGCCGGCGGGAAGAACACCGCCAGGAAGCGCTTGACGACCATGTCGTAGAGCTTGGCCTCGACCTCGGTCAGCGCCTTGGGCGCCTGCAGCGTCGGGATGATGGCGAAGTGGTCCGACACCTTGGCGTTGTCGAAGACCTTCTTCGTCGGCTTGATATAGCCCTCCTTCAGCGACTTGGCGGCGTGGCCGGACAACGCGGCCAGCGGGCCGGGCAGGTCCTCGGTGGCCAGCATCTTGGCCGTGTCCTTGGCCACGGCCAGGTAGTCCTCGGGCAGGAAGCGCGAGTCCGTCCGCGGGTAGGTCAGCACCTTGTGCTTCTCGTACAGCGCCTGGGCGATGGACAGCGTCGTCTTGGCCGAGAAGCCGAAGCGCGAGTTGGCCTCGCGCTGCAGCGTCGTCAGGTCGTAGAGCGCGCCGCAGCTCGTCGTGCTGGGCTTGCTTTCCTCGGTCACGGTGGCGGGCTTGCCCAGCACGGCCTTGGCGATCTCGTCGGCCTCGGCCTGCGTCCACAACCGATCCGCGCGGCGCTCGGCGTCGTCGTTCTTCTTCCAGGCCGGGTCGAACCACTTGCCCTCGTACTGGCCGGCCTGGGCGTCGACGCCGACGCCGGGCCGCCCCAAGTCGGCGACACCCCCTCGGGGGGCGGTCCGGCCATCGGCCGGGCCTGGGGGCACCAGGAACGTGGCGCGCAGCTCCCAGTAGTCGCGGGCGACGTGCTTGCGGATCTTTTCCTCGCGCTCGACGACGATGGACAGCGTCGGCGTCTGCACGCGACCCACGGTGGTCAGGAAGAAGCCGCCGTCGCGCGAGTTGAAGGCCGTCATCGCCCGCGTGCCGTTGATGCCGACCAGCCAGTCGGCCTCGGAGCGGCAGCGCGCGGCATCGGCCAGCGGCAGCATCTGCGCGTCGCTGCGCAGCTTCTCGAAGCCCTCGCGGATGGCCGCCGGCGTCATCGACTGCAGCCACAGCCGCTGGATGGGCTTGTTCAGCTTGCCCTTGGCCGGCTGTGCGTACTGCTCGATGAGGCGGAAGATCAGCTCGCCCTCGCGGCCCGCGTCGCAGGCGTTGATCAGCGCCGTCACGTCCTTGCGGCGGATCAGCTTGGAGAGCGCGTTGAGGCGGCCCTTGTTCTTGTCGATGGGGTTGAGGTCGAAGTGCGGCGGGATCACCGGCAGGTGGGCGAAGCTCCACTTGCCGCGCTTGACGTCGTACTCCTCGGGCGCCGCGATCTCCACGAGGTGGCCGACGGCGGAACTGACGACGTAGCTCTCGTTCTCGAAGTGGTCGTCGTGCTTGTCGAACTTGCCGGCCACGGGGGTCAGCGCCCGGACGATGTCCTGGGCGACGCTGGGCTTCTCGGCAATGATGAGTGTCTTGGTCATTTGCGACGGAAGAAATGCAACCACAGAGGCACGGAGACACGGAGCGAGCCCCGCTGGATTCCTCTGTGTCTCGGTGCCTCTGTGGTTGCGTTTTGCATTGAATCGGAAGGCTGAGGCAGCTGCCTACAATCCGGGCCTCGCGCGCACGCCTACGCACGCGCGCACCCATGAAATCACCGTACCACAGCGCCGATGACGCCTAAAACCCCGCGCCGCAAGATCGAAGTCCGTGATTCCGGCGTGCACGGCCGGGGCGTCTACGCGGTGGCCCCCATCGCGGCCGGCGCCAAGATCATCGAGTACACGGGCGAGCGCATCTCCTGGGCGGAGGCGGTGGACCGTCACCCCCACGACCCCAGCCAGCCCAACCACACCTTCTATTTCCACCTCGACGGCGGCCTCGTCATCGACGCGCTGTACGGCGGCAACAACGCGCGCTGGATCAACCACGCCTGCGAGCCCAACTGCGAGGCCGACGAGGTCGACGGCCGCGTCTTCATCAAGGCGCTGCGCGACCTGGAGCCCGGCGAGGAGCTGTTCTACGACTACGGCCTGGTGCTGGACGAGCGCCACACGGCCAAGGTCAAGAAGCAGTTCGCCTGCTGGTGCGGCGCCGCCACCTGCCGCGGCACCATGCTCGCTCCGAAGCGTCGCTGACGCCATGGAGCGGCGCCACCTCGCCGAATGCGGCTCGACCAACACCGAGGCGCTGGCCCATCTGCGCGACGGCGGCGGGCCGCTGCTGCTGTCGGCCAGCCACCAGACCGCCGGCCGCGGCCGCCTGGGCCGGGCCTGGCAGAGCGATGACGCCGCGCTGACCTTTTCCGTCGCGCTGCCCATGCCGGCCGAGCTGGATCTCTCCGGCCTGTCGCTCGCCGTCGGCTGCACGGTCGCCGACGTGCTGGACCCGGCCGGCGATCGCATCCGGCTCAAATGGCCGAATGACCTCTTCCTGCACGGCGCCAAGCTCGGCGGCATCCTGATCGAAGCCGTGCCCCTGCCCGGCGACAGGCGCGGCGTCGTCATCGGCATCGGCCTGAACCTGCGCGCCCTGCCGCCCGACGCCGACCGCGGCGCCTTCGCCAGCGGCCACGCGGCGCTGCAGGCGCTGGACCCGGCCGCAACGGCACAGGCCACGCTGGACCGCCTCGCACCCGCGCTGCAGGGCCTGCTGGCCGATTTCCAGACGCTGGGCTTCGCGCCCTGGCAGGCCGCGTTCGCGCGCCGCGACCTGGCTGCGGGCCAGCGCGTGCGCGTGGGCGGCCAGCCGGGCATCGCCCGCGGCGTGAACGTGCGCGGCGAGCTGCTGCTGCAAACCGAGGCCGGCGTGCAGACCTGTGCCGCCGGCGAACTCAGCCTCAGACTGGAGACATCCCCGTGATGCGTGCGCTCGTCATCGTGCTGCTGGCGGTCAACGCCCTCTTCTTCGCCTGGTCGCGCGGCTGGCTGGACACGGTCAGCGGCGTCCCCGCCGACGGTGGCCGCGAGCCCCAGCGCCTGGCCGCCCAGCAGCATCCCGAGCGCATCCAGCCGCTGGCCGCCAGCGCCGTGGCCGCGCTGGCGCAGCGCAGCTGCCTGGAGCTGGGCCCGCTGGACGGCGACGCGGCGCTGGCCGCCGCCCAGGCCGCGCTGAAGGCCGCGGGCGCCGAAGCCCAGGTCCGCAGCAGCGAGCAGCCGGGCGTGTGGGTGGTGGCCACCATCAGGCTCGCCGACCCCGATTTCCGCGCCCGCAAGGAAGCCACCTACAAGCAGCTGCGCATCGCCTTCGAGCCGCTGGACGGCCTGCCCGCCGAGCAGCCCGCCTTCGTGCTGAGCCGGCACGAAGGCCAGGCCGAGGCCGCCGCCGAGATCGGCGTGCTGGAAAGGCGCGGCCTGAAGGGCCTGCGCGTGCTGGCGCTGAAGGCCCCGCAGGCCCGCCACAGCCTCGTCGTCGCCCAGGCCGACGGCCTGCTCGCGGCCCGGCTGATGGCCAGCAAGGATCCGGCCCTGGCCGCCGGCTTCAGGGCCTGCAGCGCCGCGCCGACGGCCTCGGCCGCGTCGTCAGCCGCGGGCTGAGCGGCGCAGCGCCAGCGCGGCGCAGAACAGGGCCGCCAGCCAGGCCGGGCCGGCCGCGCCGCCGCCTGACGAGGTCGATGGCGTGCCCGCCGCTGCGGCCACGCTGATGGTGACCGGCTGGCTGTAAACCAGACCGAGGTTGTCGGTGATGTCGGCGCGCACCGTAAAGCTGCCAGCCGCCGTGGGCGTCAGCGTCGCCGTGGCCGAGGTCGCACCGGATGAGAAGCCGCCGACGATGCCGCCGCCGTCGACCAGCACCCAAGCCGTTGAAGCAACGGTGCGCCCGCTGGCCAGGCCGCTGGCGGCAGCGGTCAGCGTCAGGGCCTGGCCGGCTTGCAGGCCGCTAGCGGGGTTCTGCGTGATCGACACGGCTGCACCGGCCAAGGCCTGCGCCGCCTTCACGGCGGCGAAGGCGTCCACCATGCCGGCGCCGCAGGTGCTGGTCGTGCAGTAGCACTCGTCCTGCACCGCAGCGCTGGGTGGCGCGCACATCGGCGGCGTCGGGTTGGCCGAGCTGCCCCCGCCGCTGGTGGGGAACGGGCGTGCCGTCAGCCTGAGGATTTGGGTCGCCTCGGCAGCGCTCAAATTGGGTCGCACCGAGGCCATCAGTCCCACGATGCCGCTGACGATAGGCGCCGAGAAACTGGTCCCCACCGAGGCAGTGCCGCCGGTGTAGGCCGCGTCATTCGGCACCGGTGATGTCGTGCCGCTGTTGGTCGTGCTGACCATCGAATAGATGCAGGGCTGACCTGCACCGATGTTGATGCAGTTGCCGCCGGGTGCCGCGACGGTCACTTCGGGGCCGATGCTGGAGAAGCCGACCTTGGTGCCGACATGGCGCAGCGCCGCGACGCTGACGACGCCCGGGCAGTTGCCCGGCAGCCCCACCGCCTGGCCTTCGGAGTTGCCGGCCGCGACGACGACGGTCGCGCCGGCCGCGCTGACCTGGTCGATCGCCTGACGGTACAGCGAGCCCGTCGAGTCCGTCGCCGCGCAGCTGCCGCTGCCGCCCAGGCTGAGGTTGAGCACCTTGGCCTTGTTGGCATTGGCCGGCACGCCGGGCAGCGAGAGGCCGACCGCCCATTTCATCGCCGCGATGATGTCGCTGTCGTAGCCACCGCATTTGCCGAGCACGCGCAGCGGCAGGATCTTCAGCCCCCAGCCGACGCCGGCCATGCCCAGGCCGTTGTTGCTGGCCGCCGCGATCAGGCCCGACACGCGCGTGCCGTGCCAGGAACTGTTGCCGATGTCGGCCGATGTGCAGTTGCTGCCGAGCGTGTTGACAGGGCTCAGGTCAGCGCTACTGACCCAATCTCCATAGTCCAGCGCCAGCGTCAGGTCGGCGCCGGCCGGCCGGTTCGCAATGGCCTTAGCTGGGTCGCTCGGACTGCTGTAGCCGATGAAGTCGTAGCCGCTCAGGAACTGGCTACTGCCGTCGACGTTCGTGAAGTCGGGGTGGTCGCGGCGCACGCCGGTGTCGATGACGGCGACGACGACGCTGGATGCGCCGGTCGTGATACCCCAGGCGGCCAGCGCATTGATGTTGGACACCACGGCCGGGTTGGTCGAACCGCCTGGCGCCTTCAGATACCACTGGTCGATGGTGCGCGCCGCACTGCCGTCGGGATTGGTGGTCTGTGCGTTCACCGTCGCGCCGCCGAACAGCGGGTCGTTGGGCAGCGCCAGCGCCTTGCGACGGCCGTCCACCGTCACCAGTTCCACTTCGGCGTCGGCGGCCAGCCGGCGCGCCAGCTCGGCGCTGGACAGGCCGCGCGCATGCATCACGTGGGTGCGCTCGTCCAGGCTCAGGCCGGCCGTCAGCGCCTGGCCGGTGCGGGCACCGAGCCCGGTCGCGCGCGTCTGCGCGACATCGCGGGCCTCCGCGGCACCGGCGCGCAGGGCCAGCGCCTTCGCGCGCACGCTGTCGGCCTGGGGCCTGAAGCGCACGATGACGCGGGCCTCGCCGTCGGCTGTCTGGGCCGTCTGGGCCGGCGCTGCGAAGGGGGCGGCCAGGGCGGCGGCGAGGAGGAGGGGGCGCAGCAGCATGGCGACGGCTAGAACAAGGAAGCGGGCCAGTTTAGGTGCCGCCCCGGCGCAGGAAGCAAACAAATGTCACGGCGCAAGAAAGCAGAAACCCTGCAGGACGGGCCGTCCTGCAGGGTTTCTTCGGCGCGGCCGGCGCAGGCTCAGCCGTTCACGACGCGGACCATCTCCAGGCACTTGTTCGAGTAGCCCCACTCGTTGTCGTACCAGGACACCAGCTTGACGAAGGTGCCGTCCAGCGCGATGCCGGCGTCGGCGTCGAAGATGGAGGTGCGCGCATCGCCGCGGAAGTCGGTCGCGACGACCTTGTCCTCGGTGTAGCCCAGCACGCCCTTCAGCGCGCCCTGGCTCTGGGCCTTCATCTCGGCGCAGATCTCTTCATACGACGCGTCCTTGACCAGCTCGACGGTCAGGTCGACGACGGAGACGTCGCTGGTCGGCACGCGGAAGCTCATGCCGGTGAGCTTCTTGTTCAGCTCGGGGATGACCTTGCCGACGGCCTTGGCGGCGCCGGTGCTGCTGGGGATGATGTTCTCGAGGATGCCGCGGCCGCCGCGCCAGTCCTTGTTGCTCGGGCCATCGACGGTCTTCTGCGTCGCGGTGGCGGCGTGCACGGTCGTCATCAGGCCGCGCTTGATGCCCCACTTGTCGTTCAGCACCTTGGCCAGCGGGGCCAGGCAGTTGGTCGTGCAGGAGGCGTTGGAGATGATGGCCTCGCCGGCGTACTTGGCGTGGTTCACGCCGAAGACGAACATCGGCGTCTCGTCCTTGGACGGCGCGCTCATGATGACCTTCCTGGCGCCCGCGGCCAGGTGCTTCTCGCCGCCGGCCTTGTCCAGGAACAGGCCGGTGGACTCGATGACGATGTCGGCGCCGACCTCGCTCCACTTCAGCTCGGCCGGGTCCTTGATGGCGGTCAGGCGGATCTTCTTGCCGTTGACGACCAGCGTGTTGCCCTCGACGGCCACGTCGCCGTCGAACTTGCCGTGCACGCTGTCGTACTTGAGCATGTAGGCCAGGTAGTCGGGCTCGAGCAGGTCGTTGATCGCGACGACCTCGATGTCCTTGAAATTCGCGACGGCGGCACGGAACACCATGCGCCCGATGCGGCCGAAGCCGTTGATGCCGATCTTGATGGTCATGGAAAAGTCTCCAGAGGATGAAAAATTCGCGTCGGGCGGGATTCTCGGTGATTCGCGCGGTGGGGTGGATTCAAGCGGGTTTCGCCTCCACTCTCAGTCCAGCTTGATGGTGCCGCAGGGCACATCCACCGTGATGGGGGTGTTCAGCAGGTACTCGAAGTCCAGGCGCTTCACGTCCATCACAAGTTCGCCAAGCCACTCGATCAGCGGTGCCCGCGCGGCGTTCCTCGCGCCCTGCTCGATCACCTCATTGGCAAAGGCCGGCTGGCCGAGTCGCCATGTCAGCCGGAACGGGCATCCCATGGCATCCAGGTCGAAAGCCACCGGCCGCGCTTGCAGGTTCTTCATTGCCGCCAGCAGGGACTGCAGCGATGCGCTGCGGAGGAACTGCGGCTGCGCTCGCTCGGTCCAGTTGAAGTTGAAAACCTGGCGGTGCTTGAAGTCCCGACCGTCGGCCAGGCATGGCAGCCGGTACTGGCGGGCGTAGTCCACGACCGCCTCCCGAGTCGTCCGATTCACCGAGTTGTAGAGAACGCGGATCTGCGGCTCCGTACCCGGCGCCGTGAAGTCCATCTCGAGCACCGTGTTGCCGACCCCCAGGTCCGGGCCTCTTTCGGGGGCCATCTCGGCATGGATGCCGATCCTTTCCCGTGGCGGCCATTTCAGGCAGGCGCGAAGATCAGCATCGGACGTCTGCGCCTGAGCGACGGCGCAGGTCAGCAGCGCCAACGCTCCCTGCACGGCCGCCCGCCAAGTCCCGCGCCGCTTGTGCATGTCGAACTCCCTGTTCTGTGTGAGCGCAGGTTTTTAACGCCGGAATGTCGTCACCAAGCTCCAGGCTTACCCCGCAGTGACTCCAAGCGGCCTGAAACGGCGGCCCAGGGCGGCTTACTTCTTCTTCAGCACCGCCTTCACGGTCGCCGCGACGTTCTCGGCCGTGAAGCCGAAGTGCTTGAACAGCACCGGCGCCGGGGCCGATTCGCCGAAGCTGTCGATGCCGACGACGGCGTCGCAGCCGTACTTCCACCAGAAGTCGCTGACGCCCATCTCGACGGCCACGCGCGGCAGGCCCTTGGGCAGCACGCTCTTCTTGTAGTCCTTGTCCTGGCGGTCGAACACGCTGGTGGAGGGCATCGACACGACGCGCACCTTCACGCCCTCGGCGGCCAGCAGCTGCTGCGCGGCCAGGGCCAGCTGCACCTCGGAGCCGGTGGCGATGATGACGGCCTTGGCCTTGCCCTTGGCGGGCTCGGCGAGCACATAGGCGCCCTTGGCGATCTCGTCGACATTGGTCTTGGGCGAGTAGGCCAGGTTCTGGCGGCTCAGCGCCAGCAGGCTGGGGCGCTGGGCGTTGCCCAGCGCCATGGTCCAGGCGACGACGGTCTCGGTCGTGTCGGCCGGGCGCCAGACGTCCAGGCCCGGGATCAGGCGCAGCGAAGCGACATGCTCGATGGACTGGTGGGTCGGGCCGTCTTCGCCCAGGCCGATGGAGTCGTGCGTCATCACGTGGATGACGCGCTGCTTCATCAGCGCGGCCATGCGGATGGCGTTGCGGCTGTAGTCGCTGAAGGTCAGGAAGGTGCCGCCGTAGGGGATGAAGCCGCCGTGCAGGGCCACGCCGTTCATGACGGCGGCCATGCCGAACTCGCGCACGCCGTAGTTGATGTGGCGGCCGTTGTTGGGCGTGCCGGCGGCGTCAAAGCGCAGGCTGGGCGTGTGACTGGTGTTGGTCAGGTTGGAGCCGGTCAGGTCGGCGCTGCCGCCCAGCATCTCGGGCAGCTGGCCGGTGAAGGCTTCCAGCGCGATCTGGCTGGCCTTGCGGCTGGCGACGGTCTGGGCCTCGGTGTGGGCCTTGACGACGGCGTCCACGGCGAGCTGAGCGAAGTTGGCGGGCAGCACGCCGGCCATGCGGCGCTGGAACTCGGCGGCCAGCTCGGGGTGGGCCTCGGCATAGGCGTCGAAGCGTTCCTCCCAGGCGGCCTCGGCCTCGGCGCCCGCGGCCTTGGCGTCCCAGGCGGCATAGACCTCGGCCGGCACGACGAAGGGCTCGGCGGTCCAGCCGATGGCCGCGCGGGTCAGCTTGATCTCCTCGGCGCCGAGCGGCTCGCCGTGGGCCTTGGCGGTGTCGGCGCGGTTGGGGCTGCCCTTGCCGATGTGGGTCTTGGCGATGATGAGGGTCGGCCTGTCGGCGCTGGTCTTGGCCTGCGCGATGGCGGCGTCGACCGCATCGACGTCGTGGCCGTCCACCGGGCCGATGACGTTCCAGCCATAGGCGGCGAAGCGCTGGGCCGTGTTGTCGGCGAACCAGGGCGCGACCTGGCCGTCGATGGAGATGCCGTTGTCGTCGTAGATGGCGATCAGCTTGTTCAGCTTCCAGGCCGCGGCCAGCGACGCGGCCTCGTGGCTGATGCCTTCCATCAGGCAGCCGTCGCCCAGGAAGACATAGGTGTGGTGGTCGACGATGGCGTGGCCGTCGCGGTTGAAGTCGCGCGCCATCAGCTTCTCGGCCAGGGCCAGGCCGACGGCATTGGTCACGCCCTGGCCCAGCGGGCCCGTCGTCGTCTCGACGCCGGCCGTGATACCCACCTCGGGGTGGCCCGGCGTCTGGCTGTGCAGCTGGCGGAAGTTGCGCAGCTCCTCGATGGGCAGCGCATAGCCGGTCAGATGCAGCAGCGCATAGATCAGCATGGAGCCGTGGCCGTTGGACAGCACGAAGCGGTCGCGGTCGGCCCAGTGCGGGTTGGCCGGGTTGTGCCGCAGATGGCGCTTCCACAGCGCGACGCCGATCTCGGCCATGCCCATCGGGGCGCCCGGGTGGCCGGAGTTGGCCGCCTGCACCGCGTCCATCGCGAGGGCGCGGATCGCGTTGGCCATGAGGGTGGGGGAGGCGGGCGTTGCAGTCATGGCCGGGGCTTTCTTGGGCTGGAGGGGCAAAACGCGGGATTTTACGGGGGTGCCTGAGCGCGCCTTGATCCAGCGCAAGGCCGGGCCGTCGCCGCCGCGCGACGCTTGCGGCATGCCTGCATCGACACTGCCCCTGGCCCTGCGCGTCATCCGCGCCGAGCACGACGCGCTGGCCGCCATGCTGCGCACGCTGCCGCTACTGCTCCAAGCCCAGCGCCGCAGCGGCACGCCGGCCGACTTCGGCGCGCTGCGCGCGATGCTGTTCTATGTGGACGAATTCCCTGAGCGCCTGCATCACACCAAGGAGAGCGAGCTGCTCTTTCCCAAGCTGCGCGCCCGCGTGCCGGCGCTGCGCGACACGCTGGACGACCTGGACGCCGACCATGCCCAGGGCGAACGCGCCATCCGCGAGCTGCAGCACAGCCTGCTGGCCTGGGAGCAGATGGGCGAGCCGCGGCGGGACAAGTTCGAGCAGCAGCTCCAGGTCTACACGGCGCGCTATCTGCGCCACATGAAGCGCGAGGAGACCGAGGTGCTGCCGCTCGCTGCGGACATCCTCGGCGCCGCGGACTGGGCCGAGCTGGACGAGGCCTTCGGCAGCCACCGCGACCCGCTCGCGCCGCGCCCGGGCCAGCAGGTGGACGAGGCCTACGCGCCGCTGCGCGAGCGCATCCTGGCGGCGCTGCCGGCGCCCTTTGGCTGGGGGCCGGCGCTGGCGGCCTGAAGCGCCGCCGACACCTGCAGCTGCAGCCGGCCGCTGGCGGCCCAGTCGGCGAGGTCGCGGCGGGCGTCCTGGCGCAGCTCGGTCTCGCTGGCCGCGCGGGCCTGCAGCAGGCCGGCCCAGGCATTGCGGTCGGCGGCCTTGGCCGCATACAGGGCCGCGTCGGCCAGGTCGACGACCTGGCGCCAGTCGAGGGCGCGCGGCAACCCCGGGCACAGCGGGAAGGCCGCGAAGCCGACCGAGCAGCTGCACTGCAGCGGCGTGCCGTCGGCCAGCACGAAGGGTTCGGCCGCGACGGCGTGGCGGGCGCGCTCGGCCAGCTCGGCCGCGCGCCCGCGCGGCAGGCCGCGGGCGACGACGAGGAACTCCTCGCCGCCCCAGCGGATCAGGTAGTCGGCCTCGCGGAAGACCTGCTGCAGCCGGCTGCGCATCAGCTTGAGCACGTCGTCGCCGGCGCCATGGCCGCGCTCGTCGTTGATGCGCTTGAAGTGGTCGAAGTCGATCAGGAAGAACAGCAGGTCCTGGTCGTCCGCGGGCGGGGCGCCCGGCGCGGGCTCGTGGTGGCGCACGACCATGGCGACGTCGGCCGGCATCTGGCGCTCCAGGAAGCGGCGGTTGCGCAGGCCGGTCAGCGGATCGGTGAGGCTGGCCTCCTCCAGCTCGACGGACTTGGCGGCCAGCTCGGTCGTCGCGGCCTCCAGCGCCTCGGTGCGCTCGCGCACGCGGGCCTCCAGCACGCGGCGGTGGCGCAGCAGCAGCCGCGTGCGCATGTTGACGATGGCGGCCACGGCGGCCAGCGCGAGCAGCAGGGCCAGGGCCAGCGCCCAGCGGCCCTGCCACCAGGCGGCATGCACGTCGACGTCCAGCACCAGCTCGTGGGGGCTCCAGGCGCCGTCGCGGTTGCTGCCCTGCAGATGCAGCCTGTAGTGGCCGGGCGACAGGTTGGTGTAGGCCGCCGTGCGCATCAGCACGCCGGCGTCGACCCAATGGCGGTCCAGCCCGTCGAGGCGGTAGCGGTAGCGGTTGCGGCCGGGCTGGCTGTAGTCCAGCGACGCGAAGGACAGGCTGAAGCCGCGCTCGCCGGGCGCCAGCACCAGCGGCTGGCCGTCGGCCGGCAGCGCGCGCTCGCCGCCCTCGACGCGCAGCTCGGAGGCGACCAGCGGCGGCTGGTAGGCCCAGGGCGAGAACTTGGCCGGGTCGATGACGAGCAGGCCGCGCGCGCCGCCGAACAGCATGCGGCCGTCGTCCAGCGCCGCATAGGCGCGGAACCAGCCGGTGCCGAGGTCGGCGCCGTCGGCCGCGCCCAGCTCGCGGCGCTCGCCGCTGGCCGGGTCGAACATATTGCGCTGCGACCAGATGCGGCCCTTGGCGTCGAGCAGCAGATTGGCCCCGAAGGCGCCGCCGACCTCGGACGCCGCGACGGCCTCGAAGCGCGCATGGTGGCCGTCGCTCGCGACGAGGCGGTGCAGGCCGGTGCCGGTGTCGACCCACAGCACGCCCCTGGCGTCGACGGCCATGCCGAGCACGGTCTGGCCGGTCAGGCCGCTGGACTCGATCCACTCGGCCAGCGGCTCGGCCGCGCCCGGCCGGGCGATGCGCAGCAGCCCCGCCGCGCCGCCGGCCCACAGGCTGCCGTCGGGCATGTCGGCGAAGGCATTGACCTCGCCGGTGCCGCCCACCAGGCCGGCCGTGGGCACGGCGCGCATCGCCGGCCGCGCGGGCGTCCAGCGCATCAGGCCGTCCAGCGTCGCGATCCACAGCGCGCCGTCGTCGGTGGCATGCAGGCGGCGCGGCACGGCGTTGCCGCTGCGCAGCGTCTGCTGCCAGCGGCCCCGGGCGTCGAAGCGCAGCAGCTGGGTGTCGACGGCGGCCCAGACCGAGCCGTCGCGCGTCTGCCCGAGGGCGTTGACGCGGCCGGGCGGCAGGCCGCCCGCACCTGGCACAGCGGGCGCGATGCGGCCCAGCGGCCGCAGCTCGCGGTCGCGCTTCTCGATGCCGCCGGCCAGCATGCCGAGCCAGACCTCGCCGCTGCGCAGCTGCAGCGCACTGCGCACGTCCAGGCCGCCGGCCGCGGCGGCGCCGATGGGCTCGCGCACCATGCTCAGGCCCGGCAGCGGCGGCACATGGCGCATCAGGCCGCCGCCGAAGCTGCCGACCCAGACCGTGCCCGAGGGGTCGCGCAGCAGCGCGCGCACGTCGCTGCGCGGCGCGTTGCCAGCGCCGCCGGCCGGCAGGCGTTCGATCAGGCCGCCGTCGGCCGCGCGGTGGCGCTCGATGCCGGAGGCGTCGCCGAACCACAGCTCCTCGGCCGAGGCCTGGGTCATGGTCATCACCGGCCAGGCGCCGCCGTGGCTGCCGGTGCCGGCGCTGAAGGGCAGCGCCTGGCCGTCGGCACCGACGGCACGCAGCCGGCCCTCGGCGGTGCCGACGATGATGCGGCCGTCCTGGGTCTCGGCCAGCAGCGTGATGAGCTGGTCCTTCAGGCCGAGGTCCAGCGCCTCGATGGGGCCGTCGGCCGCCTTGCGCGCCAGCCCCCGCCAGCTGCCGATCCACAGCGTGCCGGCGCGGTCGACGAGCAGGGACTGCACGCGCGCGTCGGGCAGGCCGTCGTCGGGGCCGCGGTGGTGGGTGAAGCGCTGCGTCTGCACGTCCAGCCGGTCCAGGCCGCCGCTGCCGCCTATCCACAGCGTGCCGTCCTTCTCCAGCGCCAGCGCGCGCACCGTGTTGGCGGCCGGCGCGGTCTCGTCGGCCGAGGCGCCGCTGCGCGCCCAGCGCGACCACTGGCCGCTGGCCAGGTCCAGCCGCACCAAGCCGGCATTGCCCGCCGCCACCCAGAGCCAGCCGCGCGGGTCGGCCAGCAGCGCGCGCACGAACTGCTCGGCCAGCAGGCTGCCGTCGGGCGCGCACAGCGGATAGCGGCGGAAGGCATAGCCGTCGAAGCGCAGCAGGCCCTCGGCCGAACCGGCCCACAGCAGGCCGCGCGCATCCAGGGTCAGCGCCGACACGACGTTGTCCCGCACGGCGCCCGGCTCCCCCACCGGTTCGAAGCGCGGCTCCATGGCCCGCGCGCCGCTGCTGATCGCCGCCGCCGCCAGCAGCACGGCGCAGCAGGTCCTGAATCCCTTCATGCGGCGCATTCTGCGCGATGGCATCGGCGCGCCGGCCCGAGGGTCGGATTCACATCGGGCCGGCGCTCCCGAGGATCTGCAGGACCTCGGCGTCCAGGCCGGCGTCCGCGGCAACGACGTCGACCCAGCGCGCGCTGTGGTCGCCGTCGCGGCAGACCTCAGGCTGCCGCTCACGCATCTGCACCCGCACCGCATCGCCTGCCGGGGGGCATGTCGTAGCGCACCAGCCGACGCTGGTGCCGATCCGGATCAGGCCGCGCTCGTCCTTGGCCAGCGCCGTGACGATGCCGTGGACGATGGCCGCCGTGCCACCGCCCGCGTCACTGCGCCAGCGGCTTGGTGATCGCGTCGATGCGCTCGACCACCTCGGCCGTCAGCCTGGGCGTGACGGCCAGCGCACCGAGGTTGTCCTGCAGCTGCTCGATGCGGCTGGCGCCCAGGATGACTGTGGACACGCGCGGGTTGCGGTTGATCCAGGCGATGGCCAGCTGCGCCAGGCTGCAGCCCAGCTCGGCGGCGATCTCGGCCAGCCGGCCGACGGCGTCGTTCCTGGCCTTGTCCTGCAGCTGCTCGCGCATCCAGCCCATGCTCTCCAGCGCGCCGCGGCTGCCGGCCGGAATGCCGTGGCGGTATTTGCCGGTCAGCAGGCCCGAGGCCAGCGGGCTCCAGGTCGTCAGGCCCAGGCCGATGTCCTCGTAGAGCCGCGCATAGTCCTGCTCGACGCGGCGGCGGTGGAAGAGGTGGTACTGCGGCTGCTCGACGACGGGCTTGTGCAGGTGGTGGCGCTCGGCGATCTCCCAGGCCGCGCGGATGTCGGCCGCGCTCCACTCGCTGGTGCCCCAGTACAGCGCCTTGCCCTGGCGGATGATGTCGCTCATCGCCCAGACGGTTTCCTCGATGGGCGTGTGCGGGTCGGCGCGGTGGCAGTAGATCAGGTCCAGGTGCTCCAGCTGCAGGCGCCTGAGCGAGCCGTCGACGGCCTGCATCAGGTATTTGCGGTTCAGCGTGTCCTTGCGGTTTACCGTCACGCCGTCGCGCTGCAGACCCCAGAAGAATTTGCTCGACACGATGTAGTCCAGGCGGTTCCAGCCCAGCGCCTTGAAGGCCTGGCCCATGACGACCTCGCTCTCGCCCTGGGCATAGACCTCGGCGTTGTCGAAGAAGTTGATGCCGGCGTCGAAGGCGGCGGCCAGCATCTCGGTGGCGGCCTTGGTGTCGACCTGGTTGTGATACGTGACCCAGGAGCCGAGCGAGAGTTCGGAGACCTGGAGGCCGGCACGGCCGAGGCGGCGGTATTGCATGGCAGATCCTGCGGGGGTGTGGGGAAGGTGCGGCAGCTTAGCGGCGCGCATCGCCCCAGGTATCGTTGGGGGCATGAATCTCGCCGTCATCGGCGCCGGCCCCGCCGGCCTCGCGCTCGCCCTGCTGGCCGCCGAGCGCCTGCCCCAGGCCCGCATCCACCTGTTCGACACCCGCCCGCTGGACCGCGACGTCGGCGGCGACGCGCGCACGCTGGCGCTGAACCTCGGCAGCATCCGGCTGCTGCAGCGCCTCGGCGCCTGGCGGCCCGACGCGGCCCAGGCCATCCAGGCCGTGCACGTCAGCCAGGCGCCGCCCGCGCCGGTGGCCGGCGAGGTGTGGCTGCGCGCGGCCGAGCTGGGCGTGCCGCAGCTCGGCGCCGTGCTGCCCTATGGCGCGCTGGTGGCGCCGCTGCAGCAGCGTTGGCTGGCGCTGGCCGCGGCGCAGCCGGCGCGGCTGTTCACGCGCTTCGCCACCGCCGTGCATGCGATCCGCTCGCAGGCCGGCGGCGTGGAGCTGGACTGCGGCGAAGGCCCGGTCGTCGACCGCTTCGACCTCGCCGTCGTCGCCGAGGGCGGCGTGTTCGCCGAGCAGGAGCGCAAGGCCATCCAGAGCGACTACCACCAGAACGCCTGGGTCGGCACCGTGCGCCTGGCCGCGCCGGGCCTGCAGGGCCTGGCTGTCGAGCGCTTCACGCGCAACGGGCCGCTGGCCCTGCTGCCGCTGCCCGACGACGCCCAGGGCGCGCGCGCCGCGCTGGTGTGGTGCCTGCCGCAGCCGGAAGACGACATCGCCGCGCTGGACGACGCGCAGCGCCTCGTCGTCATCCAGCAGCAGCTGCCCGCCGTGGCCGGGCGCCTGGCCGGCATCTCGGCGCTGAAATGCTTCCCGCTCGGGCTGAACGCCGAGACGCGGCTGCTGCAGGGCCGCGCGCTGCGCATCGGCAACGCGGCCCAGACCCTGCACCCGGTGGCCGGCCAGGGCCTCAACCTCGGCCTGCGCGACGCGCAAGCCCTGGTGGACGCGCTGCGCGAGGCGGCCGAGACCGGCGCCAGCCTGGACGCCGCGCTGGCCCGCATCGACCGGCAGCGTGCCCCCGACCGCTGGCCGATGATCGTGGCGACCGACTTCCTCGCGCGCAGCTTCGCGTGGCGGCTGCCCGGCCTGCCGGGCCTGCGCGGCCTGGCCCTGGCCGGGCTGGAGCTGGCCACGCCGCTGAAGCGCACCATCGCCCACCGCATGATGTTTGGTGCGTGATGAGCCCGAGACCCCCGATGCGATACGCCCTCCCCCTCTCGGCCAGCCTGCTGCTGTTGGCCGCCGCCCAGGCCGCCTCGGCACAGGCGGCGCCCCTGATCGCGCCAACCAAGCCCGTTGCCGGCGTGTCGCAGGAGGAATGGTCCAAGCGCTGGTGGCGCTGGGCCCTGTCCTTCGACGACGACGACAGCCCGGTCACCGACCCCGACGGCAGCCGGTGCGCCGCGGGCCAGTCGGGCCCGGTCTGGTTTCTGGCCGGCAGCTATGGCACGGCGCGCACCATCCGCAGCTGCCATGTGCCGGCCGGCAGGACGCTGTTCTTCCCGCTCGTCAACGCCCTCGCCATGGAGCCCGACGACGCGGACGAGTCCTGCGCATCGCTGAAGCGGCGCGCCGCGCGGCAGACGCCGGCGTCTTCGGCTCTGGTGCTGGAGGTCAACGGCCGGCGCTTCCACGGCCTGGACGCCCACCGGCAGGCGACGCGGCGCTGCTTCCATGTCGTCGACGGCGACGACACGCTGGCCGCCGGCAACGGCTTCTACGTCGCCCTCGGCCCGCTCAGGCGCGGCCGCTACACGCTGAACTTCGGCGGCATCCTGCCCGAGCAGTCCCAGGCCGTGACCTACACGCTGGACGTGGACTGAAAACTTCTGCGGCGCAAAACCCGGCCGTTTCGGCGGATCGGCGGCGCGCCCGCCGGCCTAGCATGGACCGATGCCCCACCCTGCCCGCCTCCTTGCCGCCGCGCTGCTGGCCGCCCTGGCCGGCTGCGGCACGCCCAGCCGGCCGCTGCCCATGACCGTCACGGCGGCCGATGCGCTGCAGATCCGCGGCTGGGTGCCGGACGCGCTGAAGGCCCAGGTCGCGCTGGCCGAAGTCCAGGGCGGCGCGGAGACGGAGCACTGGTGGGGCTCCAAGGTCAGCGCCGCCGCGCTGCAGCAGGCGCTGGAGGGGTCGCTCTATGCCGTGGGCATGAAGCCGCCGGCGCCGCAACCCCTGCCGCGCTTCGAGCTGCGGGCCGAGCTGGCCCTGCTGGAGCAGCCCAGGCTGGCGGTGGCCGGCGTGACGGTGGGCGTGGCGGTGCGCTACACGCTGGTCGACAAGGCCGATGGCCGCGTCGTCTACCAGCGCCTCATCGCCAGCCAGGAGGAAGCCCGTCTGGGCGAAGCCATCCTGTCGCCGTCGGAGCGGCTGCGCATCGCCAACGAGCGCGCGCTGCGCGGCAACATCAACCTGCTGCTGCGCGACCTGGTGACGCTGCGGCCCTGATCAGCCGCCGTGGGCCAGCTCATGCTGGCGGCGCCCGGCCGTCCGCCACAGCAGCAGCGCACAGGCGCAGCCGGCCACGCTGGCGGCGCCGAAGAAGGCCATCATGCCGCCATAGCCCGCCGGGTTGGCGGCACCGGCGCCGAATCGGTCGTTCAGCCAACCCGCCGCCAGGTTGGCGCCGGAGATGCCGGCGTTCTGCGCCACCCACATCAGGCCGATGGCGGTGCCAAAGCGGTTGGGGGCGACGAGGCGGCTGGTCAGCGGCCACATGACGGCCGGCACCAGCGAGAAGCTGACGCCGATCAGCGCCGTGGACAGCCACAGGCTCCAATGGGTCAGCGCCAGCACGCCCAGCGCCACCGGCAGCAGCAGCGCGCCCAGCGCCAGGAAGGGCGCATAACGGCCCAGCCGGTCGCACATCCAGCCGAAGGCGGGCGTCGCGAACACGGCGGCGAGGAAGACGTAGCTGTTCATCTCGCCGGCCGTGGCCAGGTCCAGCCCGTGGGCATGCTGGAAATACTTGATCGAGAAGGTGCTGCGGAAGGCCAGGATGACCGAGTACCAGAGCACGCACAGCGCCAGCAGATACCAGTAGGCGCGGCCGAAGTGCAGCAGGTCGCGCCATTGGAATTTCTCGGCCGTCTTGCCCGTCGGCAGCAGGCCGGCGCGGCGCGGGCCGCGGTCCACCCACCAGTAGCCGAAGGCCGCGGCGAAGGACGTGGCCGCGATGGCCGTCGCGATGACGAGCGGCGGCTGCCAGCCCTGGGCATAGGCGCCGGCGAACCAGGTGGGCGACATGTCGGCGCCGTAGGAGCCCATGCGGCCGACGGCCAGCTCCGCGCCCATCGCGAGCGCGAGGCTGCGGCCGCCGAAGTAGTCGGCCACAGCGGCCAGCGTCGCGATGTTGAAGGTCTCGGCGCCGATGCCGTACAGCAGCCGCCCCGCGGCCATGCCGGCGAAATTCGGGCTGAAGGCCGTCAGCGCCGCGCCCAGCGCGCAGATGCCGGCCGTCATCAGCGTCATGCGCGCCGCGCCGAAGCGGTCCACCAGCACGCCGCCAACGAGGATGAGCACGACGTTGGGCAGGCTGTAGATCGCGTTCAGCAGCGCGACCTGCGTGTCCGAGAAGCCGCGCTGCTGCTGCAGCAGGTCGGCCACCGGGCCGATGGAGTCGTAGACGTAGAAGTTGCCGAACAGCGCGATGGCCACCAGCACGCCGACGACCCAGGCCACGCCGCGGCCGGGCTGGGCCGCTGCGGCAAACGACGGGGCAGCCGCGGGTTTGAAGCTCATGACGCTGATCCGGAAGCGCAGAAGCGGGCGAGTCTAAGAGCCCCGCCTCGCCGCGTGGATCGTCACCGGATCAGGGTCAACCCAGGCGCCGGTGGCCCAGCGCCGGCAACTGCTGGCGCACCTGGGCGAGCCGCGCCGGGTCCAGGTCCGCCACGACGACGCCCTCGCCCTCCGGCAGCACGGCCAGCACCTGGCCCCAGGGGTCGACGACCATGCTGTGGCCCCAGGTGCGGCGGCCGTTGGCATGCCGGCCGCCCTGGGCCGGCGCGACGACATAGCACTGGTTCTCGACGGCGCGGGCGCGCAGCAGCAGCTCCCAGTGCGCCTGGCCGGTCGTGTAGGTGAAGGCGGCCGGCACGGCCAGCAGCGCGCTGCCGGCGTAGCCGCGGTAGAGCTCCGGGAAGCGCAGGTCGTAGCAGACCGACAGGCCGACCTGCAGGCCGTTCGCGTCGAAGGCCGTGGGCGTGCCGCCGGCCTCCAGCACGCGGCCCTCGTCGTAGCTCTCGCGGCCGTCGTCGAAGGCGAACAGATGGATCTTGTCGTAGCGCGCCACGCGCCCGCCGCTGGGCGAGAACACCAGTGTCGAATTGCGCACGCGCTCGCTCGTCGCGGCCTTGATCGGCAGCGTGCCGCCGATGAGCCACAGCCCCAGCTCGCGCGCCGCCGTGGCCAGCATGGCCTGGATGGGGCCTTGGCCCTCGTCCTCGGCCAGCGCCAGCTTGTCGCTGTCGTGCATGCCCATCAGGCAGAAATATTCGGGCAGCGCGGCCAGCGCGGCGCCCTGGCGGGCGGCGTCTTCGAGCAGGCGGCGGGCGGTGGCGAGGTTGGCGGCCAGGTCGGGGCCGGAGACCATCTGGCAGGCGGCGATCTTCATGCGGCCGATGCTAAGGGAGGCGCGCCTTGAGTCGAAGAACGCGAACGACCTCTTCAGGATTGGTGCTGCTGCAACGGACCATGTGCTCGCAATAGTCACCCACGGTCTGGATGACCAGCTTGCCTTGCGCCATCTCTTTGAGAAGCTGCCTATCAGCGACATCCTTGATGTCACGATCAACGATGTCGAACTGATTTGCCTTGAAGTCGGAAACCGGGCTCGCCGTCAACTCTTGCCCGAAGCGGGCACCGAGTGACAGGGTCCCCTCGGGCACGTCGAACACCTCAGCCAAATGCCGCAGCGCGCGCCGACGAACGATCTCTTCCAAAGAGGCCGCCGCAGGTTTTTTCACTTCAGCAACCAACGAGCGACACCTTCAAGGTTGCCGGCGAGCATGGTCTGAGCCGCACTTCGGACACCGCTTCACGGTCAACAGCCAGTGCAGCCATTGCCCGACGCTTTGGCACGATATCGCGAACATCACGATCCTCAGCCCGCAATGTTTGCAGCGAACGGCATTGGCCGCCCACCCCAAGCTGACGAAGCAGAGCACCATCGCCCCGAACTGGACGGCGACACCAGGAGCATCCAGCGTTCTTCCGATGCCATCGGGCATCAAGAGGCCGGCGCCCCCGACAGCCAACATGACTCCGGCAAGCCATAGCTTCCATTGCTGCCTTTCAATCAAGACCGGCAATTCGCATTGCTGGCCTTCCACGTCTCTCTGTTTTCGCATGTGCAGGCAGCGCTGGAAGCCGCGCGATTTACTGGGCGGTTTCAAACCTGAATCGCAACGCCCCACCGGGTTGAAGAATCAATGGAGGGTAGCCCGGAATGCATTCGGTCATCCGGCAGAAGGCTGGAGCCGCTCCAGCGCGACGGCGAGCTCGCGCGCCTCATGGCGGCACAGCCGCAGCCGGCGCAGCAGCCAGGGCGTCAGGTCCTGCTGGCCGAGGTGCTCGGGCCAGGCGCCGGCGTCGCCGTCGGGGAGCTCGGCGGGGTCGGTGGCGCTCATGGGCCCGCCCCTGAGCAGGTCGACGCAGGCCTGGCGGGCCAGCGGCAGCGCGGCCTCGGCGCGGGCGGCGTCCAGCCGCGCGCCGCGCCGCTGCACCTGGTGCTGCACGGCGCCCAGCAGGGCCATCAGCCGGTAGCCGTGGCTGAGCGCGGACTCGACCTCGGCCTCGGGCAGGCGCACGCTGAGCGGCTCGACGCGCGTGCGCTGCGCCGTCGCGGCCAGCGCGGCCAGCGCGGCATAGGCCTGCTGGCGGCTCAGGCGCTGGGCCAGTTCCTCCTCGGCGCCGGGCGCCCAGCGCAGCATGTTGGACGCATGCCGCGCCAGCGCGCCGCGCAGCTGCCCGGCCAGGCGCGGCGCGGCCGAGCGCTCCCAGGACGGCAGCACGAAGCTGAACAGCCAGGCCAGGCCGGCGCCGATCAGCGTGTCGGCCAGGCGCTCGACGACGGCCGGGTTGCTGCCCGGCGCCAGCATCAGCGGCTGCAGCAGCGCCATCAGCGTGGCGGCCGTGGCGGCGACGCGGTAGCGGCGGTTCACATAGGCATGGGCCGTGCCCACCGCGGCGATGAAGCACAGGCTCAGCAGCGGCACCGAATGCACATGGGCCAGCAGCAGCACCAGCAGGCAGCCCTGCACCGTGCCGATGATGCGTTCGTTGCGGCGCGCCAGCGTCTGCTCCAGGTTGCCGCGCAGCACGACGGCCACGCTGAGCATCAGCCAGAAGGGGTGGGCCGCCCAGGGCAGGAAGGCGCCCAGCGCATAGGCCAGGGACAGCGCCAGCGCCGAGCGCAGCGCGTGGCGCATGACGCTGGACTGCAGCGTCAGGTGGGGCTTGAGCGCGGCCAGCGGCCAGCCCTCGGGCGACACGAAGGGCGCCAGGCGCTCAGGCGTCCAGGGGCTGGCGGGGTCGTCGCTTTGCCCCTGGCGGGCGACCATCGCGGCCACGTCGTCCAGCATGTGCCCCAGCCGCGTCTGCAGCGCCGAGACGAGATGGCTGCGGCTGTCGCCGGCCGGCGCGCCGACCTCGGCCAGCCGCGCGGCGAGCTGGGCGCGCCAGGCGTCCACCGACACCTCGGGCAGCGGCGCGCCGTAGGCGATGCTGTCGGCCAGCGCGCTCAGCACGTCGGCGAGCTGGCGCAGCGTGTCGGCCAGCGCGGCGCGCCACTGGCGGCCGGGGAAGTCTTGGCCCAGCAGCTCGGTGTCGAGGCGGCTGGCCAGCAGCAGGTCGCGCAGCTCGACGAGGCCGAGCACGAGGTCGGTCTGCTGGCGGCTGCGCGGCGAGCGGCGCGCGGCGAAGACCTGGTCGCGCGCGGCCTGCAGTGCCTCGGCCAGCACGACGTCGTCGGCGATGGATGCGCGGATGCGGGCCTCCTCGCCGCCGACGGCACCGGCGATGCGCTGGGCCCGCGAGCGCAGCCGCTGCTCGGTCGCGCGCAGCGCATTGGCCAGCGCCAGCTGGCGCAGCCGGTGGCGCAACAGCTGGGCGCTCAGGCGCGCCCAGCCCGCGTAGACGCAGCCGCCCAGGCCCACCCAGGCCGCGTGCTCGGCGGGCGAGGTCGCGCCGGCGGTGCGGTCCCAGGCCATCGCGAAGACCATGGCCAGCACCGGGGTGAAGGACAGCGGCCCGGCGCGCAGGCCCCAGGCCAGGGCCATCAGCGACAGGAAGGCCACGACGGCGACCAGGGCCACGGTCAGCGCCAGCGAGCCGTCGGCCAGGCCCACCAGCAGCGTCACCAGCGCCGCGGCGGCGGCGGCGGGCAGCACGCGCGGCAGCACGCGCTGCGGCGGATTGGGCACGTCGGGCAGGCTGGCGCAGACCGCGCCGCCCACGGCCGCGAGGCCGGCGGTGTCGCCGAACAGCGCGCCGACGACGGCATGCGTGGCCGCGACGCCCAGCGCCACGCTGAGGCCGTTGAGGTGGGCCGCCTCGAGGCGCTGGAACAGGGCTTTCACTTGACGAGTAGCTCCATCACGCGGCGCTCGCCGGCCGGCAGCTCGTGCGCCGAGGCCCAGGCGGATTTCTCGGGCCGGTAGACGTATTGCGGCGCGGCGGCGCCGGCGATGCGCTGGCGCAGCGGCACGAGCGCGGCCTGGGCCGCATCGGCCTGGCCCTGGGCCTGCAGCGCGGCGGCGCGCAGGATGGCGGCGAGGTCGCTCCAGGGGCCGGCGGCCAGGGCCGCGTCGGCGGTACGCAGCGCCGCGGCGGCGTCGCCGTCGGCCAGGACCAGCCAGGCCTTCAGCGCCAGCGTGTCGGGGTCGCGCGGGTCGAGGATCAGCGCCTCCTTGACCTGGGCGCGCGCGGCCTCGATGCGGCCGGCGCGCAGCAGGTCCAGCGCATAGTCGCGGCGCAGCGGCAGCAGGCCGGTGCGCAGGCGCAGCACGGCGCCGTACTGCGCGAAGGCCTCGTCCCAGCGGCCGTCCAGGGCCAGCGTGGCCGCCCGGCCCCACAGCGCCTCGGGCTGGTCGCCCTGGTAGGCCAGCACGGCCTGGTAGGCCGCCAGCGCCTGCGGCACGTCGCCCAGGCGGCGGTAGTGGTCGGCCAGGGCCAGGTCGACGCGGAAGCGGTCCTCGCCCTTCAACGCGTCCAGGCCCTTGGCCAGGCCGGGCACGACCTCGGCGGCCAGCGGCGCGCCGCCATGCCAGAGCGCATCGGCGGTGTTCACGCGCAGCAGGCCGCTGTCCGGGTGCAGGGCCAGCGCGCGGGCCGACAGCTCGCGCGCCGCCGCGCCATTGCCTTCCAGCGCCAGCGCAGTCAGGCGCGCAGCCAGCGCGCTCTCGTCGTCGGGCGCGAGCCTGAGCGCGCGCTCGAACAGCGGCGTCGCGTCGGCGAGCCGGCCGTCCTCCAGCTTCTGGTTGCCGGCATTGACGAGGGCGATGGGCAGGCTGGCGCGCGTGTCGCGCTGGGCGAAGAACTGCCGGACCAGCGTGCGCAGCGCGGGGTCGATCGCGACGAGGCGCTCGCGCACGATCTCGCGGCCGTCGAACGCATCACGTCTCGGGGACGCCTCGGCGTTGGCGCCCTCGGCGAAGTATTCCCACACCGAGCCGCCGGCGTAGCGCGACAGGAAGCCGTTGCGGGTCGCCGCATCGCGCGCCTTGGCCTGCTGGTAATGAGCCTCGATCTCGCGCGCCTGGGCTGCCGTCAGCACGCCGTGCACCTGGTGGGTCAGCTCGTGCAGCACGGTGTTGTATCTGTCGAAGATGCTGCGCTCCACGTCCTCGATGCCGGTGACGGTGAAATAGCCGCCCATGCCGCGCACGTCGTCCCACAGCCGCGAGTCGTAGTCGATGCGCGCGTCCTTCAGCGCATGGGCCTGCGGCGTCTCGGACAGGCGCATCCACATCGGCTTGATGAAGTGGGTCGCCCCGCCTTCGACGAGCACGGGGATGAAGGCCTTCCACGGCGCGATGGACAGGGCCACGCGCTTCTGGTGGCGCGGCGACAGCTGCTTCCAGTTCAGCACATAGCGCTCGATGCCGGGCACGACGGGCATGGGCGTGGCGGCGAAGCGGCGCTCGTAGCCGGCGCGGTGCACGTCGACGGCGAAGCGCTGCGACTCCAGCGCCTTGGCCGCGATGGCGTGGGCGCGGCCGAGCTGCGGGCAGCGTTCCAGCACGGCCAGGCTGATCGCGAGCGCGGCGTCGAAGTCGCCGCGCTCGAAGGCGTCGGACGCGCGGCGCACGTCGGCCATCAGCGGCGCGAAGCCCTCGCCCAGGCGCTGGCCGAGCTGGCTGTAGTTCTCGCGGGCATAGCCGTTGCCAAGCAGATAGTGGGCCATCTCGTGATGGCGGTTCAGCGCGACGGCCTGCTCGGCCGCGGCGATGGCGTCCTCCGTGCGGCCCAGGCGGATCAGCGTGTCGGCCAGCGCGCTGAAGCCGTCGGCCGTGCGCTCGGCGGCGAGGCCTTCCTCCAGCCGCTGCAGCGACGCGTCGAACTCGCGCAGCTGGTAGTGGCGCTGGCCGAGGCCGCGCAGGGCCTGGGCCTTGTCCACCGGCCGCGTGGCCTTGGCCAGCGCGCGCTCTAAGCAGAGCCTGGCGCGGTCGAAGTCGCGCCGATCCAGCGCCAGCCGGCCGGCGGCCAGCAGGTCGACGGCCTCGGTGCCGGCCTCGCGCAGCACGCCGCGCGTGCGGCGGTCGACGGCGGCGCCGTCGTCGCGGGCGAACAGCCACTGGTAGACGAGGCCGCGCTCGGCCGCATCGGGATGCTTCTCGCGCAGCAGCGCGTCGAGCCCGCTGCGCGCCGGGGCGTAGCGCTGCTCGGTCAGCAGCGTCTGCAGCCGTGCGGTGTCGGTGGCCGCAACGGCGGCGTTCAGGGTCAGGCAGGCGGCCAGGGTGATGGCCAGTTGGCGCCAGGGCATGCGGGCAGCTCCATCTGTGGAGCCGGCATGCTAAGGCAGCGTCGCCTCAGGCCTTCAGCATGTCCGCCGCGATCAGGCGCACCGGCGCGCTGCCATAGCCGAGGAACTTCTCGTGAAAGGCCTTGAGGTCGAAGCCCGTCCTGGTCTTGAGCTGCTCGCGCAGCGCGAAGATCTCGCTGTAGCCGCTGAAATAGCTCGTCAGCTGCACCGAGGTCAGCTGCACGCGGCGCCATTTTTCCTTGGCCTCGTTCTCGGCCTGGAAGGCCTGGCGCACCAGCAGGTCCAGCGCGTCCTTCTCGCCCATGCCGAGCACGTGCACGCTGTAGTCCAGCATCGTGTTCGTCACCGAGCGCAGATGCCACTTGCCCCACATCAGCATCATCTCGGGCGAGGCGCCGTAGCCGCTCTCGATCATCATGCGCTCGCCGTAGACGGCCCAGCCCTCCACCATCGCGCCGTTGCCGAACAGGGCCTTGACCTTGCCCGGCACGCGGTTGGCGTGCACGAGCTGGGTGTAGTGGCCCGGGATGGCCTCGTGGATGTTGAGGATCTGCAGGATCCAGTGGTTGTACTCGCGCAGCGAGCTCTCGGCCTGCTCGGGCGTCAGCTCGTCCAGCGGCGTGACGTTGTAGTAGGTCTTGTCCTGGGGCCGATAGGCGCCGGGCGCCTCGATGCTGGCGCCGGCCACGCCGCGCTCGTACTCGGGCGTCTCGCGCACGGTCAAGGGCTTGCTGGCGTCCTGGCTGAGCAGATCGTGGTCGCGCACCCAGGCCTGGAGCTGCGGGATCTGCGCGCGGATCTCGTCGACAAATTGCTCGCGCTTCACATGCCGCTCGCTGAGCTTGGCGATGACGCGGCCGATCAGCTCGAAGCGGTCGGCCGGCGCGGCCTCGGCGCCGATGACCGTGGGCCACAGCGCGGCGGCCTGGGCCTGCATGCTGGCCAGCACCTCCTCGCGGCGCTGCTGGGCCAGCTCGTAGGTCTGCCGGGCCGTGCGGGCGGACTGGATGTCGTGGGCGAACTTGGGCTCGTAGAGCTCGGCGCCGAGGCGCCAGGGGCGCCTGGCCGCGGGCAGCAGCTTCTTCAGCCGGGCCACATAGCCGTTCACGGCCGCGCGTGCCTGGGCCAGCGGCGCCTTGAAGGCCGCCGCCTGGCCGGCCTCGGCGGCGCGCCTGGCGATATCGTCCAGCACGCCGAGCACGCCGGGCGCCTGCTGGATGGCCAGCTCGGTGTGTTCGCGCGTGACGCCGGCCAGGCCGGCCGCGGCGGCGCGGTAATAGGCCGGCAGCGCGGCGACGCGCGGCTTCAGGCCGTTGAGGCGCTGCGGCAGCGGTGCGTAGTCGGTGTTGAGCAGCAGGTCCAGCGGCCCGGCCGGGTTGTGCTCGGCGGGATTCCACGACCACTCCTTGAGCACGTCCAGCCGCCACAGGTCGCTCTGCAGCTTGGCGATGAGCATGGCGCGGTCCATCTGCCGGCTGACGTCAGCGCCCGCATCAAGCGCCTGGAAGCGAGTCAGCCAAGCCATGAGCCACGCGCGGGCCTTCTGCCTTACGGCGGCACTGGGCAGAGTCACGCGGCCGGCGAACTCGAACCGGCCCGCCGCCACTGCAGCATCCGGATCGATCGCCCAAAGTTCTTCGAGGAAGTCATTGACGATGCGCTCGAAGATGAGTCGGTCCGCCCGTGCGGGAAACGTGAGCACCCCCAACCCCAGAACGGTGAATTCACGGCGCTTCATGCCAGGGCATCCTCAAGGGCATCAACAAACATCCTTGCCACATCAAACCCGCTCTGGTCGGTGATCTCCTGGAAGCAGGTCGGGCTGGTCACGTTGATCTCGGTGACGTTCTCGCCGATGACGTCCAGGCCCACCAGCAGCAGGCCGCGCGCGGCGAGGATGGGGCCGAGATGCTCGGCGATCTCGCGGTCGCGCGCGGTCAGCGGCCGGGCCACGCCCTTGCCGCCGGCCGCGAGGTTGCCGCGCACCTCGCCGCCCTGCGGGATGCGCGCCAGGCAATGCGGCACGGGCTTGCCACCGATGATGAGGATGCGCTTGTCGCCCTCGGCGATGGCGGGGATGAAGCGCTGCACCATGACGGTCTGCGCGCCGTCGCGGTTCAGCGTCTCGATGATGGCGCCGAGGTTCAGGCCGTCGTCCTTCACGCGGAAGATGCCCATGCCGCCCATGCCGTCCAGCGGCTTGAGGATGATGTCGCGGTGCTCGGCATGGAAGGCGCGGATCTCGGCCGGCGAGCGCGTGACCAGGGTCGGCGCGATGAACTGCGGGAACTCGAGGATGGCGAGCTTCTCCGGGTGCTCGCGCAGCGCCGCGGGCTTGTTGAAGACGCGGGCACCTTCGCGCTCGGCCTGGCCCAGCAGGTGGGTGGCGTAGAAAAACTCGCTGTCGAAGGGCGGGTCCTTGCGCATCAGCACGGCGCCGGCGTCGGCCAGTGCGAGGTCGGCCGTGGCCTCGACCTTGAACCAGTCGTGGCCGTCTTTCTGATCCCGTCCTGTGAGCGTGATGTGGCGGGCGCCGCGCGCCGTCACGCGGCCGCCGCGCTGCCAGACCAGCTGCTGCGGCTCGCAGGCGATCAGCGCATGGCCGCGCCGGGCGGCCTCGCGCATCATCGCGAAGGTGGAGTCCTTGTAGGTCTTGAAGGTGTCGAGCGGGTCGGCGACGAAGAGCAGCTTCATGGTCTGGCGCTGAGATAAGGCGTCGGCCAGTGTTGCACAGCGCCGCGCCGGGCACGGACGCTGGGGCTATGCGCGGCGCCAGCCGGCGACCGCGGTGGCGATGCCGCCGGCCACGACGGCCCAGAAGGCCGAGCCGATGCCGAGGAGCTTGAAGCCCGACAGGCCGACAAGGAAGGTCAGGATGGCGGCGTCGCGGTGAGCCTCGTCCTTCAGCGCGGCGGCCAGCGCGCCGGCGATGGTGCCCAGCAGGGCCAGGCCGGCGATGGCCGCGACAAGCTCGTGCGGGAAGGCCGCCAGCAGCATCGCGACGCCGCCGCCGGCCAGGCCGATGAGGCAGTAGAACAGGCCGGCGGCCATGGACGCCGTGTAGCGCCGCGCCGGGTCTTCGTGGGCCTCGCGGCCCATGCAGATCGCGGCGGTGATGGCCGCGAGATTGAGCGCATAGCCGCCGAAGGGCGCGAGCAGCGTCGTCGCGGCACCGGTCACGGCGATGCTGGCGGAGACCGGTGTGTCGTAGCCGCTGGCGCGCTGGGCCGCGACGCCGGGCAGGTTCTGCGAGGCCATCGTGACGAGGAAGAGCGGCAGCGCGACGCCGATGGCGGCGTTCCAGCTGAACTCGGGCGCCGTCCAGACCGGCAGCGCGAAGACCTGGGCGCCGGCCATGCCGGCGAAGTCGAGCCGCCCCTGGGCCAGCGCGACCGCGATGCCGGCGAGCAGCACGCCGGGCACGGCATAACGCGGCCACAGCCGGCGGCCCGCGACGTAGGCCGCCGCCATCGAGAGCACGAGGCCGGGCGCGGTCTCGACGCTGACGACGGCGTCCAGCCCGAAGCGCCCGAGCACGCCGGCCAGCAGGGCCGACGCGATGGCCAGCGGGATGCGGTCCATCAGCTTCTCGAACCAGCCGCTGGCGCCGGCCGCGGCGATGAGCAGGCCGCAGACGATGAAGGCGCCGATGGCCTCGGGCATGGCGACGCCGGTCGTCGACGCGAGCAGGGCCGCGCCGGGCGTGGACCAGGCGGTCAGGATGGGCTGGCGCGTCCACAGGCTCAGGGCCAGGCTGGTCAGGCCCATGCCCAGGCCCAGCGCCCACAGCCAGGAGGCCGTCTGCGCCGGCGACGCGCCGAGCGCGACGGTGGCCTGGAAGATGATGGCGACCGAACTGGTATAGCCCACCAGCACGGCGACGAAGCCGGCGACGACGGTGGACGGCGAGAAGTCTTTCGTGAGTGAACTCATCGGGCCAGCATAGCCGCCAGGGTCAGATCTCCACCTTGCTGCCCAGCTCGACGATGCGGTTGGTCGGCAGATGCAGGAAGTCCGCCGCCGCCGCCGCGTTGCGGTGCATGCTGGCGAACAGCTTCTCGCGCCACAGCGCCATGCCGGCGCCGACGGTCGGGATGACGATGTCGCGGCTCAGGAAGTAGCTGGTCTCCATCTCCTCGAGCTGCACGCCCTGGCTCTTCAGCAGGGCCAGCGCCTCCGGCACGTCGGGCTCGTTCTTGAAGCCGAAATGCAGCGCCACCTGCCAGCAGCAGTGGCCCAGGGCCTGGACCTCGCAGCGGCGGTCGAAGCCGATCCAGGGCACCTCGTGGTGGCGCACGCTGACGAAGACGTTCTGCTCGTGCAGCACGCGGTTGTGCTTGAGGTTGTGCATCAGCGCGTTCGGCGTGATGCCCTGCTCGGCCGACAGGAAGACGGCCGTGCCGGCCACGCGCGTGGGCGGGTTCACGAACACGGCGGCGAGGAAGTCCGGCAGCGCGATGGCGTCCTCGCGCAGCTTGTCGGAGAGCTGGCGGCGGCCCTGCTTCCAGGTCAGCATCAGCGTGAACATGCCGATGCCGATCATCAGCGGGAACCAGCCGCCGGCCACGATCTTCAGCAGGTTGGACGCGAGGAAGGTCATGTCGATCATGAAGAACACGCCCGTCGCGGCGACGCACAGCGCCAGCGGGTACTTCCAGCCGTAGCGGATGACGAAGAAGGTCATCACCGTCGTGATCGTCATGTTCATCGTCACCGCGACGCCGTAGGCGCCGGCCATCTTCTCTGAGGAGCCGAAGAAGACCACCGCCGCGACGACGAACAGCATCAGCGCCCAGTTGATGAAGGGGACGTAGATCTGGCCGATGTCGCGCACGCTGGTGTGCAGGATGCGCAGCCGCGGCAGCAGGCCGAGCTGGATGCTCTGCTTGGCCACCGAGAAGCTGGCCGTGATGAGGGCCTGCGAGGCGACGATGGCCGCCGCCGTGGCGAGCAGGAAGAGCGGGATCTCGGCCCAGGACGGCGCCAGCATGAAGAAGGGGTTCTCGACGCCCTCGGGCCTGTTCAGCAGCATGGCGCCCTGACCGAAATAGTTCAGCACCAGCGACGGCATCGCGATGCCGTACCAGGCGATGCGGATGGGCTGCTTGCCGAAGTGGCCGAGGTCGGCATAGAGGGCCTCGCCGCCGGTGACGACGAGGACGACGGCGCCCAGCGCGACGAAGGCCACCCAGCGGTAGCGCAGGCAGAACTCCAGCGCATACAGCGGGTTCACGGCCGCCAGCACCTTGGGGTTGGCGGCGATGTGGGGCAGGCCGAGCAGCGCAATGCTCAGGAACCACACCAGCATGACGGGCCCGAAGGCCTTGCCGATGCCGCCGGTGCCGAAGCGCTGCACGGCGAACAGGCCGACCATGACGACCAGCGTCAGCGGCAGGATGGCGTCGTGGTACTGCGGCGCATAGACGTCGATGCCCTCGACGGCGCCCAGCACCGTCATGGCCGGCGTGATGACGGCGTCGCCGAAGAAGATGGCCGTGCCGAACAGGCCGACCAGCATCAGGCCGCGCCGCAGCGGCGGCCGGTCCCGCACGGCCATGGTCGCCAGCGCCAGCATCGCGATGAGGCCGCCCTCGCCGTTGTTGTCGGCGCGCAGGATCAGCAGCACGTACTTGACCGAGACGACGACGGTCAGTGTCCAGAACAGCAGCGAGAGCACGCCGAGGATGTTGTCGGGCGTGGTGGCGACGTGGCCGCCGTGGAAGACTTCTTTGAGGGCGTACAGCGGGCTGGTGCCGATGTCGCCGTAGACCACCCCGAGGGCGCCGAGGGTCAGGCCCGCCAGCGCCGAGCGGCTGGGGGCCGTGTGGGAGGAACTCACTTTGGGAAACGCCGCCGGCTTTGGGGCGGCCAGGAACCGAAAGCGGGCATTCTGCGCCCGCCGCGAGGCGTTTTGTGCAGTGCAGCAAACCGCACAAACGAGGCTTGACGCCCCTCTGCGCATCTGCGTAGAGGGGCCGGCCGGCGTCACCAGATGCGGATGCGCTCCTCGGCCGGCTTGTACATGCCGTCGCCGGGTTTGGTCTTGAAGGCCTCGTGGAAGCCGTCATGGTTGACGGCGGCGCCGTTGGCGCGGAACTCCGGCGGCGAATGCGGGTCCACCGTCAGCAGCTGCAGCCGGCGCTCCTCGCGGGCCTTCTCGCGCCAGGCCTGGGACCAGCCCATGAAGAAGCGCTGCTGGCCGGTGAGGCCGTCGATGACGGGCGCCGGCTTGCCGCCCAGCGAGCGCAGATACGCCTTGTAGGCGATCTGCAGGCCGGACAGGTCGGCGATGTTCTCGCCCAGCGTCAGCTTGCCGTTGAGGTGCTTGCCGGCGAGGGGCTGATAGGCCTCGTACTGCGCGACCAGCTTGGCGGTGATGGCCTCGAAGGCCTTGCGGTCGTCGTCGGTCCACCAGTTGCGCAGCGCGCCGTCGCCGTCGAACTGGGCGCCGGAGTCGTCGAAGCCATGGCTGATCTCGTGGCCGATGACGGCGCCGATCGCGCCGTAGTTGACCGCGTCGTCCGCCTTGGTGTTGTAGAAGGGCGGCTGCAGGATGGCGGCCGGGAACACGATTTCGTTGAGCGTCGGGTTGTAGTAGGCGTTGACGGTCTGCGGCGTCATGCCCCATTCGCGGCGGTCCACCGGCTTGCCGGCCTTGGCGACCTGGCGCTGCCACTCGAAGGCAGCGGCGCGCAGGCCGTTGCCCACCGGGTCGCCGGTCTTGACTTCCAGCCGGCCGTAGTCGCGCCAGCTGTCGGGGTAGCCGATCTTGACCATGTACTTGGACAGCTTGTCCTGGGCCTGGGCCTTGGTGGCGGGCGTCATCCAGCTCAGGGCCTCGATGGAGGTCTTGTAGGAGGCCAGCAGGTTGTTGACGAGCACCAGCATGCGGGCCTTGTCCGCGGCCGGGAAGTAGCGCTGCACATAGACCTCGCCGACGGCCTCGCCGAGCGCGCCGTTGACGTTGGCGACGGCCTGCTGCCAGCGCGGCTTCTCGGCCTTGGCACCCGTCAGCGCCGCGCCGTGGAAGGCGAAGCTCGCGTCGCGGAAGCTCTTGGGCAGGGTGTCGGCCACGGCGTCCAGCGTGTGCAGCGTCAGGTAGAGCTTGAGGTCGTCCAGCGGCGCCTCGCCGAGCAGCTTGGCCGCGCCGGTCAGGAAGCTGGGCTGCGAGGCCGAAAGCTGGTCGATGCCGGGCAGCGACGCGGCGGCGAGGAAGGCCTGCCAGTCGAAGCCGGGCGCCTGCTGCGCCAGCTCGGCCACCGTCATCAGGTTGTAGAGCTTGCCCGGGTTGCGGTTGTCGACCTTGTCCCACTGCACTTCGGCGAGCTGGTTCTCCAGCGCCAGCACGCGCGCGGCGGCGCCCGCCGGCTCCTTGATGCCGGCCTCGTGCGCCAGCGTCTCCAGGTAGCCGAGGTAGGCGGCGCGGGCCTTGGACAGGCGCTCGTCGTCCTTCTTCAGGTAGTAGTCGCGGTCGGGCAGGCCGGTGCCGCCCTGCCAGGTCAGCAGGCGGTTGAGGGTGGGCTGCTTGAAGTCGGCATCGATGCCCAGGCCCACGGGCGTGTTGACGACGCCCATGTTGCGGCCCATCCACTCGGCGAGCTGCTGGCGGGTCTGGATGGCGGCGATGCCGTCCAGCAGCGGCCTCACCGGGGCCAGGCCGGCCTTGTCGATGGCGGCCAGGTCCATGTAGGCGGCATAGAACTCGCCAACCTTCTGCTCGACCGAGCCGGGGCTGGCCTTGTGCTTGGCGAGTTCTTCGATGATGCCGCGCACGCGCTTGTCGGACAGGTCGCGCAGCTGGATGAAGGTGCCGTAGGAGGCCTTGTCGCCGGGGATCTCGGTGGTGGCCAGCCAGTGGCCGTTGCCGGCGCGGAACAGGTCGTCCTGCGGGCGCACGGCCTTGTCGGCGCCGCCGAGGTCGAGGCCGGAGGCAGTGGGCGCCGCCAGCGCGAGGCCGCTGACATGCATCAGCAGGGCCAGGGTCGTGAGACGGAGGGTGTTCTTCATGACTTGAGGGGGAAATTGAACGAAGGGACGCACAACGCCCCGCGAAGGGTTGGCAGCCTATACCAGCCGCCGGCCCCGGCCCTCAAGTCATGCCCGGGTGCCAAAGGTCAGGGGCGCTTCAGGCCGCCTCGGCCTCGGCCTGCGGGTCGGTCGCCTCCAGCTCGTAGCTGGCGGCCAGCATGGCCAGGCGGCCGATGACGCCGTACATATAGAAGCGGTTGGGCGCGCTGGCGCCGGGCTTCTCGCCGGGGCGCGGCAGATGGGGCGAGTCGGCAAAGGCCAGCGGCACATAGCTGGCGCCGGGGGCGTTCAGGTTCTCGTCGATGCCGCGGTGGGCATGCACGCGGTAGAAGCCGCCGACGACGTAGCGGTCCATCATGTAGACGACCGGCTCGGCCACGGCCTCGTGCACGCGCTCGTGCGTGGGCACGCCCTCCTGCACGATGACCTGCTGGCCGAGGTTCTCGGGCAGGCGTTCGGCCAGGGTCTCGATGTCCTTGGCGTCGCGCACGGTCATCACGCCGCGGCCATAGCTGCCCACGTCGCTCTTGATGATGACGAAGGGCTTCTCGTTGATGCCGTATTCCTTGTACTTGCGCCGCACCTTGGTCAGCTGGGCGTCGGCCGCGGTCTGCAGCGCCTCCAAGCCCTTCTTGCCGTGCAGGTCCACGCTGGCGAACATGGGCGTGATCAGCCAGGGGTCCATGCCCAGCAGCTTGGCGAAGCGCTTGGCGACCTCCTCGTAGGCGCGGAAGTGCTGGCTCTTGCGCCGCACCGTCCAGCCGGCGTGCAGCGGCGGCAGCAGGTATTGCTCGTGCAGGCCCATCAGCTGCGGCGGCGTGCCGGCGGAGAGGTCGTTGTTGAGCAGGATGGTGCAGGGGTCGAAGCCCTTGAGCGTGAGGCGGCCGCGCCTGCGCACCAGCGGCTCGACGACCAGGCTGTCGCCATTGGCCATGCCCAGCTCGGTGGGCTCGGTGATGCTGCTGTCCAGCGTGCCGAAGCGCACGTTCAGGCCGGCCTGCGTGAAGATGCGCGCCAGCGTGGCCAGGCTCTCCAGGTAGAAGCTGCAGCGCGCGTCGGTCTCGGGGATGACGAGCAGGTTGCGCGCCTCCGGGCAGATCTTCTCGATGGCCGCCATGGCCGCCTGCACGGCCTGGGGCAGCATCTGCGGCGTCAGGTGGTTGAAACCGCCGGGGAAGAGGTTGGTGTCCACCGGCGCCAGCTTGAAGCCGGCGTTGCGCAGGTCCACCGACGCGTAGAAGGTCGGCGTGTGCTCCATCCATTCGAGCCTGAACCAGCGCTCCGTGGCCGGCATGGACTCCAGGACGCGGGCCTCCAGCTCGTTGATGGGGCCTTTCAGGGCGGTGATGAGGTGGGGAACCATGGCCGAATGATGTCAGAAGCTGGCGCGCGGCTGCGCGCGGGCGACCCACTTGGGGACATGGGCCCCGATCACAAGCCGCCGCCGGCACGGGCGCAAAAAAGCCGCCCCGGGGGGCGGCTCCATGTGAGAGGCGGCCGGCAGCGTGCCCCGCCGCCGGGAGATCACTTGTGATAGGCCGTCTCGCCGTGCGACGAGATGTCCAGGCCCTCGCGCTCTTCCTCTTCGGAGACGCGCAGGCCGATGGTCAGGTCGACCAGCTTGTAGGCGATGGCCGAGACGATGCCGGACCAGAGGATGGTCACGCCGACGGCCTTGGCCTGCACCAGCACCTGGGCGCCGATGGAGTAGGCGTCCGCGCTGGTCAGCGTGCCGCTGAACCAGTCCACCGGGAAGCTGGGGCCGCCGAGCTGGGGTGCGTTGAACACGCCGGTCAGCAGGGCGCCCAGGATGCCGCCCACGCCGTGCACGCCGAACACGTCCAGCGAGTCGTCCACCTTCAACATCTTCTTCAGGCCGGTCACGCCCCACAGGCAGGCGAAGCCCGCCACGAGGCCGACAACCAGGCCGCCGCCGATGCCGACGTTGCCGGCGGCCGGCGTGATCGCGACGAGGCCGGCGACGGCGCCCGAGGCAGCACCCAGCATCGAGGCCTTGCCCTTGATCAGCGCTTCACCCACGCACCAGGCCAGCACGGCGGCGGCCGTTGCGGCGAAGGTGTTCATGAAGGCCAGCGCGGCCGAGCCGTTGGCTTCCAGCGCCGAGCCGGCGTTGAAACCGAACCAGCCCACCCACAGCATCGACGCACCGACCATGGTCAGCGTCAGGCTGTGCGGCGTGAACTGCTCCTTGCCGTAGCCGATGCGCTTGCCGATCAGGATGGCGCCCACCAGGCCCGCCACGGCGGCGTTGATGTGCACGACGGTACCGCCGGCGAAGTCCAGCGCGCCCCACTGCCACAGCAGACCACCCTTGGCGTTGGTCGCATCGACGACGGCGGCCGAGGTGTAGGCATCCGGGCCGGGCCAGAACCAGACCATGTGGGCGATCGGGATGTAGGCGAAGGTGAACCACAGCGCCAGGAAGGCCATCACCGCGGCGAACTTGGCGCGCTCGGCGAAGGCGCCGACGATCAGGCAGCCGGTGATGCCGGCGAAGGTCGCCTGGAAGGCCGCGTAGACCAGCTCCGGAATCGCCACGCCCTTGCTGAAGGTGGCGGCGTTCTCGAAGGTGCCGGCGACGTTGTTCCAGATGCCCTTCAGGAACAGCCGGTCGGTGCCGCCGATGAAGGCATTGCCCTCGGTGAACGTGAAGCTGTAGCCGTACAGCACCCACAGCACGACGATCAGCGAGAAGCCGACCATGACCTGCATCAGGATGGACAGCATGTTCTTGCTGCGCACCAGGCCGCCGTAGAACAGCGCGAGGCCGGGCACCGTCATCATGATGACGAGCAGCGTCGACACCATCATCCAGGCCGTGTCGCCCTTGTTGGGCACGACGGCGGGCGCCGAAGCGGCCTCGGCGGGGGCGGAAGCGGCCGCAGCAGCGGCCGCAGCAGCGGGCGCGGCATCGGCCGCGGAAGCCGCGGGAGCCGCAGCGGTGGCCACGGCCGAGGCGGGCGCCGAGGCCCCGTCCTGGGCCCAGGCGGCCGGCGCGAGCAGGCCGGCGGCGAGTGCGAGGCCGGCAAGGAGTTTCTTCATTTGAGTGGTCTCCAACAGGTGGTGATGCGACGCGTCAGAGCGCGTCATTGCCGGTCTCGCCGGTGCGGATGCGAACGACCTGGTCCAGCGGCGACACGAAGATCTTGCCGTCGCCGATCTTGCCGGTGCGGGCCGAGGACTCGATGGCCTCGATGACCCGCTCGACGATGTCGTCGCCCACGGCGGCCTCGATCTTGACCTTGGGCAGGAAGTCGACGACGTATTCGGCGCCGCGATAGAGCTCGGTGTGGCCCTTCTGGCGGCCGAAGCCCTTGACCTCGGTGACGGTCAGGCCCTGCACGCCGATGGCGCTCAGCGCCTCGCGCACCTCATCCAGCTTGAAGGGCTTGATGACGGCAGTGATCAGTTTCATGTCGCGCTCCTTTGAGATTCAGAAGGTCTTCTTCAGGCCGACGACCAGCGTGGTCTTGCCCAGGAACTTGCCGTTGGCCGGGCTGGCGTAGAAGCTCTTGTCGGCGTCGGTGCCGACGACGGCGCCGCTCAGCGCCAGGCCCGACCAGTCCTTGGTCAGCGTCAGCGAGTAGTCCGTGTAGGAGCCGCCGGCGGTGTGCTTGATGGTCTGGTGGCCGACATGCGGCGCGAGGCTGAGGCCGCCACCGAGGTCGAAGCTGGCCGACACGTCGAGGTAGCCGCTGTTCTTGCTGTCCGGGTTGCCGAACAGATTGGTCAGGCTGTGGGAATACTTGGCCGTGACCGGGCCGAAGCTCAGCGCGCCGTAGAGCTCGAAGGTGTTGGCATTGGCCAGCCCGGCGCTGCTCAGCTTGTTGCCCGGATACCAGTACTGCAGGCCGCCGACGTCCAGCGTCAGGCCCTTGGCGACTTCGCTCTTGTAGCCGCCGTAGATGTCGATTTCGGCATCGGCGCTGCCGCCGCCCGGAATGTCCTTGATCCACTTGATCGTGGAGGCCCAGGTGCCGATGTAGAAGCCGTTCGCAGCGGCGTAGTCGATGCCGCCCTGCAGGGCCGGCTGCAGGCGGGTCTGGGAGATGCCGCGGTAACGGTATTCGCTGACGGCACCGATGTTGAAGGACAGCGGGTCGGCCGGCGCCGGCTCATCCGCAAAGGCCGGCAGAACGGCCGCGGACAGCGCCAGGGCAAGCAGCGAAGGGGAAAACTTCATGGCGGGGCTCCTGTTTTCAAGTTGGGGGATGCAGTCCGGCAGCTATCTGCAGCTTCCGTGCCAAGCCTCATGCCTCGGTCAAGCCGCACAAATCTGGGACGCCGATGCCCACGGGACAGGCGGGCGCACCAAAGATGTTCGGCACTTCAATGCGGAAGCACCATATAGGTGCGCCACGCAACGGACAGGGCGAGATTCGCACCTGCGTGGGATAGCGAGCCGCAGCAGACACCGCTCTATCAGGATCCACGCCGCCGACGATCCCAAGAACACGGGAGAGGTCAAGTAACAGTTACACCGTCAGCCGCCCAATTCAGCAACTCGTGTAACCAGTTGCGCTGAACGTGAAGTAATGTGCACTTGCCTTCCTAGACTGCGCTCGCTTTCGGAAGGCCGCCTGCTCAGCCGGTGCGCCACCCGACGAAAGCTGGCTCCGCAACAACCCAGGGAGGAGCCTTCCACAACGGAAATCCAGACGGAGCACAGCAATGGCTATCAGCACGAAGCGCAAGCAGCACGGTCAAGGCATGACCGAATACATCATCATCGTGGCCCTCATCGCCATCGCAGCGATCGCGGTCTATCAGCTCTTCGGCAATACGGTGCGCAGCCAGACCGCCGCCATCGCGCAGGAGCTTTCCGGCAATGACGGCACCTCGGCCAAGTCCGATGCGCAAGCCGCCAGCAGCAAGGCCGAGTCGGAAGCCGCGACCAAGCGCAACCTTGACAACTTCACCGGCAATGCTGCCAAGGGCAAGTAAGCCCTGACGACAGGACCGGCCGCGGGAAGCGGCCGGCGCATGCGGCACGCCCTGCGTGCCGCCAACCCGGCGCAGACCGGAATCCAATATCCAGGGAGTGTTGATGACGACGCGAGCCAGCGCCGTAGCGGCGTGCTCTGCCCTGCTCGGCCTGATGCTGGGCATCAGCTTCGGCCAGGACTGGGGCTGGGCGACGGCCCAGGCCGCCCTGGTCGCCCAGCTCGCGCTGCTGCGCCATGTCAACGCGCAGGGTTTTCGCCCTGCCCGGCTCGCGCTGGCGGGCGCCTGCTTTGCGACCATGATGGCCGCGGCAGGCTATGCCGGCTTCGTTCTCAGCCTTTCAGCCAGCTACGGCCGCGCCCTGCTGCTCACCGGCCTGCTGCTGATCCCGCTGCACGCGCTGCTGGGTGCCGGCGCGGCCCTGCTGAGCGCCCGGGTCAGCGGCAACAGCCTGCTGCGCTGGGCCCTGACCTGGCCTGCGCTCTACGCGCTGCAGGAATGGCTCTTCGGCCAGAGCGACCTCGCCCTGCCCTGGCTACGCCTGGGCCCGTTGCAGGCCGCCTCCGGCCCGCTGGCCGGCCTGCTGCCGCTGGGCGGCAGCCTGCTGGCCGGCCTCGCCATGGGCTGGTGCGCCGTAGCCCTGCTGGCTCTGCTGCAGCGCGGCCCCGCAAGGCGCCGCGCCGCCGTGACCCTGCTCGCGTTGTTAAGCCTCTCGGCCCTCGGCCGGCTGGACTGGACACATGCCAGCGGAGAACTCCAGGCCGCCTTCGTCCAGGCCCCGCCCGGAAGCGAGGCCAGCACCGGCCAAGCCCTGAACACGCTGATGCAGGCCGCGGCGGAATCGCCGGCCCGGCTTCTGATCACGCCCCAGCTCATGCTGGCCAAGACCGAGCAGGCACTGCCGCCGGGCCTGCTCGACCAGGCTCGCCGGCGCCTTGCCATGCACGACGCCGACCTGCTGCTGGGCCTCTATGCCCAGGCACCCGATGGCTTCTACAACAGCGTGCTGGGACTCGGCGCCTCAGGCGACCAGCACTACCTGAAACGCCAGCTCTTCCCCATCGGCGAATTCCTGCCGGTGCGGGGGGCGCTGCGCGACTGGTTGCAAGCCTCGCTGCCCATGCGCGCGCAGGACATGGCGCGTGCCAGTGGCCCCGAGGACCCGCTCTGGCTGGGCGGCCACCGCGTCAGCCTCAACATCTGCTTCGAACTCGCCTTCGCGTCGCTGTGGCGCCAGGAGGCCGCCGCCAGCGAACTCATCGTCAACCTGTCCAGCGACAGCAGCCACCCCAGCGACAGCCTCGCCCGCCAGGCCCGGCAGCTGGCGCAGGCACGCGCGATGGAGTTCCAGAAGCCGGTGCTGCGCAGCACTGACGTCGGCCCCGGCCTGGCTGTCGATCATCGGGGCCATGTGCTGGATGTGCCGGCCGGCACGGCGCGCCTGCAGCCCCGGCAAGGACTGACCCCTTTTGCGATGCTGGGCGACAGCCTCGCCGTCGGCGCTGCGTTGCTCTGCCTGCTGGCGGCGTTGCTCGCCGGCCCCGCCCGCGAAGACATGCGCGGCAGCACCGCGCTGCGCGTCCTCGGCCGCGGCCGGGTCGCGCAGACCGGGCAGATCCTGATGGCCACCGTGGCACTGCTGCTGGTCAGCGCGGCGATGCTTTATTTCATGGTCAACAGCGGCCAGGCCGTGACCGAGAAGATGCGCGTGACCAACGCGTCCGATGCCGCCGCCTACAGCGCGGGCATCGTCGAGGCCCGGGTGCTCAATTACGACGCCTATCTGAACCGGGCCATGGTGGCCAACGAGATTGCCATTGCGCAGATGGTCAGCATTGGCAGCTGGCTGCGCTACTTTGCCAACGCAGCAGACAACATCGCTGGCACGGCAGGTGACGTCGCCTTGATGTTGGAACCGAGCCTCGAGGCCAGCAAGATCGTCGGCATATTTGGCGTCACGGAAGTCGCGCTGCGCTACTACACGCAACGTAGCGCCAACGAATACGCGGACTACGTTCTCCAAGAGCCATACGGGATCATCGGCCCCTTCATCACGTTGCACGACGCGGTGGCGGCGGCCATGTCCATAGCCCAGGAAGCGGCCCATTCAAATCTGAAATGGGGCATACGCCAGGGGCAGATCGCCAACCAGGTGGCCAGGGCCATGGATCCAACACTGACTGCACAGGTAGTTCGCGTCCCCGGCCACTTCGACGACTTCGGCGATTTCACGAAGTCCTATGCCAGGGATGGCGAAACGGGCGACGAGCGCGGCCGCTTCGCGGACGTCACGATGCGCTCACGCGACCTGTTCACCCGTGAGCGCAATTGGACCATCGGCTCCATCGACATCCCGCTGGTGCGCCAGAACGGTGCACTCAAGAAGCGCGGTGGCACGGACCTGGTCGGCTACGACGAATGGCGCGGGGTCGACACGCTGGAACTGCACGGCCAGACCTTCGGCTGCGGCAAATGGCATCTGTCCTGGTGCGACGACATCCAGGAGCCCTTGGGCTGGGGGGCCGTCAACGTCAACACCGGCGATGGCGACGCGGGCCGGGGCTACCACGGCAATGCCTACGGTGAAAACGGCAGAACCGCAAGCCGTGCCGAAAGCGAAATGGAGGAACCCGCCAACTACCGGTTCTCAGGCATTCCCGATGCGCGAGAACTGAAGAGCCTCGACCCCAAGGCCGACCTCAGCACCGGCATCACCATCCTGGTGAGCAAGCAGCACAGCGACCTGCTCACTTCGGGCGGCGCAGCCAGCGCCAAGCCCGCGGGCGAACTGGCCTTGTTCAACGACAAGCCGGCGGGCGCCAGGATGATGGCTCTGGCCCGCGCCCAGGTCTATTTCGACCGCATCGCCAAGCGCGCGGACGGCAAGACCGAGATCGGCAGCCTCTACAACCCCTATTGGCGGGTGCGCCTCGTTGCCCCCACGGCGGGCGACCGCGCCTGGGCCGCGGCTCAACAGGGCGGCATGGCACTGCCGGACATCCCGTGAAGCAGACCCTTCTCGTCCCATTCGCGGCAGCACTGCTGCTAGCCACCCTGGCTGCTGTCGCAAGCCCAGTCGAGCCACCAGCTGGCTTCGGCGTCCGCAGCACGGGCAGCCTGCGACAGGTGCACTACAGCGAGGGGGCCGGCCATGTACCCAACCACATCGACCGCGCAGCCATCGAGGAGTTCTGCAAATTCGCTATGGAGCAAGGCGTCGCCCAGCGCATGCCCGAGTTCGGGCCCGGCTACGACGAGCCCGCCCGGACCCGCAGCGTTCAATTCAGGACACCTGATGCCACGCAGACCGCGACCTTTACCGAGGCCACCCTCTATGGTTGCGACGATCCGGCCAAGCTCAAACATGGCAATGAATGCGCCTGCAACTACCGCCGCAACGTCGAGCACCAGATCGAGATCACCCACTGGAAGGCCGGGCGGCTGAACCGCTGGAGCGCCACCCTGGAGACGGCCAAAGGCACGCACGCCATCATTCCCCGTCCTTCGCCGCTCAAGGACCCGCCGCACCCCGATGCGCTCGAGACGGTGTTCGGGCCGGTCATCGGCAACGGCAGCGCGGCTGGTTTCAAGTGCGAGCTGCGCCAACTCACCGCCGGCCCTGCCATCAGGCAGGCCTGCTTCGCCCTGCCCGATCCCAGGCTGCCCAAAATCATGTGGGGCGAGCCCCTGTCTACGGACTCCCATGTCCCCACGACGCCTCGCATGCGCTTGGGTTATGAACTGCAGCGACTGGAGGTCGATGTCGAGGTCGACAGCGGCGTCTTCGACCCGCCCACTGGCATCGCCTACCGCGAACGGTCCGGGCCGGCCCTCAAGGAGGCCTCGCCATGAGACGCTCCATGTCACCAACCACGCTCCTCGGCCAGGCCACCGTCGAGTTCGTCGTAGCGGCCCTGGTGCTGGTGCCGCTCTTCATTGCCATCCCGCTGCTCGGCAAATACGCCGACCTCTTCCAGGCCACCGAGGCGGCCAGCCGCTACGTCGCCTTTGAAGGCATGGCGCGCAACTCCTCCAGTTCATGGAAGAGCGATGCCGAGCTCAGCCTGGAGGTGCGCCGGCGCTTCTTCAGCAACTCCGACGCGCCGGTAAAGACCGGCGACGCCGCCGGAGACTTCACGGCCAACCGCAACCCGATGTGGAGCGACAACGCCGGCCGCCCGCTGCTCGCCAAGTTCGAGGACGACGTCAAAGTCTCCACCAGCGTCTCCGACAAGAACGCGGTGGTGGCCACCAAAGCCTTTGCGCCGCTGCTCGGCCTGGGCACTCATAACTGGTACGACGCCACGGTCACGATCAAGCCCGCCGACATCCCCAACTTCGCCCCCTTCGACAAGATCGGCCTGTCGACCACCCGCCGCACCGTGCTGCTGGCCGATGCCTGGACCGCGCGCAACAACGGCCAGATCCGCAGCCGCATCGAAAACGGCGGTGTATTGGTCTATCCGATCGGACAGATCAAGCCAGTGGTCGCCCTGATTGGCCTCATCCCGCCCATGGTGAATGACCCCGCAATCGTGGTCAGCGCCTTCGACTGGGACGTGGTGCCCTGCGACCGCCTCGTGGGAGGCTGCTGATGATGCGCCGCTCCCTGGCCTGCCTCGCCTTGCCGCTGCTTCTGCTGCCGCCGGCCCTGCGCGCCGCGCCGCTGGTCTGGCCGGAGCTTGAGCTGCCCAGCGGCGGCCGTGCCGAGGTCGTGGCCGCCGACACCGTGCTCAACGGCAAGCGCAGCCGCATTCTCAAGCTCTCGCTGCCGGGCACACTGGACGACGCGCTCGCGTTCTACCGTGAACGCTTTGGAAAACAGCATGTCGTGAACTCGCTGCGCGGCAGCCAGGTCATTGCGGCCAAGCAGGGCACCTTCTTCCAGACGGTGCAACTGCACGCCGGCGCGCTCGGCCACGTCGAGGCCACCGTCATCACCACCTCGCTCGATTCCGGCGACAGCCGCAGCGCGGCGCTGCAGGAGACCCAGCGCTGGCTGCCGGCCGACTCCGCGGTGATGCAATCCATGGAGAGCCGCGACGGCGACCGGCGCTCGCTGATGCTGACCGCGGCCAACACCGTCGGCCTGGAGGCCAACCGCGACGCTGTGCTGCAGCGGCTGCGCGAGCACGGCCTGCGCGTTGTGCGCGAGGACAAGGCCAGCCCCCAGGGCCACCCCACGCTGACCCTCTGGGCCGAAGGCCCACACGAGGAAGCCACGATCACCCTGGTCGACGCCGGCCGCTACCGCACCGTGCTGATCAACCGCGTGCGAGGCGACCAGCCATGAACACGCATCGCATCCCTCCGCAGCGCGGCCAGTCCATGGTCGAGTTCCTCGTCGTGGCCTGCATCGTCACGGCCCTGCTCGCCGCGCCCTGGGACGGCAACGCCGGCAGCGACTCCGTCATCGTGCTGCTGCTCAAGGCCATACGCACCGCGTTCGCCAAGTTCCTGGGCGCCGTCTCGCTGCCCGTCTGACCCCACTCAAGCCGCTATGAAATTCGCGATCAATCGAAGCTGGCTGCTGCTCGGCGTGGCCCTGGTGCTGGGAGGCCTGTCGGCCTATGGCGTCAAGCGCTATATCGAGCAGCATGTCGAAGACATCGAGGCCCGCAGCCGCGGCCAGAAGATGGTCAAGGTGGTGGTGCCCAAGGAAGACATGCCCAAGGGCGCCACGCTGAGCTCGGCCGCCGTGGCGGTGCGCGAGGTGCCGGCCGACTGGGCCCACAGCAACGCCATCACGCCGGCCCAGTTCGACCGTGTCGAAGGCCAGGCCCTGGCCTACCCGGCCGCGAGCGGCGAGATGATCCTGTGGGCCATGCTCGAGGGCCAGCGGGCGCCGTCCTTCTCCACCCGCCTGCCCACCGGCCAGCGCGCCATCACCGTGCCGGTGGACGAGGTCAACTCCATCTCCGGCCTGATCCAGCCTGGCGACCGCATCGACCTGGTCGTATCGGCCCGGCGCGAGTCCAAGACCTATCTGTTCCCGCTGCTGCAGAACGTGATCATCCTCGCCACCGGCTCGCAGGCCATCCCCGTGGCGGGCTGGGACGGCAAGGAAAACACCAAGCGCACCTTCACCACGATCACGCTCGAAGCCACACCCGAGGATGCCCGCCGCGTTCTGGCTGCGCGCGAGGTGGGCAAGCTCGCCGCCATGCTGCGCGCGCCGGGCGACAACGCCCTCACGCCCAAGAGCCGCACCGACGCCTTCGCGCTGCTCGGCCTGGGCGGCACCGGCGGCGGCGAATCCCGTGGCGTGCCCGTTGTCTACGGCGGCCGTGGTGAGCTCAAGCCCATCCCGCGCCTTGGCGAACGCGGCGATAGCAACGACGGCAGCCCTGCCGCCGCACCGCCCGCTGTTCTGTCGGCCGCCCATCCCGCCGCCAAGCCCTGAGCACCTGGCCGCGCCTCGCGCCTAACCACCCCATAGCCCGACAAGGATTCTTCGCGTGATCTCCACGAGACCCCAGGCCTGGCCCCGCACCCTGTCCATCTGCCTCGCCCTCATCGCCTCGCCCGTGCTGGCCGAGACCGGCAGCGACGGCGGCGCGCCTGCTCCTGCGCCCACGCCCGAGGGCGGCTATGCCCAGACGCTCAAGCCCGTCACGCCCAAGCGCGGCCGCACCCCCAGCGCACCCTACACACCCATCCAGGCCACGGCCGACGAGAACCAGATCGCCGAGATCGAGATGTTTGTCGGCGAGTCGCGTGTCTTCCCCGCGCCCGGCGTCGCCCGCATCGCCGTGGGCAACGGCAAGCTGCTGTCGGCCGCCGCGCTGGACGACAAGGAGGTCATCCTGTTCGCCAACGGCGTCGGCACCTCGTCGCTCTTCGTCTGGAATGCCGATGGCCGCTACCAGCGGGTCAAGATCAACATCGTCCCCGGCGACACCTCGCGCTACGCCCGAGAGATCGCGGCCTTCCTGTCCGCCATCCCCAACGCCAAGGCCTCGGTCATCGGCGCCAACATCATTGTCGAAGGCGAGCAGCTGTCGGACACCGACCTGCAGAAGATCGACGAGTTGGCCAAGCGCTACCCGCAGATCGTCAACTTCACCAACCGCGTCGGCTGGGAAAAGATGGTCTCGATGGACGTCAAGGTCGTCGAGTTCCCGACCAGCCTGCTGTCCCAGACGGGCCTGAAGTGGAACGGCACCGGCGGCGGCGCGGTCGGCGCGATCTGGGCGCCCATCCGCCGTGGCTCGGACGGCCCCTACCAAGTCAACATCCAGACCGGCACCGACAACGCGGCGCCGATCACCAACCCCGTCAGCGGGCCGGTCTTCCTGCCCAGCGGGCTGAACATCCTCAGCGCGCTCAACATGGGCCTGAACGCCCAACTCAACCTGCTGGCCCAGGAGGGCAAGGCCGCGCTGCTGGCCGAACCCCAGCTCTCGGCCCGCAACGGCGCCAAGGCCAGCTTCCTCGCCGGCGGCGAGATCCCCTATGCGGTGACGACCCGCGACGGCGTCTATGTGCAGTTCAAGCAGTACGGCGTCAGGCTCAGCATCACGCCCCGCGTCGATGCCCGTGGCGTGATCCGCGCCACCCTCGAGTCCGAGGTCAGCAGCATCGACCGCTCCGTCACCACGGTGGCCGGCCCGGCCCTGCTGACGCGCAAGACCGAGACCGAGTTCAATGTGCGCAGCGGCGAAACCATCGTGCTCTCCGGCCTGTTGCAGCGCGAATCCTCGAAGGACATCGACAAGCTTCCCGGGCTGGGTGACATCCCCATCCTCGGTGCACTGTTCCGCTCCAAGAGCTACCAGAACAAGGAGACGGAGCTGGTGGTCTTCGTGACCCCCAGCATCGCCTCGGCCGACTCACCGGCCAACCTCGACCGCGTTCAACAGACCACGGCCCGGCTCACCGAACGCCTCGGCCCCCAGCCCTACCTCAGCGACCCGCTGCAGCCCGGCGTCGCCTACGAGCGGCCCGACCAGGTGCAGGAGCGCGTGCCCGGCCCGGCCGCCGCGCCGGCCAACCAGGTCGAGCCGCCCGCGCCGGCCGGCGTGGGCCGCTCGACGGAGGGTGCGCTGCTGCGCGTCACCGTGCCGCAGACGCAGCTGCGCAGCCGCCCGGCCGCCGACGCCCCGACGCTGATGGCGCTGGAGCGCGGTGCGACCGTGACGCTGGGCAAGGCCGACGCCGTGCTGGCCGGCGAAAACCACTGGGTCGACGTCAGGGTCGGCGAGCTGGAGGGCTGGGTGCTGTCGCAGCACATGGTCGCCTGGCGACCCAGCGACCTCGAAGTCCCCGCCGCCCGCCCAGCGACGGCCAAACCCGCCGACCCGGCGCGCCCGGCCCTGCTGGGCAGCACCGACGACGAACTGCTCGGCGGCCCGATGCGCGTGCTGCCCGAGGCCCTGGCCCTGCGCCTGACACCCGATGTGAATGCCGCCGTGCTGTCGCGCAGCGTGCGTGGCGACGTGGTGCGCCGGCTGTCGGTGCCGGCCCAGGGTGCCTGGCTGCCGGTGCAGGTGGGCAGCGGCGCCGGCGGCAAGCGCGGCTGGATGCTGGCCCAGTGGCTGGTGCCGATGAACACCCCCTGAGGAGACAGACATGGGGCAACTCATCATCCAGGTCACCGACGCCGACGGCGACACGCAGGAACACCGCTTCGACGCCCGCGAGCTGCGCATCGGCCGCGGCAAGGACTGCGAGGTACAGCTGCGCGGCTGGCGCGTCGGCAAGGCGCATGCGCGCCTCGTCGAGGGGGCCGACGGCTGGGCATTGGAAGACGCAGGCCAGTTCACCGGCACGTGGGTCAACGGCGCGCGCATCGTGCGCTACGGGCCGCTGACCTTCGCCGACCAGATCCGCATCGGCAGCGCCACGCTGCGCGTGCGCGAGGCCGATGACCTGGCGGCGCCGGCACGCAGCCCCAACACGATGCCGCGCCAGGAGCGCGTTGCCCGGGCCGAACCTCAGCAATCCAAGCCCGCCGAGGTCCGGCCCGCGAGCTCCGCGTCCAACGAGCCCGAGAGCGTTGAGGTGCTGGCCATCCAGGCCCGCCATCCCTGGCGCAAGCATGTACACGACCAGCTGCTCGAGACCATCGACCTGCGCCGGCGCGACCTCACCCGCATGACCGACGCCGAGCTGCGCGACGAGACCGAGCGCCTGGTGCGCGAGATCCTCGACCGCTTCGACGATCTGCCCGCCCACATCGACCGCGAGGCCCTGCGCAAGGAGGTGCTGGACGAGGCCGTCGGCCTGGGGCCGCTGGAAGACCTGCTGGCCGATGCCAGCGTCACCGAAGTGATGGTCAACCGCGCCGACGAGATCTTCGTCGAGCGCGGTGGGCGCCTGCAGCGTTATCCGCTGGCCTTCACCAGCGACCGCGCCATCATGGGCGTCATCGAGCGCATCGTCGCGCCGCTGGGCCGGCGCATCGACGAGTCCTCGCCGCTGGTCGACGCCCGGCTCAAGGACGGCTCGCGGGTCAACGCCATCATCCCGCCGCTGGCCCTCAAGGGCCCGACGATCACGATCCGGAAGTTCTCCAAGAAGCGCCTCACGTCGGACGACCTCGTGAGCTTCGGCTCCACGTCCGAGGCGATGGTCGAGTTCCTTGACCTGTGCGTGCGCCAGCGCAAGAACATGATCGTCTCGGGCGGCACGGGCTCGGGCAAGACGACGCTGCTCAACGTGCTGTCCAACTTCATCCCGGACGGCGAACGCATCATCACCATCGAGGACGCGGCCGAGCTGCGGCTGAACCACTCGCACCTGGTCTCGCTCGAATCGCGGCCGTCCAATGTGGAAGGCCGCGGCGCGATCACCATCCGCGAGCTGGTCAAGAACTCGCTGCGGATGCGGCCCGACCGCATCGTCGTCGGCGAGTGCCGCGGCGGCGAAGCCCTGGACATGCTGCAGGCGATGAACACCGGCCACGAAGGCTCGCTGACCACGCTGCACGCCAACACGCCGCGCGACGCCCTGGCCCGACTGGAGACCCTGGTGCTGATGGCCGGCATGGACCTGCCCATCGCCGCCATCCGCGACCAGATCACCTCGGCCGTGGACATCATCGTGCAGCAGTCCCGCTTCGCCTGCGGCTCGCGCAAGGTGACCAGCATCACCGAGGTCTCGGGCATGGAGAACGGCAAGATCCAGCTGCAGGAACTGTTCCGCTACGAGGCCCGCGGCTTCGGTGCGGACGGCAAGGTCGTCGGCGAGTTCGTCGGCTGCGACGCAGTGCCCACCTTCTACGACGAGCTGCGCGAGCAGGGCGTGGTCTTCGACCTGTCGCTGTTCAACCGGAGGGCGGCATGAGCACGTCGCTGGTGGCCAGCCTGGTGGCAGGTGTCGTGGCGCTGTCCATCGTGCTGCTGGTCTGGTCGCTCGCCTCCCTCGTCAGCCGTGGCATGGAGCGCTACCGGCGCCTTTTCACGGAGCGAGCCCACGTCGACCTGCGCGAACTCTTCCTCTTCATCGACCCGGCGCGGCTCTACATGCTGAACGTCGCCCTCATCCTGCTGCTGGGCGCACTGACCTGGGGGCTGACGGGCAACGCGCTGCCGGCCCTGCTCGTGGCCGCGGCCACCGCCTTCGGGCCGCGCGTGGTGTTGCGCTGGCTGCGCCGGCGACGCATCGAGAAGCTGGAGCAGCAGCTGCCCGACGCGCTGCAGATGCTGTCCGGCGGCCTCAAGGCCGGCGTGAGCCTGTCGCAGGCCGTGCAGCAGTTGGTGCTGGAAGCGAGCGCGCCCATCTCGCAGGAGTTCGACCTCGTGCTGCGCGAGCAGCGCCTGGGCGTGTCGCTGGACGATGCACTGGAGAACCTGCGCCAGCGCGTGCCGCTGCAATCCGTGACGCTGACCGTCTCGGCCATGCGCATCGCCACCGAGACCGGGGGCCAGCTCGCCGAGACGCTGGAGCGCGCCGCCCAGACCCTGCGCCAGAAGCTGGCCATGGAGGGCAAGATCCGCGCCCTCACGTCGCAGGGCAAGCTGCAGGCCTGGGTCGTGGGCGCGCTGCCGCTCTTCCTGATGCTGGTGCTCAACAAGATGGAGCCGGCGGCCATGCACCTGATGTTCAGCACCCGCATGGGCTGGGCCACGCTGGCGGTGATCGGCCTGTTCGAGTTCTTCGGCATCGTCGTCATCCGCAAGATCGTGGACATCGACGTATGAGACATCCAGTGTCAACCCCCGCCAGAAGAAGTGGCTTTGAGGGCGGACAGATGAAGGCTGGCGTCGTAAGTCTTGCGATCGGTCCAGGCGCGCCAGAGCACGCGCAACCAGGCC
>NZ_JAPPUW010000012.1 GCF_026712205.1 Pelomonas aquatica
CTTCCTTCAGACCCACAGTCACCCGCGGAACCCTTGCCATTGGCTAACCATTCCCCTTGCCGGGCTGATAGAGGACTCTCACCTCCGAGTAGGTGCACCCTGCCGGGCGCACCAAAAAAAGGGGCGACTGGATGGCCGCCCCTTGCTGTTTGCGCTGCGCGATCAGAAGTTCAGCGTGCGCTTGTCGACGGCCAGGGCTGCTTCCTTCGTCGACTCGGACAGCGACGGGTGGGCGTGGCAGATGCGCGCGATGTCCTCGGCCGAGGCCTTGAAGGCCATCGCCATCGTGGCCTCGGCGATCAGCTCGGAAGCCATCGGGCCGATGATGTGCACGCCCAGGATCTCGTCGGTGGCGGCGTCGGCCAGGATCTTGACGAAGCCCGAGGTGTCGCCCAGCGCACGGGCACGGCCGTTGGCCAGGAAGGGGAACTGGCCCGCCTTGTAGCCGCGGCCTTCGGCCTTGAGCTGCTGCTCGGTCTTGCCGACCTGAGCGATCTCGGGGCTGGTGTAGATGACCGACGGGATGATGTCGAAGTCCACATGGCCGTGCTGGCCGGCGATGCGCTCGGCCACCGCCACACCCTCTTCCTCGGCCTTGTGCGCCAGCATGGGTCCGCGCACGACGTCACCGACCGCCCAGACATTGGGCAGGTTGGTCTTGCAGTCGCCGTCCACCTCGATGGCGCCGCGGCCGTCCAGCTTGAGCCCAACGGCCTCGGCATTCAGGCCGATCGTGTTGGGCACGCGGCCGATGGAGACGATGAGCTTGTCGACGTCGAGCTTCTGCTCGACGCCCTTGGCGTCGGTGTAGGCGACGCTAACTTGTGACGTTTGGCCCTTCTTGCTCGTCTTGACCTCGCCGATCTTCACGCCCAGCTCGATGGCCAGACCCTGCTTCTTGAACAGCTTGGCGGCCTCCTTGGCCACGCCTTCGTCGACGGCGGGCAGGAAGGCCGGCATGGCCTCCAGCACGACAACCTCGGCGCCCAGGCGGCGCCAGACCGAGCCCAGCTCCAGGCCGATGACGCCCGAGCCGATGACGCCCAGCTTCTTCGGCGTGGCCGGGATGCGCAGCGCGCCGTCGTTGGACAGCACGAGCTCTTCGTCAAATGCGAGCCCGGGAAGAGCCCTGGCATTGGAGCCCGTGGCGATGACAACGTGCTTGGTCGTGATGGCTTCATCACCGGCCTTCAGCTCGTAGCCGCCATCCTTGGCGGCGACGAAGCTGCCGCGACCGTGGAAGAACGTGACCTTGTTCTTCTTGAACAGGTAGAGGATGCCGTCGTTGTTCTGCTTCACGACGCCGTCCTTGCGGCCCAGCATCTTGGCGACGTCGATGCCGACGTCGCCGGTGCTGATGCCGTGATCGGCGAAGTGCAGCCTGGCGTGCTCGAAGTGCTCGCTGGACTGCAGCAGGGCCTTGGACGGGATGCAGCCGACATTGGTGCAGGTGCCGCCCGGTGCGGGGCCGCCCTTGTCGTTCTTCCACTCGTCGATGCAGGCCGTGTTGAAGCCCAGCTGGGCCGCGCGGATGGCGGCCACATAGCCGCCGGGGCCGCCGCCGATGACGACGACGTCGAATGATTTGGACATATCAGCTCTTGATGATGATGAGTTTGAGAGGACGCTGCTCGGCCAGGAAACCCTTCACTGCCTTGCCAATCACTGCATCACGTTGAAGTTCTCGAATCGTTTTGCCGTCCAGTTCGGAGATCGGATTGCTTGCCCACACAAGCGCTTTCTCCCGAAACACGCACCAAGCTGCTTTGGCAATGCCTTCATCGGCACATGCTTCCAGCAGTTCTTGCTGCCATGGGCAAAGGTGCCAGTACTGCGACACCTCGGCCACCGCGGCGGCCCACTTGCGATCGGTCACCGGGCCTTCCAGATAACGCTGCGCTGAAGTGGACAGCCACATGGTCAACCCGAACTCAGATGTCGAACAGCAGTCGCGCCGGGTCTTCCAGCGCTTCCTTCATGGTGACCAGGCCCAGCACGGCTTCGCGGCCGTCGATGATGCGGTGGTCATAGGACATGGCGAGGTAGTTGATGGGGCGCACCACGACCTGGCCGTTCTCGACGACGGCACGGTCCTTGGTGGCGTGCACGCCCAGGATGGCCGACTGCGGCGGGTTGATGATGGGCGTGGACAGCATGGAGCCGAAGGTGCCGCCGTTGGAGATGGAGAAAGTGCCGCCGGTCAGCTCGTCGATGGACAGCTTGCCTTCCTTGGCCTTGGCGCCGAACTCGGCGATCTTCTTCTCGATGTCGGCGAAGCTCATCTGGTCGACGTTGCGCAGCACCGGCACGACGAGGCCGCGCGGCGAGCCGACGGCGATGCCGATGTCGAAGTAGCCGTGGTAGACGATGTCGTTGCCGTCGACCGAGGCGTTGATGATCGGGTACTTCTTCAGCGCCGCGACGGCCGCCTTCACGAAGAAGCTCATGAAGCCGAGCTTGACGCCGTGCTCCTTCTCGAACTTCTCCTGGAACTTCTTGCGCATCTCCATGACCGGGGCCATGTTGACCTCGTTGAAGGTGGTCAGGATGGCGTTGGTGGACTGCGACTGCACCAGGCGCTCGGCGATGCGGGCGCGCAGGCGGGTCATGGGCACGCGCTGCTCGGGGCGCTCGCCCAGGTTGGGCTGCACCGGCGCGGCGACGGCCGGCAGCGGCTTGGCGACGGCCGGGTTGGCGGCCACGGCGACCGGCGCGGCAACCGGCTTGGCGCCGGCGGCCAGCGCGTCGCCCTTGGTCACGCGGCCGTCCTTGCCGGTGCCGGCAACATCGGTGGCCTGCAGGCCCTTCTCGGCCAGGATCTTGGCGGCGGCGGGCATGGCCACATCGCCCTTGCCGGCGGCGGCCTGGGCGGCCACGGGCGCGGCAGCCGGTGCGGCGGCGCTCGCGGCAGGCGCGGCGGCGCCGGCCTTGCCTTCGGTGTCGATCCTGGCCAGCAGTTCCTGGCTGGTGACGGTGCTGCCGTCGGCCTTGATGATTTCGGCCAGCACGCCGGCGGCGGGCGCGGGCACTTCGAGCACGACCTTGTCGGTCTCGATCTCGACGAGGGTCTCGTCGATGGCGACGGCTTCGCCGGGCTTCTTCTTCCAGGTCAGCAGCGTGCCTTCGGAAACGGATTCGGAGAACTGGGGAACTTGGACGTCAACGATGGCCATGGTGGGAGGCTCCGTGTCTTCTATTTGGGTGTGAGGTGCAGGCGCGAACGCGCGCAGCGCCTGTCAAAGGGCGCTGCGCGTGGCGGTCTTATTTGGTGAGGATGAAGCCCTTGAGCTTGGCGAAGGCCTGATCCAGCAAGGCCTTCTGCTGCTCCTGGTGCAGATGGGCGTAGCCGCAGGCGGGGCTGGCGCTGGCCGGGCGGCCGGCGTAGCCGAGCTTCTGGCCGTCGGCCATGTTCTCGTGCACATAGTGCTGCACGAAGAACCAGGCGCCCTGGTTCTGCGGCTCGTCCTGGCACCAGACGATGTCGCTGGCGTTGGGGTACTTCTTGAGCTCGGCCGCGAAGGCCTTGTGCGGGAAGGGGTAGAGCTGCTCGACGCGCACGATGGCCACGTCCTGCGACTTCTTCTCTTCGCGCTTGCGCACCAGGTCGTAGTAGACCTTGCCCGAGCAGACGATGACGCGCTTGACCTTGTCGGCCGCGACCTCCGCGTCCTGCTCGCCGATGACGGTCTTGAACTCGCCCTTCGTGAACTCGGCCAGCGGCGAGGTCGCGTCCTTCGCGCGCAGCAGGCTCTTGGGCGTCATGATGACCAGGGGCTTGCGGAACATGCGCAGCATCTGGCGGCGCAGCACGTGGAAGATCTGCGCGGCGTTCGTCGGCTGCACGATCTGCATGTTGTTGTCCGCGGCCAGCTGCATGAAGCGCTCCAGGCGCGCCGAGCTGTGCTCGGGGCCCTGGCCTTCGTAGCCGTGCGGCAGCATCATCGTCAGGCCGTTGGAGCGGCCCCACTTCACTTCGCCGGAGGCGATGAACTGGTCGATGACGACCTGGGCGCCGTTGACGAAGTCGCCGAACTGCGCTTCCCAGATGGTCAGCGTGTTGGGCTCGGCGGCGGCATAGCCGTACTCGAAGCCCAGCACCGCCTCTTCGGACAGGATGGAGTCAATGACGGTGAACGGCGCCTGGCCGTCGGCGACGTTCTGCAGCGGGATGTAGGTGCCGGCGTCCCAGTTGGCGCGGTTCTGGTCGTGCATGACCGCGTGGCGGTGCGTGAACGTGCCGCGGCCGCTGTCCTCGCCGGACAGGCGCACCGGGTAGCCGCTGGCCACCAGCGACGCGAAGGCCATGCTCTCGCCCATGCCCCAGTCGACGTTGACCTCGCCGCGGCCCATCGCGGCCCGGTCGCCGTAGAGCTTCTGCACCAGGTTGTGGGCGGCGAAATCCTTGGGCAGCGTCGTCAGCCTTTCGGCCAGGCGCTTCCATTCGGCGACCGGGATGGCGGTGTCGCAGCTGTCCGTCCACTTCTTGCCGAGGAAGGGCGACCAATCGGTCGCGAACTTGCTCTTGAAGTTGGTCAGCACCGGGTCGACGGTGTGGCGGCCTTCGTCCATCGCGGCGCGGTAGGCCTTGACCATCTCGTCCGGGCCTTCGGCCTTCAGCACGGTCTGCGCGACCAGCTTGTCGCCATAGACCTTGCGCGTGCCGGGGTGGGCGGCGATCTTCTTGTACATCAGCGGCTGGGTCAGGGCCGGCGTGTCCTGCTCGTTGTGGCCCAGCTTGCGGAAGCAGACGATGTCCAGCACCACGTCCTTCTTGAACTCGGCGCGGTAGTCCATGCACAGCTGCGTGGCCCAGACGACGGCCTCGGGGTCGTCGCCGTTCACGTGCAGCACCGGCGCCTCGATCATCTTGACGACGTCGGAGCAATACCAGGTCGAGCGCAGGTCGCGCGGGTCGCTAGTCGTGAAGCCGATCTGGTTGTTGATGACGATGTGGACCGTGCCGCCGGTGCGGTAGCCGCGGGTCTGGGCCATCGCCAGCGTCTCCTGCACGACGCCCTGGCCGCCGAAGGCCGCGTCGCCGTGCACCAGCACCGGCAGCACCTGGGCGCCGGCGGTGTCGCCACGGCGGTCCTGGCGCGCGCGCACGCTGCCCTCGACGACCGGGTTGACGATCTCGAGGTGGGAGGGGTTGAAGGCCAGGCTCAGGTGCACCGGGCCGCCGGACGTGGACACGTCGGAGCTGAAGCCCTGGTGGTACTTCACGTCGCCGGCCGGCAGGTCCTCGGCGGCCTTGTGCTCGAACTCGGCGAACAGGTCGGCGGGCATCTTGCCCAGCGTGTTGACCAGCACGTTCAGGCGGCCGCGGTGGGCCATGCCGATGACGATCTCCTGCACGCCGCGCTCGCCGGCGCGCTGGATCAGCTCGTCCATCGCCGCGATGAAGCTCTCGCCGCCTTCCAGCGAGAAGCGCTTCTGACCGACGTACTTGGTGTGCAGATAGCGCTCCAGGCCCTCGGCGGCGGTCAGGCGGTCGAGGATGTGCTTCTTCTCGTCGGCCGTGAAGCTGGGCTTGCCGCGCGCCTTTTCCAGGCGCTCCTGCCACCAGCGCTTTTCGCCGGGGTCGGAGCCGTGCATGAACTCGGAGCCGATGCTGCCGCAGTAGGTCTCGCGCAGGGCCTGCACGATCTGGCGCAGCGTCATCGTCTCGCCGCCGAAATAGCTGTTCACGGCGCTGAACGAAATGTCCATGTCGGACTCGGTCAGGTCGTAGAACGCGGGATCGAGCTCGGGAATCTTGGGGCGCTCGGCGCGCTTGAGCGGGTCCAGCTCCGCCCAGCGGTTGCCGAGGATGCGGTAGGCCGCGATCAGCGACTGCACGTGGACCTGCTTGCGGGCGACGGCGAGGTCGGCGCTGCTGGCCTTGGCGGCGAAGGCATTGGCCTTGGCGCGCTGGGCGAAGGACTCGATGACCGGCGCGTGGGCCACGTCGCGGGCCTCGGTGCCATCGACGGCGGGAACGTGCTGGAGGGCGTCGAAGTAATCGCGCCAGTTGTCCGGAACGGAGCCCGGGTTGTCGAGGTAGGCCTCGTACATCTCCTCCACATACGGCGCGTTTCCGCCGAACAGGTAGGAGTTCGACCTGTATTGCTGCATCATCTTTCGCTCACCTCATGCCCCGGCTTCCAGGGAGTTGGCTGGTTGAAGAACCTTCCGCGACACGGCTCGACCGATTGGCGGATTGCGACCCACCTTCTCTGTAGTCAGAAAAAGGGACGGGAAGGACCATAAGTCTCAAGGGATCGAACTCTAGCACCTCGGGTTTGCCCGACAACAGGCACGGGCTGCGACAAAGTTCACCGATCGGGATCGGAAAAAGTTGACTGACCCGTAAACTTGCCGCCGGCGACGGCCCCGCGATTGAATGGCTGCGCCGGGGGACTGTTCACGCCACGGCAACGGCCCATTGCCGTGGCGTGAACAGTCCCGGACATTCAGGAGATCCCATGCAAGTCCAGGTCGTCGACTACCGTGCGGCAGACGCCGCCGAGAAGTTCACCCGCTCCCTGCACGAGACCGGCTTCGGCGTGCTGACCCACCACCCGATCCGCCAGGCCCTGGTCGAGAAGATCTACGCCGACTGGCTGGCCTTCTTCGACGGCAGCGGCAAGCAGGCCTATGCCTTCGCCAAGGAGACCCAGGACGGCTGGTTCTCCACCGAGGTCTCCGAGACGGCCAAGGGCTTCAAGCAGAAGGACATCAAGGAGTATTTCCACATCTACCCCTGGGGCCGCATCCCGCCCCAGCTGAAGGAAGACGCCCTCGCCTACTACCGCGAGGCCAATGCACTGGCCGAGGAACTGCTGGGCTGGGTGGAGCGCTACACGCCGCCCGAGATCGCCGCGAAATACCGCGAGCCGCTGTCCCGCATGATCCAGGGCAGCACGAAGACGCTGCTGCGCGTGCTGCGCTACCCGCCGCTGACGGGCCAGGAGCCGGAGGGCTCGCTGCGCGCCGCGCCGCATGGCGACATCAACCTGCTGACCATCCTGCCGGCGGCCAACGAGCCCGGCCTGCAGGTGCTCGGCAAGGACGGCGCCTGGCACGACGTGCCCTGCGACTTCGGTACGCTGACCATCAACATCGGCGACATGCTGCAGGAAGCCTCCGAGGGCTATTACCCGTCGACCCAGCACCGCGTCGTCAACCCGAGCGGCGCAGGTGCGCGGAAGAGCCGCGTGTCGCTGCCGCTGTTCCTGCACCCGCGCGACAACGTCGTGCTGAGCGACCGCTACACGGCCGACAGCTATCTGAGCGAGCGCCTGCGCGAGCTGGGCGTGAAGACCTGAACCGGATCATCCAGATCCACCCCGAGGCGCCGCACAAGCCGGCCCTCGGCCAGCCCTGCAACGGCTGCGGCGTCTGCTGCCTGGCCGAGCCCTGCCCGCTGGGCGTGCTGCTGAGCCGGCGCTTCAAGGGTGCCTGCGCCGCGTTGCGCTGGGACGGCGCGCGCTATGTGTGCGGCGCGCTGACGGCGCAACCGGGCGGCCTGCGCGGCTGGCTGGTCAGGCGCTGGATCGCGGCCGGTGCCGGCTGCGACTGCTCGCTGGAGGCTGCGGGCAAGCCCTAGCGGACACCACCTGAGCCGCCGCTAGCATTTTTGGCTTCTGTCGCCCCGAGGAAGCCGCATGAAAACCTGGTTCCGCCTCCTGCCCCTGCTCGCCACCCTGGCCCTGGGCGCCGCCTGCGCCGCCCCGCTGCGCTGGGCCGCGCAGAACGACATCCTGACGCTGGACCCGCACTCGCAGGACCACAACACCTCCAACACCATCTCGGCCCACATCTACGAGGGCCTGACGCGCCGCAGCGAGGTCTACCAGCCCGAGCCCGCACTGGCGACCCAATGGACCTATCTGTCGCCCACGCAGGTCCGCTTCGAGCTGCGGCGCGGCGTGAAGTTCCACGACGGCTCGCCGTTCACGGCCGACGACGTCGTCTACAGCTTCGAGCGCATCCGCCAGCCGCTGGGCACCAAGCAGACCTATGTGTCGGGCATCAAGGAGGTGAGGAAGATCGACGACCACACCGTCGACCTGTTGCTGGAAGCGCCGACGCCGATGCTGCTGCAGAACATCGTCAACTTCAACATCATGAGCAAGTCGTGGTGCCTGAAGAACAACGCCGGCAGCATCGCCGACTACAAGGCCAAGGACGAGAACTTCGCCAGCCGCAACGCCGTGGGCACCGGCCCCTACCGCTTCGTGTCCTGGCAGCCCGACCAGGCCCTGAAGCTGGTGCAGAACAAGGACTGGTGGGGCGCGAACAAGGGCAATGTGACGGAACTGACCTATCTGCCCATCAAGTCCTCGCCCACGCGCGTGGCCGCGCTGCTGTCGGGCGACGTCGACATCGTCACCGACCTGCCGCCGGCCGACTTCTTCAAGATCAAGGAAGACGGCAAGTTCAAGCTGCTGGAGGGCGCCGAGGTGCGCACCATCTTCTTCGTCATGGACGAGGGCAGCGACGAACTGCGCGACTCCAGCGTGAAGGGCAGGAACCCGTTCAAGGACAGGCGGGTGCGCGAGGCCATGAACCTGGCGCTGGACCGCGAGGCCATCAAGCGCAGCATCATGCGCGGCCTGTCGGTGCCGGCCGCGCTGATGGTGCCGCCCGGCGTCAACGGCTGGGACGCCGCGCTGGACACGCCGCTGAAGCCCGACGTCGACAAGGCCCGCAAGCTGCTGGCCGAGGCCGGCTACCCGCAGGGCTTCGAGGTGCCGCTGCACTGTCCGAACAACCGCTACGTCAACGACGAGCAAATCTGCCAGGCCGCGGTGTCGATGTGGGCCAAGATCGGCGTCAAGGCCCGGCTGATCGCGACGCCCTTCGTCACGCACAGCCAGACCTTCCAGCGCGGCGAGTCGCCACTCTACATGCTGGGCTGGGGCGTCTCCACCTACGACGCCCAGTACGCGATGCAGGCCTGGGGCCACACGCGCACGGGCGGACCGGACGGCAACTTCAACTTCGGCAAGGTCAGCGATGCGAAGCTGGACGCGCTGATCCAGCAGATCAAGTTCGAGCCCGACGTGGCCAGGCGCAATGCGCAGATCCGCGAGGGGCTGCTGCGCATCCGCGACGAATCCCTGTTCATCCCCATCCACCACCAGGTCCGGCCCTGGGCGATGAAGCCGGGCGTGAACACGCTGCACCGCTCCAACGACACCTTCGAGGCTCGATTCACGACGGTGAAGTAGCCAGAGGCAGGAACGATGGAATGATGCGCGGGTGAAACCTCCCGTCATCAACTTCTCCACGCTGCAGTCCGCCGTCGAAATCGCCGCCACCCTCGCCTTCGCGCTGTCCGGCCTGCTGGCCGGGGCGCGCAAGCAGCTCGACGTCGTGGGCCTGTGCGTCGTCGCCGGCCTGTCGGCCTTTGGCGGCGGCACGCTGCGCGACGTGCTGCTGGACCGCCGGCCGTTCTTCTGGGTCGAGCATGCGGACTGGCTGTGGGCGCTGATGGCACTGTCGTTCAGCGCGATGCTGTTCATGCGCCGGCGCCACCTCGCGCTGACCGAGCGCGCCATCCAGTGGCCCGACGCACTGGGCCTGGGCCTGTTCACGGCCAACGGCACGCTGGTGGCGCTGGATGCCGGCATGCCGGCCATCGTCGCGGTGCTGATGGGCGTCATCACGGCCACCTTCGGCGGCGTGCTGCGCGACATCGTCTGCAACGAGATCCCGGCCGCCTTCCACGACCACCGGCCCTATGCGCTGTGCAGCTTCGTCGGCGGCTGGGTCGTGGTGGCCGCCGTGGCGCTCGGCGCGCCGCAGTGGGCCACCATCAGCACGGCCGCCGCGACGGCCGTGCTGCTGCGCGGCCTGGCGCTGTGGAGGGGCTACACGCTGCCGGCCTGGCGCATCGCGAAGCGCTGACGCGGTCGCCGCTCAGTGCGAATGCACCGAGCGCAGATGGGCGCCCGGCGCGGCCGCCGGCGCGCTGCCCTCCTGGGCCGCGGCCGACAGCCCGCTCAGGATGCCGCATTGCTCGGCGCTCTGGGCCGCCGCGCAGCGCTGGCGCAGGTCCTTGAGCTGCTTCTCCAGCACGCGCAGCTCCCTGATGCGGCGCGACACATGGCCGATGTGCTCGTCCAGCAGCGCATTGACATCGCCGCAATCGGCACCGGGCGCGTCCTTCGCGCGCAGCAGCACGCGCACCTCGTCCAGCGACATGTCCAGCCCGCGGCAGTAGCGGATGAACTGCAGCCTCTCCAGGTGCGCGGCCTCGTAGACACGGAAGCCCCCCTGCGTGCGCCCCGGCGCGGGCAGCAGGCCCTCGCGCTCGTAGTAGCGGATGGTGTCGACGGCGGTCGACGAGGCGGCGGCGAGGTCTCCGATCTTCAAGGCGGCTCCCGGCAGATGTCGAGGCAACAGTCTAGTCACTTGACTCTGGAGTTGCTCCAGGGATTCCAATACCCGCAACCGAGCAACGAGACCCCATGAGCGCCCACGAACACACGCATGCCGGGCACCGGCACGATCACCACCACGGACATGGTCACTCGCCTGAGCACTCGCACGACCCAGGCTGCTGCCACGGCGCCGAACCCACGCCGCCGAGCATGCCGGCCGCCCGAGGTGGGCTGCTGCTGCGCATCCCGGCGATGGACTGCCCGACCGAGGAAGGCCAGATCCGCCGCGCGCTGGAGGGTTTCGCCGACGTGCGCCGCCTGCATTTCGACCTGCCTGCGCGCGCGCTGAGCGTGGATGCGCCGGCGGCGTCGTGGGCCGCCATCACGGCCGCCATCGCCGGCGCCGGCTTCCAGACCGAGACGCTGTCCGCCCCGCCGGCCGCCGCGGACACGGCCAAGGCCCAGCGCGCCGAACTCCTGCGCCTGCTGGCCGCGCTGACCGTGGCCGTGGGCGCCGAGCTGTTGCACTTCCTCGCGCCCGACGGCATGGCCTGGCAGGCCGCCGGCATGGCGGTCGCCGCGCTCGCCGTCGCGCTGTCCGGCCTCGCGGTCTTCCGCAAGGGGCTGGCGGCCCTGCTGCGCGGCCAGCTCAACATCAATGCGCTGATGTCGGTCGCCGTCGCGGGCGCCTTCGCCATCGGCCAATGGCCCGAGGCCGCGATGGTGATGGCGCTGTACTCGCTGGCCGAGTTCATCGAAGCCCGCTCGGTGGAGCGCGCGCGCCATGCCATCACGGGCCTGCTGGCCCTGTCGCCTGAGCAGGCCGAGGTTCGCCAGCCCGACGGCAGCTGGGCCCGCGTGGACGCCAAGGCCGTGGCCGTGGGTGCAACCGCGCGCGTCAAGCCGGGCGAGCGCTTTGCGCTCGACGGCCGGGTTACGGCCGGCCGCAGCGCGGTGGACCAGTCGCCCGTCACCGGTGAAAGCATCCCGGTGGACAAGGCGACGGGCGACGCGGTCTTCGCCGGCACCATCAACCAGGGCGGCGCGCTGGAGTTCGAAGTCACCAGGCCGGCCGGCGACACGGTGCTGGCCGGCATCATCCACGCCGTCGAGGCGGCCCAGGGCCAGCGCGCGCCGACGCAGCGCTTCGTCGACCGCTTCGCCGCCGTCTACACGCCGGCCGTCTTCGTGCTGGCGCTGGCCGTGGCCGTCGGCACGCCGGCGCTGCTGGGCTGGCCCTGGCTCACCGGCATCTACAAGGCGCTGGTGCTGCTCGTCATCGCCTGCCCCTGCGCGCTCGTCATCTCCACGCCGGTCACGGTGGTCAGCGGCCTGGCCGCGGCCGCGCGGCGCGGCATCCTCATCAAGGGCGGCGTGCACCTGGAGCAGGCGCGCAAGCTCAAGGTGCTGGCCCTGGACAAGACCGGCACACTCACCGAGGGCCGCCCGCGCCTCGTCGCGCAGCGCGTGCTCGCCGCCGACCTGGCCGAGGCGCGCGTGCTGCGCATCGCGCACAGCCTCGCGGCCCGCTCCGACCACCCGGTCTCCAAGGCCGTGGCGGCCGGGCTGGACGGCGAGGCGCTGCCGGTGGACGGCTTCGGCGCCGAGCTGGGCCACGGCGTGCATGGCCGCGTCGACGGGCTGGACGTCGTGCTGGGCAACCACCGCTGGATCCACGACCGCGGCCAATGCTCGCCCGAGCTGGAAGCCCTGATGCAGGCCCACGAGGCCCAGGGCCGCACCGTGTCGCTGCTGGCGGACGGCAGCCGCGTACTGGCGCTGTTCGCCGTCGCCGACACCACCAAGCCGACCAGCCGCGAGGCCGTCGCCGAGCTGCTGGCGCTGGGCGTGCGGCCCGTCATGCTGACGGGCGACAACCCGTCCACGGCCCAGGCCATCGGCGCCCAGGTCGGCATCGCCGACGTGCAGGCCAATCTGCTGCCGCAGGACAAGCAGCAGGCCGTCATCGCGCTGGGACGCCACGGCGCGGTCGGCATGGTGGGCGACGGCGTGAACGACGCGCCCAGCCTGGCCGCCGCCGCCATCGGCTTCTCGATGGGCGCGGCCGGCACCGACACCGCCAAGGACGCGGCCGACGTGCTCATCATGAACGACGACCTGCGCAAGCTGCCGGAGACGATCCGGCTCTCGAAGCGCACCTATGCCGTGCTGTGGCAGAACATCGTGCTGGCCCTGGGCATCAAGGCCGCGTTCTTCGTGCTGGCCGTGTTCGGCAGCGCGACGATGTGGATGGCCGTGTTCGCCGACATGGGCGCCAGCCTGCTGGTGGTGTTCAACGGGCTGAGGCTGCTGCGCAGCCGCCCATGAAAACGGCCGCCCGAGGGCGGCCGTCGCGGCGACAGGGCCGGGCCTTCAGTTCAATGCCAGGCGTGCGCGCGCCGCGGCGTACTCACGCTTGAGGCGGGCCACCAGCTGCGCCGCGGGCAGCACCTCGCGCACCGCACCGATGCCCTGACCGCTGCCCCAGATGTCCTTCCAGGCCTTGGCCGCGCCGCCGCCGAAGTTCATCTTGCTCGGGTCGCTCTCGGGCAGGTTCTCCGGGTCCAGGCCGGCTGCGACGACCGAGCCGCGCAAGTAGTTGCCGTGCACGCCGGTGAAGAGGTTGCTGTAGACGATGTCGTCGCTGTTGCTGGCGACGATCATCTGCTTGTAGGCCTCGCTGGCGCGCGCCTCTTCCGTCGCGATGAAGGCCGAGCCGATGTAGGCCAGGTCCGCGCCCATGGCCTGGGCGGCCAGGATGGCATCGCCCGTCGCCATCGAGCCCGACAGCGCCAGCGGGCCGTCGAACCATTCGCGGATCTCGTGGATCAGCGCGAACGGGCTCTTCACGCCCGCATGGCCGCCCGCGCCGGCCGCCACGGCGATGAGGCCGTCGGCGCCCTTCTCGATGGCCTTCTTCGCGAACTTGTTGTTGATGACGTCGTGCAGCACGATGCCGCCCCAGGCGTGCACGGCCTGGTTCACGTCCTCGCGCGCGCCGAGGCTGGTGATGACGATGGGCACCTTGTACTTGGCGCAGACCTGCATGTCGTGCTCCAGGCGCTCATTGCTCTTGTGCACGATCTGGTTGATGGCGAACGGCGCGGCGGGCTGGTCCGGGTTGGCGCGGTCGTAGGCGGCCAGCTCCGTCGTGATCTCGTTCAGCCATTCGTCGAGCAGTTCGGCAGGCCGGGCGTTCAGCGCCGGCATGGAGCCGACGACGCCGGCCTTGCACTGCTCGATGACGAGCCTGGGGTTGCTGATGATGAACAGCGGCGAGCCGATGACCGGCAGCGGCAGGTTCTTCAGGATCGGTGGCAAAGCCAATTCGGTCTCCTCAGAAGGCTTCGAGCGGCAGCTCGGTCACGCTGTCGGCGCCGTCGACGATGGCGGCGCGCAGCGCGCCGGTGCGCGGCAGGATGTGCTCGGCGTAGAAGCGCGCCGTGGCGATCTTGGCGCCCATGAAGGCGGGGTCGGTCGCCAGCATGTCTTCCGCCACCAGCAGCGCGCGGGCGAGCTGCCAGCCGGCGACGAGGTTGCCGGCCAGCATCAGATAGGGCACGGAGCCGGCATAGGCGACGTTGGGATTGCCCTTGGCCTGGGCCGCGATGAAGTCGACGACGGCGAGGTAGTCCGCGCGCGACGCGCGCAGCGCCTTCAGCATGGCCCGGGCCGCCGCGCTGTCGCGCCTGGCCAGTGCGGCCTCGGTCGCCTCGATCTGGCCCGCCACGGCACGCGCCAGCTGGCCGCCGTCGCGCGCCGTCTTGCGGCCGACGAGGTCGTTCGCCTGGATGGCCGTCGTGCCCTCGTAGATGGTCAGGATCTTCGCGTCACGGTAGTGCTGGGCCGCGCCGGTCTCCTCGATGAAGCCCATGCCGCCGTGCACCTGCACGCCGAGGTCGGTGACCTCCAGGCTCATCTCGGTGCTGTAGCCCTTCACCAGCGGCACCATGAAGTCGTAGAAGGCCTGGTTCTGCTTGCGGGCTTCCGCATCGGGGTGGTGGTGGGCCGCGTCGAAGGCCGCGGCGGCGGTGCTCGCCATCGCGCGGCAGCCCTCGGTCAGCGAACGCATCGTCATCAGCATGCGGCGCACGTCGGGGTGGTGGATGATGGCCGCGCTGCCGGCCACCGAGCCGTCCACCGGGCGGGACTGCACGCGGTCCTTCGCATAGGCCACGGCCTTCTGGTAGGCACGGTCCGCAATCGCGACGCCCTGCAGGCCGACGCCGTAGCGGGCCGCGTTCATCATGATGAACATGTACTCGAGGCCGCGGTTCTCCTGGCCGATCAGCGTGCCGATGGCGCCGCCGTGGTCGCCGAACTGCAGCACGGCCGTGGGGCTGGCCTTGATGCCCATCTTGTGTTCGATGGACACGCAGTGGGCGTCGTTGCGGGCGCCCAGGCTGCCGTCGGCATTCACCATGAACTTGGGCACCAGGAACAGGCTGATGCCCTTCACGCCCTCCGGCGCGCCGGCCACGCGGGCCAGCACGAGGTGGACGATGTTCTCGGCCATGTCGTGCTCGCCGTAGGTGATGAAGATCTTGGTGCCGAAGATCTTGTAAGTGCCGTCGGCCTGCGGCTCGGCGCGCGTGCGCACCAGGGCCAGGTCGGAGCCGGCCTGCGGCTCGGTCAGGTTCATCGTGCCGGTCCAGGAGCCGTCCAGCAGCTTGGGGATGAAGATGGCCTTCTGCGCGTCGCTGCCGGCGGTCAGCAGCGCCTCGACGGCGCCGTCGGTCAGCAGCGGGCACAGCGCGAAACTCATATTGGCCGACTGCAGCATCTCGGCACAGGCCGCGGCGATGGTCTTGGGCGCACCCTGGCCGCCGAATTCGGCCGGGTGCACCAGGCCCTGCCAGCCACCCTCGGCGTAGGCACGGAAGGCCTGCTTGAAGCCGGGCGTCGTCGTGACGACGCCGTCCTTCCACGACGAGGGGTTCTTGTCGCCCTCGAAGTTCAGCGGCGCGATGACGTCCTGGGTCAGCTTGGCGCACTCGTCCAGCACGGCGGCGGCGGTGTCCAGGCCGAAGTCGGCAAAGGCGGGAATCTGTTGGGTCAGCGTCTCCAGGCCAGCGAGGTGCTGGATGTTGAAGAGCATGTCCTTGACGGGAGCTTGGTAACTCATTTGTTCCTCCAGACGGAGACAAAAAGGGCGCCGCGACGACTGTGGTCGGGGCGCCCGAGTGCGATTGCGTGGGCCGGCTTACAGCGCGTTGACGAGTTCCGGCACGGCCGTGAACAGGTCGGCTTCCAGGCCGTAGTCGGCCACCGAGAAGATGGGCGCCTCGGCGTCCTTGTTGATCGCGACGATGACCTTGGAGTCCTTCATGCCGGCCAGGTGCTGGATCGCACCCGAGATGCCGCAGGCCACATAGAGCTGCGGCGCGACGATCTTGCCGGTCTGGCCGACCTGCCAGTCGTTGGGCGCGTAGCCCGCGTCGACGGCGGCGCGGCTGGCACCGAGGGCGGCGCCGAGCTTGTCGGCCAGCGGCGTCAGCACTTCCATGAACTTCTCGTTCGAGCCCAGCGCGCGGCCACCGGAGACGATGATCTTGGCGGCGGTCAGCTCGGGGCGGTCGCTCTTCGTCACCTCACGGCCGACGAAGCTGCTCCTGCCGGAGTCGGCGGAAGCGGCCACGGTCTCGACGGCGGCCGAGCCACCGGTGGCGGCGGCCGGGTCGAAGCCGGTCGTGCGCACGGTGACGACCTTGGTCGCGTCGCCGCTCTGCACCGTCGCGATGGCGTTGCCGGCGTAGATCGGGCGCTCGAAGGTGTCGGCGCTGATGACCTTGGTGATGTCGCTCAGCTGGGCCACGTCCAGCAGGGCAGCCACGCGCGGCGCGACGTTCTTGCCGGCGGCGGTGGCGGGGAACAGGATGTGGCTGTAGCCCGAAGCCAGCGCGATGACTTGCGCGGCGACGTTCTCGGCCAGGCCTTCGGCCAGCGCGGCCGAGTCGGCGTGCAGCACCTTGGCGACGCCGGCGATCTGCGCGGCGGCCGCGGCAGCGGCGGCGGCGTTGTGGCCGGCCACCAGCACATGCACATCGCCCCCCAGGGCGGCGGCGGCGGTGACGGTGTTCAGCGTGGCGGACTTCAGGGTGCCGTGGTCGTGTTCGGCAATGACAAGTGCGGTCATCAAAATCTCCAGATTCCTTGATCAGTTGGGGACAGAGCTACTCGCTTCGCTCGTGCGGTCTGTCCCACAAGGTCATCAGATGACCTTGGCTTCGGTCTTGAGCTTGGTCACCAGCGTGGCGACATCAGGCACCTTCACACCGGCGCCGCGCTTGGGCGGCTCGCTGACCTTCAGCGTCTTGATGCGCGGCGCCACGTCCACGCCCAGGTCGGCGGGCTTGACGATGTCGAGCGGCTTCTTCTTGGCCTTCATGATGTTGGGCAGCGTGACGTAGCGCGGCTCGTTCAGGCGCAGGTCGGTCGTCACGACGGCCGGCAGGCTCAGGGACACGGTCTCGAGGCCGCCGTCCACTTCGCGGGTCACGTTGACCTTGTCGCCGGCCACTTCCACCTTGGAGGCGAAGGTGCCCTGCGGCATGCCGGTCAGCGCAGCCAGCATCTGACCGGTCTGGTTGCAGTCGTCGTCGATGGCCTGCTTGCCGAGGATGACCAGGGACGGACCTTCCTTGTCGACCAGCGCCTTCAGCAGCTTGGCCACGGCCAGCGGCTGCAGTTCGACGTCGGCGGGCGTTTCCACCAGGATGGCGCGGTCCGCGCCGATGGCCATGGCCGTGCGCAGGGTCTCCTGGCACTGCGTGACGCCGCAGGACACGGCGATCACCTCGCCCCCCTCGCCCAGGGCGCCCTTCTCCTTCAGGCGCACAGCCTCTTCGACGGCGATCTCGTCGAAGGGGTTCATCGACATCTTCACGTTGGCGATGTCAACGCCCGTGCCGTCGCTCTTCACGCGCACCTTGACGTTGTAGTCCACGACGCGTTTGACAGGGACCAAGACCTTCATCGAAAACTCCAGCTCGAATTGACGTAAACGTTAATTGGATTCTACGGGGCGCTCCGGGTGGGGCCACGCATAAAAAAGCACGATCGTTCGATTCTAGCCAGACCCTTGCCGGCCGCGGGCGAAGCTTTTTTGGAGAGCCCTCTCGAAATCGTGAAGCTAGACTGCACGCGCCCATGCAGACTGCCCCCTCCCCGCGCCGAGAGATCGGCGTCTTCGACTCCGGCGTCGGCGGCTTCACGGTGCTGCGCGAACTGCGCGCGCTGCTGCCCACCGCCCGGCTGCGCTATCTGGCCGACACGGCCCATGCGCCCTACGGCAACCGCAGCCCCGAGGACATCCGCGCGCGCAGCATCGCGATCACCGAGCACCTGATCGAGCAGGGCGCCGAGCTCATCGTCGTCGCCTGCAACACGGCCACGGCCCATGCCATCGAGGCCCTGCGCGCCCGCTGGCCCGCCCTGCCCTTCGTCGGTACCGAACCCGGCATCAAGCCCGCCGTCGCCGCAACGCGCAATGGCCACATCGGCCTGCTGGCCACGCCCGCGACCGCCGCGAGCGCACGGCTGCGGGCATTGATCGAGCGGCATGCCGGAACGAGCGAAGTGGTCGTGCAAGGCTGCCCCGGAGTCGTCGACCGCATCGAGGCCGGCGACCTCGACAGCACCGAACTGCGCGCCCTGGTCGCCCGCCACTGCGAACCGCTGCGGGCCGCCGGCGTCGACACCGCCTTGCTCGGCTGCACGCACTACCCGCTGATCGAGCCGCTGTGGCGGGCGGCCCTCGGCCCGGACGTGAAGCTGCTGCACATCGAGACCGCCGTCGCCCGCCGGGCCACGGACCTGTGGGCACCTGGCCCGGAGTCCCCTGCGCTGCACATCGAGACCAGCGGCGACCCTGTCCAACTGCGCTGCTGGGTCGAGCGCGTGCTGGGTTGGTGCGAGTCGGATGTCCGGCACTGGTCTGCGGCCCCGTGATTTCCGCCCTCAAGTCGGCGCAGCAATGGCCGATAGACCGCAGATGAACATCACCAGTTCCGCCAGCATCGGCGCGGCTGTCAACAGCGCCTCCAACAGCGACCCGGACACCGTTCAAGGCGTGGCGAGCACGCTGATGCTGAAAAAAGCACTGGACGTGCAAGCTCAGGGAGCCATCGCGCTGCTCAATGCGCTGCCGCAGCAGCCGGCCCTGGCGACCGAGGGCAGTGTGGGTCGCAACATCAACACCTTTGCCTGAGGCCCCTCCCGGAGCCAGCCGGCACTGATCCTGGTGCGCGGCGCACGTACTAGCAGGTTTTGAAAAAATGGACAGCCCCGCAGCCTAGAGAATCAACAACTTAGCGAGGCCAGCCATGTCCATCAATTCTTGACAAAAATGGACACGACAGGCCGGTTTTGTCCATTCCATGAGGAGGCGTTCGTCGCATGTCGTCGCGCGGGCCGACCGCGCGCCCCCTGCTTCGCAGGGGCAGGCGACCGATGCTCCTCTGCACCGGCATAGCACTCAACGGTTATTGTCTTGAGGTATCCCTACCGCCCTTGAGCTGTACGATTTTGCCAGCTGTGTACGCCTCAAGCTGCGCCTTCAAGGTATATATCTCGTCAAGCAGGTTGATTTCGCGCTCGATAGATTCATCAAGAAGCTGTCGCAAACTCTTTTTGTCGTCGGTCAATTGTTTGATCTTAGCCTTTGGCTCAGCCCGCTTTTCCGCAATCTCTTCAGCCGCGGCATCTATTGCCTTGATGAGGTCTTCAAAGACCGCTCGTGAGCGCTTTATCGAGCCCTTCTTGTTGCCGGCTTCAATCGCTACGGTGTCGTTATTGATCTTCGAACCGCGCTTTTTAAGCCGCTCTAGCGCTGCGTAATAGGCCTCAAGTGCTTCAGACATTGGCCGGGGCCTCCTTGAGCTTCGTTCGGGCACTAAGAAGCGTTTGCAGGTTCTCGACTTCGAGCCGGTGCTCAACAGAGCCTTGATCCGATGCTGCTAGCGCTGCGATGACAGCTTCTTGAGACTCGATAACCCGCGCGAGACGCTTGCCGAATACCGCTAGGTTCTTACAGTTTGTCTTCAGGCATTCATAAGGAATGGCGGACAGGGGACTAGTCTTGCACTCTTCGGTGGAAGTACAACCACCCAGAGGGGTTTCGGAATAGGCCATTTCCCCTCGCCTGAAAAGTTCCAGGCCATGTTCCCGTGAATGAACCGAGACAGATGACTCTTTGACCTTATCGCTTCGCGCCCAGGTCGCAGCTCCGCCAAACAATTCATCATCATTTAGTAGCAATCCGAGGACGTAGCCAAAGTAGCTTGACTCAGCCTTTGCCGCGCTCCATTCATGTGAGAAATGGTCAGTATCAAATACCAGCGATGCTGCCTTTTGAAAGCCTGCCGAGTAGTACATGGACATCTCTTCCGTGATGTGCTGCAGCTGTGCTTTGAGTGAAGGCAAGGTGACCATGCCGCTTCTATGAGCGTAAACAGCCAATGCTCGACGGAACTGATGTGCCCTCATAGGCCACCGCAAGCCCACCTGTATCCCGGTCAGCTCCCAATCCCGCCCCAATTGCATTCGCTCGAGTTCGGACATGTCCGCTTCTGAGACCACTGGGCATACGTTCTCAACGAGTTCAGTCCATTTGTCCTTCCATCTGTTGGATAGCCGAGAGTATTCGGATGGAGTCCCACAGAACAATAGCGGATACTCAGCCTCGCGGGACTCAACTGCAGCCTTCGCACCGATTGCCGCCGAGATCTTCTGTGCAGCAGATAAGGCGCGGCGCCCGATTTCGTTAGTTACCCAACTCGTCTCGCGCATTTCGCCATTTTCGAGCTTGTAGGTGAAGCCTCGGACTAGCCAATGACGCTTTCCGCCATGCTCAAAAGAGACGAGGCTGTCTCTCGGTAGGTTGAGCGCTTCGCCAAGGCGCATTCCTGTAAAGGCCACGCATAGAGCTATAAGAGTCGTTTGGCAGTCAAGGATCCGGGAGCAAAGAAAATTGTGGACCGTGCCACTCCCTGGCTCTTTACCTAGCTCGTGCGCATAATCGAAGACAGATTCCAGCAACCCCTTGCGGTATCGCCCTCGGGCGCTACCAGCCAACTCTTCAGGGATTTCGCTCGTTGCGTTTCTGCTCTGGGCGAAAGCAGCCAAGAGACGCTCTAGACTGGACTCAATTTCTTCCAGGTTTGAAATGAGGGATGCAAGGATTGACGAGTAGATGTGGGCAGGAATTAATGGGGTTTGCTGAGAGCCCGGAGAATCGATGCGCAAACGGTAAAGGTCCTTTTGTATTTTGTCCAGGTCAAAAGAAATACCGTACACCACGCGATTCTTGTACAGCGCCTTCAATAGAACGCTTGTCGTGGAGAGTTCCCCGGCGTTCTCGGCGTCGATCTTGGCCAGAACTAATTCCGCATTTTCGAGCAGTTGGAATAGCGAAAGACCTTCGGCAACTGCCCGAACCGCCCATTTCTTCAGCGTCACGTTGACACTGTATATCATCCCAAACGACGGGGCTTTGTTTTTCAAACAAATATACGTCCACAAAAGCGCTTTTGCTTGCGCCATAACGAGAGACGCCAGCGCGCCGTCTCGCGACGATATGTTGCCTTTCGACGTTTCGGTGAACTCGGTGAGGTGATATAGGCGCTTACTCTTTTGTCTAGTGGAAGCCGAATAGTCCCAAACGTCGTCGCGATAACGCGAGAGTGGATTACCCTGTCTGTCTCGAGTAGTCACCATTTCTGGATCGAAATAGATCGGGCAGGCTGCCGTGTCGGTCGCACTATTTTGCCGGGAAAGCGCCAAGTTCATACAAAGCCCAGAAAAGCGAGCTGCTGCATCTTCGCAGCCCAATACGCGGTCAATTTGTGGTCCCTGTCAACTTCTACTTCGATGCTAGCGAATAGCTGCTCATTCTTCGTTCTTTGTTCCGCTAGCAGTTCATCTAAAATGCCAGATACATGGCTGTAGACATTGTCAACGAAGTCATTTGCACCTTGCATCCAACGAATCTTGCGCAGGGAATACCTGAAGCTCAACAGTTTCCTCATGTCTATCTCATCGGCATAGACGCGGTACTTGCTGCAGAACAAACAGCCTTCTTGACGCCTGCAATCTGGTTGGATAGGAACTGTGGAGGTCGCTGGCTCCGGCGTGCCGGGTCCCAAGCACCCGCCGACGGGAGTGGGCACCTGGTCCGCGGTCTTGGCTCCCTCTGTAGCCCGTCTAGCCAGCGATTCAAGGTAAGTCCCCAGTTCATCCGCCTGGTCGCCCTTGCGGCCGTTGCTATAGGCCTTTAAAGCCGTCTCGATCGAGTGACCCATGATCGCCGCTGCGATCGGCAACGGCTCGTGTCGAACGACGTAGTCCTGCTTGTGCGAGCGCCAGCCCCTGGCAGATATGTTGGCAAGTTCGAGCCCCTGCCTATTCAGCCGCCTACGGAGCATCGGCAGGAATTCTTTTGAGATGCCCACGGGTTGACGTTGACGATTTTGCGCAATAAACAACGCGCCACAATGATGGTCTTTAAGCATCCAACTCCTAAGGAGCAAATATCTCCTCATTCGTTGCACCGTCGCCAGGGTAAAGGTAAGAGGGACAGATTTGCCACCGGCTCTAAACTTCATTACTCTTTGCCTAGCAGTGGACACCTCGGGACTCTGCAATTGCTGCACTATTTCGTCATCGAACTGCAGGCCAAGGAACTGCGCCAAGTTGGCTCCGGAGTCAGCAAGTGCCAGCGCCGCCATACAGAGCGAAGCATTAACAGCTGTATCCCAGTCACTTGCAGCCTGCCCGTCGTAAATCTGCGCCGTATCTCCTGTCGAGGCAACACGCGCTCGAGATAAGATGGCCTCTACAGATTGGTCGAAGAATTGCGCAATGTCTTGCAGATATCTATCGCTGTCGCTCTGTAAAGGCACAGTCGTTGAACCATTCCCTCGCCGCTTCGTAAGAAGCGAGAGACTTTCTGCAAAATCTCGCCCATGGGCCAATTGCAGAATCTTATGAGACATCTGGACCGGCTGCGCTGCTGAATTGATTTTTCTAGCGCCACTGAGAATTAAGGCCTTGCTATATTCGTTGAATGCGCCCAGCGCATTCACTGCACATGATGCGTCATGGAAGATGTCATCGTATTGGAGCCTGTGCTCTTCGCGGTCCACCCAAGCTAGAAACGATCCGAAGTCTCCAAGGTTAGTCTCGACGGTCCGAGCTCGCCACCCAATTGTCTTGGCTTGGCTGCTCAATGGCGGAAGCAGTTTGGCAAGTGCTGCGATCCGCTTCTCACAGCGAGAAGCAGGATCAATAATCCAATTTCTGGGATGCTTGTTTGAGGTATCCCTGTTCCGATAGCACCACGCCCAAATATGAGTGCGCCTTGTCCCCTGCAACTCGAGCACAAGCCTAGACGGTGAGATCAAATCCGGCAGGTCGTCGAATGGAAAGCTGACCTTGACCAGTCCTTGTAGCTGCTGGGCTGCGAAGGTCATTTCTCTTCTCTTGCTGAAAGCAGCTTGATAAGGTGAGTTCCCCAGCCCTCTTCCGCGCTTTTGAGCATGTGAAGATTTCTGCGATAGTCAATGTATTTCATCGTGGTTTGTACATTTTTATGCCACATCAACTCTCGAAGTTGATGCATTACCCACTTTCGCTTCTCCGGATTGCCTTCCACTTCTTTCTCAAAGAAATCAACGAAGTTCATCCCGAATGTCGCTCGCAGATCATGAAATCTATACGAGAAGTCTGGATTTGACAGCTTCTTCCGAACAAGAGGAATCACACGCTCCAGAATATAATTCCGAAGTCCTTGGGCGATTTTGGCTGATTTAAGCAGCTCATCATTTTCGCGCTGGCTGTTTCTCTCGTCGACACCTTCGTAGTAGGGCTTGCCGTGCTGCGTCAGGAAAAGGTAGTTTTCTTCGGCGTCTCCAAGCACAGATTTCTCTCGGCGACGTCGTGCTCTTTCACTTTGCGCGTATGTATACAGGCGTTCATAGAACAACTTCGGAATCGTCAGGTAGACCCCGCTCTTGCTTCGCTTGGTATCTATGCCCGTGCCCGGTCCGCATCGCAATTTATAGTCACTGGCAACTTGAGCCGGCGGCCTACTAAAGTGCTTCAAACGAAACGTCAGAATGGTTTGCGCTCTCGCACCGGTTAACAGTGCTGTCTCATGCATTAGAGACATTTCGGTGTTGCCGAGCTCTCGGAGTGCCGAAATCAACGCTTGTTGCTCCGTTTGAGGAAGCGGTCGCAGCTTTGCACCGTCATCGATAGAGGCATCCCATGGGTCCGACGAGTTCGGCACAGGGATGCTTATATCCGTCGTCTTGACTCCCATGCTTTGTTCAAAGCCTTGAGCATCCTTGTACGTGATACTCACCGATCTGTCTTGCCATGGGGAAAAGGCGGGGCGGAAACCGTATCTCTCTTGCTTTTGGAGATGACGATAAAAGGCAATAACTGCCGCCATTCGCCGACTGGCGACGCCGTGGCTGGTACTGCCGACTTTCAATAAGTGCAACAGATGCGCGCGATATTGATACGTAGGCAATGCATATGGCTCGGCCGAATGAAACTCATCCCATTCGTATTCGAACTCTTCAAGAAATGACTTGTAGTGAGCTAAGTCGCCGGCGACGGACCCGAGTGTCTCCATTGCCAACGGACGAAGCTTCGCTCGATCCAGTAGATAAAGGCAGGCCACTGCCCATGGGCTGCCATCGCCGTTCTTAACGACTGGGAATTTAAAGAATTTGGTTCCGCGTGCAGTCTTGGAAGCGACTGGCGCGCGGTAGTAGAGTCGCTCTCTGCTTCCCGCAGAAAGGTGGACGCTTGTCGCGTTTGGCTCGGGCGTCTCAGAAACTCTAGTGATTTGCAGCACTGGCAATCGCTCAGTACTTGGCAGGTTAGACATCATTGCTCCTTGGCGACAATGCCTACCTTGTGTGCTGGGGACGGGACTCGAACCCGTACGAGGATTTACCCTCGGCGGATTTTAAGTCCGCTGCGTATACCGCTTTCGCCACCCCAGCCTTGGATGGGCATCGACAACATCTGTCGCTGTCCACTTTACCGGAAGATGCTTGTACTGCATCCTGAGCCAGAAGATGCTCGTAGACGGGACTTGAACCCGTACGTCCCTTTCGAGACGGCGGATTTTAAGTCCGCTGCGTTTACCGATTTCGCCACCCGCGCGCTGGCCGGAGATTATCCGGGCCGCACAAAAGAAAACGGGAGACTCGATTGCTCGAATCTCCCGTGAATCTGGAGCGGGTAACGAGGCTCGAACTCGTGACCTCAACCTTGGCAAGGTTGCGCTCTACCAACTGAGCTACACCCGCGCATTTCGCTTGGCATGGTGGCCAAACATCGGTGCGACCGATTTTCACTGGAGCGGGTAACGAGGCTCGAACTCGTGACCTCAACCTTGGCAAGGTTGCGCTCTACCAACTGAGCTACACCCGCATGGTGTTTATTTTGGAGGCGCGATCCGGAGTCGAACCGGACTAACCGGATTTGCAATCCGGGGCATAACCGCTTTGCTATCGCGCCGCCGTAAACCCAAATCAAAGCCGTTGGTGCGACCCTGACGCTTGCTGATGAAAAAGGGAAGCCGGGGCTTCCCTTTTGAAGAACTGGAGCGGGTAACGAGGCTCGAACTCGTGACCTCAACCTTGGCAAGGTTGCGCTCTACCAACTGAGCTACACCCGCATTGCCTGACGCAATCGCTTGCGCAATCTTGTCTGCAATTGCCACCAGATCGTTTTTGCGATCTAGCGAAGCTGGCATTGTAATCCAATTTTTGGTCGAAAGACAAGCCGGCCGCACTTCTTTCAGTGAGGCACCGCCGTGCTCTTGGCCGCGCCCTCCTCCGGCTTGGCCGCGCTCACCGGGACTTCCTCGTCGGGCAGCGGCGTCGGCACCGCCTCCAGCGCGACTTCGAGCACGCGGTCGATCCAGCGCACCGGCACGATCTCGAGCTGGTTCTTCACGTTTTCCGGAATGTCCTGCAGATCCTTGACGTTCTCTTCCGGGATCATCACGGTCTTGATGCCGCCGCGGTGGGCCGCGAGCAGTTTCTCCTTCAGGCCACCGATGGCGGTGACTTCGCCGCGCAGCGTGATCTCGCCGGTCATCGCGACATCGGCGCGCACCGGGATGCCGGTCAGTGCCGACACGAAGGCCGTCGTCATTGCGGCACCAGCGCTCGGGCCGTCCTTGGGCGTCGCGCCGTCCGGCACGTGGACATGCACGTCGCGCTTCTCGAAGACCTCGTCCTTGATGCCCAGGCGTCGGGCGCGCGAGCGCACGACGGTGCGTGCGGCCTCGACGGACTCCTTCATCACGTCGCCCAGCGAGCCGGTGCGGATGATGTTGCCCTTGCCCGGCATCGCGGTCGCTTCGATGGTCAGCAGGTCGCCGCCGACCTCGGTCCACGCAAGGCCGACGACCTGGCCGACCTGGTTCTTCTTCTCGGCACGGCCGAAGTCGTACTTGCGCACGCCGAGGAAGTCGTTGAGGTTGTCCTCGGTGACGACGACCTTGCCTTCGTAGGTCTTGAGCTGCAGGCCCTTGACCACCTTGCGGCAGATTTTGGACATCTCGCGTTCGAGCGAGCGCACGCCGGCCTCCCGCGTGTAGTAGCGGATCACGCCGCGGATCGCAGACTCGGTGACGTCGAGCTCCTCGTCCAGCACGCCGTTGTTCTTGCGCTGCTTGGGCACCAGGTAGCGCTGCGCGATGCTGACCTTCTCGTCCTCGGTGTAGCCCGACAGGCGGATGACCTCCATGCGGTCCAGCAGGGCCGGCGGGATGTTCATCGAGTTGGACGTGGCGACGAACATCACGTCGGACAGGTCGAAGTCGACCTCGACGTAGTGGTCGCCGAAGGTGTGGTTCTGCTCGGGGTCCAGCACTTCGAGCAGCGCCGACGACGGGTCACCGCGGAAGTCCATGCCCAGCTTGTCGATCTCGTCGAGCAGGAACAGCGGGTTGCGCGTGCCGATCTTGGACAGCGACTGCAGCACCTTGCCCGGCATCGAGCCGATGTAGGTGCGGCGGTGGCCGCGGATCTCGGCCTCGTCGCGCACGCCGCCCAGGGCCATGCGGACGAACTTGCGGCCGGTAGCGCGCGCCACGCTCTGGCCCAGCGAGGTCTTGCCGACGCCCGGGGGGCCGACCAGGCACAGGATGGGCGCCTTGACCTTGTCGACGCGCTGCTGCACCGCGAGGTATTCGAGGATGCGGTCCTTGACCTTCTCGAGGCCGAAGTGGTCTTCGTTCAGCACGTCCTCGGCGTTCTTCAGGTCGTGCTTGATCTTGGTCTTCTTGCTCCAGGGCAGGTTGACCAGGGTATCGATATAGTTGCGCACCACCGTGGCCTCGGCGGACATGGGCGACATCAGCTTGAGCTTCTTCAGCTCGGCATCGGCCTTCTTGCGGGCCTCCTTGGGCATCTTGGCGGCGAGGATCTTCTTCTCGAGCTCCTCCATGTCGGCGCCCTCTTCGCCGTCGCCGAGCTCCTTCTGGATGGCCTTGACCTGCTCGTTCAGGTAGTACTCGCGCTGGCTCTTCTCCATCTGGCGCTTCACGCGGCCGCGGATGCGCTTCTCGACCTGCAGGATGTCGACCTCGTGCTCAAGCAGGTCGAGCAGCTTCTCGAGGCGCTTGGCCACGTCGGACAGGTCGAGCACAGCCTGCTTGGCGTCGAGCTTGAGCGGCAGGTGGGCGGCGATGGTGTCGGCCAGGCGACCGGGATCGTCGATGCCGCCGATGGACGTGAGGATCTCGGGCGGGATCTTCTTGTTGAGCTTGACGTACTGGTCGAACTGCTGCGTGACCGCACGGCGCAGGGCCTCGACCTCGGGCGCATGCTCGGTCTCGGGCGGGATGGGCGTGACTTCGGCGACGAAGTGCTCGCCGGGCTCGGTGATGGAACTGGTCGTCGCGCGCTGCAGGCCTTCGACGAGCACCTTCACGGTGCCGTCAGGCAGCTTCAGCATCTGCAGGATGCTGGAGACGCAGCCGACCTCGAACATGTCTTCGGGCTTAGGCTCGTCCTTGCCGGCGGCCTTCTGGGCGACCAGCATGATCTGGCGGCCGGCTTCCATCGCGGCTTCCAGCGCCTTGATGGACTTGGGGCGCCCGACGAACAGCGGGATGACCATGTGCGGGAACACGACGACGTCACGCAGCGGCAGCAGCGGCAGCGTGATCGGGTCGGCGGGGAGGATGGGATGTCCGGACATGAAGACCTCTCTTTCTCAGGCCGATGTGCGGCCTGAGGGGGCAATTGCAAGTTGAGGGCTTGAAGGGCTCAGGCGCTGGCCTTGGCTTGCTCGCGATAGACCAGCAAGGGACGTGCCGCTGCGTCCTCGATGTTGTGCTCGTCCAGCACGACCTTCTCGACGCCATCAAGGGCCGGCAGGTCGAACATGGTGTCGATGAGGGCCTGCTCCATGATGGAGCGCAGGCCGCGCGCGCCGGTCTTGCGGGCCAGCGCCTTGCGGGCGATGGCGGCCAGGGCCGGCTTGCGGATCTCGAGTTCGACGCCGTCCATCTCGAACAGCTGCTGGTATTGCTTGACCAGCGCGTTCTTGGGTTCGGTCAGGATCTGCACCAGCGCGTCCTCGGTCAGTTCGCCCAGCGTCGCGACGACGGGCAGGCGGCCGACCAGTTCGGGGATCAGGCCGAACTTGATGATGTCCTCGGGCTCGCACTCGCGGAAGACCTCGGAGACGCGCTTCTCGCTCTTGCTCCTCACCGTCGCGCCGAAGCCGATGCCGGACTTCTCGCTGCGGTTCTGGATGACCTTCTCGAGGCCGTCGAAGGCGCCGCCGCAGATGAACAGGATGTTGGTCGTGTCGATCTGCAGGAAGTCCTGGTTCGGGTGCTTGCGGCCGCCCTGCGGCGGCACCGAGGCCATCGTGCCCTCGACCAGCTTGAGCAGGGCCTGCTGCACGCCTTCGCCCGACACGTCGCGCGTGATGGAAGGGTTGTCGGCCTTGCGCGAGATCTTGTCGATCTCGTCGATGTAGACGATGCCGCGCTGCGCCCGCTCGACGTCGTAATTGCAGTTCTGCAACAGCTTCTGGATGATGTTCTCGACGTCCTCGCCGACGTAGCCGGCCTCGGTCAGCGTCGTCGCGTCGGCAATCACGAACGGCACGTTCAGCAGGCGGGCCAGCGTCTGCGCCAGCAGCGTCTTGCCGGAACCGGTGGGGCCGATCAAGAGGATGTTGCTCTTGGACAGCTCGACCGAGTCCTTGGCCGTCGCCATGTGGCGCAGGCGCTTGTAGTGGTTGTAGACCGCGACGGCCAGCGTGCGCTTGGCGACGTCCTGGCCGATGACGTATTGGTCCAGGCTGGCCTTGATCTCGCTGGGCACGGGCAGGTCGGACTTGCCGGCGCGCGCGGCCGGCGCGGGCGCCGGGATCTCGTCGCGGACGATGTCGTTGCACAGCTCGATGCACTCGTCGCAGATGAAGACGGACGGGCCGGCGATCAGCTTCTTGACCTCGTGCTGGCTCTTGCCGCAGAAGGAGCAGTACAGAACTTTCTCGCTGGAGGTGCCTTTTTTCTCGGCCATGAAACTGCTCGATGAGAGGCGGGATGCCTCGAATGATGATAGTTCAAACGATCACGGGGCCCCCGTGGGGATAAGGGCCCCGATCGCTTCGCGAATCCGGGACCGTTACAGCCCCGCTCGGCTCAGGGCCGGTGTTCCAGCACCTGGTCGATCAGGCCGTAGCCCTGGGCTTCCGCGGCCGACATGAAATAGTCGCGCTCGGTGTCGACCTGGATTTTCTCCAGGCTCTGGCCGGTGCGCTCGGCCAGGATGCGATTGAGGGCGTCGCGAGTCTTCAGGATTTCACGCGCATGGATCTCGATGTCGGTCGCCTGGCCCTGGGCGCCGCCCAGCGGCTGGTGGATCATGACCTTGGCATTGGGCAGCGAGAAGCGCTTGCCCTTGGCGCCCGCCGCCAGCAGGAAGGCGCCCATGCTGGCCGCCATGCCCATGCACAGCGTGGTCACGTCGGGCTTGATGAAGTTCATCGTGTCGTAGATGGACATGCCGGCCGACACGCTGCCGCCGGGGCTGTTGATGTAGAGCGAGATCTCCTTGTCGGGGTTCTCGCTCTCCAGGAACAGCAATTGCGCGACGACGAGATTGGCGACCGCGTCATTGACCGGGCCGACCAGGAAGACGATGCGCTCGCGCAGCAGGCGCGAGTAGATGTCGTAGGCGCGCTCGCCACGGCCCGACGTTTCGATGACCATGGGCACGAGGCCGAGATTGCTGGTGTCCAGAGCGCTCATTCAGATCCTTGAAGACAAATCAGTAACCACCGTTATGGGGGCGGATTATGGCCACGCAAGTAAAAAGGCGCCGGGCCTCGCGGCGCGGCGCCTTCGTCAGGCGGGGGCCTCTCAGTTGCCGGCAGCCATCAGCTCGTCGAACGGCAGGGCCTTGTCGGTCACCTTGGCCGAGGCCAGCACGAAGTCCGTGACGTTGTTCTCGACGACGACTGCTTCCACCTCGGCCATGCGCTCGCGGTCGCTCAGGTACCAGCGCATGACTTCGGCGGGCTTCTCGTAGCTCTGCGACAGCTCCTCGATGTGGGCCTGCAGCTGGGCCGGCTTGGCCTGCAGGCTGTTGGCGCGCACCAGCTCGGCGACGACCAGGCCCAGGCGCACGCGGCGCTCGGCCTGGGGCTTGAAGATGTCGGCCGGGATCTCGGCCTTGTCGGCATCCTTGACGCCGCGCTTCTTCAGGTCCTCGCGGGCACCGGCGACCATGCGCTCGGCCTCGCCCTGCACCAGCGCATTCGGCACGTCCAGCTCGGAGACGGCGACCAGCGCGTCCATCACGGCGCCCTTGTTGCGGGCCAGCACGCGGAACTTCACTTCGCGCTCGAGGTTCTTCTTGATGTCGGCGCGCAGGGCTTCGACAGTGGCGTCCTTGATGCCGAGCGACTTGGCGAATGCCTCGTTCACTTCGGGCAGGTGCTGGGCCTCGATCTTCTTGACCGTGACGAGGAAGTCGGCTTCCTTGCCGGCCACGTCCTTGCCGTGATAGTCCTCGGGGAACTGCAGCGGGAAGGTCTTGCTCTCGCCGGCCTTCATGCCGCGCACGGCGGCGTCGAACTGCTCCAGCATCTGGCCTTCGCCGATCAGGAACTGGAAGCCTTCGGCCTTGCCGCCGGAGAAGGGCTCGCCATCGATCTTGCCTTCGAAGTCGATGGTGACGCGGTCGCCGGCCTGGGCCACGTCGGCGGCGGCGCGCTGGGCGAAGCTGCGGCGCTGCTTGCGCAGGATCTCGACGGTCTTGTCGATGGCTTCCTCGGTCACGTCGCTGGTGACGCGCTCGACTTCGGCGGCGGCGAGGTCGCCGATCTTGACCTCGGGGTAGACCTCGAAGGTCGCGTCGAAGGCCATCTGGCCTTCGGGAGCTTCATTCTTCTGCTCGATGCGCGGCATGCCGGCCACGCGCAGCTGGGCTTCGTTGGCGGCGTTGTTGAAGGCGGCGCCGAGCTTGTCGTTGACGACCTCGTACTGCACCGAATAGCCATAGCGCTGGGCGACGACGTTCATCGGCACCTTGCCGGGGCGGAAGCCGTCGGCCTTGACGGTGCGGGCCAGCTTCTTCAGACGGGCTTCGACTTCGCTGTTGATGTCAGCGGCGGCGACGTGCAGCGTGATGCGGCGTTCCAGCTTTTCGAGGGTTTCGACGGTGACGGCCATGATGGACTCGGGAACAGTTGAAGGACAGGGGTGGTGCGCGGGGCCGGACTCGAACCGGCACGCCCGTGAAGGCGTCAGGACCTAAACCTGGTGCGTCTACCAATTTCGCCACCCGCGCAACGGGTTGGTTCTGGTCGGGCCGCCTTGCAGGCAAGCCCTGAGAGACGATTCTGGCGATTCGGCAAACCGGCGATTGTAGCGACCCCGCGCGACCTGCCCGCCGCCCCAAGGGCTGGGCGGCAAAAACCTGAAGGACTCAGCTCGGATCGCCGATTTCCGTCGGCAGCTCGCTGTGCAGCCGGCTGTGCTCCTCCTCCTCGGGCCGCACGACGCGGAACCAGGCCGCGTACATGGCCGGCAGGGCCAGCAGCGTCAGCACCGTCGCGACGATGAGGCCGCCCATGATGGCCACGGCCATCGGCCCCCAGAACACGCTGCGCGACAGCGGGATCATGGCCAGCACCGCCGCCGCCGCCGTCAGCACGATGGGGCGGAAGCGCCGCACGGCGGACTCGACGATGGCCGACCAGTCCGGCACGCCGCGGGCGCGGTCCTGCTCGATCTGGTCGATCAGGATGACGGAGTTGCGCATGATCATGCCCATCAGCGCAATGACGCCCAGCAGCGCGACGAAGCCGAACGGCCGGTTCAGCGCCAGCAAGGCCATCGCGACGCCGGCAATGCCCAACGGCCCGGTCAGGAAGACCAGCATCGCGCGGCTGAAGCTCTGCAGCTGCAGCATCAGCAAAGTGAAGGTGATGAAGAGCATGACCGGCATGCCGGCCGCGATGGAGCCCTGGCCCTTGCTGCTCTCCTCCACGGCGCCGGCGATCTGGATGCTGTAGCCGGTCGGCATCTGCTTCTGCAGCTCATCGAGCCTGGGCCAGACTTCCTGCGTGACCGTCGCCCCCTGAAGGCCCTCGACGACGTCGCCCTGCACGGTGACCGCGTAGTTGCGGCCCTCGCGCCACATGACGCCGGGCTCCCAGTCGAAGTCCACCTTGGCGATCTGCGTCAACGGAATGGCCCGGCCGCTGCTCGTCGGCACATAGGCGCTGGCGATGTCCGTGATGACGGCCCGCTCGTCCAGCGGCTGGCGCAGCACGATGTCGATGAGCTTGTCGGCCTCGCGGTACTGGCCGACGACGCTGCCCGACAGCAGCGTGCGCGCCGACTGCGCCAGGCTCTGGCTGCTCACGCCGAGCGCCCGGGCCTTGTCCTGGTCGACGTTCAGCCGCAGCACCTTGACGTTCTCGTTCCAGTTGTCGTTGACGCCGCGCATATTGGGGCTGGCGCGCAGGATGTCCTTGGCCTTGTCGGCCCAGTTGCGCACGACCTTGGGGTCGGCGCCCATCACGCGGAACTGCACCGGGTAGGGGACCGGCGGGCCGTTGGGAAGCAGCTTCACGCGACCGCGGGCCTCGGGGAATTCCTCGGCCAGCAGCGCCGGCAGCCGCTTGCGCAACTCCTCGCGCTCGACCAGGCCCTTGGACAGCAGGATGGACTGCATGACGTTGGACTGCGGGAAGATCTGGTCCAGCGGCAGGTAGAAGCGTGGCACGCCCGCACCCATCCAGGTCGTCACGGTGGCGATGCCCTGCTCCTTCAGCAGGCGGGCCTCGAAGCGCTTGGCCAGTGCCTCGGTTTCCTGGATGGTCGAGCCCTCGGGCAGCCACAGGTCCACCAGCACCTCGGGGCGGCTGGAGTCGGGGAAGAACTGCTGCTGCACCCGCGTCATGCCGAACAGCCCCAGCACGAACACCAGCAAGGTGATGCCGATGGTCTTCCAGCGGTTCTCCACGCACCAGCGCACCAGGCCGCGAAAGCGGTTGTAGAAGGGCGTATCGAAGAGCTCATGCACCTCGCCTGCCGCCGCATGCTTGCCCTTGAGCAGCAGCGCGCCGAGGTAGGGCACGAAGTAGACCGAGACGCCCCAGGAGATCAGCAGGGATGCCGCCGTCACGGCAAAGATCGCGAAGGTGTATTCGCCGACCGTCGACTTGGCCAGGCCGATGGGCAGAAAGCCCACCGCGGTGATCAGCGTGCCGGTCAGCATGGGCATGGCCGTCACGTCGTAGGCGAAGGTGGCGGCGTGCATCTTGTCGTAGCCCTCTTCGAGCTTGCGCACCATCATCTCGACGGCAATGATGGCGTCGTCCACCAGCAGGCCCAGCGCGATGATCAGCGAGCCCAGCGAGATCTTGTGCAGGCCCACGCCCCAATAGAACATCGCGACGAAGGTGATGGCCAACACCAGCGGGATGGTGATCGCGACGACCAGGCCGGGCCAGATGTCGATGCGCAGCGGCTTGGTGTGCAGGCCCAGCGAGATGAAGCTGACCGCCAGCACGATGACGACGGCCTCGATCAGCACATGCACGAACTCGCCGACCGAGGTCGAAACCGCCTTGGGCTGGTCCTGCACCTGCTCGATGTGGATGCCGGCCGGCAGGTCGCGCTCGACGCCCTTCATCGCCACGCCCAGGGCCTTGCCCATCGCGATGATGTCGCCGCCCTTGGCCATCGACACGCCGAGCGCGAGCACTTCCTTGCCGTTGTGGCGCACCATCGTCGTCGGCGGGTCGACGTACTCGCGCCTGATGTCGGCGATGTCTCCCAGGCGCATCTGGCTGGCCGCGCCGGTCTGCGGGTTGACCGCACGGATCGGCACGTCGGCCAGCGCCTGCGGCGTTGTGAACTGGCCCTGCACGCGGATCTGGAAGTTGGCGCTGCCGGCATTCAGCACGCCCGCGCCTTCGACGGCGTTCTGCGCGCCGATCTGGCCGATAACCTGGCTGAAGTCCAGGCCCAGCTGGGCCAGCCGCTTCTGCGAGATCTCGATGAACAGCTTCTCGGGCTGGATGCCGAAGATCTCGACCTTGGCCACGTCCTTGACCTGCAGCAGCGCCTGGCGCACGCGGTCGGCGTGCTCGCGCAGCTCCTCGCGGCTGAAGCCGTCGGCCGACAGCGCATAGATCGAGCCGTAGACGTCGCCGAAGTCATCGTTGAAAACCGGCCCGAGCACGCCCTGCGGCAACGTCGAGCGCATATCGTTGATCTTCTTGCGCACCTGGTAGAAGGCGTCAGGCACGTCCTTGGGCGGCGTGTTGTCCTTGAGCTGGAAGAGGGTCAGCGACTCGCCGGGCTTGGTGTAGGAACGGATCTTGTCCGCATGGTTCACCTCCTGCAGCGTCTTCTCGATCTTGTCGGTGACCTGGTCGGCCATCTGCTGGGCCGTCGCCCCCGGCCAGAAGGCCTGGACGACCATGATGCGGAAGGTGAACGGCGGATCCTCGTCCTGGCCGAGCTGGAAATAGGCCGCGAAGCCCATCAGCATCAGCACCACCATCAGATAGCGCGTCAGCGCCGGGTGTTCCAGCGCCCAGCGCGAGACGTTGAAGCCTTCGGCCAGCGCGGCCTTGTTCGGCGGGATGTTCATGCGCGGCCCCGGCTCAGCGAGAGGCTGCAGGAGCCGCAGGCGCCGCGGCGGCGGTCGTCCGCGGCGGCACGTAGCGCTTGACCTTCTGGCCCGGGTTCAGCACATGCGCGCCGGCCACGACGACCTCCTGGCCGGGGTTCAGGCCGCCGGCGATGACGACCTCGTTGCCCTCGGCCCCGCCCACCTGCACGGCCACCGGCCTCACCGTCATCGATGCACCGTCCAGCACCCAGACCGAGGTCTTGCCGGCCTGCTGCATCACGGCCGCCAGCGGCAGCTTGATGATGCCGGCCACCTGCGGCAGGTCCAGCACGGCGGTGGCCGACTGGCCCAGGCGCACGTCCAGCCTGCCGGCGTCGGCCTTGATGAGGAAGGTGCGCGTGGCCGGATCGGCCGCCGCGGCGACCTCGCGCAGCGTCAGCGGCGCGGTCTTGTCGCTGCCCCACAGGCGCACCTTCAGCGCGGCCGGCCGGCCGGCCGCGGCCCGCACGCGGGCGATCTGGTCCTCGGGCACCGCGAAGACGATGTCGCGCGGCCCGTCCAGCGCGACGCGCACGACCGGCGTACCGGCGGCCAGCACCTGGCCGGGCTCGGCATCGATGCCGGTGACGACGCCGGCGCCGTCGGCCAGCAGCTGGGCATAGCCGGCCTGGTTGCCTTGCACGTCGGCCTGGGCCTTGGCCTGTTCGAGCTGGGCCTGGGCGGCCTTGAAGGCCGAGTCGCGCCGCTCCAGCTCGGCCGTGCTGATGAAGCCCTGGCGCTGCAGGTCGACGAAGCGCTTGTAGTCCTGCCCGGCCTGGTCGCGGTTGGTGCGCGCGGCGGCCACGGCGGCACTGGCGGCGGCCTCGGCCAGCCTCAGGTCCTGGCCGTCGATGCGGGCCAGCAGCTGGCCGGCCTTGACGGCGTCGCCCAGGTTCACCGCGCGGCTCAGCAGCTTGCCGCCGACGCGGAAGGACAGGCGCGACTCGATGCGAGGCTTCACCTCGGCCGCATACTCATGGCTGGCGCTGGCCGTGCCGGCCGTGACGAGCTGGGTGCGCACCGCGCGTTCCGGCTCCGGGGCCGCAGGCTGCTTGCCACAGGCTGAAAGCAAGGCCGCGAGCAGCAGCGGCGATGCGAGACGCAAAAGTTGGGGCATGCAGACCTCGGCAGGAATGAAACGACCAGCCGTCTTTTTAATGACCGGCGGGTCAGTAATGTATGCAGACCCGGTGACAACTGTCAAACCTCGCAGAATTTCGCTTGAATATCGCGGCTTTGCAAGCGGAACTTGAGAAAAAGCTTGAGCGTCGACCACTACGAAAACTTTCCCGTTGCGTCGCTGCTGTGCTCGCCCGCGCTGCGGCCGGCGGTGGTGGCCATCTACCACTTCGCCCGCACGGCTGATGACTTGGCCGACGAGGGTGACGCCAGCACCGCCGAGCGGGTCCAGGCCTTGCGCGACTACCGCGCCGACCTGGCCGCCACCGTCGCCGGCCAGCCGCCCTCCCCGCGCTGGCCGCAGGTGTTCACACCGCTGGCGCGCGAGATCCGCCGCCTGCAGCCTGCCCTGCTGCACGACCTGCTGGACGCGTTCGAGCAGGACCTGAGCCCGCCGCGCTACCGCGACCGCGCCCACCTGCTGGACTACTGCCGCCGCTCGGCCAACCCGGTCGGCCGCCTGCTGCTCGGCCTCTACGGCATCAGCGACGCGGCCTCGCTGCGGCGCTCGGATGCGATCTGCTCGGCGCTGCAACTCGTCAACTTCTGGCAGGACTTCAGCCGCGACGGCCCCAACGGCCGGCTCTATGTGCCGCAGGCCGACCTCGACCGCCACGGCGTTGCCGGCGAAGCGGTGCTGGCCTGCCAGGACGGCCCGGCCGCGCGGGCGTTGATCGCCGACCTCTGCGCCTGGGCGCGGGGGCTGATGCTGGCAGGCGCGCCGCTGGCCCTCACGCTGCGCGGCCGCGCCGGCTGGGAGCTGCGCCTCGTCGTGCAGGGCGGCCTGGCCATCCTCGACAAGATCGAGGCGCGCGGCCACGACAGCCTGCTGCACCGCCCGGCGCTGTCGGCCCGGGACTTTCCGCGCCTGCTGTGGCGAGCCCTGACAATGCAGCGCAGATCATGAGCCCCGAGCAATACGTCCAGGAAAAAGCCGCCGCGAGCGGTTCGAGCTTCTACTACGCCTTCCTCTTCCTGCCGCCGCCGCGGCGCGCGGCCATCACGGCCTTCTACGCCTTCTGCCGCGAGGTGGACGACGTGGTCGACGAGACCCACGACGCCGGTGTCGCCGCGACCAAGCTGGCCTGGTGGCGCAAGGAGGCCGCCAGCGCCTATGCCGACCAGCCCACCCACCCGGTCATGAGGGCGCTGATGCCGCACACGGCCGCCTACGACATCCGGCTGGAGCAGTTGAACGCCGTCATCGAGGGCTGCGAGATGGACCTGCAGCAGACGCGCTACCTCGATTTCGCCGGCCTGCAGCGCTATTGCCACCTGGTGGCCGGCGTCGTCGGCGAGGTCGCCAGCGGCATCTTCGGCCGCACCCAGCCGCAGACCATCGACTACGCGCACAAGCTCGGCCAGGCCATGCAGCTGACCAACATCATCCGCGACGTCGGCGACGACGCGCGGCGCGGCCGCATCTACCTGCCGGTGAACGAGCTGCAGCAGTTCGGCGTGAAAGCCAACGAGATCCTGCTGCGCAGCCAGCCCTGGGGCTACGGCGAACGCTTCACGGCGCTGATGCAGTTCCAGGCCGAGCGCGCCCACCGCCTCTACGACGAGGCACTGGCCCTGCTGCCGGAGGCCGACCGCGCCGCGCAGAAGCCCGGGCTGATGATGGCCAACATCTACCGCGCGCTGCTGGTCGAGATCGAGCGCGAGGGCTTCCAGGTGCTGCACCAGCGCATCGCGCTGACGCCGCTGCGCAAGCTGTGGATCGCGATGCGCACGAACTGGCGAGGCCGGTGAGGGTTGCCATCGTCGGCGGCGGCTGGGCCGGCATCGCGGCTGCCGTCGCGCTGGCGGACGCCGGCCATGACATCGCCGTCTTCGAGATGGCGCCACAGCTCGGCGGCCGGGCGCGCAGCGTCGCGGGCCAGCCCGACTACGACAACGGCCAGCACATCCTCATCGGCGCCTACCGCGACAGCCTCGCGCTGATGCGGCGCCTGGGCGTCGACCCCGAGCTGGTGCTGAAGCGCCTGCCGCTGGCCCTGCCCTACCCTGGTGAGCCGGGGCTGCGCCTGCCGCCCGGCTCACCGCTGATCGCCTTCACGCGCGGCGTGCTGGCCCACGGCGGCTGGCCGCTGAGCGCGCGGCTGGGCCTGCTCGCCGCGGCCGGCGGCTGGCTGGCCCACGACTTCCGCTGCGCGGCCGGTCTGAGCGTCGCCGAACTCTGCGCCGGCCTGCCCGCCACAGTGAAGCGCGACCTCGTCGAGCCCCTGTGCGTCGCCGCGCTGAACACGCCCGCGCGCCAGGCCAGCGCCCAGGTCTTCCTGCGCGTGCTGAAGGACGCGCTGTTCAGCGGTGCCGGCAGCGCCGACCTGCTGCTGCCGCGCCGGCCGCTGTCCGAACTGCTTGCCGGGCCGGCCACTGCGTGGCTGGGCGGGCGGCTGCGGCTGGGCCGGCGCGTGCAGTCCATCGAGCCCGGCTGGCGCGTCGACGGCGAGGCTTTCGATGCCGTCGTGCTGGCCTGCACCAGCGTCGAGGCGGCCCGCCTCGCCGCGCCGCTGAATGCCGGCTGGGCAGCCGAGGCCCAGGGCCTGCGCTTCGAGCCCATCGTCACCGTCTATCTGCACAGCCCCGGCAGCACGTTGCCCGCACCGATGCTGGCGCTGCGCGAAGGCGCGGACGCGCCGGCCCAGTTCGCCTTCGACCATGGCCAGCTCGGCGGCGCACCGGGCCGCTTTGCCTTCGTCGTCAGCGGCGCGGCGCCCTGGGTCGAACGCGGCGGCTGCGCCGAGGCCGTGCTGGCGCAGGCGACGCGCGAGCTGCGCTGGGCCACGCCGCCCGTCGTCGACCGGCTGCTGACCGAGAAGCGCGCCACCTTCGCCTGCACGCCCGGCCTGGCCCGGCCGCCCGCGCGCATCGCGCCCGGCCTGTTTGCCGCGGGCGACTACATCGCCGGCCCCTACCCGGCCACGCTGGAAGGCGCCGTGCGGGCCGGCCTCGCCGCCGCTCAGGGCGTGGCCGCGGAGGCCGGCACGGCCGCAAACGGCGCCGCCAGCGGCTCGCCGACGAAGACGCCCTGAGCCGGCCAGGCCACGCTGTGCCAATAGGCCTCCAGCGCGCTGACGCCCTGGGCATAGGCCTGGATCAGCACCTGCGGGTGCGGGAACTTCTGCAGGTGGTTGCAGGGTTCGCTGACCGTGCCATAGCTGGCTGTCGCGCCGGCGTCGATCCAGTCGAGGACGCTCATCTGCCCGTCGCCCACCGGCCGCTCCAGATGGCCGCCGAAGGAGGTCAGATGGTCGGCCAGCGCGCCGGGCAGCCACTCCTGGCCCGGCGGCGCCGGCACGCGCGCCAGGCCGGTCTCGTAGACGAGGGTGCGGCGCAGCTGCGGCAGCGCATCGCTCTTCACGCGGCCCACCTCGAAGCCGGCCACGCCCGGCACGGCGCCCGCCGGCGGGAAGAGGCGCTCGCGCACATTGCGGTTGGCATCCGGCGTCGCGGCCAGCCAGGCCATGGCCGGCTCGGCCGCGCCGGCCGCCAGCATGTGGTCCGACGCGATGCCGCGCTCGATCATCGCCAGGGCCGCCGGCACCGAGCGCGCCGCCAGCTGCATCGCGGGCCGCAGCCCGAGCACGATCCAGGGCCGCGCGCCGAAATAGCTGGCGTAGGGGCTGGCCCGGGTCGGCGCACAGCTCTGGGCGCAGACCTCGGGCTGCAGGCCCATGCCCAGCGCGCTGGTCAGCGAATTGCACTCCACGGCATAGGGCTGGACCCAGGCCAGCGCCAGGCCGTTGACGTTCTCGGGCATCTGGCTGCGGATGGCCTGGTCCAGCGCCACGAACTCCTCGCGCGAGAGGCTGGCGCGCTGCGGCAGTTGCACGCGCACAACCTGGGCCGGCGGGATGCCGCGGCGCCTGGCGTAGTGCTCGCCCACGGCGACCGAATAGGGATCGGCCGTGTTGATGACGAGGCCCAGTTCATGGGCCGTGATGCGGCCGTACAGGCGCGGCATGCGGCCCCAGCGCGCCTCGGACGCCGGCTCGGCGGCCTGGCAGGCCGCGGCCCAGGCCAGGCAGAGGGCGGCTAGAGCCTGCCACTTAATGAAGCCCGCTTTCGCCATACAAAACACCCGCAATCTCCCCCACAATGACGGCATGAAATCCAAAGAGGCGCAGCAGACCCCGGCCATCCAGGTGCTGGAGCGCATGTTCGCGCTGCTGGATGTGCTCGCCAGCCATCAGGATCCGGTGTCGCTGAAGGCCCTGTCCGAGGCGACCGGCCTGCACCCCTCCACGGCCCACCGCATTCTCAATGACCTGACGCTGGGCCGCTTCGTCGACCGCCCCGAGGCTGGCAGTTATCGGCTCGGCATGCGCATGCTGGAGCTGGGCAATCTCGTGAAGGCGCGGCTGGATGTGCGCGACGCGGCCCTGCCCGCCATGCGCGAGCTGCACAAGTTCACCCACCAGCCGGTCAACCTGTCGGTGCGCCAGGGCGACGAGATCGTCTACATCGAACGCACCTACTCCGAGCGCTCGGGCATGCAGGTCGTCCGCGCCGTCGGCGGCCGCGCGCCGCTGCACCTGACCTCGGTCGGCAAGCTCTTCCTGGCCTGCGACGACAGCTCGCGCGTGCGCGCCTATGCGACGCGCACCGGCCTGTCCGGCCACACCCGCAACAGCCTCACCGACGTGGGTGCACTGGAGCGCGAGCTGGCCATGGTGCGCCAGCGCGGCATCGCCCGCGACGACGAGGAGCTGGAACTGGGCGTGCGCTGCATGGCCGCCGGCATCTACGACGACCAGGCCAAGCTGGTGGCCGGCCTGTCCATCTCGGCGCCGTCGGACCGGCTGGAGGAAAGCTGGGTCGTGCGCCTGAAGGAAACGGCCGCGCAGATCTCGGCCTCGCTGGGGCATCGCACCTGAAACGCAAACGCGGCGCCGAGGCGCCGCGTTCTGCGAGGTTCAGCCGTTCAGAGCTTGGCCGACGGCGTGTCTGCCTCGCCGGGCAGCGTCGAGGCCAGCCATTTGCGCATGCGCTCGGCGTCGGCAATCCGCGAGGCCTTGCCGCTGGAGTCCAGGAACACCATGATGAGCTGGCGGCCGGCCATGCGGGCCTGCATGACCAGGCATTTGCCGGCCTCGTTGATGAAGCCGGTCTTCTGCAGGCCGATGTCCCACAGCGGGTTGGACAGCAGGCCGTTGGTGGAGCGGAACTGCACCAGGCGCTTGCCCAGGGCCACACGGGCCTCGCGCGATGTGGACAGGTCGCGCAGCAGCGGCACCTGGCTGGTCACGTTGACGAGCTTGGCCAGGTCGGACGCGCTGCTCTGGTTGTGGCTGGACAGGCCGGTGGGCTCGACGTAGTGCGTGTCGGCCATGCCCAGGCTCTGCGCCTTGGCGTTCATCGCCGCGACGAAGGCATCCAGGCCACCGGGATAGTTGCGGCCCAGCGCATGCGCGGCGCGATTCTCGCTGGACATCAGCGCCAGGTGCAGCATGTCGCCGCGCGTCAGCGTCGTGCCGACGGCCAGGCGCGAGCGGGTGTTCTTCTCGGTGTCGATGTCGTCGGCCGTCACCGTCAGCTTCTCATCCAGCGACTGGCCGACCTCGACGACGACCAGGGCCGTCATCAGCTTGGTGATGGACGCGATGGGCAGCACGGCCTGGGGATTCTTGGAGAACAGCACCTCGTTGGTGTTCTGGTCCATCACATAGGCCACGCTGGACTTCAGCGCCAGGGGGTCGTCCACCTCGTGCAGGCCGGCGGTCTGCCCGAAGGTCGGCACCGCGGGCACGACGACGGCCTGCTTGCGCAGCACGACGGACTTGACCTGGCGGGTCGACGAGGTCCTGGCCTTTGACTTGACGTCGGCGGTGCCAGCCGTGGCCACGCCGGGCAGCGCGGTCAGCAGGCTGAAGCTCAAAAAGGCGGCGGCAAAAGTCTTCAACAGGATCCCCAACAGCTGGACGGCAGTGTAAGTGACGGCAAAAACATTGACAAGATAAGAACTTAAGCGAAATACCTCAAGTGAACTCTCGCCCCACTTCCGGGCAACAGGCACCACAGACCAACCACTGCTGGCTCCTTTGCGGTGCCGCCGGCTTCAAACGCCGGCAAGTAAGCCAGGGCTGACAGGGTTCCGCCATCGGGATCTGCCCCGAATGCCAAGGATTGCCGGCGCGCGGGTTCCGCTCCGAAACCGGAGCAGCCCGTGCTTTCCGCGCCAGATTGCACGGCCGGCGGCAAAGGCTGCGGCCCGCCTCCGCGTCAGCCCTGGGCCGCCACCCGCTCAGCCTTGCTCTGCAGCTTGTTCAGCGCGCTCAGGTAGGCCTTGGCCGACGCGACGATGATGTCGGGGTCGGCGCCCACGCCGTTGACGACGCGGCCAGCATGCTGCAGCCGCACCGTCACCTCGCCCTGCGACTCGGTGCTGCCGCCGGTGATCGCGTTGACCGAGTACAGCAGCATCTCGGCGCCGGACTGCACGACCGATTCGATGGCCTGCAGCGTGGCGTCCACCGGCCCGTTGCCGTCGCTCTCGGCGCGATGCTCCTGGTGGCCGACGGCGAACACGATGGCCGCATGCGGGCGCTCGCCGGTCTCGCTGCGCTGGGCCAGCGACAGCAGGCGGTAGTGCTCGGCGTCGTTGACGACGGACTCGTCCATGACGAGGGCGACGATGTCCTCGTCGAAGATCTCGTTCTTGCGGTCGGCCAGGTCCTTGAAGCGCACGAAGGCCGCGTTGATCTCGGCCTCGCTCTCCAGCTCGATGCCCAGTTCCTGCAGGCGCTGCTTGAAGGCGTTGCGGCCCGACAGCTTGCCCAGCACGATCTTGTTGGCGGCCCAGCCCACGTCCTCGGCGCGCATGATCTCGTAGGTGTCGCGCGCCTTCAGCACGCCGTCCTGGTGAATGCCGCTGGCGTGCGCGAACGCGTTGGCGCCGACGACGGCCTTGTTGGGCTGCACGACGAAGCCGGTCGTCTGCGACACGAGCTTGGAGGCCGGCACGATCTGCGAGGTCTCGATGCCCACGTCCAGCCCGAAATAGTCGCGCCGCGTCCTGACGGCCATGACGACTTCTTCGAGCGAGCAGTTGCCGGCGCGCTCGCCCAGGCCGTTGATGGTGCACTCGATCTGGCGCGCGCCGCCGATCTTCACACCCGCCAGCGAGTTGGCGACCGCCATGCCGAGGTCGTTGTGGCAGTGCACGCTCCAGATGGCATTGTCAGAATTGGGCACCTTCTCGCGCAGCCGGCGGATGAAGTCGCCGTAGAGCTCGGGGATGGCATAGCCGACCGTGTCGGGGATGTTGATGGTGCCGGCGCCTTCCCTGATGACGGCCTCGCAGACGCGGGCCAGGAAGTCGATGTCGGAGCGGTAGCCATCCTCGGGCGAGAACTCGATGTCGCCGCACAGATTGCGCGCGAAGCGCACGGAGAGCAGCGCCTGCTCCAGCACCTGCTCGCGCGTCATGCGCAGCTTCTTCTCCATGTGGAGTTCGCTGGTCGCGATGAAGGTATGGATGCGCGCCCGGCCGGCGCCGGCCAGCGCCTCGGCGGCGCGGGAGATGTCGCGGTCGTTGGCGCGGGCCAGCGAGCAGACCGTGCTGTCCTTCACCACCGCGGCGATGGCCTTCACGGCCTCGAAGTCGCCGTTGCTCGACGCTGCGAAACCGGCCTCGATGACGTCGACCTTCATGCGCTCCAGCTGGCGCGCGATGCGCAGCTTTTCCTCGCGGGTCATCGAGGCGCCGGGCGACTGCTCGCCGTCGCGCAGCGTCGTGTCGAAGATGATGAGTCGGTCGGTCATGTCGCTTGCTCCTGGGATGTCGGCATCGCAAAGGCGGGCGTGCGGCGCAGGCCCGACAGGATGGCCTGCATGGACGCGCGCACGATGCTGCCATCGATGCCCACGCCATGCCGCGTCTCGTCGCCGACACGCAATTCCAGATAGGCCACCGCGCGCGCATCCGCGCCGCTGCCGATGGCGTGCTCGTGGTAGTCCAGCACGCGGATGGGCAGGCCTGCACGGGCGCCCAGCGCGTTGACGAAGGCGTCGATGGGGCCATTGCCCTCGCCCTGCACGCGGCCCATCCAGCCGCCCAGCACGACTTCGGCGGAAATGCGCATCGCGCCGCCGCCCACCTCGTTCATCTGCGGCTGCAGCACCGAGGTGCCGGCATCGCCGATCGCGTACTCGCGCTCGAAGATGGCATGGATGTCGGCCGCGCTGAGCTCCTTGCCCATGTCGTCCATCACCCGCTGCACGACCTGGCTGAACTCGATCTGCAGCCGGCGCGGCAGTTCCAGGCCGTACTCGTTCTCGAGCAGGTAGGCGATGCCGCCCTTGCCGGACTGGCTGTTCACGCGGATGACGGCGTCATAGCTGCGGCCCAGATCCTTGGGGTCGATGGGGAGGTAGGGCATGTCCCAAATCTCCCCCTCCTGGCGGGCCGCGAAGGCCTTCCTGATCGCGTCCTGGTGCGAGCCCGAGAAGGAGGTGTAGACGAGGTCGCCGACATAGGGGTGGCGCGGATGCACCGGGATCTGCGTGCAGTGCTCGACGCAGCGGCGCACCTCGTCGATGTCGGAGAAATCGAGCTGCGGGTCGACGCCCTGGGTGTAGAGGTTGAGCGCGATGTTGACGAGGTCGACATTGCCGGTGCGCTCGCCGTTGCCGAACAGGCAGCCCTCGACGCGGTCGGCGCCGGCCATCAGCGCGAACTCGCCGGCCGCCGTGCCGGTGCCGCGGTCGTTGTGCGGGTGGACCGACAGCACGATGCTGTCGCGGCGTTCGAGGTGGCGGTGCATCCACTCGATCATGTCCGCGAAGATGTTGGGCGTGCTGTGCTCGACGGTGGACGGCAGGTTGACGATGCACTTGCGCTCGGGCGTCGGCTCCCACACCGCGGTCACCGCGTCGACGACGCGCTTGCTGAACGCCAGCTCGGTGCCCGAGAACATCTCGGGCGAATACTCGAAGCGCCAGTCCGTGCCCGGCCGCGCGGCGGCCAGTGCCTTGATCTGGCGGGCATGCGAGCTGGCGAGTTCGACGATGCCATCCTCGTCCTGGCCCAGCACGACGCGGCGCATGATGGGCGCCACCGCGTTGTAGGCGTGGACGATGACGCGCTTGGCGCCGCCGAGCGACTCGAAGGTGCGCTCGATCAGATGGGAACGCGCCTGGGTCAGCACCTGGATGCTGACGTCGTCGGGGATGTGGCCGCCCTCGATCAGCAGGCGCACGAAATCGAATTCGGTCTGCGATGCCGACGGGAAGCCGACCTCGATCTCCTTGAAGCCGATCTTCACCAGCTGCTGGAACATGCGCAGCTTGCGCGCGATGTCCATCGGCTCGATCAGCGCCTGGTTGCCGTCGCGCAGGTCGGTGCTCAGCCAGATCGGGGCGCGGGTCAGCACGGCGTCGGGCCAGGTGCGGTCCGGCAATGCGACGGGGGCGAAGGGGCGGTACTTTTGCTGCGGGTGCTTCAACATGGTTTCCATCCGGGGGATTGGGTGGTGCAACCGGCAGCCTTTGAAAACACGAACGGCCCGCTGCGGTTGCATACGGGCCGTTGGGGTCAGCGTGAGCGAATAGGCGTGACTGACTAGCGAACCCGTGGTTCCTTGAGGACTGGTAGCAGGCTAATTCGCGTGGCGCGGCTCATGGGTCGGGAATCTAGCACGAAAGCCTACTCGTGCAAGCCGCGCTCATCGGGCTCGTCGGTGCTCGTCGAGATGACGCTGACGGGCCGGCCCTTGGCCTTGCGCCAGCCGTAGATGACGTAGCCCGACAGGCCGTAAACGCAGAAGGCACCGAAGAGAACGCGCGCCGGGTCGAGAGCCGCAAAGCCGATGCCGAGCATGATGATGACCAGCACGATGAAGGGCACGGAGCGCCGGCGATCAAAGACTTTGAAGCTGTAGAAGGGCGCATTCGTCACCATCGAAAGCCCGGCGAACAGCGTCAGGCCATAGGCCGCCCAGGGCACCCAGCTGCCGCGTTGCACGCCGGTGTAGTCGGAGCTGTCCACCACGGCCCAGATCAGGCCGATGACGATGGCGGCCGCGGCCGGGCTGGGCAGGCCCTGGAAGTAGCGTTTGTCGACGACGCCGATGTTCACGTTGAAGCGTGCCAAGCGCAGAGCCGCGCCGGCGATGTAGACGAAGGCCGGGATCCAGCCCGGCTTGCCCATGTCCTTCAGCGCCCACATGTAGACGATCAGCGCCGGCGCGGCACCGAAGGCGACCATGTCGGACAGGCTGTCCATCTGCTCGCCGAAGGCGGACTGGGTGTTGGTCATGCGCGCGACGCGGCCGTCCAGGCTGTCGAGGATGGCGGCGGCGAAGATCGCCACGCAGGCCACCTCGAAGCGGCCGTTCATGGCCATGACGATGGCGTAGAAGGCGCTGAACAGCGCGCCGAGCGTGATCGCGTTGGGCAGGGCATAGATGCCCTTGCGGCGGGGGCGGACGGCGGCGCCGGGCTCGTCGTCCTCGATGGGATCAGGGGTCATGGCAGCAGGATAGCGCAGCGCTTACAAAGCAAAAGGCCGGCGCCCCGCGGCACCGGCCTTTCATCGTGCGGAGCGACGATTCAGTTCTTGGCCTTGTCGACCAGCTTGTTGGCCTTGATCCAGGGCATCATCTCGCGCAGCTTCTCGCCGACCTGCTCGATCGGGTGCTCGGCGGTTAGGCGGCGGCGGCTGATCAGCGTCGGGGCGCCGGCCTTGTTCTCGAGGATGAAGGACTTGGCGTACTCGCCGGTCTGGATGTCCTTCAGGCACTGGCGCATCGCGTTCTTGGTGGCCTCGGTGACGACGCGCGGGCCGGTCACGTACTCGCCGTACTCGGCGTTGTTCGAGATCGAGTAGTTCATGTTGGCGATGCCGCCTTCGTAGATCAGGTCCACGATGAGCTTGAGCTCGTGCAGGCACTCGAAGTAGGCCATCTCAGGGGCATAGCCCGCTTCCGTCAGCGTCTCGAAGCCGGCCTTGATCAGCTCGACGGCGCCGCCGCACAGCACGGCCTGCTCGCCGAACAGGTCGGTCTCGGTCTCTTCGCGGAAGGAGGTCTGGATGATGCCGGCCTTGCCGCCACCATTGGCCGCGGCATAGCTCAGCGCCAGGTCACGCGCCTTGCCGGTCTTGTCGGCGTAGACGGCGATCAGGTGGGGCACGCCGCCGCCTTGGCGGTAGGTGTTGCGCACCGTGTGGCCGGGGGCCTTGGGGGCGACCATCCAGACGTCGAGGTCTTCGCGCGGCTGCACCTGGCCGTAGTGCACGTTGAAGCCGTGGGCGAAGGCGAGGGACGCGCCCTGCTTGATGTTGGGCTCGACTTCCTTCTTGTAGACGTCGGCGATCTGCTCGTCGGGCAGCAGGATCATGACGACGTCGGCCGACTTCACGGCCTCGGCGATCTCGGCGACCTTGAGCCCGGCGCCCTCGGCCTTGGCCCAGGACGCGCCACCGCGGCGCAGCGCGACGGTGACCTTGCAGCCGCTGTCGTTCAGGTTCTGCGCGTGCGCATGGCCTTGTGAGCCGTAGCCGATGATGGTGACGTTCTTGCCCTTGATGAGGCTCAGATCGGCGTCTTTGTCGTAGTAAACGTTCATGGTTCGCTCCAGGGGAAGAAGGTCCGGTCAGACCCGAAGAATGCGTTCGCCGCGGCCGATGCCCGAGGCACCGGTGCGGACCGTTTCGAGGATGGACGCGCGGTCGATCGCGTCGATGAAGGCGTCGAGCTTGCTCGCGTCGCCGGTCAGCTCGATGGTGTAGGTCTTCTCGGTCACGTCGATGATGCGGCCGCGGAAGATGTCGGCGGTGCGCTTGATCTCCTCGCGCTCCTTGCCGACGGCGCGCACCTTGATGAGCATCAGCTCGCGCTCGGTGTAGTTGCCCTCGGTCAGGTCGACGACCTTGACGACCTCGATGAGGCGATTCAGGTGCTTGGTGATCTGCTCGATGATCTCGTCGCTGCCGGTGGTCACGATGGTCATGCGCGACAGCGACGCGTCTTCCGTCGGCGCGACCGTGAGGCTCTCGATGTTGTAGCCGCGGGCCGAGAACAGCGCCACGACGCGCGACAGCGCGCCCGGCTCGTTCTCGATGAGCAAAGCAATGATGTGTTTCATGGGATGTCGTCCTTCGCGCTCTTCGGTGCCGGCGGCGGTAACCGCCGGACCTTGGCCGCGGGTTCGAATCGTTATAGAAAGGGACTGCCTTTGTCGGCTGTTCTCGCCATCCGCCGCCGGCCTCGGTGAGGGCGGTAACCCTCGCCAAGACCCGCGGCTTCAGCCGGTCACAGGTCTTCCGAGCCCAGCAGCATTTCCGAAATGCCCTTGCCCGCCTTGACCATGGGCCAGACGTTCTCGGTCGGATCGGTGCGGATGTCGAGGAAGACGGTGCGGTCCTTGAGCCGCATGGCTTCCTTCAGCGCGCCTTCCACGTCGCTCGGCTTCTCGACCAGGATACCGACGTGGCCATAGGCCTCGGCCAGCTTCACGAAGTCGGGCAGCGCATCCATATAGCTGTGCGAGTAGCGGCCCTCGTAGTCGAGCTGCTGCCACTGGCGCACCATGCCGAGGTAGCGGTTGTTCAGCGACACGATCTTGACCGGCGTCTGGTACTGCAGGCAGGTCGACAGCTCCTGGATGCACATCTGGATGCTGCCCTCGCCGGTGATGCAGAACACATCCGACTCGGGCCTGGCGAGCTTGATGCCCATCGCATAGGGCAGGCCCACGCCCATCGTGCCCAGGCCACCGGAATTGATCCAGCGGCGCGGCGCGTCGAACTTGTAGAACTGCGCGGCCCACATCTGGTGCTGGCCGACGTCGCTCGTGATGTAGGTGTCGCGGTCGCGGGTCAGCTGCCACAGCGTGTCGACGACCATCTGCGGCTTGATGACCTCGTCCGAGCCCTTGTAAGCCAGGCAGTCGCGGCGGCGCCAGTCGTTGATCTGGTTCCACCAGGCATTGACGGCGTTGGCGTCCGGCTTGGCCTGCGCCTCCTTCAGCTGCGCGATCAGCTCCTGCAGCACGTCCTTCACGTCGCCCACGATGGGGATGTCGACGCGCACGCGCTTGGAGATCGACGAAGGGTCGATGTCCACATGGATGATCTTGCGCTCGACCGAGCCGAAGTGCTTGGGGTTGCCGATGACGCGGTCGTCGAAGCGCGCGCCCACGGCCAGCAGCACGTCGCAGTGCTGCATGGTCATGTTGGCTTCGTAGGTGCCGTGCATGCCCAGCATGCCCAGGAAGCGCGGGTCGGTGCCGGGCATCGCGCCCAGGCCCATCAGCGTGTTCGTGCAGGGGAAGCCCAGCATGTCGACCAGCTGGCGCAGTTCGGCCGTTGCCTCGCCGAGGATGACGCCGCCACCCGTGTAGATATAGGGCCGCTTGGCCTGCAGCAGCAGCTGCACCGCCTTGCGGATCTGGCCGCTGTGGCCCTTCTTGACCGGGTTGTAGGAGCGCATCTCGATGCGCTCCGGGTAGTGGAAGCTGGTCTTGGCCAGCGACACATCCTTGGGGATGTCCACCACCACCGGGCCGGGCCGGCCGGTGCGGGCGATGTGGAAGGCCTTCTTCAGCGTCAGCGCCAGGTCGCGCACGTCCTTCACGAGGAAGTTGTGCTTGACGATGGGGCGCGTGATGCCGACCGTGTCGCACTCCTGGAAGGCATCCAGGCCGATCGCCGGCGTCGGCACCTGGCCCGTGATGATGACCATCGGGATCGAGTCCATATAGGCCGTGGCGATGCCGGTGACGGCATTCGTCACGCCCGGACCCGAGGTCACCAGGGCCACGCCGACCTCGCCGGTCGCGCGGGCGAAACCGTCGGCGGCATGGACGGCGGCCTGCTCGTGGCGCACCAGCACGTGCTGGATGCTGTCCTGCTTGTAGAGGGCGTCGTAGATGTAGAGCACCGCGCCGCCGGGGTAACCCCAGAGATGGCGCACCCCTTCGGCCTGCAGGCAGCGAACGAGGATCTCGGAGCCGTTGAGCTCAGCGGTGGAGGAATTGGGGGAGGAATGCGGCTGCGCCAGGGCGGCGCGCTTGATATCCGCGGCAGACATGTCCATTTTTTAGAACCTCTGTGAATTTCTCTAACGAAAAACCATTGGTGCTCCTCTTCTCGTCCTCGTGAGACGGATTCGGAACCTGCGCGTCAACAACAGATGGTGCCCCAGTCGGGCGGCCACTGAGAGACCATAACTCTTTGTGCGAAGCAGCATTATGCCGAGCAAAAACCGCTGAGCCTTCGTATCAGACGAATGCCATAATCCGCGCTGCTGCTCGGAGCCGCCCAAGCCTTGGCCACAGACAAAGAACTCAACGAATTCCTGCGCACCGTGGACCGCCGCGCGTTCAAGCGCACGGCCTACCTCGTCCGCGACGACGATGCCGCACTGGACATCGTGCAGGACGCCATGATCAAGCTGGCGGAAAACTATTTCGACCGCCCCGCGGCCGAACTGCCGCTGCTGTTCCAGCGCATCCTGTCGAACGCGACGATGGACCACTTCCGTCGCCAGAAGGTGCGCAACGCGGTTCTGACGAATATGTCCGACTTCGAAGGCGGCGATGGCGACGGCGACTTCGACCTGCTGGAGATCCTCGAAACCCAGGACGGCGCGATGGGCGCCCGGAGCGCGGCGGACGAGGTCAGCCGGGCGCAAATCTTGCAATCCATCGAGGCGGAAGTGGAACAGCTGCCGGCGCGTCAACGCGAAGCCTTCCTACTGCGTTACTGGGAGGAACTGGATGTTGCAGAGACCGCCTCTGTGATGGGTTGCTCGGAAGGCAGTGTCAAGACGCACTGCTCACGCGCCGTCCACGCGCTGGCCAAGTCCCTCAAAGCCAAGGGGATCACGCTATGAAGTCGCCAAATCTTTCCGCCCGCCCTGCCGACCTGGACGCCCGCCTGGATGCCGCCATGAAGCGCTTCGGGCAGCGCGTTGCCGCCGGCCTGACCGAGCGCAATGCCGAGCTGCCGCACGACGTGTCGGAGCGGCTGCGCTTCGCTCGCGAGCAGGCCCTGGCCCGCGCCGCCCGGGCGCGTGCGGCCCGCACGAGCGTGAGCACGGCCCGCCCCGCCACGGTGCAGATGGGCGCCACGCTGGCGCTGGGCGGCGGCCCGCGCGGTGCAGGCAAAGACAACGGCCTGTGGCCCAAGCTCGTTTCGGCTCTGCCGCTGCTGGCGCTGGTGGCCGGCCTGCTGCTGATGCAGCGCGGCCAGGTCCACGAACAGATCGTCGCCGCGGCCGAGGTCGATACCGCGTTGCTCAGCGACAACCTGCCGCCTTCCGCCTTCAGCGACCCAGGCTTCGCCGAATTCCTGAGAGATGGTCAAGAATGACCGGATGCGCATGACCCGAGCCGCGACGACGCCGCCCCAGCCCCTGCGCCTGCTGATGGCCCTGCTGCTCGGCGCAGCGGGGCTTTCTGCTTTTGCGCAGCCGCCCGAGGCCGCCTCCGCCCCCGAAGCGGCGAGCGCCGTGCTGCCCGCGGCACCGGCGCCGGTCGCGCGCCCCGCCGTGTCCGCCCTCGCGCCCGCGCCGACCTGGCAATCGCTGACACCCGCCCAGCAGGCCCTGCTGGCGCCGCTGGAGCATGACTGGGCCAGGCTCGGCGCCATCCAGCGCAGCAAGTGGCTGAATGCGACGCCGATGCTGGCCTCGCTGCCCGCGCCCGAGCTGGCCCGCCTGCACGAGCGCATGCGCGACTGGGCTCACCTGACGCCGGCCGAACGCCGGGATGCGCGGGTCGGCTTCCAGGTCGCCAAGCAGATCGATGCCGAGGAGCGTCAGGCCAAGTGGGAGGCCTACCAGGCCCTGCCGCCCGAGAAGCGGCAGGAGCTGGCCGAAAAGGCCGCCGCACGCCGCAAGGCCCAGGCCATCGCGCCCGGCCACACGGCCAAGCCGCTGGCCGCGGCGCCCAAGTCCAACATCGTGCCGGCCGCGCCCAAGCTGGTGACGCCCACGCCGGTCACCGGCAGCCTGGTCCAGGCCAAGCCGGGTGCGACGACGGTGCTGATCACCCAGGCCCGCGTGATGCCCAGCCACCACGCCGCGGGCGAGGCCAAGGTCGTCGCCGACCCGGCCCTGGTCGACCCCAAGACCCTGCTGCCCAAGTCACTGAAGGCGCCGCCCGCGCCCGCCTCCCACCCATGACGGCGCCTGCCGGCCTGGGCGCCGCGCCTCCAGGCCTGGCGCGCCGCTTCGCGGCCTTCCTCTACGAAGGCGTGCTGCTGTTCGGCGTGACCTTCTTCGCCGGCTTCCTGTATTCGGTGCTGACGCGCCAGCAGCATGCGATGCAGGGCCGCGCGGGCCTCGGCGCCTTCATCTTCGTCGTGCTGGGCCTGTATTTCGTCGGCTTCTGGACCCGCTCGGGCCAGACGCTGGCGATGAAGACCTGGCATCTGCGGGTCGTCGATGCCGCGGGCGGCCCGCTGGGCTGGCAGCGCGCGCTGCTGCGCTATCTGCTCAGCTGGCTGTGGTTCCTGCCCGCGCTGCTCAGCGTCTGGGCGCTGGGCCTGCACGGCGGCGGCGCCATCTTCGGCAGCCTCGCCGCCGGCGTGCTGGCCTATCTGCTGATCGCCCGCCTGCATCCGCAGCGCCAGCTGCTGCACGATACGATTTGCGGCACCCGCGTCATCACCCAGCTCCCGCAGCGCCGATGAGCAGCCCGCAAGACAACCCCCACAAAGGCCGCACCGGCCTGGACCGCATCATCCACGCCGCCGGCTACTCCTGGGCCGGGCTGAAGGCCGCCTACACGGGCGAGAGCGCCTTCCGCCAGGAGACCTGGCTCTGCATTCTCGCGGCGCCGCTGGCCTTCTGGCTGGCCAACACCTGGGAGCAGGCGGCGCTGCTGCTGGGCTCGCTGTTCGTCGTCATCATCGTCGAACTGCTGAACTCAGCCATCGAGGCCGTCGTCGACCGCGTGTCCTTCGAGCGGCACGATCTGTCCAAGCGCGCCAAGGACATCGCCAGCGCCGCCGTGCTGATGGCCCTGCTGCTGGCCGCCGGCGTCTGGGGCGCGGCCGTCTGGCAGCACCTGCACTGACAGGGCGGCATCGGGCCATGGCATCCGCCCGGGGTTTCCAGCTGTTGCGCTCCGGCATGGCCGGCGTGGAACTCGTCGCGGCCGACTCGGCCCACAGCTTCGGCCGGCACACCCACGACCAGTTCGGCATCGGCCTCGTCGAACGCGGCGCGCAGAAGTCCGCCAGCGGGCGCGGCGTCGTGGAGGCCGGCGCGGGCGACATGATCGCGGTGAATCCCGGCGAGGTGCACGACGGCAAGCCGCTGGACTCGACGGGCCGGCGCTGGCGCATGCTCTATGTCGAGCCGGCACGCCTGCTGGATGCGGCCGACGGCGTGAGGCCGGGCACCGGTTTCGAGTTCTCGGCACCGGTCATCCGCGACCGCGTGCTGGTGGCGCGCTTCGCCGCGCTGTTCGATGCCGCGACGGCCGGCGAGCCGCTGCAATCCGAGGCCGCGCTGCTGGGCTTGATCGCCCGGCTGCTGCAACCCGTGCCGCGCGGGCGCCCTGCCCTCACGGCGGGCGTCATGGCCGCGCGCGAACGCATGGACGACGACCCTAGCGCCACACCCACGCTGGCCGCACTCGCCGCGCAGGCGGGCCTGAGCCGCTACCAGTTCCTGCGCGCCTTCACGCGCCTGACCGGCCTGCCGCCCCATGCCTATCTGCTGCAGCGGCGCGCCCAGCACGCGCGCCGGCTGGTCGGCAGCGGCATGGCGCTGGCCGACGCGGCCGCCGCGAGCGGCTTTGCGGACCAGAGCCACATGACGCGCAGCTTCGTGCGCAGCTTCGGCCTGACGCCCGGCGCCTTCGCCCGCGGTTGAACCTAGAAACGGCAGTTGAAATTTCGTTCAAGACCCGGCAGCCGGTGCACCGCAGCATGGCGCTCCAAACAAGGAGCCCCTGCATGAACCTCGAATTCCTGACCCTCTCGCTGCTGGTGGTCGCCTCGCCCGGCACGGGCGCCGCGGTCACCATCGCGACCGGCCTTGCACGCGGCACGCGCACGGCGCTGGTGGCGGCCTTCGGCTGCACGCTGGGCATCGTGCCGCACATGCTAGCGGCCGTGACCGGCCTGGCCACGCTGCTGCACGCCAGTGCGCTGGCCTTCGAGGCCGTCAAGGTCGCCGGCGTGGCCTATCTGCTCTACATCGCGTGGATGACCTGGCGCGAGAAGGGCGTGCTGGAGGTGAAGGCCGACAGCGCCGAGCGCACGGACTGGCAAGTCATCCGGCACGCGGTGCTGGTGAACCTGCTCAACCCCAAGCTGTCGGTGTTCTTCCTGGCCTTCCTGCCACAGTTCGTCGCGCGCAACGAGCCGGCGCCGACGCTCGCGATGCTGGAACTCTCAGCCATCTTCATGGCGATGACCTTCGCCGTGTTCGCGGTCTACGGCGCCTTCGCGGCGCGGATGCGCGACCGGGTGCTGGGCAGCCCGGCAGCGATGGCCTGGCTGCGGCGCAGCTTTGCAGCCACGTTCGTGGCGCTAGGTGCGAAGCTGGCGCTGACGCCACGCTGAGGACCGGAAGTATTTCGGGCCGAGCGCCGGGCCGCCCCAAGCCGGCCCGTTGGGCGATGTGCGAGCGGCTCGATGCCGCGAGCATCGCCGTCCCCTCGGGGGACCGACCAGACGCGCGGCGTTCAGCTCGCGCGGCTGGGCGAGGGGCACGTCACACCGCCGCTTCGTCCGTCTCGCCGGTGCGGATGCGGATGACCTGCTCCACCGGCACGACGAAAATCTTGCCGTCGCCGATCTTGCCGGTCTTGGCGGCCTTCAGGATGGCGTCGATGCAGCGATCGACCTCGTCGTCCTTCACGACGACCTCGACCTTGACCTTGGGCAGGAAGTCGACGACGTATTCGGCGCCGCGGTAGAGCTCGGTGTGGCCCTTCTGGCGGCCGAAGCCCTTGACTTCGGTGACCGTCAGGCCCGAGGCGCCCACCTCGGCCAGCGCCTCGCGGACCTCGTCGAGCTTGAAGGGTTTGATGATGGCGGTGATCTGCTTCATGACGGGGCTCCGGTTGCTTGACCCAAGTTTACGCACGGAAGCGCGAGGTGATGGGATAGCGCCAGTCGCGGCCGAAACCGCGGTGGGTGATGCGGATGCCCACCGGTGCCTGGCGGCGCTTGTATTCGTTGATCTTGATGAGCCGCGTGACGCGCTCGACGTCCTCGGGCCTGAAGCCGGCGGCCACGATCTCGGCGATGGACTGGTCCTGCTCCATGTAGCGGGCGAGTATGGCGTCCAGCACCGCATAGGGCGGCAGGCTGTCCTCGTCCTTCTGGTCGGGGCGCAGCTCGGCCGAGGGCGGGCGCGTGATGATGCGGTCCGGGATGATCTCGGCGCCCTGCGCATTGCGCCAGCGCGCGAGGCGGAAGACCAGGGTCTTGGCCACGTCCTTGATGACGGCGAAGCCGCCGGCCATGTCGCCGTAGAGCGTGCAGTAGCCGGTGGCCATCTCGCTCTTGTTGCCGGTCGTCAGCACGATGCTGCCGAACTTGTTGGACAGGGCCATCAGCAGCGTGCCGCGGATGCGGGCCTGGATGTTCTCCTCGGTCGCGTCCAGCGGCAGGCCCTTGAACTCGCCCGCCAGCGTCGCGTTGAAGGCGTCGAACATCGGCACGATGCTCATCTCGTCGTAGCGCACGCCGAGGCGCTCGGCCATGTCGCGCGCGTCGATCCAGGAGATGTCGGCCGTGTAGGGCGAGGGCATCATCACCGCCCTCACCTTGTCGGCGCCCAGCGCGTCGACGGCGATGGCCAGCACCAGGGCCGAGTCGATGCCGCCGGACAGGCCGATCAGCGCGCCGGGGAAGCCGTTCTTGCCGAGGTAGTCGCGCACGCCCACCACCAGCGCCTGCCAGACCTGGGCCTCGAACTCGGGAACGGCCACGACGCTGCCGCTGAGCCGGCCGGCGTCGAACTCGACGATGGCCAGCGCCTCCTCGAACATCGCCGCCCGCGCCGCCAGCGTGCCGTCGGCCTGCACGGCGAAGGAGGCGCCATCGAAGACCATCTCGTCCTGCCCGCCGACGAGGTGGGCATAGAGCAGCGGCAGCCCGACGGCCCGGGCGCGCTCGGCCATGCGCTGCTCGCGCTCCGCGACCTTGGCCGTGTGGAAGGGCGAGGCGTTGATGACGCAGAGCAGCTCGGCCCCGGCCGCCCTGGCGGCGGCGGCGGGCTCGTCGAACCAGGCGTCCTCGCAGATCAGCAGGCCGACCTTCCTGCCCTTCACGTCGACGACGACGGCGCCCAGGCCGGCGTCGCGGCCCGAATGGAAGTAGCGGCGCTCGTCGAAGACCTGGTAGTTGGGCAGCTCGCGCTTCGCATAGCTGGCCACGACCCGCCCGCCGGCCAGCACCGAGGCGGCGTTCAGGCAGGGCGGCAGCGACCAGCTGCGCTCGCGCGCCACGCCGCCGGCCCGCTCCATCGGGTGGCCCACGACGGCATGCAGGCCGTCGCAGTCCGCCAGCGCGGCCGCGATGCGCTGCAGCTGCGCCTCGCAGGCGGCCAGGAAGGCCGGGCGCAGCAGCAGGTCCTCCGGCGGATAGCCGCACAGCGCCAGCTCCGGCGTGACCAGCAGATCAACCCCAGCCGCATGCGCGACGCGCGCTTGGGCAATGATGCGGTCCGCATTGCCCGCCAGATCGCCGACGACGACGTTGATCTGGGCCAGGGCAATCTTCAAGGGCGAGGACATGGGCGACAGCAATTCAGCAAAGGACGAGGCCAGCATTGTCATTCGGGTCGACGACAGCCCGGAGGCGCTGCCGCAAGGCCTCTGGGACGAGCTGCTTTCCCGCCAGGCCCGGCCCACGCCCTTCATGCGCCTGGCCTATCTTCGCGCGCTGCATGCCAGCGGCAGCGCCGTGGCCGGGACCGGCTGGCAGCCGCAGTTCGTGTCGCTGTGGCGCGGCGCCGAACTGCTGGCGGCCTGCCCGGCCTGGCTGAAGGCCCACAGCTATGGCGAATACGTGTTCGACTGGGCCTGGGCCGACGCCTACCAGCGGCACGGCCTGAGCTACTACCCCAAGCTGCTGGTGGCCGTGCCCTTCACGCCGGTGCCGGGCAGCCGCCTGCTGGCCGTGGACGACGCGGCCCGCCTGTTGCTGGCGCAGGCTCTGCGCGCGCTGGCCCGCGAGACCGGGGCCTCGTCGCTGCATGTGCTGTTCGGCGACGAGGCCGACCAGGCCGCGCTGGCCGCCGCCGGCTGCACGGCGCGGCAGGGCGTGCAGTTCCACTGGACGGCCGAGGGCGACGCGGACTTCGCCGCCTTCCTGGGCCGGCTGCAGCGCGACAAGCGCAAGAAGATCCAGCAGGAGCAGCGCCGCGTGCGCGAGGCCGGCGTCGTCTTCGAGGCCCGCGAGGGCGCGGACATCAGCCCCGAGGACTGGGACTACTTCTACCGCTGCTACCAGCTCACCTACCAGGCCCACCACAGCAGGCCCTATCTGAGCCGCGACTTCTTCGCGCGCATGGCGGCCGACATGCGCGCGCACTGGCTGATGTTCACGGCACGGCGCCGAATGGGTGAAGGAAGCGAGCGCGTGGCCGCGTCGCTGATCGCGCTGGACCCCGGGCGCCGCACCGCCTTCGGCCGCTACTGGGGCGCGACCCAGCACATCCCCTGCCTGCATTTCGACGCCTGCTACTACCAGCCGCTGGCTTGGTGCATCGCGAACGGCTACCAGCGCTTCGAGGGCGGCGCCCAGGGCGAGCACAAGATGGCGCGCGGCCTGATGCCGACGCCGACCGCCTCCAGCCACTGGCTGGCCCACCCGACCTTCGCCGACGCGGTCAACGACTTCCTGGCCCGCGAGGGCGCGGCGATGAGCGGCTATCTGGACGAACTGAACGAGCATGCGCCGTTCAAAAGACAAAACGCCGCGGATGCGGCGTTTTGAGCAGGGCGAAAAGACCGTTCAGGCCTTGGCGAAGTTCGCCATGCCTTCGGTGATCTCGCGCTTGGCGGAGTCCGGGCCTTCCCAGCCCTTGACCTTGACCCACTTGCCCTTCTCCAGGTCCTTGTAGTGCTCGAAGAAGTGCTGGATGGCCGACAGGCGCATCGGGTTCACGTCCTCGATCTTTTCCCAGTGGCTGTACATGGGCAGGATCTTGTTGGTCGGCACGGCCAGCAGCTTGGCGTCGCCGCCGGCTTCGTCGTCCATCATCAGCACGCCCAGCGGGCGGCAGGTCACGACGACGCCGGGCGTCAGCGCGAACGGGGTGATGACCAGCACGTCCACCGGGTCGCCATCGTCGGCCAGCGTCTTCGGGATGTAGCCGTAGTTGCACGGGTAGTACATCGGCGTGGTCAGGAAGCGGTCGACGAACAGCGCGCCGGTTTCCTTGTCGACCTCGTACTTGATCGGGTCGGCATTCATCGGGATCTCGATGATGACGTTGAACTCGTCGGGCGCCTTGGCGCCGGGGGACACGTTGTGCAGGCTCATGGTCGTCGTTGTAGTGCTAAGGAAAACCCGCATTCTAGTTTTGCTGGTAAACGCTCAGCTGACGCCGCAGACCCCGCCCTTAAGCTCCGCCGCGCAAGCCCGACAGCCCGCTGGGCCGAAGCAATCGCACGCACCTGAGGAGACTTTTTCATGTCGACGGAGATGGCGCTGTATTTCGCGCTGGCCTGCGGCCTCGCGGCCGTTCTTTATGGTTTCATTCAACGCAGCTGGATCCTGAGCCAGGACGCCGGCAATGCCCGCATGCAGGAGATCGCGACGGCGATCCAGCAGGGCGCCGCCGCCTACCTGGGCCGGCAGTACCGCACCATCGCCATGGTCGGCGTCGTGCTGGCCATCGCCATCGCGGTGTCGGGCCTGGGGCAGACGACGGCCATCGGCTTCGTCATCGGCGCGGTGCTGTCGGGCATCTGCGGCTTTATCGGCATGAACATCTCGGTGCGCGCCAATGTGCGCACCGCGCAGGCCGCCACCAAAGGCATCGGCGCGGCGCTGGACGTCGCCTTCAAGGGCGGCGCCATCACCGGCATGCTGGTCGTCGGCCTGGGCCTGCTGGGCGTCGGCGGCTTCTACATGGCCATCGGCGGCGGGCATGACAGCGCGGCGCTCAAGCCCATGCTGGGCCTGGCCTTCGGCTCCTCGCTGATCTCCATCTTCGCGCGCCTGGGCGGCGGCATCTTCACCAAGGGCGCGGACGTGGGCGCCGACCTGGTGGGCAAGGTCGAGGCCGGCATCCCCGAGGACGACCCGCGCAACCCCGCGGTCATCGCCGACAACGTGGGCGACAACGTCGGCGACTGCGCCGGCATGGCCGCCGACCTGTTCGAGACCTATGCCGTCACGCTGATCGCCGCGATGGCGCTGGGCGCCTTGATGGTGGTCGGCAGCAGCGCGCAGGCCGGCGTCGTCTACCCGCTGGCCCTGGGCGGCGTGTCCATCATCGCGTCCATCATCGGCTGCTACTTCGTCAAGGCCAGCGACGGCATGAAGAACGTGATGCCGGCGCTCTACAAGGGCCTGATCGTGGCCGGCGTGCTGAGCCTGGTGGCCTTCTTCTTCGTCACCCGCGCCATGTTCCCGGGCGAAGTCCAGCTCGCCAACGGCGCCACGACGAATGCGATGGCCCTGTTCGGCGCCTGCGCCGTCGGCCTGGTGCTGACGGCCGCCATGGTCTGGATCACCGAGTACTACACCGGCACGCAATACCACCCGGTGCAGCACGTCGCCCAGGCCTCCACCACCGGCCACGGCACCAACGTCATCGCCGGCCTGGGCGTGTCGATGAAGTCCACCGCCTTCCCGGTGCTCTTCGTCTGCGCGGCCATCTACTCGGCCTACATGCTGGCGGGCCTCTACGGCATCGCCGTCGCGGCCACATCCATGCTCAGCATGGCCGGCATCATCGTTGCGCTGGACGCCTACGGCCCCATCACCGACAACGCCGGCGGCATCGCCGAGATGGCCGAACTGCCCGCCGCCGTGCGCGACATCACCGACCCGCTGGACGCCGTGGGCAACACCACCAAGGCCGTCACCAAGGGCTATGCCATCGGCTCGGCCGGCCTCGCGGCGCTGGTGCTGTTCGCCGACTACACGCATGCGCTGGAGTCGCGCGGCATGCATGTCAGCTTCGACCTGTCCGACCACCAGGTCATCCTGGGCCTCTTCATCGGCGGCCTGATCCCCTACCTGTTCGGCGCGATGGCAATGGAAGCCGTGGGCCGCGCGGCCGGTGCGGTCGTCGTGGAGGTGCGCAAGCAGTTCGCCGACGGCGCCATCATGGCCGGCCTGCGCAAGCCCGAGTACGGCGCCGCGGTCGACATGCTGACCACCGCCGCCATCAAGGAAATGATCGTGCCGTCCCTGCTGCCCGTGGCCGCGCCCATCATCGTGGGCATGGTGCTGGGCCCGGCGGCCCTGGGCGGCCTGTTGATGGGCACCATCGTGACCGGCCTCTTCGTCGGCATCTCGATGTGCACCGGCGGCGGCGCCTGGGACAACGCCAAGAAGCTGATCGAGGAAGGCTTCAAGGACGACAAGGGCGTGGTCCACAAGAAGGGCTCCGAGGCGCACAAGGCCGCCGTCACCGGCGACACCGTGGGCGACCCCTACAAGGACACCGCCGGCCCGGCCGTGAACCCGCTGATCAAGATCATCAACATCGTGGCCCTGCTCATCGTGCCGCTGCTGCCGATGGCGGCCGGCAGCAAGGCGCCCGAGCCCCTGCCCGCACCGGTCGCCGCCGTCGCGGCCAGCGAGCCAGCGCCGGCCGCCAGCATGGCGGAGATGCCGGCCTCGGCAGCGTCTCAGTAGTTCGCTGGTAAACCCCGGCATCACGCCCCGAGAAATCAGACTTCTCGGGCCGTTTTCATTGCCGCGCCACGGCAAAATCGCCCCATGGCGAGCACGGCGATCACCCGACACGAACTGACGCGGCGACGCGAGCAATTGCAGGATCTGCGGCGCTACCTCGCCGTGCTGGAAGCCGACCACGACGGCGCCCGCGCCAAGCTGCTGGGCTTCCGCCTGCGCTACCTCGAAGCCCTGGGCCCGCTGATGCGCGAGCTCGACGAGCTCGAGGCCCAGCTCCACTCGGCCACCGCCCTGCTGTCCGAGGCGCTGCTGCGCCAGGGCGTCGACGCCCCCGTGTTGGCCACGCCGCGCGCCAAGGCCTGGCCCGACGTCCCGGCCCTGCCCGAAGCCGTGCCGCTGCCGCCCGAACCCACCGGGCCGATGACCGACCTGCCGCCGCCCAGCCTGAAGACGCTGTACCGGCGCGCGGCCATGCGCTTCCACCCCGACCTGGCGCCCTCGGGCCCCGAGCGCGCGGTCTGCGAGCAGCGCATGATGGTCGTCAACGAGGCCTATGCCGGCGGCGACCGCCACAAGCTCGAAACCCTGCTGCTGGCGGCCGGCGAACTGCCCGAGAAGGTCATCGGCGGCCCGGCCGACGCGGTGCGCGCCTGGCTGGGCCTGTGCGAGCACCTCGTGCAGGGCCGCATCCGCGTCGTGCAGGCCCAGACGCTGGTGCTGCAGAACCTGCAGATGCACCAGTTGCGCATCGCCATCGAACGCGCCGAGGCGGGCGGCATGCGCCCGCTGGACATCATGGCCGCGCGGCTACGCGCGCAGATCGCGGAGCGGCGCCAGGAGCTCTATATCGGCCAGCGCCTGCAGCCGGATTCGGACCTGGCAGCGAGCTTCGTCAGGCAGCGCCAGGCCCGAATCAGATAACGTCGGTTCAGCCGTTGTTCTGCGTCGACGGGTCGGGCGTGGGCACCAGATTGACGACAACGCCGCTCGCGTCCAGTTGCTCGAAGACGAGCACGGTGCCACGCCAGGTGCCACCGTTCACCGTGATGGCCACGGTGTTGCCCGGCGCCAGCAGCAGGTTGTCGCCCTGCGGCACCGGCGAGCTGCCATTGAGGGTGTGGGTGACGGCCGCCCACAGGCGCAACACCGACTTGTCGCCGGTCTGCGTGAAGCGGATGCTGTCGTAGGCAGGCTGGGCCGCGGGAATGACCAGCGGCGATCGCATCGCCTGACCCTGCGGATTGGCGTAGAGGAAATAGGGCCGGTTGTTGCCGTCGACCCCGGCGGTCACGGTGACCGGATAAGGGTTCTTGGTCGATCCGAGCAAATCGTCGTTGGACATCAGTGATCCTTTGAAAGCTACAGCAGCGCGTTACTGGCAATCCCCGAGCTGGCGCCACAGCTCGGGGACCGGACTTGCAAGCCCTGCGCGGGCGACGGGCTCCCAGAAGGCCCGTGCGGTGCGACAGGTCTCGGCGGGCATTCGGAGGCCGTGCTGATGCACAAGTTGCCGACGCTCCAGCTCCAACGCAGCCCGTGCCCGCAATTCGCTGAATCGCGGGCGCTGGCTGGCCGGATTCCAGTTGGCTGGCAGTAGAAGGGCCTCATCGAGCCGCGCCATGGCGCGCTCCGGTGCCATTTGCCTCGCCTCCCACAGGGCCAGCACATACCGGACGACGGCCGAAGGCGCCTTCACCGAGGCCAACAAACCTTGCAAGGCCTGCGCCCTCGCCCGCTGCTCGGGCAAAGGCGTTGCCGGGGCCTGCAGCGCAGACAACAGCCCGAGAGCCTCTCGATCCAGCAGCAGACGGCGCCAGCGCTGGTTGCTTCCATCCCCAGCCACCGCCTCGCGCAGCAAGGCCCTGGCCTCTCGATCGGCGGCAACGGCCTCGCCGGGGCGGGCCAGAGCATTCAGCGCATAGGCGCGCCAGCCGAGCGCGAGGGCCTGGTCTACCTTGGGCAGCAAATCGCGCGGATGCGCCGCGCTACGGCGGGCCTGAAGCGCCAGGAGCTCATCTCCGAGTGCCAGTGCATCGGCCGCGCGCCCACCGGCCACAGCCGTCTCGACGGCCCAGACCAAGTCGTCGTTGAGCTTCTTCTGGTACTCCTCGGTATCGGGATGCCGTGCATGGAGGCTGCGCGAAGCCTCTAACGCGGCGTCGAACTGCCGTCGGGCTTCATCGAGCGACAGCGAGAGCAAGGCCAGGACACCCAAATTCAGCCGGGCGTGTGACAACTCCAGCACCGGTTCCTCGGCGCCGGGCATCCGGTCAACCCATTGCTGAGCAATCTCCCGGTAACGACTCCAATGCTGTGCGGCATCGGCGGATCGGCCCCGCTGCAAGGCCAACTCGCCCATCCAAAATGCCAACTGCGTGCCTTGACGCAGCACGGCCTCGTCTGCGGGCGACTGCCGCTGGGCCTGCTGCAGCCAGCGCTCGGCCGACGTCAGCGCTTCAGATGCCAGACCGAAGCGCTCTTTCTGCAATTGGACCTCGGCCAGGATCAGAAGCGCCTTGACACGCTTGAGCAGGTCGTCGATGGACACCGCCTGCCTGGGGTCCGGATCGCCCAGCACCTGCAAGGCCTGCTGGCCAATGCTCTCGAGCAGCGACAGCCTCCCCACCGGCCTCAGCTCATTGGCCATCTCCCCGAGTAGATAGGACAGCAAGGCCTCCGCCTGGCCGCGCCGCGCCTGTGCCTGCTGCTCGGCCACTTTGGCCCGCTGCGCCTGCCAGACGCTGACGCCCGTCAACCCGGCCAACGCCAGCACCGCCAGCGCGCCAAAACCCACCGCAAGCCGATGCCGCCGCACAAACCGCCCCAGCACATAGACCCGGCTATCCGGCCGCGCGGCGATGGGCTCGTGAGCGAGCCAGCGGCCCAGGTCGTCGGCCAGGGCCTGGGCGTTGGCATAGCGCTCGGCGGGCTTCTTCTTCAGCGCCTTGGCGAGGATGGTGTCCAGGTCACCCTTGAGCAGCCTGGCCTGGCGAGCCAGCGCGAGGTCGCCGGACTCGGCAGCGACGCTGGAGAGCCGCCGCGGCTGCAGCTCGACGACGGCCTTCAGGTGGTCGAGCTGGGACTGCGTGCCTTCCGCCGTCGGGTGGCGGCCGCCAAGCAGCAGATAGAGCAGCACGCCCAGCGCATAGACGTCGGTGGCCGTGGTCACGTCGGTCTGCTGCACCTGCTCGGGTGCGGCGAACTGCGGCGTGTAGGCGCTGCCGGCGCGCTGGGTGATCTCGGTCGCGGCGGCGCCGTCCTGGGCCTGGGCGGCGTCGTCCAGCAGCTTGGCAATGCCGAAGTCCAGCAGCTTGACCTGGCCATCGGCGCTCACCAGGATGTTGCTGGGCTTGAGGTCGCGGTGCAGGATCAGGCGCGAGTGCGCATGGGCCACGGCCGCCAGCACGTCGAGGAAGAGCCGGATGCGCGCCGCGACGTCCAGGCCCTGCTGCTGGCAATGGCGGTCGATGGGCAGTCCTTCGACGTACTCCAGCACCAGATAGGGCTGGCTGCCCTCGTGCACGCCGGCGTCCAGCAGCCGCGCGATGTGCGGGTGCGAGAGGCGGCCGAGGATCTGGCCTTCGCGCGCGAAGCGGGCCGCGCCGCCACTGCTGCCGAACAGGCCGGACTGCAGGAACTTGATGGCAACGTCGCCCTCGAAGCGGCCGTCGGCCCGGTGCGCCAGCCAGACCGTGCCCATGCCACCCCGGCCCAGCTCGCGCTGCAGCACATAGGGCCCGATGTGCTGGCCGGCCAGGTCGGGCGGCTCGTCGGGGGACGCCAGCGTGTCGATGACCGCGCGGGCCGCTGGCATGTCCAGGAAGCCCTGCAGGTCCAGCGACGCGTCCTGCGCGAGCATGGCGGCGAGCCTGTCGGCCAGCGCCGCGTCCTGCGTGCGCAGCTCGGCCAGGCGCCGGCTGCGTGCGGGCTCGGCCAGGTCGAGCAGTTCGTCGAGCAGGGGGCTCAGCACGGCCCACTGCTGCTTGTCGATGGCTGTCATGGAGCTGCCCGCATCAGCCGCGCAGGCTCGCGGCCAGGAAGAGGCGCGCCTTCTGCCAGTCGCGCTGCACGGTGCGCTCGGTGACGCCCAGGGCCTCGGCGATGTCGCGCTCGGCCAGGCCGGCGAAGTAGCGCATCTCCACGACCTGGGCCAGGCGCGGCTCGGCCTGGCCCAGCTCGTCCAGCGCTTCGTGCACCTTCAGCACGTCGTCGTCGGCCTGCGGCGTGTGCTCGGCCACCGCGGTATCGAGCGTCAGCATCTGCTGGCCGCCACCTCGCCGGTCGGCCTGACGGGCCCGCACGAGGTCGACGACGACACTGCGCATCGCACGGGCGGCGTAGGCCAGGAAATGCCGGCGATCGGGGTAGTCCTGGCCCTGCAGGTCGGCCAGACGCAGCCAGACCTCGTGCACCAGGGCCGTGGTGTCCAGCAGCGTCATGCCGCCGGACTGGCGCAGGTGGCGCCGCGCCTGCCGGCGCAGGTCGTCGTACAGGGCCGCCACCACCCGGTCGCCGGCGGCCCGGTCGCCCTGCGACGCGGCCTTCAGCATTTGGGTGATGTCCTGCATGGCGCGCACTCTAGCCGCTGATCGTGCCGGCCTAACCTGCCGGCACCCGGGAAACCCCGGGCCGGCGGCCTTGTCGCGAAGTTTTTTTGCGGGCCATGTCGGGTTTCGTGCCGGCACGGCGTTTTAACGGAATGAGGGCCCAGTCCGCCGAACGCCAGGGAGGCCGGCAAGGATCGGATGCAGCCGGCGGACCAGGCCCTCAACTCCCCAACCACCCGCAGCCCCCCCATGCCCCTGGCCAGCAGCCCCCCCGACAGCGCCCCGGCGACGCCTCGTGCGGCGCCCACGCCGCCGCAGCGCGTCGAATCCACGATGCAGCTCGAGATCGCCCTCATCCGCCATCTGGCCCGCAGCCGCCGCCAGGGCGACCTGATGGCCCTGCTGTGGATCGAGGTCGAGCTGCTGACGCATCTCGGCCCCGCGCCGGACGGCGGCATGCGCGAGGCCGTGGCCCAGGCGCTGGGCGCGCGGCTGCAGCACCGCGTGCGCCGCACCGACCTCGTCTTCCAGGTCGGCGACACGGGCTTCGCCGTGCTGCTGGACGCCGACAAGGCCGGCGCCGAACTCGTGGAGAAGCGCCTGTCCGAGCAGCTGCGCGGCCCCTACGGCATGGGCCGCAGCCAAGCCCATGTCCACATCAGCATCGGCCTGGCCATTTCCTCGGAGGCCTGCCGCCAGGGCAGCGGCCTCGTGCAATGCGCGATGGACGACGTCTACACCCACCGGCCAACGCCGCCCGCCCCCGCGCCGCTGGCGGTCGCTGACGCGGCCAACAGCGTCTAGACCTCCAGCCACTCCTTGCGGATGTAGGCGTTGGCGCGCAACTCCGCCGGGCTGCCTTCGAAGACGATGCGGCCGTGGCCCATCACATAGCAGCGCTCGGAGATCTCCAGCGCGATGGCCAGCTTCTGCTCGACGAGCAGCACGCCCAGGCCGCGCTTCCTGAGCTCCTTCAGGTATTCGGCCACCAGCTCGACGATCTTGGGCGCCAGACCCTCGGTGGGCTCGTCGATCATGATGAGGTCGGGGTCGCCCATCAGCGTGCGGCAGAGCGTCAGCATCTGCTGCTCGCCGCCCGACAGCACGCCGGCCTCGGTGTGCTGGCGCTCCTTCAGCCGCGGGAACATGCGATACATGTCGTCGAAGCCCCAGCGCGGGTTCTTCTTCCCATGCTTCTCGCCCAGCAACAGGTTCTGGTGCACGGTGAGCTTGGGGAAGATGTCGCGGTTCTCCGGCACGTAGCCGATGCCGAGGTGGGCGATCTCGTAGGCCTTGCGGCCCACCAGTTCCGCGTCGCCGAACTTGACGGAGCCCTTGGCGTCGACCTGGCCCATGATGGTTTTGACCATCGTCGAGCGGCCCGCGCCGTTACGGCCCAACAGGCTGACGATCTCGCCCGGGTTCACCTGCAGGCTGACGCCGTGCAGCACATGGCTCTTGCCGTAGAAGGCGTGGAGGTTGTCGAGTTTGAGGGTGCGCGCTTCGCTCATGCTGCCGCTGCCTGTGTTTCTGCGAGCACCGAGCCCAGATAGGCCTCCTGCACGCGCGCATTCGCCCGCACGGCATCCGGCGTGTCGAAGGCGATGACCTCGCCATAGACCAGCACGGCGATCTTGTCCGCGAGGCCGAACACCACGCCCATGTCGTGCTCCACGGTCAGCAGGGTCTTGCCCTCGGTGACGTCGCGGATCAGCTGGATGAAGCGCTTGGTCTCGCTCTTGCTCATGCCGGCCGTGGGCTCGTCGAGCAGGATCACGCTGGAGCCACCGGCGATGGTGATGCCGATCTCCAGCGCGCGCGCCTCGGCATAGGTGAGGTTCATGGCCAGCACGTCGCGGCGCCGGTCGAGCTTGATCATTTCCAGGATCTGCTCGGTGCGGTCGTTGGCGTCGTCGAGGTCGGCCAGGAACTTCCAGAACGCATAGCGGTGGCCCAGGCTCCACAGCACGGCACAGCGGATGTTCTCGAACACCGACAGCCGCGTGAACAGGTTGGAGACCTGGAAGCTGCGCGACAGGCCCTGGCGGTTGATCTCGTAGGGCCTGTGGCCGTCGATGCGCCGGCCGTGCAGATGGATCTCGCCCGAGGTCGGCGCGAAGCGGCCGCTGATGAGGTTGAACAGCGTGCTCTTGCCGGCGCCGTTGGGGCCGATGATGGCGACGCGCTCGCCGGGCCGCACGGCCAGGTTGGCGCCGCGGATGATCTCGCTCTTGCCGAAGCTCTTGCGCACGTCGCGCAGCTCCAGCGCATAGGACGTGGTCAAAGCGCTTCCCTCCGCTTGATTTCCTTCTCGATGTCTTCCTGGATCTCGCTCCACTCGTGCACGTACTGGCGGCGCACCAGCTCGAACAGCGCCGCGCCGACGACGAGCAGCAAGCTGGCGCCGAACCAGGCATCCAGGCCGGCGCTGTTCAGCGTCGCACCCATGAAGCGCAGCTCCGGTCCCAGGGCCTCGTTGAGCTGGCGGTGGTAGACCATCTCGATCATGGTCGCCGCGCCGAGCAGCGCCGCGAGGCCGGTACCGGCCAGCGCGAGATACGAGGTCCACAGCTTCTTCAGCTTGCCGAAGGCCGCGACGCGCAGGTTCATCAGGATCAGGCTGGCCAGGCCGCCCGGCGCGTACATGACCATGAACAGGAAGATCAGGCCCAGGTAGAGCAGCCAGGCCTGGGTCAGCTCCGACAGCAGCACGCCGCAGATGACCATCAGCACCGCGCCGATGATGGGGCCGAAGAAGACCGTGGCGCCGCCCAGGAAGGTGAACAGCAGATAGGCGCCGGAGCGCGTCGCATGCAGCACCTCGCCGTTGACGATCTCGGTGTTGATGGCGCCCAGGCCCCCGGCGATGCCGGCGAAGAAGCCCGAGATCGTGAAGGCCATGAAGCGCACCCAGTGCGTGTCGTAGCCGACGAACTCGACGCGCTCGGGGTTGTCGCGCACCGCGTTCAGCATGCGGCCCAGCGGCGTGCGCGTCAGCGCGAACATCGCGGCCGTGCAGACGAAGCAGTAGACGGCGACCAGGTAGTAGACCTGGATCTGCGGCCCGAACGTGATGCCCAGCAGCGGCTTGCCGATGACGCGGTTGCTGGACACGCCGCCCTCGCCGCCGGAGAACTCCGGCAGCATCAGCGCCAGCGCGAACACCAGCTCGCCGATGCCCAGCGTGATCATCGCGAACGGCGTGCCGGCCTTCTTCGTCGACACATAACCCAGCAACGCAGCGCAGGACAAGCCTGCCACGCCGCCGACGAGAGGGATCAGGCCGACCGGCAGACCCAGCGTGCCGGCGCCGGCCATGTTCAGCGCATGGATGGAGAGGAAGGCGCCCATGCCGCTGTAGACCGCGTGGCCGAAGCTCAGCATGCCGCCCTGGCCGAGCAGCATGTTGTAGGCCAGGCAGGCAATGACGCCGATGCCCATCTGCGTGAGCATGGTCTGCGCGAGGCCGCTGGTCCAGATGCGCGGCGCGACGAAGAGCGCCAGCGCGAACAGGCTCCAGATGGCCCAGCGCCCGACGTTGTAGGGCTTGAAGTGGAATTCCTTGGCCTGGCTCATCAGTCCTCCCGGGTTCCCAAGAGGCCCTTGGGCCGGAAGATCAGGATCAGCACCATCAGCAGATAGGGCAGGATCTGGGCGACGTCCTTCAGCGCCAGGCGCAGCACCGGGTAGCCGGGCGTGTCGGGCGTGACCGTCACGCCCAGCGCCGTCAACGCGGAGGCCAGCGATGCGTCCACCGTCAGCGGCAGGGTCTGCAGCAGGCCGATGACGAGCGAACCGACGAAGGCGCCGGCCAGCGAGCCGATGCCGCCGACGACCACGACGACGAAGATGATGGAGCCGACGATGACGGCCATGTTCGGCTCGGTCACGAAGGTGATGCCGCCGATGACGCCGGCCAGCGCCGCCAGCGCGCAGCCGCTGCCGAACACCAGCATCAGCACGCGCGGCACGTTGTGGCCCAGGGCCTCGACCATCTCGGGATGGGTCAGCGAGGCCTGGATGACGAGGCCGACGCGGGTGCGCGTCAGCAGCAGCCACAGGCCCACGAGCATCAGCAGCGCGACCAGCATCATGAAGGCGCGCGTCAGCGGGAAGGTCGAGCACAGCGCCGCCGCGCACAGCTCGGGCGCCGCCTTGCCGAGCGCGAAGGACAGGCCCCGGCCCGGCGCCGAGATGAGGGTGAAGGCCGAGCCCTGCAGCTCCGGCGGCGGCGTGAAGGGCACGGCCGTGCGGCCCCAGACCAGCTGCACCAGCTCCAGGATGACGTAGGACAGGCCGAAGGTGATGAGCAGCTCGGGCACATGGCCGAACTTGTGCACGCGCCGCAGCGCCAGACGCTCGAAGGCCGCGCCCATCGCGCCGACGACCAGCGGCGCCAGCAGCAGCGCCGGCCAGAAGCCGACGACGCCCACCAGCGAGTAGGCGACATAGGCGCCCACCATGTAGAAGCTCGCGTGCGCGAAGTTCAGCACGCCCATCATGCTGAAGATCAGCGTCAGCCCGGAGCTGAGCATGAACAGCAGCAGGCCGGACGACAGGCCGTTCAGCAGGTTGATGAAGACTTGATCCAAGACAGCAGCCGGCAGGGTCCAGGGATCGCGCCGCCGCAAGCGGGCGGCGCGGTCGAGTCAGGCGCTCAGGCGGTCAGCCCGGTCGCTTCATCTGGCAGGAAGTCGGAGTCGACGACACATACGACTCGAACTGCTTCACCGGCGCCAGCGTCATGCCGGTGTTCTCGGGGCTGTAGGGATACTTCGCGTCGGCCTTCTGCCAGACCGAGATGTAGAGGGCCTGCTGCAGCTGGTGGTCGGACTTGCGCATCGTCACGTCGCCGTTGAAGCTCTTGACGGTCAGCCCCTCCAGCGCCTTCGCGACCTTGACCGGATCGGTGGACTTGGCGTTGGCCATGGCCTGGCTCAGCATCAGCAGGATGTGGTCGGCGCTGAGCGTGTACATGTCGTCGTTGAATTTGGCCTTGAACTCGTTGGCCAGCTTCTGCGTCTCTCCACCCAGGTTGTAGTGGCTGTAGGCCACCTGGTAGACGCGGCCCGCGCCGCCCTGGCCCAGGGCCGTCGGCGTGCCGGTGACGCCGGTGTAGTAGGTGTAGAACTTGCCGTTGTAGCCGGCCTCGTTGGCGGCCTTGACGAGCAGGGCCAGGTCCGAGCCCCAGTTGCCGGTAATGACGGTGTCGGCGCCGCTGGCCTTGATCTTGGCGACATAGGGCGCGAAGTCGCGCACCTGGGCCAGCGGGTGCAGGTCCTCGCCGACGACCTGGATGTCGGGGCGCTTGCGCGCCAGCATCTCCTTGGCGTACTTGGCGACCTGGTGGCCGTGGGCGTAGTTCTGGTTCAGCAGGAAGACCTTCTTGACGTCGGGCTGGTCTTTCATGAAGGTGGTCAGAGCCTCCATCTTCATCGAGGTGTCGGCGTCGAAGCGGAAGTGCCAGTAGCTGCACTTGCTGTTGGTCAGGTCGGGGTCCACCGCCGAATAGTTCAGGTAGACGACTTCCTTGCCAGGGTTGCGCTCGTTGTATTTGCCGACCGCGTCGCTCAGCGCCAGCGCGACGCTGGAGCCGTTGCCCTGCATGACATAGCGGATGCCCTGGTCGGTGGCGGCTTTCAGCAGGTTCAGCGTCTCGGCGGGGCTGAGCTTGTTGTCGAAGGTGACGATCTCGAACTTCACGCCGGCCGGGTTGCTCTTGTTGAACTTCTCGGCCAGGAACTGGAAGGTCTTGACCTGGTTCTGGCCGACCGGGCCCATCAGGCCGGAGAGCGCGTCGATATAGGCCAGCTTGACCGTCTCGCCCTTCTGCGCCTGCACGGCGCCGGCCGCGAGCGCCAGCGCGGCTGCCGCAGTCATGGCTCGCAAGGGGAAGCGAGTCGAAGTGATGTCGAACATGCCGGTCTCCTGTTGTGGCTCTGAATGTGAACGAAAGTTAATCCAGCCCGCCGCCGCCGATGGCCCGGGCTTACCCGACGCAAGGCTCAGGCGGTCGGCAGCCTGTGGTCCTTGAACTGGTCGCGCAGCTTGAGCTTCTGCAGCTTGCCCGTGGCCGTGTGCGGCAGCTCGGCGACGAAGACGACGTCGTCGGGGATCTGCCACTTGGCGATGCGGCCGTCGTAGAAGGCCAGCAGATCCTCGCGCGTCAGCGCCGCATCAGGCTTCTTCACGACGACGAGCAGCGGGCGCTCGTCCCACTTGGGGTGGCGGGCCGCGATGACGGCGGCCTCGTGCACGGCCGGATGGGCCATCGCGATGTTCTCGAGGTCGATGGAGCTGATCCATTCGCCGCCGGACTTGATGACGTCCTTGCTGCGGTCGGTGATCTGCATGAAGCCGTCGGCGTCGATGGTGGCCACGTCGCCGGTGGGGAACCAGCCGGGCTCGCCGTCGACGCTGATCAGCGGCGAGGCGTCGTTCTTGAAGTATTGCGAGATGACCCAGTGGCCGCGCACGACGAGGTTGCCGGAGCTCTGCCCGTCCCAGGGCAGCGAGCGGCCCTCGTCGTCGATGACGGCCATGTCCACGCCGTAGATGGCACGGCCCTGCTTCTCCAGCAAGTGCTGCTGCGCGTCGGCCGGCAGCGCCAGCTGGCGCGTCGTCAGCCGGGACAGCGTGCCCAGCGGCGACATCTCCGTCATCCCCCAGGCATGGATGACTTCGATGCCGTAGTCCTGCTGCAGCGACTTCATCATCGCCGGCGGGCAGGCCGAGCCGCCGATGACGGTGCGCTTGAAGCTCGAGAACTTCAGCCCGTTGGCCTTCACATAGTTCAGCAGGCCCAGCCAGACGGTGGGCACGCCGGCGCTGAAGTTGACCTGCTCGGCCTCGAAGAGCTCGTACAGGCTCTTGCCGTCCAGATGCGGCCCGGGCAGCACGAACTTGCAACCGACGATGGCCGCGCTGTAGGGCAGGCCCCAGGCGTTGACGTGGAACATCGGCACGACCGGCAGGATGACGTCGCGGCTGGAGCAGTCCATCGCGTCCGGCAGCGCCGCGGCGTAGGCGTGCAGCAGCGTCGAGCGGTGGCTGTAGACGGCGCCCTTGGGGTTGCCGGTGGTGCCCGAGGTGTAGCAGATGCTGGACGCGGTGTTCTCGTCGAACGAGGGCCAGGCGTAGTCGCCGGTCTCGGCGGCCAGCAGCTCGTCGAAGCACAGCAGGTTGGGGATGGGCGAGCTCGCGGGCATGTAGGCGCGCGACGTCATCATCACGAAGTGCTGCACGCTCTTCAGCAGCGGCGCGATCTTCTCGACCAGCGGCAGGAAGCTCGCGTCGAAGCAGAGCACGCGGTCCTCGGCGTCGTTGGCGATCCAGACGATCTGCTCGGGGAACAGGCGCGGATTGATCGTGTGGCAGACCAGGGCCGAGCCCGAGGCGCCGTAGTAGATCTCGAGGTGACGGTGGCCGTTCCAGGCCAGCGTGCCGATGCGGTCGCCACTCCGGCAACCCAGCCGCGCGAAGGCCTGCGCGGCCTGGCGCGAGCGCTGCGCGACCTCGCGCCAGTTGCTGCGATGCAGGTCGCCCTCGACCCGTTTGCTGACGATCTCGGTATCGCCCGAATGCCGCTCGGCGTGCTTCAGCAACGACGAGATCAGCAAGGGCTCCGACATCATCCGGCCCATCAATGCCATGGTTTGTCTCCTGCGGGTCTTATCGAACCAGTCTAGTCCTCGCGCTGCAGGCCCGTGCGTCACAACCGCGACCCTTCTCCCCCGGGGAAACACCCAGGCGAGCAGGGTGCAAGACCCCCTCACTAAACTGCTGCGATGACACCGCTCGACGGCCTCGCCTGGGCCAACCGCTTCGCGTCGCTGGGGCCGGACTTCTTCACCGAACTGCCGGCCCAGGGCCTGCCCGACCCGCACTGGGTGGCGCGCAGCCCGGCCTGTGCCGAAATGCTGGGCTGGCCGGCCGAATGGCCGCAGTGGCCAACGGCCCTCGATGTCTTTGCCGGCAATGCGGCCTGGCCCGGCATGCGGCCGCTTGCGGGCGTCTACAGCGGCCACCAGTTCGGCGTCTGGGCCGGCCAGCTGGGCGACGGCCGCGCGCTGTGGCTGGGCGAGGTCGACAGCCCCGCCGGCCCGCAGGAGCTGCAGATCAAGGGCGGCGGCCTGACGCCCTACTCCCGCCGCGGCGACGGCCGCGCGGTGCTGCGCTCGTCCATCCGCGAGTTCCTGTGCTCGGAGGCGATGGCGGCGCTCGGCGTGCCGACGACGCGGGCGCTGTGCATCACCGGCTCGCGCCTGCCCGTCATCCGCGAGAGCGTGGAAACGGCAGCCATCGTCACGCGCGTCGCGCCCAGCTTCGTCCGCTTCGGCCATTTCGAGCACTTCGCCCACCACCAGCAGCTCGATGCGCTGCGCCGCCTGACCGACTGGTTCATCGCCCACCATGCGCCCGAATGCGCCGACGCCCCCGAACCCGCCGTGGCGCTGCTGCGCAAGGTCGCGCTGCAGACGGCCGACCTGATCGCACACTGGCAGGCCGTCGGCTTCTGCCACGGCGTGATGAACACCGACAACATGTCCATGCTCGGCCTGACGCTGGACTACGGCCCCTTCGGCTTCATGGACGGCTTCGACCCCGGCCATGTCTGCAACCACAGCGATGACCGCGGCCGCTATGCCTATGCCCGCCAGCCGGCCGTCGCGTTCTGGAACCTGCATGCGCTCGCGCAGGCCCTGCTGCCGCTGCTGCCCATCGATTCAGAGAAGGACACCGAGGCCTCGACCGAGAGGCTGCTGGAGGCCGTCGAGGCCTACCGCGAGCGCTTCGCCGGCCAGATGCTCGGCCGCATGCGCGCCAAGCTCGGCCTGGACGGCGAGCAGCAGGGCGACCAGGCGCTGGCCGACGACTTCCTGAAGCTGATGGCGGCCTCACGCGCCGACTTCACGCTCAGCTTTCGCCGCCTGTCGCGGGCCTTGTCGACACCCGAGCCGCTGCGCGACCTCTTCATCGACCGCGAGGCGCTGGACGCTTGGCTGGCGCGCTGGCGCGCGCGCACGGCGCCCGATGCCGAGGCCCGCATGCTGGCCGTCAACCCGGCCGTCGTGCTGCGCAACCATCTCGCCGAGGGCGCGATCCGCGCGGCCCGGGACGGCGATTTCACGGAGATCGAGCGGCTGCTGAAAGTTCTGGGCCGCCCGTTCGACGAACCTGCTCTCCCCGGCGACGCGGCCCTGCCGCCCGACTGGGCTCAAGCCCTCGAAGTCTCCTGTTCATCATGAGCCACGACACCTCCAAGCCCTACCCCGTCCAGAAGACCGACGCCGAATGGCGCGAACAGCTGGACGCGATGCAATACCAGGTCGCGCGGCACGCCGCCACCGAGCGCGCCTTCACCGGCAAATACTGGGACCATTTCAAGGACGGCCGCTACCACTGCATCGGCTGCGGCACGCCGCTGTTCGAGTCCGCCACCAAGTTCGACGCCGGCTGCGGCTGGCCCAGCTACTGGGCGCCGGTCAACAGCGAGGTCATCGAACGCATCGTCGACCGCAGCCACGGCATGGTGCGCATCGAGGTGCGCTGCAACAAATGCGGCAGCCATCTGGGCCATGTCTTCCCCGACGGCCCCGAGCCCACCGGCGAGCGCTATTGCATCAACTCGGCGGCCATCGACTTCGTCGGCGAGAATTAGCCCACCCCCCTAGCGGCTTCGCCGGCCCCCTCAAGGGGGCACTGCCAGCGGCCCGGCAAAGCCGGTTCCGCGGCAGTTGCTCGGAAATGCACTCCGCTTCGGCAACGCCCGTGAAATGAAACTCCTGCTCGATTTCCTGCCGCTGATTCTTTTCTTCGTCGTCTTCAAGGGCGCCGAAGGGCATGCCGACGCGGCGGCCGCGTTCGCGACCGAGCACTTCGGCTTCCTCGTTTCCGGCGGCGTCGTCGGCGCCCAGGAGGCGCCGGTGCTGCTGGCGACGCTGGTCGTCATGGTGGCCACGCTGGCCCAGGCCGCCTTGCTGAAGCTGCGCGGCAGGAAGATCGACCTGATGCTGTGGATCAGCCTCGTGCTCGTCGTCACCCTCGGCGCGGCCACGGTCTGGTTCCACAACGAGACCTTCATCAAGTGGAAGCCCACCGGCCTGTACTGGGCGATGGCGCTGGCGCTGTGGGTGTCGCAGGCCTGGTTCGGCAAGAACCTGATCCAGTCCATGCTGGGCGCCGAGTTGCAGCTGCCCGACGCCGTCTGGCTCAAGCTCAACCGCGCCTGGGTGCTGTTCTTCGCGGCCATGGGCGTGCTCAACCTCTACGTGGCCTACAACTTCTCGACCTCGGCCTGGGCCAATTTCAAGGTCTTCGGCGTGACCGGCCTCATCGTGCTGTTCACGCTGGCCCAGGGCCTCTACCTGGGCAAGCACCTGCCCGAGGCCGACGAGAGCAGCAGGGAATCATGATCGCCACCGAGATCGAGGCGCGGCTGCGTGCCGAACTGGCACCGCTGGCCTTCAGCCTGCGCGACGACAGCGCCCAGCATGCCGGCCACGCCGGCGCCCGCGAGGGCGGGCATTTTCATGTGCTTGTCGTCTCCGCGCGCTTTACTGGCCTGCAACGCTTGGCCCGCCACCGCCTCGTTTATCATTGTTTGTCCGACCTGATGCAGCGCGGCATTCATGCGCTGACCATCGATGCGCGAGCCCCGGGCGAACCCTGAGGTCAAGCGCAACCGAACCGCGCGCCCCGTTCCGGGCGCGATTTTTTTACCTGCCATACCCCACTCCATGAAGAAGTTTGCGCTCGCCGCCGTCGTCGCGGCCACCATCTCGGCCCTGCTGCCGGCTGCCGCAACTGCGCAGAACGTCGCCACCGTCAACGGCAAGCCCGTGCCCAAGGCGCGCGTCGAGACGCTGATCCAGCAGGTCACCAAGAGCGGCCAGCAGCAGCGCTCGCCCGAACTGGAAGCCCAGGTCAAGGACGAGGTCGTCCGCCGCGAGATCTTCATGCAGGCCGCCGAGCAGCGAGGCGTGCCCCAGACCGCCGACTTCAAGGCCCAGATGGAACTGGCCCGCCAGATGCTGCTGATCCGCGGCCTGATGGAAGACTTCCGCGCCAAGAACCCCGTCTCCGACGCCGACGCCCAGGCCGAGTACGACAAGTTCAAGGCCAGCAACCCGACCAACGAATACCGCGCCCGCCACATCCTGGTCGAGAAGGAAGAAGACGCCAAGGCCCTGATCGCCCAGATCAAGGGCGGCGCCAGCTTCGAGGAACTGGCCAAGAAGAACTCCAAGGACACCGGCTCCGCCGCCAACGGTGGCGACCTGGACTTCGCCAACCCGAACAACTTCGTGCCCGAGTTCAGCAAGGCCATGACCGCGCTGCAGAAGGGCGAGATGACGCAGGAGCCGGTGAAGAGCCAGTTCGGCTACCACATCATCAAGCTCGAAGACATCCGCGCCGCCACCTTCCCGGCCTTCGACGACGTCAAGGCCCAGATCAAGCAGCGCATCGAGCAGCAGAAGATGGCCGAGTTCCAGGAAGGCCTGATCAAGAAGGCCAAGACCGACTACACCTTCGCGAAATAAGCCCCCCCCGAAGGCGCTTCGCGCCTCCCCCTCAAGGGGGCGCAGCCAGTGGCCTGGCAGAGCCAGTTCCACGGCTGCCGCTGGAGGGGCGGTGGCTGCCTGATGGCAGCACCTATCAAGCCTGTCGGGTCATGCCGACAGGCTTTTTTGCTTCATGCCACCAACTGCCCGGCCTCGATGCGCAGCTGCCGCTCGCAGCGCGCCGCGATCTCGCGGTCGTGGGTGACCAGCACCAGCGTCGTGCCGGCCTCGCGGTTGAGCTCGAACATCAGTTCCATCACGGCGGCGCCGGTCGCGAAGTCGAGGCTGCCGGTGGGTTCGTCGGCCAGCAGCAGGGCCGGGCGCAGCACGAAGGCACGCGCCAGCGCCACGCGCTGCTGCTCGCCGCCGGACAGCACGCGCGGGTAGTGGCCGAGGCGCTCGCCCAGGCCCACGCAGGCCAGCATCGCACTGGCCTGCTCGCGCGCGTCGCGCGTGCCGCGCAGCTCCAGCGGCAGCATCACGTTCTCCAGCGCCGTCAGGTTGGGCAGCAGCTGGAAGCTCTGGAACACGAAGCCCAGCTCGCGCGCCCGCACGGCCGCGCGCTCGTCCTCGTCGAGCGCGAACAGGTCCTGGCCGCGCAGCCTGACCGTGCCGTCGCTGGGCGTGTCCAGGCCCGCCAGGATGGCCAGCAGCGTGCTCTTGCCCGAGCCCGAGGCGCCGACGATGGCGACCGGCTCGCGCGCGGTCAGCTCGAAGCCGATGTCATGCAGAATCGTCAGCTCCCCGGTGGCGTCGCGCACGCGCTTGGTGATTCGATCAACTTGGACAAGGGCTTCGGGCATGTCGGGACTGCGGCGGCGGACTTGGGTGGCGCACTTTAGCCTGGGGGTCGCCGCCGCCTGGAGCGCGGGGCCTGCCGCGGCTGCGGCCGACGCACCGGTCGTCCTCGTCGTCGGCGACAGCCTGTCGGCCGAGTACGGCCTGAAGCCCGGCGACGGCTGGGTGGCCCTGCTGCAGAAGCGCCTGGCCGAGCAGAAGAAGCCGCATCGCGTCGTCAACGCCAGCATCAGCGGCGACACGACGGCCGGCGGCCGCAGCCGCCTGCCCGCGGCGCTGCGCGCGCACCGGCCGGCCATCGTCATCGTCGAGCTGGGGGGCAACGACGCGCTGCGCGGCCTGCCGCTGGCCAGCACGCGCGACAACCTGCTCGCCATGGCCCGCGCGGTGCAGGACGCCGCGGCCCGGCTGGTCGTCGTCGGCATGCAGGTGCCGCCCAACTACGGCGCGGCCTACGGCAAGGAGTTCGTCGGCCTGTTCGAGCAGGTCGCGCGGCAGGCCCATGCCGGCCTCGTGCCCTTCCTGCTGAAGGGCGTGGCCGACCGCGCGGACGCGATGGACTGGTTCCAGCCGGACCGCATCCACCCACTGGCCAAGGCCCACCCGCTGATGCTGGACAACGTCTGGCCGGCGCTCAGGCCGCTGCTGTAAGCCTCACCTGTCGTTCTGCTTCTGCCGGTCGTCGCGCCGGTCCTGATGCGGGCCGTCCTGCCGGCCGCGCTGCGGGCCTTCGTCGCGCTGCTGGGCACGCTGCTGGACCTGGGGCTGCTGCGGTTGCGGCTGGGGTGCAGGCACCTGAACCCGCGGCGGCTCGGGCATGCGCTGGGGCTCCATCTGCGGCACGCGACGCTGCGTCTCCTGCTGGCGCTGCTGTTCTTCCCAACGCTGGCGTTGCTGCATCTCGTCGCGACGCTGCTGCTGCTCCTGCTGGCGCTGCTGCACGTCCTCGCGTCGTTGCTGCTCCTCGCGCTGCTGCTGGGCCCGCCACGGCAGGTTGCCGTCGCCGCGCTGCGGCTGCTCGATGCTCGGGCGCGGCTGGGCCGGCTGCACGGGCTGCTGGGGCTGCGGCACGACGGCCGGCGCGGGCAGCCGTGGCTCGAACCCGTGCGGGTTGTTGTTGTCGCGGCGCAGCGGCGTCTGGCCCGCCGCGCCGGCCTCGGGGCCGCGCGGCCATGCACGCCGCTCGGGCTCGGCCGGGCGTGTCGGCGCCACGGGCAGCATGGCCGCCAGGTCGCCGCGGCCGGGCGCGGCCGGCAGCGGCCGGGCCCAGCCGGGCTCGGCCTTGCGATCGGGGCCGCGCACGGGCATGGGCTGGATGGCCGCGCCCGGCCCTGGCAGCATGCTGACGGCCATCGGCACGTCGCGGTAGCGGTTGGGGCGCTGCACGGTGACGGGGTCGCGCAGATCGCGCGGGTCGTTGATGCGGCTCACATAGCGCGGGCTGTGGTAGTAGGAGGGCATGTAGACCTCGCGCGGCGCCAGCGGATACCAGCCATAGCTCGGCGGCGCTGGGGGGCCGCCAAAGCCGATGCTGATGCCGACGCTGACCGTCGGCCCACCCACCCAGCCGACCAGGGCCGGCGCGTAGACCGGGCGGTGCACATAGGGCCCCGGCGCCCAGCACCAGTGCCCGCCCCAGCTGACCCAGCGGCCGTAGTGGAAGGGCGCGAAGCCCCAGGGTGCGTCGTCCACCCAGGTCCAGCCCCAGTGGCGCGACCAGACCCAGTGGCCATAGCGGTAGGGCGCCCAGTCGGCGACGATGAGGGTGGTCGGGATCCAGACGGTGCCGTAGTCGGGCGAGGCCTCCCAGCGGCCGTAGCGGTCCAGGTCCTCGGCGCCCGTCATCTCAGGCGACACATAGCGGGCCACGGGCCGGTCGCCCTCGTCGCGGCTCTCGCCCAACACCCAGTCGCCGAAGCCGTCGCCGTACAACGGGCCACGCTCGGCGCGCGGGCCGTCGGGCCACCAGAACTCGATCTGCTCGCCGGTGCCAACCCAGACCGGGTCGGCGCCGCGCGCCCAGTCGAAGCGCAGCCGCCCCTGCCAGACATAGGCCTTGCTGCCGCGGTCGAGCTGCTCCACGCGGTACAGGCCCTCGCGCTCGGGCCGGGCCGTGCCCTCGCGGGTGCGCAGCCGCGTCTCCATCGCGTTCTCGACGCTGCGCAGCCGCACGGCGACCTCGCCCCGGTCGATGTCCAGCAGGGTCTGGCCCTCGTCGAGCTGGCTCAGCGCCAGGTCGCTGCGCTCGTCGACCCAGATCGTCGTCGAGCCGACGCGCAGGCGGAGGCGGGCGCGGTCGTCGGTGCGCACGCGGTCGCCCTCGGCCACCGTCTGGTTGCGCGCCAGCCGCGTCCATTCGCGGTTCTCGTGGTCGAACAGCCAGGCATCGCCGACGACGCTGACGACGCGCGCGGCGCGCGCGGGCGGGTCGCGGTCGGCGTCCTGGGCCTTGGCGGCCGGCGCGATGGCGACCAGCAGGGCCAGCGCCAGCACGCGCCAGTGGCGGCGGGTCAGCACGAGCCTGGATTCGGTGGACGTGTTCATGATGAGCCGATGCTCCTTTACCGCACGCTAACGCGCGGGGCGCCCGGTCGGTGGACGCCGCTTACAAAGTCAGTCGTCCGCGGCGGGATCGAGTTCGGGAAACAGCACGGACGTGTAGCCGAAGCGGCTGAAGTCGGTGACGCGCATCGGGTAGAGGATGCCGTCCAGGTGGTCGCACTCGTGCTGCACGACGCGGGCATGGAAGCCCTCGGCGATGCGGGCTATGGGCTGGCCGTCGGCGTCGAAGCCGGTGTAGCGGATGCGCTCGTCGCGCTCGACGACGCCGCGCAGGCCCGGCACCGACAGGCAGCCCTCCCAGCCCTCGCTGCGACCGCCCTCCAGCACCTCGATGACCGGGTTGATCAGCACGGTCGGCGGCACCGGCGGCGCATCCGGGTAGCGCGGGTTCTTCGCGTAGCCGAAGATGACCAGGCGCAGGTCCACGCCGATCTGCGGCGCCGCGAGGCCGGCGCCGCTGGCGGCGGCCATGGTTTCGAACATGTCGGCGATCAGCGCCTTCAGCCCGGGCGTGCCGAACTCGGCCACCGGCTGGGCGACGCGCAGCAGGCGCGGGTCGCCCATCTTCAGAATCTCGTGAACGGCCAAGCGGGCCTCCTTCGGCTATCGTGCGGGCCGATTCTAGAAATCCTCCCTATGCCCGACTTTCTCGAAGACCTCGGCCACGGCATCTACGCCATCGACACCGGCTTCCAGCGCCCGCGCTTCGACGCGGCCTATCTGATCGTCGAGAACGGCCGCGCAGCCTTCGTCGACACCGGCACCAACCACGCGGTGCCGCGCCTGCTGGCCGCCCTGGCCGCGCTGGGCCTGGCGCCCGAGGCGGTCGACTGGGTCATCCCGACCCATGTGCACCTGGACCATGCCGGCGGCGTGGGCCTGCTGATGCAGTCCCTGCCCAAGGCCCGCGCGCTGGTCCACCCGCGCGGCCTGCGCCATATGGTCGACCCCAAGGCGCTGTGGCTGGGCGCGCTGGCCGTCTACGGCGAGGAGGAGATGCAGCGCAGCTACGGCAAGCTGGTGCCGGTGCCGGCCGAACGCGCCGAGGCCAGCCACGACGAACAGCTGCTGATGCTGGCCGGCCGGCCGCTGCGCCTCATCGACAGCCCCGGCCACGCCAGGCACCACCACGCGATCTGGGACGAACGCAGCCGCAGCTGGTTCACGGGCGACACCTTCGGCCTGTCCTACCGCGCCTTCGACGTCGACGGCCGCGCGTGGGTGCTGCCGACCAGCACGCCGGTGCAGTTCGAACCCGACGCGCTCAAGGCCACCGTCGCGCGGCTGCTGGCCGCCGGGCCGGTGGCCATGCAGGTCACGCACTACGGCCGCATCGGCTGCAGCGTGGACGAAGTGAAGCGCCTGGCCGCCCTGATGCTGGACCAGGTGGACGAAATGGTCGCGCTGGCCGAATCGCTGCGCGCCGCACCGGACCGGCACGAACGGCTGAAGGCCGGGCTGCTGGACGACTATCTCGCGCGGCTGCGCGCCCACGGCCATGCGGCCGGTGCCGATGCCGCGGATTGGCTGGCGCTGGACGCCGAGCTGAACGCGCAAGGCCTGGAAGTCTGGTTGGATCGTCCAGCCCGCTGACGGGGCGCCCCGCCCCGCCCCGGTGCGCGCCGCCGCACCGCCGCAGTGCCGCAAACCCACCCTGACCCGCCCCATGCCGTGGCGGGACGCTGGCACGCCTCTTGCGCTGCCTGGGTTGGGCGGCGCGCGCGAGCCGCCGCCCATCCGATCCCATCGCCAACGGCGGCGACCCAGCGCAACGGCGCGACTCCTCTCAGGCCCCGCGAGCAGACAGCTGCCGACGGGGCCTTCCTACTGGTGGCTCCGGCCTGCCTAGCCAAACTGACCATGCACATCGTCCTCATCGGCCACGGAATGGTGGGCCAGAAATTTCTCGAATCCCTCGCGGACGGCCCGGCCGCCGCCGACGTGCAGGTGACCGTGCTGTGCGAGGAGCCGCGCCCGGCCTACGACCGCGTGCACCTGTCCGAGTTCTTCTCGGGCAAGTCGGCCGAGGACCTGTCCCTGGTGCCCGCCGGCTTCTTCGAGAAGACCGGCTTCAGGCTGCGCCTGGGCGCCAAGGTCGTGTCCATCGAGAGGCGCGACCACACGCTCAAGCTCGCCGACGGCGAGGTCATCCCCTACGACAAGCTGGTCATCGCCACCGGCTCCTACCCCTTCGTGCCGTCCGTGCCGGGGCGCGACCGGCCGCACTGCCACGTCTACCGCACCATCGAGGACCTGGAGGGCATGCAGGCCAGCGGCAAGGTCTCCAAGAGCGGCGTCGTCATCGGCGGCGGCCTGCTGGGGCTGGAATGCGCGAAGGCGCTGCGCGACATGGGCCTGCAGACCCACGTCGTCGAGTTCGCGCCGCGGCTGATGGCGGTGCAGATCGACGAGACCGGCGGCCGCGTGCTGCGCGAGAAGATCGAGGCGCTCAGCGTCCAGGTCCACACCAGCCGCAACACGGTCGAGATCACCGACGGCGCGGCGGCCCGCCACCGCCTCGTCTTCACCGACGGCAGCTGGCTGGAGACCGACATGCTGGTGTTCTCCGCCGGCATCCGCCCGCGCGACGAGCTGGCCCGCCAGTGCGTGCTGGCCACGGGCCCGCGCGGCGGCGTCGTCATCGACGACCACTGCCGCACGAGCGACCGCAACGTCTACGCCATCGGCGAGGTCGCGTCGTGGAACGAGCAGACCTATGGCCTCGTCGCGCCCGGCTACGAGATGGCGCGCGTGGCCGCCCGCCACATCGCCGGCGAGGCCGAGGCCGCCTTCCCCGGCGCCGACCTCAGCACCAAGCTCAAGCTCATGGGCGTGGACGTGGCCAGCATCGGCGACGCCCACGGCAAGACGCCCAAGTGCCGCAGCTACCAGTACGTCGACGAGCGCAAGCAGGTCTACAAGAAGATCGTCGTCAGCGAGGACGGCGGGAAGCTGCTCGGCGCCGTGCTGGTGGGCGACGCGGCCGAGTACGGCACGCTGCTGCAGATGGCGCTGAACGGCATCAGGCTGCCGGCCGACCCCGAGTTCCTGATCCTGCCGAGCAGCGACGGCAAGGCCAAGGCCGCCATCGGCCCCGACGCGCTGCCCGACACCGCCCAGCTCTGTTCCTGCAACAACGTCACCAAGGGCCAGATCTGCGCGGCCGTGGGCGAAGGCTGCGCCAGCATCGGCGACATCAAGGCCTGCACCAAGGCGGGCGCCACCTGCGGCGGCTGCGTGCCCCTGGTGACCCAGGTCATGAAGCTGGAAATGTCCAAGCGCGGCATGGCGGTGAACAACCACCTCTGCGAGCATTTCCCGCATTCGCGCCAGCAGCTCTACCACCTCGTGCGCGTCGGCGGCATCAAGACCTTCGGCGAGCTGCTCGGCAAGCACGGCAAGGGCCTGGGCTGCGACATCTGCAAGCCGGCGGCCGCCAGCATCTTCGCGTCCTGCTGGAACGCCTTCGTGCTGGAACCCGAGCTGGCCAGCCTGCAGGACAGCAACGACTACTACCTCGGCAACATCCAGAAGGACGGCAGCTACTCCGTCGTGCCGCGCATGCCGGGCGGCGAGGTCACGCCCGAGGGCCTGATCGCGGTCGGCCAGGTCGCGAAGAAGTACGGCCTCTACACCAAGATCACCGGCGGCGCGCGCGTGGACATGTTCGGTGCCCGCGTCGAGCAGTTGCCCTTCATCTGGGAAGAGCTGATCGCGGCCGGCTTCGAGAGCGGCCATGCCTATGGCAAGGCGCTGCGCACCGTGAAGAGCTGCGTGGGCAGCACCTGGTGCCGCTACGGCGTGGACGACTCGGTGGGCCTGGCCGTCGAGCTGGAGAACCGCTACAAGGGCCTGCGCGCGCCGCACAAGATCAAGTTCGGCGTGTCCGGCTGCACGCGCGAATGCGCCGAGGCCCAGGGCAAGGACGTCGGCGTCATCGCGACCGACAAGGGCTGGAACCTCTACGTCTGCGGCAACGGCGGCATGAAGCCCCGCCACGCCGAGCTGATCGCCGGCGACCTGAGCAAGGCCGACCTGATCCGCACCATCGACCGCTTCCTGATGTTCTATGTGCGCACGGCCGACCGCCTGCAGCGCACCAGCACCTGGCGCGACAACCTCGAAGGCGGCCTGGGCTATCTGAAGGACGTGCTGATCCAGGACAGCCTGGGCCTCGCCGCCGAGCTGGAGGCGCAGATGCAGGCCGTCGTCGACAGCTACCAGTGCGAATGGAAGACCGCCGTCACGACGCCCGAGGTGCGCCAACGCTTCCGTTCCTTCGTCAACAGCGAGACGCCCGACGAGCAGATCGTGTTCGTGAAGGAGCGCGGCCAGATCCGGCCCGCGCGCGCCGAGGAACGCGACGAAGCCACCGTTTGAATGGAGCAGCAACCATGACCTACACCCCCGTCTGCCGCATCGACGACATCCTGCCCGACACCGGCGTCGCGGCCCGCGTCGACGACCGCCATGTGGCCGTGTTCCGCATCGGCGCCGAACGCTTCCACGCCATCGACAACATCGACCCGCGCTCCGGCGCCAGCGTGCTGGCCCGCGGCCTCGTGGGCAACCTGGGCGAGCGCATCGTCGTCGCGTCGCCGCTCTACAAGAACCACTTCGACCTCAGCACCGGCGAGTGCCTGGAGGCGCCCGAGCAGTCGGTGCGCGCCCATGCCGTGCAGGTGCGGGACGGCCGCGTGCTGGTGGCCTTGAACTGAAAAGCGAGAGGAGCAAACCATGGCCTACGTCGTCCCCACCGAGTTCGTCACCAGGATGGTGGACGCAGGTGAATCCAAGCTGCTGATGTCCACCCGCGACACGCTGATCCGCGCCTACATGGCCGGCGCCATCCTGGCGCTGGCCGCGGCCTTCGCGGTGTCGGTCAACGTCAACTCCGGCAACCCGCTGCTCGGCGCCCTGCTCTTCCCGGTCGGCTTCATCCTGCTCTACCTGATGGGCTTCGAGCACAGCATCGTCAACACGTTCCTGTTCCCGTCGGGCCTGATGCTGGGCGGCAAGTTCACGATCGCCGACTACATGATCTGGAACGAGATCCCCACCGTGCTCGGCAACCTCGTCGGCGGCCTGACCTTCGTCGGCCTGACGCTGTACTCGACGCACTACAAGACCGCACCGAATCTGAGCCCCTCGTCCGGTCGCGCTCGCTGAACGCGGCGCACCCAGCCGGTCCCCCGCGGGGACGGCGATGTTTGCGGCATTGAGCCGCAAACACATCGCCAGAGCGGGCCGGCTTGGGAGCGGCCCGGCGCTCGGCCCGCAACACGGCAAAGCCACTGACATGACGCTACGGATCGCGGTCGGCCAGCATTCCGAGGCCGGCCGCAAGCCGCTGAACCAGGACTTCCACGGCGTCGCGCAGCCCGGCGTCGCGCAGCGCCGCTCGCGCGGCATCGCGCTGGCGATTGCCGACGGCATCAGCAGCAGCGCGGTCGGCCAGGTCGCCAGCGCCGCCGCCGTGCGCGGCTTCCTGGAGGACTACTACGGCACCTCCGAGGCCTGGACGGTGCACCGCGCGGCCCAGTGCGTGCTGGCCGCGACCAATGCCTGGCTGCATGCCCAGAGCCAGCGCGGCGACGGCCGCTTCGACCGGGACCGCGGCCATGTCTGCTGCTTCAGCGCGCTGGTCTTCAAGGGCCGCGAGGTGCATCTGCTGCATGTGGGCGACACCCGCGTCTACCGCCTGCATCCCGGCGCGCTGGAACAGCTCAGCCTGGACCACCGCGTGCGCATGGACGGGCAGACCTGTCTGGGCCGTGCGCTGGGCGTGAGCCCGCATGTGGAGGTCGACCACGCCTGCTGGCCCACCGAAGTCGGCGAGACCTTCCTGCTGGCCAGCGACGGCGCCTACGAACACCTGGACGCGGCCCTCGTGCACGAGGTGCTGGCCCGCTGCGGCGCCGGCCTGCAGGCGGCATCCGAGGCCCTCGTCGCCGCGGCGCTAGCGGCCGGCAGCCCCGACAACGCGACCGTGATGCTGGCCCGCGTCGAAGCCCTGCCCACGGCGCTGGCCCCGGCGGTCAGCCGCGACGGCCTGAAGCTGCCACCACACCTGGCCGCGCGCCAGGACTTCGAGGGCTATCGCGTCGTGCGTGAGCTGCATGTGGGCGCGCGCAGCCAAGTCGTGCTCGCCGTCGACGCGGGCGGCCGCGAGTGGGCGCTCAAGCTGCCGTCGGCCGAGCTGGCCGGCCAGGCGTGCGAGCTGGACCGCTTCGCGCTTGAAGAGTGGGTGGCGCGCCGCGTCGACAGCCCGCATGCGCTCAGGGCCGCGCCGGCAACGGCGAGCCGCGAGCACCTGTTCACCGCGATGGAATTCCTGCCCGCCGCGCGGCGCCAGCAGGCGCTGTCGGAGTTCGTGCACGACCTCGAAGCGCCGGGCGCCGAATTCACACGCCATCGCCGCACACCGCTGCAGCAGCGCCACCCGCTGCTGTTCTGGCGCGGGCTGACGCTGCTGTTCGGGTTGTCGACGCTGCTGCTGCTTGGCTTGCGCCTAACTGGCAGATAGGCCGTTATGCCAACCGGCCTGCATGCCGGCCGGCCTTCGTGAGGCGTCGCAGAGTCCGCAGGGCCTCTGCTCGGTCCTCACTCAGACGTCCAGCCCCAGCTCCTGAATCTTGCGCGTGATCGTGTTCCGCCCGATGCCGAGCTTCTGCGCGGCCTCGATGCGGCGACCGCGGGTGACGTCGAGGGCGGTCAGGATGAGCTGGGCCTCGAAGCGCTTGGTCAGCGCGTCCCAGACGTCGGGCTCACCCGCCAGCAGTCGGGCGCGCGCGTCGGCGGCCATGTCGGCCAGCCAGCCCTCGCCGCTGCTCGTGCTGGCGGGCGCGGCAGGTGTCGGCACTGCGGCCGGTGCCGCCACGGCCAGCCCCGGCTGAGGCGACAGGGCCTGGGCCACGGCGGGCGGCGCGGCGACATAGCCCGGCTGCAGTTCGTCCGGCAGGTCCTTGGGCTCGACGACCTGGCTGGGCGCCATCACGCTGAGCCAGTGGCAGATGTTCTCCAGTTGGCGAACGTTGCCGGGGAACTCGAAATGGGTCAGCACGGCCAGCGCCGCGTCGCTCAGGCGCTTGGGCTCGACGCCGAGCTCGGTCGCGCTGCGCTGCAGAAAGTGGCGGGCCAGCGAGGGCACGTCCTCCCGGCGCTCGCGCAGCGGCGGCAGGCGCAGGCGGATGACGTTGAGGCGGTGGAAGAGGTCTTCGCGGAAGGCGCCCAGGCGCACGCGCTCTTCCAGGTTCTGGTGCGTGGCGGCGATGACGCGCACATTGCTGCGCAGCGGGCTGTGGCCGCCGACGCGATAGAACTGGCCGTCGGACAGCACGCGCAGCAGCCGCGTCTGCAGCTCGAAGGGCATGTCGCCGATTTCGTCGAGGAAGAGGGTGCCGCCGTCGGCCTGCTCGAAGCGGCCGCGCCGCGAGGCCTGGGCGCCGGTGAAGGCGCCGCGCTCGTGGCCAAAGAGTTCGCTCTCCAGCAGGTCCTTGGGGATGGCCGCGGTGTTGATGGCCACGAAGGGGCCTTCGCCGCGCGGGCTGTGCTTGTGCAGAGCGCGCGCGACCAGCTCCTTGCCCGAGCCGCTTTCGCCGGTGATGAGCACGGTGACATTGCTCTGCGACAGCCGGCCGATGGCGCGGAACACGTCCTGCATGGCCGGCGCCTGGCCGAGCATCTCGGGCACCTGCGCCGCGGCCTCCTGCTCGCCGGCCTCGCGCTGGCTCTCCTCCTGCGCGCGGCGGATCAGCTCGACGGCGCGCGGCAGGTCGAAGGGCTTGGGCAGGTATTCGAAGGCACCGCCCTGGAAGGCCGACACGGCGCTGTCGAGGTCGGAGTAGGCCGTCATGATGATGACGGGCAGGGCCGGCAGCCGCGCCTTGACCTTGGCCAGCAGCTCCAGCCCGGAGCCGCCCGGCATGCGGATGTCGGAGACCAGCACCTGCGGCGAGTCGTCGTCCAGCGCGGCGAGCATGTCGCGCGCATTGCTGAAGCTGCGCACCGGCAGGCCCTCGCGGGCCAGGGCCTTCTCGAGCACGAAGCGGATCGAGTGGTCGTCGTCAACAACCCAGATGGATTTCATGCGGTACCTCGGCCGCGCCCCTGACTTTGTGGGTTAGGGCAACGGCAGCGTGATTCGGAAATTCGTCAGGCCCGGTTCGCTCTCGCAATCGATCATGCCCTGGTGCTGTTGGGCGATCGTCTGCGCGAGCGTGAGGCCGAGGCCGGAGCCGCCCTCCCGCCCCGAGACCAGAGGGAAGAAGATGCGATCCCGGATCTCGGCGGGGACGCCGGGACCGTTGTCCTCGATATGCAATTCCAATGCCAAGCGCCAGCGCTGCTTGCCGATGGTGACCTGCCGCGCGACGCGGGTGCGCAGCGTGATGCGGGCGTCGCCGGCCGCGATGCGCGGGCCGAGCACCTGGGCGGCGTTCTGCACGATGTTGAGCACCATCTGGATCAGCTGCTCGCGGTCGCCGCGGAAGTCGGGCAGCGAAGTGTCATAGTCGCGCAGGATGCGCAGGCCTCCTTTCGAGTTCTGATGCTCGATGAGCACCAGCGAGCGCACGCGCTCGCAGATCTCGTGGATGTTGACGTCGCCGACCACCTGGGCCTTGCGGTGCGGCGCCAGCAGCCGGTCGACGAGGCTCTGCAGGCGGTCCACCTCGTGCACGATGACCTGGGTGTACTCCAGCAGCTCGGCGCTGTCGCCCTGCAACTCCATGGACAGCAGCTGGGCCGCGCCGCGGATGCCGCCGAGCGGGTTCTTGATCTCGTGGGCGAGGTTGCGCGTCAGCTCCTTGGTGGCCTGCACCTGGTCGAGCTTGCGCTCGTCGCGGTCCTGGCGGGCCTGCTGGGCGATCTCGATGAGCTCGACGAGGACGCGCGGCTCGCCGTCTTCGCCGGCATCCATCTGCGACACGATGACGTGCACCGGCAGGCCGTCCTCATGGGCCCAGGCGCCGCGGCGCAGCAGCGCGTCGAAGCGGCTGCTGGAGTAGTGGTTGGCGGCCACGCCGTCCAGCGTCTCGGTCAGGCGCTGGGCGTCGTCGAACCAGTCGGGCAGCTGGGCCTTCTGCACGGCGCGGCGCGACAGCCGCATGACGTTCTCGAAGGCCGCGTTGGCGAACAGGCATTCGCCGTCGGCGCGGGCGACGACGACCATGGTCGCGAGGAGGTCCAGTCCGGCGAACTCGGGTGGCAGCAAGGAGATGTCAGTCATAGCGCACGTCGGCGCCATGCCGACGTTCAGGGGAGTTTGGCGATCTCCCGCTTGAGGGCCTGCACGTCGGCCTCGTAGCGGGTGATGTTGTCCTTGAGCTCGGCCATGCGGTCCAGGTACTTCTGGTAGTTGCGCTCGTCGCCGCGGCGCTCGCCCTGGCCGTTGCTGAATTCCTTCTGCGCGCTGGCCAGGCGGTCTTCGGCCGAGCGCAGCTCGGTCTGCAGCACGCGGCGGCGCTCGTCGTCGCGCATGCGCTGCTGCTGGGCGTCGACGCGGCCTTCAGCACCGCGGCCCTCCGCAGACGACGGCGATGTGCTGGCGGCGCGCGGCCTGGCCATCTGCATGACGGTGATGGGCGTGCCCTCGATGGTGCGGCAGCCTTTCTCGCTGGCCTCCTTGGCGCTCAGCGCATCGGTGTAGAGCACCGGCGGCCCGGGGCAGCGGTAGACCGTGCCCTCGGCTTGCGCGCCCAGAGCCACCAGCGCGAGCAGGACGGCAGGAAGTCGATTCGGCATGCCGGCATTGTGTACGAAGGAGTGCAACAAAAAAGGGGCCGCGCGAGCGGCCCCCTTCGGTGGGGATGGCAGCGGCAGCGGAGTGGCTGCCCATGGCCATCACAGCGCGTAGTACATGTCGAACTCGACCGGGTGCGTGGCCATGCGGAAGCGGGTCACTTCCTGCATCTTCAGCTCGATGTAGGCGTCGATGTAGGAGTCGGTGAACACGCCGCCCTTGGTCAGGAAGGCACGGTCCTTGTCCAGGTAGTCCAGCGCCTGGTCGAGGCTGTGGCAGACGGTCGGGATCTTCGCGTCTTCTTCCGGCGGCAGGTGGTAGAGGTCCTTGGTGGCGGCTTCGCCCGGGTGGATCTTGTTCTCCACGCCGTCCAGGCCGGCCATCAGCAGGGCTGCGAAGGCCAGGTAGGGGTTGGCGGAGGGGTCCGGGAAGCGCGCTTCGATGCGGCGGCCCTTGGGGTTGCCGACGTAGGGGATGCGGATCGAGGCCGAGCGGTTCTTGGCCGAGTAGGCCAGCTTCACCGGGGCTTCGAAGCCGGGCACCAGGCGCTTGTACGAGTTCGTGCCGGGGTTGGTGATGGCGTTCAGCGCGCGGGCGTGCTTGATGATGCCGCCGATGTAGTACAGCGCGAATTCGCTCAGGCCGGCATAGCCGTCGCCGGCGAACAGGTTCTTGCCGTCCTTCCACACGGACTGATGCACGTGCATGCCGCTGCCGTTGTCGCCGACCAGGGGCTTGGGCATGAAGGTCGCGGTCTTGCCGTAGGCGTGGGCGACGTTGGTGATGATGTACTTCTGCAGCTGCAGCCAGTCGGCGCGCTCGACCAGCGAGCTGAACTTGGTGCCGATCTCCATCTGGCCGGCGTTCGCCACTTCGTGGTGGTGCACTTCGACCGGGATGCCCATCTGTTCGAGGATCAGGCACATCTCCGAGCGCATGTCCTGGCCGCTGTCGACCGGGGGCACGGGGAAGTAGCCGCCCTTGACGGTGGGGCGGTAGCCGCTGTTGCCGTGCTCGTATTCCTTGGACGAGTTCCAGGCGCCCTCTTCCGATTCGATCTTGAAGAAGGAGCCGGACATCTCATTGCCCCAGCGCACGCTGTCGAAGATGAAGAACTCGGGCTCGGGGCCGAAGTAGGCGGTGTCGCCCAGGCCGGAGGCCTTCAGATAGGCCTCGGCGCGCTTGGCCAGCGAGCGCGGGTCGCGCTCATAGGCCTTGCCGTCGGCGGGGTCGACGACGTCGCAGGACAGGATCAGCGTCGGCTCTTCGAAGAAGGGGTCGATGTTGGCCGTGTTGGGATCGGGCATCAGCAGCATGTCCGAAGCCTCGATGCCCTTCCAGCCGGCGATCGAGGAGCCGTCGAAGGCGTGACCCGACGTGAACTTGTCTTCATCGAAATGGGAGACGGGCACGGAGACGTGCTGCTCCTTGCCACGGGTGTCGGTGAAGCGGAAGTCGACGAACTTGACTTCGTTTTCCTTCACCATGTTCATCACATCGGCGACGGTCTTGGCCATCAATAGCTCCTAGCGGGATCGAGAGGGGTGGGTTGCCGCCGCCAGCGCACACGCGCCAGCGGCCACGGAGGAAATCAAAGCAGGTTGCATGCCAGAGTGCACCGACATGGGTTGTCGCGAGGCAGCGCCGGGCATTATGTGACGGCGTCAGTGACGGCGCGAGGACTATCGCACCAGCTCAGTGCTGATGGACGCACCAAACTGGATCACGCCCTGTTTGAGGGCGTCGTAGGCCGGAGAAAGGCGTTGCGCGTCGCCCTTCACACCCAGCTCGATGCAGCGCCCCCACTGCGGATGGTCGACGCTGGGCAGGCTGAAGACCTTGATGCCGGCGAACCCGGCCTCGATGGCCTCCATCAGCGGCGTCAGGCTGGCCTCCATCGCGCCCTGCACGATCAGCGAGCGCTCGGTGACGCCGACCTCGCGGTGCAGCTGCGGGTAGCGGTCCAGCACCCAGGCCATCATCGGATGGGCCATGACCGGGAAGCCGGGCAGGAAGTGCACGTTGCCGACGAAGAAGCCGGGGATCCTGTTGAAGGGGTTGGGGACGATGCCGGCGCCGTCGGGGAAGACGCCCATCTCGAAGCGGCGCAGGCTGTCCGGCTCGTCGGCCGTGACGGTCTTGCCCTGCTCCCGGGCCATCTGCCGGATGCGCTGCCAGATCAGCTCGCGCGCCTCGGGGTGCAGGGCCAGCGGCCGGCCGAGCGCGGCGGCGGCGGCCTGGCGCGTGTGGTCGTCGGGCGTGGCGCCGATGCCGCCGCAGCTCACGACGAGGTCGCCGCTGGCGAAGGCCTCGCGCAGCCGAGCCGTCAACAGCTCGCGGTCGTCGCCCAGGTACTGGGCCCACGCGAGTTGCATGCCGCGCTGCGCGAGCAGCTCGATGAACTTGGCCAGGTGCGAGTCCTGGCGCTTGGCCGAAAGGATCTCGTCGCCAATGATGAGCAGGCCGATCTGCATGTTTCAGGCTTCCAGAAGGACGGCGGACTCGGCCACCGGTTCCGCCGCGCGCCGCGCCTGCAGGGCCGCGAGCGCATAGTGCGCGAACCAGGCGGTGGAGAAGGCGAACACCAGCGTGTAGAGCCAGATCGCCAGCAGCACGAGGAAGGGCGCGAAGACGATGGCCATCGCACCGAAGGCCCAGATCAGCGACGGCGCCGCGCCGAGGTAGCCGCAGACGACACCCATGGCCAGCATGGGGATGCGGTGCTCGCGCAGCAGGGCCCGGCGCTCTTCCGCCGAAGCATGCTCGGCCAGCACGTCGTAGCCGAACACGCGGTAGGTCAACCAGCCCCAGATCAGCGGCGGCAGCACCATGACCAGCGGCGGGATCAGCCACAGCGGGATGGACAGCACGATGAGCACCAGGGCCACCAGCGTGGCGCCCAGCGAGGCCGCGACGCTCTGCAGCAGCGTGCCGCCGCGCTTCTTCTCGAGCAGCGGGAAGCGCCGCTCGGCCACCAGGCGCACGATGGCCGGCGTCATGCACAGCGCGACGAGGAGCAGGCTCAGCAGCAGCACGACGGGCACCACGCCCGCCAGCACGACGACCGCCGCCAGCGCGCTGCGCAGGGACTGCAGGCCCCAGGCATCCAGCCATTGCAGCAGGCTTTCGACGAGGCGCCAGCTTTCCAGCGTCGCGCGCACGCCGGCGATGGCGCCTTCCCAGAAGAAATACATGAAGCCGAACACCAGCACGCCGGAGATGACGAGGGGCAGCAGCGACAGCGCGATGACGCGCGGGTGCAGGCAGTAGGCGGCGGCGCGCCAGAAGGCATCGACGAGGCCCTGCATCAGGCGGTCTTTCCAAACGAGGCGAAGAGGCGGCTCAGGCCCAGCCACTGCTGGTGCCAGAAGCCGTGGCCGTAGTCGTGCGCGCCCTCCTCGGGCAGCTGGTCGCGCACGCCGGTGGCGTCGAAGCGGGGCTCGAAGTCGGCCGTGCGGAACAGCATGTCCCACCAGGGCAGCAGCACGCCGAAGTTGTGGCCGCCCAGCGTGCCGCGGCCCTCGCTCTCGTGGCCAATGCCGATGCTGTGGTGGCGGCGGTGAAAGCGCGGGCTGATCAGCAGCCGCTCGCCGAAAGCGCCGAAGCCGATGCGCGCATTGGCGTGCTGCAGGCTCTGCAGCAGCTGGGTGACGACGGTGATGGCGACGAACTGCCCCGGCTCGACGCCGATGAGGCGGGCCAGCAGCGCGAACGCGGTGGCGATGAGGACGTCGTCCAGCAGGTGGTTGCGGTCGTCGCTCCACATCGTCATCTGGCGCTGGCTGTGGTGCAGGCTGTGCAGCGCCCACCACCAGTTGAACTGGTGCTGCCAGCGGTGCAGCCAGTAGCCGACGAAATCGAAGACGACAAGGTAGAGCACCAGACTGACCCAGGCGATGTCGGTCACGCCGGGCCACAGCGCGTCGAGCTGCCAGGTGGGCAGGCCGGCCAGGCGCAACTGGCCGGCGACGCCGTCCCAGGCCGGCTGCACGGCGAAGAACATCGCCAGGCGCACGAGGCCGAGGCGGTGGATCAGCGTGTAGAGCACGTCGGTGCGCACGGCGCCGCGGTCGGTCACCGGCTCGACCGGCCAGCGCCGCTCCAGCAGGCCGATGCCCAGCAGCAGCACCGCCACCTGGATCAGTCCCCAGAGCAGCCAGCCTGTCGCGTCGAAGGCGTCCTCCAGCAGGTTGCCGAAGCCCAGCCCGAAGACGATGGGCTGCACGAAGGACTCGTACAGCGCGAGCTGCGCGGCGTCGAAGGCGTTGCTGATCCAGTCGATCACGGTTTCCTGGGGTCGGGTGGCTTGAACAGTGTCGCGTAACGCGGGTGCTCGCGCAGCGGCGCGAAGCATAGGCCCCGCTGCTCCAGCCCGGTCATCAGCGGCTCCAGCACGGCCGGCGCCCAGGCGTCCTGGCGCTGCCAGATGCCGAGGTGGGCGATCAGGATGTCGCCGGGCCGGATGTCGCGCAGCGCCTTCTCCAGCAACTGCGCGTTCGGGTAGGCCTGGCTGGGCAGCTCGTCGCCCAGGAAGCCCGCGCGGCTCCAGCCGACATGCGTGAAGCCGCAGGCCTTGGCCGCGTTCAGCAGCGCCGGGGACGTGCGCCCCGCGGGCGCGCGGAAGATGGGCGCCAGCGCCTTGCCCGTCATCGCGGTGAAGCGCTCGCCGACCCTCTTCAGGCTGTCGCAATACTGCTCGGGCGTCAGCTCGCGCAGGACGGGCGGGTTGATGCCGGCCTGGGTGCGCACCTTGAAGCGCACGACCCTGCCGTCGGCGTCCGCCACATCCTCCAGGAAGACATCGTGGTCCCAGGTGTGGGCACCGAAGTCATGGCCCTCGGCCGCGCGCTCGCGCCACCAGGGCGCCCAGGTCTCGTCCAGCGTCGTGCCGCCGGTCTGCGTGGGCTCGTTGGCGAGGAAGAAGGTCGCCTTGGCGTTGTGCTTCTTCAGCGTCTCCGCGATCAGCGGCGCGACGCCCATATGGCCGGTATCGAAGCTCAGGTAGACCGGCTTGTCGCAAGCCGGCTGCGCAGCGGCCGCGGTGGCCACCAGCGCCAGGAGCAAGGCCTTCATTGGCGCGGCTGGTGGTCCAGCGTCCAGATGCCGTGCGGCGACTTGCCGACCTTGACCTGGCGCACGACCCGGCGCGTCGTCGTGTCGATCTCGGTCAGCTTGCCGGCCCAGCGCGAGGTCACGAGCAGGGTCTTGCCGTCGCCCAGCACCTCCATGTCGTCCGGGCCGGCGGGGCCGGGAAACTGGTCGACGACCGTGAAGTTGTCGTAGTCGATCTTGCTGATCGTGTTGCCGGCGCGGTTGCTGACGAGGACGTGGCGCTTGTCACCCCAGCCGCGGAAGGAATGCGTGCCGTCGCCGGTGGGGAGGCGCTTGACGAGCCGGGGCGCCTTGCCCGACACGTCCCAGACCTCGACGAAGCGGTCGCCGGTCAGCGCGACGAGCAGGAATTTGTCGTCGGGCGTCAGGAAGATGTCGGCCGGCAGCTGGCCCACCGGCTGCTTCCAGCGCACCGTCTGCGTGGCCAGGTCGATGGCCAGCAGCTCGCTGCTGTCCTGCAGGCTGGCGTAGACCACCGTGCTCCTGCTGTCGATGTTCAGGTGGCTGGGCGTCCTGGGCGCCGGGATCTGCTTGACCAGCTGCAGCGGCTCCTTGGCCTCGCTGCCCTGCCAGCGGTAGAGGCTGACGTAGTCCAGCCGGTTGGAGGCCGTGACGAACCACTTCATGTCCGGCGAGAAGCGCAGGTGGTAGGGGTCGGAGATGCCGCGCACGACGCGCTGCACCTCGGCCGTGCGCGGGTTCAGGAAGGTCAGCGAGTCGCCCAGCGCGTTGGCGACGATGAGGCTCTTCTCGTCCGGCGACAGATAGAGGTGATGCGGCTCCTTGCCCGTCGGGATGCGCCTGATGACCTTGAAGCTGGCCGGGTCGACGACGGAGATGTCGGCATCCAGCGAGTTCAGCACGAAGACCGGCGGGCGCCCCTGCTGGGCCTGCGCCCCGAACGCCACCACCCAACCCAAGGCCAAGGCCCAACTGCGCAACATCCCGATCACTCCAATGCAAAGGGCGGCACGCCGCCGCCCTGTGCATCGAGTTTACCCGGGGGTGTTTGCGGGGCTCTGACCTGCGTCAAGCCGGCGCCTTCGTCGCCGCCCCCGGGCACGCCACCCGCCACCGAGCCCTCTTCGCTGCGGCCGCCGCGAAGCCCCTGGCAGAAAAAACCGGCGCGGATCATAGTGAGGCGCCCCCGGGGATTGCCGACATGCCGCTGCCCGCCCTGCCCCTGTTCGTGACCGATGCCGAGCTCGCGCTGCTGGAGACGCAGGCCCGGGGCGGCGGCGGCGACGCGGCGCTGGCCCTGGCCTGGGCGCTGCGCCAGCGTGACGGTGCGCGGGCGCGCGAGCTGCTGCCGCGCGCCACCGAAGGCCCGCGGCGCTGGCTGGTGGAGGCCGAATGCCAGGCCCTGGACGGCCAGCTCGATGCGGCCGAGGCGCTGCGCCGCCAAGCCCTGGCGGCCTTTGCCGACGCGGCCGATGCGGTCGGCCAGGCCGACGCCCAATGGCTGGGCTACCAGCTCGCGCTGGACCGCGGCGACCAGGCCGCCCTGCAGGCCGCCACGCATGCGGCCATCGCGCTGGCCGCCCAGTCAGGCGACGCAGGGCGCCTGCTCTTCATGCAGGCCTCCACGGCGCGCGCCGAACTGCTGCGCGACCGCAGTGCCGCCAAGGCCCATTGGGCTGGCCGCCTGCCCGCGCACAGCGCCGACCCGGTCTGCGAGGTCGCGCTGCGCGACTTCCGCGGCTGCCTGGAGGCGATGGGCTCCAACTTCCCGCAGGCCATCGCCGACTTCACGGCCGCCTTCGAGCTCGCACTGCAGACCGGCCAGCGCCGCCGCGCGATCGTGCTGGCCACCAACCTCGGCTTCGCGTTCACGCGCGCCCACGACTTCGAGAGCGCCATCGACTGGCAGCGCCGCGCGCTGGCCCTGGCCCGCGCGGCCGGCTGGCCGCGGCTTTACGGCCTGTGCCTGGCCCAGACCGGCGAGGCGCTGCGCCGCCTGGGCGAGCTGGACGAGGCCCGCGAGCTGCTGACCGAATGCCTGCAGACGCATGCCGGCGAACCCGGCGCCCGCGTCGTCGCGCTGGCCCGCAAATACCTCGCCCACCTGGAGATGGACGTCGGCGACGCCGCCGCCGGCCTGGCCGCCTTCGAGGGCCTGGCCCGTCACCCCGCCGTGCAGGCCTCGGTGGATCTGCAGATCGACGCCGACCAAGGCCTGGCCCGGGCGCTGCTGGGCCTGCAGCGGCTGGACGAGGCCGAGGCCGCCGCGTGCCGCGCCCTCGACGCCGCGCGCCGCCAGCAGGAACGCGGCCAGAGCCTGGAGGTGCTGGGCCTGCTGGCCGAGATCCGCCTCGCCCGGGGCGATGCCGGCCAGGCGCTGCAGCTGTACGAGCAGGCCCTGGCCGAGGCCGAAGCCCTGCCCGGCTACCGCCCGCCGCCGGCCCTGCTCGACGGCGCGGCCCGCGCCCACGCGATGCTGGGCCACTACCAGCCCGCCTTCGACATGGCGCGGCGCGCGATCGCGCTGCGCGAGTCCAGCCAGAGCGAGCAGGCCCGGCGGCGCTCGCGCGCCATCCACCTGCAGCACCAGGTCGACCGCGCGCGCACCGAGAGCGAGCACCTGCGCCGCCTGGCCGCCGCCGAGGCGGCCCGCTCGGCCGCGCTGGAGGACGCCCACGCGGTGCTGCAGCAGCTCAGCGCGATGGGCCAGGAGCTGACGGCCGAGCTCGATGCGGAGCGCGTGCTGGGCCTGCTGCGCGAGCGCGTCGGCGCGATGGTGGAGGTGGCCGAGTTCGGCGTCTTCCTGCTCGACGAGGGCCAGCAGATGCGCCCGGCGCCGGCCGCGGGCACGCTGCTGCTGCCCAGCGACGCGCCGGACCCCGAGCTCGCGCGCTGCGCCCGCGAGCGCCGCGAACTGCTGCTGCGCGACGGCACCGACCTGCTGCTGATGCCGCTGGCCGTCGGCAGCCAGCTCGTCGGTGTGCTGCGCCTGCGGTCGCGCGCGGCCGGCGCCTATGGCGAGCGCGAGCTGCTGATCCTGCGCAACCTCGCCGCCTATGCGGCCATCGCGCTCGAGAACGCGCGCGCCTACCAGCGCGTGGCCGTGCTGCAGCGCCAGGTCATCGCCCAGGAGCGCCTCGCCGCGCTGGGCGCCATGGTGGCCGGCGTGGCCCATGAGCTGAACACGCCCATCGGCAACAGCCTGCTGGCCGCGACGACGCTGCTGGCCGCCAACCGCGAGCTGGAGTCGCGCCTGGACGGCGGGCCGCCTCTGCGCCGCTCGGAGCTGATGCAGCAGACGCGGGTCACGCTGGACGGGCTGGCCCTGATCGAGCGCAGCATGCAGACGGCGGCCAGCCTGGTCGGCAACTTCAAGCAGATGGCCCAGCGGCGCGCCAGCCACGAGCGCCTGCAGTTCGAGCTGGCGACCTGGTGCCGGCTGCACCTGCGCCCGCTGGTGCAGCGCGCCGAGCAGGCCGGCCATGCGCTGGACATCGACATCCCGCCCGACCTGCTCATCGACAGCTACGCCGACCAGCTCGGCCAGGCGCTGGACATCCTCGTCAACAACGCGCTGCTGCACGGCATGCTGCCCGGCCGGCCCGGGCGCATCTCGGTCAGCGCGCTGTCCCTGCCCGGCGACCTGATCCGCCTGCAGGTCGCCGACGACGGCCGCGGCATGACGGCGGACGTGCTGCGCCGCGTCTTCGAGCCCTTCTTCTCGACCCGCTTCGGCCAGGGCGGCAACGGCCTGGGCCTGGCCATCTGCCACAGCCTCGTCGAGCAGGTGCTGGGCGGCCACATCCTGGCCCACAGCATCGCCGGCCAGGGCAGCCGCTTCGTGCTGGACCTGCCGCGCGTGGCGCCCTGACGGGAGCTGGATCAGCGCTGGGCGGCCCCGGGCACCAGCCCTTCGCGCCAGGCCTTGGCAATGGCCTCGGCGCGGCCCTCGGTGCCGAGCTTGGCCAGCACGGCCGACACATGGTGCTCGACGGTGCGCAAGCTCAGGCCCAGCCGGCCCGCGATGTCGGCATTGGCGCGGCCCTCGGCCAGCAGGGCCAGCACCTGCTGCTCGCGGCCGGTCAGCCCGTTGGGGTGCTGCCGCGACCGCGCATAGGGGCCGCGGCGGCGCTGCAGGGCCAGGCCGTGCCGCCGCGCCAGCACCTGCAGCCGGGCCAGCGCCGGCGCCGCGCCCAGCGGGGCGAGCAGGCGCTGCGCGTCGGCCAGGGCCGCTTCGGGCGCGTCGCCCGCCAGGGCCTGCTGCAGGCGCGCGACGCCGGCCTCGAAGGGCAGGCCCAGCCGGGCCCAGGCCTCGGCGGCCAGGTCGGGGCGGCCCGCCAGCTCCAGCGCCCAGGGCTCCGCCGGCCGCGCCGGCAGCGCCGCGGAACGGCCGCAACGCCGCAGCCAGGTGGCGAGGGCGCCGGCCGCCCAGGGGCTGGACTGCTGCTCGGGCAGCTCGCCCAGCGTCTGCAGCGCGGCGGCGGCGCCGGCCTCGTCGCCGGCCAGCCAGCGGCTCTCGGCCTGCGCCTGCAGCAGCGGCAGGATGCGGTGCCCTTCCCGGGTCGGCCGCGCGATGGCCAGCGCCTCGTCCAGCACTCCGCGGGCCTCGGGCGCGCCGCAGCGCAGCAAGGTCCAGGCGCGCACGGTCAGCGCGGGCAGCTTCATGATGGTGGTCAGCCGCGACATCGCCAGCACCTCGGCGGCGATGGCCAGGGCCTCCTCGTAGCGCCCCTGCTCCAGCCGCAGCTGGGCCTGCCAGCCGACCAGATAGGGCCGCCAGGCATCGAGGTCGAAGCGGCGGTTGAAGGCGATGCCTTCGGCCAGCCAGACCTCGGCGCGGGCGAAGTCCTTGGACACGACCGCATGCTCGGCGATGTTGCTGTAGGCCCGCGCGGCCTGCTCGTGGAAGCCGCTCTCGCGCGCCAGGGCCAGGCTGCGTTCGAGCAGCGCGGCGCCCTCGGCATGGCCGGCGAACAGCGTCGCCGTGCCGACCGAGTTCAGCGCATGGCACAGCACCTCGCGCTCGCCGAGCCGCCTGGCCAGGCTCATCGCGCGCTCGCCCCAGAGCCGCGCCGGCTCGACGCGGTCCCGCAGCATGTGCAGCTGGGCCCGGGTCGCATAGGCCCAGGCCAGTTCGGCCCCCGGCGGGTGGGCCTGCAGCACCTCGACGGCCTCGGCCGCATAGCGCTCGGCCTCGGCCGCATCGCCCTGGTACCAGTGCAGCCGCGACAGCCAGCGCAGGTTGAGGCCGATCTTGTCGATACGGCCCAGTTGCCGCCACAGCGCCAGCGCGCGGTGGCGGGCCTGCACGACTTCGGCGTCGATGCGCAGGGCCAGACCGGCTTCGTAGGACCAGCTCTCATGCAGCTGGGCGCGCAGCGCCAGCGGCGCGGCATCGGCCACGCGCAGGGCCATGGCCAGCAGCAGCGCGGCCTGGCGGTGGGCGCCGACGGCGGCGGCCTGGGCCGCGGCGGCGGGCGCGAACTCCAGCACCGCTGCGGCATCGCCGGCCGCGCTGGCATGGTGGGCCAGCCGGGCCAGCGTGGCCTCGCCCGACACCCGGCCGCGCAGGGCCTGCAGCACGGCCGCATGGCGGCTGCGGCGCTGCATCGGCGCGAGCAGGTCGGCCACGGCCAGGCGCGCCAGCTCGTGGCGAAAGGCCAGCAGCTCGCCGCGGGCCACCAGCAGGCCCCGGGCGATGCAGTCGTCGACGGCCGGCGCGGCGTCGGGCAGCAGGGCCTGCGCCAGGGCCAGGCTGGCGCCGCCGGGCACGACGCACAGCGTGCTCAGCACCTCGCGCAATTCGGGCGCCAGCCGGCGGATGCGCGTCAGCACCGCGTCGCGCACGCCGCTGGGCACGGCAGCGGGGGCGCCCGGGTCGAGATCGACAACGCCGCTGGCCAGCACCTCGGTGACGAAGAAGGGATTGCCTGCCGTGGCCGCATGCAGCGCGGGTGCCGTCGAGGCGGGGCGGCCGGCGGCCGTGCACAGCGTGGCCACGGCGCCCACGGACAGCGGCGCCAGCGCCAGCCGCGTGCAGCAGGACGCGGGCAGGTCGCCGAGCAGCCGCCCCAGCGGATGCTCGGCATGCACCTCGTCGCTGCGGTAGCTCAGCAGCAGCAGCGCCGGCAACTGGGCGATGCGCCGCCCCAGATGCTTGATCAGGTCCAGCGTGGCCTCGTCCGCCCAGTGCAGGTCCTCGAAGACGAGCAGGCTGGGGTCGTGGGCATCGTCGAGCAGCTCGACCAGCGCGGCGCCGACCTCGCCGGCCGGCGCATTGCCGGCCAGCAGGGCCAGCAGGGCGCCGGCGGCCTCGCCGTGCGCCAGCCCGCGGGCCATCTCGTGCAGCGGGCCGAGGGGCCGCGCGGAGCCCAGGTCCTCGCAGCCGCCGCGCAGCAGGCGCAGGCCGGTCAGCCCGACGGCCTGGGTGGCCAGGGCCGCCACGACGCTGGTCTTGCCGATGCCAGCCTCGCCGCTGAGCAGCAGCACGCCGCCCCGGCCGGCCCGCGCCCGCGTCAGCGATGCCTGGGCCTGCTCCAGGGCCTCGGCTCTTTCCAGCAGCTCCATGACGCCCCCTAGGCTGAAGGGCCGCACGACGGCGAAATCTGGCGGTCCCGCCCCTGGGCCCGCGGCTCGCGCCCAGGCATTCTGTCGAGGCACCGCCGTCATCACATCCTCAAAATCGGGAGTCACCGCCCTTGAATGCACCGACTGTCTGGCCCTCGCGGTCCACGGCCGCGCCGCCGTCGGCGCTCCAGCTCTGGGCCCAGCTGCCGCTGCCGATCTGGGTGCTGCGGCCGACGCGCGAACTGGTCTTCGCGAATGCGGCGGCCGAAGCGCTTCGAACCGAAGTCGGCCAGGCCGCCGGCCGGCTGATGCAGCTGGGTTCGCTGCCGGCCCTGACGCTGGAGGCGCTGCTGCGGCTGAGCCCGCCGCAGATGGCGCTGTGGCTGCCGGCCAGCCGGCGCACCGGATGGCTGCAGGCCATGCCCCTGCCCGAGCTCGTGGCGCGCATGACGGCCTGGCCGGCCGACACGCGGCTGCTCAGCCTGCACCTGGACCGGCCCGAGCTGACGCAGCGCGCCCGCATCGACGCCCTCAGCGAGCAATTCCGGCTCAGCCCCGCCGAGCGCTGCGTGCTGCTGCTGCTGGCCGACGGCCAGATGCCCGAGGCCGTCGCGCGCCAGCTCGACATCACGCTGAGCACGGCCCGCGGTCATGTAAGGCGGCTGCTGCTGAAAAGCCATGCGCCGTCGCTGGCCCAGTTGCTGCGCTGGCTGGGCAGTGCGGAGGCCCTGCCCGGTTGAGCTGGGGCCGCGCCTGGCGGCCCCGGTCTCAGTCGGCCGCCCTGACGGCGGCCAGCACCTCGGACTCGGGCTTGAGCGCCAGCCGCTGGGTCGCCTCGTCGCCCTCGGGCAGCACGCTCAGCACGAAGGCGAACTGCTGGTTGGCCTGGCCGTCGCCCGTGCACTTGAGGTCATAGATGACGCGGCGGATGGCGTTGCGCAGTTCGGGCGGCGCGCGGCGGAACCTGACCTGGTCGACCGCGCCTTCGTCGAGACGGAAGCGCACCACCATGTCGGTGGGCTGCTCGACCGACGGCAGCTGCAGGCGCTCGCGCAGCACCTCGCCGTAGCCGGGGCAGACGCGGGAGACGTCGGCACGCGGCGCGGCCGGTTCGGCGGCACGCTGGGCGCTGATGCCCACGAGGGGCAGGCTGGTCTGGGCGCGGGCCGCCGGCAGGCAAGCCAGGCCGGCACCGAGGGCCAGCAGCGGAATGATGCGATGGAACATGGCGACCTCCTTGTGTTGAATGTCGAGCGCTATGGCGCGCTCGACTTCAAGATAGGTCGCCCCACTGCCCCGGCCCAGGGCCTCGTTCCTCAGGCCAGGTAGTGTTGACTACGCAAGACTGGGGAGTGCCCCAGCATCACCCCATGTGCAGGCCGCCGTTGCAGGAGAAGTCCGCGCCGGTCGTGAAGCCGCTGTCCTCGCCGGCCAGCCAGGTCACGACGGAGCCGATCTCCTCCGGCGTGCCCAGGCGCCTGACCGGGATGGTCGCGACGATCTTCTCCAGGATCTCGGGCTTGATGGCCTTGACCATGTCGGTGCCGATATAGCCGGGGCTGACGGTGTTGACCGTCACGCCCTTGCTCGCCAGCTCCTGGGCCAGGGCCATCGTGAAGCCGTGCATGCCGGCCTTGGCGGCCGAGTAGTTGGTCTGGCCGGCCTGGCCCTTCTCGCCGTTGACCGAGCTGATCTGGATGATGCGGCCCCAGCCCTTTTCCACCATGCCGGGCACGACCTGCTTGGTCACGTTGAACATGGAGTTCAGGTTGGTGTCGATGACGGCCTTCCAGTCGTCGGGGCTCATCTTCAGGAACATGCGGTCGCGCGTGATGCCGGCGTTGTTGACCAGCACGTCGATGGCGCCATGCTCGGAGATGGCCTTCTGGAAGGCCTCGACCGTCGAGTCCCAGTCGGCCACATTGCCGACCGAGGCGTGGAATGCAAAGCCCAGGGCCTTCTGCTCATCCAGCCACTTCTGGTAGTCACGGCTGGGGCCACAACCGGCGATGACCTTGAAGCCGGCCTTGGCCAGCTTCTGACAAATGGCGGTACCGATACCGCCCATGCCCCCGGTGACGTAGGCAATCTTCTGGCTCATTGAATGTCTCCTGTTGTGGTGGGTGAGGGTATCAACGTTCGACGGTCAGGGCGACGCCCATGCCGCCGCCGATGCACAGGGAAGCGATGCCCTTCTTGGCATCGCGCTTGGCCATCTCGTGCAACAGCGTGACGAGCACGCGGCAGCCGCTGGCGCCGATGGGGTGGCCCAGCGCGATGGCGCCGCCGTTGACGTTGACCTTGCTGGTGTCCCAGCCCATCTCGTTGTGCACGGCACAGGCCTGGGCCGCGAAGGCTTCGTTGATCTCGAGCAGGTCCAGGTCGGCGGGTTTCCAGCCGGCGCGCTCCAGGGCCTTGCGGGCGGCAGGCACCGGGCCCATGCCCATGTAGGCCGGATCCAGACCGGCCGAGGCATAGGAGGCGATGCGCGCCAGCGGCTTCAGGCCGAGCGCTGCGGCCTTGGCGGCGGTCATGACGACCACGCCGGCCGCGCCGTCGTTCAGGCCCGAGGCATTGCCGGCCGTCACGCTGCCGGCCTTGTCGAAGGCCGGACGCAGGCCCGCCAGCGCGTCGGCGGTGGACTTGCGGTTGATGAACTCGTCAGCGGCGAAGACGATGGGGTCGCCCTTCTTCTGCGCGATGCTGAACGGCACGATCTCGTCCTTGAAGCGGCCGGCGTCCTGGGCCGCGGCGGCCTTCTGCTGGCTGGCCAGCGCGAGCGCGTCCTGCTGCTCGCGGCCGATGCCGTACTTCTTCGCGACGTTCTCGGCGGTGATGCCCATGTGGTACTGGTTGTACACGTCCCACAGGCCGTCGACGATCATGGTGTCCACCATCTTCCAGTCGCCCATGCGCTGGCCGTCGCGCGAGCCGTTGAGCACGTGCGGGCTCATGCTCATGCTCTCCTGGCCGCCGGCGATGACGATCTCGCTGTCGCCGTCGCGGATGGCCTGGGCTGCCAGCATGACGGCCTTCAGGCCCGAGCCGCAGACCTTGTTGATGGTCATGGCCGGCACGGCCTGGGGCAGGCCGGACTTGATGACGGCCTGACGGGCCGGGTTCTGGCCCACGCCGGCCGTCAGCACCTGGCCGAGGATGACCTCGTTGATCTGGTCGCCCTGCAGGCCGGTGCGGCGCAGCAGGTCCTGGATGACGGCAGCCCCAAGCTCGCTGGCGGGCGTCTTGGCGAGGGTGCCGCCGAACTTGCCGATGGCGGTGCGCGCGGCGGCGACGATGACGATGTCTTGCTTGCTCATGGTTCCACTTCCTTTCAGGCTTTGACCTTGACGTACCGGCCCGGCGCCGGCTCGATGGATTTGTATTTGCGGTTGCCCGGCGCCTTGGGCGCAGGCTGGGGCGTGCCGGCATGCGAGGCCAGCCAAGCGGACCAGTCTGGCCACCAGCTGCCGGCGTGTTCGGTCGCGCTCTTGAACCAGGCCTCGGGGTCGGCCGGCAGGGCCGCACCCTTGGCGATCCAGTGGCTGCGCCTGGCCGGCTTGCCGGGCTTGGGCGGCGGGTTGATGACGCCGGCGATATGGCCCGACGCGCCCATCACGAAGCGCTTCCTGCCCTTCAAGATCTGCGTGCTGCGGTAGGCCGCGTGCCAGGGCACGATGTGGTCCTCGCGCGAGCCGTAGATGTAGACGGGGGCGTCGATGGCGCCGAGGTCGAGCTTCTCGCCGCAGACGGTCAGCCGGCCCGGCTCCTTCAGCTCGTTCTGCAGATAGGTGTGGCGCAGATACCAGCAGTACATCGGGCCGGGCAGGTTGGTCGAGTCGCCGTTCCAGTACAGCAGGTCGAAGGGCGGCGGCGCCTCGCCCTTCAGGTAGTTGCCGACGACATAGTTCCAGACCAGGTCGTTGGGCCGCAGGAAGCTGAAGGTCGTGGCCAGCTCCTGGCCGTGCAGCAACTGCGGGCCCTTGGGCGAGTCGGGGCCGAGCGTGGCCTCGCGCAGGCGCACGCTGGCCTCGTCGACGAAGATGTCCAGGATGCCGTTGTCGGCGAAGTCCAGCAGCGTGGTCAGCAGCGTGACGCTGGCGGCCGGCTGTTCGCCGCGCGCGGCCAGCACGGCCAGGCCGGTGGCGAGGATGGTGCCGCCGACGCAGAAGCCCAGCGTGTTGATCCTGTCCTGGCCCGAAATCTCCTGCGCGACGCGGATGGCCTGGATGGCGCCCTGCTCGATGTAGTCGTCCCAGCCCAGGTGCCTGACCGATTCGTCCGGGTTGCGCCAGCTGACGACGAAGACGCGGTTGCCCTCGGCCACCGCATAGCGGATCAGCGAGTTGTCGGGCTGCAGGTCGAGGATGTAGAACTTGTTGATGCAGGGCGGCACCATCAGCAGCGGCCGGGCCTTGACCTCGGCCGTCAGCGGCGCGTATTCGATGAGCTGGAAGAGCTCGTTCTCGTAGACGATGCTGCCGGCCGTCGTGGCGACGTTCCTGCCGACCTCGAAGGCGCTCTCGTCGGTCTGCGACACATGGCCGCGCTGCACGTCGCCCCACAGGTTCTGCAGGCCGCGCGACAGCGTCTCGCCACTGCTGTCCAGCGCGAGCTTCTGCGCCTCGGGGTTCAGCGCCAGGAAGTTGCTCGGCGACGCGGCATCGACGAACTGCTGCACGGCAAAGCGGATGCGCGCCTTGGTCTTGTCGTCGGCCTCGACGGCGCCGGCCATCTGCTGCAGCGTGCGGCCGTTGAGCAGATAGAGCTGGGTCATGAAGCTGGCGGCCGGGTTGGCGCGCCATTCGGGCGCCGCGAAGCGCCGGTCGCTGACGGCCGGGGCCTCGCCCTGGCCGAGCGACGCATTCCAAAGCGCCGTGGCCTGCTGCATGTAGCCGGCCTGCAGCTCGGCCAGCGTGGCCGGCGAGATCTGCGGCAGCTGCGCCATCTGCTGCATCAGCTCCGCAAAGGCCTGGCCCTCCATCGGGGGCAGGGCGTCGTTCTTCTTGCGAGTGGCCATGTATTCCTCGGATCTCCGTCATCGCCGCAAGCGGTCTTGCATTGGCCGCTGCAATAAGCTTGCCACATCTTGCCGACACGGCTTTGTAACCCCGTGCGCTGACGCGCCCATGACACTCTCGCCGCCATGTACCTCGTCGCCCTTGCCTGGGCCTACGTCGCGCTGCTGATGGCCGCCGCCGAAGCGCTGAGCCCGCAGGGCACGCTGCTGGGCGCCTTCGTCACGCTGATGCTCTACGGCGTGCTGCCGCTGGGCCTGCTGCTCTACATCCTCGGCACGCCGGGCCGCCGGCGGCGCCGGCGCGCCGCGGAACTAGCGGCCGAGGGCGATGCAGGCGGCCATCCGCCCACGGGGCCGGCCGAGGGCCTCGCCGCGGAACGAGAAGAAGCGTGAGTCCTCGGTCAGCGTGCACCAGCCGCCGCCGCTGACCTCGCCCACGCCGGCGGCCCGCAGGCGATCGCGGGCCAGCAGAGCGAGGTCTGCACGCCAGCGCGGCTCGGGGTTGGGGCGGTAGAGGAAGCCGGGCTGGTCACGGTCAAGCGGCTCCCGCCCGAAGGCCCGCACGACCTCGGGGCCGACCTCGAAGGCCTCGGGGCCGATGCAGGCGCCGAGCCAGGCCCTGACCTCGCCGGGCCCGCAGCAAGCCGCGCTGCACAGCTCGGCCACGGTGTTCTCCAGCACGCCCGCGGCCAGGCCGCGCCAGCCCGCATGGGCGCCGGCCACGCCGCCCGGCGCGGCCAACAGCACCGGCAGGCAGTCGGCCACGAGGATGGCCACGGCCAGCCCGCGGTCGGTGGACACGGCGGCGTCCGCCTGCGGCGCGTTGTCGTCATGCCAGTCGGCGCGCAGGCGCACGACCTCGGCGCCATGCACCTGGTCCAGGAAGACGGGTCGCGCACCGAGCAGCCCGGCCAGGCTCGCGCGGTTGGCGCGCACCTCGTCGGGGTCGCCGGACCTGCGGCCGAAATTGAGCCCGCGCGTCGTCATGAAGGCGGTCACGCCAGGCCAGTCCGGCCTCAGCCAGCCCGCGTCAGGCCGCATCGGGGCAGGCGCTCGGATGCGTGTTCGCGAAGGCCGGCAGCTCCAGGCAGGCGGCGTTGACGCGCATCACCGTCGGGTAGGCCTCCAGCGGGCATTCGAAACGCTGCGCGTTGTAGACCTGGGGCACGAGCAGACAGTCGGCCAGCCCGGGCGCGTCGCCGAAGCTGAAGCGGCCGGCCGTCGCCGCCAGGCGCTGCTCGACGATGCCCAGGCCCGTCGCGATCCAGTGGCGGTACCAGCGGTCCACCTCGTCCTGCGGATGGCCGAGGTCGTTCTTCAGGTAGCGCAGCACGCGCAGGTTGTTGACCGGGTGGATGTCGCAGCCGATGTCCTGGGCCAGCGCCCTGACCTGCGCCCGCGCGACCGGGTCGCGCGGCAGCAGCGGCGGCTCGGCATGGGTCTCTTCCAGGTATTCCAGGATGGCCATGGACTGGCTCAGCCAGCGGCCGTCGTCCAGCACCAGCGCGGGGACGAGGTGGGACACCTGCTGGTTCGCGAACGGCCCGGCGAACTGCTCGTTCTTCGCGAGGTGGATGGGCAGGTAGTCGTAGTCCAGGCCCTTCATCGCGAGGCCGATGCGCACGCGCCAGGAGGCCGACGAACGGAAGTAGTTGTAGAGCTTCATGGTCTTCATTTTGGCCCTCTAAACTGGCCCGATGTTGACGCGCTTCAAGCATTGCCCGAACTGCGGCACCACCGTGGACTACCGCATCCCGCCCGACGACAACCGCGAGCGCGCCGTCTGCCCGGCCTGCGGCAGCGTCCACTACCAGAACCCGCTGAACGTGGTCGGCACGCTGCCGGTCTGGGAGGCCGATGGCCGCGTGCTGCTGTGCCGCCGCGCGATCGAGCCGCGCTACGGCCTGTGGACGCTGCCGGCCGGCTTCATGGAGCTGGGCGAGACGACGGCCGAGGGCGCGCTGCGCGAGACGCAGGAGGAGGCCGGCGCCGACGTCGAGATGGGGCCGCTCTACACCGTGCTCAACGTCGTGCGCGTGGGCCAGGTCCACGTCTTCTACCGCGCGCGGCTGCGCTCGCCGGCCTTCAACCCGGGGCCGGAATCGCTGGAGGCGCGCCTCTTCGCCGAGAGCGAGATCCCCTGGGACGAGATCGCCTTCAAGACGACGCGCGAGACGCTGCGCTGCTTCTTCGAGGACCGCCGCCGCGGCAGCGGCTACGGCCTGCACGACATCGACATCCCTTGATCGCGGCGGGCGGCTCGCGCATCATCGCCGAACCCTCCGAATACAGGGAGCTGGGCATGCCGACACGACGCTCGTGGTGCAAGGCGGGGCTGGGCTGGACGGGCGGGCTGGCGCTGGCGCAGCCGGCCCGCGCGACGCTGCTGCGCGCGGTGGGCTCACAGTTCGCGCGCATCTTCGAGGGCGGCGAGGGCCAGGCGCCGCGGGGCCTGGCCGTGGACCTGCTGGGCCAGCTTTTCGGCGACGGCGTGCGCTGCGAATGGATGCCCTGGTCGCGCGCCCAACTGACGCTGGAACAGGGCGAGGCCGACATCCTCATCGGCCCCTACCGCACACCGGAGCGCGAGACGCGCATGCTGTTCAGCGTGCGCTCCTTCTATTCGGACGCCATGGTCTGGTATGCCCGCCGCGGCGAGGAGGCCCGCTGGACGGGCGAAATCTCCGGGCTCGCCCAGACGCCCGTGGCCGCCGTGCGCGGCTGGGCCTATGGCAGCCGCTTCGAACGCATGAAGCCCCTGCTGGGCCAGCTGACCTGGGTGCAGAGCGTGGACGCCGGCCTGCAGATGCTGATGAAGCGCCGCGTCGAGCTGTTCGCGGCTAACGACCGCAACTGCCAGCCGGTGCTGCAGAGGCTGAACCTGGCGGATGCCGTGGTGCGCTGCTCGCCGCCGCTGGACGTGCTGCACGGCCACATGGCCTTCGCCCGCAGCGCCGGCGGCGAGGCGCTGTCGCAGCGCTACGACCAGGCCTTCGAGCAGTGGCTGCGCACGGGCTCGGCGGCCGAGCTGTACCGGCGCTGGGGCGTGGACCGCCCGGTCACGGCCGCCTAGCGCCGTCCGCCGCCGAGCACGCGCGCCGGCAGCATGACGATGGCGCGCAGCAGCTCGAAGACGCCCTCGACCGCGATGCCCAGCAGCCTGAAGGGCAGCGTGATCAGCCAGACCAGCGGCCAGGCCACCAGGGCCAGCAGCGCCAGCGGCCAGCAGATCGGGAACAGGGCAATCCAGAGCAGGAAGGTCAGCATCGCAAGCACTCCTCGGAGGGAACACGGCCGACTCTAGCCAGACCCAGGTCGCCATTCATCCGGCTTGCGACGAAACGATGGATTCGCGGGGCCGGCGGTTCATACGCGCCGCCGGCCGGCGACGTAGCAGGCCGCGAGATTGCGCTCGTCGGCCAGCGTCATCCACGCGAAGACGCGCTCGTGCAACTCGCGGGCCACCGCGTCACGCGCCTGCGCGACCGGCCCCCGGGCCCAGTCCCAGACGCAGATGTCGGCCGCCTGGCCGGCCGACAGCCCGCCGATCTCGCCGCCCAGGCGCAGCGCCCCGGCCGCGCCGCGCGTGGCCGCGTGCAGGGCCACCCAGGCCGTCAGGCGCGCGCCGCGCAGGGCCTGGATCTTGTAGGCGTCGAGCAGGTTGCGCGGCAGGCTCAGCGAGGTGCCGCCGCCGACGTCGGACGCGAGGCTGACGTTGAAACCCGCGCCCGGCCAGTCGAACAGCCCGCTGCCCAGGAAGAGATTGCTCGACGGGCAATGCGCCACCTGGGCGCCGCGCGCGGCGAGAAGGCGCCTGTCGGCATCGTCCAGCCAGATGCCGTGGGCCAGCACGGCGCGCTCGTGCACGAGGCCGACGCGCTCGTAGACGTCGAGATAGCTGCGCGCCTCGGGAAAGAGCCGGGCCACCCAGTCGACCTCGGCGCGGTTCTCGGCGACGTGGGTCTGCATATAGAGGCTGGCGTCGGCGCGGCACAGCGCGCCGGCCATCGCCAGTTGGGCCGGCGTGCTGGTGGGCGCGAAGCGCACCGTCACCGCATAGGCCAGGCGCTGGTACGGGCCGCCCTGGCCGTGAAAGCGGTCGATCAGGTCGACGCAGTCGCGCTCGGCCTGTTCGACGTCGTCGCGCAGCCCGTCGGGCGCATGACGGTCCATCAGCACCTTGCCGGTGACCAGGCGCATGCCGCGCGCCGCGGCGCCCTCGAACAGCGCCTCGGCCGAGACCTTGTGCACCGTCGGGAAGACGACGGCCGAGGTCGTGCCGCTGGCCAGCAGCGCATCCAGGAAGACCTCGGCCCCCGCACGGCTGCGCGCCGGGTCGGCAAAGGCCGCCTCGGCCGGGAAGGTGTAGCGCTCGAGCCAGTCCAGCAGCTCGCTGCCATAGGAGGCGATGACCTCCAGCTGCGGGCAATGGACATGGGTGTCGATGAAGCCCGGCAGCACGAGCCGGCCGGCATGGTCGTCGCGCGCCCAGCTCTCGTCGGGCTCGGCGGCCTGGCGGCCGACGATGCGGCCGTCCTCGATCAGCAGCCAGTGGTCGCGGTCGAAACGCACCGCCGGCGACTCGGCATCGCCCCAGGCCGGTGCGGCCGTGAAATCGAGCAGGTCGCCACGCAGCGCCCATCGGCGCGGGGCATCCGAGAATTTTTCCTTGTTAGTAAAACTCATATGGCAATTCTGAGGCAAGGTCGGACAATCGAGGCCAGCATGAATACCCGCCCCATCCGTTTCTTCCACCGCGGCGCGGTCGTGGCGGTGGCCGGCCTGCCGCCGACCACGACGGTGCTGCAATACCTGCGCGAGCATGCCGGCTGCACCGGCACCAAGGAAGGCTGCGCCGAGGGCGACTGCGGCGCCTGCACGGTCATCCAGGGCGAGCTGGATGCCAGCGGCCAGCTGCAGCTGCGCAACGTCAACGCCTGCACCCAGTTCCTGCCGACGCTGGACGGCCGCGCGCTGCTGACCGTGGAAGACCTCGGCGGCCCCGCGCGGCTCAGCCCCGTGCAGCAGGCCCTGGTGGCCTGCCACGGCTCGCAATGCGGTTTCTGCACGCCTGGCTTCGTCATGACGCTGACCGCCTGCTACGAGCGCCACCAGCAGGCCGGCACGCGGCCCGACCGCCAGCAGCTGGCCGACGAGCTCGCCGGCAACCTGTGCCGCTGCACCGGCTACCGCCCCATCCTGGATGCCGGCGAGCAGATGTTCGACGCGCCGGCCCGCCCGCTGGACCGCGAGCCCATCGCCGCCGCGCTGCGCGCTCTGGCCGCCGACGCGGCACTGGCCTATGAGCACGCCGGCCAGCACTTCCATGCGCCGCAGACCCTGGCCGAGCTGGCCCGGCTGCTTGAGGCCCACCCGGATGCGACGCTGCTGGCCGGCTCCACCGACATCGGCCTGTGGGTCAACAAGCAGTTCCGCGTGCTGCCCCGGCTGATCTACACCGGCCGCGTCGCCGCGCTGCGCGAGATCCGGCCCGAGCCGCTGGGCGGCCAGCCCGGCCTGTGGATAGGCGCCGCGGCGTCGCTGGAGGAGGCCTGGGCCGCGCTCGCCGCGCTGGCGCCGTCGCTGGCCGAGCTGTGGCGGCGCTTCGCGGCGCCGCCGGTGCGGCATGCCGGCACGCTCGGCGGCAATATCGCCAACGGCTCGCCCATCGGCGACGGCGCGCCGGCCCTGATCGCGCTGGGCGCCGAGCTCGTGCTGCGCCGCGGCGCCCGACAGCGCCGCCTGCCGCTGCAGGACTTCTATCTGGACTACATGAAGAAGGATCTGCAGCCCGGCGAGTTCGTCGAGGCGATGCACGTGCCCGCGCCCGACACCAGCTGGGCGATCTCGGCCCACAAAGTCTCCAAGCGCCACGACAGCGACATCTCCGCCGTCTGCGCGGTGCTGGCCCTGCAGCTGCGCAACGGCAGCGTGCAGCAGGCCCGCTTCGCCTTCGGCGGCATGGCCGCCATCGTCAAGCGTGCCGGCGCGGCCGAGGCCGCCGTCATCGGCCAGCCCTGGACCGAGGCCACGGCCGAAGCCGCCGCCGCCGCGCTGGCGCAGGACTTCAAGCCGATGACCGACATGCGCGCCTCCGATGGCTACCGGCTCAGGGTCGCGCAGAACCTGCTGCGCAAGCTCTGGCTGGAGACGCTGGACCGGCGCACGATCACCGTCTGGCGCGCGGGGAGGCTGGCGGCATGAACAAGCCCGAAGCGCTTCCTCTGCTGCAACCGGTCGTCGGCCGCCCGCTGCCGCACGAGTCCGCCCACCTGCACGTCAGCGGCGCCGCGCCCTACACCGACGACCTGCCCGAGCCGGCCGGCACGCTGCATGCGGCCCTGGGCCTGTCGCCCATCGCGCACGGCAGGCTGGTCGCCGTCGACCTGGAGCGCATCCGCCGGCAGCCCGGCGTCGTCGCGGTGCTGGGCGCGGCCGACATCCCGGCCGAGAACAACTGCGGCCCGCTGCTGCACGACGACCCCATCCTGGCTGCGGGCGAGTTGCGCTACGCCGGCCAGCCCGTCTTTGCCGTCATCGCGACCGACCGCGAGCTGGCCCGCCGCGCGGCCGCGCTGGCCAGGCAGGTCATCCAGGCCGAACCCCTGCCGGCCGTGCTGACGGCGCTGGAAGCGCACGCGGCCGGCCAGTATGTTTTGCCGCCCATGCATCTGACGCGCGGCGAGCCGGCCGCGCAGCTCGCCGCCGCGCCGCACCGCCTGCAAGGCCGCTGGAGCCTGGGTGGCCAGGAGCAGTTCTACCTGGAAGGCCAGATCAGCCTGGCCCTGCCGCAGGAAGGCGGCGAAGGCATGCTGCTGCACTGCTCGACCCAGCATCCGAGCGAGATGCAGCAGCTCGTCGCCCACGCGCTGGGCTGGCAGGCGCACCGCGTCGCCGTGCAGTGCCGGCGCATGGGCGGCGGCTTCGGCGGCAAGGAATCGCAGTCGGCGCTGTTCGCCTGCGTCGCCGCCATCGCCGCGCTGAAGCTGAACAGGCCTGTCAAGCTGCGCGTGGACCGCGACGACGACTTCCTCATCACCGGCCGCCGCCACGGCTTCGACTATCGCTGGGACGTGGGCTTCGACGCCGACGGCCGCATCCTCGCGGTCGACGTCGACCTGATCGCCAACGCCGGCCACAGCGCCGACCTGTCCGCGCCGGTCATGGCGCGCGCGCTCTGCCATTTCGACAACGCCTACTGGCTGCCCCATGTGGCCATGCACGGCTATTGCGCGCGGACGAACACGCAGAGCAACACCGCCTTCCGCGGCTTCGGCGGCCCGCAGGGCGCCATCGCCATCGAGATGATCCTGGACGGCGTCGCGCGCCGCCTGGGGCTGGACCCGGCCGACGTGCGCCAGCGCAACTTTTACGCCGCCGGCCAGGACGTCACGCCCTACGGCCAGCAGGTCGAGGAGTTGCACGCCCAGGCGCTGACCGCACAGCTGCTGGCCAGCAGCCGCTATGCCGAGCGCCGCTCCGAGATCGCCGCCTTCAACGCCGCCAGCGCCGTGTTGAAGAAGGGCCTGGCCTTCACGCCGGTCAAGTTCGGCATCTCCTTCAATGTGGTTCACCTGAACCAGGCCGGCGCCCTGGTCCACGTCTACACCGACGGCTCGGTGCTCGTGAACCATGGCGGCACGGAGATGGGCCAGGGCCTGAACACCAAGGTGGCCCAGGTCGTCGCGCATGAGCTGGGCCTGCCGCTGTCGTCGGTGCGCTGCTCGGCCACCGACACGAGCAAGGTCGCCAACACCTCGGCCACGGCGGCCTCCACCGGCAGCGACCTGAACGGCAAGGCCGCCCAGGATGCGGCGCGCAGGATCAAGGCCAGGCTCGCGGCCCTCGCGGCCGAGCGCTTCGGCTGCGCGGCCGAACTGGTCGCCTTCGAGGGTGGCCGGGTCAGCGGCGGCGGCCAGAGCCTGTCCTTCGAAGACCTCGTCGCCGCGGCCTATCTGAAGCGCATCCAGCTCTGGAGCGACGGCTTCTACGCCACGCCCGGCCTGCACTGGGACAAGACCAGGCTGCAGGGCCGCCCCTTCTACTACTACGCCTGGGGCGGCGCCGTCTGCGAGGCACTGGTGGACACGCTCACCGGCGAGAACCGCATCACGCGCGCCGACCTGCTGCACGATGTCGGCGCCAGCCTGAACCCGGCCATCGACATCGGCCAGATCGAGGGCGGCTTCATCCAGGGCATGGGCTGGCTGACGATGGAAGAGCTGGTCTGGCACCCCGTGACGGGCCTGCTGACGACGCACGCGCCCAGCACCTACAAGATCCCGACCGCCAACGACTGCCCGACCGAGTTCCGCACCGAACTGTTCGGCATGGCCAACGCCAGCGAGACCATCCACCGCAGCAAGGCCGTCGGCGAGCCGCCGCTGCTGCTGGGCTTCGCGGCGCTGCTGGCCATCAAGGACGCCTGCGCGGCCTGCGGCCCCGAGGGCTGCGACCCGCCGCTGCGCGCGCCGGCCACGGCCGAGGCGGTGCTGGACGCCGTCGACGCCGTGCGCGGCTGAATCAGCGCCGCGGCCGCTGCGTCGCGGCCACCACGGCCTGCGTGCGCGAGCTGACGCCCAGCGCCTTCAGCACCGCGGCGACATGGTCCTTGACGGTCTCGACGCTGACGCCCAGCTCGCGCGCGATCAGCTTGTTGGACAGGCCCTGGGTCAGCAGATGCAGCACATGCTTCTGGCGCGGCGTCAGCGGCAGCTCGGCCCAGTCCGGCACCGGCGTGGGCGCCGGCACGGGCGGCGCGGGCGCGTCGTCGGCGCGCGGCTTCAGCGCCGGCACATAGGTGCCGCCGGCCAGCACGAGGTGCAGGGCCTGCACCAGCGTGCCCAGGTCACTGCGCTCGGGCACATAGCCCATCGCGCCGGCGCCCAGGGCCCGCAGCGCGTCCTCGGTCTCGTCGCGGCCGGAGACGACGACCACCGGCAGCATCAGATGCTCGCGGTGGATCTGCTGCAGCAGCTCGAAGCCGCCCTCCACCCGCAGGTCCAGCAGCACGAGGCGGGGGAGGTTCTGCGCCAGCGCCGCGCGGGCGGCGTCGGCGGTGTCGACGCCCTGCACCTGGGCCTCGGCGAAATGCTGCTCGATCAGGCCGGTGAGTGCGGCACGCACCATCGGAAAAGCATCGACCAGCAAGATCCTCATCACAACCCAACCCCGTTCAGTGGCCGCGATGATAGTCAACGCAGGGCCGCGCCCAGCAGAGGCTTGGCCCAGGCCGGCACGCTGCGCAGCGGCGCGTGAGAAACGACGCGGCCGGCCCGCATCTGCAGCAGCAGCACCGGCTGGGGCCGGCGGCCGGCGCGCGGGTCGGCCTCGAAGCTGTTGTCGTAGACGCGCAGGCTGGCCAGATGCGGCATCAGCTTGACGAGGCTGCTGCGGCTGGCGTCGAAGCGCTCGCGCACCTTGGCCTCGGGAATGTCGTGGCCGCCGGCCGCCACGCGCGCCTGGATGCGGCGCAGATGCAGCTCGGGCGTGGCCAGGCCGGCATACCAGACGTGGATCTCGGCGCCGGCACGGGCGCCCTCCAGCAGCAGCCTGGCCATGCTGCGGCCGCCCAGCGTCGTCTCGAAGGCATAGGTCAGCCCCTCGGCGAGCGCCTTCTCCAGGCCGCGGCGGCCCAGCGTCCAGGCCAGGCCGTTGGCCTGGCTCACGGAGAGGCCGGGCCGCTGTTCGCGCAGCATTGCGGCGGCCACGTCGGGGTTGAAGAACTCTGCGCCGCTGGCCCGGATGGCCGCACCGCCCAGCGAGCTTTTGCCGGCGCCGTTGACGCCGGCCAGCACGAAGAGTTTGGCGGGCAAGGCTCAGGCAGTCTTGCGACGCGACGGTTTGGCGGCCTTGACCGCCGCGGCGCCGATGGCCTCGGGCGCCATCGCGAAGGCCTCCGCCAGCGCGTCGCCCTGGCCCTGCATGCGCGCCAGCATCGCGTCGAACTCGCCGCCCAAAGCGCCGAGGTCGGGCTCGGCGGCGCGCTGCAGCTCGCGGTAGCGCTCGACCGACATCAGCACGAAGGCCGGCTGGTCATGCTTGGTGATGAGCACCGCGCCATGGGCCGCCACGGCGCGGCCGACCTTCTGGATGCCGGCCACGAGCTGGGTGGCCGACACGCTGGGCAGTTGGTCGGCAACGGCGGGTTCGAGGACGGCAGACATGGCGGCTCTCCGTTGGGCAATGCCTGTATTTTCCATATTTTGTGAAAAATGGGAAATCAATGCGCCTCTTCCCAATTCGAACCCACGCCCACCTCGGCCAGCAGCGGCACCTTGAGCCGGGCCACGCCGGCCATCAGGCGCGGCACCTCGGCGCGCACCCAGTCCAGCTCGGCCTCGGGCACCTCGAAGACCAGTTCGTCGTGCACCTGCATGACGACGGCGGTCTGCTTGCCGGCGCGGTCCAGCTCGGCCTGCACGGCCAGCATGGCCAGCTTGATGAGGTCGGCCGCAGTGCCCTGCATGGGCGCGTTGATGGCCTGGCGCTCGGCGCCGGCGCGGCGCGGACCGTTGCCGCCGCGGATCTCGGGCAGATAGATGCGCCGGCCGAACAAGGTTTCGACGTAGCCGAGCTCGGCGGCACGCGCCTTGGTCTCGTCCATATAGCGCTTCACGCCGGCAAAGCGGGTGAAGTAGCGCTCGATGTAGTCCTTGGCGGCCTTCTGCTCTAGCCCCAACGCCGCGGCCAGGCCGAAGGCGCCCATGCCGTAGATCAGGCCGAAGTTGATGGTCTTGGCATAGCGGCGCTGCTCGCCGGAAACCTCGTCCAGCGGGATGCCGAACACCTCGCTGGCCGTCGCGCGGTGCACGTCCTGACCTTCCTGGAAGGCGCGCAGCAGGCCGGGGTCCTCGCTGATGTGGGCCATGATGCGCAGCTCGATCTGCGAGTAGTCGGCGCTGACGATGCGGCAGCCCGCGGGCGCGACGAAGGCCTCGCGCACGCGCCGGCCCTCGGCCGTGCGGATGGGGATGTTCTGCAGATTGGGCTCGTTGCTGGACAGCCGCCCCGTCACGGCCACGGCCTGGGCGTAGTTGGTGTGCACGCGGCCGGTCGCCGGGTTGATCTGCTGCGGCAGCTTGTCGGTGTAGGTGCTCTTGAGCTTGGCGAGGCCGCGGTATTCGAGGATCTTGGCCGGCAGCGGGAAGTCGGCGGCCAGTTCGGTCAACACCTCCTCGTCAGTGGACGGGGCGCCGGTGGCCGTCTTCTTGATGACCGGCAGGCCGAGCTTGCCGAACAGGATGTCGCCGATCTGCTTGGGCGAGCCGATGTTGAAGGGCTGGCCGGCAATCTCGTAGCACTGCTGCTCCAGCGCGATCAGGCGCTGGCCGATCTCGTGGCTCTGGGCCTGCAGCCGCGCCGCGTCGATCAGCACGCCGTGGCGCTCGATGCGGGCCAGCAGCGCGGCCGTGGGCATCTCGATGTCGCGGTAGATGCGGGTCAGCCCGGCTTCCGCCTCGATCTGCGGCCACAGCACCTGATGCAGGTGCAGACACATCTCGGAGTCCTCGCCGGAATAGGTCGTGGCCTTGGCCACGTCCACCTGGGCGAAGGGGATCTGGTGCACGCCCTTGCCGCACAGGTCCTCGTAGGACAGACCCTTGCGGCCGAGATGGCGCTCGGCCAGGGCTTCGAGGTTGTGGGTCTTGTGGGCCTCCAGCACATAGCTTTCCAGCAGCGTGTCGTGCTGCACGCCGCCGAGCGCAATGCCGGCATTGGCCAGCACGTGGCGGTCGTACTTCAGGTTCTGGCCGATCTTCTTGGCGCCCTCGTCCTCCAGCCAGGGCTTGAGGCGGGCCAGCACCTCGCCCAGCGGCAGTTGCTCGGGCGCATCCGGGCCGCTGTGGGCCAGCGGGATGTAGGCGGCCTCGCCGGGCCTGTCGGCAAAGGAGATGCCGACGATGCGCGCGGCCATCGGGTCGAGCGAATCGGTCTCGGTGTCCAGCGCACACAGCGGCGCGGCGCGCAGGCGGGCGATCCAGGCGTCGAGCTGCTCGAAGCTCAGGATGCAGTCGTACTGGCGGGCAATATCGGCCGCACCGGCGGGCGGCTCGGGCGCGTCGAACAGCCCCAGGTTGGCCGCGGGCGCCTTGGCAGGCTTGGCCTTGGGGGCCGGCACCTCGCCCGTCAGCTCCTTCAGCCAGGTCTTGAAGCCGTTGCGCGCGTAGAAGGCCGCCAGCGCGTCCTTGTCCGCCTCGCGCAGGGCCAGCGGCTCCAGCGTCGGCCAGCCGGCGATATGGCCGGCCAGGTCGCAGTCCAGCTTCACGGTGACGAGCCTGCGGCCCATCGGCAGCCAGTCCAGCGCGGCGCGCAGGTTCTCGCCGGCCTTGCCCTTGACCGTGGGCGCCGCGGCGATGACGCCGTCCAGCGAGCCGTACTCGGCCACCCACTTGGCCGCCGTCTTCGGGCCCACGCCGCTCACGCCCGGCACGTTGTCGACCGTGTCGCCCATCAGCGTCAGGTAGTCGACGATGCGGTCCGGCGCCACGCCGAACTTGGCGACGACGCCGGCCTCGTCCAGGCGCTCGTTGCTCATCGTGTTGATGAGTTCGACGTCCGGGTTGACGAGCTGGGCCAGGTCCTTGTCGCCGGTGGACACGACGACGCGGTGGCCCTGCTCCACGGCCACGCGGCTCAGCGTGCCGATGGCGTCGTCGGCCTCGATGCCGGGCACCGTCAGCACCGGCCAGCCCAGCAGCCTGACGACCTCGTGGATGGGCTCGATCTGCGCGCGCAGCTCGGGCGGCATGCGCGCGCGCTGGGCCTTGTACTCGGGGTACCACGCGTCGCGGAAGGTCGGGCCGGACGCATCGAAGACGCAGACCGCATGCTCGGCGCCGATGTCGCTGCGCAGCTTCTTCAGCATGGCCACCATGCCATGCACGGCACCGGTGGGCTGCCCCTCGGGGCCGCGCAGGTCGGGCATGGCATGGAAGGCGCGGTAGAGGTAGCTGGAGCCGTCGACCAGCAGCAGGATGGGTTTGCTCATGGCGACGGATTCTCGGACAGGTCCCACCTAGAATCGGCAGCATGCTTCGCCCCACCGCCCTGCTGCTGTTCGCCGTCTGCTGCACGAGCGCCCTCGCCGACCCGCCGCCCGAGCCCAAGGTCGAGCGCACCGTGGCGGAGGACGATCAGGTCCGCATCGAGGAGCTCAAGGTGCGCGGCGAGACCCGGAAGGTCACGGTCAGGAACAAGAAGACCAGGGCCCCCGACTACGAGATCGTCGTCAACGATGCCGGCCACGAGTCCGCCGGCGGCAGCGGCAAGAGCGGCTCGGGCACGCGGGTCTGGCGAATCCTCAATTTCTGATCGCGCGCGGCCCGCGGGCCGGCTCCCCCACATGGCCGTTTTCACCGAAGTCAGCCCGGCACAGGCGCAAGCCCTGCTGGACCACCTCAAGCTCGGGACATTGAGCTCGCTGCGCGGCATCGGCGCCGGCATCGAGAACACCAACTACTTCGTCGACTGCACGCAGGGCGACGGCCATCTGCAGCGCTATGTGCTGACGCTGTTCGAGCGCCTGACGGCCGAGCAGCTGCCCTTCTACCTGCGGCTGATGCAGCACCTCGCTCAGCGCGGCGTGCCCGTGCCGGAGCCGCATGCCGATGCGACGGGCGAGATCCTGTTCCAGGTCGCGGGCAAGCCGGCGGCCATCGTCGACCGCCTGCACGGCGGCCACCAACTGGCGCCGGACGCCTTCCACTGCAGCCAGGTCGGCGCGACGCTGGCGCAGATGCACCTCGCCGGGCGCGACTTCGACATGCGCCAGCCCAATCTGCGCGGCCTGGCCTGGTGGTGCGAGGTCGTGCCGCAGATCCTGCCCTTTCTCGACGCGCCCCAGGCCGAGCTGCTGAAGAGCGAGCTGGCCTACCAGCAGCAGCTGGCCGGGTCCGCCGAATTCGCGGCCATCCAGAAACTTCACTCGGGTCCCATCCACGCCGACCTGTTCCGCGACAACGTGATGTTCGAGCCCGGCGAGGGCCCGGGCCGCGAGCGCCTGACCGGCTTCTTCGACTTCTATTTCGCCGGCTGCGACACCTGGCTGTTCGACCTCGCCGTCTGCCTGAACGACTGGTGCATCGACCTGACCACCGGCGTCCTCATCGAGGAGCGCGCCGCCGTCTTCGTCGCCGCCTACGAGGGCGTGCGCCCGCTGTCCGGCGCCGAGCACCGCCTGCTGCCGGCACTGCTGCGCGCGGCGGCGCTGCGCTTCTGGGTGTCGCGCCTCTTTGACCTGCACCTGCCGCGCGAGGCCAGCCTGCTCAAGGCCCACGACCCGCGCCACTTCGAGCGCGTGCTGCGCGAGCGCATCGCCAAGCCCTGGCATGCCCTGCACGATGGAGCCAAGGCATGACGATGCAGCTGCATCTGCAACAGGTGCCGGCCCGCAACGGCCGGCTCTGGATCCGCCACGGCTTCAAGGTCTTCCAGCGCCAGCCCCTGGCCCTGGCCAGCCTGTTCGGGCTCTTCCTGTTCGCGGGCTTCGTGGCCATGCTGCTGCCCGGCGTCGGCCTGCTGCTGACCTTCGCCTCGCTGCCGCTGCTGTCGCTGGGCTTCATGCTGGCGACCCATCTCGTGCTGCAGAAGAAGACTCCGACGGCCAGCGTCTTCGTCGCGCCGCTCAAGCTCACGCCCGAGCGCCGCCGCAGCCAGATCGTGCTGTGCCTGAGCTATGCGCTGGCCATGCTGCTGATCGGCCTGCTGGCCGACTGGGTGGATGGCGGCAGCACACGCGACCTGCAGAAGCTCATCGCCGACAACGCCGACAGCGAGGCCATCGCCCAGGCCGCCACCGACCCGCGCCTGCTGTGGGGCATGTGCGCGCGCCTGGGCCTGGTGACGCTGCTGTCCGTGCCCTACTGGCATGCGCCTGCGCTGGTGCACTGGGGCGGCCAGGGCGTGGCCCAGGCCCTGTTCTCCAGCACGCTGGCGCTGTGGCGCAACAAGGCCGCGTTCGCGCTGAACGCGCTGCTCTGGGGCGGCCTGCTGCTGGCCGTGGCCGGCATCGTCAGCCTGGGCTTCGGCCTGATCGGGCTGACGCAGCTGGCGCCCATGGTGCTGATGGCCAGCGGCCTGCTGCTGTCGACGGTGTTCTACGCCTCGCTGTACTTCAGTTTCGTCGACTGCTTCATGTTCGGCGCGCCGAGCGATGTGCTGAGCGACTAACGCTTCGGCGGGATGGCATAGGTGCCGGTCGCATGCGCCACCGGCTCGTCCTCGCCTTCCGAGAAGATCCACACCTCGCCCACCGCCAGGGTCTTGCCCAGCTTCATCAGCCGGCAGCGCGCGACGACGCGCCGGTCCGCGCGCGGCTTGCGCAGGAAGTTGATGGACAGATGGGTCGTCACCGCCAGCGGCACGATGCCGATGCGCGCCAGGATGGCGACGTAGAGGGCCACGTCGGCCAGCGTCATCATGACCGGCCCAGACACCGTGCCGCCCGGGCGCAGCTCGCCCTCGCCCACCGGGTGCGCCACGACGACGCTGCCGTCCGCATCGACCTCCTCCAAGGTGCAGCGGTTCTGCGGGAATTCGGTGGCAAGAAAATCGGCCAGCGTCTGCTGATTCACGGCGGGTGACAGGTCCATGGGAGACTCCGGGAGGTACTGGCCGCAGCTTATGGCAAGCTTGTGGATGCGTTACCCCGTCGCCGGAGCCGTCATGGACACCACCTTTGAAACCCTGGAGGCCGAAGTGCTGAAGCTCTCTCCGGCTCAGCGCGCCCGGTTGCTGGATCGCGTGGTGGCCAGCCTCGATGCCGACGCCGCGCGCGATGCAGCCTGGGATGCCGTTGCGGCACTGCGCGAGGCGGAGCCCGCCCAGTTCGAACCGCTGGACGACGCCCTGGCTCGCCTGCGCGACGAGCGCGCGTGAGCCTCTCGATCCATCGGCTGGCGGCTGAAGAACTGGCCGCAGCATTCCACTTCTACCGGCACGAAGCCGGCTTGCGCTTGGCCCAACGCTTTCTCGACGAGTTCGAGCGCATTGCTCGGCTCATTGAGCGCCATCCCGAACTCGGTACTCCCACAGGTGACGGCCGCCGCAGCTATCCGCTGCACGACTTCCCGTATTCGGTGATCTACGCCCACGGAGCACACGGCTTGCGCATCCTCGTCGTGCGGCACCAGCACCGCGACCCGGCGCACGGCGAAGGCCGGCGCTGATCAATCGATCGGCGTCAGCTTCGCCACCGACAGCGCCAGCCACTTCGTGCCATGCCGGCCGAAGTTGACCTGGGCGCGCGCATCCGTGCCCGAGCCTTCCAGCGTCAGCAGCACGCCTTCGCCGAACTTGGTGTGGAACACGCCCTTGCCGACGCGCAGGCCACCGTGCTCGTTCGACACCTTCTGCCGCATGCTGGCGGCCATATTCGAAGGGATGGGCGGCTCGACCCAGGCGGCCTTCTCCACGCGGCCCGCGCCCACCATGCCCTTCAGGCCGCTGCCGCGCTCCCAGGCCTGCTGATAGTCGCGCGCAAAGCCCGAGCCGAAGCCCTGGTTGCGCGGCGTCAGCCACTTCAGCGCATCCTCGGGCAGTTCGTCGAAGAAACGGCTCTTGACGTGGTAGCGCGTCTGGCCGTGCAGCATGCGGGTCTGGCAGAAGCTTAAAGAGAGCTTCTTGCGCGCCCGCGTGATGGCCACATACATCAGCCGCCGCTCTTCCTCGAGGCCGTCGTGGTCCGACATCGCGTTCTCGTGCGGGAACAGGCCCTCTTCCAGGCCGGTGATGAACACGGCGTCGAACTCCAGGCCCTTGGCCGAGTGCACCGTCATCAGCTGCACGGCATCCTGGCCCGCCTGCGCCTGGTTGTCGCCGGCTTCCAGCGACGCATGCGTCAGGAAGGCCACCAGCGGCGACATGATCTCGCCGGTCTCCGCGTCGGGCACCGCGCCCGGCGTGCCGGCCTCGGCCACCTCATCGACCGGCAGGCCCACCGCGTTCTTGCCGAAGCCCTCCTGCATGACGAAGGCCTCGGCCGCGTTGATCAGTTCGTCCAGGTTCTCCAGCCGCTCGGCGCCGTCCTTGTCGGTGCGGTAGAAGTCCAGCAGACCCGAGGTCTCCAGCACCTGCTCGATGATCTCGCGCAGCGTCATGCCCTGCGTCAGGTTGCGCGTCGAGTCGATCAGATTGGTGAAGGCCACGAGGTTGGCGCCGCCCTTGCCGGCGATGGCGCCGACGCTCTGGTAGAGGCTGCGACCCGAGGCCTTGGCGGCGTCCTGCAGGTTCTCCAGCGTCCTGGCGCCGATGCCGCGCGTCGGGAAGTTCACGACGCGCAAAAAGCTGGTGTCGTCATTGGCGTTCTCCAGCAGGCGCAGATAGGCCAGCGCATGCTTGACCTCGGCGCGCTCGAAGAAGCGCAGGCCACCGTAGACGCGGTAAGGGATGCCCGAGTTGAAGAGGGCCGACTCGATGACCCGCGACTGCGCATTGCTGCGGTAGAGCACCGCGATCTCCTGCCGGTCCAGCCCACCGCGGTGGAGCTGCTGGATCTCCTCGATCAGCCACTGCGCCTCGGCGAAGTCGCTGGGCGCCTCCTGCACGCGGATGAGGTCGCCCTGGCCCGCGTCGGTGCGCAGCGTCTTGCCCAGGCGCTGGCTGTTGCGGCTGATCAGCTCGTTGGCCGCGTCCAGGATGTGGCCGAAGCTGCGGTAGTTCTGCTCCAGCTTGATGACCTTGCGCACACGGTACTCGCGCTCGAAATCGATCATGTTGCCGACGCGCGCACCGCGGAAGGCGTAGATGCTCTGGTCGTCGTCGCCCACGGCCAGCAGGCTCTGGCCGGTGCAGGCGCCCGGCGGCGCGAACATCTTCAGCCAGGCGTACTGCAGCTTGTTGGTGTCCTGGAACTCGTCGACGAGGATGTGGCGGAAGCGGTGCTGGTAGTGCTCGCGCACGGCCGGGTTGTCGCGCAGCAGCTCGTAGCTGCGCAGCATCAGCTCGGCGAAGTCGACGACACCCTCGCGCTGGCACTGGTCCTCGTAGTTGGCATAGATCTCGACGAGCTTGCGGGTCTGCTCGTCGCGCTGGTCCACGTCGCCGGGGCGCAGGCCGTCCTCCTTGCAGCCGGCGATGAACCAGCCGACCTGCTTGGGCACGAAGCGCTCCTCGTCCAGGTTCATCGCCTTGATGACGCGCTTGACGGCCGAGGTCGTGTCGCCGGCGTCCAGGATCTGGAAGGCCTGGGGCAGATGGGCCAGCTTCCAGTGCGCGCGCAGGAAGCGGTTGCACAGGCCGTGGAAGGTGCCTATCCACATGCCGCGCACGTTGAAGGGCAGCATCGTCGAGAGGCGCGTCAGCATCTCCTTGGCGGCCTTGTTCGTGAAGGTCACGGCCATCACGCCGCCGGGGCTGACCTGGCCGGTCTGCAGCAGCCAGGCGATGCGGGTGGTCAGCACGCGGGTCTTGCCGGAGCCGGCGCCGGCCAGGATCAGGGCCGGCTCTGGCGCGGCGGTGACGGCGGCGAGCTGCTCGGCGTTGAGGTTCTTGAGGAGGGGACTGTTCTGAGCCGCGTCGCTGGCGTCTTGCACGGAATTCATCTGCGCATTTTAGGGAGGCTGCCTCCGGCGCAACTTGCCGGCCCGCCCGGCCTTGGACCACTCGTAGGCCTCGCCGTCCGGCGTCCGGCGTCCTGCCGCCTTCCACCGACGCGACGCCGGCCCGGCCGACGTGGTCGGCCAGCTCCGTCGAGATGCTCACGTGGGCATGCCCCTGCCGGCGCCGGTCTTCGGCCCAGGCCAGCGCCTGCACGAGCTCGGCGCCGCCAAAGGACCGGCAGGCCGGCATGAGCGCGTCACCCTCGCCTTCCAGCCAATAGACCACGATGCCCAAGCCATGCTCCCGAGTCGAAGGCCAAAGCGTAGCGCCTCATCACTTGGTTGCCAAAGGCAACCATCATGCCGATGATGAGGCGATGAACACCGCTGCCCAGGCGCTCGACGTCCGCGCCTTCAACCGCTTCTACACCCGCCGCATCGGCATGCTCGCCCCCACGCTGTCCGGCAGCGGGTTCACGCTGCCGCAGGCCCGCGTGCTGTGGGAACTGAGCCATCACGCGCCCGTCAGCGCCGCGGCGCTGAGCAAGGGCCTGCAGCTCGACGCCGGCTACCTGAGCCGCCTGCTGCGCGGCCTGAAGGCCCGCGGCCTGCTGGCCGAGCAGGCCCACCCGAGCGATGGCCGGCAGCGGCTGCTCAGGCTCAGTGCCGCCGGCAGGCGCGCCTTCGCGCCGCTGGACCGCGGCAGCCAGGCCGAGACCGAGGCGCTGCTCGCGCCGCTGTCCACGCCGCAGCGCCAGGCGCTGCTGGGCGCGATGTCGCGCATCCAGGCCGTGCTGGAGCCCGAGGCCGCCGCCATCGAGCTGCGCCCGCCCCTGCCGGGCGATCTGGGCTGGCTGGTCGAACGCCACGGCGCGATCTATGCCGCCGAGTACGGCCTGGACGCCCGCTTCGAGGCCCTGGTCGCGCGCATCTGCGCCGACTTCGTCGACCGTTTCGATCCGGCGCGCGAGGCCTGCTGGATCGCCATGCGCGGCGCGGAACGCCTGGGCGCCGTCATGCTCGTGCAGGCTCGCAGCGACCGCACCGGCCGGCCGCGTCCGGGCGTCGCCCAGTTGCGCCTGCTGCTGCTGGAGCCGCACGCCCGCGGCCTGGGCCTGGGCAAGCGCCTCGTGCACCAGTGCAGCGGCTTCGCCCGCGGCGCTGGCTACCGGCGCGTGGTGCTGTGGACGCAGAGCGCGCTGACGGCGGCACGCGCGATCTATGCCGCGGAGGGCTATCGGCTCAAGCACAGCGAAGCCGCGCACAACTTCGGCCAGGACGTCGTCAGCGAGACCTGGGAGCTGGCCCTCTGAAGCGCCGCCCCCTTTGGTCGAGCCTTGCCACGCTGAGCCGGATCAGACCGATGCGGCTGCGGGCGCGGCTTACAGTGACGTCCATGCCCATGCCCGCCGCCTCGCCCTGCCCCTGCGGCCGACCCGCGACCTATGCCGGCTGCTGCGGCGCGCTGCATGCCGCGCATGCCGGCCGCCAGGCGCTGATGGCGCCGACGCCCGAAGCCCTGATGCGCTCGCGCTACAGCGCCTTCGTGCTCGACCTGCGGCCCTACCTGCTCGCCACTTGGCATGCCAGCAGGCGCCCTGGCGAGCTGGACCCGCCCGAGCCCGGCCTGAAATGGCTGGGCCTGGACGTGAAGCGCAGCACCATGCATGACGCCGATCACGGCACGGTGGAGTTCGTCGCCCGCAGCAGGCTCGGCGGCCGCGCGCACCGCCTGCACGAGGTCAGCCGCTTCGTGCGCGAGAACGGCGCGTGGTTCTACGTGGACGGCGATCTGTCTTGACGCTGGCCGTCCTGCACCTCGACGAACACCTCGTCGCCATCGACAAGCCGCCCGGACTGCTCGTCCACCGCACCCAGCTCGCGGCCGGCGAGGACGAGGCCGCGCTGCAGCGGCTGCGCGACCAGCTCGGCAGGCCCGTCTGGCCCGTGCACCGGCTGGACCGCGGCACCTCGGGCGTGCTGCTGTTCGCGCTGTCGCCCGAGGTCGCGTCGCTGCTGGGCGCGATGTTCGAGCAGGGCCGGATGGACAAGCGCTATCTGGCCCTGGTGCGCGGCTGGCCGCGCGAGGACGCCGGCCTCATCGACCACCCGCTCGCCCGCGACCCCGAACGGCCCTCCGCCGGGCAGCCGCTGCTGGAGGCGCAGACGCGCTGGCGCGTGCTCGCGCGCCTGGAGTGGCCGCTGGCCAGCGACCCGCGCTTCGCGACGACGCGGGTCGCGCTGCTGGAGGCCGAGCCGCTGCAGGGCCGCCGCCACCAGATCCGCCGCCATCTGAAGCACCTCGCCCACCCCATCCTCGGCGACGCGACGCATGGCAAGGGGCCGCTGAACCGCGCCGTGGCGGCCCATCTCGGCCTGCAGCGGCTGTGGCTGCATGCGCAGACGCTGCGGCTGCGGCATCCGCTGCTGGGGTCCGAACTGACGCTGCAGGCGCCGCCGGACGCGGCCTGGGAAAGGATCAGCCCGCCCCGGAAGAAAGGGGTCAGCCGAACTTGACCGCGTAGACCGGCGGCAGATGGGCCGACACGGTCTGCCAGCTGTCGCCCGCATCGGCGCTGGCCCACAGGCCGCCGGTGGTCGAGCCCATCATCAGCTGCTCGCCGGCGTCGTCCACCGCGAGACCGTGGCGGAAGACCAGGTCGTAGCAGTGCTGCTGCGGCAGGCCGGCGCGCAGCGCCTCGAAGCTGCGGCCGCCGTCGCGGGTGCGCGTCACGCAGAGCGCGCCGTCCACCGGCACGCGGCGCTCGTCCTTGACGGCCGGCACGAACCAGGCCGTGCCGGGGGCGTGCGGATGCGCCGCGACGGCGAAGCCGAAGCTCGACGGGCTGGCCTTCAGCTCGGTCCAGTTCGCGCCGTTGTCGCTGCTGCGGAAGATGCCGCAGTGGTGCTGGCACCAGAGCACGTCGGGCACGTCGCGGCAGCGGGCGATCAGATGCGGGTCCTGCACGTTCTCGTCGCCGGCCTGCTCGGGCGGCATGAAGTCGGCGCGCATGCCCCTGGCGCGCAGGCCCCAGGTCCGGCCGCCGTCGGTCGTGCGCCAGGCGCCGCCGCAGGAGATGCCCAGCAGCAGCTCGCCGGGGTTGCGCGGGTCGGGGCAGATGGAATGCAGGGCCGGCGCGTCGTTGCCGCCGCCGAACCAGCCCAGGCGCCTGGGCTCGTTCCACAGCGCCTCGTTGATCTGCCAGCTCTGCGCCCCGTCGCGGCTGGCGAACAGGCCGCCGGGGATGGTGCCGGCCCAGACCGTGTCGCCGGCACGTTCCAGCGACCAGATCTGCAGCAGCTTCCACGCCGGCCCTTCGGCGCCCTCGGGCTGGGGCGGATAGGCCGGCACGGCGACCTCGCGCCAGCTCTTGCCGGCGTCGTCGGACGCCTGCAGCTTGGTGCCGAAATGGCCGAGGTTGAGCGCGGCCAGCATGCGGCCCGAGGCGTCCGGCGGCAGCAGCATGCTGACCGGGTCGGCCAGGAAGCTGGGGTTCTCGATCTGCCAGCCGTTCGCGCGGCGGCGCAGCTCGAACAGGCCCTTGCGGGTCGCGGCCCAGGCGCGGTCTTGTGCCATCTCAACCTCCAGAAAGGGCTTGCAGGACGTGGACCCGGCTGTCCGGGCCGAGGGGGTCGCTCAAGCCCCGCAGGTCGCGGGCGCGGCGGCCGTCGATGAAGACGACGACGTTGTGGCGCAGATGGCCCTGGTCGTCGAGGATGTAGCCGCGCAGCCGCTCGTTGGTCGCGAACGCCGCGTCCAGGCCCGCGCGCAGCGTGGCCGCCGCGGTGTCGACGACGGGCGTGTCGACGAAGCGGCGCAGCTGCGGCGTGAACTCGATGCGGGCCATGCGCGGCATCATCGGCGCTGCCCCGGCCGGCTTCCAGTGCCGAAAGCCCTGGCTTCCGTCAGGCGTAGGAGGCCCGCCGACAATGCCGCCGATGAATCGAGGCATCGTCTACGCGCTGGGCGCCTATCTGAGCTGGGGGCTGTTCCCGCTGTACTTCCGCCAGATCGCGGCCGTGCCGGCGCTGCAGGTCGTGGCCCACCGCACGCTGTGGTCGCTGGCCTTCGTTGCCATCGTCATGCTCGCGACGGGGCGGCTGGCCTGGCTGAAGGGCGTGAGCCTGGCAACCTGGCGGCGCTTCGCGCTGTCGGCCGCGCTGATCGCCGTGAACTGGCTGACCTATGTCTGGGCCGTCGGCCACGGCCAGGTCATCAACGCGAGCCTGGGCTATTTCATCAACCCGCTGGTCAACGTGGCGCTGGGCTTCGCGGTGCTGCACGAGAGGCCGCGGCCGGTGCAGTGGCTGGCCGTGGGCCTGGCGGCCTTCGGCGTGCTGTGGCTGACCGTGGCGGCCGGCACCCTCCCCTGGGTGGCCCTGGTGCTGGCGCTGAGCTTCGGCCTCTACGGCCTGATGCGCAAGACCGCGGCCCTGGGAGCGCTGGAGGGCCTGGCGCTGGAGACGCTGATCCTCGCGCCGCTGGCCCTTGCGGGCCTGGCCTGGTGGTGGCAGGCCGGTGACCTGGCCGGGCAGACCGCCGTGGACTGGGCCTGGCTGATCGGCACCGGGCCGGTGACGGCCGGCGCGCTGCTGCTGTTCGCGGCCGGCGCGCGGCGCATCCCGCTCGCGACGCTGGGCATCGTGCAGTACGCATCGCCGTCGCTGCAGTTCCTGCTCGGCGTCTTCCTGTTCCACGAGCCCATGGACGCGAACCGCCTCGTCGCCTTCGGCTTCATCTGGGGCGCGCTGGCGGTCTACAGCGCCGAGGGCCTGTGGCAGACCCGGCGCATGCTGCGTTGTTCAGTGGCGAACGAGATAGTCGAAGGCGCCTAGCGCCGCCTTCGCGCCGTCGCCGGCGGCGATGACGATCTGCTTGAAAGGCACGGTCGTCACGTCGCCCGCGGCGAACACGCCGGGCAGCGAGGTCGCGCCCTTGGCGTCCACGATGATCTCGCCGTGCCTGCTGAGCTCGACGCTGCCGCGCAGCCATTCGGTGTTGGGCACGAGGCCGATCTGCACGAAGCAGCCGTCCACGTCGACGCGCCTGGCCTCGCCGCTGACGCGGTCGGTGTAGTTCAGGCCGTCGAGCTTGCCCTTCGTACCCGTGAACTCGGTCGTCTGCGCGTTCGTCACGACGCTGACGTTGGGCAGGCTCCTGAGCTTGTTGACGAGCACCGCGTCGGCGCGCAGCTCGGCCGCGAACTCCAGCAGCGTCACGTGCTTGACGATGCCGGCCAGGTCGATGGCCGCCTCGACGCCGGAGTTGCCGCCGCCGATGACGGCGACCGGCCTGCCCTTGAACAGCGGGCCGTCGCAGTGCGGGCAGTAGGCCACACCCTTGTTCCTGTACTCGGCCTCGCCGGGCACGCCGACATTGCGCCAGCGCGCGCCGGTGGAGAGGATGACCGTCTTGCCCTTCAGCGTCGCGCCGCTGGCCAGCCGCACCTCGACGAGGCCGCCGGGCTCGGCCGCGGGCGTCAGCTTCTCGGCGCGCTGCAGGTTGTGGATGTCGACCTCGTAGTCCTTCACATGGCCCTCCAGCGCGGCGGCGAACCGGGGGCCGTCGGTGGCCGAGACGGAGATGTAGTTCTCGATGCCCAGCGTGTCGTTGACCTGGCCGCCGAAGCGCTCGGCCGCGACGCCGGTGCGGATGCCCTTGCGCGCCGCGTACACGGCCGCTGCCGCGCCGGCCGGGCCGCCGCCGATGATGAGCACGTCGTAGGGCGCCTCGGCGTCGAGCTTCTGCGCGTCACGCGCCGCGGCGCCGGAGTCGAGCTTGGCGACGATCTCCTCCAGCGACATGCGGCCCGAGGCGAAGGGCTGGCCGTTCAGCCACACGGCCGGCACGGCCATGATCTCGCGGCCCTCGACCTCGCGCTGGAACAGGCCGCCGTCGATGACGGTGGTCTTGATGCGCGGGTTCAGCACGGCCATCAGCGACAGCGCCTGGACCACGTCCGGGCAGTTGTGACAGCTCAGGCTCATATAGACCTCGAAGTCGAGGTCGGCGTCCAGCGCCTTGACCGCGTCGATCGTCGCCGCCTCGACCTTGGGCGGGTGGCCGCCGGTCCACAGCAGCGCGAGCACGAGGGACGTGAACTCGTGGCCAAGCGGGATGGTGGCAAAGCGCAAGCTCTGCGCGCTGCCGGCGCGGCGCAGCAGGAAGCTGGGCTTGCGCGCATCGTCGCCGTCCGTCCGCAGCGTGATCTTGTCGCTCATCTCGGCGATCTCACCGAGCAGTTCGCGCATCTCGGCGGCGGCCGGCGTGCCGTCCAGCGTCGCGACGATGTCGAAGGGGAGCGTGACGCGCTCCAGATAGGCCTGGAGCTGGGTCTTGAGGGCGGCGTCCAACATGGTGACTTCCTTTCAGGGTGGCGTGGCGGGGCGGGCCACTGCTGAAAGGGTCCCCGTGTTGGAGGCCCTTTCAGCAGAGCCTGATGAGCTCTGCGGAGGGAAGGAGCCCTCCCGGGCTCCTTGCGAATCGCACTTAGATCTTGCCGACGAGGTCGAGGCTCGGAGCAATCGTCTTGGCGCCTTCGTTCCATTTGGCCGGGCAGACCTGGCCAGGGTTCTTGGCGGTGTACTGGGCGGCCTTCAGCTTGCGCAGCGTTTCCTTGACGTCACGGGCGATCTCGTTGGAGTGGACCTCGGCCGTCTTGATGACGCCTTCGGGGTTGATGACGAAGGTGCCGCGCAGGGCCAGGCCCTCTTCGGGGATGTGCACGCCGAAGGCATTGGTCAGCGTGTGGGTCGGGTCGCCGACCAGGGGGAACCTGGCCTTGCCGACGGCCGGCGAGGTCTCGTGCCAGACCTTGTGCGAGAAGTGGGTGTCGGTCGTGACGATGTAGACCTCGGTCTCCAGCTTCTGGAACTCGGCGTAGTGGTCGGCCGCGTCCTCGACTTCGGTCGGGCAGTTGAAGGTGAAGGCGGCCGGCATGAAGATCAGCACGGACCACTTGCCCTTCAGCGACTCCTCGGTGAGGGTCACGAACTTGCCGTTGTGGAAGGCTTCGGTCTTGAAGGGCTGGACTTGGGTGTTGATCAGGGACATTCGAAAGGCTCCGGAAGGGGCGGTTGATGGGATAGACAGAACTATATCGAAAACAGTGTTTCGGTTGAAAACGTTAATCAAATCATCATCATTGAGCCTGCCTATCGCGGCCCGAGTCAATTCCGCGTTCGCGGCGCGCGGTGCATGAACTCACGGGCCGAGCGACGGGCCGCTCCCTAGCCGGCCCGCGCTGGCGATGTGCTTGCGGCTCAATGCCGCAAGCATCGCCGTCCCCACGGGGGCTGAGGCCGGACACATTGCGCCCAGCGGGCGCGATGTGCCTGCCGAAGGGCTGCGGCACTGCCGCAGCGCGGTCTGCAAGACCGACCGGACTTGCTCGCGTTCAGCGATGCGAGGGCGGGGCTAACGTCAGGCTTCGTAGCGGCGGTCGTAGAGCTGGCGGGGGCTGAGCTTGACGCGCAGCGACTGCGCGCTGGCCAGGCCGGTGATCGCGTGCTCGGCCTGGGCGCTGTCCCGCCGCACCGGCGCCCCCAGCGGGTCGCCGTGGCGGTTCATGACGGCGCTGACCAGGGGCGTGCTGCCCGTGGCGCCGCGCCGCACGGCGACGGCCGTCTCGCCGCTGGCCAGCTTGACCAACGTGCCGGGCGGGAACATGCCGAACTCCTTGACCAGCAGAGCCGCGAAGGGGTGGCCGTTGCTGCCCGTGTAGAGCGCCTTGGCCGCCTGCGGCGCCGGCAGCCCGGCACGGCCGCCGCGGCTGGCGAGCTTGGCCAGGAAGATGTCGGCCACGCGCAGCAGCTGGGCCGCCTCGCAGGGTTCCGACAGGCCCTGCGGATAGCCGCCACCGCCCGACTGCTCGTGGTGCTGGGCCACGGCGGACAGCCATTCGGCGTCGTCGAGCCCGGCGTTGCGCAGCCAGGCCACGGCCTCGTCCGGGTGCCGGTTGATGGCCACGCGCTGCGGCGGCAGCAGCCTGCCGCCGCGCGAGGCCAGGCGGCCCTGCAGGTCGATGATGGACAGGTTCATCGTCAGCGCCGCGCCGACGAGGCTCTTCTGCCGCTCCGGCGCCCAGCCCAGGCGCCGCGACAGCACGGCGCCGACGGCGGCCGTGTGCAGCAGATGGGCCAGGCCGTAGACCTCGTGGCGGCTGTGGTCGTGCTGGACGACGACGAAGATCATCTGGTCCGTGAAGCGCCCCACCCAGCCGATCAACTGCGCGGCGCATTCCTTCACGCGCGGCAGGAAGAGCGGCTCCTGCGGCGCCCGCAGCAGCGTGGACAGGCGCGTCTGCAGCGCCTCCCAGCGTGCGAAGAAGTCCTCGCCGCCGCTGCTGCCGTCCGCGCCGCGGGCGGAGGCCTCGCGCACTTCGTCCATGTCGACGAAGACGCCGCGGCTCAGCAGCGCCTCGCGCATCTGCTCGCCCGGCACCGTCTGCCCCTTGGCGAGCAGCAGCTTGCCCTCGGCATCCCTCACCCCGAAAGGCAGCGGCGCACCCGCCTTGATGAGGCCGCCAACCTGTTGAATGGGAACGAGCTTCATGCCCGGATGATCTCCGGACTCAGGGCTAACGGTCCCAGGCGATGGAAGTGCTCAGAGTTCGAGCGCCAGCAGGTCCTCGACGGTCTGGCGGCGGCGGATCAGCCGGCTGGCGTCGCCGTCCACCAGCACCTCGGCCGCCAGCGGCCGGCTGTTGTAGTTGCTGGACATGGAGGCGCCATAGGCACCGGCATCGTGGATGACGAGCAGGTCGCCGACCTCGGCCTCGGGCAGCTCGCGCGTCAGCACCTCGCCGCCGGCCGCCTGCGTGAACACGTCGCCCGACTCGCACAGCGGGCCGGCCACGACGCAGTCGCGCAGCGGGCGCTGTGTGCCGTCGCGCGGCAGCAGCGTCATCGCGTGGAAGCTGCCGTACATGGCCGGGCGCATCAGCTCGTTGAAACCGGCATCCACCAGCACGAAGCGCTTGGCGCCCGCGCTCTTCACCGCCCTCACCTCGGCCAGCAGCACGGCGCTTTCGGCGACGAGGTAGCGGCCGGGCTCGATCTCCAGCGTGACCGCGTGGCCCACCAGGCCCTCGGCCTCGCGGCGCGCGGTGTCCCAGAGGCTGAAGTAGTGGTCCACGTCGACGCGGTCGTCGACGCGGCGGTAGGGAATCGACAGGCCGCCGCCGGCCGAGATCGCATGCAGGTCGTGGCCGGCCTCGATGGCCTGCTTCACGAAGCCCACCATGGCCTGGCCGACCTGGGCCAGATGGCCGTAGTCCACGCCCGAACCGATGTGCATGTGCAGGCCGACGAGCTTCAGCCCATGCTCGCGGATGGCCGCCAGCGCGGCACCGAGGTCGGCATGCCAGATGCCGTGCTTGCTGTGCTCGCCGCCGGTGTTGGTCTTCTGGCTGTGGCCGTGGCCGAAGCCGGGGTTGATGCGCAGCCAGACCGCATGGCCGGGGGACGCTGCGCCGAGCTGGTGCAGCATGTCGATGGAGCCGGCGTTGACCGGGACGCGGTGCTCGACGACGGTGGCCAGCGTCGCATGGTCGAGCAGGTCGGCCGTGAAGACGATCTCGTCGCCGCCCGGTCGATAGCCCGCGGCGATGGCTCGCAGGATCTCGCCGCGCGACACCGAGTCGACCTTGACGCCTTCGGCCCGCAGCAGCTTCAGGACGTGGACGTTGGAGCAAGCCTTCTGCGCGAAGCGCACGACGTCGAAGCGCTTCAGCGACACGGCGCGCTCGCGGAGGGTCGCGGCGTCGTAGACCCACAGCGGCGTGCCGTGCTCGGCGGCCAGGGCGGTGAGGCGGGCGGGGTTCAGGGCGGCAGGCAGGGGCTTGGTCATGGCGCGCAGCATGCGCTTCGCGGGCCATTCAATCAAATTGCAATTTGTCGGCAGACAATCCAATCCTGATATGGATATCCAGCACCGCCACATCGAGGTCTTCCGTGCCGTCATGACGGCCGGCAGCGTCACCGCCGCGGCCGCGCTGCTGCACACCTCCCAGCCCACGCTGTCGCGCGACCTCGCGCGGCTGGAGCAGTTGCTGGGCTATGCCCTCTTCGAGCGCGAACGCGGCCGGCTCAAGGCCACGGCGCGGGCACGGGCGCTGTTCGACGCGGTGGAACGCAGCTTCCAGGGCCTGGCCCGCGTCGTCGAGCGCGCCCAGGCGCTGGGGCGGGCCGAGGACACCGAGCTCAGCGTGCTGAGCCTGCCGGCGCTGAGCCATGCGCTGCTGCCCGGCGCGCTGGCGGCGTTGCTGGCCGAGCGGCCCGAGGCCCGCGTCTCCATCACGCCGGCCGAGCCGCCGCTGCTGGACGCCTGGATGGGCGAGCAGCGCTTCGACCTCGGCCTGGCCGAGCAGGCGGTGCCGCTGCCGGGCCTGCGCGTCGAGCCGCTGCTGGAAGCCGACGAGGTCGCCGTGCTGCCGGCCGGCCATGCGCTCGCCTCCCGCCAGCGCCTGGCCCTGGCCGACTTCGAGGGCCGCGACTTCATCAGCCTGGCCGAGGACGACCCCTACCGGCGCGAGATCGACGCGCGTTTCGCGGCCGCGAACGTCACGCGGCGCCTGCGCGTGCAGACGCACAGCGCCGTGGCCGTCTGCGAAATGGTGAGGGTGGGCCTGGGCCTGGCCATCGTGAACCCGCTGACGGCGGCGGCCTGCGCGGGCGCCGGCCTGGTCGTGCGGCCGCTGGCCGTGTCCATTCCCTATCGCGTCAGCGCGCTGATCCCGCTGCACCGGCCGGCGCAGCCGCTGGTGGGCGAGCTGCTCAGCCGGCTGCGCTCGAGCGCACCACCTGCGGCTTCGCGCCGAAGCGCTTGACGATGCTGGCCTCGATGCCGGCCGCGTCCAGGCCGCACAGGCTCATCAGCTTGGCCGGGTCGCCGTGCTCGACGAACTCGTCGGGCAGGCCCAGCTGCAGCACCGGCACATGGATGCCGGCCGCGTTCAGGGCCTCGGTCACGGCGCTGCCGGCGCCGCCCATGATGCAGCCGTCCTCGAGAGTGACGAGGGCGTCGTGCGTGCGCGCCAGCTCGGCCACCAGCTCGGTGTCCAGCGGCTTCACGAAGCGCATATTGGCGACCGTCGCGTCCAGGCGCTCGGCCGCTTCCAGCGCCGGGTAGAGCAGCGTTCCGAAGGCCAGCACCGCAATCCGCTGGCCCTTGCGGCGGATCTCGCCCCTGCCCCAGGCCTGGGCGGTCATCGCCTTGACCGGCACGACACCGGCGCCGGCGCCGCGCGGGTAGCGCACCGTGACCGGGCCGTCGTGCAGGAAGCCGGTGTACAGCGCCTGGCGGCATTCGTCCTCGTCGGCCGGCGTCAGCACGGCCATGTTGGGGATGCAGCGCGTGTAGGCGATGTCGTAGTTGCCGGCATGCGTCGCGCCGTCGGCACCGACGAGGCCGGCGCGGTCCAGCGCGAACAGCACCGGCAGGTTCTGGATGGCCACGTCGTGGACCATCTGGTCGTAGGCGCGCTGCAAAAAGGTCGAGTAGATCGCGACGACGGGCTTGATGCCTTCGCAGGCCAGGCCGGCGGCGAAGGTGACCGAGTGCTGCTCGGCGATGCCGACGTCGTGGTAGCGCTGCGGGAAGCGCTTGTGGAACTCGACCATGCCCGAGCCCTCGCGCATGGCCGGCGTGATGCCGACCAAGCGCTGGTCCTGCTCGGCCATGTCGCACAGCCAGTCGCCGAACACCTGGGTGAACGTCGTCTTCGGCGGCGTGGCGGGCTTGACGAAGCCGACGGCCGGGTCGAACTTGCCCGAGGCCGCGTGGTACTTGACCGGGTCGGCCTCGGCCAGCTTGTAGCCGGCGCCCTTCTTGGTGACGATGTGCAGGAACTGCGGGCCCTTCTTGTCGCGCAGGTTCTCCAGCGTCGGGATCAGCGCGTCGAGGTCGTGGCCGTCGATGGGGCCGACGTAGTTGAAGCCGAACTCCTCGAAGATCGTGCCCGGCACGACCATGCCCTTGGTGTGCTCCTCGAACTTGCGCGCGAACTCGTACAACGGCGTGTTCTTCAGCACGCTCTTGGCGCCCTCGCGCGCGGCGCTGTAGATGCTGCCGCTCATCAGCCGCGCCAGGTATTTGTTCAGCGCGCCGACCGGCGGGCTGATCGACATGTCGTTGTCGTTCAGGATGACGAGCACGTCGCCGAGCAGGCCGCCGTGGGCGACGCCGGCATTGTTCAGCGCCTCGAAGGCCATGCCGGCCGTCATCGAGCCGTCGCCGATGATGGCCACGGCCTTGCGGTTCTCGCCCTTGAGCTTGGCCGCCATGGCCATGCCGTGGGCGGCCGAGATGCTGGTGGACGAGTGGCCGGTGCCGAAGGTGTCGTACTCGCTCTCGTCACGGCGCGGGAAGCCGCTGATGCCGCCGATCTGGCGCAGCCCGCCCATGCGGTCCCGGCGGCCGGTCAGCACCTTGTGCGGGTAGGTCTGGTGGCCCACGTCCCACACGAGCCGGTCCTCCGGCGTGTTGAAGACATAGTGCAGGGCCACCGTCAGCTCGACGGTGCCGAGGTTGGAGCCCAGGTGGCCGCCGGTCTTGGAGACGCTCTCCAGCACATAGGCGCGCAGCTCGTCGGCGAGCTTGCGCAGCTCGGTGCGCGGCAGGCGGCGCAGGTCGGCCGGGCTGTCGATGCCCTTGAGCAGCGTGTAGTCCATGGCTAAACCTTTCAGTTGTCGCGCTCGACGACGGAATCGGCCAGCAGGCCCAGGTGGCTGGTGTCGGCCAGGCCGCTGGCGGCCAGGGCCGCCCGGGCCTCGGCGCGCAGCTGCTGGGCCAGCGCCCGCGCGGCGTCCAGGCCGAGCACGCTGACATAGGTGGGCTTGTTGGCGTCCTGATCCTTGCCGGCGGTCTTGCCGAGCACGGCCGAGTCCTGGGTCACGTCGAGGATGTCGTCGACGACCTGGAAGGCCAGGCCCAGCGCCGCGCCGTAGTCGGACAGCGACTTCGTCGCCTGCGCCGACGCCGGCCCGCAGGCCGCGCCCATCATCACGCTGGCCTGCAGCAGCACGCCGGTCTTGCGGCGGTGCATGTCGCGCAGCGTGCACTCGTCCAGCGGCTTGCCGACGCTGGCCAGATCGATGGCCTGGCCGCCGGCCATACCGTCGTGGCCGGCCGAGCGGGCCAGCAGCGCGCACAGCCGCGCCTGCAGCGCGGGCGCGATGCCTTCGTCGGGCGTCAGCACGTCGAAGGCCAGGGCCTGCATGGCATCGCCCGCCAGCATGGCCTGGGCCTCGCCGAAGGCGACATGGGTCGTCGGCTTGCCGCGGCGCAGCACGTCGTCGTCCATGCAGGGCATGTCGTCGTGCACCAGCGAATAGGCGTGTATGAGCTCGACGGCGCAGGCCGCACGCATCGCGGCGAAGGCATTGCCGCCGACGGTCGCGCAGCTGGCCAGCACCAGCAGCGGCCGCAGCCGCTTGCCGCCGCCCAGCACCGCGTAGCGCATCGCCTCGCCGAGGCCGGCCGGCGCGTCGCCCGGCACCAGGCCGTCCAGCACCGCCTCGAAAGCGGTCAGGGACGTCGCCACCCAGTGGTCAAAGTCCTTTGCATCCATCGATCAGGAGCCCTCCCAGGCCTTCAGTTCGCCATCGTCCAGCAGCTTGACCTGCTGCTCCACCGCCCGCAGCCGGCCGCGGCACAGAGCCAGCAGCTCGGCCCCGCGCTTGTAGCTGTGCAGGAGCTGGTCCAGAGGGAGTTGCTGCCCCTCCATCGCCGCCACCAGGCGCTCCAGCTCGTCGAGCGCCTGCTCGTAGCTGGGTTCGCCGCCGTCCGATGCGGCGGCCTTGGAGCGGGAGGGAGACTTGGTCATTTCAAAACGCGAAATGGCGATTGTAGTCAGCGGGTTTTGACTTCCCTGTGCAACAAAACCTCTCCTGTGGCCGCGGGCCGACGGCCTGGGTAGAATCCCGACCCTTTCCCCTTGGACGCGCGCAGGCGCGCAAATGTCCGGACGCGCGCAGGCGCGATCCGGCCCCACACCACCTAGCAACCTGGCCGACTCGGCATTCCCGAGATGCGCCGGAGGGACGCAGCACCTCTACTCGCCTGAAAGACCCCACTGGATCATGTCCGACCTGAGCCTCTCCGTCTCGGCGCTTGAACGCGGCCAGACCCAGCTCCCGGTGAGCGCCTACTTCGACCCCGATCTGTTCCAGCGCGAGCAGGCCAGCATCTTCCAGCGAGGGCCCCGCTATGTCGGCCATGCACTGGCCGTCCCCGAAATCGGCGACCACTATGCGCTGCCCCAGGAGGGCGAAGGCCGCGCCCTCGTCAGGTCGGCCTCGGGGCTGGAGCTGATTTCCAACGTCTGCCGCCACCGCCAGGCGGTCATGCTGCGCGGGCGCGGCAACACCCGGACCAACATCGTCTGCCCGCTGCACCGCTGGACCTATTCCCACCAGGGCCAGCTGATCGGCGCACCGCATTTCGACCACGACCCCTGCCTGAACCTGAACCGCTACAAGCTGCAGGAATGGAACGGCCTGCTGTTCGAGGACAACGGCCACGACGTCGCCGCCGAGCTGGCCAGGCTGGGCCCGCGCGCGCAACTGGACTTCAGCGGCTTCGTGCTCGACAAGGTCCAGGTCCACGAGTGCAACTACAACTGGAAGACCTTCATCGAGGTCTACCTCGAGGACTACCATGTCGGCCCCTTCCACCCCGGCCTCAGCGGCTTCGTCACCTGCGACGACCTGGCCTGGGAGTTCGGCAGGCACCACTCGGTGCAGACCGTCGGCGTGCACCAGGAGCTGGAGCGCCCCGGCTCGCCCGTCTACCAGCGCTGGCACGACCAGTTGCTGAAGTACCGCGCCGGCCTTCCTCCGCAAGCCGGCGCGATCTGGCTGACCTACTACCCGCACATCATGGTCGAGTGGTACCCGCATGTGCTGGTCGTGTCGACGCTGCACCCGGTGTCGCCGCAGAAGACCGTCAACCTCGTCGAGTTCTACTACCCCGAGGAAATCGCCGCCTTCGAGCGCGACTTCGTCGAGGCCCACCAGGCCGCCTATATGGAGACCTGCATCGAGGACGACGAGATCGGCGAGCGCATGGACGCTGGCCGCCGGGCGCTGCTGCAGCGCGGCGACAACGAGGTCGGCCCCTATCAAAGCCCGATGGAAGACGGCATGCAGCACTTCCATGAATGGTTCCGCGAGCAGATGGGCGAGGACCTGGGCGCCAGCGTCTGATGCCGGCCCCCGCGCTCATGGTGCTGGCGACCTTCCTGTTCGCCACCATGGGCGTCTGCGTCAAGCTGGCCAGCGAGTTCTACGCGGCCAGCGAGATCGTCATGTACCGCGGCCTCGTCGGCGCCGTGATGATGGCCCTGCTGTCGCACCGCCACGGCGTCGGCCTCAAGACCCGGCTGCCCGGCATGCACCTGTGGCGCAGCATCTCCGGCGTCACGTCGCTGTGCCTGTGGTTCTATGCCATCGGCAAGCTGCCGCTGGCCACGGCCATGACGCTGAACTACATGTCCTCGGTCTGGATGGGCCTGTTCCTGCTCGGCGGCGCCGTGCTGATGGGCGCGCAGCGGCTGGACTGGCGGCTGATGGCGGCCGTGCTGCTCGGCTTCGCCGGCGTCGCGCTGATCCTGCGGCCCACGCTGGACCAGCAGCAGCTCTGGTACGGCCTGGCCGGCCTGCTGTCGGGCATGATCGCCGCGATGGCCTATCTGCAGGTCTCGGCGCTGGGGCGGGCCGGCGAGCCCGAGCTGCGCGTGGTCTTTTATTTCTCGGTCGGCAGCTGCGTGGCGGGCGCCGCCATCACCGGCGCGACCCAGGGCGGCCTGCAGCCCCACACGCCCTGGGGTGCCGCTCTGCTGCTGGCCGTCGGCGTGCTGGCCACCACCGCCCAGGTCTGCCTGACGCGGGCCTATTCCATCGGCAAGCCGCTGGTGAACGCCTGCCTGCAATACCTGGGCATCGTGTTCTCCTTCGCCTACGGCATGCTGCTGTTCAAGGACCCGCTGACCTGGCAGGCCACCGTCGGCATGCTCATCATCATCGGTGCCGGCCTGGCCGCCACGCTGCTGCGCTCCAGGGTCGCGCCACCGGCCAAGGACAGCCAGTTCAACCCGACCGAGTCATGACCGGACTGGCCCACCCCCTACGCGCTTCGCGCGCCCCCTCAAGGGGGCACTGCCAGCGGCCCGGCAAAGCCGGTTCCGCGGCAGTCGCTGGGTAAGTCACCACACTGGGAAACTTTGACATGCCGTTCACGACCCTGATTTCCGCGACAGAGCTGCGCGCCCTGCCCGATGCCCTCATCCTCGACTGCGGCTTCGACCTCGCCGACACCGATGCCGGCGAACGCGCCCATGCCGCCGGCCACATCCCCGGTGCCTTCTACCTGCACCTGGACCGCGACCTCGCCGGCGCCAGGACCGGCCCCGACGGCGCCTTCCGCGGCCGCCACCCGCTGCCCGCGCGCGAGGCCTTCGCCGCGCGGCTGCGCCAGCTCGGCCTGCGCGCCGGCCGCCAGGTCGTCGCCTACGACCGCCAGGGCGGCCCCTATGCCGCACGCGCCTGGTGGATGCTGCGCTGGCTGGGCCACGCCGAGGTCGCCGTGCTCGACGGCGCCTGGGACGGCGAGCTCAGCACCGCCGCGCCCACCGCGACGCCGACCGACTGGCAGGCCGGCACCTCCCTCGTCGGCCAGATCGACGCGGCCACGCTGCAGAAGCGGCTCGGCCGCGTGCGCCTCATCGATGCCCGCGCGCCCGAGCGCTTCCGCGGCGAGGTCGAGCCGCTGGACCAGGCCGCCGGCCACATCCCCGGCGCCCGCAACCGGCTGTTCAAGGACAACCTCGACGCCGACGGTCGCTTCAAGCCCGCGGCCCGGCTGCGCGCCGAGTTCCAGCCCCTGCTCGCGCCGCACGCGGCGGCCGAAGTCGTCCACCAGTGCGGCTCGGGCGTCACGGCCTGCCACAACCTGCTGGCCATGGCCCATGCGGGCCTGGGCGACGGGCTGCTCTACCCCGGCTCCTGGAGCGAATGGTCGGCCGACCCCGCGCGGCCGCTCGCCACCGGTTGATTCAGCGCAAGCACGCGGCCCGCGCAAGGGCGCACACTGGAGCCCTCAGCAACGACTGGAGGACCGAATGTTCAAGCGCATCCTCGTCCCGACCGACGGCTCCGACATCACCGCCCATGCGGTGGACACCGCCATCCAGCTCGCCAAGGTGCATGGCGCCCAGCTGCTGACGCTCAGCGTCATGGAGCCCTTCCCCTACAGCGCGGTCTCCGAGATCCAGCCCGTGCCGCCGCAGGAATTCCTCGACGCCCAGCAGCGCGTGGCCACCAAGCGCGTCGAGGTCGTCAGCGCCGCCGCCGCGGCCCAGGGCCTGGCCTGCCGCGCGCACACCGTCGAGGCCCTGCACGCCTGGGAAGCCATCATCGACCACGCCAAGAACGAAGAGGTCGACCTCATCGTCATGGCCTCGCACGGCCGCCGCGGCGTCGCGGCCCTGCTGCTCGGCAGCGAAACGCAGAAGGTGCTGACCCACACCGATCTGCCGGTGCTCATCGTGAAGTGATCTTTGGTTGAGCTTGGGCTTGGCTGGAGACAATCTCCGGCCATGCACCTGCTGCTCATCGAAGACGACCTCGACCTCGGCCGCAGCCTGCAGGCCGCCTTCCGCCAGCAGGGCCTCAGCTGCGAGTGGCTGCGTCGCGCCCAGGACGCGCCGCCGCGGCTCGCCGATGTGGCCGCCGACTGCGTGCTGCTCGACCTCGGCCTGCCGGACGCCTCCGGCTTTGACCTGCTCGCCCGCTGGCGCCGCGCCGACGCCACCACGCCCGTCATCGTCATCACCGCCCGCACCGCGCTGGAGAACCGCCTCGCCGGCCTCGACGGCGGCGCCGACGATTTCGTCCTCAAGCCCTTCGCGATTCCCGAACTGGTCTCGCGCATCCACGCCGTCGTGCGCCGCAGCGCCCGCCAGGCGCACGAGGCCTGGACGCTGGGCGAGCTCGTCATCGAACCGCGCGGCCACACCGCCCGCCTGGCCGGCCAGCCGCTGGCGCTGACCGGGCGCGAGTTCCAGCTCCTCGTCGAGCTGGCCCGCGAGCCCGGCGCCGTCGTCGCCAAGGGCCGCATCGCGCAGCGCCTGGCGCCGCTGGACGAACCCGTCGACGCCGCGACGCTGGAGATGCACGTCAGCAACCTGCGCAAGAAGATCGGGCCGGAACGCATCCGCACCGTGCGCGGCATCGGCTACCAGCTGCTGCCGTGATGCGCTGGCTCCAACCGCTGTGGCGCCCCACGCTGCTGCGCCGCGTGCTGGGCGCGCTGCTGCTGGCCTTCGCCGCCGTGGGCGCGGCCCTGCTGGCGCTGGACTTCATCGAGTTCAAGCGCGAGATGGCCGAGCACCCCGGCGTGCAGGCCCTGGCCGATGGCGTCGCCACGTCGCTGGCCTCGTCGTGCAGGTCCGCGCCGTCGAACTGAACCACATGCGCCGCGACGGCGGCCTGCTTCCCGGCGACGTCGAGTTCGAGTTGCGCGACGGCGCCGGCCGCACCGTCTTCGCGACGCCCGGCGCCGCCCGCGCCGGCCCGGCCACGCACTGGCTGGCCGACGCGCACGCCGGCCCCTGGCGGCTGAGGCTGGCCGAGCCGCGCCTGGGCGACGCCACCGTGCTGGCCTGGCTCGGCCGCGAGCTGCTCGGCTCGCTGCTGCTGGCCTTCCCCCTCGTGCTGCTGCCGCTGTGGATCGCCGTGCGCCGCGGCATGAGGCCGCTGAACCAGCTGGCCGAGCGCGTGGCGCGGCGCGACGCGCAAGACCTGTCCCCGCTCGGCCTCACGCCCGAGCACGACGAGCTCAAGCCGGTGGCCGCCGCCTTCGACGACCTGCTCGCGCGGCTGCGCGCCCAGCTGCAGCGCGAGCGCGCCTTCGTGCAGGACGCCGCCCACGAACTGCGCACGCCGATGGCCGTCGTCGCCGCCCAGGCCCATCTGCTGGCCCATGCCGGCAGCGAGGCCGAACGCCGCCAGGCCGCGGAGTCGCTGGACGCCGCGCTGCGCCGCGCCTCCCACCTGAGCCGCCAGCTGCTGACGCTGGCCACGCTGGACGAGGGCCGCGGCGCGGCCACCGAGGCGCTGGACCTGGCCGACCTCGTCGAGCAGGCCCTGGCCCAGCTCGCGCCGCAGGCCCTCGCGCAGGGGCTGGAGCTGTCGCTGGAGGCGCCGCCCGCGCTGCCCGTGCAACTGGACCGCGCGGCCTTCGAGTCCGTGCTGCTCAACTTCGTCGACAACGCGCTGCGCTATGTGCCCGCGGGCGGCCATGTCTCGGTCACGCTGGAGGCCGGCGCGCGCACGCTGGTGCTGCGCGTCGCCGACGACGGCCCCGGCATCCCGCCGGCTGAGCGCGAGGCCGCCTTCGACCGCTTCTGGCGCGGCGCGGCCGGCGCCGAGGCCGCCGGCACCGGCCTGGGCCTGGCCATCGCGCGCCGCGCGGCAGCCCGGCTGGGCGGGCGCGTGCGCATCACCGACGGCCTGGACGGGCGGGGCTGCGCCTTCGTCGTGGAGTGGCCGAGCCGGCCCTAACGCGGACCGGCCAGGTGCGCGGCAGCCGCGTGCAGCAGGTCGCCGACCAGGCCGAGCACCCGGTCCCGTTCGAGCGCGATCCGCGCGCCATCGGCGACCTCGTCGCCGCAACCGTCGACGCCCAGCAGCCGGTGAAAAGGCAGCGTCAGCGGCAGGCCCTCCATCGCGCCCCGTGGCCCCTCAGGCAGGCCGCCGCGCGGGATCAGCGGGCTCGCGCTGAGGTCGACCATGGTGCCGACCATGCGCAGCGCGCGCCCCGCGGCGCCGCGCTCGATGATCCGGCCGTGCGAGTGGACGACGCGGTAGCCCGAGCCATTGCTGCGCAGCCGGAACCTGGCCTCGTAGCCGAGCTGCTCGCCGCGGGCATGCGCACGCATCGCGGCGAGCATGCCGTCGAGATCATCGGGATGGACCCGGCAGCGCCAGAAGTGGGTGCTGTCGGCCGCCTGCGGGTCGGGGAAGCCCAGGCGCTGCTTCCACTGCGGCGAATAGTGCACGGTCTCGAGCTCGAAGCGCAGGTCCCAGACCCCGAGCTCGCCCGTCGCGATGGCCCGCCGCCAAAGATCCTCGGCCGCCTGCTGCTGCATCTCCATGAGGGCGATTGTGCGGTCCCGGCGCCGGCCGGGCCACGGCTGGGTCTTTGGCTGGCCTTGGGCTGGGCTGCGAAGAATGCGGCACGTCTCCACTCCGGCACGCCCCACCAATGCTGCTGCGCAACCCCGCCTCCTGCACCTGCCTGCCGCTCATCCTCCTCGCCGCCACGCTGGCGGCCCGGGCCGCGCCGCCCGAGCTGCCGCCCGTCGAAGTCCAGGGCGAGAGCACGGCCGCGCGCGAGCACAAGACCGTGGCCGACCTGCTGGAGGTGCTGGACATCTTCGAGCGCGAGAAGTCCCGCTACGCGCCCGATGCCGAGCTGCGCATCCGCGTGCTGCCGCGTCGCGACCTGGCCGACGCACCGGCGCTGGAGCTGCGCCATGGCGGTGTGCGCGAGCCCATCGCCCTCGACGCACTGGGGCGCTTCGCGATCCCGCCCGCGTGGCGGCAGCTGCCGCCGGACGCCATCGTGCGCAGCCGCCTGCTCGACGGCCGCCTGGCCTGGATGGTGGACGTGCGCACGCCCGGCCTGCCCGGCCACACGCGCCGCCTGGGCGACCTGCGGCTGGAATGCCGGGCCGACCTCTACGGCGGCGCGCTGGCCCGCGGCGTCAAGCCGCCGGCCTTCTACGCGGCGCGCGCCGTCACCGACCTGTGCACCAGCAGCCTCATCAACTACGGCTTCTATGCCGACCAGCCCGTGTTCGCCGCGCAGATCGGCGACGGCGACCGGCAGGCCGAGCTGCCCTACCGCTGGATGCATGGCAGCGAGATGGACCAGTCCAACCCGCTGTTCGGCCTGGTGGGCTGGCCCTTCGCGCTGCGCGACCGCTTCGTCGTGCTGCCGGCCGACAAATGGCAGGGCTGGTCGCAGGACGCCCGCATCGAACTGGAGGCCATGACGCCATGAAAGCCCTGCCCGCCATGCTGCTGCTCGGCGCGGCCCTGAGCGCCTGCACCACGGTCGGCAACGGCCGCGTGCAGACGCTGCAGGCCGCCGAGGCCGACCGGCTGCTGCACCCCGGCCAGACGACGCGCGCCGAGGCCGAGCGCCTGCTCGGCACCGGCAGCGCGCTGCGCTTCGACGGCGGTTGGTCGACCAGCCACTACGTCTACCGCAACGGCCTGCCGCGCTTCCTGGACTTCGTGCCCGTCGTCGGCCTCGTCACGTCGGCCATCGACACGCCGGAGACCGAGCTCGTGCTGCTGTTCGACCCCGACGGCATGCTGCGCAAGTTCAAGCTCAGGCGCCACGGTTGACGGCAGCTGGCGGCGGAAGAAGTCCACCGCCGGCCCTGTCCAGCACGGCGTCGCGCCGGCGCGGTCGAGGCCGGGCGGGGCGCGGATCGGTGCGCCGCGTCAATGCGCCCCATGCAGCAGGCTGGACACGCCGAAGGCCACGCCCAGGCCGACGGCCAGCCACAGCACCTGGGCCAGCGTCTCGCGCCAGGCCAGGCGCTGCTGCAGCTGGGGCAGCAGATCGGCCACCGAGATGTAGATGAAGCTGCTCGAGGCCAGCACCAGCAAGTAGGGCAGCAGGCCCTCGAAGCCGCCGATCAGGAAATAACCCAGCACGCCGCCGAGCACCGCCGCCATGCCCGAGAGCGCGTTGAACAGCAGCGCCTTGGCGCGGCTGAAGCCGGCGTTCAGCAGCACGATGTAGTCGCCCACCTCCTGCGGGATCTCGTGGGCCACGATGGCCAGGGCCGTCGCGAAGCCCAGCCGCGTGTCGGCCAGGAAGGCCGCCGCGATGATGGCGCCGTCGCAGAAGTTGTGGATGCTGTCGCCCACCAGCACCGTGAAGCCGCCGCGGCCGGCCTGCTCGGCGTCGAAGTGGTGATGGTGGTGGTGGCCGTCGTCTTCGTGGTGGTGGGTGTGGCGGTAGAGCTCCACCTTCTCCAGCAGCCAGAAGAACAGCAGCCCGCCCAGCAGCGCAGCGAACAGCGTCTGCGGCTGGGCCGTGCGGCTCTCGAAGGCCTCGGGCAGCACGTTCAGCAGCGAGGTGCCCAGCAGGATGCCGGCCGACAGGCTGACGAGGCTCTTCACGAGGCGGGTCAGCACGCCGACGGTCAGGCTCGCCGCGACGAGCACCGACAGCAGGCCGCCCGCGAAGGTGGCGAGCACGATGTAGAGAAGGGTCATGGGGTCTCAGGAAAGCGGGGCCATGCACGGCCCGGATCGGATCAGGCTAGCAGAGCTGTCAAGCCACCCCGTTCTGCTTGAACCAGGCCAGGCAGCGATTCCAGCCGTCCTCGGCCTCGGCCGCGCGGTAGCTGGGGCGGTAGTCGGCAAAGAAGGCATGCGGCGTGTCGGGGTAGACGACGAACTCGCAGCCCGTGTTGCCGGCGGCCTGCAGCGCCGCGTCGAGCCGGGTCAGCGTGTCGACCGGGATGCCGCCGTCCGCCGCGCCGTACAGCCCCAGCACCGGCGCCCGGATGCGGGCCGCGCGGTCGATGACGGTCGGGTCGCCCGCGTGGTAGCTGCGCGCCACCGGGCCGTACCAGGCCACGGCGGCCTTCAGCGCCGCGCTGTGGGCCGCATAGGACCAGGCCGTGCGCCCGCCCCAGCAGAAGCCGGTGATGCCGAGGCGGCCGGTGTCGCCGCCCTGGGCCGCGGCCCAGGCCACGGTGGCGTCCAGGTCGCCGTCGACCTGCGCGTCGGCCGCCGGGCCGACCACCTCGGCGAGCAGGCGCGGGATGTCGGTGCAGGCCGCGGCATCGCCGTGACGGGCGAACGGGTCGGGCGCGATGGCGAGATAGCCCTGCCGGGCGAAGCGCCGGCAGACGTCGGCGATGTGCTCGTGCAGGCCGAAGATCTCGCAGGCCACCAGCACGACCGGCAGGCCCTGCCGGCCCGCCGGCGCGGCGCGGTAGGCCGGCATCTGCAAGCCGTGCGCGGGGATGGCGACCGGGCCGGCCAGCAGGCCGGCAGCGTCCGTCGTGATCGTCCGGGCCGTCACCGGCAGCACGGCGGCGGCGAAGCGGCCGGTCTCGGCTTTCGGCATGGGGGCTCCTGGGTGACGAAGGGGCGTCAAATTTTGCCCCGACAATCCGCCGCCATGACGACGCGCCGCGCTCCCAGCCCACCGATCTGGGCCTCCATCGACATCGGCTCCAACAGCTTCCGCCTGGAGCTCGCCCGGATGAGCGGCGAGCGCTACCAGCGCCTGAGCTACGTCAAGGAGAGCGTGCGACTGGGCGCCGGCCTGGATGCCCAGGGCATGCTGACCGAGGCCGCCATGGAGCGCGGCCTGGCCTGCCTGAAGGGCTTCGGCGAGCAGCTCGGCGGCATCCCGCCCAGGCACGTCCGCGCCGTGGCCACGCAGACCCTGCGCGAGGCGCGCAACCGCAATGCCTTCCTGGCCCGCGCCCAGGCCGTGCTGGGTCATCCGGTCGAGGTCATCTCGGGCCGCGAGGAGGCGCGCCTGATCTTCGCCGGCGTCGCCCGGCTGCAGCCCTCGGCCAGGCCGCGCCTGGTCATCGACATCGGCGGCCGCTCCACCGAGATGATCCTGGGCAGCGGCCGCCGGCCGCTGCTGGCCGAGTCCTTCGGCGTCGGCAGCGTGGGCCTGTCGCTGCGCTTCTTCGCCGACGGCCGCTACACCGAGGAGGCCTTCCGCGCCGCCCAGGTCGCCGCGGGCGCCGAGCTGGAGGAGGCCCTCACCCTCTTCCGCCCCGAGCTCTGGCAGGAGGCGCTGGGCTCGTCGGGCACCGTGGGCGCGGTGTCGCAGATCCTCGCCGCCAGCGGCCGGACCGATGGCCGCATCACGCCCGCGGCGCTGCGCTGGTGCATCGAGCAATGCCTGGCGGCCGGCTCGCAGGACGGTCTGCAGCTGGCCGGCCTGAAGGACGACCGCCGCCCCGTCGTCGCCGGCGGCCTGTGCATCCTGTACACGCTGCTGACCCAGTTCGGCATCGCCGAGCTGCTGCCCACCAAGGGCGCGCTGCGCCAGGGCGTCATCTTCGACCTGGCCGAGCGCCTGCAGCCCAGCGGCGCGCGCGACCCGCGGGCGGCCTCGGTGGCCGAGCTGCAGGCGCGCTTCGGCGTCGACCTGGCCCAGGCCGACCGCGTGGCCGCGCAGGCCGAACGCCTGTACCGCCAGCTCGCGCCGCGGCCGGCGGCCGAGCTGCTGCACGAGCTGCGCTGGGCCGCGGCCCTGCACGAGCTGGGCATGCTGGTCTCCCACCACGACCACCACCGCCACAGCGCCTACGTCATCGGCCACGTCGATGCCGCGGGCTTCTCCACCAACCAGCTGCAGCGCCTGGCGGCCCTGGCCCTGGGCCAGCGCGGCGGCCTGCGCAAGATGGAGTCGCAGCTGGCCGACAGCACGCTGCTGGAGCAGCTCGTCGCGCTGCGCCTGGCCGTCATCCTGTGCCATGCGCGCACGGCGGCGGCGGCCGACGGCCTCAAGCTGGCGCGCGCCGGCCGGCAGCTGACGCTGCGCTGCCCCAGGAGCTGGTCGGCCGACCAGGCCCGCACGCGCTTCTTGCTGAAGGAAGAGTCCGAGGCCTGGGCGCGCACCGGGCTGCTGGATCTGATCGTCTCGTGATGCGGCGGGCCGGCCGCCCGCGTCTGCTGCCAGCCGCTGACAGCAGCGGCGGCGAACATCCCGGCTCATCACCACCGGGAAACCCCATGCTCAAGACCTACAACGGCAGCTGCCACTGCGGTGCCGTCCGCTTCGAGGTCGATGTCGATCTGGCCGCCGGCACCGGCCGCTGCAATTGCTCGATCTGCTTCAAGACGCGCAACTGGGGCGCCACCGTCAAGCCCCAGGCCTTCCGCCTGCTCGCCGGCGAGGACGCGCTGAGCGACTACCAGTTCGGCACCAACAGCGCGCACCACCTGTTCTGCAAGCACTGCGGCGTGCGCTCCTTCGGCCGCGGCTATGTCGAGGAGATCGGCGGCGACTACGTGTCGGTCAAGCTGAACTGCCTGGACAACGCGAGCGTCGAGGAACTCGTCGCCGCACCGGTGCAGTATTTCGACGGCCTGCACAACAACTGGTGGCACCGGCCGCCAGAGACGCGCCACCTTTGAGCCAGGACTCGGCCGCTAGTACGCCGGCTCGGAGATTTCGAAACATAGCGAAAGCGATGGATGCGACCCGAGGGCAAGGCGCAAAACGCAGCGATGCCGGGGCATCGCGAGGCTTTGCAACGCCGTCATCGGGTTGAAGACACGCTTTCGCGTTTCGAAATCTCTGAGTCGGCGTACTAGAGCGCGTCCGGCCCCTGCACCGCGTGCAGCGTGACCTCGGGCTCGCCGTCGCGCTGGCGCCAGCGCAGCCACCAGACGGCGCCCTTCTTCACGGCCCATTCCTGGTCGATGCCGGCCAGCAGTTGGGCGGCCAGCAGGCCCAGCGTCGGCTGGTGGCCGCACAGCAGCACGGGCTCGCTGGCCCTGGGCCAGCGCGCGGCCTCGACGAGGGCGGCGATGGGTGCATCCGGCGCGATGGCCGGCACGATGCGCATCTCGCGGCCCAGGGCCTCGGCCGTCTGGCGGCAGCGCAGCGCGGGGCTGACGAGCACCCGCGTCGACGCCGCCAGCCGGTGATTGAGCCAGGCCGCCATGCGCCGTGCCTGGCGCTCGCCCTTGGGCGTCAGCGCGCGCTGCAGGTCGTCCTGGCCGGGGGCGATGACCTCGGCTTCGGCGTGGCGCCAGAGGATCAGGTCCATCGCCAATCGCTATTCGGAGTAGCGCCGCATCAGCGCCTGCTGGGCGCTGACGCCGTCGTTGCCGCCGATGCGCACCGAGCGCCCGTCGGGGCCGAGCTGCCAGGCGTCCTGGGTGTCGTGCAGATAGGGCTGCAGGGCCTCGTCGATGACGCGCTGGCGCAGGCGCGGGTCCAGCACCGGCCAGGCCACTTCGATGCGGCGGAACATATTGCGGCTCATCCAGTCGGCGCTGGACAGGTAGAGGGCCTCGCCGTCGTCGGCCGGCGTGGCCTCGGCCCAGCGGAAATAGCAGACCCGCGAATGCTCCAGGAAGCGGCCGACGACGGAGCGCACGACGATGTTGTCGCTGATGCCCGGCAGGCCCGGCGGCAGCATGCAGGCGCCGCGCACGATGAGGTCGATCCTGGCGCCGGCCTGGGCCGTGCGCAGCAGCGCGTGGATGAGCTCGGCGTCGGTCAGCGCATTGATCTTCACGACGACGCGCGCGGCCCTGTAGCCGCCCAGGGCCGCGGCCTCCACCTGGCCCAGCAGCTCGATCATGCGGCTGTGCATGTTGAAGGGCGCGAGCAGCATGCGCCGCAGCGCCTTGAACTTGCCCAGCGAGGCGAGCTGGCGGAACACCGAGTCGGCATCCGAGGTCAGGTCGGCGTCGGCCGTCAGCAGGCCGAGGTCGGTGTAGAGCCGCGCCGTCTTGGGGTTGTAGTTGCCGGTGGAGACGTGGGCGTAGCGGCGCAGCTTGCCGCCCTCGCGCCGCGTGATCATCAGCAGCTTGGCGTGGGTCTTGTAGCCGACGATGCCGTAGACGACCTGGGCGCCGACCGCCTCCAGCCGCTCGGCCCAGTTGATGTTGGCCTCCTCGTCGAAGCGCGCCTTCAGCTCGACGACGGCCATGACCTCCTTGCCGCGCCGCGCCGCCTCGATCAGCAGGTCCATCAGCTCCGACTTGGCGCCGGTGCGGTAGATGGTCTGCTTGATGGCGAGCACGTCGGGGTCGTCGACCGCCTCGCGCAGCAGCTGCACGACGGGCTCGAAGCTCTCGAAGGGGTGGTGCAGCAGCACGTCGCCCTTCTTCAGCTTGTCGAAGATGGACTTGTGCCGCGGCAGCCGGCGCGACGGCCAGGCCGGCTCGAAGGGCCTGAAGCGCAGATGCGGCGCGTCGGTCTGGTCGATGAGCTCGTTCAGCCGTACCAGGTTGACCGGGCCGTTGACGCGGTAGAGCGCCGCCGGCGGCAGGCCGAACTGCTCCAGCAGGAACTCCGACAGCTCGGCCGGGCAGGTGTTGACGACCTCCAGCCGCACCGCGCGGCCGAAGTGGCGCGTCGTCAAGCCCGAGCGCAGCGCATGGCGCAGGTTGGCGATCTCCTCCTCGTCCACCTCCAGGTCGGAGTCGCGCGTGACGCGGAACTGCGAGAAGGCCTCCACCTTGCGGCCCGGGAAGAGCTCCTCCAGGTGGGCGCGGATGACGCTGGTCAGCAGCACGAAGGCCTGGCGGCCTTCGCTGAGGTTGGCCGGCAGCTTGATGACGCGCGGCAGCACGCGCGGCACCTTGACGATGGCGATGCGGTTGTCGCGGCCGAAGGCGTCCTTGCCCGACAGCCGCGCGATGAAGTGCAGCGACTTGTTGGCCACCTGCGGGAAGGGGTGGGCCGGGTCCAGGCCCACGGGCACCAGCAGCGGGCGCACCTCGCGCTCGAAGAACTTCTGCACCCAGCGGCGCTGCGGCTCGTCGCGATCGGCATGGTTGAGCACGACGATGCGCTGCTTCAGCAGCAGCGGCGTGAGCTGCTCGTTGAAGATCAGGTACTGCTCGTCGATCAGCGTGTGGGCGGCGCGGCCCACGCGGTCCACGTCCTGGCTGGTCACGGTGCTGAGCGGGTCGCGCGCGGCCTCCAGCATGTCGGCGAAGCGCACCTCGAAGAACTCGTCCAGGTTGCTCGACACGATGCAGATGTAGCGCAGCCGCTCCAGCAGCGGCACGTCCTCGCGCTGGGCCTGGGCGAGCACGCGGCGGTTGAATTCGAGGATGGCCTGTTCGCGGTTGAGCAGCTTCAACGGGGTGGGGTCGGTCATGGTGAAAAGTGTATGAATGCTTTATGACGGCCGCGTGGGAAGTCGCAATTTGGATAATCCCGGCCCATGCATCTGATGATCCCCCATGCCAGCGCGCTGGACGAAGCCGCGCGGCATGCCTTCTCCGGCCTGGCCCTGCCCAACCTGGCCGCCCAGCTGGCCCGGCTCAGCCCGGCCCAGGCCTGGGGCAGCGACGAGTTCTCGCCCCAGCCGCCCCACCATCTGGCCCTGGCCGCGCTGCGCGGCCAGGCCAGGCCCAGCGCCGCGGCCTGGGCCGTGGACGCCGACCCCGCGCTGGCCTGGGCACTGATGACACCGGTGCATCTGGCCGTGGGCTCCGACGGCGTCGACGTGCTGCCGCCGGCCGCGCTGAACCTGTCCGAATCCGACGCGGCCCGCTTCGCCGTGCTGCTGCGCGAGCTCTGGCCCGAGGCCGACGGCTGGCAGTGGCGGCTGCTGGACGCGACGCGCTGGGCCATCGGCCACGCGACGGCGCTGGACGGCCCTGAATTCAACGGGGCCGCCAGCATCGAGCGCGCCGCCGGCCGCCCCATCGAGCCCTGGTTGCCCGACAGCCGCGTGCTGCGCCGCTGGCAGAACGAGGCCCAGATGCTGCTGCACGGCCATGCGCTGAACGAGGAACGCGAGGCACGCGGCGAGGTGGTCGTCAACTCGGTCTGGATCGGCGACATCGGCCGCAGCAACGGCCGGGCCGCCGACGTGAGCGTCGATGCGCGCCTGACCGAGCCGCTGCTGAACGGCGACCTCGCCGCCTGGGCCGAGGCCTGGCAGCGCCTGGACGCCGGCCCGCTGGCGCAACCGCTCACCGGCCTGACGCTGTGCGGCGAACGCTTCGCCCGCCGGTTCACGGCCCAGTCGCTGGGCTTCGTCGAGAAGCTCAGGCGCCGCTTCAAGGCGCCCGACGTGGCCGCCGTGCTGGAGGCCTTGTGAGCTCACCGCAACTGATCGAACGCGAAGTCCCGCCGCGCACCGCCTGGGCGCTGGAGCAGGCCGGCGTCGCGCCGCTGCTGGCGCGCCTGCTCGCCGCGCGCGGCGTGCGCGAGGCCGCCGAGCTGGACGAGAGCCTGGCCCAGCTGCTGCCGCCCACCGAGCTCAAGGGCTTGCGCGACGCGGCCCGGCTGCTGGCCGACGCCCTCCAGAACGGCGAACGCCTGGTCATCGTCGCCGACTACGACTGCGACGGCGCCACCGCCTGCGCCGTCATGCTGCGCGGCCTGCGCCAGCTCGGCGCCCGGCCCGGTCAGCTCGGCTACGTCGTGCCCGACCGCGCCGTGCACGGCTACGGCCTGACGCCGACCATCGTCGACCTCGCGCTGGAACAGAACCCGGCCCTGCTCGTCACCGTGGACAACGGCATCGCCAGCCTGGCCGGCGTCGCCCATGCGCGCGCGCAGGGGCTCAAGGTGCTGGTCACCGACCACCACCTGCCCGCCATCGTCGACGGCTCGGTCGTCGTCCCCGAGGCGGAAGCCATCGTCAACCCCAACCAGCCGGGCTGCACGTTCGCGAGCAAGTCGCTGGCCGGCGTGGGCGTGGCCTTCTATGTGCTGCTGGGCCTGCGCGCCGAGCTGCGCAGCCGCGGCGCCCTGCCCTCGCCCGAGCCGCGCCTGGACGGCCTGCTCGACCTCGTCGCGCTGGGCACGGTGGCCGACGTCGTGAAGCTGGACGCCAACAACCGCCGCCTCGTCGCGCAAGGCCTCAGGCGCATGCGTTCCGGCCGCGCGCAGCCCGGCGTGATGGCCCTGTTCAGCGCGGCCAAGCGCGACGCCAGCAAGGCCCAGGGCTTCGACCTCGGCTTCGCCCTCGGCCCGCGCATCAACGCGGCCGGCCGCCTGGCCGACATGACGCTGGGCATCGAGACGCTGACCACCGACGACCCCGAACGCGCGCTGGCTCTCGCCACCCAGCTCGACACCATCAACCGCGAGCGCCGCGAGATCGAGAGCGGCATGCGCGAGATGGCCGAGGCGCGGCTGGACGCCCTCGTCCAGGCCCTCGAAGGCGAGCTGCCGCCAGCCGTGGCCCTGTTCGACGCCGACTTCCACGAAGGCGTCGTCGGCATCGTCGCGTCGCGCATCAAGGACCGCGTGCACCGCCCGACCTTCGTGTTCGCGCACGGCGCCGACGGCCAGCTCAAGGGCTCGGGCCGCTCCATCCCGGGCTTCCATCTGCGCGACGCGCTGGACCTCGTCGCCAAGCGCGAGCCCGAACTGCTCGCCAAGTTCGGCGGCCATGCGATGGCGGCCGGCGCGACGCTGGCCGGCGGCGACACCGGCGACGTGCAGCGCTTCGCGCTCGCCTTCGCGCGCGTGGCCGAGGAATGGCTGAACGAGCAAGACCTGACCCGCACGCTGCGCCACGACGGCGCACTGCCGCCCGACGCCGCCACGCCCGAGACCGCGCGCCTGCTGGACGCCCAGGTCTGGGGCCAGGGCTTCGAGCCGCCGCTGTTCTGCGACCGCTTCGAGCTGGTCTCGCAGCGCCTCGTCGGCGAGAAGCACCTGAAGCTGCGCCTGCGCCAGGCCGGCCGGCTCATCGACGCAATCTGGTTCAACCACGTCGACATGCTGCCCGAGCGGGTGACGCTGGCCTACCGGCTGAGCCTGGACGAATGGCAGGGCCAGCAACGCGTGCAATACGTCATAGAGGCTTGTTCGGCGTGATGGATTTGGCAGACCCGCACGGCCTGCCGCGGCAAGTCACCTGACTGTCACAGGGGCTTCCAAGAATGTGCCAGGCCGCCCAGCCCGGATGTCTCGGGCGGCACGCCGACCCGGAGCACCCCAATGCGCGTGAACGCGCCAGATCCTCTTGCCGACGCCCTCGATCGCCTGATCGAGCAGCGCAGCTTTGACCTTCATTTCCAGCCCCTGGTCGCCATCGACCGCGCCGAGATCTTCGGCTACGAGGCCCTGACCCGCGGCCCCGCGGACGGGCCGCTGCATTCCCCCCTCGTGCTGTTCGAGGCCGCGGCCCGGCTGGGCCGGCTCGTCGAGCTGGAGCACCTCATCCTGAGGCGCGCCGTGCAGCGCTTCAAGGCGCTGAGCCTGCCGGGCCAGCTGTTCCTGAACGTCACGGCCGACACCCTGCTCGGTGCGCGCGCCCACGCCGGCCGGCTGGCCGCCGAGCTGGCCGAGCTGGGCCTGCCGACCTCACGCGTCGTCATCGAGCTGACCGAGACCCGCCCCATCGAGGACCTGGCCCAGCTCGACGACGCGCTGCAGGCCCTGCGCGAGCGGGGCTTCCGCGTCGCGCTGGACGACCTCGGCGAGGGCTTCGCGTCGCTGCGCCGCTGGATGGAGATGCGGCCCGACTTCGTCAAGATCGACCGCCACTTCATCGACGGCATCGCCCAGGAGCCGCTGAAGCAGCAGTTCGTGCGCAGCATCGTCGAGATGGCCGCCACCAGCGGCTGCGAGGTCGTCGCCGAAGGCCTGGAGCAGGAGCCCGACCTCGACGTGCTGCGCCGCCTGGGCCTGAGCATCTGCCAGGGCTATCTGTTCGCCCGCCCCAGCGCCACGCCGCGCACCTCGCTGAGCGCGCAGTGGAGCGGCCGCCTGGCCGCCGACGCCCAGCCGCGCCTGCTGCAGAACGACCTCGCGCTGCCGCTGGCCCATGGCGCGATCACCAGCGCGGCCCAGCTCGCGCGCCGCAGCATGACGGTGACCGCCGAGACCAGCTGCCGCGCCGTCGTCGACATCTTCCACGGCGACGAGCAGCTGCTCGCCATCCCCGTGCTGGACGAGCAGCGCCGGCCCGTGGGCGTGCTGCGCTCGCTGCATGTGCTCAAGCGCAGCACCGAGCGCTACTTCATGGACATCTTCGACAAGCGCAGCTGCGTCGAGCTGATGGACAAAAGCCCGCTGGTGTTCGACGTCGCGACGCCGCTGCGCGCGATGAGCGATGCGCTGGCCAACCTCGACGAGCGCCTGCTCATCGACGGCTTCATCGTCACGCTGGACGGCGCCTATTTCGGCTCGGGCCGCAGCTCCGACCTGCTCAAGGCCGTGTCCGACCTGCAGGTGCACGCGGCGCGCTACGCCAACCCGCTGACGCTGCTGCCCGGCAACGTGCCCATCGACAACCACCTGGACCGCCTCATCGAGGCCGGCGAGACCTTCGCCGCCGTGCTTTGGGACATCGACCACTTCAAGCCCTTCAACGACGTCTACGGCTACCGCGTCGGCGACGACATCATCCGCCTCGCGGCCCGCGTGCTGACCCAGGCCGTCGACCCGCAGCAGGACTTCGTCGGCCACGTCGGCGGCGACGACTTCGTCATGGTGCTCTGCAGCACCGACTGGGAGGCACGGCTGACGCGGGTCTGCGAGGCCTTCGACGCCGGCGTGCGCAGCTTCTTCTCGGCCGAGCACCTGGCCGCCGGCGGCTATGTCACGCTGAACCGCCAGAACCAGCCCAGCTTCCACCCGCTGCCCACCATCTCGGCCGGCGCCGTGCTGCACCTGCCGGGCAGCTTCGAGAACGCGCGGGCGCTGAGCGCCGCACTGGCCGAGCCCAAGCGCGTGGCCAAGGGCCGCGCCGGCGGCAGCCGCTTCTTCGTCGACCGCCGCCAGCAACAACAACAGCGCGCGCTGCTCGTGGCCGCCTGAACCCTCCAACCCGATGAGTTTCCTGAAGTTTTCCGAGCACTGGAGCCTGCGCACGCGGCTCACCTTCGTCACGCTGCTGGCACTGCTGCTGGGCATCGTCCCCAGCGCCGTGCTGCTGCGCAGTTATGCCGCCGAGCAGGCCGTCGCCGCCCGCCAGCACCGGGCCCTGCCCGCCAACCGCGCCTGGCTGGCGCTGCTGGCCCGGCTGCAGGACCAGCGCGGCCTGGCCGCCGAGGCCCTGTCCACCAAGCCCGACGCCAAGCCCGCCGCGCTGGCCGCGGCGGATGCCGTGCAGGCCGCGCTGAAGGCCGTCGACACCGCGCTGGACGACGGCATCGCGCCCGAGCTGGCCGCCGCACAGCGCGAGCGCCTGGCGGCGCTGCGCGGCCACAGCGCCGAGCTGGCCCAGGCCCTCGCCCAGGGCGGGCTGAACCCGCCCAAGCTGCTCGCGGCCCAGGTGGCGCTCGCGCAGGAGAGCTTTGACGCGCTGGCCGAGCTGAATGCCGGCGCCGGCCTGCTGCTGGACGCCGAGGCGGCCTCGCACTTCTCCATCGAGGCCGGCCTGCAGTCGGCACCGCGCGTGCAGGACGCGCTGTCCGAGCTGGCCGCGCTGGCGCGCGCCGCGGCGGTCGACGACCTGGCGACGATGTCCGCGGCCCAGACCCGCTACCACGAGCATTCGATGCAGATGCAGCTGCGCCTGCGCCTGGCCATGCAGTACGGCGACGCGGCGCTGAACGAGCGCCTGGCGCCGCTGCTGAAGGACGCCCAGGCGCAGCGCAAGCAGGTCGACGACACGCTGGCCGCCGCGGCCATGGACGTGAACTACCCGCTGGACCAGCTCGCCGCCCGCCTCGTCGAAGCCGGCAAGCTGCAGGCCCAGCTCAGCGCCCAGGTCATGGACACGCTGGACGGCGAGCTGGCGGCCCGCGCCGAGCGCGCGGCCCACCGCCGCGACGCGCTGATGCTGCTGCTGCCCGCCGCACTGGCGCTGATGCTCTTCACGATGGTGCGCTCCATCCGCCAGCTGCTGACGCCGGTGCGGCAGATGGTGGAGGTCACCGAGCGCATCGCGGCCGGCGACCTCTCCTGCGACGTGCCCCAGGGCCGGCGCGACGAGCTGGGCCGCGTGCTCGCCGCGCTGCAGCATATGCAGCAGCGCCTGCGCGGCCTCGTCGAGCGCATCCATGGCGACGCGGGCGGCATCCGCCTGGCCGCGCAGGAGATCGCCGCCGGCAACCAGGACCTGGCCCAGCGCACCGAGGCCGCCGCCGCCCGGCTGCAGCAGACGGCCTCCCATGTGCAGGCCCTGACCGAGGCCGTGCGCCACAGCAGCGAGGCCGCCCAGGACGCCGAACAGCTGGCCGGTTCGGCGGCCGAGGTCGCCGCCCAGGGCGGCCGCGTGATGGACCAGGTGGTGGGCAGCATGCAGGGCATGGCCGATGCGAGCCGGCGCATCGCCGACATCACCGGCCTCATCGACGGCATCGCCTTCCAGACCAACATCCTCGCGCTGAACGCCGCCGTCGAGGCCGCGCGGGCAGGCGACGCCGGCCGCGGCTTCGCGGTCGTGGCGTCGGAAGTGCGCGCGCTGGCCCAGCGCAGCGCGACGGCCGCGCGCGAGATCAAGACGCTGATCGGCCAGTCCGTCGAGCGCGTCGAGGCCGGCACGGCCCAGGCCGCCGAGGCCGGCGGCGCCGTGGCGGCCATCCTCGGCAAGGTGCACGAGATGAGCGCGCTGATCCACCGCATGGCCGAGCAGACCCGCGCCGAGGCCCAGCAGACGCTGGAAGTGGGCGACGCGGTGCGCGCCATCGACGCGATGACGCAGCAGAACGCCGCCCTCGTCGAGGAAGCCGCCGCGTCGGCCGACAGCCTGCGCGGCCAGGCCCAGGGCATGGACGAGACGGTCAACGCCTTCAGACTGTGAGCCCCTCGCCCAGCCTCGCGCCGCTGAACGCGGGCGAGCCTGGTCGGTCTTGCAGACCGCGCAGCCGACGGCGCGGCTGCCCTTCGGCAGGCGCGACAAGTCCACTGGACTTGCCGTGTCCGGCCTCAGCCCCCGCGGGGACGGCGATGCTTGCGGCATTGAGCCGCAAGCACATCGCCTGCGCGGGCCGGCTTGGGGCGGCCCGGCGCTCGTCCCGCAATACCTTGCGAGGCGCGGCGGCTTTGACCGCCTGCGAGAATCGGGGCGTGAACCTCGACGCATCGCTCAACGCCGACCTGCACTGCCACTCGGTCGTCTCCGACGGCACGCTGACGCCCGAAGCCCTGGCCGAGCGCGCCAAGGCCGGCGGCGTGCAGCTCTGGTCGCTGACCGACCACGACGAGATCGGCGGCCAGCAGCGCGCCATCGATGCGGCCCGCGCGGCCGGCCTGGCCTATCTGACCGGCACCGAGATCTCGGTCAGCTTCGCCGGCCGCGTCGTGCACATCGTCGGCCTGGGCTTCGACCACGAAGCGCCCGAGCTGATCGAAGGCCTGCGCGCGACGCGCGGCGGGCGCGGGGCACGCGCCCGCGAGATGGCGGCCAGCCTGGCTCGCGTCGGCATCCACGGCGCCTTCGAGGGTGCGCTGCAATACGTCGGCAACCCCGAGCTGATCTCGCGCACGCATTTCGCGCGCTTTCTCGTCGACGCCGGCCACTGCTCGGACGTGCCCGAGGTGTTCCGTCGCTACCTCACCGACGGCAAGCCCGGCTTCGTGCCGCACAAATGGGCGGCGCTGAAGGACGCGGTGGGCTGGATCACGCGCGCCGGCGGCATCGCCGTCATCGCCCATCCGGGCCGCTACGGCTTCACGCCCACCGAGGAATACGCCCTCATCACCGAGTTCATGACCCACGGCGGGCGCGGCATCGAGGTCGTCACCGGCAGCCACACGGCGGCCGAGTTCCAGCAGTACGCTGACACGGCCCTGGAGTTCGGCCTGCTGGCCTCGCGCGGCTCCGACTTCCACTGCCCCGACGAAAGCCGCACCGACCTGGGCGCACTGCCGCCGCTGGCGGACCGGCTGACGCCGGTGTGGGCCGAGCTGGCCGAACGCATCAAGCACTGACCTGCATCGAGACCCGGCCTGCCGCACGCCCGGGTTTCTCTCGATTGGAGTAATCGACAACAGCCGTTGACAATTAATCGTCAACACTATGTTGTCGATCATGAGCAGCATCTCCGACGCCGAATCCCAGATCATGCGCACCCTGTGGGCGCACCACCCGCTGAGTGCCGAGGACATCCTCGCGGCCCTGCCCCAGGATGCCGGCTGGCAGTTGGGCACCGTCAAGACCCTGCTGAATCGCCTGCTGAACAAAGGTGCGCTGCAGGCCCAGCGCGACGGCCGGCGCTACCTGTACGAGCCGCTGGTCGCGCGTGAAGACTGGGAACAGGGCGAGTCCCTGAGCCTGCTGGATCGCGTCTTCGGCGGCCGGCTCTCGCCGCTGGTCGCGCACTTCTCGGCTCAGCGCAAGCTCAGCGCCGAGGACGCCCAAGCCTTGCGGCGCCTGCTGCAGGAGCACGACGATGCATCCTGAAGCCTGGCTCGACACCTTGTGGCAGGCCCACACCGGCTTCACGGTCGGCCTGCTGGCTGTGCTGCTGCTGCGCCAGCCCTGGCGGCGCCTGGCGGGCGCGCAGGCCGCCTACGCGCTGTGGCTGCTGCCGCCGTGGCTGGCTCTGGCCGCGCTGCTGCCATCGACCGGCCTGCCGACCCTGATGCTGCCCGCGGTGTACGTGTCCGCGCTGGCTGGGCTGCCTGCTCCTAACGCGACAAGCAGCTGGCACAACGGCTGGCTGGCCCTGTGGCTGGCCGGCGTCGTCACGGTGGCGCTGGTGCAGACAGCCCGGCACCGCCGCTACCTGAGGCAGTTGCTGGGGCGTGGGCAGACGGCATGGAGAGCCCCGGCTGGCGATTCACCCGGGCTGCTGGGCGTCTGGCGCCCGCGGCTGGTGCTGCCGGTCGACTTCCGCCAGCGCTTCGACGCGGACGAGCGGCGCTGGATCGTGGCTCACGAGGCCGCCCACGCCCGCCGCCTCGACAACCCCGCACGGCTGCTGGCCGCCATGCTGGCCGGCCTCGCCTGGTTCAACCCGCTGGCCTGGTTCGCCCTGGCCGCACTGCGGCAAGACCAGGAACTGGCTTGCGATGCCGCCGTGATGCAGCGCCACCCGGGCAGTTGGCGGCGCTACGGCCTGGCCCTGCTGAAACTCGATGGGGCGAACAGCCTCCCGCCCGCTGCCTCGGCCTGGCAGTCCCACCATCCGTTGAAGGAGAGGATCATGTTGCTGAAGAAAGTCGCCCCCAGCGTCGGGGCTCGTCATGCGGCCCGAGCGGCCTTGGTACTGAGTGCTCTGCTGGGTTTCGGCGCCGTGCAGGCGCTGAACGCCGGGTCGCCGGACGCGGCCAGCGCCGCCAGGCCGACGGCCCGTCATTCAGAACTTTCGGACCTGACAGCCCTGCCCTCGAGAGTGAAACTGATCGAGTCCTGCCCGCAGATGCCGCGGCCGGAAATTCCGCCCGAGCTCAACGACCTCAAGGGTCAGTACAAGCTGGAGGCCAGGTTCCGGATCGGCGCGGACGGCCACCCTGAAACCGTGAAGGTGCAAGGCGATCCTCGCCTGGTCGACATGATCGAGAAAACGGTGCGGGCCTACGGCTGCAAGCCGGGCCTGGCCGGCACCGAGCTGGTCCAGCAGTTCTTCTTCAAGCTCGACTGACCTCCTCCGGGGCCTGCGGCCGAACGCACAATGCCGCATGGCCCAGCTCTTCGAAGTCCACCCCGACAACCCCCAGCCGCGCTTCCTGCGCCAGGCCGCGCAGATGCTGCAGGCCGGCGGCCTCGGCGCGATCCCGACGGACTCCAGCTATGCCTTCGTCTGCCGCCTGGACGACAAGGCCGCCGCAGAGGCGCTGCGCCGCGTGCGCGGCGTGGACGACAAGCACCACCTGACGCTGCTGTGCCGCGACCTGTCGGAGCTGGCCAACTACGCGATGGTGGACAACCGCCAGTACCGCCTGCTCAAGCTGGCCACGCCCGGCCCCTACACCTTCATCCTGCCGGCCACCAAGGAAGTGCCGCGCCGCCTGTCCCACCCCAGCCGCCGCACCATCGGCCTGCGCGTGCCCGACCACCGCGTGACGCAGGATCTGCTGGCCCTGTTCGGCGAGCCGCTGCTGTCCACCACGCTGATCCCGCCCGGCGACAGCGAGCCGATGAACGACGCCGCCCAGGTCTGCCACCGCCTGGACCGCCAGCTGCAGTTCGTGCTGGACGCCGGCGCCTGCCCGGCCCAGCCGACGACAGTGCTGGACCTGAGCCAGGGCGACGAGCCCGCGCTGGTGCGTCAGGGGCGCGGCGAGCTCGCGCGGCTGGGGCTGAAGCTGGACTGATACGGCTTCGCAATCAAAGCGCTCACTGCGTTGCTTCGCCTTGCCGTGCCAAAGCACTGTCTGCGGCTTCGCGCCTTGTTATCACTTTGATTGCAAACCCGTATGAGCCCGCAGTTCATCCAGCGCTTTTGCAATTCATCCAGCGCGGCTCGCGCTTGATCGCAGCCGCCTGGAAGCGCCCGGGCTCATTGCCGAAACTGACTCCATCGAACAAGCAATCACGCGGTTCGAAACCCACCGAACGGAGTCCATCATGAGCCTGCAAACCACCTTCCTCGCCGCCGCCCTGGCCTTCTCCGCCGTCGCCGCCCAGGCCGCCCCGCAGGCCACCGTCAAGCTGGAGCGCGTCGTCGTCACCGGCAAGGCCAGCCGCGAGATCGCCCAGCTGCCCCGCGTCGTCGTGACCGGCACGGCCCAGCGTGAAGTGGCCCAGCTGCCGCGCGTCGTCGTCGTCGGCTACAGCGAAGCCACGCTGGCCCGCCAGACCCTGGCCGCCGCCAAGTCCAATGCCAAGCGGTCCTGAGCGAGGCATCTCCCATGCGGACGACGATGCCTTTTTCCACCACCACCGGGCCGAGTCGCCAGCGCTGCCGAGTCAGCGCTGACGCCTCGGCCCGGTTCACTTCAGGATTTCCAGCAGCCGGGCGCGGTCGAAGCCGATGACGCGTTGACCGCGCACGACGAGAGTCGGCGTGCCCACGCCGCCCAGCGCCTGGTAGTCGGCCGCGCACTGCGGCTCGCGCTCGATGAAGCATTCGCTGAAGGGCAGGCCCTGCTGCGTCATCCAGCGCCGCGCGGCCAGGCAGTAGGGGCAGGTCTCGGACGAGAGCATGCGGATGTCGCCCGGCTTCACGCGCTGCCTCAGCGCCTCGCCATCCCCGGCGGCAACGTGGCCTCGCCAAGCCCAGGAGGCCAGGGCCGTCACGGCGATGACGACGAGCAGGGAAACCGGGGCGCGTTGCATGCCCCGATGCTAGGCCCCGCTCGGTAGACCTCGGGCACGACGATGTCCGCCGCGTCGCGCCCCTCGAACAGGATGACGAGCTTGTGGCCTGTGTGCTGCACCCAGTCCTGCAGCTTCACGAGCTCGCTCTGCAGCCGGAACAGCTCGCGGATATGGCGCCTGCGTTCGCCTGCCGCATCGGCGGGCACATCGCCGTCGTTGCAGTCCTCCAGTCGAGCTCCAGCTCTTCGTCGAAATCGTCCTGCAGGCCGCGGTGGATGCGCTTGACCAGCTCGTCTCCGGTTTGGCTCACGGGGACTCCCTGCCGCGACGGCGGCCGCCCGGTTCAGATCGCCGCCGTGACGACGATCTCCACCTTCCACTCCGGCCGCGCCAGGCCCGCGATGACGGTGGCGCGCGGCGGCGTGTGGCCGGCCGACACCCAGGCCTCCCAGGCGGTGTTCATGCCGGCGAAATCGGCACGGTCGGCCAGGAAGATCTGGGCGCGCAGGATGCGGCTCTTGTTCGTGCCGGCGCGCTCCAGCAGCTTGTCGATGGCGGCCAGCACCTGGGCCGTCTGGCCGGTGATGTCGGCATTGGTGTCCTCTGGCACCTGGCCGGCCAGATAGGCCACGCCGTTGTGCACGGCCATTTCGGACATGCGGGCACCGACGTCGAAGCGTTCGATCTCTTGCTTGCTCATGATTTCTTCCTGGCCTTGGCGGCGTGGGTGGGTTTGGATGCGGGATGTGCGGTGGGGCCGGCCTTCTGGCCGAGCCTGCTCTCGGTGCCGGCCAGCAGCTTCCTGATGTTGGCCTGATGGCGCCACACCAGCAGCAGACCCATGATGATGAGGGCCAGCGCGGTCGGCCCGGCTTCCCAAATGAGCAGCTGATAGATCGGCGCGAAGGCAGCGGACACGATGGCGGCCAGCGAGGAGTAGCGGCTGAACCAGGCAATGATGAGCCAGGTCGCCAGCGTCACAACCCCCAGCATGGGATTGAGTCCGAAGATCACGCCGGCCGCCGTGGCCACGCCCTTGCCGCCCTGGAAGCGGAAGAACAGCGGCCACAGGTGGCCGAGGAAGGCGCCCAGGCCCACCAGCGCCATCGTGCCCTCCTCCAGGCCGTAGGGCTGACCCCAGAGTTTCACGGCCAGCACGGGCAGATAACCCTTGAGCGCGTCGAAGACCAGCGTCAGGATGGCGGCGGCCTTGTTGCCCGAGCGCAGCACATTGGTGGCGCCGGGGTTGCCCGAACCGTAGGAACGCGGGTCGCTCAGGCCCATCAGGCGGCTGACGATGACCGCGAAGGACAGCGAGCCGACCAAATAGGCCGCGACGGCGGCGAGCAGCGGGAAAAGAGTCTCTTGCATGCCCGTCATTGTGCGTTGGCGCAGTGCACGGGCCTGGCGCCGAGCAGCTCCGTGAGAACCCGGGGCGCTATGCCCACGAGGTAGCCGCGCCGCCCGCCGTTGATGCAGATGCGCGGCAGTTCGAGGATGCCGGCCTCGACGAACACCGGCATGGCCTTGCGCACACCGAAGGGCGAGGTGCCGCCGACCTGGTAGCCGCTGTGGCGCTGCGCCACCTCGGGCTTGCAGGGCTCGACCTTCTTGCACGGGATCTGCCGCGCCAGCTCCTTCAGGCTGACCGTGCGGTCGCCGTGCATCAGCACGATCAGCGGCTCGGCTTTCTCGTCCTGCATGACCAGGGTCTTCACGACCGCATGCTCCTCCACGCCCAGCTGCTTGGACGACTCCGCCGTGCCGCCGTGCTCGACGTAGTCGTAGACATGCTCGGTGAAGGCGACGCCGGCGCGCTTCAGGGCCTGCGTGGCGGGGGTCTCGCTGACATGGCTGCTCTTCTTGCTCATCCCCCCATTTTCGGGGACGTGAGTGATTCCGTCTTGGAACAATCAATTATTGTTTTACAGTAAGTTTTTCTTGTTTCACGAAGGCCGCCATGCCCGACTCCTTCTCCTCTGACGGCCTGCGGCGCATCCGCCGCCTGGCCTGGGTCGTGAGGGCGCTGTGCCTGCTCGGCGTCGTGGTCATCGGCACCCTGCCCTTCATCTTCTGGGCCGAACCCGACTGGGTGGCCGAGGTGGCGTCCAAGCTGTGGGCGGTCGACACGCTGCAGCTCGACCTCGGCTCGCGGCTCTGGGGCCTGGCGGCCTCGCTGCTGCCCGCCTCGGTGAGCCTGTTCGCGCTGTGGCAGATGTGGTCGCTGTTCGGCTGCTTTGCGCAGGGCGAGCTGCTGACGCGGCGGCCGGCCCAGCATCTGCGCCGCCTCGGTCTGGGCCTGTGCGCGCTGGCCGCCGCCCAGCCGCTGGGGCAGACCCTGGTCGTCCTCGCGCTGACCTGGGGCAATCCCAAGGGCCAGCGCCAGCTGTGGTTCGGGCTGTCGGGCGACCACTACCTTGCGCTGTTGTTCGGCCTGCTGCTGCTGGCCCTGGCCCAGGTGCTGTCCGAAGCCGCGCGCGTCGCCGACGAAAACGCAGAGTTCATCTGATGCCCATCGTCGTCACCCTCGACGTCATGCTCGCGCGCCGCAAGATGCGCTCGCGCGAGCTGGCCGAGCGGGTCGGCATCACCGAGGCCAATCTGTCGCTGCTCAAGAGCGGCAAGGTGCGCGGCGTGCGCTTCGACACGTTGTCACGCATCTGCGAGGTGCTGCAGTGCCAGCCGGGTGACCTGCTGGCCTGGGAGCCCGGTCCCGAACCTCCAGACAACCCCAGTTGAGCCCCCGATGAAATCGTTGCCCGCCTGCCTTGCCCTGCTGTTGGCCGCACTCACGGCCGCCCACGCCAACCCCGAGATGCTGCCCACCGTCACGACCGAGATGAAGCGTGACGGCAGCGTGCTGCCTTATGCCCGCATCAACGAACTGCTGACCAAGCTGCGCCAGCACGGCGAGGGCCTGTTCCGCATGGACTTCAAGGTCGATACCGAGAAGACCAAGCCGGCCCTGGCCGACATCCGCATGGCGGTGCGCAGCGACGATGCCGACTATCCGCTCAGGATCGATGCGGAAGGCCGCTTCGACCTGCCCCTGCTGCCCGAGGCCGAGGCCAGGACGGCCGACCTCGCCACCAATGCGGCCAAGGGCCAGATGGCCGTGCACGGCACGCTCGAATTGACCGTGCCACCCGAGCAGCTCGACATGGCCCAGGTGCGCCGCATCGTGCGCGTGGCCCGCACGCTGCGCGAGGAGCTGCTGCCCTGGTATCTGCGCTGGCTGTTCCCGCGCATCGAGGCGGTGCGCGTGTGCAGCGCCACGCCGGGCTGGAAGCTGGAATGGCGCGAGAACGGCCAGTTGCTCGGCCTGCCGCTGCCCCTGGCCGCCGGCGAGCGCGACCCGGACGCCGGCAAGGGCGAGAAGGGCCGCCCCTGCGCGCTGCTGACCGGCCAGGAAAGCTGGCCCGACGCGGCGCGGCTGGTCGCGCCGGCCGGCAGCAAGCTCTCCGTCAAGCTGCAGGGTTCGTGAACCACCGCTGGCTGGCCCGCATCCTTGTCGCGGCCCTGCACGCGGCACTGCTGGCCGGCCTCTGGTTCCACCGGCCCGCGGCGCTGGACAGCCGCGACGACCGGCCGCTGACCTCGGTGCGCCTCATCCTGCCCACGTCACCGCGCCCGCAGACGCCGCCGCCACCCACCGCCACCACGCCGCGTGCGGTGCCGGCCGCACCCCAGCTCATCCCGCCGCCGGCCATCGCCGCCGACACGCCGCCGCCCGGGGCCGCCATCCCCGCGGCAACGCCCGCGCAGGCCCATCCGGCCGAGCCGCCGCGCACCACGCTGCGCCTGACGCTGCCGCCCGGCTATGCGGCCTCGTCCGCCGCCGCGCGCAACCCGGCGCTGAGCGACCCGCGCAGCAACACGCCGCGGCCGACGCTGGAAGACCGCATCGCCGAGGCCACCGGCGGCGCCGGCGCCTGGGTCGAGGAGAGCACCAGCGACAACCGCGCGCAGGCCGTCGGCGCGCAGGGCGACCACCGCTCCGTCTTCCGCCGCGGCGACACCTGCGTCGAGGTCTTCCGCTCCCGCATCACCGACACCGACAGCTTCAACGGCAACGTCGCGCCGCGCACGGTGAGCATGCTGGGCCGGCCCTACAAGTGCAAATGAGCAAACAGACCTTGCGGGCACCATGAGGGGGTCGTAAACACGCTCTTAAACTCGCCCGGCCCCAAGCCCGCTACGGAGACCCCATGCCCTTCTCGACCTGGCTGCTGTTCTGCGGCGTCGCGCTGCTCGTCACCTTCTCGCCCGGGCCGGGCGTGCTGCTGGCCATCTCCAACTCGATGGCCGTGGGCGCGCGGCACACGGTGTTCAGCTCGCTGGGCAACGCAGCAGGGCTGTTCATCGTGTCCGGCGCGGCGACGGCCGGCATGGGCGCGCTGCTGGCGGTGTCGGCCTCGGCCTTCCTGGTCGTGAAGCTCGTCGGCGCGGGCTATCTGGTCTACCTGGGCATCAGGCAGTGGCGCAGCGCACCGCTGAAGCTGGGCGAGGCCGCCAGCAGCCGGCGCGACCCGCCGCACACCGCCGGGCGGCTGTTCCTGCAGGGCATGGGCGTGGCGGTCACCAACCCCAAGGCCATCCTGTTCTTCACGGCGCTGTTCCCGCAGTTCCTGACGCCCGGCCACTCCGTGCTGCTGCAGACCCTGCTGCTGACGGCCACCTTCACCGTGCTGGCCCTGGTGTCGCACGCGGTCTACGTCGGGCTGTTCCGCAGCCTGCGCCGCTTCCTGGCCGAGGCCCGGCATCTACGGCTGTTCAACCGCATCTCGGGCGGCCTGTTCGTGCTGCTGGGTTTGAGCCTGCTGAAGCTGAGAAACAAGGCCGCTTGAGCCCGAGAGGTTCAGTCGGTATGGCTTTCGGCCGGGAGCGGCCGGCCGCGTCGCGATGACCGACCTGGGTGGTGATCGCCGGGCAATCCACGGTCGGGGCGCGCATCACCTCAAGGCTTCAGCACCTGCGACACCAGCGCATGCCACCCCGGCCTGTCCCAAAGCAGGTGGGTGGCGACTGCGAAGGGCAGGAACAAGGCCAGCCAGACCCAATAGGCCCGATGAATCGCCCGATGCCTGATCACGTCCCACAGCAACATCGGTGAGATCGCCAGCAGGGTGTAGAACTCAATCGCCAGGGGGCCGCCCGGCATGGTGGTCGGCAGCCAGCCTATGCGATCGATCGCCGCCGGCAGGGGCAGGACCGTCGCCAGCAGCATCATCCGCTTGTGGAAGCCCGCGTCCGTCCGCCGCGCATGCAAGGCCAGGCCGACGCAGACGGGAAAGAGGATGCCGATGCGCAACTGCATCAGCACGATGTTTTCGAGGAAGCTCAGCAGATGCCGAAGCTGCTCCTGCGCCGGGGCCGGCGCCGCCTGGACCGCGCCCCAGACCTGCCGGTAGATCGTCGGGACGAGGAAGAAGCCGACGACGACGATGGCCGGTACGAGCAGGAAGGCCATGCTCCCCAGCAGCTTGTGCCAGTCGCGATGACCGGTCGCCATCAGCGTGGTCTGGGCGAGCAGCAACAGCAGGAACGCACCCATGAGGACGGCGTGCGCATGCAGCACCAGCGGGAATGGCGCCCGCGCCCCGGCGCGCACCATCTCGATCTTCATGAGCGAATCCGGGATGAAGCCGGTCAATGTGATGGCGACGAAGAAGGCCGCCATGAAGACCCAGATCCAGCGGTCGATGGCCTGCCCAAGCGGGCTGGCGGGCGACTGCAGCGGCAAGGCGTAGTCCGTGCTCATGGGTGCTCCTCGGTTGTTTCGGCCCCGTCCGACATCGAAGAAGCAAGTAGCGCACCAGTGCACCCGGGCGGCGGAATTCCTCCATTGAAGGGCATAAAGCCCCTGTTCATTTCTGCGCGGCAGGCCTGCTGAGTGTCAAGTTTCCCGACAAGTTGCGCTGATGCTTGACCTTGGTCGCCCCAATGGCGGCCGGCGCGAGCGTCGGGTCCGTGCCTAGTCGACGTCGCCTCAACTGAACCTTCTCGAACCTAAGCCGCCCTCTCCAGTTCCCGCAGCCGCAACACACGCCGCTGCACCTTGCCCGTCGTCGTCATCGGCAGGGCCTCGATGAACTCGATCTCCTTCGGGTACTCGTAGGGCGCAAGGCGGGCCTTCACATGGTCCTGCAGCAGGGTCACCAGCGCCGCATCGCCGGCATGGCCCTCGGCCAGCACGACATAGGCCTTGACCAGCGCGCCGCGCTCGGCATCGGGCTTGGGCACGACGGCCGCGTTGGCGACAGCGGGGTGCTTGAGCAGACAGTTCTCGATCTCGCCCGGGCCGATGCGGTAGCCCGCGCTCTTGAAGACATCGTCGGCCCGGCCTTCGTACCAGAGCGTGCCGTCGGCGTCCTGGCGCGCGAGGTCGCCGGTGCGGCACCAGCTGTCGCCGGGCGCGCCGGTGAACTTGGCGGTCGTCGCGGCCTCGTTGTTCCAGTAGCCGAGGAAGAAAACCGGGTCGGGCTCGCCGTGACGGTCGCGGGCATGCACGGCCACCTCGCCGACCTCGCCCGGCGCGCATTCGCGGCCCGCGTCGTCGATGACGGCGACGCGATGGCCCGGGTAGGCGCGGCCCATGCTGCCCGGCCTGGCCGGCCACAGCGCCTGGCAATTGCCGACGACGTAGTTCATCTCGGTCTGGCCGAACATCTCGTTGACCGGCACGCCCAAGGCGTCGCGGCACCAGGCGAAGACGGCGTCGCCCACCGCCTCGCCCGCGCTCATCAGCGCGCGCAGCTTCAGCGCATGGCGCTTCGGGCGCCCGTCCTTCAAGGGATGGGCCTTCATCATCGCCTTGAGCGCGGTCGGGAACAGGAAGGCATGCGTGACGCCATAACTCGCCATCAGCTCGAAGGCCTTGGCCGCCGAGAAGCGGCCCTGCCAAGCCACGATGGGCCGGCCGAAATAGAGCGTGGGCAGCAAGGCATCCATCAATCCACCAGTCCAGGCCCAGTCGGCGGGGCTCCAGAAGACGGCATCGGTGGGCTTGCCGGCATCGAACGGGTCGAAGCCGAACCAGTTCTGGCTGGCCACAAAGCCCGTCAGATTGCCCAGCAGCGCGCGCTGCGGGATCAGCGCGCCCTTGGGGTTGCCGGTGGTGCCGCTGGTGTAGATCAGGATGGCCGGGTCGCCCGCCTTCGTGGCCACGGGCTTGAAGCGCGCCTCCTCGGCCTGCAGCGCCTCCATCCACGGCAGCTCGTCGCCCGCCACGGGGCTGTCGCCGACGACGAGGACGCGGCGCAGCGCCTGGCAGCGGGCCTTGACCTCGCGCAGCGCCGGCAGCGCCTCGCAGGCCACGATGGCCAGCACCGCGCCGCTGTCCTGCAGGCGGTACTCCAGCGCCTCGGCGCCGAACAGCATGGACAGCGGCATCGCCACCGCGCCGATCTGCTGGATGGCGATGTGGGCGACGGCCGTCTCGAAGCGCTGCGGCAGCACGATGGCCACGCGGTGGCCGCGGCGCACGCCCTGGTTCAGCAGCGCGTTGGACAGGCGGTTGGCGGCGCGTTGCAGCTGTGCATAGCTGTAGGCCGCGCGGCAGCCGCTCTCGCTGTCGAAGTAGATGGCCGTGGCCTTGGGCGTGCCGCGCGCCCAGCGCCCGCAGCAGGCCTCGGCGATGTTGAAGTCTTCCGGCACCTGCCAGCGGAAGGCGGCATGCAGCTGCTCGTAAAGATCTTCCGCCATGGCAGGCCCCGGGTTTGGACTAGGGGGGCGATGCTAGCCAGCGTTGTCAGCGCCGGCCTCATGGATTGCCCGAGGCCCGTCTGCGTTTCAGGTCAGAGCCCGAGCCAAGCCGAGGGCGACCACATGCTCGGCCGGTCGCCGTCGGCATAGCGCTCCAGCGCGTCGCCCGTCAGCCGGCAGATGCGCCAGTCGGGCATAACCTCGGCGCCGAGCTTCTCGTAGAAGCGGATGGCGTCCTCGTTCCAGTCCAGCACCGTCCAGTCGAAGCGGCCGTAGCCGCGCTCGCAGGCCAGTTGGGCCAGCTGGATCAGCAGGGCCTTGCCCAGGCCGCTGCGGCGGTGGGCCGGGCGGACGTAGAGGTCTTCCAGATAGAGCCCCGGCCTGGCGAGGAAGGTCGAGAAGTTCGTGTAGAACAGCGCGAAGGCGACGACCTCGCCCTGCACCTCGCCGACCATGCACTCCGCCACCGGCTCGTCACCGAACAGATGCGGCTCCAGCCGGTCGGGCGTGACCTCCAGCAGATGGGTCAGGTGCTCGAACTCGGCCAGTTCGGCGATGAGCTGGACGATGGCTTTCAGGTCGCGCGGCTCGGCGGCGCGGATGTCGTGGCGGGGTGCGGGCATGACCCTCATTGTGAGCGGACTGCCGTGGCCCTAAGAGCGTGTTTACGCCCCCCTCATGGCGCCCGTTGCCCCGCAAAACCGGCGGCTGCAAGGCGCAAACCGGAGACGGGCTGGTGGCCCGGCGAGGATTTGCAACGCCGCAGACGCTGGCTTTGCGGGGCACCCCGGAGGGCAAGGCCTCCCAAGGCCGCACTCGTCGTTGCGCCCCTTGCCCGCACATGAGTGCGGGCGGCGTGACGCGCCTAGATTGCGGCCTTGGGAGGCCTTGCGGGCACCATGAGGGGGGCGTAAACACGCTCTAAAGTGCGGATATGCCCGATGTCTACACCCCACGCCTTGCCCACCGCAGCGAGTTCCTGAACCTTCGCGGCCTGCGTCACCACATCCTCCGCTGGGGCGAAGCCGGCGCGGGCCGGCCGCCTCTCGTCATGGTCCACGGCTGGATGGATGTCGGCGCCTCCTTCCAGTTCGTCGTCGACGCGCTGGCCGGCGAGCGCGAGATCGTCGCGCTGGACTGGCGCGGCTTCGGCCTCAGCGGCACGACGGGCGCCGGCTGCTACTGGTTCCCCGACTACCTCGCCGACCTCGACGCGCTGCTCGATGTGCTCAGCCCCGGCGCGCCGGTGGACCTGATCGGCCACAGCATGGGCGGCAACGTCGTCATGAGCTATGCCGGCGTGAGGCCGCAGCGCATCCGCCGGCTCGTGAACCTGGAAGGCTTCGGCCTGCCCGATGTGGCGCCGGACGTCGCGCCCGAGCGCCTCGTCAAATGGCTGGACGAGCTCAAGGACCCGCCGTCGCTGCGCCCCTACGCAACGCTGGCCGAGGTGGCCGAGCGGCTGATGAAGAACAACCCGCGCCTGGCCGCCGACAAGGCCGCCTGGCTGGCCGGGCACTGGGCCCGCGAGACGACTGAGGGCTTCCTGCTCAACGCCGACCCGGCCCACAAGCTGGCCAACCCGATGATCTACCGCAAGGCCGAGGTGCTGGCCTGCTGGCAGCGCATCGCCGCGCCCACGCTGTGGGTGGAGGGCAGCGACGACCAGCTAACGCGCTTCTGGGGCAAGCGCTACCCGCGCGAGGACTTCGAGGCCCGGCTCGCGCTGGTGCCCGACCTGCAGCGCGCCGTGCTGCAGGACGCCGGCCACATGCTGCACCACGACCAGTCCGAGGCGCTGGCCGCGCGGATCAGCGCGTTTCTGGCGGTGTGACGCCGGCGGCGCCGTCGAGCCGGCGCATGCGCCGGGCGTAGGCGACGACGATGGCGCAGAAGGCCAGCAGCGCGCCCTGCGAGGCCCACCAGAAGGCCAGCGGCCAGCCGAAAACCTCGACGCTGAGCTCGCGCGCGAAGTAGACCGGCGCAAAGGCGGCCAGCGCCCAGGCCAGCAGCAGCCCCGCCGTCAGGCGGCGGGTGCGGCGCCAGTAGTCGTCGCGGGGCGTGGGCTTCATGGCGCTCATTCTGGCCCATGAGAAAATCCACCCTTTGCCAGGAACGACGACGCCCGCCATGGACATCGAACACATCAACCAAATCGGCAACACCATTGCCGACCTCTCAGCGCGCACCGACGCGCTAAGGGGGTATCTTTGACTTCGACCGCAAGGCACTGCGACTGAACGAAGTCAACGCCGCGCTGGAGAACCCCAAGGTCTGGGACGAACCCAAGCGCGCCCAGGAGTTGGGCAAGGAAAAGCGCACGCTGGAAACCGTGGTCGACACGATCAAGCTGCTGACCGGCTCGCTGGCCGACAACGGCGAACTCTTCGAGATGAGCCGCGAGGAAGGCGACGAGGCCGGCATGCTGGCCATCGAGGAAGACGCCGCCAAGCTGCGCGAGAAGATCGAGGAGCTCGAATTCCGCCGCATGTTCAACAACCCGGCCGACCCGAGCAACTGCTTCATCGACATCCAGGCCGGCGCCGGCGGCACCGAGGCCTGCGACTGGGCCGCCATGCTGCTGCGCCAGTACCTGAAGTATTGCGAGCGCAAGGGCTTCAAGGCGACGCTGGAAGACGAGACGCCCGGCGACGTGGCCGGCATCAAGAGCGCCACCATCAAGGTGGAAGGCGAGTACGCCTTCGGCCTGCTGCGCACCGAGACCGGCGTGCATCGCCTCGTGCGCAAGAGCCCGTTCGACTCCTCGGGCGGCCGCCACACGTCCTTCGCGTCGCTGTTCGTCTACCCGGAAGTCGACGACTCGATCGAGATCGACATCAACCCGGCCGACGTGCGCACCGACACCTTCCGCGCCTCGGGTGCCGGCGGCCAGCACATCAACAAGACCGACTCGGCCGTGCGCCTGACGCACATCCCGACCGGCATCGTCGTGCAATGCCAGGACGGCCGCAGCCAGCACAGCAACCGCGACGTCGCCTGGCGCCGCCTGCGCTCGCGCCTCTACGACTACGAGATGAAGAAGCGCATGGAAGAGCAGCAGAAGCTGGAAGACACCAAGACCGACGTCGGCTGGGGCCACCAGATCCGCAGCTATGTGCTGGACCAGAGCCGCATCAAGGACCTGCGCACCAACTACGAGACCTCGGCCACGCAGAAGGTGCTGGACGGCGACCTCGACCCCTTCATCACGGAAAGCCTGAAGCAAGGCGTCTGACTCCGGGCCGCTGCGGCGGCCCTCTCTTTGCCCCCTCCAAGGAAGCCCCTCATGCGTGAAGGCACCGCTCCCCTGATCCAGCGCCTGGACTACCAGCAACCGGCTTACTGGATCCGCAAGGTCGACCTGACCTTTGACCTCGACCCGGCCAAGACCCTGGTCACGAGCAAGCTGCAGATCGAGCGCAACCGCGCGGTGCCGCACGGCCCGCTGCGCCTGCACGGCGAAGAGCTCAATCTGCTGCGCGTGCTGATCGACGGCAGCCCGGTGTCCTTCCGCCAGGAGGGCCACGAGCTCGTCATCGAGGGCGCCCCCGACGCCGATTTCGCGCTCGAGATCCGCAACACCTGCTGTCCCGAGAAGAACACCGCGCTGTCCGGCCTCTACACCTCGGGCGGCAGCTTCTTCACGCAGTGCGAGGCCGAGGGCTTCCGCCGCATCACCTATTTCCTGGACCGACCGGACGTGATGGCCGTCTACACGGTCACGCTGCGCGCCGACAAGGCCCGCTTTCCCATCCTGCTGGCCAACGGCAATTTGACCGACAGCGGCGATCTCGACAACGGCCGCCACTTCGCCGTCTGGAGCGACCCCTTCCCCAAGCCCAGCTATCTGTTCGCCGTCGTCGCGGGTGACCTCGTCACGCGCGAGCAGCGCATCCGCACCCGCGCCGGCAAGGACCATCTGCTGCAGGTCTATGTCCGCCGCGGCGACCTGGAGAAGACCGAGCACGCGATGAACAGCCTCGTCGCCTCCATCGTCTGGGACGAGGCCCGCTTCGGCCTGCCGCTGGACCTGGAGCGCTTCATGGTCGTCGGCGTGTCCGACTTCAACATGGGCGCGATGGAGAACAAGGGCCTGAACATCTTCAACACCAGCGCCCTGCTCGCCTCGCCCGCGACCGCGACCGATGCCGACTTCAACCGCATCGAGTCCATCGTCGCCCACGAATACTTCCACAACTGGACCGGCAACCGCGTGACCTGCCGCGACTGGTTCCAGCTGTCGCTGAAGGAGGGCCTGACGGTCTTCCGCGACCAGGAGTTCAGCATGGACATGGCCGGCACGCCGTCGGCCCGCGCGGTCTGCCGCATCCAGGACGTGCGCCAGCTGCGTGCCATGCAGTTCCCCGAGGACAGCGGCGCCATGGCCCACCCGGTGCGCCCGGACAGCTACAGCGAGATCAACAACTTCTACACGTCCACCGTCTACGAGAAGGGCGCCGAGGTCGTGCGCATGTACCAGGCCCTGGTCGGCCGCAAGGGCTTCGAGGCGGGCATGAAGCTCTACTTCGAGCGCCATGACGGCCAGGCCGTGACCTGCGACGACTTCGCGGCTGCCATCGCCGACGCCAACCCGGGCTCGCCGTTGAGCGCGCGCCTGGACGCCTTCAAGCGCTGGTACTCGCAGGCCGGCACGCCCCGCGTCAGCGCGCGCGGCGAGCACGACACCGCCGCCCGCACCTACACGCTGCGCTTCACGCAGCACACGCCCGCCACACCCGGCCAGGCCGCCAAGCAGCCCCAGCTCATCCCCATCGTCATGGGCCTGCTGGACCGCCATGGCGTCGCGCTCGCGCTGGACGCGAACGGCGCCACCGAGCAGGTGCTGGTGCTGGACCAGGCCGAGCAGAGCTTCGTGTTCGAGAACATCAACGCCGAGCCCGTGCCCTCGCTGCTGCGCGGCTTCTCGGCGCCCGTGGTGCTGGACGACGGCCTCTCCGACGCGGCCCTGCTGGTGCTGATGCGCCACGACAGCGACCCCTTCAACCGCTGGGAGGCCGGCCAGCGCCTCGCGCTGAACCGCATCCTGCACGCGCTGCGCGCCGGCCAGCCGCTGCAGCTCAGCCCCGCCTTCATCGACGCGATGCGCGGCGTGCTCAACCATGCCGAGCTGGACCCCGCCTTCAAGGAGCTGGCGCTGACACTGCCGGGCGAGAGCTATATCGCCGAGCAGCTCGACGTCGTCGACCCGCAGGCCATCCACGCCGCCGTGATGGCCGCCCAGGTCCAGCTCGCCAGCGCGCTGCGCGACGACTGGGCCGCCGCCTTCGAGGCCCACCAGGTGGCCGGCGGCTACACGCCCGACCCGGTCTCGAGTGGCCGGCGCGCGCTGGCCAATCTGGCGCTGTCCATGCTCGTGCTGGACGCGCAGAGCACCGGCGACACCGTGTGGCCGGGCAAGGCCTACCAGCGCTTCAAGGACGCGTCCAACATGACCGACCGCCTCGGCGCGCTGGCGGCCCTCGTCAACGCGAACGCCGCGCTGGCGGCGCCGTCCCTGGAGCGCTTCCATGCGCTGTTCAAGGACGACGCCCTCGTCATCGACAAGTGGTTCCAGCTGCAGGCCCGCGCGCCCGAGGCCGACGGCCGCGTGTTCGCCCGCGCGAAGGCCCTGCTCAAGCACCCGGACTTCAGCCTGAAGAACCCCAACCGCGCGCGCAGCCTGCTGGCCTCGCTGTGCATGTTCAACCCGGCCGCCTTCCACCGCGCCGACGCCGCGGGCTATGTGTTCTGGGCCGACCAGGTGCTGGCGCTGGACGCCATCAACCCGCAGATCGCCAGCCGCATCGCCCGCGCGATGGACCGCTGGGCCGTGCTGGCCGAGCCCTACCGCAGCGCAGCGCGCGAGGCCGTGGCCCGCGTGGCCACCAAGGCCGACCTGTCCAGCGACGTTCGCGAAATTGTCGAACGCGCCCTCGCCTCCGGAGCCTGAACGATGGCACGCCAGATATCCCTGACCCAATACCTTATCGAGCAGCAGCGCAAGCACGGCCACATCCCGCAGGAACTGCGGCTGCTGATCGAGATCGTCGCGCGCGCCTGCAAGCGCATCGCCATCGCCGTCAACAAGGGCGCGCTGGGCGACGTGCTCGGCAGCGCCGGCAGCGAGAACGTGCAGGGCGAGGTGCAGAAGAAGCTCGACATCATCGCCAACGAGGTGCTGATCGAGGCCAACGAATGGGGCGGCCATCTCGCGGCCATGGCCAGCGAGGAGATGGACGGCATCTACGTCGTGCCCAACCGCTACCCGCAAGGCGAATACCTGCTGCTGTTCGACCCGCTCGACGGCTCCAGCAACATCGACGTCAACGTCTCCATCGGCACCATCTTCAGCGTGCTGCGCAAGGTGGGCCATTCGCGCGGCGTCAGCGAGGAGGACTTCCTGCAGCCCGGCAAGCAGCAGGCCGCGGCCGGCTACTGCGTCTACGGCCCGCAGAGCATGCTGGTGCTGACGGTGGGCGACGGCGTGGCCGTCTTCACGCTGGACCGCGAGACCGGCTCCTGGGTGCTGACCCAGGAACAGGTCAGGATTCCCGAGGACACCAAGGAATTCGCGATCAACATGTCCAATATGCGCCACTGGGCCCCGCCGGTGAAGCGCTATATCGACGAATGCCTGGCCGGCAGCACCGGCCCGCGCGGCCGCGACTTCAATATGCGCTGGGTGGCCAGCATGGTGGCCGACGTGCACCGCATCCTGACGCGCGGCGGCATCTTCATGTACCCCTGGGACCAGCGCGAGCCCGACAAGCCCGGCAAGCTGCGCCTGCTGTACGAGGCCAACCCGATGGCCTTCATCGTCGAGCAGGCCGGCGGCGCGGCCGTCAACGGCAGCGAGCGCATCCTGGACCTCAAGCCCGGCAAGCTGCACGAGCGCGTGGCCGTCGCGCTGGGCTCCAGGAACGAGGTCGAGCGCATCGCGGCCTACCACCGCCAAGACGCCCCAAAATAGCGGCTATAATGATGGGCTTGACGCTCAAGTCATGGCCGGCATAGCTCAGTTGGTAGAGCAGCGCATTCGTAATGCGAAGGTCGGGGGTTCGACTCCTCTTGCCGGCACCAGAATTTCTCAATTAAATCAAGGGCTTGGCTTCGGTCAAGCCCTTTGTCTTTTGGCGCCGTGGGCACAGGATGGGCACATGTGCCCATCCTGTGCCCACGGCGCCCAAATTCTTCATCGGGGTCCGCCGCCAGGACTCCGGCCGCATGGTCGCTGTGCGCTGCGTCGGGCCAGTCCCTCACCCGCATTTGGTCTAGAACTGCTGTCGCCTACGCAGCGGTTGCAGCCGGTCGTCTGCGGCCAGCGTACTCACGGTTGGCGCCGTCAAGCCGACCTTCAGTTCAACGGACGGCGCTGGTCCGAGTGGCAGCAGAGGCAAAACAGCCCCGTCCGACACCTAGGCGCCTTCCCCCGGCGCGCTAGCGCCCTGCCCCAGCGTCGCCCGCATGCCCTCTTGCTCGTACGCCTTCTTGTGTTCGGACACGAAGGACCACTCTGACGAGAGCTGGTGCCGGAAATCTGAACACGGCGATGAGTGGAAACTCGGTTCATTGATCGGCCCGTGAGAGCGAGGCGACAAAGGAACGAGAGTATGAGCAGAAGACCCCGCCGCAACCACTC
>NZ_JAPPUW010000013.1 GCF_026712205.1 Pelomonas aquatica
GGCTTCCTTCAGACCCACAGTCACCCGCGGAACCCTTGCCATTGGCTAACCATTCCCCTTGCCGGGCTGATAGAGGACTCTCACCTCCGAGTAGGTGCACCCTGCCGGGCGCACCAAAAAGAAAGGCCCGGCCGAAGCCGGGCCTGCGCCGAGTGTCGCTGCTAGAAGTGGATGCCGCGCATCATCTGCTGCAGCGCGATGGCCTCGGGCGACAGGCCGCCGCCCTTGCCCCCCTTTCCACTCCCTTCGCCCTTGGCCGCATCGCTGTCCGGGAACATGCGGAAGCTCGTGTTCATGACGATCTGCGCGATGCGCGGCGCCGCCGCGTGCAGCAGCTCGCCCGAGATGCCGAGCTTGGTCGCGATGCGCACCGGCTTGGCGACGCAGGCCTGGGCGATCATGTCGGCGGCCTCCTCGGGCGACAGCGTCGGCACGTTGTTGTAGATCTTGGTGGGGGCGATCATCGGCGTGCGCACCAGCGGCATGTTGATGGTGGTGAAGGTGATGCCGGTGTCGGCGAACTCGCTGGACGCGCAGCGCGTCCAGGCGTCCAGCGCGGCCTTGGAGGCGACGTAGGCACTGAAGCGCGGCGCGTTCGTCAGCACGCCGATGGAGCTGATGTTGACGACGTGGCCACGGCGCTTGGCCACCATGCCGGGCAGCAGGCCCATGGTCACGCGCAGGCAGCCGAAGTAGTTCAGGTCCATCGTGCGCTGGAAGTCGTGGAAGCGGTCGTAGCTGGACTCGATCGCGCGGCGGATGGAGCGGCCGGCGTTGTTGATGAGGAAGTCGACGCCGCCGAAGCTGTCGTTGCACCAGTGGATCAGGTCGGCGCAGCCGGCCTCGTCGGCGATGTCGCAGGCGAAGGCGTGGACCTGCGCGTCCTTGCCGGCCTGGCCCTTGATCTCCTTGACGGCCTCGTCGAGCTTGGCCTGGTCGCGCGCGCAGATCAGCGTGATGGCGCCGGCCTCGGCGAACTTGATGGCCGCGGCCAGGCCGATGCCCGACGAGCCGCCGGTGACCAGCACCACCTTGCCGGCGGTCGCGCCGCGCAGGCTGCGGTCGATGAAGAGGTCGGGGTCGAGATGGCGCTCCCAGTAGTCCCACAGCCGCCACGCGTAGTCGTTCAGGTCGGGGCAGGCGATGCCGCTGCCCTTGAGCAGGGCCTCGGTGTCGCGGCAGTCGAAGCGGGTCGGGTAGTTGATGAAGGTGAACATGTCCTCGGGCAGGCCGAGATCCTTCATCACCGCGTTGCGGATGCGGCGCACCGGCGCCAGCGCCATCAGGCCCTTCTTCACGCTCTTGGGGATGAAGCCCATCAGCGCCGCGTTGATGAAGAGGTTCATCTTGGGCGCGTGCGCGGCCTTGCTGAAGATGTCCAGCACGTCGCCGACGCGGTAGCCCTTGGGGTCGACGAGGTGGTAGCAGCCCTGGCCCTGGGTGACCTTGTGCGAGATGTGCTCCAGCGCGTCGACGACGAAGTCCACCGGCACGATGTTGATGCGGCCGCCCTCCAGGCCGACGCTGGGCATCCAGGGCGGCAGGATCTGGCGCATGCGCTGGATCAGCTTGAAGAAGTAGTAAGGCCCGTCGATCTTGTCCATCTCGCCGGACGTGGAATCGCCGACGACCAGCGCCGGGCGGTAGACCGTCCAGGGGCGCCTGCACTCCTTGCGCACGAGCTTCTCGCTCTCGTGCTTGGTCATGAAGTAGGGGTGATCGAGGTTCTCGGCCTCGTCGAACATGTCCTCGCGGAACACGCCCTCGTACAGGCCTGCCGCCGCAATCGAGCTGACGTGATGCACATGGCCGGCCTCGATGGCCTGCGCGAACTCCACCATGCTGCGCGTGCCCTCGATGTTGACGGCGATCTGCGAGGCCTCGTCGGCGCCCAGGTCGTAGACGGCGGCGAGGTGGTAGAGATGGTCGATCCGGCCCTTCAGGCCCTTGATGACGTCGCTGGCCACGCCGAGCTTCTTGCCCGTCAGGTCGCCGTAGACGGGAATGGCGCGGGTCTTGGAGACGCCCCAGTAGGCGAGCAGGTCGGGCAGCTTGCCCGCGCTCTCCTCGCGCATCAGGAAGTGGACCGTGCTGCCCCGGCGGGCCAGCAGCTTCTTGACGAGTCGCTTGCCGATGAAGCCGGTGGCACCGGTGACGAAATACTGCATGCGGGTCTCCTGCTCGTGGATCTGGACGATGTCGCGATGATTCTTCACTATCGCCGAAACCGCCCCGCTGGGCACTTTCCCCAGGGGCTGGCCGTAGAGGCCCGCCACTAGGAATCCCCGTGCCGATGGGGCATCCGGCCGCTACAGTCTCGCTGGCAACACGCACACTCGAAAGGACAACCCATGGTCAAGAAGCTCCAGAAGATGGCTGACAAGAAAAAGGCTGCGGCCGCCACCGGCTTCCCGGCTGGCCTGCTCGACAGCGCAATGGCACAGAACGTCAAGGACAGCGCCCAGCAGATCTGGGCCGCCGGTCTCGCCTCCTTCGCCAAGGCCCAGGGCGAAGGCTCCAAGGTCTTCGAGGCCCTCGTGTCGGAAGGACTCAAGTTGCAGAAGAAGACCCAATCCGCCGCCGAGGAAAAGCTCAGCGCCGTGGCCACCAAGGTCAGCGGCATGGCCGGCGACGTCGGCGCCAAGGCCGGCCAGCACTGGGACAAGCTGGAAAGCATCTTCGAAGCCCGCGTCGCCAAGGCGCTGAAAAGCCTGAACGTGCCCTCCGCCGGCGACGTCGACAGCCTCATCAAGCGCATCGACGCGCTGGCCGTGTCGGCCGGCCTGAAGAAGGCCGCGCCCGCGGGCAAGGCCAAGAAGGCCGTCGTCAAGAAGGCTGCCGCCGTGAAGAAGGCCGTCGCCACCAAGGCCGCGCCGGTCAAGAAGGCCGCCGCCAAGAAGGCTGCGCCCGTGAAGGCCGCCGTCAAGGCCGTGGCCAAGAAGGCTGCCGCCCCGGCGAAGAAGGCCGCCGCGCCCGCCAAGAAGGCTGCCCCGGCCAAGCGGGCCCCGGCCGCCAAGAAGGCCGCCGCCCCCGCGGTCGAGGCGAAGGCCGAGCAGGCCACCCAGGCCTGATACCTCTGGCTGACCCTTCTGTCCCATGAGCCAGCCGAAGATCGGTTTGGCCCTGGCAGGCGGAGGCCCACTGGGCGCCATCTATGAAGTTGGCGCCCTTTGTGCTTTGGAGGAGGCCATCGAAGGCCTGGACTTCACCGCCTGCGACGGCTACATCGGCGTCAGCGCGGGCGGCTTCATCGCCGCCGGCCTGTCCAACGGCATGACGCCGCGCCAGCTCTGCGCCGCCTTCATCGAGAACAACGCCGAGCCGCCGGACCGCTTCGACCCGGCCGACCTGCTGGAGCCCGCCTGGGCCGAGTTCGGCCAGCGCCTGCGCCAGCTGCCGGCCCTGCTGGCCCATGCGGCGCGCGAGGTGTTGCTGGAGGGCCGCTCCCTGCTCGGCGCCGTCGAGCGCCTGGGCCGCGCGCTGCCCACCGGCCTGCTGTCCAGCGAGCGCTTCGGCGCGGCGCTGGAGCGCGTGTTCGCCGTGCCGGGGCGCAGCAACGACTTCCGCAGGCTGCGCCGCCCCCTCGTCCTCGTCGCCACCGACCTCGACAGCGGCGAGGCCATCCCCTTCGGCACGCCGGGCTGGGACCATGTGCCCATCTCGCGCGCCGTGCAGGCCAGCGCCGCGCTGCCGGGCCTGTTCCCGCCGGTCGAGGTCGACGGCCACCATTTCGTCGACGGCGCGCTAAAGAAGACGCTGCACGCCTCGGTGCTGCTGGACCGTGGGCTGGACCTGCTGATCTGCCTCAACCCCCTCGTGCCCTATGCGAGCGACCGCCACTCGCCGGCCCGCGAGGACCGCTCGCGCCGCGCCCGCGACCTGGCCCGCAAGCTCGGCCGCCCCGGCGGGCGCTGGCTGCGGCCCGGCATCCCGCGCCTCGTGGACGGCGGCCTGCCGCTGGTGCTGTCGCAGACCTTCCGCTCGCTGATCCACTCGCGCCTGGCCCTCGGCCTGAAGGGCTACGAGCTGACCCACCCGCAGACCGACATCCTGCTGTTCGAGCCCGACCCGCACGATGCCGAGTTCTTCATGGCCAACACCTTCAGCTACAGCCAGCGCCGCCACCTGGCCGAGCATGCCTACCAGGCCACGCGGGCGCTGCTGCGCGAGCGCGCGGCCGCGCTCGGCCCCCGGCTCGCACGCGCCGGCCTGAGGCTGCGCGAAGACCTGCTGGCCGACCTGGAGGCCCGCCTGCTGCCCGTGCCGCGCGAGACCCGCACCGAGCAGGCACTGCGCACGCTGCGCCGCAGCCTCACGGTTCTTGAGCGGCGCCAACGCCGATGACGAAGCCGGGGCATGCCGGGCCGAGCGCCGGGCCGCCCCAAGCCGGCCCGTCAGGCGATGTTGACCGGACTCGATGCCCGGTCAATCGCCGTCCCCTTGGGGGACCGACCAGACTCGCTCGCGTTCAGCGACGCGAGGCTGGGCGAGGGGCCTCCAGATCTCAGGCATCCACCAGCTTGCGCGTGATCGCCGCGCGCAGCGGCGGCAGGTGGCGGGCCAGGTCGATGACGGCGCGGCGCAGTGCCAGCACCGGCGCGCGATCGTCGGTGAAGAAGCGCACCAGCGCATTCGTGCCGGCATAGAGCGGGCCAGCCATGCGGCGGTGTTCGGCCTCGTAGGCCAGCAGGGGGCCGAGCTCGCCCGCGTCGCGCGACGGGCTCAGCCGCCGTGCCAGCGCGTCGATGCCGTACAGGCCGAGGTTGTAGCCATGCGCGGTGACGGGGTGCATGCCCACCGCCGCGTCGCCGATCAGCGCCAGGCGCGGCGCGGCGAAGCGCTCGGCCCAGACCGCGACCAGCGGGTAGACATGCCGCGCCCCGGCAACCTGCATGGCGCCGAGCCGGCTCTCGGCCGCGGCCTCGATGGTGGCGGCCAGTTCGGCGTCGTCCATGGCCGCGATGCGCGGCAGCTCCGCGTTCGCCACCGTCCACACGGCGGAGCTGCAGCGGCCCGTCTTGGGCAGCAGGGCCAGCGTGTGGCCTTCGAGGAAGCATTCCTGCGCCAGCCCTTCGTGATCGCGCTCGTGGGCCAGCGGCACCAGCAGCGCGCTGCGGCCGAAGTCCTTGTGGCGGGCGCCGATGCCGGCCAGGCGGCGCAGCGGCGAGAAGCGGCTGTCGGCCGCGACCACCAGCGGCGCCGCATGCACCTCGCCGCAGCGCGTGCGCAGCCTGGCCTCGGCCGCGTCGCGTTCGAAGCCCACCACCGTGCGGCCGCACAGCACCGGCAGGCCGCGCTGCTGCGCGCCGCGCCAGGCCGCCGCGCGCAGGCGGTGGTTGGACACCAGCCAGCCCAGGTCCTGCCCCGCCGACTCGAAGGGCAGCGGCGTGCGCGAGCCGCTGGAGCGCACGCTGGCGCGGCGCAGCGGCGCCACCTCGGGCAGGTGCTCCCACAGGCCCAGGCTTTCGAGCAGGCGGCGCGAGCGGTGGGTCAGCGCGATCTCGCGGCCGTCGTCCGGCGGCGCGGCGAGCACGGCCGGGTCCGCCTGCTCCAGCACGGTCACGGCCAGGCCGCGGTCGTGCAGCGCGCAGGCCAGCGCCAGCCCGGCCGGGCCGGCGCCGCTGATCAGGACCTGGGGCGAGGAGGCGGCAATTTCGTTCATGGTCGCGCAGCCTAGGCCGCAGCGCTGCGTGCCGCCTTGACCCAGGTCAGGCCGCCTCGGGATCGGCCTCTTCCAGCGTCTGCAGCTCGACCAGGCGCCGGTACAGGCCGCCGTCGATGGCCATCAGCGCCTCGTGGCGGCCGCGCTCCTGCAGGCGGCCATGGTTGAGCACGAGGATCTGGTCGGCCGCGCGGATGGTGGACAGCCGGTGTGCGATGGCCACCACCGTCACCCGCCCGTGCAGCGCCGCCAGCGCCTCGCCGACGCGCTGCTCGGTGGCGCTGTCGATGTTGCTGGTGGCCTCGTCCAGGAACAGGATGCGCGGCGCGCCGGCCAGCGCGCGGGCCATGGCCAGCAGCTGCTTCTGGCCCGTGGACACGCGGGCGCCGCCTTCGCCCAGCCGGGTGTCGTAGCCCTGCGGCAGCGCCGCGATGAAGTCGTGCGCGCGGGCGGCGCGGGCCGCGTCCTGCACGTCCTCGTCCGAAATGCCGGACCGGCCCATCGCGATGTTGTCGCGCACGCTGGCCGACATCAGCCAGGGCTCCTGCGGCACCAGGCCCACCGCGTCGCGGAAGGCGGCGTCCGGCACGGCCGCGAGCGGCTGGCCGTCCACCGTGATGCGGCCGGCCTGCGCCGTGTAGAAGCGCAGCAGCAGCGACAGCAGCGTGCTCTTGCCGCTGCCGGTGTGGCCGACGATGCCGACGAAGCTGCCGGCCGGGATGTCGACGTCGATGCCGCCCAGCACCGGCCGCGCCGGGTCGTAGCCGAAGCTCAAGCCCTCGATGCGGATCGCGCCCTGCGCGATGCCCTGCCCGTCCTGCGCCGGCCCGGGTGAGTCGTCCTCCGTCAGCAGCGTGCGCACGCGCGACGCGGCCACCATGGACTGCTGCAGCTGGCCGAACTGCATCGTGATCTGGATCAGCGGCTCCACCACCCACGCGATATAGCTCAGGAAGGCGTACAGCAGGCCCACCTCCAGCCCGGACAGCTCGCGGCGGCCGAAGCTGTAGATGACGGTCACGAGCAGCAGCACGTTCAGCAGGTCCAGCGCCGGGCGCAGCAGCCAGGCGTTGGCGCGCAGCTCGGCGATACGCGACAGCCGGTGCGCCGCGTTCGTCGCCTCGAAGCGCGCACCGAAGCGCCCCGCCGCGCCGCTGGCCTGCAGCACCGCCATGCCGGCCATGCCCTCGGCCATCTGCGCATTGATGTCGCTGCGCAGCTGGCGGCTGCGCAGCACGGCCGGCGCCGACAGGCGCTGGTAGCCGGCGATGATGAGCACCATGGCCGGCACCAGCGTCGCGACGATGAGCATCAGCCGCCAGTCCAGCAGCGCCATCGCAGCGAGCGAGCCGATGACGACGATGCCCGAGTCCAGCATCACATAGAGCACCTGGCGGTAGAGCTGGTTGACGGCCTCGGTGTCGTTGGTCACGCGGCTGACGAGCTGGCCGGTGATGGCCTTGTCGAAGAAGCTCATCGGCAGCGCCAGCACATGGGCATAGACGCGCTCGCGCAGCCGCAGCACCGAGCGCCGCGCGACGCCGGCCATGCGCGACAGCTGGGCGTAGCGGATCCAGGTCGCGGCCCAGCCGGTCAGCAGCATGACGGCCAGCAGCGTGGCCATCTCGCCGATGTCGTAGCGGCCGGGCAGCAGGTGGTGGTCGATGTAGCGCTTGCCGAGGATGGGCGCGAGCGCCTCGAGGCCGGCGGCCGTGACCAGCCACAGGCCGCCGCGGATCAGTTGCGTGCGCTCGGGCCGGGCGGCATCCAGCAGCAGGCCGACGCTCTTCCAGGGTTGTTCAGGCCGCATCCAGGCTCGCCTCGATCTGTTGATAGCGCCATTGCGAGGCATACCAGCCGCCCAGTTCCAGCAGCCGCTGGTGCGTGCCGCGCTCGATGACGTGGCCCTGCTTCAGCACGATGACCTCGTCGGCATCCATGACCGCCGACAGCCGGTGCGCGATGACGATGACGATGACGCTGCGCTCGGGGCGCGCGGCGCGCAGCTCGCGCAGGTGGTCGAGGATGGCCGTCTCGGTGCCGGTGTCGACGGCGGACAGCGCATCGTCCAGCACCAGCAGCGGCGCATCGCTGAGCAGCGCCCGCGCGATGGCGACGCGCTGGCGCTGGCCGCCCGACAGCGTCACGCCGCGCTCGCCGACCTCGGTCGCATAGCCCTCGGGCAGCCGCGCGATGTCGTCGTGCACGGCCGCCAGGCGCGCGGCGGCCTCGATCTCGGCGGGCGTCGCGCCGGGCCGGGCCAGCGCGATGTTGTCGGCCACCGAGGCCGAGAACAGGAAGGGCTCCTGCGGCACCCAGGCGATGTGGGCGCGCAGCGCGGCCAGCGGCAGTTCGGGCAGCGGCACGCCGCCCAGCAGCAACCACCCCGCGTCGGGCTCGGCCTGGCGCAGCAGCAGGCGCACCAGCGTCGACTTGCCCGCGCCGGTGGCGCCGACGATGCCCAGCGTGCGGCCCGGCGCGAGCCCGAAGTCGACGTGCTCGACGGCGGGCCGCTTCGCGCCGGGGAAGCCGAAGGTCAGCCCTTCAACCTGCAGCGGCGCGGGCGACGGCAGCGCCGCCCGGCCCGCGTCGGCCAGCGTCAGCGGCGCGTCCAGCACCGGCGTGAGGCGCGCCCACGCGGCGCGGCCGCGCTCCAGCAGGGCCATCACCCAGCCGGCCGCGAACATCGGCCAGATCAGCTGGCCCAGATACATCGTGAACGCGGTCAGCTGGCCGATGCTGATCTCGCGGCGCGCGACCAGCCAGCCGCCCACCGCGAGCGCGATGGCCGTTGCGGCGGTGAGCGTCATGCCCACGGCCGGCTCGTAGGCGGCCTCCCAGCGCTGCGAGCGGAAGCTGGCCTCCGCCGCGCGGTCGGCCAGCTCGCCGAACTGTTTTTCGCTGCGCGCGACCAGGCCGAGGGCGCGCACGGTGCGCACGCCGGCCAGGCTCTCCTGCACCTGCTGGTTCAGGTCGCCGAAGCGCGCCAGCGAATCCTGGGCCGCGGTGTGCAGATGCCTGGAGATCCACCAGAAGGCCCCTCCCATCAACGGGAAAGGCAGCAGCGCCGCGAGGCCCAGCCGCCAGTCGATGCCGAGGGTCATCATGGCCAGCACGAGGACCAAGGTCTGCGAGCCGTCGAAGCCCGCCAGCATGGCCTCGCCGGCGGCCTGCTCGACGGTGTCGATGTCGTTGGTCGCCAGCGCCATCAGGTCGCCGGTGCGCTGGGCCTGGAACCAGGCCGGCCCCTGCAGCGCGAGCCGCGCATACAGCCGCGTGCGCAGCCGCGCGCCGAGCCGGAAGGAGGCCTTGAACAGCGTCAGCCGCCAGCCCGCGCGCAGCAGGTAGATGACGAGGCCGGCCGCGACGAGCAGGCCCAGCTGGCGCAGCAGCGCGGCGCCCTGCAGATGGCCGGCCACCAGCGCATCGACGACATGGCCGACCTGACGCGGTATCCAGACCGTCAGCAGCGCGATGCAGCTGAGCATGCCGCCCGCCGCGGCGTAGGCGCGCCAGTGCTCGCGGACGAAGCCGGCCAGCATGCGATGCAGCGCGGACGAGGAAGAGGCGGCGGAGGCGGGCATGAGGGGCGCCAGTGTCGCCTGGGCCGGCCGCCCGGCGCCAAAAACGGCACCGCCCGGGGGTGAGCCGGGCGGTGCGCGGGTGGTCGGGGTGCGCCCTGGGGCGCCATCCGGTATCAGTTCACCTTGGCGGCATCGGCATTGCGCTTGTGCACGTCGTGGGCCTTCTTCGCCTTGGCCTCGCCGAGTTCCTTGCGCTCCTGCTGGCGGTCGGCGCGGGCCGCGGCCAGGTCGGACTTGGCGTGGGCCTCGTTGCGCTTGAGGCCGCCGATCTCGCGGTTCTCCTGCTCGCGCGCCTTTTCGTCGCGCTGGGCGGCGGCCATGTCGCCGCGCTTGATGGCGGCGTCCTCGGCGCGCTGGTCGGCATTGCGTTCGCCGCGCTCCGTGGCCAGCTTGCGCTCGTCGCGCGCCACCCTTGCCTTGTCCGCGCCGACCTGGGCGTTGTCCTGCGCGATCTCCTTGCGCTGGTACTGGATGTTGCGGTTGTCCTTGCGGATCTGGGCGTTGTCCTGCTTGACCTGGGCCACCGGATCGGGGGCCGAGGCGGGGGCGGTCTGGGCCGAGGCCGCGCCACCGAGGGCGAGAACGATCGTGGCAAGCGCGAAGGAAACGACGGTCTTCATGAGATGGCTCCTGGGGTTGGGGTGGTGGAGTTGCGTTGAAAAAACGGCGGGCCCGTGCGGTGAACAACGCCGCCCTCCCTATCCCGTTGACCACGGACGGCTTGCCGACAGCTTGCCTGCCGGCCCAGCGAAGCTCAGTACGTCCTGCCGCCCTTGAACTGCGCATGCTGGCGGCGCGCCAGCGTCGTGCTGCGGCTCATGGCCTCGAAGCTGACGCGCGCATGGGCGTGCATGATGGCCAGGCCCAGCGCGTCGGCCGCGTCCTTGCCGGGCAGGCCGGGCAGGTTCAGCAGGCGCTGCACCATGGCCTGGATCTGCTCCTTCTTCGCATGGCCGTGGCCGACGATGGCCTTCTTCATCTGCAGGGCCGTGTACTCGCTGACGGCGAGGTCCGCGGACACCAGCGCCGTCAGCGCCGCTCCGCGCGCCTGGCCCAGCAGCAGCGTGGACTGCGGGTTCACGTTGACGAAGACGATCTCCACCGCCGCGCACTGCGGCTGGTAGCGCGCCGTGACCTCGCGGATGCCGTCGAACAGGATCTTCAGCCGCGCCGGCAGGTCGCCGGTGGCGACGCCGCTGGTCTTGATCGTGCCGCTGGCGACATAGGCCAGCCGCGGGCCGTCGGCGTCGACGACGCCGAAGCCGGTGGTCTGCAGGCCGGGGTCGATGCCGAGGATGCGCATCACCGATAACCGAGCGGCAGCTGGAAATACCAGCGCACCGAATGGAACAGGATGGGCGCCGCGAAGCACAGCACCGCGATGCGGTCCAGCAGGCCCACCGCGCCGGTGATGGAGCTGCGGTTGCCCCAGTACAGCACGCCGGCGTCCTTCTTCAGCGCCTTCATGACGAGGCCGCCGAAGCCGGCCGCCGCGGCCGTCAGGAAGGCCATGGCCAGGGCCTGGCCGGCCTTGAAGGGCGTGATCCAGAACAGCAGCAGGCCGGCGACCGAGCCGGTCAGCGTGCCGATCCACCAGGCCCGCATCGAGAAGCTGCGGCTGATGTGGCGCGCGACCGGGCGGCGGCGCAGCGTGCGGGTCGCGATCTCCTGCGCGATCTGCGAGGCCGCGACGACCATGACGAGGAAGAACAGCAGGAAGGCGCCGCGGCCGGTGTAGCCGGGGAAGTCCAGCAGCAGCAGGGCCGGCGCATGCGACAGCCCGTAGACGCAGACCATCACGCCCCACTGGATCTTGGCGTTGCGCTCCAGGTAGTTGCGTGGGTCGTCGGCCAGCGCGCTGACGATGGGCAGCACGAGGAAGCCGTAGACCGGCAGGAAGACGGCGAACAGGTCGAAGAAGCGCGTGCCGCAGATCATGTACTGCACCGGCAGCAGCACGAAGAAGGCGACGATCAGCGTGCGGTGGTCGCTGCGCTGGGTGTGCATGAGGGTGATGAACTCGCGCAGCGCCAGGAAGGAGAACAGCGCGAACAGCAGCGTCGCGCCCAGCGGCCCCGAGATCCACGCGACCCAGAACATGCAGCCGCCGATCCAGGCCGCGCGCAGGTCGCGGCGCACGCGCTCCCAGGTCAGCTGCGAGGCCAGCCGCGCATGCTCGTCGGCGCGCTCGCGCAGCGAGTTCAGGAACAGGCCCACCGTCAGCAGGACCAGGAAGCCGAACAGCACGACGAAGAGCAGGGCCACCTGCTCGCTGGCGGTCAATTGCCGGAGCCAGTTCATCAGAAGCTATGAATGAATCCGGCGCGCCCGAGCGGAGCGCGCCAAGGGCCCCAATCTAGGCGCAAAGCGCAGCCGTAGCGCGGGCTACGGCGAGCATTTGCAACGACGAGTGGGGTCCTTGGGGCGGGACGAGCGGGTGTGCAGGGTTCGTTCATAGCTTCTCAATCCTCCCCGTCGTGGCCGACCGCGTGCGGATCGGGCCGCTGCTCCATGACCGCCTCGCGGGCGCGGCACAGGAAGTCGGCCTTGCTCTCGCCCTCGCGCAGCTGGATGGGCTCGCCGAAGGTGACCGTGCAGAGGATGGGCACCGGCACGACCTCGCCCTTGGGCATCACGCGCTGCACGTTGTCGATCCAGGTCGGGATCAGCTTCACGTGCGGGAACTGCTCGGCCAGGTGGTAGATGCCGCTCTTGAAGGGCTGCGGGCTGCCCTTGCTGGAGCGCGTGCCCTCGGGAAAGATGACCAGGGAGTCGCCGTTGGACAGCGCCTCGGCGAGGGGCTCCAGCGGGTCCTCGTCGGGGTTGGCGCGGGTGCGGCTGACGTAGATGGCGTTGAAGACCTCGGTCGTCAGCCAGCGCTTGAGGGCGCTGGTCGTCCAGTAGTCGCGCGCGGCGATGGCCCGCGTCTGCGCGCGCAGCTCATGCGGGAAGGCGGCCCAGATCAGGACGAGGTCGAAATGGCTCTGGTGGTTGGCGATGTAGATGCGCTGCTCCGCCATCGGCGGGCAGCCCTTCCAGTGGCCCTGCGCGCCGGTGATCAGGCGGGCGATGAAGGCGAGCAACTGGCCGGTGAAGGCGGCTAGCGTCATGGGGCGGGATTATCGCGGCCGCCACCCTGCCGCATGGCCGCTGCGTAGAGCGTGTTTACGCTCTCAGGGCTTACCAGTCGTCGCCGCCGCCGCCGCCACCGCCGCCGATGTCGCCACCGCCGGCATCGCCGCCGCCCCAGCCGTCGCCGCGGCCGAAGTCGACGTCGCGCGAGGCCAGCTCGTCGGCCGCGCCGTTGCCGCCGCCGTCGAAGCTGCCGGGCACGAGGCCGCTGGCGCCGCCCGTGTCGCGCGGCAGGCTGCGCTCGTCATGGCCTTCGTGCAGCATCTTCTCGGCCAGCATGCCGGCCGCGACGCCGCCCGCCGCGGCCAGGCCGACGCCGAGCATGCCGGAGCCGCCGGGCGCCGGCGCCGGGCCGTAGCCGGGGCCATAACCGGCGCCGTAGCCGGGCGCGCCGCCGCCATAGCTGCCGGCCATCGCAGGCTGGCTCTGCACGGCCGTGCGGTTGCGCATCCAGCGCGTCACCAGCCAGATGAAGACGACGACGCCGACGACGAGCAGCCACACCGGCACGCCGCCGCTGCGCTCGACCGGCGCGGCCCGCAGCGGCGGCGCGGCGCCGACGACGGCCGGCGCCGTGGCCTTCGCGGCCCCCGCCTGCTCGCGCTGCAGCAGCTGCTCGAAGGCGCTGAACTTGGCCGGATCGGCGAACTTGATGGCCGGGTCCAGCGCGCGGGCGCGCTGGCTGTGCTCGGCCGCCTCGGTGAACTGGCGCTCGTGGGCCAGGATCTCGGCCAGCACATAGTGGGCGCGGGCGCTGTCGGGCTTGGCCGCGACGACCTCGCGCACCATCTTCTCGGCGCCGGCGTAGTCGCCGCGCTGCACGGCGGCCTGCACTTCGTCGATCTTGGGCAGGGCCTGGGCCGTGCCCAGCCACAGCGCGGCCAGCAGGCCGAAGCACAGCAGCAGCATTCGGGGAAACTTCATCTCAACACTCCTCAAACCATGGGCCGCGCGCGACGCGCACGGACAGACGACAGTTTGCACCGGGATTTGGCGACAGCCCTTCAGATTTCAAGGGCTTTAGAACCAGTAGTCGCGGACGCAGCGGCCATCGCCCGGCAGGTCGTCGAAGCTGTCCAGCCCGTCGAAGTGATCGATCGGGATGGCGGCCACGGCCCCGGGCTCGGCCAGGCGCAGGTTGACGGCGATGCGGCGGCGCCCGTCCTCGTCCAGCTTCAGCGCGCGCCAGAAGGCCACGCAGGCACAGCGCGGGCAGAAGTGGAATTCGATGGCGCTGCCGCGCACATAGGCCCGGGTCTGGCCGCTGACGTGGATGCCCTGGTCGACATAGTCGTAGGCCCATAACGTGCCGTAACGGCGGCAGACGGTGCAGTTGCAGGCGGTGGCGCCATCAGGCAGGCCGTCAAAACGCCAGCGCACCGCGCCGCAGTGGCAGGAACCTTCGATCATGATCGTCGTGCCTCCGTTGCAGGCCGCGGTCAACCGGTCCGCGGCTCCGGGCCGGCGATGCACTCGTAGTGCAGCACCGTCGGGAAGGGATCATAGAAATGATGCAGCAGCCGGCGCCAGTCCTGGTACTCCGGCGACTGGCGAAAGCCGACCTCGTGAGCCTCGACGCTCTCCCAGCGCACCAGCAGCATGTAGTGGCCGGCCCGCTCCAGGCAGCGCTGCAGCTCGTGGCCGAGGTAGCCGGACATGGACGAAATGATGCGCTGCGCCTCCGCGAACGCGGCCTCGAAGGCCGCGCCCTGGCCGGGGCGGACCTGCAGCTGGGCAATCTCCAGGATCATCGTCAGACTTCGGCGCGCATCATCTGCGCGGCCTTCTCGCCGATCATCATCGCCGGCGCGTTGGTGTTGCCGCTGATGAGGGTGGGCATGATGGACGCGTCCACCACGCGCAGGCCCTGCAGGCCGTGCACGCGCAGCCGGGCGTCGACGACGGCGCCCTCGTCCGCCCCCATGCGGCAACTGCCCACCGGGTGGTAGATGGTGTCGACGCGCTGGCGCAGCAGGGCCTCGATGTCGGTGTCGCTGCGCGCGTCGGCGCCCCACATCTCGCGGCTCCAGTGCGCGCGCAGCGCCGGCTGGTTCAGCAGCTCGCGCGTGAGCTTGTAGCCGGCCACCATCTGCGCGAGGTCCTCGGGGTGCTGGAAGAAGGCCGGGTCGATCAGCGGCGCGGCGTTCACGTCGGGGCTGGCCAGCTTCAGCGTGCCGCGGCTGCGCGGGCGCAGCAGGCAGACGTGGCAGGACATGCCGTGGCCCCAGCGCAGCTTGCGCGCATGGTCTTCCACGGCGGCCACGACGAAGTGCAGCTGCACGTCGGGCCGCGCCTGCGCCGCGCTGCTGCGCAGGAAACCGCCGCCCTCGGCGAAGTTGCTGGTCAGCATGCCGCGGCGCTCGCCGCGGTAGCGGCGCAGGGCCTTCCAGAACGCCAGGCCGCCGCGCAGCGACAGGCCGAAGGTGTCCAGGCTGCTGCTGCGCAGGCCGAAGACGAAGTCGGGGTGGTCCTGCAGGTTGGCGCCGACGCCGGGCAGGTGGTGCAGCACCGGGATGCCCAGCGCCTGCAGCTGGGCCGCGTCGCCCACGCCCGACAGCATCAGCAGCTGCGGCGACTGGATGGCCCCCGCGGCCAGCACGACCTCGCGCCGGGCCTGCAGGCGGCGCAGCACGCCGCCCACGCGCACCTCCACGCCCACCGCGCGGCGGCCGTCGAACAGGATGCGCTGCACCTGGGCTTGGGGCCTCACGCGCAGATTGGGCCGGCCCAGATGCGGGCGCAGATAGGCGCGCGCCGCGTGGCAGCGCTCGCCGCGGTCCTGCGTGACCTGGTAGATGCCGATGCCTTCCTGGGTGTCGCCATTGAAGTCGGCGTTGATGGCATGGCCCGCCTCGCGGCCGGCCGCGACCCAGGCCTGCTGCAGCGGGTTGTCGCTGCGCAGCTGGCTGACCTTGAGCGGGCCGTCGCGGCCGTGCAGCGGCGCGCCGAAGCTGTCGTTGCCCTCGCTCTTGACGAAGAAGGGCAGCACGTCGTCCCAGCCCCAGCCCGGGTTGCCGAGCGCGGCCCAGTGGTCGTAGTCCTCGCGCTGGCCGCGGATGTAGACCATCGCATTGATGCCCGACGAGCCGCCCAGCATCTTGCCGCGCGGCACATAGCCGCGCCGGCCGGTCAGGCCCGGCTGGGGCACGGTCTCGAAGGCGTAGTTGTGCAGCTTGCTGGGCACCATCAGCACGGCGGCCGTGGGCACGGTGCCCAGCCAGTTGTTGACGTCGGCGCCGGCCTCCAGCACCAGCACGGCGGTGCCCGGATCCTCGCTCAGCCGGCCGGCCAGCGCCGAGCCGGAGGAACCGCCGCCGATGACGATGACGTCATGGGTTTCGTCGAAGCATTGGGTGTCGTTCATGTCCGGTGCTCTTGTCGATGCATCGAGGCTAAACCCAACACGCCGGCCCACCATCGGGGGCGGCCCTGGACTAGAGGCGCGCGTCTAGACGCGCAGGTGACAGGTCTCATGCCCGATGCCGCGAGACGGCATCGGTCCCATCTCAGTGCCGGAAGTGACGGACGCCGGTCAGCACCATCGCGATGCCGCGCTCGTCGGCCGCGGCGATGACCTCGTCGTCGCGCATCGAGCCGCCCGGCTGGATCACGCAGGTGGCGCCGGCGTCGGCCAGCACGTCCAGTCCGTCGCGGAACGGGAAGAAGGCGTCGCTGGCCACGGCCGAGCCCTGCAGGCTCAGGCCGGCGTGCTGGGCCTTGATGGACGCGATGCGGGCCGAGTCCAGGCGGCTCATCTGGCCGGCGCCGACGCCCAGCGTCATGCCGCCGCCGCAGAAGACGATGGCATTGCTCTTGACGTGCTGGGCCACGGTCCACGCGAACATCAGGTCGTCGAGCTGCTGGGCCGTGGGCTGCAGCGTCGTGACGACCTTGAGGTCTTCGCGCTTCAGGAAGTGGTTGTCGGCGGTCTGCAGCAGCAGGCCCGAGCCGACGCGCTTGCTGTCGCCGGCGTTGCGGCCCTGCTGCCAGGGCGTCGTCCCCCCCTGCGGCAGAGCGATCTGCAACAGGCGCACATTGGCCTTGCCCTTGAAGATCTCCAGCGCCTCGGCGCTGAACGCAGGCGCCATCAGCACCTCGACGAACTGCTTGCTGACCAGCTGCGCTGCCGCGCCGTCCACCTCGCGATTGAAGGCGATGATGCCGCCGAAGGCGCTGGTGGGGTCGGTCTTGAAGGCCTTGCCATAGGCCTCGGCCGCATTCGCCGCGACGGCCACGCCGCAGGGGTTGGCGTGCTTGACGATGACGCAGGCCGGCACGTCGAAGCTCTTCACGCACTCCCAGGCCGCGTCGGCGTCGGCGATGTTGTTGTACGAGAGCTCCTTGCCCTGCAGCTGCTTGGCCGTCACCAGCGAGCCGGGGGCCGGGAAGAGGTCGCGGTACAGCGCGGCGGTCTGGTGCGAGTTCTCGCCGTAGCGCAGGTCCTGCACCTTGACGAAGGTCGCGTTCATCTGCGCCGGGTACTCGGCCTTGCTGCCGTCTTCCTGCAGCGCCGACAGGTAGTTGCTGATGGCCGCGTCGTACTGGGCGATGCGGTTGAAGGCGGCAACGCTGCAGGCGAAGCGAGTCTTGTCGCTGGTACGGCCACTCGCTTTGAGTTCGTCGAGCACGGCGGCGTACTGGGCCGCGTCGGTCAGCACCGTGACGTCCTTCCAGTTCTTGGCCGCGCTGCGCACCATGGCCGGGCCGCCGATGTCGATGTTCTCGATGGCGTCTTCCAGCGTGCAGCCGGGCTTGGCGACGGTGGCCTCGAAGGGGTAGAGGTTGACGGCCAGGATGTCGATGCGCGTGATGCCGTGCTTCTCCATCGCGGCGACATGCTCGGGCAGGTCGGAGCGGGCCAGCAGGCCGCCGTGGATCTTGGGGTGCAGCGTCTTCACGCGGCCGTCCATCATCTCGGGGAAGCCGGTGTGCTCGGCGACCTCGGTGACGGGCAGGCCGGCCTCGGCCAGCAGCTTGGCGGTGCCGCCGGTGGACAGCAGCTTGGCGCCGAGGGCGTGCAGGCCCTTGGCGAAGTCGAGGATGCCGGTCTTGTCGGAAACCGAGAGGAGTGCGGTGAGTTGAGTCATATCTACCTGGTCAGTTGGGGTCGGAGCTTTTCGCTGCGCTCAAAGGTCCAACCCGCAAGGTTTTAAAGATCGTGATCGGTCAGCTTGCGGCGCAGCGTGTTGCGGTTGATGCCCAGCCATTGCGCGGCCTTGCTCTGATTGCCGCCGGCCTCGCGCATGACGATCTCGAACAGCGGCTTCTCGACCAGCTTGACCAGCATCTCGTGCATCGAATGCGGCTCCTGGCCGTCGAGGTCGCGGAAGAAGGCTTCGAGGTTGTCGCGCACGCAGGCGTCGATGGGATTAGGCGGGTTGGTGTTCTTCTGGGCACTCATGACAGGAGCGTGTGGGTTCAGGCAGCGCAGGCTTCGTCGGCCTGTGCGTCTTCGTCGTTGGCCGCTTCGGTGGGAGGCAGCCGGTCGTGGGTCTGGCCGAGGTCGTCGAACCAGTCGCGGAGCGCCTGCACCTGCTCGTCGCAGCGCTCCAGGATGTTCATGCGTTGGCGGAAGTCTTCGCCGCCGGGCAGGCCGCGCACGGCCCAGCCGATGTGCTTGCGCGCGCTGCGCACGCCGCTGCGCTCGCCGTAGAGGCCGTAGTGGTCGTGCAGATGCTCGGTCAGCAGGTCGCGGGCTTCGGGCACGGTGGGCGCGGCCAGGTGCTCGCCCGTCGCCAGGAAGTGCGCCACCTCGCGGAAGATCCACGGCCGGCCTTGCGCCGCGCGGCCGATCATCAGCGCGTCGGCCCGCGTGTAGGCCAGCACGTCGCGGGCCTTCTCGGGGCTGTCGATGTCGCCGTTGGCGACGACGGGAATCGCCAGCGCGGCCTTCACGGCGGCGATGGTGTCGTACTCGGCCAGGCCCTTGTAGCCCTGCTCGCGCGTGCGGCCGTGGATGGTCAGCATCGCGATGCCGGCGGCCTCGAAGCTGCGCGCCAGGCGCAGCGCGTTGCGCTCCTCAAGACTCCAGCCGGTGCGCATCTTCAGCGTGACGGGCACGCCACGCGGCGCGCATACCGCGACGACGGCTTCGACGATTTCCAGCGCCAGCGCCTCGTTGCGCATCAGCGCCGAGCCCGCCCACTTGTTGCAGACCTTCTTGGCCGGGCAGCCCATGTTGATGTCGATGATCTGGGCGCCGCGGTCGATGTTGTAGGCCGCCGCCTCGGCCATCATGGCCGCGTCGGTGCCGGCGATCTGCACGGCGATGGGGCCCGGCTCGCCCGCATGGTCGGCGCGGCGCGAGGTCTTCAGGCTGCCCCACAGCTCCTTGCGCGAGGTGACCATCTCGCTGACCGCATAGCCCGCCCCCAGGCGCCGGCAGAGCTGGCGGAAGGGCCGGTCTGTCACTCCCGCCATCGGCGCCACGAAGAGCCGGTTGGGGAGGAGGTGGGGGCCGATCTGCACGAGGGGTCTGCTTAAAAAAGAGGCGAGATTGTAGCTAGGGGTCTGCGCGGCAGCGCGCATGGCCCGCGCGCCGCCGCGCAGACCCCTTGCCCGTCCGTCGACAATGCCGGCATGGAAGCCTGGCTCGCCCAACTCATCCACGATCTGCTCGCCGCGCTGGCCCTGCCCCAGGTCGGCCTGGTCGCGGTCTTCATCATCACTTTCGTCTCGGCGACGCTGCTGCCGCTAGGCTCGGAGCCGGCCGTCTTTCTCGTCGCCAAGGCCGACCCGGGCATGTTCTGGGCCGTCATCGCGGTCGCCACCGTGGGCAACACCCTCGGCGGCATCACGAGCTGGTGGGTGGGCTATGGCGCGGAAAGGGCGGTCGAAGCGGTCCAGCATCGCGAGCCGCCCAACCCGCGGGCGCTGGCCTGGCTGAAGCGCTTCGGCCCCAGGGCCTGCGTGCTGAGCTGGCTGCCCATCGTCGGCGACCCGCTCTGCGCCGTGGCCGGCTGGCTCAGGCTGCCGTTCTGGCCCTGCGTGGGCTGGATGGCGCTGGGCAAGGGCCTGCGCTTCATCTGTTTCACGGCCGCCTTGCTGTGGCTGGTTCCCGAATCATGGATGTCATGGATGCAATGAACACCCCCGCCTACCAAGACCTGGTCGCGCGCCAGCGACGCCTGCACCACCTCGGCCACCTGCAGGCCATCGCGCAATGGGACCAGGCCGCCAACATGCCGGCCAAGGGCAACGAGGCGCGCAGCCTGGCCCTGGCCGAGATGGACGGCCTGCTGCACCAGCTCGCCACCGACCCCGCGCTGCCCGGCCTGCTGGACGCCGCCGCCACCGAGCCGCTGGACGACACCCAGCGCGCCAACCTGCGCGAGATCCGCCGCGCCTGGCGCGCCGCGAATGCGCTGCCGCAGGCGCTGGTGGAGGCCAAGAGCCTGGCCAACAACCGCTGCGAGCACGCCTGGCGCACGCAGCGCCCGGCCAACGACTGGGCCGGCTTCCTGCCCAATCTGCGCGAGGTGCTGAAGATCGCCCGCCAGGAGGCCGAATGCCTGTCGCAGAGCGCGGGGCTGTCGAAGTACGACGCGCTGCTGGACGTCTACGAGCCGGGCATGCGCAGCGCGGAGGTCGAGCGCGTGTTCGCGCCGCTGCGCCAATGGCTGCCGGGGCTGATCCGCGACGTCATCGCGAAGCAGTCGCGCGAGACCGTCATCGAACCGATCGGCCCCTTCCCCACCGCGGCGCAGAAGGCGCTCGGCCTGGACGCGATGAAGCTGATGGGCTTCGACTTCGCGGCCGGCCGGCTGGACGAGAGCACCCATCCCTTCTGCGGCGGCGTGCCCGAGGACGTGCGCATGACGACGCGCTACCGCGAGGACGACTTCCTGCCCAGCCTGATGGGCACCATCCACGAGACCGGCCACGGCCGCTACGAGCAGAACCTGCCGCGCGAGCTGCTCGGCCAGCCCATCGCCCGCGCACGCTCCATGGGCATCCACGAAAGCCAGAGCCTGAGCTTCGAGATGCAGCTGGGCAGCCACCCGGCCTTCGCCGCCCTGCTGGCGCCGCTGCTCGTGAAGCACTTCGGCGAACAGCCCGCCTTAGCGCCCGCCAACCTGCACAAGCTGCTGACGCGCGTGCAGCGCGGCTACATCCGCGTGGATGCCGACGAGGTGAGCTACCCGGCCCACATCCTGCTGCGCTTCGACATCGAGCGCGCGCTGATCGAGGGCGAGGCCGAGGTGGAGGACATCCCGGCGCTGTGGGACGCGAAGATGGCCGAGCTGCTGGACCTCGACACGCGCGGCAACTTCAAGGACGGCCCCATGCAGGACGTGCACTGGGCCGCCGGCCTGTTCGGCTACTTCCCCTGCTACACGCTGGGCGCGATGTACGCGGCGCAATGGTTCGCGGCGATGCGCGCCCAGCAGCCGCAGCTCGACGCGCAGATCGCCGGCGGTGAACTCGGCGGCGTGTTCGGCTGGCTCGGCAGCAACATCTGGCAGGCCGCCAGCCGCTGGGAGACGCCGGAACTGGTCAGCCGCGCCAGCGGCGAGGCGCTGAACCCGGCGCACTTCGAGGCCCATCTGCGCGGCCGCTACCTGGGCGCTTGAAAGCAAGACGCCGAGGGGCGAACCCCTCGGCGTCGGTCACTCAGCAGGCCGGGCAATCAGCCGGCGGTCTTGGCGCGGTGGATGCGCTTGCTCTGGTGGTTCTCGGCGCGCTGCACGCGCTGCTGCTCGCCGGCACCGACATGCCCGTCCGCCGCGGCATGCGCTTCGACACGATCCACATGGGCCTGCCCCTGCTCCAGGCGGGCCGCCTCATGCTGGGTCAGCGAACCCGTCTGCAGGCCGTTCTCGATGCGCTTCTCCTGGTTCACGTTGCGCTGCACGTCGGCCTGCATGCGCTGGCTGGAGGCGGACAGCGGGTTGCCGTTGACGCCGTTGGTCTCGGCCGCCTTGATGTCGCGGCTGGCCTTGTTCTGCGCGGCGCGCAGCTGGCGGCGCTCGGCGGGGCTGAGCTTGCCATCCTTCATGTCCTTGGCCTGCAGCTTGTCGACCTTGGCCTCGTCGCGCTCCAGCAGGCCGGCCTCACGCGTCGTGATCTTGCCGCTCTGCAGGCCGTTCTCGATGCGCTGCTGCTGGTTCACGTCGCGCTGCACCGTGGTCTGCGCGGTGACGGGGGCGGCCGGCGCTGCGGGCGTCTGGGCCATGGCGGCACCAGTCAGCAGGGCAAGGGCGGCGGCGGCGATCAGGGAGGTCTTCATTGGGAGGGTCCTTTCAGCGGTCAGCGACGGCTGGCCTGAGCAATCAACGCCGCGCCCCGCAACGGGTCGACCGACGCGCACACCGATCGGTGAGAGGAAGTAACCGGCCTGAAGGCTTGCCGACAGGCGCGCCGTGCGCGCAAAAAAAGGGGCCGCCTCACGAGAAGCGGCCCGCCAAACGATCTCTCCATCCAACCCACTGCGCTTCCCCGGCCCCCCGGCCTTCTCCGCGCGTGGCGCCCGGTCTTGTGTTCTCGGGCTCGGCCGCCGCAACTCGATTCGGCGACCGTGAACGGATTCTGGGCATGCCGCCCCGCGCTGCCATCCCCGCAAGCCGAGGGGGCCTGCGGCGCCGGCGTGACAGGCGTCACAGCAGCAGCGCCAGCCGCTCCAGGATCAGCGCGCCGAAGAAGGCCAGCCCGGCCACCAGCGTCCACTTGACGATGACGAGGCCCCGCCGCCGCCAGCGCGCCTGGCCGGTCGCGATGGAGAAGGCGAAGCAGACGACGGCGGAGAACAGCAGCAGGCCGATGAGGAGGCGGGCGATCACCATGCCGGCGCCAGCTCCGCAAAGCCCTTGGGCGCCTCGCGCTCGTCGCCGAAGCTGACCACCTCGTAGGCCGACTCGTCGGCCAGCAGCGCGCGCAGCAGCTTGTTGTTCAGCGCGTGGCCACCCTTGAAGGAGGTGTAGGCGGCCATCAGCGGCATGCCGGCGACCTGCATGTCGCCGATGGCGTCGAGGATCTTGTGCTTCACGAACTCGTCGTCGTAGCGCAGGCCGTCGGCGTTCAGCACCTTGTAGTCGTCGACGACGATGGCGTTGTCCATGGAGCCGCCCAGCGTCAGGCCGCGCGAACGCATCAGGTCGATGTCAGCCGTCATGCCGAAGGTGCGCGCGCGGGCGATCTCCTTCTTGTAAAGCCCTGAGCCCATGTCGAAGACGAAGCGGCTGCCGGTGGCGGCCACGGCCGGGTTGTCGAACTCGATCTCGAAGCTCAGCGTGTAGCCGTGGTGGGGCTCCAGCCGCGCCCACATCAGCTTCTTGCCCTCGCCCTGGCGCACCTCGACGGGCCTGTTCACCTTCAGGAAGCGCTTGGGCGCGTCCTGCATGACGATGCCGGCCGACTGCAGCAGGAAGACGAAGGCGGCGGCCGAGCCGTCCAGCACGGGCACCTCGTCGGCATTGATGTCGATGACGAGGTTGTCCAGGCCCAGGCCCGCGCAGGCGGACAGCAGATGCTCGATGGTCTGCACCTTGGGGCCGCCCGGGTCGCCCGCCGGGCTGATGGTGGTGGCCATGCGCGTGTCGCTGACCGACATGACGCCGACCGGGATGTCCACCGGCGGGCAGAGGTCCACGCGGCGGAAGACGATGCCGGTGTCCGGCGGCGCGGGGCGCAGCGTCAGCTCGACCTTCTGGCCGCTGTGGATGCCGACGCCGACGGCACGCGTGATGGACTTCAGGGTGCGTTGCTTGAGCATGCCCCGATTGTCCCGGATCAGGCCTGAGCCTTGCGCTCCACGGGCAATCGCAAGGACAGCCGCGTGCCCAGGCCGGGCGTGGAGTCGATGCGCAGCTTGCCGCCCAGGTGCTGGGCGCGCTTGATCTGGCTCTTCAGGCCACGGCCGTGCTGCACGTTCTGCAGCTCGAAGCCGGCGCCGTCGTCCTCGACGCGGATCTCGACATAGCTGCCGTGATGGCGCGTGACCATGCGCACGCGACTGGCGTTGGCGTGCTTGACGACATTGTTCAGCGCCTCCTGCATCAGGCGCAGCACGTGCAGCGCGTCGGGCGGCTCCAGCCAGTCCAGCGGCGGCAGGTCCTGCACGTCCCACTCCAGCTTCAGCCCGCCGACCTGCAGGCGCTTGCCCAGTCGGTAGCGCATCGTCGCCAGCAGCGAAACCAGGTCGTGGCCCACCGGCTCCAGCGAATCGATGACCAGGCGCAGGTCGTCCACGCATTCGCGCAGCACCTCCACGCACTGCTCGTGCGACATGCTGCCCTGCTCCATCGCGACCAGGGCCGACAGCAGCGAGGAGCCCAGGCCGTCATGCATGTCCGCCATGATGCGCTGGCGCTCCAGCAGCAGGGCCTGCTGGCGCTCGGCCTCGCGCAGCTGCGCGTTCTGTGCCTGCAGCACGGAGACCTGCTCGTCCAGGTTCTCCTGCAGCTGGCTGTTCTCGGCCTGGAACTGCTCGACCGCGCCGACATAGCGGCGCTGCACCGCGTACAGGAAGCTGACCATGACGGTCAGCGTCGCGAACGGCATCAGGAAGACATGCTCGGGCCAGGCCCAGCCGGCCAGCACGGCCAGGTCGTGGGCACCGAGCACGACGCCGCAGACCAGGGCCAGGGCCATGACGCGCAGTTCGGGGCGGCGCTCGCGCCAGGCCAGCCGGCAGACCCAGGCCACGCCGACGGCGGCGACCGCGGCCGTCACCGCGTACTGCAGCACCACCATGTCGAGCCGGCGCAGCCACAGCGGCATGCTGAACAGGCTGACGAGCAGCACGCTGCCGAGCAGCACGCGCTCCAGCCGGGGTGCGCGCCGGCTCGCGAAGCGCAGTGCGAACAGCAGCGCCGTCAGCATGACCCAGGCCATGGACGCATGCGTGGCCCACCAGAACCAGTCCTGCCCCCAAGGCGACTCCGGCAGGCCGGCGTAGTAGTGCAGGCAGCGCACCATCCAGGCCGCGGCGCTCGCCGCGAACAAGCCGTAGATGGCCTCGCCCGGGCGGCGCAGCCACAGCATCAACGCGAACAGGCCCAGCACTGCCAGCGTCAGGCTGACGGCCTGCGGCAGGGCGGTCTGAAGCCGCAGCCGCCACTGCCAGCGCTTCTCGAGCACATCGCGCGGGCCGACCCAGATGCGCGACACGGCGTGGTAGCTGCCGGCCGGCACCGGCAGCGCGACGACGAGCTCCAGCCCGCGCTCGCCCGCGCCGGGCAGCGGCAGCCACAGCGGCCGGATCCACTGCTCGCGCTCGGCGTGCCGGTTGTCGAGCAGCAACTGCCAGCCCGGGCCGTGACGCGCCAGCACCGCGGCCGACAGCGTGGCCAGGCGCGGCAGGTAGAGGGCCAGCGGCTCGTCGGCACCGGGCGGGATGCGCAGCCGGTACCAGCGCATCTGATACCCGGCCGCGTCGCCGACCAGGGCCGCGCCGGGGCGGGCCTGCACGTCGGGCAGGACCACAGGCCGCCAGGCCGTGCCGGCCTCGGGCGGCAGCAGTTCGGGCGGCAGCGTGAGTTGGTCGCCGCCAGACACCGTCTGGTGACGCAGCGCGGCCCACCAGGCCTCGAGCTGGGCCGGCGTCCAGGCGCTGGCCGCGAGCTCGGTGGGAGCCGCATCGTCGGCGGCGATGCCGGAACTCGGCTGGGGCAGACGCTGGGCCTGGGCCGGCATGCCGACTGCCAGCGCCAGCAGCAACAACAACCAGCCGCGCAGCAGGACGCGCAGCTCAGGCATCCCGGCTATTTCTGGGCATGGACATGGGGCGCCAGCATACGCGCGCGCCGGAAAGCAAAAGAGCGAGCCTGTCGCTCGCTCTTTGCGTGGCCTGCCTCGTGTCTGGCCGCCTGCATGCGGCCGGCCCTTCGGCAGGCGTCGGGCAAGACGCAGGGTCTTGCCCTTGGTCCTGCCTCAGTCAGCCTGCTTGCGCAGGAAGGCCGGGATCTCGATCTCGTCCATGCCGTTGGACGACAGCGCCTCGACCTTGGCGGCCGCGCTGCCCGAACGGCCATGGCGCCAGACGCTGGGCACGTTGGCGTTCGCGAAATCGCCCAGGCCCAGGCCGACATTGGCCTGCTGGGCCGTGGCGACCGGCGCGGCCATGGCCACGGCCTGCGTCAGCACGGGCATGCCGTCGGTGCCGTTGCGCACGACGGCCTGCGTCTGCACGACCTGCAGCGGCGCCTGCTGGCGGGCGCGGCCGGCGGTCAGGCCGGTGGCGATGACGGTCACGCGCAGCGCGTCGCCCAGGGTCTCGTCGTAGGCCGTGCCGAAGATGACGTGGGCGTCTTCCGAGGCGTAGCGCTTGATCGCGTTCATCGCGTTGCGCGACTCGCTGAGCTTGAAGTTGCTGCGGCCCGCGGCGATCAGCACCAGCACGCCGCGCGCGCCGGACAGGTCGATGCCCTCCAGCAGCGGGCAGGCCACGGCGGCCTCGGCGGCCTTGGCGGCGCGGTCCGGGCCGGTGGCCTGGGCCGTGCCCATCATCGCCTTGCCGGGCTCGCTCATCACCGTCTTCACGTCCTCGAAGTCGACGTTGACGAGGCCGGGGATGTGGATGATGTCGGAAATGCCGCCAACGGCGTTCTTCAGCACGTCATTGGCGTGCGCAAAGGCCTGGTCCTGCGTGACGTCGTCGCCCAGCACGTCGAGCAGCTTGTCGTTCAGCACGACGATCAGCGAGTCGACATTGGCCTCCAGCTCGGCCAGGCCGGCATCGGCCGCCTTGGCGCGGCGGCCGCCTTCGAATTCGAAGGGTTTGGTGACGACGCCGACGGTCAGGATGCCCATTTCCTTGGCGACGCGGGCAATCACCGGCGCGGCGCCCGTGCCGGTACCGCCGCCCATGCCGGCGGTGATGAACAGCATATTGGCGCCGGCGATGGATTCGCGGATGCGGTTTTCGGCTTCCTCGGCGGCGGCCTTGCCCATTTCGGGTTTGGCGCCGGCGCCCAGGCCGGTGGAGCCGAGTTGCAGCAATTGGTCGGCCTTGGAGCGGTTGAGGGCCTGCGCGTCGGTATTCGCGCAGATGAATTCAACGCCTTGAACGCCCTGGGCGATCATGTGGTCCACGGCATTGCCGCCGCCGCCACCGACCCCGATCACCTTGATTTGGGTGCCTTGGTCAAACTCTTCGATCATCTCGATGGGCATATCAAACCTCCTACTGCAATTGTGCCCTGGGCACATGAATGTTGACTAGTTGCTGAAACAAATTTTTCGTCGTCGGTGTTGGTTTTGGGGGGTCAGAAATTCCCCATGAACCAATCCTTGACCCGGCCGAGCAGGGTTTGCACCGAGCCGGCCTGCTGCGCCGCCTTGAAACCCCGGCTGCGCGACAGCCGGGCTTCTTCGAGCAGGCCCATGACGGTGGCCGATCGCGGGTTGGCGACCATGTCGTAAAGAGCCCCGGAATAGGTCGGCAGGCCGCGGCGGACGGGTTTCAGAAAAATGTCCTCGGCGAGTTCCACCATGCCCGGCATGACGGCCGAGCCGCCGGTCAGCACGATGCCGGAGGACAGCAATTCCTCATACCCGCTCTCGCGAATGACCTGGTGCACCAGCGAAAAGATTTCCTCGACGCGCGGCTCGATGACGCCGGCCAGCGCCTGCTTGGACAGCATGCGCGGGCTGCGGTCGCCCAGGCCGGGCACCTCCACCTGGTCGGACGGGTCGGCCAGCAGCTGCTTGGCGACGCCATACTCGACCTTGATTTCCTCGGCATCCTTGGTCGGCGTGCGCAGCGCCATCGCGATATCGCTGGTGATCAGGTCGCCGGCGATCGGGATGACGGCGGTATGGCGGATGGAGCCGCCGGTGAATATCGCGACATCGGTCGTGCCGGCGCCGATATCCACCAGCGCAACCCCCAGGTCGCGCTCGTCGGCGGTCAGGGCGGCATGGCTGGAGGCGCTCGGGTTCAAAACCAGCTGGTCGACCTCCAAACCACAGCGGCGCACGCATTTGACGATGTTCTCGGCGGCACTTTGGGCGCCGGTCACGATATGGACCTTGACCTCCAGCCGGCCGCCGCTCATGCCGATGGGTTCCTTGACCTCGTGGCCGTCGATGACGAATTCCTGCGGCTCGACCAGCAGCAGGCGCTGGTCGTTTGGGATATTGATGGCCTTGGCGGTTTCGACGACCCGGGTCACGTCGACCGGCGTGACCTCCTTGTCGCGCACGATGACCATGCCGGTGGAGTTCTGGCCGCGGATATGGCTGCCGGTAATCCCCGTGTAAACCCTGGATATTTTGCAGTCGGCCATCATTTCGGCCTCTTTCAGGGCCTGCTGGATGGACTGCACGGTGGCGTCGATATTGACGACGACGCCGCGCTTCAAGCCATGCGACGGCGCCACGCCGAGGCCGGCGATACGCAATTCCCCCCCCGGCAAAACCTCGGCCACGACGGCCATGATCTTGGCGGTTCCGATATCCAAGCCGACGACCAGATCCTTGTATTCCTTGGCCATGTCCGTCCTCAACGCTTTCTATTTACGGGTTTACCCGGAATCTGTGTCGTCACGCCGCGCAGCCTGACCGCATAGCCGTCGGCGTGGCGCAGGTCGGCCGCGAGCAGCGGGCCGCGGTATTGCGCCGTGACCTGGGTGATGGAGCGGGCGAAGCGGCCGAAGCGCTCGGCGACTTCCGGCAAGCTGCCCCGGCCCAGCTCGATGACGGCACCGCTGCCGAAGGTCGCGCGCCATGAGCCGCGGCCGGACAGGTCCAGCCTTTCGATGCTTTCGCCCAGCTTCTCAGCGGCGGGCTGCAGCGCCCGCCACATCTGCAGCATCGGGCCGGCCGCGTTGGGCGGGCCGGCAAGCACGGGCAGGTCCTCGTCCTCGACGTCGCCGAGATTGGCCTGGAAGACCTCGCCGAAGCTGTTGACCAGGGCCGGCTCGGCGCTGGCCTCGCTGGCCGAGTCGGCGCTGTCGGTGCGCGCCTCCCAGTAGGCGGCGGCGCGGTGCTCTTCCAGCTTGACCTTGAGCCGCATCGGCCAGACGCGCTGCAGCTGCGCGTGGCGCACCCAGGGCACGGCCTCGAAGGCGGCGCGGCCGTCCTTCAGGTTCATGCTGAGGAAGGAGCCCTTCAGCCGCGGCAGCGCATTGGCGCGCAGCGACGCGACGCTGTTGCGGCTGACATCGCCGTCGACCTGGATGGCGCGGAAGTTGAACACCGGCAGCCGCACCGCCCAGCGCAGCAGGCCCCAGGCCGCCGTCGCCAGCAGCGCGGCGACGAGCAGCGCCGACACCGCGTTCATCAGGCGGACGTCGGGGGGCATTGCGACGGTGGCGACGGCAGAGTTCACTTCCCGTCCAACCTCGCTTGCGAAAGCAGCCACAGGCACAGCTGCGGGTAGGCTATGCCGACGGCCTTGGCGGCCTTGGGCACGAGGGAGTGCGAGGTCATGCCCGGGCTGGTGTTCATCTCCAGCAGGAAGGGCTTCATGTCGCCCTGGCGCAGCATCAGGTCGGCACGGCCCCAGCCGCGGCAGCCGAGCAGCCGGTAGGCCTGGAGCACGAGCTGCCGGATCTCGGCCTCGAGCGCGGCCGGCAGCGTGCCGAACAGGTATTGCGTCGTGTCGGTGTGGTATTTGTTCTCGAAGTCGTAGTTGCCCGCCTCGGCGCGGATCTCGACGACCGGCAGCGCCACCGCGCCATCGCCCTGCCCCAGCACGGCGCAGGTGACTTCGGGGCCTTCGATGCACTGCTCGAATAGCAATTCGTCGTCGAATCCTAGCGCCAGCTCGACCGCGCCCTGCATGTCGGAATAGCCGGCCGCCTTGGTGATGCCGATGCTGCTGCCCTCGTGCGGCGGCTTGACGATGACCGGCAGGCCGAGCTCGTCGGGAATCGTGCGGATGCGCTCGCGGGTCAGCTCGGCGCGCGTCAGCGCCAGGTATTGCGGCGTCGGCAGGCCCTCGGCGGCCCAGACGCGCTTGGTCATCGTCTTGTCCATCGCCACGCCGGAGGCCGTCACGCCCGAGCCGGTGTAGGGGATGCCCAGCCATTCGAGGGCGCCCTGCAGCGTGCCGTCCTCGCCGCCGCGGCCGTGCAGCGCGATGAAGGCGCGTGCGAAGCCTTCATCCTTCAGCGCCTGCAGCGGGCGCTCGGCGGGGTCGAAGGCGTGGGCATCGACGCCGCTGGCGCGCAGCGCGTCGAGCACGCCGGCCCCGCTCATCAGCGACACGGGGCGCTCGGCGCTCGTGCCGCCGAACAGCACGGCGACCTTGCCGAACGACTTGGCGTCGATGTTCAGGTCGATAGGCGTCTTCATCATGCCGACGCTCCTTGCGAAAAATATTGGGCGACGAGGCGCGGCAGCGCGCTCATCGAACCGGCGCCCATGCCGATGACGACGTCGCCGTCGCGGGTCAGCGCGGCCAGCGCGGCCGGCATGTCGGCCACCGCCGCGACGAAGTGCCGCGTGCCGACGGCATCGGCCAGCGCCTGGCCGGTCGCGCCGGCAATGGGCGCCTCGCCGGCCGAGTACACCTCGGTCAGCAGCACGACATCGGCGCCCTGCATCACGCGCACGAAGTCGGCGAAGCAGTCGCGCGTGCGGGTGTAGCGGTGCGGCTGGAAGGCCAGCACGAGGCGGCGGCCCGGATAGGCGCCGCGCGCGGCGGACAGCACGGCGGCCATCTCGACCGGGTGGTGGCCGTAGTCGTCGATCAGCGCGAAGCGGCCACCATCGGCGGCCGGCCATTGGCCGTGCTTCTCGAAGCGGCGGCCCACGCCGGAGAAGCCGGCCAGCGCCTTCAGGATGTCGGCATCGGCGCAGCCCAGCTCGGTCGCGATCGCGATGGCGGCCAGCGCGTTGCGCACGTTGTGCTCGCCGGCCAGGTTGAGCAGCACGTCGATGTCGGCCTGGCCTTCGCGCCGGCAGGTGAAGCGCATCTGCGCGCCGGCCAGCGCCTGCACGTTGACGGCGCGCACGCTGACGCCTGCGGACAGCCCGTAGCTGACGACCGGCCGCTCGATGCGGCCGAGGATGGCCCGCACGCCGGCATCATCCGCGCAGACCACGGCCGCGCCGTAGAAGGGCATGCGGTGCAGGAACTCGATGAAGGCCTCGTGCAGCTTCTCGACCAAGTGCCCATAGGTGTCCATGTGGTCCTCGTCGATGTTGGTGACGACGGACAGCACGGGGCTGAGCTTCAGGAAGGAGGCGTCGCTCTCGTCCGCCTCGACGACGATGAACTCGCCGCGGCCCAGGCGCGCGTTGGCGCCGGCCGCCGGCAAGGCGCCGGGCCGCCCCAAGCCTTGCCCGCCCCCGTGGGGGGCAGCCTGCGTATCCGCAGGCGTGGGGGCTCCGTACAGTTTGCCGCCGATGACGAAGGTCGGGTCCAGGCCGGCCTCGACGAGGATGGCCGTGACCAGCGAGGTCGTCGTCGTCTTGCCATGCGTGCCGGCGATCGCGATGCCGCGGCGCAGCCGCATCAGCTCGGCCAGCATGACGGCGCGCGGCACGACCGGCACCTGGCGCGCGCGCGCGGCGACGACCTCGGGGTTGTCGGCCGCGACGGCGGTGCTGGTGACCAGGGCCTGGGCGTCGCCGATATTGGGCGCCGCATGGCCGATCTCGACGCGCAGGCCGAGGGCGCGCAGCCTCTCGGTCGTCGCGCTCTCGACCGCGTCCGAGCCGCTGACCGCGAAGCCCAGGTTGTGCAGGATCTCGGCGATGCCGCTCATGCCGGCGCCGCCGATGCCGACAAAGTGCAAACGCTGTACGGCGTGCTTCACTTCAACATTCCTTCGATCTCATCGGCCACGCGCGCGGCGGCGCGCGGCCGGGCCAGCGAGCGAGCCTTCTCGCCCATCGCGAGCAGGGCCGCGCGGTCCAGGCCGGCCAGCAGCTCGTGCAGTTTCTCGGGCGTCAGCTCGGTCTGCGGCAGGTGGATGGCCGCGCCGTGCTGGGCCATGAAGATGGCGTTGTCGCGCTGGTGCGAGGTCGTGCTGACGACCAGCGGCACCAGCACCGCCGCGCAGCCGGCCGCGCACAGCTCGCTGACCGTGATGGCGCCGGCACGGCAGACGACGACGTCGGCCCAGGCCAGCGCCGCGGCCATGTCGTCGATGAAGGGCCTCACCTCGGCCGTCAGGCCGGCGTCGGTGTAGGCCTGCCAGACGGCGCCGAGGTGATCCTGGCCGGACTGGTGCAGCACCTGCGGGCGCTCTCCTTCAGGCCACAGCGCGAGCGCCTGCGGCAGCGTCTGGTTCAGCGCGCGCGCGCCGAGCGAGCCGCCCAGCACCAGCAGGCGCAGCGGGCCGATGCGATTGGCCATGCGCTCGGAAGGCAGAGGCAGCGCCTCGATCTCGGCGCGCACCGGATTGCCGCTGACGACGGCGCCGCGCGTCGAGGCCGCCGCCGCACCGTCGAAGCCGAATGCGATCCGGCGCGCAAAAGGTTTCAGCGCGGCATTGCTCTTCAGCATGGCCGCGTCGCCATTGACCAGCATCAGCGGCCGGCCGCTGAAGGCCGCCGCCAGGCCGGCGGGCACGCAGACATAGCCGCCCATGCCCAGCACCGCCGTCGCATGGCGCTGCTGGTAGACGCTGCGCGCCCGGCCCAGCGCCTTGAAGAAGCCGACGACGCCGCGCAGCATGTGGCCGAGGCCCTTGCCGCGCAGGCCGGCGAAAGGCAGCGCGTCGAGCTCGATGCCGCGTGCCGGCACCAGCCGGTTCTCCATGCCGGCCGGCGTACCGATCCACGACACGGTCCAGCCACGGCGCTGCATTTCTTCGGCCACCGCGAGGCCCGGAATGATGTGGCCGCCGGTGCCGGCGGCCATCACGACGAGGTGCTTCTCGCTCATGAACGCCCTCCACGCATCATCTGCCGGTTCTCCAGGTCAATCCGAAGCACGACCGCCAGCGCCACGCAGTTCATCAGGATCGCCGACCCGCCAAAGCTCATCAGCGGCAGCGTCAGTCCCTTGGTCGGCAGCGCGCCCAGGTTCACGCCCATGTTGATGAAGGCCTGGCCGCCCATCCAGATGCCGATGCCCTGCGCGTAGAGGCCGGCGAACACGCGGTCCAGCGCGATGGCCTGGCGGCCGATCAGGAAGCAGCGGCGGGTCAGCCAGAAGAAGGCGAGGATGACGACGGCCACGCCGGCAAAGCCCAGTTCCTCGCCGATGACGGCGAGCAGAAAGTCGGTGTGCGCCTCGGGCAGGTAGTGCAGCTTCTCGACGCTGCCACCCAGGCCCTGGCCGAACCACTCGCCGCGGCCGAAGGCGATGAGGCTGTGCGTCAGCTGGTAGGCCTTGCCCTGGGCGTATTTGTCGTCCCAGGGGTTGAGGTAGGCAAAGATGCGCTCGCGGCGGAAGTCGCTCAGCGTGATCATCAGCGTGAAGGCGCCCAGCAGCACCGCGACGATCAGGAAGAACATGCGGCCGTTGACGCCGCCAAGAAAGAGGATGCCCATGGCGATCGCCGCGATGACCATGAAGGCGCCCATGTCCGGCTCGGCCAGCAGCAGCAGGCCCACGAAGGCCAGCGAGATGGCCATCGGCGTGACGGCCTGGAAGAAGTTCTCCCGCGCGTCCATCTTGCGCATCATGTAGTTGGCCGCGTACAGCGCGATGCCGAACTTGGCCAGCTCCGACGGCTGGAAGTTCATGACGCCGAGCGGGATCCAGCGGCGCGCGCCGTAGACGACCTTGCCGAGGCCCGGGATCAGCACGGCCACGAGCAGCACCAGCGCCGCGACGAAGACCCAGGGCGCCCAGCGTTCCCAGACCGAGACGGGGATCTGCACGGTGACGAGGCCGGCAACGAGGCCGAAGCCGATGGCCACCATATGGCGCGTCAGGAAATGGGTCGGCAGGTATTTGGCGAAGCGCGGGTTGTCCGGCATCGCGATGGAGGCCGAATAGACCATCAGCAGGCCGAAGGCCATCAGCGCGAGCACGACCCAGACCAGCGTGATGTCGAAGCCCTGCAGCTGCGTCGGCCGGCCGGCGGAGGTGGACACCCAGTCGCGCACCGGCACCGCGGCCTCGGCCGCCTCGTCGCCGCCGCCGCGCTTCCACAGGCCTTGCAGGCGTTGGGCGAAGGCGTTCACAGCGCCACCCCGCGTTCGTCGGCGAGCCGCTGCACCGTCGCGACGAAGACCTCGGCGCGGTGGGCGTAGTTCCTGAACATGTCCAGGCTGGCGCAGGCCGGCGACAGCAGCACGCTGTCGCCGCCCTGGGCCCGGGCCAGGCACCAGGCGGTGGCGGCTTCCAGCGTGTCGTGGCGCTGCAGGGGTACGCCGGTGTCGGCCAGCGCCGCCTCGATCTGCGGCGCATCGCGGCCGATCAGCGCGACGGCGCGGGCATGGCGGGCGACGCCTTCGGCCAGCGGCGCGAAGTCCTGGCCCTTGCCGTCGCCGCCGAGGATCAGCACCAGCCTGGCCGGCGCGCGGTAGGCGCCCAGGCCCGAGATCGCGGCGACCGTGGCGCCGACATTGGTGCCCTTGCTGTCGTCGTAGAACTCGACGCCGGCTATGCTGCCCACGGGCTCCACGCGGTGCGGCTCGCCGCGGTAGTCGCGCAGGCCGTGCAGCATGGGCGCGAGCTCGCAGCCGGCGGCCGTGGCCAGCGCCAGCGCCGCCAGCGCATTGGCCGCGTTGTGGCGGCCGCGCACGCGCAGCGCGTCGGCGGGCATCAGGCGCTGGATGACCAGGGGCTCGTCTTCGGCGCCCTTGCGCTTCTTGATCGTCGGGTCCAGTTCGCGGGCGCGCACCAGCCAGGCCAGGCCGCCCTCATCCGTGAGGCCGAAGTCGCCCGGCGCCTTCGGAGGATTGAGGCCGAAGCGCACGACATGGCGCGACACCGTGCGGCCGGGCTTGCCGCGCGTGCCCTTCACGAACACGGGCTGCGGCACCAGGCCCTCCACTTCGGCGTCGTCGCGGTTGGCGACGATGACAGCCTCGCGGCCGAAGATGCGCGCCTTCGCGCGGCCGTAGGCGGCCATGTCGCCGTGCCAGTCGAGATGGTCCTGCGTCAGGTTCAGCACGGCGCCGGCCGTCGGCTCGAAGCCGGCGACGTTGTCGAGCTGGAAGCTGGAGAGTTCGAGCACCCAGACCTCGGGCAACGTCTCGAAGACCGGGCCGCGCGGCGGCGGCGGATCGATCGGCAGCGGCGCGTCCTCGTCGGGCAGCGCGGCCGCAACTTCTTCACCGGCCTCGTCTTCGGCAGGCTCGTCTTCAACCACTTCGGCGACGACCTCGACGGGCGTCGGATCGGGCTCCTTGTCCAGCGCCTCGGTCAGCGTGTCGAGCAGCGTCGGGCCGATATTGCCGGCGATGGCCACGCGCTTGCCTGCGCGCTCGACCAGCAGGCCGGTCATGCAGGTCGTCGTCGTCTTGCCGTTGGTGCCGGTGATGGCCAGCACCGCGGGCGCATAGCCGTGCTGGGCCTTCAGTGCGGCCAACGCGTCGGCGAACAGGTCCAGCTCGCCGCGCACGGCGGGGCCGTGCTCGTAGACGGCCTTGAGCCGCCCATCCAGCGGCGCCAGGCCGGGGCTCTTCAGCACGGCGTTGAAACCTGCCACGGCCTCGGCCGTCAGCTCGCCGGTGATGAAGGCCGCCGTGTCGCCCAGCGCGCCCAGCTGCGGCGGCTGCGCGCGCGAGTCCCACACGGTGACCCGCGCACCGAAGCGCGCGCACCAGCGCGCCATCGCGAGACCGGAGTCCCCGAGGCCCAGCACGAGCACGCGCTGACCGACAAAAGACGACAGATCGAGCTTCATCAGCCAAGCCTCCGCACAAGAGTGCATGGCCAAGCGGCCCCGGTGGAACTGGCTTTGCCAGGCCACTCGGGGCGCCCCCTTGAGGGGGAGGCGCGAAGCGCTTCGGGGGTGGGCTTCATCGCAGCTTCAGGCTGGCCAGGCCGATCAGGCACAGCAGCATCGTGATGATCCAGAAGCGGATGACGACCTGCGTCTCCTTCCAGCCGCCCTTTTCGAAGTGGTGGTGCAGCGGCGCCATGCGGAAGATGCGTCGGCCGGTGCCGAACTTCTTCTTCGTGAACTTGAACCAGCTGACCTGGATCATCACGCTCAGCACCTCGGCGACGAAGATGCCGCCCATGATGCCGAGCAGGATCTCCTGGCGCGTGATGACGGCCAGCGTGCCCAGGCCGCCGCCCAGCGCCAGCGCGCCGACGTCGCCCATGAAGACCTGGGCCGGGTGGGCGTTGAACCACAGGAAGGCCAGGCCCGCGCCGGCCATCGCGGCGCAGAAGATCAGCAGCTCGCCCGACCCCGGGATGTAGGGCAGCAAAAGGTATTTGGAGAACACCGACGAGCCCGTCAGGTAGGCGAACAGGCCCAGGGCCGAGCCCACCATCACGACCGGCATGATGGCCAGGCCGTCCAGGCCGTCGGTGAAGTTCACCGCATTGCTGGTGCCGACGATGACGAAGAAGGCCAGCGCGACGAAGCCCCAGACGCCCAGCGGCATGGAGATGGTCTTGAAGAAGGGGATCAGCAGGTCGGCCTTGGGCGGCAGCTCGGTCGAGAAGCCGCTGGACACCCAGCGGATGAAGAGCTGCACGACGCCGAGGAAGCTCGTCTCCGACACGCTGAACGCCAGGTAGATCGCCGCGAACAGGCCGATCAGCGACTGCCACAGGAATTTCTCGCGGCTGGCCATGCCCTCGGGGTTCTTGTCGACGACCTTGCGCCAGTCGTCCACCCAGCCGATGGCGCCGAAGCCCATGGTCACCAGCATGACGACCCAGACGAAGCGGTTGCTCCAGTCGAACCACAGCAGCGTCGACACGCCGATGCCGATGAGCACGAGCACGCCGCCCATCGTCGGCGTGCCGGTCTTGGCCAGGTGGGCCTGCACGCCGTAGGCGCGCACGGGCTGGCCGATCTTCATCTCGGTCAGGCGGCGGATGACCCAGGGCCCGAAGGCCAGGCCGATCAGCAGCGCCGTCATCGCGGCCATCACCGCGCGGAAGGTGATGTACTGGAAGACGCGCAGAAAGCCCAGGTCGGGGTAGAGGCCCTGCAGCCACTGGGCCAGGCTAAGCAGCATGCGTGTCTCCAGGAGGGGTTTGCAGGGCGGAGACCACTTGTTCCATCTTCATGAAGCGCGAGCCCTTGACCAGGGTCTGGGCCGCGTCGGGTTGTTCCTTGAGGGCCGCGATCAGCGCGGCCGTGTCGTCGAAGGCGCGGGCGCGCGGGCCATAGGCCGCGGCCGCGTCGCGGGCGGCCACACCGGCCGTCCAGAAATGCGCGATGCCGCGCTCGGCCGCATAGGCCCCCACCTCGCAGTGGAAGGCCGGGCCTTCGTTGCCCACCTCGCCCATGTCGCCGAGGACGAGCCAGCTCTCGCCCGGCATGCCGGCCAGCACCTCGATGGCGGCGCGCACGCTGTCGGGGTTGGCGTTGTAGCTGTCGTCGATCAGCGTGCGGCCACGCGCATCCCGCTTCAGCTCGGAGCGGCCCTTGACGGCGCGGAAGCTCTCCAGGCCGTTGGCGATGGCCGTCAGCGGCGCGCCGGCCGCCAGCGCGCAGGCGGCGGCGGCCAGCGCATTGCGCAGGTTGTGCTCGCCGGCCATCTGCAGCGCGACCGGCACGCTGCCCGCGGGCGTGTGGATCTCCAGCGCCCAATGCGTGCCCATCCAGGCCGCATCGCCGGTCACGTCGGCCGCGCCGCGCAGCGCGAAGCTCAAGTGCGGGCGCGAACCGGCCAGTTCCAGCCAGATCGGCGCGCAGCCGTCCTCGGCGGGGAAAACGGCGCAGCCGCTGGCGGCCAGGGCCTCGATGACGGCGCCGTTCTCGCGCGCGACGGCCTCGACGGTGGCCATGAATTCCTGGTGCTCGCGCTGGGCGTTGTTGACGAGGGCGACCGTGGGCTGGGCCATCGCGGCCAGCGGCCCGATCTCGCCCGGGTGGTTCATGCCCAGCTCGACGACGGCGGCGCGGTGGCTGAGCTCGTCGTCATGGCGCAGGCGCAGCAGCGTCAGCGGCACGCCGATGTCGTTGTTGTAGTTGCCCTCGGTGGCCAGCGCCGCATCACCGACCCACGCGCGCAGGATGCTGGCGATCATCTGCGTCGTCGTCGTCTTGCCGTTGGAGCCGGTGACGGCGATGACGGGCAGCTGCTGCTGGCGGCGCCAGGCGGCGGCGAGCTGGCCCAGCGCCGCCTTGGCGTCGGGCACCAGCAGGCCCGGCAGGCCCGCTTCGGCGAGGCCGCGTTCGGCCAGCGCGGCGACGGCACCCGAGGCCTTGGCCTGCGCGAGGAAGTCGTTCGCGTCGAAGCGCTCGCCGCGCAGCGCGACGAAGAGGTCGCCGGCGCGCAGCGTGCGCGTGTCGCTGTGCACGCGGGCGAAGCCCAAATTGCCAATGTCATCGCCGTCGCCGACCAGCGTCGAGCCGGGCAGCAGGGCCTGCGCTTCAGCCACGGTCATGAAGTTCACAGGCCGGCCCTCTCGAGCAAGGCCGCACGCGCCTCGGCCACGTCGGAGAAGGGGCGGCGCACGCCGTTGACTTCCTGGTAGTCCTCGTGGCCCTTGCCGGCGATCAGCACGATGTCGTGCGCACCGGCCTCGGCGATGGCGGCACGGATGGCGGCCTCGCGGGCCTCGATGACCGCGGCCCCGGGCGCGGCGGCGGCGATGTCGGCCAGGATCCGGGCGGGCGCCTCGGTGCGTGGGTTGTCTGTCGTGATGACGACGCGGCCGGCCAGCCGCGCGGCGATGGCGCCCATCAGCGGGCGCTTGGTCGCATCGCGGTCGCCGCCGCAGCCGAACACGCAGACCAGTTCGCCGCCACGTGCCTTCGCCAGCCCCTGCAGCGCGGACAGGGCCTTGTCCAGCGCGTCCGGCGTGTGGGCATAGTCGACGACAACCTGGGGCAGTTCGCGCCCATTGCCGACACGCTGCATGCGGCCGGGCACCGGCGTCACGAGTTCCAGCACGCGGGCCACGTCGGCCAATGCATGTCCCTGGGCGCGCAACGCGCCGGCCACGCCGAGCAGATTGGCCGCGTTGTAGTCGCCGATCAGGCCGGTCTGCACGGCAACCGCCTCCGCGCCCTCGTGCAGCATGAAGGCCAGGCCCTCGCCGGTGTAGTGCAGGCCGCGGGCCGCGAGGCGCGCGTCGCTGCGTTCGACGCCGGTGGTCCAGACGTCCAGGCCCGCCAGCTCGGCGGCCAGCGCCGCGCCCTTGGCGTCGTCGAGGTTGACGACGGCCGCGCGCAGGCCGGGGAAGCCGAACAGCGCGCGCTTGGCCGCCCAGTAGGCGTCCATGCTGCCGTGGTAGTCGAGATGGTCCTGCGTGAAGTTGGTGAACACGGCCACGCGCACGGCGCTGCCCGAGAGCCGGCCCTCGACGATGCCGATGCTGCTGGCCTCGATGGCGCAGGCGGCGAAGCCGTCGGCGCGCATGCCGGCGAAGGCGGCCTGCAGCAGCACCGGGTCGGGCGTGGTCAGGCCGTTGTAGTCGAGCCTGGGCGGCTCGCCGATGCCCAAGGTGCCGACGACGCCGCAGCGTTGCCCAAGCTGGCTGGAGGCCTGGGCGATCCACCAGGCCGACGAGGTCTTGCCATTGGTGCCGGTGACGGCGATGACGTCCAGCGCGTCGGTGGGCTTGCCGAAGAAGGCGGCGGCGATCTCGCCGGTGCGGGCCTTGAGGCCGGGCAGCGAAGCCACGCGCGCGTCCATGAAGCCGAAGCGCTCGACGTCGTCGTCCTCGACGAGGCAGGTCGACGCGCCGGCGGCCAGCGCCGCGGCGACGAACTCGCGGCCGTCGCGCGCGTAGCCGGGCCAGGCGATGAAGGCGTCGCCGAGCCGCACCTGGCGGCTGTCGGTGCGCAGCGTGCCGGTGCACCACTCGGCGAGCCAGCGTGCGGCGGCTTCGGGGGATTTGAGTCTTGTCAGCATCAGAAGCTTTCTTCCGTGGCCACGGCGCCCTTGTTCGCGAAGATCTGGCTCTTCACGTCGAGGTCGGGCTGCACGCCCAGCAGGCGCAGCGTCTGCGCCGCCACTTGGCTGAACACCGGGCCTGCGACCTGACCGCCGTAGTGGGCGCCGGCCGTCGGCTCGTCGACCATGACGGCAACGACGATGCGCGGCTTGCTGATGGGCGTGATGCCGACGAACCAGGAGCGGTATTTGTGGGCCGCATAGCCGCGGCCTTCCTGCTTGTAGGCCGTGCCGCTCTTGCCGCCGACGCTGTAACCGGGCACTTGCGCCTCGGGCGCGGTGCCGCCGGGGCCGGCGGCGGCCTGCAGCATCAGCCGCAGCTCCTGCGTGACCTTGGGCGAGAACACGCGGATGCCGGCCACCGGCTGGTCGTGCGGCTGGCGCAGCATGCTGACGGGGATGATCTCGCCGTCGCGCGCGAACACCGTGTAGGCGCGGGCCAGCTGGAACAGCGACGCCGACAGGCCGTAGCCATAGCTCATCGTCGCCTGCTCGATGGGCCGCCAGGTCTTCCAGGGGCGCAGCTTGCCGCTGACCGCGCCGGGGAAGCTGATCTGCGGCCGCTGGCCCAGGCCGATGGCCGTGAACATCTCGTGCATCTCGCGCGGCTGCATCTGCATCGCGAGCTTGGTGGCGCCGATGTTGCTGGAGAACTTGATGACGTCGCGCACCGGGATCACGCCGTGGGCGTGGGTGTCGCTGATGACGGCGCCCTGGAAGGCGTATTTGCCGTTGCCGGTGTCGACCGGCGTGTCGGGCGTGGCGCGGCCGGTCTCCATCGCGAGGCCGGCGATGAAGGGCTTCATCGTCGAGCCGGGCTCGAAGACGTCGGTCAGCGCGCGGTTGCGCAGCTGCTCGCCGGAGAGGTTCTGGCGGTTGCCGGGGTCGTAGCTGGGGAAGTTGGCCAGGGCCAGCACCTCGCCGCTCTGCGCGTCCAGCACGACGACGGAACCGGCCCTGGCCTTGTTCTCGGCCACCGCGTCGCGGATGCGCTGGTAGGCGAAGAACTGCACCTTGGAATCCACCGACAGGTCGATGTCCTGGCCGTTGGCGGCGGGCACGATGTCGCCGATGTCTTCCACGACGCGGCCCAGGCGGTCGCGCACGACGGAGCGCGAGCCGTCGCGGCCCTGCAGCTCCTTCTGGAAGGCCAGCTCGATGCCCTCCTGGCCCCTGTCCTCGACATTGGTGAAGCCGACGACATGGGCCGCGGCCTCGCCCTCGGGGTATTTGCGGCGGTACTCGCGGTCCTGGAAGACGCCCTTCAGGCCCAGGGCCTTGACCTTGGCGGCGGTGTCGTCGTCGGCCAGGCGCTTGAGCCAGACGAAGCGCGTGTCGGGGTTGAGCTTGGCCTCCAGTTCCTTGTTGGACAGGCCCAGCGCCTTGGCCAGCGCCTGGCGCTTGTCGGCGTCGGCATCGACCTCCTTCGGAATCGCCCAGATCGACGGCACGGCCACGCTGGCGGCCAGCGTCTGGCCGCTGCGATCGTTGATGCGGCCACGGCTGGCCGGCAGCTCCAGCGTGTGCGCGTAGCGCGCCTCGCCCTGCTTCTGGAAGAAGTCGGTGTTGAGCACCTGCACATAGACGGCGCGCGCCAGCAGGCCGAGGAAGGCCAGGCCCACGAGGGCGACGAGGAAGCGCGAGCGCCAGGGCGGCGTCTTGGACGCGAGCAGCGGGCTCGTCGAATAGCTGACGCCTCGGCCGGCGCCGAGCGCCCGGGCGCCGGACTTGTTGGCCTTGCCGCGACCGCTCATTGATGCACCCTTCGCGCTGCGCGCTGTCCCGCCAGGCGGGAGCGAGCTTGCTTGGGGCGGCCCTGCGCGACGCTCATGGCGTGACCCCCGACGCGACGACGGCCGGCGTGATGACGCGCATGCCCAGCCGCTCGCGCGCGACCTGCTCGACGCGCAGATTGGTGGCCTGGGCATGGCGCTCGGCCGCCAGGCGCTCGGCGTCGGCGGCCAGGCGCTGGCCCTCGGCCCGGGCCTTGTCGAGCTCGGCGAACAGGCGGCGCGACTCGTAGGCGCTGTGCACGAGCACGACGCCGCTGGCCAGCACGGCCAGGATGAGCAGCAGGTTGAGCTTGGCCACTGGCTCAGGCTTTCAACGGCGCGTCGGTGCGCTCGGCGATGCGCAGCACGGCCGAGCGGGCCCGCGGGTTGGCCTTGACCTCGGCCGCGCTCGGCATCACGCGGCCCAGGGACTTCAGCGCCAGCGCCGGCGGCGGCGCGAACGGCGCGCGGCGGTCGAACTCGGCCTTGCTGTGGGCGGCGATGAACTGCTTCACGCGGCGGTCTTCCAGCGAATGGAAGCTGATGACCGACAGCCGGCCGCCGGGGGCGAGCAGCCGCAGCGCCGCGTTCAGCCCCTGCTCAAGCTGCTCAAGCTCGCGATTGACATGAATCCGAAGGGCTTGAAAGGTGCGCGTGGCCGGGTCCTGGCCGGGCTCGCGGGTCTTGACCGCGCGAGCCACGAGTTCGCGCAGCTCGTCGGTGCGCGCGAGCGGCGCACCGGCTTCCCGGCGAGCAACAAGCGCCTTTGCAATCTGGCCAGCAAACCGTTCTTCGCCATAGTCCCGAATCACCTGTGCGATCTCGTGCTCGTCGGCGCGCGCGAGGAAGTCCGCCGCGCTTTCGCCGCGGGTCGTGTCCATGCGCATGTCCAGCGGCCCGTCGAAGCGGAAGCTGAAGCCCCGCTCCGGGTTGTCGATCTGCGGGCTGGACACGCCCAGGTCCAGCAGCACGCCATCCACCCGGTGCACGCCGATGGCCGCCAGCTGCTCGGCCATGTCGGCAAAGCCGCCGTGGACGATGGCAAAGCGCGGGTCGGTGACGGCCGCCGCCGCGGCAACGGCCTCGGGATCGCGGTCGATGCCGATCAGCCGGCCCTCGGGCGCCAGCCGCGCGAGCAGCGCGCGCGAGTGGCCGCCGCGGCCGAAGGTGCCGTCCACATAGATGCCGTCAGGGCGCGCCAGCACGCCCTCCACGGCCTCGTCCAGCAGCACGGTCGTGTGGCGGAACTCGGCGCCGGGGTTCAGGTCGGCGCCCATCAGAAGCTGAAGTCCTTGAGCGCGTCGGGCAGCGGGCCGGCCATGACCTCGGCCTCGTGGGCGGCATGGGCCTCGGCGTCCCAGAGCTCGAAGTGGCTGCCCATGCCCAGCAGCATCACGTCGTTCTTGAGCCCGGCGCTCCTGCGCAGCTCGGGCGAGATCAGCACGCGGGCCGCCGAGTCGATGTCGACATCCAGCGCGTTGCCGAGAAAGACCCGCTTCCAGCCGGCAGCCGGCATCGGCAGCGCGGCGACCTTGTCGCGGAAGACCTCCCAGGTCGGTCGCGGGAACAACATCAGGCAACCGTCCGGATGCTTGGTGACGGTCAGCCGCCCTTGGCAGAGCATCTGCAGCGCCTCACGATGCCGAGTGGGAACGCTCAGGCGGCCCTTGGCGTCCAGCGCCAGGTTGGAGGCTCCCTGAAAGACGATTTCCGACACTTTTCACCACGAAACGACACTTAACCCCACTTTAAGCGCCCCAACCCACCCGGTCAAGATTCCGCACAAGTTTTTTCAATGAAATCAAGCACTTAGCTTGGCTGTCGAAATTCACAGCTCACCAAGAAAATATCGTTCATAAATAAGGACTTGCCCGTTACTTGCGAAGCGGCGCTTGAAGTATGGTGGAGCGCGGCACCGTGTTTGTCCCCATCCGCCGGGCCGCCGCCGCGGCTCCGGGCCTGGCGCTGTCTGGCCGGGGTTTTGCCGCACATATCACGGCAGGCCCGTCTCGCTGGCCGCTCAGATTGCATCCGGGGCGGCGATTTCTGCTGAAATTTCAGCCGGTTTCATCCTGTTGCGGCCCGCATCAAGAACGCCATCAAGCGGGCCGCACGCTTTCTCCAACCAAGGCTGCTCCATGAAGTTTTTGTCCCAACTGCGTATCGGACAACGTCTCGCCGCGGGCTTCACCGTTGCGATCGCCTGCCTGGTGGCCATGGCGGCCCAGGGCTATTTCGGCATCCAGACCCTGAACGGCGAGATCAGCCGCCTCGTCGGCACCGACTACAAGGCCGCGGCCCTGGCCAACCGCGCGAAGGCCGAGCTCGGCGATGCGTCGCGCTCGATGATGACGACCCTCATCATGAGCGGCGAGGAGCAGATCAAGAAGGAGCTGGACACCGTCGCCAGCCAGCTCGAAGCCCACGACAAGACCATGGCCGAGCTGGAGCCGCTGCTGACCGACGAGGCCAGCCAGGAGCAGCTCAAGGCGGTCAAGGAGGCGCGCGCCAAGTTCATGCCGGCCCAGGCCTCCTTCGTGAAGATGGTGGCCGCCGGCGACACGGAAGGCGCGCCGCTGAAGTTCCAGTTCTCGGTGCGGGCCGCCCAGGTCAAGTACCAGGCCGCGCTGGACAAGCTGGTCGAGACCCGCAACGCCGCAATGGAGGCCGCCGGCCTCAAGTCCAACGGCGTCGCGCACAGGACCGGCCTGCTGCTGATCGCGCTGGCGCTGGCCGCCTGCGTGGCCAGCGTGGCCATCGGCGTGCTGACGACGCGCGGCATCGTCAACCCGCTGCGCGGCGCGGTGAACGTGGCGCGCCAGGTGGCCTCGGGCAACCTGACCAGCGAGATCGAGGTGCGCAGCCGCGACGAGACCGGCGAGCTGCTGCAGGCCCTGTCGGACATGAACGAGAGCCTGAAGGGCATCGTCGGCCGCGTGCGCGAGGGCACGGAGTCCATCTCCTCGGCGTCCAGCGAGATCGCCAGCGGCAACCTGGACCTGTCGGTGCGCACCGAGGCCCAGGCGGCCTCGCTGGAGCAGACGCTGTCGGCCATGAAGACGCTGACCGACGCCGTGCAGCAGAACGCCCAGAACGCCCAGCAGGCCAACCAGTTGGCCCAGGCCGCCTCGCAGGTGGCTGTCGAGGGCGGCGCGGTCGTGGCCCAGGTCGTCACGACGATGGGCAGCATCGACGCCTCGTCCAAGAAGATCGTCGACATCATCAGCGTCATCGACGGCATCGCCTTCCAGACCAACATCCTGGCGCTGAACGCCGCCGTCGAGGCGGCCCGCGCCGGCGAGCAGGGCCGCGGCTTCGCGGTCGTGGCCGGCGAGGTGCGCTCGCTGGCCGGCCGCAGCGCCGACGCCGCCAAGGAGATCAAGCGCCTCATCGCCGACTCGGTCGAGCGCGTCGCCCAGGGCAGCCAGCTCGTGGCCCAGGCCGGCAGCACCATGCAGGGCGTGGTGGCGAGCGTGCAACGGATGACCGACATCATGGGCGAGATCACCCACGCCAGCGCCGAACAGAGCACCGGCATCGAGCGCGTCACGCATACCATCCACGACATGGACAAGAGCACGCAGCAGAACGCCGCGCTGGTGGAGCAGGCCGCCGCCGCCGCCGACTCGCTGCGCAGCCAGGCCCATGGCCTCGAAGAAGTCGTCAGCCTCTTCAAGCTCGAAGCGGCGCACTGAACCCATCCCCCGAAGACCAAGACCAGGAGACCTCATGAAGACGAACACCGCCCTCCGCTGGATTGCCGGCCTGGGCCTCGCCCTCAGCCTCGGTGGCGCCGCGCAGGCCGTCGAAGTCGGCGGCCTGAAGCTCGACGACACCGCCAAGGTGGGCGGCAAGGAGCTCAAGCTCAACGGCGCCGGCGTGCGCGTGCGCATCGTCGTGAAGGTCTACGCGATGGCCCTCTACCTGACCGAGAAGAAGACGACGACGGCCGGCGTGCTGGAAAGCAGCGGCCCGCGCCGCTTCACCCTCGGCCTGCTGCGCGAGGTGACCGGCGACGAGCTCGGCCAGGCCTTCATGGCCGGCATCACGGCCAACACCGACAAGGCCGAGCGCTCCAAGTTCGTCAACCAGCTCGCGCAATTCGGCGAGGCCTTCGTCAGCATCCCGCAGGCCAAGAAGGGCGACATCATCACCGTGGACTGGGTGCCCGACACCGGCACGGTGATGGCGCTCAACGGCAAGCAGATCGGCGACCCGCTGAAGGACGTCGGCTTCTACAACGCGGTGCTGAAGATCTGGCTGGGCGACAAGCCCGTCGACTCCACGCTCAAGCCGGAGCTGCTGGGCAGCAAGGGCTGACGGCGCCATGCGCCAGCGACCGCGCCACGCCGCCAGCGCGCCGTGGCGCGGCATGCCTTTTTCACGCCGTTCTTTAACGTGCCCGTCTTGTGGCAGCATGACCTCATCTTGAGCCGCAAGCCCTCCTCCTCGCTCTTCGCCGCGCTGGCCCTCGGCGCCAGCATCGGCCTGCTGCTGCCGGCTCTGATCGTCGGCGGCCTGTTCATCGGGCTGCGCGAGTCCCAGGTCGCCGAGCAGGCCCTGCAGCGCGACCTCGACGCCAAGCTCGACGTGCTGGCCAGCAGTCTGCCCGAACTGCTGTGGAACCTGGACGCCGTCGCCGCGCGCGAGGTCGTGTCGGCCATCGTCAAGTCGCCCGAGGTCGTGCGCGTCAGCGTCAGCGACGCCTCCCAGGGCCAGCCCTTCATCGAGAACCACCTGCCCGAGCGGCGCCTGGGCCGCACGCTGACCGGCGAGCGCGACATCCTGCGCGGCGCCACGCGCATCGGCCACATCCAGATCGAGATCGACGACCATCTCAGCACGGCCGCCGTGCTGCGCCAGCGCTGGCTCTACGGCGCCACGGTCGGCGGCCAGTTGCTGGCGTCGCTGGCCCTGGTGCTGTGGCTGCTGAATTCGCGGCTGTTCCGCCCGCTGCGCGAACTCGGCGGCTTCGCCAACGACCTCGCCCAGGGCCGCTTCAACGCGAAGCTGCAGCACAAGCGCCGGGACGAGATCGGCCTGCTCGGCGGCCACCTGGAGCACATGCGCGACGCGCTGCAGCAGCAGTTCGACGCCCAGCGCGCCCTCATCGAAAGGCTGCGCGGCATGGCCGAGACGGCGCCCGGCGTCGTCTACCAGCTGCGCCTGGCGGCCAGCGGCGAATTCTCGTTCGCCTACGTCAGCGAGGCGGTGCGCGAATACTTCCGGCTCGGCAGCGCCGAACTGGGCCGCAGCGCCGCCCCCTGGTTCGAGCGCATCCACCCCGACGACCGCAATGCCGTGCGCGAGAGCCTGCTCGCGTCCGCCCGCAGCCTCGGCCCCTGGCAGCAGGAGTTCCGCGCGCTCCAGGCCGACGGCGGCGAGCGCTGGCTCTACGGCAACGCCATCGCGCAGCGCGAGGCCGACGGCAGCGTGCTGTGGCACGGCTTCCTGACCGACATCTCGCGCCAGCGCCGCGACCAGCTGGAGCTGGAGCGCTACCGCCATCACCTGGAGGAACTCGTCGAGGCCCGCACCGCCGAGCTGGCCGAGGCCACCGAGGCCGCGCAGGCCGCCAGCCTGGCCAAGAGCGCCTTCCTCGCGAACATGAGCCACGAGATCCGCACGCCGATGAACGCCATCATCGGCCTGACCTATCTGGCCCAGAGCGACGCCGTCGAGCCGGTGCAGCAGCAGCGCCTGCAGAAGGTGGCCAATGCGGCCGAGCACCTGCTCAGCGTCATCAACAACGTGCTCGACTTCTCCAAGATCGAGGCCGGCAAGCTGCAGCTGGAGCGCGTCGAGTTCAGCGTCGACGAGGTGCTGGACAACGTCGCCAACATGACGCTGCAGAGCGCCGCGGCCAAGGGCCTGAAGGTCGAGTGCGACATCGCCCCGGCGCTGCAGGGCCGCCCGCTGCTGGGCGACCCGCAGCGCATCACCGAGCTGCTGCTGAACTTTGCCGGCAACGCGGTCAAGTTCACCGACCGCGGCTTCGTGCGCCTGTCGGCGCACAGCGAGGGCTGGCCTTCGCCGCAGCGCCTGGCCGTGCGCTTCGAGGTGCAGGACAGCGGCATCGGCATCGCCCCGGAGGCGCAGGTGCGGCTGTTCCAGGATTTCGAGCAGGCCGACAAGTCCACCACGCGCCGCTACGGCGGCACGGGCCTGGGCCTGGCCATCTGCCGCCGCCTGGCCGAGCTGATGGGCGGCATCGTCGGCGTGGACAGCACGCCCGGCGGCGGCAGCCGCTTCTGGTTCCAGGTCAACGTCGAGCCCACCGACATGAACGACGAACACGTGCCCGAGGCCGATACGCTGACCCGCTCGCACACCGCGCGCGAGCGCCTGGCCGCGCTGGCCGCCAGCCACCCGCGCAAGGTGCTGCTGGCCGAGGACAACCCGGTCAACCAGGAGGTCGCGCTGGCGCTGATCGGCAGCACAGGCCTGGTCGCCGACGTGGCCGCCGATGGCCGGCAGGCTGTCGACATGGTCGGCAGCGGCGACTACGCGCTGGTGCTGATGGACGTGCAGATGCCCGTCATGGACGGCCTGGACGCGACCCGCGCGATCCGCCGCCTGCCCCAGGGCGCCGAGCTGCCCATCCTGGCGATGACGGCCAATGCCTTCGACGACGAGCGCCAGCGCTGCCTGGACGCCGGCATGGACGACCACGTCGCCAAGCCCGTCGTCGCCGAACAGCTGTTCTCGACGCTGCACGACTGGCTGTCCGGCCAGCGCGCGACGCTCAAGGGGTCGCGCCGGGCGCCCCCTGCGACTCCTTGATGATGCGCCCGGAGCCGGCCTGCAGCGGCCGCGCATTCATCGGGTAGAGCCGCGCGAAGATGCCGATCTGCTGGGCCGTCAGCGGCACCGGCTGGCGCATCACCATCCACAGCACGCCCTCGCTGCAGGGCGGCGTCGTCAGCGAGCCCATATAGGTGTAGTAGCCGCGCTCGGCGGGCAGCAGCTGGCCCGGGTCGAGCGGGGCCTGGGCCTGCAGGGCCTCGCCCTTCTCCAGCGGCAGATTGGCCCAGACCACCTGCACGACCGGCTGGGGCTTGTCGTCGCGGCCGCGCTCCAACGGCACGGCGACGACGGCCAGGCGGCCCTGCTCGTCGCGGTGCACGAGGTGGACCACCATGTCGAACTGGCGGCCGTTGATGCGCTCCTCGCTCGGGCGGTGGAAGTGGAACTGCAGCAGCTCGAAGCGCCGGCCCATGACCGTCAGGCCGCTGCCCGGCGCGACATTGACCTGCACGGTGTGGCCGTTGTCCAGCACCGAAAAGCCGCCGACGCGGTAGTCGAAGGCGATGGGCTCCAGGTCCACGGCCAGCCCGTCGCGGATGTCGATGGGGCTCTGGCGCGTGCCGGCCGCGCAGAGCCGGTTCTCCGGCGCCAGCTCGCCCCAGTGCTCGGGGCCGACGTCGCCGGCATAGCCCCAGTGGGCTGCGTGGGCCGCCTCGGCCTTGGCCGGCTTCGCGGCCCGCGGCGCCGGCCTGGGCCTGGCCGTGGCGCTGCCCTCGCCCGGGTTGGACAGGCGCTCGGCCAGGCGCTGGCGCAGCGCCTCCACGGGTTCCTTCGGCTCCTCGGCCGGCGCCGCCGCCGCGGCCAGCAGCAGCGCGCCAAGCCACCAATGCGTCTTCTTCATCATCTGGATTTCGGCGTCGCCGGCCCGGGCTTAAGCCTCGACGGAGCGGCGCACGCCATACCAGGCCGCCAGCCCCACCAGCATCAGGCCAGCCGACGTGAAGGCCAGCGCCACCGTCGAGTGCATGACCAGCGGCACCAGCACGCCGGCCACCAGGCCGTTGGCCGCGGAGCCTATGCAGGCCTGCAGCGACGAGGCCATGCCGCGCCGCTCGGGCACCTGGTCCAGCACCAGCAGCGTGACGACCGGCACCATCATGGCCCAGCCGAACGAGAACAGGCCGATCAGCGGCAGCGCCCACCAGGCGCTCAGCGGCGCGAACAGGTTCAGCAGGATGTTGGCCGCCGACACCGCGGACATGATGCGAAAGCCGCGCATGATCTGGCGCTTGGAAGACATCCGGCCCGCCAGCCGGCCGCTCATGGCCGCGCCGCCCATGATGCCGCCGATGGAGCAGATGAAGAACCAGAAGAACTGCGTCGGCGCGAAATGCAGGTGCTCGCCGAGGAAGACCGGCGTGGCCAGCACATAGAGGAACATGCCGTTGAACGGGATGCCGCTGGCCAGCACCAGCAGCATGAACTTGGCGCTGCTGCACAGCCGCCAGTATTCGCGCATCAGCGCCACCGGGTGGAAGGGCTGGGTCAGGCCGGCGTGCAGCGTCTCGGGCAGCAGCCGCCAGTTGGACAGCAGCAGCGCCGCGCCGACGAGGGTCAGGAACCAGAAGATCGAGTGCCAGTCGGCATGCACGAACAGGAAGCCGCCCACCATCGGCGCGATGGCCGGCGCGACGCCGAAGAACAGCGTCACCTGCGACATCACGCGCTGCGCATCCGCCGGCGGGAACATGTCGCGGATGATGGCCCGCGACACGACGATGCCGGCCCCGGCCGACATGCCCTGCACGGTGCGCCAGAACACCAGCTGGCCGATGCTGCCGGCCAGCGCGCAGCCCATGCTCGCCGCGGTGAAGACGGCCAGGCCGATCAGCACCACGGGCCGGCGGCCGAAGCAGTCCGACAGCGCGCCGTGGAAGAGGTTCATGAAGGCGAACCCGAGCAGATAGGCCGACAGCGTCTGCTGCATCTGCAGCGGCGTCGCATCCAGCGCCGCGGCGATGCCGGAGAAGGCCGGCAGATAGGTGTCGATGGAGAAGGGCCCGACCATGGCCAAACAGGCCAGCAGCACGGACAGGGCCCAGCGGGGCGCGCGCCACAGGCGGCTGGCGTCGGGATTCATCAGGGGGCGTCGGGCAAGACGAGCAAACGGCCGCGGGTTGCGGCCGTTTGCAGTTTATCGACCCCTTCCGGGCCGCGCCGGGTCAGGCCGCCAAGCCCCCGTGCGAGCGCGCCGTCTTGAACTGCGCGATGACCTCCGGCAGCCCGGCCGCCTGCTGCTTCAGGCTTTCCGCCGCCGCCGCGCTCTGCTCGACGAGGGCGGCGTTCTGCTGCGTGCCCTGGTCGATGGAGGCGACGGCCTGGTTGACCTGGCCGATGCCGCTGCTCTGCTCGCTGGCCGAGGCGTTGATCTCGGCCATCAGGTCGGTCATGCGCCGCACCTGGCCGACGATGTCGCCCATCGTCGCACCCGCCTCGCCGACCAGCGCGCTGCCGGCCTCGACCCGCTCGACGCTGGCGTGGATCAGGCCCTTGATCTCGCGCGCCGCCTGCGCGCTGCGCTGGGCCAGCGCCCGCACCTCGCCGGCCACCACCGCGAAGCCGCGCCCCTGCTCGCCGGCGCGCGCTGCACGACGTCGCTGCCGCGCCCCGCCACCTCGACGGCCGCGCTGGCGAGCTGGCTGGCCTGGCGCGAGCTGTCGGCCGTCTGCTGCACGGCGGACGTCATCTGCTGCATGGACGCCGCCGTCTGCTGCAGTGCGCTGGCCTGCTGCTCGGTGCGGCTGGACAGGTCGTGGTTGCCGGTCGCGATCTGCTGCGAGGCCGTCGCGACGGCTGTCCGCCGACAGGCGCACGCGGCCCACCCTGTCCACCAGGCTCTCGTTCATGCGCCTGAGCTCGGCCAGCAACTGGCCGAGCTCGTCGTCCCGGTCCACGACGATGTCGGAGCTGAGGTCGCCCGACGCCACCGCCTCGGCCAGCTGCACGGCGCGCTCCAGCGGCCGCGTGACGGCATTGCTGATCAGCCAGCCCATCAGCGCCGCCGCCACGACGGCCGCCGCGCAGACGGCCAGCATCAGCAGCCGGTCCGCCACATAGGCATTGGCGGCCGACGCCACGCGCTGGCCGGCCTGCTGCTGCTCATAGGCGATGTAGTCGTTGCTCGCCTTCAGCAGCGCCGCCAGCAGGGGGCCGGCATTCGGCGTTCATCTTCGCGATCGCGTCGTCGTGCCTGTCGTTCAGCGACTTGCCGACGATGTCCAGCGCCACGGGTCCGTACCGGGTCTCGATGCGGCCGATCTCGGCCACCAGCTCGCGGTCGCGCTGGTCCAGCCCTGCTGCGGCAGCCACCGCCTCCTGGAGCCGGGCCAGGGCCTTGCCCATGTCTTCATGCGCCTGCGTCACCAAGGCCTTCTCGACCTCGCGGTCGGCCGGCTGCGTGACGAGGACGAGGTTGCGCGCGGCGATCGCACGGCGCGTGGCCGCGCCGCGGATCTGGTTGGCCAGGCGCTCGCGCAGGCCGACGCCGTCGAGGTAGTCGGAAAAACGGTCGTTCGACCGCCCCAGCGCGCGCAGCGCCAGGCCGGACACCAGCAGCACGACGGCCGCCAGCAACGCAAAGCCCAGGATCAATTTGGACCTCACTCTCAGATGGCTCAAACCCATTACGTTCTCCCATTGAACACTTGATGCCTTGGCAAGGCGCGGCCTGGGCGGGCACGCGCCGGCGCTGTCTCGGCACCGGGCGCTATGGGGTGGCGCGGATTCCTAACGCCGGGATGGTGCGAAATCTAGACCTTCGCGGGCCGCTTGGCGAGGGGGATATGCAGATTGAAAGAGTGAAGCAAGCCGATAGGCCGGATTCTGTGCGCCGCCTTCCCCTTGCGGTTCGGACGGCGTGACCGCCATTCCTCTGGGCCGGGCATCGCTGCCCGGCTCGGTGCCACCTACCCGCCAGCTCTGCGAGCCGCATCGACGCTGGCCTACTTGGTGTTGCTGCGCGTAGAGATTGCCCGTTGCACCCGACCCCGTGGGCTGCGCTCACGGTCCCGCAGGGCGAACCCTGCACGTTTGGTCGACTCGTCTCTGTTGCTCTGATCCTCGGCTTACGCCGGGCAGCCGTTAGCTGCTACGCCGCTCTGTGCAGTCCGGACCTTCCTCCAGGGCCGTGTTTCCACGCTTGCCCCAGCGGCGGTCTGGCTTGCTTCACACTAGCGATTATCCCAGCACCACGGCCCAGGCACCGACATGAAGGCTCAGAACGTCCTCGACACCATCGGCAACACCCCGCACATCCGGCTGCAGCGCCTCTTCGCCGGCGCCGAGGTCTGGGTCAAGTCCGAGCGCAACAACCCCGGCGGCTCGATCAAGGACCGCATCGCGCTGGCCATGGTCGAGGACGCCGAGGCGCGCGGCCTGCTCAAGCCGGGCGGCACCATCATCGAGCCGACCTCGGGCAATACCGGCGTGGGCCTGGCGATGGTGGCGGCCGTCAAGGGCTACAGGCTGATCCTCGTGATGCCCGACAGCATGAGCATCGAGCGCCGCCGGCTGATGCTGGCCTATGGCGCCAGCTTCGACCTGACGCCGCGCGAGAAGGGCATGAAGGGCGCCATCGCCCGCGCCCGCGAACTGCTGGAGCAGCACCCGGGCTCGTGGATGCCGCAGCAGTTCGAGAACGCGGCCAACCCGGCCGTGCACCTGAAGACGACGGCGCAGGAGATCCTGCGCGACTTCCCCGAAGGCCTGGATGCGCTGGTCACCGGCGTCGGCACCGGCGGCCACATCAGCGGCTGCGCCCAGGTGCTGAAGGCCGCCTGGCCGCAGCTCAAGGTCTATGCGGTGGAGCCCAGCGCCTCGCCCGTCATCAGCGGCGGCCAGCCCAGCCCCCACCCCATCCAGGGCATAGGCGCGGGCTTCATCCCGGCCGTGCTGGACACGGCGCTGCTGGACGGCGTCATCCAGGTCGAGGCCGAGGCCGCGCGCGAATACGCCCGCCGCTGCGCCCGCGAGGAGGGCCTGCTGGTGGGCATCTCCAGCGGCGCGACGCTGGCCGCCATCGCGCAGAAGCTGCCCGAGCTGCCCGCGAGCGCGCGCGTGCTGGGCTTCAACTACGACACCGGCGAGCGTTATCTGTCGGTCGAAGGCTTCCTGCCCAGCCAGGCGGCCTGAAAGCCCGCCGGGCTAGCGCCTGGCCACGCCGGCGCGCTTCGGTCCCCCGCAAGCGCTCTCGAAATCACGCCCCGATTCAAACTTCGCGCCGCCGGCTCGGCCGGCGCGCCCCTTTTCTGCATACCGATGACACTCTTCCGCAAGCCGGGCACGCGCCCCCTCACGCCCGGGCGCGCCAATCCACCCCTCATCGCGGCGATGCTGGTCGCGCTGGGTGGTTGCGGCGGCGGCGCAGGCAGCCCGTCCACGACGGGCACGCCCACACCGCCCACTCCCGCCACCGCCCTGCCCGGATTCAACTTCACGAGCTATCGCTCGCCGGCGATACCGAACGCCGATTGCAAGTCGGCCGCCAATGACGCCGCGGCGATCACCCGCGTGCAGTTCGCGCAGACGGTGCTGCTGGAAACCTCGCATCCCTTCTTCTACCTGAGTGCCGGCCGGGACACCGGCCTGCGCGTCAGCATCACCGGCAGTGGCGCGGCGCCGGACGTGCGCGTCACGGCCCAGGCCAACGGCACGACGCTGGGCAGCCTGTGCCTGGGCGGCCCGGCCACGCTGGCGGCCGCGGTGGATGAATCGGCCCCGAGCCAGGCCACCAGCTTCGTGGGCAATCTGCCGGCCAGCTGGATGGTGCCGGGCCTGCAGCTGACGGTCGCCGCCGGCCAGGCCAGCAGGACCATCGGCCCCGGCGAGCTGAAGATAGGGCCGCAGCCGGTGCTGAGCCTGGTGACGGTCGACTGGCTGCTCTGGGGCGACACCCAGCCCACCAACTTGCCGCCCGGCTTCGGCGCGGAGTACGCCTCGCGCCTGCCGGTGTCGAGCATCCAGCACAGTGCCTTCCCGCAGAGCATCGCGCTGGCGCAACTGCCGATCGGCCCGCGCTCGGATGGCCGCAGCCCCACGGGCGCGACGCTCGGCACGCCCGCCGTGCTGGCGAACGGGCCATCACATTGCAGCAGCAGCGATACCGCCGCCGGCACCTGCACCGCGTGGAGCGGGTTCGGCATCCTGGCCAGCGTGCTGTCGCTGACGGACAGGCTCCGGGCCGCGAACGGCCTGTCGTCCGCCTCGTCCTGGTACGGCGCCCTGGGGCGGCACAGCGGCGTCGGCGGCGGGCTGGGCGGCGGCGGCGTCGGGTCGGGCGATGGCTATGGGCTGATCTTCAATCACGAGTTCGGCCATGCCTTCGACCAGCCGCACTGGGGCGATGCGCTTTACACCCGTGCCGCCGCAGGCGCGACGACGCTGCACCCCTACACCGGCCAATTCCAGACCGCGGCGGGGCAGCCCAACGGCGGCGGCGTCGGCAACAGCTGGGCCTTCGACCCGCTGCAGCCGGCCCACTTCGTCAACCCCGTCTGCGCCGCCACCGGCAAGGAGCGCCAGGAGCCGATGCAGCGCTCGGGCAGCGCCTGCGTGCCGGCCGGCGAGACCTACGACTTCGCCAGCGACTACGCCGCGCTTTTCGTCGCCCGCTATTTCAACGGCGCGCCGAGCGCCTACACCGGCAACGTCGCCTCGCCGCGCGACCAGACCGGCAACTACAACCCGCCCTTCGCCCTGCCGAGCCAGGGCGGGCGGGACAATCTGGTCCTCGGCGGCGGATCGCCCCTGCCCGGCTTCATGCACTGGGATGCCGGCTCGGCGAGCTATGTGGCGCAGCCCTCGGCCGGCCTGCCCGGCCAGCTGAACTACCCGCAGCAGTGGGACGTGCCGGTCTACACCCTCTGGGGCGCCTACAGCAACACCACGGCCTCGGCCACGACGCTGCTGCAACCGCTGAAATACCGCGGCGCGGCGCCTCGGGTGCTCGACCCCACCAATGCGGCCGATTTCGCGGACCTGAAGGCCAGCGCGAAGACGGGCCTGTTCTGGTGGGGCGCCGATCTCGTCGTGCAGGCGGACTTCGACAACGGCGCCACGCGCCATGCGCTGGTGCGCGGCAGCGCCCGCGGCACGGACCCGCTGGGCGGCAGCAGCTTCACCTACAGGGCCGTGAACCTGCCCGCGGTCGACGGTGCCCGGCTCGTCAAGGTGTCGCTCTACCGCCGCCCGATGGACGTGCGCAACGGTGACGGCGGCAACCCTGCGTCGCCCTACTACACGGCCACGAATCTGAACAGCACGCTCAATGCCGGCGTCACCGCGGCCAGCTACATGGATGCCGCGACGCTGGTCGGCTCGCTGAGCCTGCCCGGGCTGTGACCGGCGCCGCGGCGGCGTTCACTGGCGCACCCTTCGCGCCAGGCGCCGTCCCGCCGAGCGGGAGCGAGCCGGCTGGGAGCGGCCCGGCGCGGCGCTCACTCCCCGCCGTCGCCCGCGTCCGCATCGGGCAGGTCGCTGCCCTCGTTGTCCTTGCGCGCCTGCCTGGCCAGCTCGGCCTTCAGCGGCTTGAGCGACTCGATCAGCGCCTGCGGCGGCCGGGCGGGCGCGATGCGCAGGGCCGGCGGCGGCAGGCTGGCGAGATAGGGCGGGCCGAAGGTGTATTGCTGCTCCTGGCGGCCGGCCACCTGCAGGCCCAGGCCCAGCAGCAGCAGGGCCGCGATGCCGCCGTTCAGCGTGCGGCGCGCGCCCGGCCACACCAGGCGGGCATGCCAGGCGATCAGCAGCGCCGCGGCGACGGGCATGGACAGCGACTCCAGCGCCATCAGCCGCGGCCAGGAGAAGGCATAGGCCAGCGCCGGCAGCAGCCACTCCAGCAGCTGCAGCGCGACGATGGCGACGAGCACGCGGCGCAGATGCGTCGTGAACGGGAAGCGGTGCTGGAAAAGCTGGCTGGCCAGCGACCACAGCCCCGCCCAGCCCAGCGTGAGGGCCAGCGGCGCCAGCAGCGGCGACGCGTAGTCCACCCAGCGCGCATCGGGGTCGACGGCGCTCCAGCGGTCCAGCCACTGCAAGAACAGCATCGCCACCAGCAGCAGCGGCACGAGGGCCCAGTGGCGCACCGGGTGCACGACGAGCAGTTGCTCCGGCGCGAGCGCGTCGGCGCTGGTGCGCAGGCGCAGCGAGCAGCCGCCCAGCTGGAAGGCGCCGCCCGCCGGCAGCACGGCCTCGGCGCCCGCGGGCAGCCGCTTGCCGGCCACCGCGCCGCCGTTGCGGCTGTCCAGCAGCTTCAGCCGCACGCCGCCTGCGGGCGCCAGCTGCAGCTCGGCGTGCTCGGCGGCGAGATGGGCGTCGTCCAGCACGATGTCGCAGGCCGGCGAACGGCCGATGCGCACGGGCCAGCGCGTCACGCGCTGCACGAGCACGGCGCGGCCATCGCGGCCCAGCAGCTCGACGACGGCGGCGGCGGGGGCGGCGGGCATCACTTGGCCTGGCTGGTTTTCGTCCACGCGAAGCCCTCCAGGTAATGCGCCGCGAGCTTGAGCGCGTTGTCGAAGCTGACGCCGCGGGCGTCGAAGCGGCCTAAAGCGCCCTGCGTGGGCGAGTCCACCGTCGTCACGAGGATGCTGAGGTCGTGCAGGCCCTCCAGCTTGCGGTAGGCGCGCAGGCAGACGACGGCGCGCAGCGGCAGGCCGTCGCGATCGACGAACTGCTCCTTGCAGAAGGGGGCGGTGCGGGCCTTGTCGGCGGCCCCCAGGCGTTCGTTGCGGAAGCTGCCGGAATACTGGCGCGCGAAGCGCAGCGCGCCGAGCTTGCTGCCGTCATAGGCCTCATGGCTCATGTCCAGCCAGCCGGTCTGCAGGCTGCCGCTGACGAACAGGGCATGGTCCATGCGGCATTGCGAGCGCTCGAAGTCCAGGCCCTTGGTGTCGGCCGACGTGCCGCGGCCCCAGCAGCGCATGAAGTCCTGCTTGGGCACCGGCAGGCGGTAGCGCTCGTTGTTGGCGCTCTCCCAGGGCGAGGCGAGGAAGCGGGCGACGAGCTCGTCCTGGTAGCGCGTCAGCTGGTCGCGCAGCCGGCCCCAGGCGGCGCTGTGGACGGGCTTGGCCGCCAGGCTGCGCCTGACGAGGCTCTCGGCGAACTCGCCCGGCACCAGGAAGCTGACCTGCTGCGAGAACAGCAGCGTCGACACGTTGACGCCGACGACGCGGCCGTCTTCGTCCAGCACCGGCCCGCCGCTCATGCCGGGGTTGATGCCGCCGGCGTAGTAGATCAGCGGGTCGAAGCTGCGGTCCACGAGGCCGTTGTAGTTGCCCTCGACGACGGCGAAGGCGACGTCGTGCGGGTTGCCCATCGAGTAGATGCGCTCGCCCTTGGCCAGCGGCTGGCTCTGCGGGCGGAACGCGAGCGCGCCACGCCCCTTCAGCCCGCCGCCCTTGCCGTCGTCCACGGCGCGCAGCAGCGCCAGGTCGCGGCGGGCGTCGAAGTCCAGCAGCTCCAGCGCGCCGCCCTCGCCGTCGGTCGTCGCATAGCGCAGCCGATAGCTGTCGGGCTCCAGCGCGAACTGGCTGATGACGTGGTAGTTGGTGACGATGTGGCCGTCGTCGCTGACGATGAAGCCCGAGCCGACCGAGGCCTGGCTGTCCTGGGTCTTGATCAGCGTGCGGATCTGCAGCAGCTGGCCCTTGCTGCGCTCGTACAGGCGCCGGGCGCTGGCCGACACGGTCGGCGGCTGCTGGGGTTGGGCCGCCGGCGCGGCCGGTTGCGGCGCTGCCGGCGGCTGGGCGCCGGCAATGCAGGCCAGGCCGGCGAGAGCCAGGCCCAGCAGGGGCTTCAAACAGGACTTCATCAACAAGCGAGACCTCCCGGGGCGGGCGCCGATGCTAGCCGCTTTGCGCGCCATCCCGGGCCGCCGGCGCCGCGCGCGATCAGCCGTGGCCGAAGCGCACCTGGTTGGGCTGCTTCTCGGGCTGCAACTGGAAGGCCTGCGGGTGCTTGCGGAACAGCTTGGTCGACGGCGCGTTCTTCGCCAGCAGGCCGGCTTCCTTCAGCGCCTTGGCCGCGGCGCCGAGGTCGTGCCACTGGCCGTCGGCCAGCCTGGGCAGCAGGGCCAGCACCGCATTGATCTCCTTGGCCGCGGCGACGTTGGCGTCGACCGGAGCCGGCGCAGCTGCGGCCTTGGGAGCGGGCGCAGCGGGCGGCTTGGGTGCAGGCGCCGGTGCCGGCTCGGGCTTGGGCGCCGGCGCGGCGGCCTTGGCCGGTACGGCCTTCTTCGCCGCGGGCTTGGGCGCCGCGGCCTTGCGGGCCGGCTCGCGCTTGGCCGCCGGCTTGGGCGCCGGGCGGCCGCTGTCGTGGGCCAGCTCGTTGAACTGGTCGTAGATCTGGATCACGCCGTCGCCGGTCTTGCCCTGCTGCCCGAAGCCGCGCAGCCAGGCGCCCTTCTCGCGCAGGCGCAGCACCAGCGGCGCGAAGTCGCTGTCCGACGACACCAGCACGATGATGTCGGGCTTCTCGGTGATGGCCAGGTCCATCGCGTCGGCGGCCAGTGCGATGTCCGTCGAGTTCTTGCCGATGGCGAGGTTGACGATGGCGCGCAGGCCCAGGCGCTTCAGGAAGCCCTGCTCGCGCTGGGCCTGCTCGGCATTGCAGTAGGCACGGCGGATGTGGGCCGCGCCATAGTCCTTGAACACGGTGTTCAGCGCCTGCTCGATGACGTCGGTGGCGACGTTGTCGAAGTCGACGAGGAAGGCGACCTTTTTGTCGTTCATCAGATCAGTTTCCAGTTCAGCGTTTCGCCGCCACGCAGCGGCTTGAGCTGCGCCTCGCCGAAGGGCACGGCGCTGGGCAGCGTCCACGGCTCGCGCTTCAGCGTGACGGTGCCGGTGTTGCGCGGCAGGCCGTAGAAGTCGGGGCCGTGATGGCCGGCGAAGGCGTCGAGCTTGTCGAGGGCGCCGATGGCCTCGAAGGCCTCGGCGTACAGCTCCAGCGCCGAGATCGCCGTGAAGCAGCCGGCGCCGCAGACCGAGTTCTCCTTCAGCTGGGCCGCATGCGGCGCGCTGTCGGTGCCGAGGAAGAACTTGGGGCTGCCCGAGCCCGCGGCCTCCAGCAGCGCCTGGCGGTGCTCCTCGCGCTTGAGCACCGGCAGGCAGTAGTAGTGCGGGCGCAGGCCGCCGGTGAAGATGGCGTTGCGGTTGTAGAGCAGGTGCTGGGGCGTGATGGTGGCGGCCGTGAAGCGGTCGGCGTCGGTCACGTACTGCGCGGCTTCCCGGGTCGTGATGTGCTCGAAGACGACCTTGAGCTCGGGCATGGCCGCGCGCAGCGGCGTCATCACGCGCTCGACGAACACGGCCTCGCGGTCGAAGACGTCGATGTCGCCGTCGGTCACCTCGCCGTGCACGAGGAAGAGCAGGCCCTCGCGCTGCATGGCCTCCAGCGTCCTGTAGGTCTTGCGCAGGTCGGTCACGCCGGCATCGCTGTTGGTCGTGGCGCCGGCCGGGTAGAGCTTCAACGCGACGACACCCGCGTCCTTCGCGCGCCTGATCTCGTCCGGCGGCGTGTTGTCCGTCAGGTACATCGTCATCAGCGGCTGGAAGTCGCTGCCCTCGGGCAGGGCAGCCAGGATGCGCTCGCGGTAGGCCGCGGCCTGCGCGGCGGTCGTGACCGGCGGGCGCAGATTGGGCATGACGATGGCCCGGGCGAACTGGCGCGCCGTGTAGGGCAGCACGCTGGCCAGCGCCGCTTCGTCGCGCAGGTGCAGATGCCAGTCGTCGGGCCGGGTAAGGGTGAGGATGTCGATCATGGGCCGCGATTGTCGCGCCGGGGCGGCGCAAACAAGAACGGCGGCCCGAGAGCCGCCGGCCGTCGCCCGTCGTGGTCGGATCAGTGCTGCAGGATCTTGGCCAGGAAGTCCTTGGCGCGCGGCGAGCGCTCCTCGGGCTTGCCGAAGAAGTCCGCGCTGCTGCAGTCCTCGATGATCCTGCCGGCGTCCATGAAGATGACGCGGTTGCTGACGCGCTTGGCGAAGCCCATCTCGTGCGTCACGCACATCATGGTCATGCCCTCGTTGGCGAGCTGCACCATCACGTCCAGCACCTCGCCGACCATCTCGGGGTCCAGCGCCGACGTGGGCTCGTCGAACAGCATGACGATGGGGTCCATCGACAGCGCGCGTGCGATGGCCACGCGCTGCTGCTGGCCGCCGGAGAGCTGGCCGGGGAACTTGTCCCTGTGGGCCGACAGGCCGACGCGGTCCAGCATCTTCAGGCCGCGGGCCTTGGCGTCGTCCGCCGAGCGGCCCAGCACCTTGATCTGCGCGATGGTCAGGTTCTCGGTCACCGACAGGTGGGGAAAGAGCTCGAAGTGCTGGAACACCATGCCGACGCGCGAGCGCAGCTTGGGCAGGTTGGTCTTGGGGTCGGCGATGGAGATGCCGTCGACGACGATGTCGCCCTGCTGGAAGGGCTCCAGCGCGTTGACGGTCTTGATCAGCGTCGACTTGCCCGAGCCCGACGGCCCGCAGACGACGACGACCTCGCCCTTCTGGATGGACGTCGTGCAGTCGGTCAGCACCTGGAAGCTGCCGTACCACTTGGAGATGTTCTTGATGTCGATCATGGGGAACTCAATGGTCAACGAATGATGGCGATCTTCTTCTGCAGCTGGCGCACGAGCTGCGACAGGCCGAAGCAGATGACGAAGTAGACGACGGCGGCGACGAGATAGGTCTCGACCGGGCGGTTGAAGTTCTTGCCCGCGACCTCGAAGCCTTTCAGCAGGTCGTACTCGCCGACGGCATAGACCAGCGAGGTGTCCTGGAACAGGATGATGGTCTGCGTCAGCAGCACCGGCAGCATGTTGCGGAAAGCCTGGGGCAGCACGACGAGCTTCATCGTCTGCGCATAGTTCATGCCCAGCGCATAGCCGGCATTGACCTGGCCCTTGGACACCGACTGGATGCCGGCGCGCATGATCTCGGAGTAGTAGGTCGCCTCGAACAGCGTGAAGGTGATGAAGGCCGACATCTGCCCGCCCAGCGGCCCGAGCAGCTTGGGGATGAGCAGGAAGAACCACAGGATCACCATCACCAGCGGGATGGAGCGCAGCGTGTCGACGTAGAAGGCCGCCGGCGCCGACAGCCAGCGGTGGCTGGACAGGCGCATCATCGCCAGCAGCGTGCCGAGCACGATGCCGCCGATCATGGCCACCAGCGTCAGCTGGATGGAGAACCAGAAGCCCTTGGCGACGAAGCTCTGGACGACGCCCCAGTTCAGGAAGGAATAGTCGAGGTTCAGCATCACTTGCCTCCGCCCGAGCCGGGGATGCGCACGCGCGCCTCGACGAACTTGGCGACGCGGTTGATCGCGAAGGCGGACACGAAATAGAGCAGCGTCACCGGAATGAAGATCTCCTCGAAATGCGAGGTCTCCTCGGACGCCTGCTGCGCGAACTGGGCCAGCTCGGGGATGCTGACCGCGAAGGCGACGGCCGAGTTCTTGACGATGTTCATGCTCTCGCTGGTCAGCGGCGGGATGACGATGCGGAAGGCCATCGGCAGCAGCACGAAGCGGTCGGTCTGCGGCAGCGTCATGCCCACGGCCAGGCCGGCATAGCGCTGGCCGCGCGGCAGCGTCTGGATGCCGGCCTTGACCTGCTCGCCGATGCGGGCGCTGGTGAAGAAGCCCAAGGCGCAGACCACCAGCACCGACGGCGGCAGCGCGTCGCGCAGCACCGGGAACAGCGCCGGCAGCACGTGGTACCAGAGGAAGACCTGAACCAGCAGCGGGATGTTGCGGAACAGCTCCGTCCAGGCCTCGCCGAAGCGCGCCAGCCATTTGTTCGGCGCCGTACGCGCGATGCCGATCAGCGAACCCACGACCAGCGCGAGCAGCAGCGCGAGCAGCGAGACGCTCAGCGTCCAGCCCCAGGCGTTCAGCATCCATTGCAGATAGGTCTGCTCCTTGCCGCCAGGGCCGAAGCAGCCGGCGACGGCCTCGCCGGTGGCGGTGTCATTGCAGTAGAACTGCCAGTCCCAACTCATGGGTTCTCCTAGAACAAAGCGGGTGCCAGGCACCCGCTTTGCGGTCAGTCAGACGAGCTCGCGAATCACTTCTTCGCGTAGTCTTCCATCGGCTTGTCGTTGGGGTTGGCCCAGGCGTCCTTGTTTGCGGCAGACAGCGGCAGGCCGATCTTGGTGTTGGTCGGCGGGATGGGCTGCATGAACCACTTGTCGTAGACCTTGGCCAGGTCGCCCGACTTCATCATGCCCTTGATGCTGTTGTCCACGGCCGTCTTGAAGGCCGGATCGTCCTTGCGCATCATGATGGCGATGGGCTCGACGGACAGCACCTCGCCGACGATCTTGAAGTCGGCCGGGTTCTTGGACGTGGCGATGTTCTTGGCCAGGATGGAGCCGTCCATGACGAAGGCGTCGGCGCGGCCGGAGTCCAGCAGCAGGAAGCTGTCCGCGTGGTCCTTGCCGAACACTTCCTTGAAGTCCACGCCGGTGGCGCGCTCATGCTTGCGCAGCGTCTGCACCGAAGTCGTGCCGGTGGTCGTCGCGACGGTCTTGCCGTTGAGCTGGTTGATCGACGTGATGCCCGAGTTGGCCTTCACGGCGATGCGCACTTCCTCGACATAGGTCGTCACGGCGAAGGCGACGTCCTTCTGGCGGGCGATGTTGTTGGTCGTCGAGCCGCACTCCAGGTCGACCGTGCCGTTGACGGTCAGCGGAATGCGGTTGGCAGACGTGACCGGCTGGTACTTGGTCTCCAGCTTGCGGCCGAGCTGCTTCTCGAGGTCGGCGATGACGCGGTGGCAGACGTCGATGTGGTAGCCGACGTATTTGCCGTCGCCGATGGTGTAGGCCAAGCCCGAGGACTCGCGCACGCCCATCGTGATGACGCCGCTGTCCTTGACTTTCTTCAGCGTGTCCTCGGCGTGCACGGCAACCGCGCCGGCCGCCAGGGCCGCGGCGAGCAGAATTTTCTTCATGGAGACTCCAACAACAGGGGGGATATCGATATCAAACAGGCGTGAGCAGACCACGCTCGACACTCAGCCCGAATACGGGTTTATACGCGGCATGCGGATGCGCGATGACCTCATGCCTTGGACGTCAGGTAGTCCCACAGCGCCGCCGAGGCGGGTTTCAGCCGGCGCGAAAGCTCGGGGCGCTCGCGGTAGATGCGCAGTTCCATGCTGGCGCTGAAGCTGCCGGGCGCCGCGGCCGGCACGAGGCGTCCGCCGGCCAGCTCCTTCTGCACCGAACTGGCCGGCAGAAAGGCCAGGCCGTGCCCTTCGAGCGCCATCGCCTTCAGGCCCTCGGCCATGTCGGTCTCGTAGATGGCGTCCAGGTTCAGCGCGCAGTCGGCCTCCTTGACGATGAGCTCGACCAGGCGGCCGAGGTAGGCGCCGGCCGCGTAGCTGAGGAAGGGGATCTTCTGGCCCGGCCGGCCCGGCAGCCGGAACAGCGGCTCGCCCTGGGCGTCGGCCCGGGCATAGGGCGACAGCGTTTCGTGGCCCAGCGACGCCATCTGGTAGCGCTCGGGATCGAGCTGCAGCGGCTGGCTGGCATGGTGGTAGACCAGCAGCAGATCGCAATTGCCTTCGCTGAGCTGCAGCATCGCGTCGTGCACATTGGCCGCGTTGAGCCGGCACTTGATCGCGCCGAAGCCGCGGCGCAGGTCCATCAGCCAGTGCGGGAAGAAGGAGAAGGCCAGCGAATGCGGCACGGCGAACTCGATCATGTCCTGGTCGGCCGCCTGGTGGCTGCGCAGCATATTGCGCGTCGCCTGCAGATTGCCCAGCACCTCGACCGCCTGGCCCAGCAGCGTCGCGCCGGCGGCCGTCAGGCGGGTCGGGTAGGACGATCGGTCCACGAGATCGACCCCGGCCCAGGCCTCCAGCGCCTGGATGCGGCGCGAAAACGCCGGCTGGGTCACGTGGCGGAGCTGGGCGGAGCGGGAAAAACTGCGCGTCTCGGCCAGGCTGACGAAGTCTTCAAGCCATTTGGTTTCCACCGGCAGCAGTGTAGCCAAGGCCCCGCAACCGCCTGGCGGCGCCCGCGGCTGCCCGGACTCGCGCAGCCCCCCCCCGAAATCCGGCCCCCGGGGCGCCCGAGCTCCCCCTCAACTGAAGGGGCGGCGGCGGGGCCCAATTTCCAGGTGCTTGTTTACAGTTCAAGCACAAAGCCAACTCGAACAACGGATGGAGAACGCCATGCGTGCAACAAGCAAACTTCTGGCTCTCGCCTTCGCTTCCGCGCTGCAACCGGCGATGGCTGGCGTGGTCTTTCTGAACTTCGAGGATCTCACGGACACCGCCAAGCTCGGCGCCTACGATGGCGTCACGTTCTCCAACGACGCCTGGGGGGTCACCTCCAAGGCCAGGCCTGACTGCACCGGCTTCGGCAGCTTCGTGCGCGCCGGCAGTTGCGGCGCGCTGGAGCTGGCGCTCGATGCCCGGGCCAACCCGGGGCAGACCACCCAGAGCTTCGTCATGGATCTGGCGGGTGGCTTCATCACCGAGTTCTCGTTCGTCTACTCGGCGCGGCCGGGTTCCAACGTGACGATTCAGCTGTTCGATGGTGCCGGCGGCGCCGGCAACGAACTGCAGAACCTGACCGGCCTGACCGAAGCCGGCTGCGCCACCCCAACCGTCCGTTTCTGCAACTGGACCGCGATGAGCACGAAATTCAACGGCGTCGCCCTCTCGCTCAAGGTGACCGGCCTGGACCAAAGCCTGTTCATGGACGACCTCCGGTTCATCACACCCGCAAGCGGTGGCAATCTGCCCGAGCCGGCCAGCATCGCGCTGGCCCTGGGCGGCCTCGGCGCGGCCGCCTGGACCCGCAGGCGCGCTGCTCGCTGAGCAGCGCACCGTCGAAGATGACCGCCTCTGCGGTCATTTTTTTGCGCTCTGCGGCGCATCTTCGGTCCGTCCTTCCCACGCCAAGGCCATTCGTCTCGGCACGGGCTGGCGGTGCTGCCGCCCCCTGCTGATGGTTCCGCCTGCGTCGGGCCGAGGCATGACGGCCACTTGGCCGCCTGAAGCGCGCATCCCGGCCTCGCCGGCGATTGATGCCCTGCTTGAATCGTCTCACTCCGTCCCTATAATCTTCGCTGCTAGCACTCGTTGCATTCGAGTGCTAACGAAATCGGGCCGAGGATTCGGCCCCGTTTTTCGCGCGGTCACGGCCGAAGGCAGCCGTGATCGCTGCGGTTCAAACTCTGAAGGAGATCCCATGAAGCTGCGCCCCCTGCACGATCGCGTGATCGTTCGCCGCCTGGAACAGGAAACCAAGACCGCCTCCGGCATCGTCATCCCCGATAACGCCGCCGAAAAGCCCGACCAGGGTGAAGTCCTGGCCGTCGGCCCGGGCAAGCGCAACGACAAGGGCGAATTCGTCGCCCTGAACGTCGCCGTCGGCGACCGCGTGCTGTTCGGCAAGTATTCCGGCCAGACCGTCAAGGTCGATGGCGAGGAGCTGCTGGTCATGCGCGAAGAGGACCTCTTCGCCGTCGTGCAGAAGTAATTCAGCGGTCGAAATTCGACTCTGACCCCAATTTAAGTATCCGGAGATTCAAATGGCAGCAAAAGACGTGATCTTTGGCGGCGAAGCCCGTGCCCGCATGGTTGAGGGCGTCAACATCCTGGCCAATGCGGTCAAGGTGACCCTGGGCCCCAAGGGCCGCAACGTGGTGCTCGAGCGCTCCTTCGGCGCCCCCACCGTGACCAAGGACGGCGTGTCCGTGGCCAAGGAAATCGAGCTCAAGGACAAGCTCCAGAACATGGGCGCCCAGATGGTCAAGGAAGTCGCTTCCAAGACCAGCGACAACGCCGGTGACGGCACCACCACCGCCACCGTGCTGGCCCAGGCCATCGTCCGCGAAGGCATGAAGTACGTGGCCGCCGGCATGAACCCGATGGACCTGAAGCGCGGCATCGACAAGGCGGTCGCCGCCCTGGTCGCCGAGCTGAAGAAGGCCTCCAAGGCCACCACGACCTCCAAGGAAATCGCCCAGGTCGGCACCATCTCGGCCAACAGCGATGCCGACGTCGGCCAGATCATCGCCAACGCGATGGACAAGGTCGGCAAGGAAGGCGTCATCACCGTCGAGGACGGCAAGAGCCTGAACAACGAGCTGGACGTCGTCGAAGGCATGCAGTTCGACCGCGGCTACCTGTCGCCCTACTTCATCAACAACCCGGAAAAGCAATCCGCGATCCTGGACAACCCCTTCGTGCTGCTGTACGACAAGAAGGTGTCCAACATCCGCGACCTGCTGCCCACGCTGGAAGCCGTCGCCAAGGCCGGCCGCCCGCTGCTGATCATTGCCGAGGAAGTCGAGGGCGAAGCCCTGGCGACCCTGGTGGTCAACACCATCCGCGGCATCCTGAAGGTCGTCGCCGTCAAGGCGCCCGGCTTCGGTGACCGCCGCAAGGCCATGCTGGAAGACATCGCCATCCTGACGGGCGGCAAGGTCATCGCCGAAGAAGTCGGCCTGTCGCTCGAGAAGGTCACGCTGGCCGACCTGGGCCAGGCCAAGCGCGTCGAAGTGGGCAAGGAAAACACCACCATCATCGATGGCGCCGGTGCCGCTGCCGACATCGAAGCCCGCGTCAAGCAAGTGCGCATCCAGATCGAGGAAGCCACCAGCGACTACGACCGCGAGAAGCTGCAGGAGCGCGTGGCCAAGCTGGCCGGCGGCGTGGCCGTCATCAAGGTCGGTGCCGCCACCGAGGTCGAGATGAAGGAGAAGAAGGCCCGCGTCGAAGACGCGCTGCACGCCACCCGTGCGGCCGTCGAGGAAGGCATCGTCGCCGGTGGCGGCGTGGCCCTGCTGCGCGCCAAGCAAGCCGCCGGCGACATCAAGGGCGACAACGCCGACCAGGACGCCGGCATCAAGCTGGTCCTGAAGGCCATCGAAGCCCCGCTGCGCGAGATCGTCTACAACGCCGGTGGCGAAGCCTCCGTCGTCGTCAACGCCGTGCTGGGCGGCAAGGGCAACTACGGCTTCAATGCCGCCAACGACACCTATGGCGACATGATCGAGATGGGCATCCTGGACCCGACCAAGGTGACCCGCACCGCGCTGCAGAACGCCGCCTCCGTCGCGTCGCTGATGCTGACGACCGAGTGCATGGTCGCCGAGTCGCCCAAGGAAGAAGCCGCCGGCGGCGGCATGCCTGGTGGCATGGGCGGCATGGGTGGCATGGGCGGCATGGGCGGCATGGACATGTAAATCCACGCCGGCGACACACCCGTCGCTGAACGAGTCGAAGGGGCTGCGCGAGCAGCCCCTTTTTCATTGGCGTCGCTCGTATCCTCCACGACGGCCCGCCGCTGCCCCGCCGGCATGACGACCCGGCCGCAAAAGCGTGAAAAGCTAATGAACCGCGACGCCGGCCATGCGGATCGGGGGAGGCGGGAGACGGCGGGCGGCCAGGGTGCGCCGCCTTGCGCCGGATAATCTCACCCCGCCGTCAACCAATGTCCATGACCGCCCTCCTGCATACACACGCCCTGCTCGACCACGCACTGACCGAGGCCGGGCCGCTGGCGCGCGAGCTGCTGAACGTGGTGCAGGACGAGCTCGACGCCCAGCCCCAGCACTTCCCGCTGCGCGAGGGCTGGCGCAAGGTGCGCACGAACTTCGCGGCCGACTTCGAGGGCAAGCTCATCGAGCTGCTGCAGGCCGGGCGCCGCGGCGAGGATCCTCTGAACCGTTCGCAAAGCCAGTTCGGCGGCCTCGAAAGCCTCAGCCTCGTCGACGAGCACCAGGCCCTGCAGGACGTCGCCATCGCCCATGTCGCGCGCGCGGCCGAGGACGCCAGCCGCGCCGAGCTGCACCAGATCGGCAACTTCTACGCCGCGCTGCGCGGCATCGCGCGCGCCCGCGAGCGCGACAACCCGCTGCGCCCGGCCCTGTACGCCCACGCGCTGCACCATGCGCTGGCGGCCAGCCCGCTCGGCGCCCAAGCCCAGTACGAGCTGATGCGCGTGGCGGCCGCGCCGCTGGCCGAGGCCCTGCACCGCCAGTACGCCCTGGCCTGCGCGATGCTGCGCGCGGCCGACCTCAGCGACATGGTCGCCTCGCACGGTCAGTTGCAGGGCGACCCGCTGGCGCGCCAGCGCCTGGCGGCCGCGCACGGCACGCTGGACGGGCTGTCGCGCCGCGTCGACGCGGTGAACTCGCGGCCCCAGCGGCTGGCGCCGCCGGCCCACCCCGATGCGCCGGCCCCCTTCGTGCGCTCGACCGGGCCGGACATGCTGAGCCGGCTCTACGACCAGATCCTGGCCGACCCGCGCCTGCTGCCGCCGCTGAAGGCGCTGCTGGCGCGGCTGCAGATCGCCGTCGTGCGCCTGGCGCGCAGCGACACGACGCTGCTGCGCCGCCAGGACCACCCGACCTGGGCGCTGCTGAACCGCGTCGCTGCCCACGGCATGGCCTTCGAGCGCGCCGACGACGAGCGCCTCGTCGACTTCCTGCGCTTCATGGAGGCCGAATCCCAGCTCCTCGTCGACGCACCGACGCCCACCGCCGCGCTGTTCCAGCAGGTGCTGGCCCGCGTCGAGGCCCGCATCGACCGGCAGGCCCGCCAGAGCAGCGAGCGCAACGCCGTGGCCCTGGCCGCGCTGGAGCGCGAGCAGCAGCGCAAGGAATGGCGCGAGCTGCTGCGCGAGCAGATCGACCACCAGATCGCCGGCGCACCGCTGGGCCCGCGCATGCACCGCTTCCTGCAGACGGCCTGGGTGGAGGTCATCGTCACGGCCATGGTCCGCCACGGCCGCGAGTCCCGCGAGGCGCAGACCGCGATGGAGCTGGTCGACGCACTGCTGGACAGCCTTGGCACGCCGCGCGACATGGCCGACCGCGAAGCCCTGCGCATGCGCCTGCCGGTGCTCATCGAGCGCCTCGTGGCCGGCTGCGAAAGCGTCGACCTGCCCCTGCCCAGGCGCGAGCCGGCGCTCAGCGAGCTGATGGGCCAGCATGCCCGCCTGCTGCGCGGCCTTCCGGCGCTGGACCCGGCCGAACGCCGCCCCGCCCCGCCCCGGCCGGCGGCACCGGGCAGCGCCGCCCCGGCCTCCGCCGACGAGATCGTCAGGCGGCTGATGGGGGAGCGCGACTCCCAGGTGCCGTCGCACTGGCTCAGCGCCGACGTCGACCGCGGCGAGCTGCCGACCGTGCCGGTGCAGCTCTACAACGAGCACGGCTCGCCCGACGCCCGCGCCGCGCTGCAGCGCTGGATCGACGGCCTGCAGATCGGCCACTGGTTCCACCTCTTCATCCAGGGCGGCTGGCACACGGCCCAGATCGCCTGGCTCAGCGAGGGCCGGCAGTACGTGCTCTTCGTCGGCCGCGACCCGGACGAGCGCCTGTCGCTGACCCGCAAGGCGCTGGAGGCGCTGCTCGCCAACGGCCTCATCGCGGCGCTGGACGAAGACAGCGTCGTGCAGCGCGCCGTCGACACGCTGATCAGTGATCTGGACGGCGGGTGATGCCCCACCCCCGAAGGCGCTGACGCACCTCCCCCTCAAGGGGGCTGAGCCCGGACACAGACAGTCCTGAGGACTGTCTGTGCCTGGCGAAGGACAAGGCCTCTGGCCTTGGCAGCCGCCAGCGGCCCGGCAAAGCCGGTTCCGCGGCGGCCGCTTGAGGTGTCGCGGGCTAGGCCGCGACGGCGGGCTGGCCCCCGTGGGTCCACTCGTGCAAGGCGACGGCCACGTCGCCGACGCCGCTCTTCTTCAGCGCCGAGAACAGCGTCACCGCAACGTCGGAGTTCTCGGTCGTCATGCCGGCCAGGAACTCGGTCGTCGCGCGCAGCACCGCGTCGGCCTCCTTGCGGTTGAGCTTGTCGGACTTGGTCAGCAGCACCAGCAACTTGATCTCGCCGGTGGCGACGCGGGCCGCGACGAACTCCAGCAGCTGCCGGTCGAGGTCGGTCAGGCCCAGGCGCGAATCCACCATCAGCACGACGCCGGACAGGCTGCGGCGGATCTCGAGGTAGTCGGCCATCACCTTCTGCCAGCGCTGCTTGGCGGACTTGTTCACCGCCGCATAGCCATAGCCCGGCAGGTCGGCGAAGAGCGCATCGGGCGCGTCCTTGGGGCCGAGCTCGAACAAATTGATGTGCTGGGTGCGGCCCGGCGTCTTGGACGCGAAGGCCAGCCGCTTCTGCTGGGCCAGCGTGTTGATGGCCGTGGACTTGCCGGCGTTGGAGCGGCCGACGAAGGCGATCTCGGGCAGCTCGGTGGCCGGCAGATGGACCAGCTGGCTGGCCGTCGTCAGGAAGCGGGTCGTGTGCGTCCAGGCCAGGGCGAGCTTGTCGGTGACGGCTTCGGCGGGCCCTGCATCAGGGATTTCGTTGGTCATGGTGGTGTCGGACGCGGTGATTCAGCATTGTAAAATTTCGAGGTTGCGCCCAACGAAACCACATTCACCCATGAAGACTGTCGCCCTTCTCCTGTCGAGTCTGATGCTGGCTGCCACGGCTCACGCAAACGAGCCCGCGGGCGCTCCGGCCAAGCCCGATCTCGCCAAGGGTGGCGCCATCTCGTCGCAGGTCTGCGCGGCCTGCCACACGGCCGACGGCTCGCGCGGCAGCCCGGCCAACCCCATCCTGCAGGGCCAGCATGCCGAATACCTGGCCAAGCAGCTGACCGAGTTCAAGTCCGGCAAGCGCAAGAACCCCGTCATGAGCGGCATGGCCGCGCCACTGTCCGACGACGACGTGCGCAATGTCGCCGCCTTCTACGCGAGCAAGGCCGCCAAGCCGGGCTTCGCGAAGAACAAGGACACCGTCGCGCTGGGCGAGAAGATCTACCGCGGCGGCATCGCCGAGCGCAATGTGCCGGCCTGCGCGGCCTGCCACGGCCCGACCGGCGCCGGCATCCCGGCCCAGTACCCGCGCATCGGCGGCCAGCATGGCGACTATGTCGAGGCGCAGATGACGGCCTTCCGCGGCGGCGCCCGCGCCAACGGCCCGATGATGGTCGCCATCGCCGCCAAGATGAACGACAAGGAAATCAAGGCGGTGTCCGACTACGTTGCCGGCTTGCGCTGAACCTTTTGCAAGCCTCGAGGAACGAAGGCCGGTGAACCCCACCGGCTTTTTTGTTGTCCCAATCTTTCGCCCGATGTCCTCCGCCGCCCTCCCCCGCCCCTCGGCCGCCCGCGAACTGCTGGACCTGCTCGCGTCCATGCGCTTCGCGATCACGCTGCTGACCGTCATCTGCATCGCGTCGGTCATCGGCACCGTCGTGAACCAGGGCGAGGCGATGGGCGGCTACATCGACAAGTTCGGCCCCTTCTGGGCCGAGCTGTTCGGGCGCCTGAACCTGTTCACGGTCTATAGCGCGCCCTGGTTCCTCGCCATCCTGGCCTTCCTGGTCGTGTCGACCAGCCTGTGCATCATCCGCAACACGCCCAAGATCCTGGCCGACCTGCGCAGCTACAAGGAGGGCGTGCGCGAGCAGTCGCTGCAGGCCCACCACCACAAGGCCATCGGCGAATTCCCCAGCAACCCGCAGATGGCGCTGGCCGAGATCGGCAAAGTGCTGACGGCCCTGGGCTGGAAGGCCCGCGTGCAGCAGCGCGAGCACGGCATCATGATCGCGGCCCGGCGCGGCGCGGCCAACAAGATCGGCTACCTCGCGGCCCACTCAGCCATCGTGCTCATCCTGCTCGGCGGCGTGATGGACGGCAACGCCATGGTCAAGCTGGCGATGTGGGCGCAGGGCAAGCAGCTCTACAAGGGCTCCGGCTTCGTGGCCGACATCCGGCCCGAGCACCGGCTGTCCACCGCCAACCCGAGCTTCCGCGGCAACCTGTCCGTCGCCGAACACCAGCGCGCGGGGCTGGCCGTGCTCAGCCTGCCCAGCGGCGTCGTGCTGCAGGACCTGCCGTTCGAGATCGAGCTGAAGAAGTTCAGCGTCGACTACTACCCCACCGGCATGCCCAAGAGCTTTGCCAGCGACATCGTCATCCACGACGGCGGCACGCGCCGCGAGGCCACGGTCAAGGTCAACGAGCCCGTCATCCACGACGGCGTGGCCATCTACCAGAGCAGCTTCGAGGACGGCGGCAGCAAGCTGCAGCTCAAGGCCATGCCGCTGGCCGGCGGCGAGCCCTTCAAGCTGGAGGGCCGCGTGGGCGGCAGGCAGGCCTTCGGCGACCAGACGCTGGAGCTCTCCGGCCTGCGCGTCATCAACGTCGAGAACCTCGCGAACGACGGCAGGGAAGGCGCCACCGACGTGCGCCGCGTCGACCTCGGCGAGAGCCTGGGCAAGCACCTGGGCAGCGGCGCCAAGGGCAGCGCGGAGAAGTCGCTGCACAACATCGGCCCGTCGTTCAGCTATCTGCTGCGCGACGCCGCCGGCCAGGCGCGCGAGTTCAACAACTACATGCTGCCGGTCGAGCTGGACGGCCAGAAGGTCTTCCTCGCCGGCGTGCGCGACACGCAGGCCGACAACTTCCGCTACCTGCGCATGCCGGCCGACGAGAACGGCCAGCTGGCCGGCTGGCTGCACCTGCGCCAGGCCCTGGCCGACCCGGCCCTGCGCGACGCCGCCGCACAGGCCTATGCCGCCGCCGCGACGCCGCCCGCCCAGCCGCAGATGAAGGCCCAGCTGCAGGCCACCGCGCAGCGCGCGCTGTCGCTGTTCTCCGGCGCCGCCGCCAAGGCCGGCGACGAGGTCCGCGGCGGCTTGCCGGCGCTGTCCCAGTTCATCGAGCGCGAGGTGCCCGAGGCCCAGCGCCAGCGCGTCTCCGAGGTGCTGCTGCGCATCCTCAACGGCAGCCTGTTCGAGCTCAACCAGCTGGCCCGCCAGCATGCCGGCCTCGCGCCCGTCGGCGCCGACGCGGCCATCCAGGCCTTCATGACGCAGGCCGTGCTGGCGCTGTCCGACAGCCTCTACTACCCGACGCCGGTGCTGCTGCAATTGGAGAACTTCGAGCAGGTGCAGGCCAGCGTCTTCCAGGTCGCACGCGCCCCGGGCCAGAAGCTGGTCTACCTCGGCGCCCTCTTGCTCATCGTCGGCGTCTTCGCCATGCTCTACATCAAGGAGAGGCGGCTGTGGGTCTGGATCGCGCCCGGCGCCGATCCGGCCAGCTCGCAGCTGCGCATGGCCATGTCCTGCACCCGCGAGTCGCCCGACAACGCCACCCTCTTCGCCCAGCTGGAACAAGCCGTCATCCCTGCCGCCGCGCCCAAGGACCGCTCATGAACACCACCACCTTCGATCTGCCGCGCCGCCACGCGCGGCAGCGGCGTGACCCGCTGGACTGGATCTTCGCCGTACTCGTGCTGCTCGGCGGCGCCTACGCCTTCAAGCGCTACCACGCCAGCATGAACGTCTACGAGCAGGGCATCCTGCTGTGCGCGATGCCGGCCATGATCGGGCTGGGCTGGTTCTGGAAGCCGCTGCGCCTGCTCTGCGTCGCGGCCGGCGCGGCCACGCTGCTGGCCATCTCGCTCTACGCCCAGCACACCGGCGGCTTCGGCGCCGACCTCGCCGCCGGCGAGAAGGTCTTCTGGCTCAAATACCTGCTGTCCAGCCAGAGCGCCATCCTGTGGATGAGCCTGCTGTTCTACATGAGCACGCTGTTCTACTGGGGCGGCTTCTTCACCGGCGCGGGGCGCAACAGCGTGGCCGAGGTCGTCGGCTCCAAGCTGGCCTGGGGCGGCGTGCTGATGGCCCTGATCGGCACGCTGGTGCGCTGGTACGAGAGCCACCAGATCGGCCCTGACATCGGCCACATCCCGGTCAGCAACCTCTACGAGGTCTTCGTGCTGTTCAGCTGGATGACGACGCTGTTCCACCTCTACTACGAGCAGCGCTTCGCGACGCGTTCGCTGGGCGCCTATGTGATGCTGGTCGTCAGCGGCGCGGTCAGCTTCCTGCTCTGGTACACGCTGGCGCGCGACGCGCAGGAGATCCAGCCGCTGCTGCCCGCGCTGCAGAGCTGGTGGATGAAGATCCACGTGCCGGCCAACTTCGTCGGCTACGGCAGCTTCTCGCTGGCGGCCATGGTGGCCTTCGCCTTCCTGCTTAAGTCGGCCACGCCGCGGGCGCTGCTGATCGGCCTGATCGGCGTGCCGGGCCTCATCGTGGTGCTGATCCTGGCGGTGCGCTTGCTGGCCGGCGTCAGCCCGCAGACCGCGGGAGGACTGGAGAGCTGGGCCGCCAAGATCGCCGGCGTGATGGCCTTCCTGGGCCTGTGCATCGCGCTGCGCCGCCAGCTGGTCGCCCGCCTGCCCGACCTGCCCCAGCTCGACGACCTGATGTACAAGGCCATCGCGCTGGGCTTCGCCTTCTTCACGATCGCCACCATCCTGGGCGCCTTCTGGGCCGCCGAGGCCTGGGGCGGCTACTGGAGCTGGGATCCGAAGGAAACCTGGGCGCTGATCGTCTGGCTGAACTACGCGGCCTGGCTGCACATGCGGCTGATGAAGGGCCTGCGCGGCATGGCCTCGGCCTGGTGGGCCCTGGTCGGCCTGCTGGTGACGACCTTCGCCTTCCTGGGCGTCAATATGTTCCTGTCGGGGCTGCACAGCTACGGCAAGCTGTAGGCGCCAGCCGCCTCAATCTCTTGGGCGCCGCCGAGTTTCCTTGACGCGGTACATCGCCGCGTCGGACTCGCGCAGCGCCTCCTCGACGCCCGAGCGCTGCGGGTCCATGCAGGCCACGCCGACGCTGGCGCCCGCGTAGTCGATCTCGGCCGGCCCGGCGGCATAGCGGCCGATGGTGGCGGCCGCCAGGCGCTGCTGCAGCAGCTGGGCCGCGCCGCGCCCGTCCTCGCTGAGCATCGGGCCCAGGCCGATGACGACGAACTCGTCGCCGCCCATGCGCGCCAGCACGTCGCCGGCGCGCAGCGCGGCCTTCAGCGCCTCCGCGACGCCGCACAGGAAGCCGTCGCCCGCGTCGTGGCCGTGGGTGTCGTTGACCTGCTTGAAGCCGTCCAGGTCCACCGTGCCGGCCAGCAGCCAGCGGCCGGTGCGCTGGGCCACCGCGGTCAGCCGGCGCAGTTCCTGCATCAGCGCCCGGCGGTTCATCAGCCCGGTCAGCGCATCGGTCAGCGCCTGGGCCTTCAGCTCGGCGTTGGCCTGGCGCAGCTGCTCGACGAGACGCTCGCGCGCGAGCTGCTGCTCGATGAGGCGGGCGAACAGCTTCAGCGCCTGCCCGGCCTCGGGGCTCAGCGGCCGGCGCCGCGAACTGGCCGCGCACAGCGTGCCGTACAGCGCGCCGTCGTCCTGGCGCAGCGGCGTGCTGGCATAGGTCTGCAGGCCGAGCTGGCGCGCCGCCGCGGAGTCGCCCCAGACGCCGGGCACGTCGTCCGTGTAGGGGCGGCCCTCTTCCAGCGCGCGCCTGCACAGCGCGTCGCCCCAGGGCACGGTCAGCCCCTCGGGGATCTGCAGCTCGCGCGTATTGCGCGCGTACAGCACATGCTGCAGCCCGCCGGCCAGGTCCACCGTCGTCAGATAGGTCGACTCCAGGCCCGTGACGGCCTCCAGCATCTGCAGCAGCGGCCGGGTCAGCGCCTCCAGGGTGTTGGTATGCGAGACGGCGCCCGAGAGCTGGGTGAACAGGGATTCCATGAGCGGGAGCAGGTGGCGGAACTCTCCTGCTACTTTAGGCAAGGCGGCGGGCCGCACTGAGGAACTGGGGCCTCCTGTTCAAGGGGGGCGCTGCTGCCCGACCGAGTTCAGCCCACCGGCAGCGCCGTCTCGTACTTGACCTCGCGCAGCACCACGTTGCTGCGCACGCTGGCAACGCCCGGCAGCTTGAAGATGTGCTGCTGCAGGAAGAGGTCATAGGCCTTCATGTCGGCCGCGACGACCTTGATGACGTAGTCGGCCTCGCCGGTGATGGCATGGCATTCGATGATCTCGCGGCGCGTGGACACGAGCTGCTCGAACTGCTCGACGGCGCCCTCGCTGTGCCGCACCAGGCTGACATTGGCCAGCACCAGGATGGACAGGCCGAGCTTCTCGCGGTCCACCAGCACGACCTGGCCGCGGATGACGCCGCGATCCTCCAGCTCCCTCACGCGCCGCCACACCGGCGTGGCCGACAGGCCGACCTTCTCCGCCAGCGCCTGCGTGGACAGGCGGGCGTCGGCCTGCAGGGCCTCGAGGATCTGCAGGCTGGCGCGGTCGAGTTCGTTTATTTCCATGATCCACCCCTTTGGAGAAGAATCATCTCATTCGACCGGCCGCACACCGGCATTGAGGCAAGTTCTTCCGGCCCCGCGGAGGAAGAATTTCGCGCCCTCCAGGAGCCCTCATGTCAGACGCCACACCCGCCCTGCGCCCCTACCAGCTCAGCGACAACCTCGCGGCCGACAGCGGCGCCGTCTTCCTGACCGGCACCCAGGCCCTGGTGCGGCTGCTGCTGGCGCAGAAAAAGCAGGACGAGCGCGCCGGGCTGAACACGGCCGGCTTCGTGTCCGGCTATCGCGGCAGCCCGCTGGGCATGGTGGACCAGCAGCTGTGGAAGGCGAAGAAGTTCCTGGCCGCGGCCCACATCGAGTTCTTGCCGGCGATCAACGAGGACCTCGCGGCCACCGCCTGCCTCGGCGTGCAGCGCGTCGCGCTGGACCCGCAGCGCACCGTCGATGGCGTGTTCGCGATGTGGTACGGCAAGGGCCCGGGCGTGGACCGCTCGGGCGATGCGCTCAAGCACGGCAACGTCTACGGCACGAGCACGCAGGGCGGCGTGCTGGTGGTGTGCGGCGACGACCACGGCTGCGTGTCCAGCAGCACGCCGCACCAGAGCGACCAGGCGCTGCAGGCCTGGAGCATGCCGCTGGTCCACCCGGCCAATGTGGCCGAATACCTGGAGTTCGGTCTCTACGGCTGGGCGCTGAGCCGCTTCTCGGGCGCCTGGGTCGGCTTCAAGGCCATCTCGGAGGTGGTCGAGAGCGGCATGACGGTGGACCTCGACGCCGTGCCGCTGGACTTCGAGCACGCCGTCGACTACACGGCGCCCACCAATCTGCACATCCGCTCGGTCGACCTGCCCTCGCTCGACCTCGAATCGCGCCTGGCCCACAAGCTGGACGCGGTGAAGGCCTTCGCCAAGGTCAACAGCATCGACAAGCACATCGTCACCAGCCCGGCCGCCACGCTGGGCATCGTGACGGTGGGCAAGGCTCACTACGACTTCATGGAGGTGCTGCGCCGCCTCGACCTCGACCCCAACGCGCTGGCCGCGGCCGGCGTGCGCGTCTACAAGGTCGGCCTCGTCTTCCCGCTCGAGCCGACGCGCATCGTCGAGTTCTGCTCCAACCTCACCGACGTGCTCGTCATCGAGGAAAAGGGCCCGGTCGTCGAGCGCCAGATCAAGGAGCTGCTCTACCACCTGCCCGACTTCCAGCGCCCGCGCGTCGTCGGCAAGACGGACGAGCATGGCTGCGCGGTGCTGAGCGCCTTGGGCGAGCTGCGCCCCAGCCGCATCATGGGCACGGTGGCCGACTGGCTCGCGCGGCTGAACCCGGCGCTGGACCGCCGCCACCTCGTCGTCGACTTCCTGACGCCGCAGCTGCTGTCCAACGCCGCCGACGCGGTGCGCCGCCAGCCCTATTTCTGCTCGGGCTGCCCGCACAACACCAGCACCAAGCTGCCCGAGGGTTCGCGCGCGCTGGCCGGCATCGGCTGCCACTTCATGGCGAGCTGGATGGAGCGCGGCACGTCCGGCCTGATCCAGATGGGCGCCGAGGGCGTGGACTGGGCGGCGCACTCGCGCTTCACGAAGGAAAAGCACGTTTTCCAGAACCTGGGCGACGGCACCTACTACCACTCGGGCTACCTCGCCATCCGCCAGGCCATCGCGGCCAAGACCAACATCACCTACAAGATCCTCTACAACGACGCGGTCGCGATGACCGGCGGCCAGCCGGTGGACGGCCAGACCAGCGTGCCGCAGATCGCGCGCCAGGTCGAAGCGGAAGGCGTCAAACGGCTGTGCGTCGTGTCCGACGAGATCGGCAAATACGACGGCCACCACGGCCTGTTCCCGGCCGGCACCACGTTCCACGACCGCAGCGAGCTGGACGCCGTGCAGCGCGAGCTGCGCGACATCGAAGGCGTCACGGTGCTGATCTACGACCAGACCTGCGCCGCCGAGAAGCGCCGCCGCCGCAAGAAGAAGGAATTCCCGGACCCGCCGCGCCGCATCTTCATCAATGAGGCGGTGTGCGAAGGCTGCGGCGACTGCGGCGTGGCGTCGAACTGCCTGAGCGTCGTGCCGGTGGAGACCGACTGGGGCCGCAAGCGCGCCATCGAGCAGAGCAGCTGCAACAAGGACTTCTCCTGCGTGAACGGCTTCTGCCCCAGCTTCGTGTCGGTGCATGGCCCGGTGCTGAGAAAGAAGGCCGGCGCCAGCTACACGGCGCAGGACCTGGCGCGCGAGCTCGCCGCCATCCGGCCGCCGGCCGCCTGGCCCTGGACCGGGCCCTTCGACCTGCTGGTCACCGGCGTCGGCGGCACGGGCGTCGTCACGGTCGGCGCGCTGGTGTCCATGGCCGCCCACCTCGAAGGCAAGCAGGCCTCGGTGCTGGACTTCATGGGCTTTGCGCAGAAGGGCGGCGCGGTGCTCTCCTTCGTGCGCGTCGCGCCGACGCTGGACCTGCTCAACCAGGTCCGCATCGACACCCAGCAGGCCGACGTGCTGCTGGCCTGCGACATGGTCGTCGGCGCGAGCCCCGATGCGCTCGGCACGGTGAAGGCCGGCCGCACGGTCATCCTCGCCAATACGCATGAGCTGCCCACCGCCGGCTTCGTGCGCAACCCGGACGCGTCGCTGCAGGCTGCCTCACTGCTCGACAAGATGCGCTTCGCCGTCGGCAGCGACGAGCTGCTGGACAGGGTCGACGCCCAGGACATCTCGCAGTGCCTGATGGGCGACACCCTGCCCAGCAACATCATCATGCTGGGCGCCTGCTGGCAGCGCGGGCTGATCCCCGTCGGCGAGGCCGCGCTGATGCGCGCCATCGAGCTGAACGGCGTCGCCGCCGAGGCCAACAAGACCGCCTTCGCGCTGGGCCGCCTCGCCATCGCCGCGCCGGATGCCATCCAGCGCCTGGCCGGCGACGTCAATGTCGTCAAGCTCTTCAACTACGACCAGCTCGATGGGCCTGACGGCCTGATCGAGCGGCGTTCGAAGTTCCTGGCCGACTACCAGGACGCCGCCTACGCGCAGCGCTACCGCGCGCTCGTCGACCGCGTGCGCGCCGCCGAAACCCAACTCGGCAAAGGCCAGCGCCTGACCCAGGCCGTGGCCCGCTACTACGCCAAGCTGCTGGCCATCAAGGACGAGTACGAGGTCGCGCGCCTCTACACCGACGGCCGCTTCGAGGCCGCGATGAAGGAACAGTTCGAGAACTGGGAGCGCCTGAGCTTCCACCTCGCCCCGCCGCTGATCGCCAGGCCCGGCGCAGACGGCCGCGCGAGGAAGATCGAGATGGGCTCGTGGACCTTCACCGCCTTCAGGTGGCTGGCCAAGTTCAAGGGCCTGCGCGGCACGGCGCTGGACCTCTTCGGCAAGACCGACGAGCGCCGCATGGAGCGCCAGCTCATCAATGACTACGAAAAGCTCGTCGACGAGATCCTGGCCTCGCTGACCGCCGACAACCTGAACACCGCCGTCGATCTGGCCCGCCTGCCCGAGAAGATCCGCGGCTACGGCCACGTCAAGCATGCCAACGTCGTCGCCGTGAAGCAGCAGTGGCAGGCGCTGCTGGACCGCTTCCACGGCCGCGCGGTGGAGGCTGCCGCCCAGCCGGTCGCGATGCCGGTGCGGGTCAAGGGCGTGGCGGAGCTGTAGAGGGCCAGGCGCCGGCCAGCCATCGGGCCGCCGGCGATCGCTTCGGCGGCGTGGCGCCGAGGCGACGGGCCGGGCGCGCGGCCGGGGCCTGCCCGGCGGCCATGTTCCAATCGGCAACCCCACCGGAACGGAACAGCGCTGCCCCGCACAGATCGAAGCCAGATGCGCATCGGAGACAAGAACACCGGGCCTGAAAAGATCAATACCGCGGCCTGGGCCGCGGCGGCGATGGTGCTGTCGATCGGCCTGACATTGACCGCAGGCGCGGTGCTCTGGCAGCAGCAGTCGTCCGACAAGGAAGCCCGGCTGCTGCTGGATCACCAGACCGAGCTGCTGCAGGACGACATCGCCGAGCGCTTCACATTGCCGATCTACGGGCTCAAGGGCGCGCGCGGCATGATGGCGGCCATGCGGGGCCCCGTGGGCCGTGCGCCCTTCGCGGCCTATGTCGCATCACGCGATCTGCCCGGCGAGTTCCCCGGTGCGCGCGGCTTCGGCGTCATCCAGTCCGTCCTGCGGCACGACCTGCCCGCCTTCATCAAAGCCCAGCGCGAGGACGGCGAACCGGACTTCGACGTGCACGGCAAGGGCGGCGCCGAGCAGCTCTTCGTCGTGACCCAGGTCGAGCCGAAGTCGCGCAACGCGCCGGCCTGGGGGCTCGACGTGGGCGGCGACCCGGTGCGCCGCCAGGCCATCGAGCGGGCCATCGCCAGCGGCGAGGCCACGTTGTCGGCTCCGGTCACCCTGGCGCAGGATGAGAATGCCGGCGCCGGCTTCCTGATGCTGGTGCCGGTATTTCGCGACGCCCCGGGCAGCAGCCTGGCGGGCAAGCGCCCGAAGGCCCTGCAGGGCCTGCTGTTCGCCCCGCTGATCGCGCAGGAATTGCTGAAGGGCGGGGCGGATGCCGCGGCCGTGCTGCTGGACATCGATCTGGCGGTGCGCAACGCCGACGGCGGCCTCACCCCCCTGCTCGCCGCCCGCGGTGGCGAGCTGATCGACGTCGCCAAGGCGGCCGGCAGGACGTTCACGAACGGGCCGGTGCTGACGTCCCGCCATTTCGACGTCGCCGGTCGGGAGTTCGTGCTGGAAACGACGCTGTCGCCGGCAACGGCGCGGCGGCTGCTGCAGCTGTCGGGCCTGTGGGTGGTGACGGGCGGCGCGCTGCTCAGCCTGCTGGCGGCCTTCACGGTCTTTCTGCTGTCGGCCGGCCGGGCCCGTGCCGAGGCGCTCGCGCAGGGCATGACGGCCGACCTGCAGCGCCTGGCCATGGTGGCCAGCCGCACGACCAACGCCGTGGTCATCACCGACGCCCAGCACCGCATCACCTGGGTCAACGAAGGATTCACCCGCATCACCGGCTACGGGGCCGACGAGGTGCTGGGGCAGAAGCCCGGCGACTTGCTGCAGTTCGAAGGCAGCGACCCGCAGACCGTGCAAACCATGCGCGCCGCCCTCGCCGCCCGGCGGGGCTGCCATGTGGAGCTGCTGAACCGGGGCAAGAACGGCCGGCAATACTGGCTCGACATCGAGATCCAGCCGCTGCAGGACGACGCCGGCGCGCTGACGGGCTTCATGGCCATCGAGTCCGACATCAGTGAGCGCAAGCATGCCGAACAGGCGCTGGCGCACGAGCGCAACCGCTACGCCGGCATCCTGGGCGCGCAGACCGAGCTGATCTGCCGCTTCGAGCCCGACGGCCGCCTCACCTTCGTGAACGAGGCCTTCTGCCGCTTTTTCGGCGTGCAGGCCGAGGCCGTCGTCGGCCACACCTGGGCGCCCATGGTGCATCCCGACGACCTGGACCGCGTGCAGCGCGAGGTGGCCGCGCTGCGGCCCGACCATTCCACGGTCGTCATCGAGAACCGCGTGCATCTCGCCAATGGCGACATGCGCTGGGGGCAGTTCGTCAATCGCGGCTTCTTCGACGCCCGGGGGCAGTTGATCGAGACCCAGAGCGTCGGCCGCGACATCACCGAGCGCAAGGAGCTCGAGGCCCAGATCCATGAGGCACGCGCGAGCCTGCAGGACCTCTACGACAACGCGCCCTGCGCCTACTGCGCCCTCGACGCGGAAGGCCGCTTCATCAGCGTCAACACCCTCGGCCTGTCGTGGACGGGCTGTTCGGCCGAGGATCTCATCGGCCGCCTGGGCCTGGCCGACTTCTTCGATGCCGAGGGCCGCGCATCGTTCGCGGCCAACTTCCCGCGCTTCAAGCGCGACGGCCGGGTCTCGGGGCTGGAGTTCGAGCTGATCGGACGCCACGGCAGGACGCGCCGGGTCAGCCTGTCGGCCACGGCCGTCTACGACGCCGACGGCCGCTTCGTGCGCAGCCGCTCCGTGATGTTCGACATCACGGAAACCCACCGCATCCGCCAGCAGCTGCACCAGCTCAACATCGACCAGCGGGCCATGCTGGAGAGCGATCTCGTCGGCATCGTCAAGGTCAAGGGGCGGCAGGCCCTGTGGCACAACGGCGCGCTGGAGCGCATGTTCGGCTATGACGAGGGCGAGCTGCGCGGCCACCATGCCCGCATGCTCTACCCGGACGACGAATCCTTCCAGGCCCTGGGCGCACGGGCCTACCCCCAGCTCAAGGCCGGCCGGCGCTTCCGCACCCAGCAGCAGATGCGGCGCAAGGACGGCACGCTGATCTGGGTCGACATGGCCGGGATCGAACTGCCCGCCGCCTCCGGAGACCGGAGCGGCGAATCGCTGTGGATGATGCTCGACATCACGCAGAGCAAGGCCTACGAGGCACGCATGGAGCACGCCGCGCTGCACGACGCGCTGACCGGCCTGCCCAACCGGATGCTGCTGGCCGACCGCCTCAGGCAGGCCATCCACGCCGCCGACCGCAGCGGCCATGTGTTCGCGCTGGCCTACCTGGACCTGAACGGCTTCAAGCAGATCAACGACACCCATGGCCACGATGCCGGCGACGAGGTGCTCAAGGCCGTGGCCGCGCGCCTGCAGGCGGGCCTGCGCGCCGGCGATACCGTGGCCCGCCTGGGCGGCGACGAATTCGTCGTGCTGCTGACGCCGATGCATGCCGCCGCCGAGGCCGAGCCGGCGCTGAACCGGCTGCTCGACGCGCTGGTCCAGCCCATCCCGCTGAGCTCGGGCGTGCAGGTGGCCGTCGGCAGCAGCCTGGGCCTGGCCCATTTCCCGGTCGACGGCCGCTCGGCCGACGCGCTGATGCGCCGCGCCGACGAGGCCATGTTCGCCAACAAGCGGGCCGGCCGCACGCGCACGGGCTGAGGCGCGGCCACACGGCGGCCGCCGGGGCGTATTCACGCTCAGCAACACCTGCACGCCGAACGGGCGCGGGCCGCCGCCCGGCTTGCGGCATCATGCGCGCTCATGCTGACCCGCCGCCAAGCCCATCTCGCCCTGGCCAGCCTCGCGCTGCCCGCAGCCTCCGCGCGCGCCCAGGAACGCCGCAGCCTCGTGCTGGGCCAGTCCGTGCCGCTGACCGGCCCCGCGGCCCAGCTCGGCCTGCAGATGCAGCTCGGCGCCCGGGCCTACTTCGAAGCCGTCAACGCGGCCGGCGGCGTGGGCGGCCTGCAGATCCTGCTGAAGACGCTGGACGACGGCTACGAGCCCGCGCGCTGCAAGGCCAACACCGAGAAATTCATCCAGGAGGACGTGTTCGCGCTGTTCGGCTACGTCGGCACGCCCACCTCGCTGGCCGCGCTGCCGCTGGCCACCCAGGCCAAAGTCCCCTTCATCGCCCCCTTCACCGGCGCCGAGGCCCTGCGCGACCCGTTCAACAGGCTGGTCTTCCACATCCGCGCGAGCTACTACGACGAGACCGAGCTCATCGTCAAACAGCTGACCCAGCTGGACCTGAAGAAGATCGCCGTCTTCCACCAGAACGACGCCTACGGCCAGGCCGGCCTGAAGGGCGTGCTGCGCGCCCTGGAGAAGCGCGGCCTGCAGCCCGCGGCCGTCGCCACCGTGGAGCGCAACAGCGTCGACGTGGCCGCCGCCGTGAAGGCCCTGGTGCCGGTGCAGCCCGAGGCCATCGTGCAGATCAGCGCCTACAAGAGCTGCGCCGCCTTCATCCGCGAGGCGCGCAGGGCCGGCTACGGCGGCCAGTTCCACAACGTCTCCTTCGTCGGCACCCAGGCCCTGGCCGACGAACTCGGCAAGGACGCCGCCGGCGTCGTCATCTCCCAGGTCATGCCCTCGCCCTTCGGCACCGCGGTGGGCCTGGTCAACGACTACCAGCTCGCGCTGCACAAGCTCGACCCCAGGGCCGAGCCCAACTACACCAGCATCGAGGGCTATGTCGCCGCCCGCGTCATCGTCGACGGCCTGCGCCGGCTCGGCGGCCACCCGACGCGCGAGGGCCTGATCACCGCGCTGGAAACCCTGTCGGGCTACGAGTCGCGCGGCTACCACCTGGGCTTCGGGCCCGCCAAGCACGTCGGCTCCAGCTTCGTCGAGCTGACGATGCTGACGGCCGAGGGCAAGGTCAGGCGCTGAGGCGCCTCAGCCGCGCTCGTCCTTGGGCGAGTCCATGACGATATAGCTCGTGATCATGCTGACCTGCGGCAGCCCGCCCAGCACGTCGGCATGGAAGCGCTTGTAGGCCGCCAGGTCGGCCACCTCCACGCGCAGCAGGTATTCGAAGGCGCCGGTCACGTTGTGGCATTCGCGCACGACCGGGCAGACGGCCATCGCGCCCTCGAAGCCCTGCTGCTCGGCCAGCGTGTGCCCCGACAGGCCGATGGCCACATAGGCGACGAAGCCCAGGCCCAGCCGTGCCGGGTCCAGAACGGCGCGATAGCCCTTTATGACACCCAGCCGCTCAAGTTCCTGCACGCGGCGCAGGCAGGCCGAGGGGCTGAGCGCGATGCGCTGGGCCAGCTCGGCATTGGTCACGCGGCCCTCCGCCACCAGCTCGCGCAAGATCTTCTCGTCGATGGCATCCATGGCCGCAGATCATTGCACGCCCAAGCACCAGCGCGGCAGCAAAGGCAAGCCAATTCGGCCCCCGCCTGCCTAGAGTTGCGGGCCATGAACACCAGCGCCACCCTGCTCGCCCTGTCCGGCTTCGCCTTCGTCACCTCCATCACGCCCGGCCCCAACAACCTGATGCTGCTGGCCTCGGGCACGCATTTCGGCTGGCGGCGCAGCCTGCCCCATCTGCTGGGCATCTCCTTCGGCTTCGGCGTCATGCTGGTCCTCGTCGGCCTGGGCCTGGGCGAGGCCTTCACGCGCTTCCCGGCGCTGCACGGGCTGCTGAAGTGGGCCAGCCTGGCCTATCTGCTCTACCTGGCCGCGCGCGTGGCCACGGCCGCGCCGCCCGGCGCCGAGGGCCAGGCCGGCGCCGCCGGGCGGCCGATGGGCTTCGGCGCCGCGGCGCTGTTCCAGGTCGTCAACCCCAAGGCCTGGGCCATGGCCCTGACCGCCGTGACGGCCTACAGCGAACTCGGCATCGCGGCGCTGACGCTGGTCTTCGTCGCGGTGAACCTGCCCTGCTGCGGCTCCTGGGCGCTGCTGGGCGAGCAGATGCGCCGCTGGCTGCACCGGCCGCGCGCGCTGCAGGCCTTCAACTGGGGCGCCGCGGCGCTGATGGTGGTCTCGGTGCTGCCGCTGCTCAAGGGCTGAAGCGGCAGGCCTTCATATTTCGGCACCGATACAAAACGGCAGCACGCGGGAAACGCCCGGCAACGAGGATGGCGGCGCCTCAGCCCCGGAGCCTCGCGTGCCTGCCTTCGCCACCCGAATCGTCCTTGCCGCGCTGGCCCTGCTGGCCTTGGGCGCCCTGCCCGTCCAGGCCGCCCGAGCCGCCACGGACGATGCCGACGGCGCCCGCGTCATCGTCAAGTTCAAGGCCCTGGGCCCGCTGATGCGTGCCGCCCGCGAGCGCGGCGACCGCGGCCCGCAGCAGGCCGCCACGCTCGCGGCCCGCCACGGCCTGGCGCTTGCCGACGGCCGCATGATCGACGCGCGCAGCCAGTCCCTGCACGGCGACAGGACGCTGAGCTCGGCCGCGCTGGCCGCCAGGCTCGCCAAGGACGCCGACGTCGAATACGCCGTGCCCGACGAGCGCCGCCACGCGCTCGCGCTGCCCAACGACCCGCTGCTGCCCGCCAGCGCCGGCGCGGCCCTCGCCGCCGGCCAGTGGTATCTGCAGCCCGCCGACGCGACGCTGGTGTCGGCCATCAACGCGGTCGGCGCCTGGGCCCTGACGATGGGCTCCGCCAGCCTCGTCGTCGCCGACGTCGACACCGGCGTGCTGTTCGCCCACCCCGACCTGGCGAACAAGCTGCTGGCCGGCTACGACTTCATCTCGTCGACCAGCATCGCGGGCGACGGCGACGGCCGCGACGCCGACCCGACCGACCCCGGCGACTGGACGACGGCCGGCCAGTGCGGCAGCGGCGAGGCCGCCACCAGCAGCAGCTGGCATGGCACGCAGACGGCCAGCATCATCGGCGCCCAGACCAACAACGGCATCGGCATGGCCTCGGTGGGCTACAACGTCATGGTGCTGCCGGTGCGCGTGCTCGGCAAATGCGGCGGGTCGGACTCGGACATCATCGCCGCCATGCTCTGGGCCGCGGGCGTGTCCAGCGTGCCGATCGCCAACCCCAACCCGGCCAAGGTCATCAACCTGAGCCTGGGCGGCAGCGGAACCTGCAGCGCGGCCTATCGGGATGCCATCAACCAGATCACGGCGGCCGGCGTCACCATCGTCGCCGCGGCCGGCAACGACGAGGGCCTGGCCGTCGGCGTGCCGGCCAACTGCGCCGGCGTCATCGCCGTGGCCGGCGTGCGCCATGTCGGCACCAAGGTCGGCTTCTCCAGCATCGGCCCCGAGGTCGCCATCGCCGCGCCCGGCGGCAACTGCGTCAACTCGACCGGCGCCTGCCTCTACCCCATCCTGACCGCTACCAACACCGGCACGACGACGGCCAGCAGCAGCGGCTACACCTACAGCAACAGCAGCAGCTACTCGGTCGGCACCAGCTTCGCGACGCCCATGGTCGCGGGCGCGGCGGCGCTGATGCTGTCCGTCAACCCGGCGCTGAAGCCGGCGCAGATCAAGTCGCTGCTGCAGTCGACGGCGCGCAGCTTCCCCACGCAACCCCAGGGCAGCAGCGTGCCCCTCTGCACGGCGCCCACGACGGTCGCGCAGGACGAGTGCTACTGCACCACCTCCACCTGCGGCGCCGGCCTGCTGGACGTGGGCGCCGCCGTCGCCGCCGCGGCCAATGGCGCGACGCCGACGGCCGCCATCACTGCCAGCGCGACGACGGTCACGGCCGGCACGACGCTGAGCCTGGACGGCAGCGGCTCGACGGCGCCGGGCACGCGCAGCATCACCGGCTGGCAATGGACGATCACGAGCGGCAGCGCCATCGCCAGCCTCAGCGGTGCGACGAATGCGGCCACGGCCAGCCTGAAGACGACCGGCATCGGCAGCGTCACCGTGCAGCTGACGGTGACCGACAGCACGGGCCTGCAGGCCTCGCGCACGCAGGCCATCGCCGTCACGGCCCCGGCCGCGCCGACCGTCGGCATCGTCGCCTCGGCCAGCGCCGTGTCCGCCGGCACTGCGGTCAGCCTCGATGGCGGCAGCAGCCAGGCCGCGACGGGCTTCGCCATCGCCGGCTACCAGTGGAGCGTCAGCGCCAGCCCGTCCAACCTGGCCAGCTTCACGACGGCGACCAACGCAGCGACGGCGACGCTGTCGACGCTGGGCAGCAGCAGCGGCAGCGTCGTCGTCACGCTGACCGTGACCGACTCGCTGGGCCAGACCAGCAGCGCCAGCACGACCGTCACCGTGACGGCCCTGGGGCCGACGGCCAGCATCAGCCCGTCGGCGACGACGGTGGTGGCCGGCAACAACGTCGGCCTCGACAGCAGCGGCTCCAGCGCACCGGCCGGGCGCACGCTGACGGGCTACCAATGGAGCATCACCAGCGGCAGCGCGGCCTTCAGCGGCAGCACGACGGGCTCGACCGCGACCGTGACGACCCGTGCGGCCGGCAGCTTCACCGTGCAGCTGACGCTGACCGACAGCGCCGGTGCGCAGGCGAGCCAGACGCAGACGATCACGGTGACGACGGCCGCCGCCGCGACGGGCGGGTCGGCGGGCGGGTCGGGCAGCGGCGGCGGCGCGATGTCGGCGTGGTGGCTGCTGGCGCTGGCGCTCGCAGCCAGCGGCACGGGCCGGCGGAGGACGGGGCGCCGCTCTCGCTGAACCCCTTGGTTCGGTGCAAAGGCAGCCCGATCCAGCCACCACCGTGACCAATGGAGCAGGCCCTCACGCTTCCTAGAATGCGCCGCCCCTGACCCCAGGGGGCCATTCAGGAGATCCCCTTGAAGCCCGTGACCTTCGCTGCCGCCGGCAGCCTGGCCCTTGCGCTGGCCTTTGCGGCGCTGACGCCGCTGCAGGCGCAGACCGCGCCGGCTGCCGCCGCCGTCCCGACCCTCGAACAGATCTTCCGCGCCCAGCCCTACCGCGGCGTGGATGCCAAGGACGCCGCCTTCAGCCGCAGCGGCCGCTACCTGGCGTATCTGTGGAACCCCGTCGGCGAGCCCGGCACCGACCTCTGGGTGCACGACACCCGGACCGGCAAGACCCGGCGCGTCACGTCGCCACAGCTGCTGGCCGCCTTCGACGCGCCCGAGGACCAGCAGCGCTTCGACAGGAAGCTGAAGCAGCGCAACACCGAATGGGCCGAGCGCCAGGCCAGGGAAGAGGCCCAGCAGGCCTATCTGCGCGGCGACAAGGTCGACCTGTCGCAGTGGGAGAGTGCCGCGCTGGAGACGGTGAAGCAGGAACTGGCCGACAAGAAGGCCAGGGACGACGCGCAGAAGGCCGCCGACAAGGCGGACGCCGAGGCCGAGAAGCAGGCCATGGCCGCGCTGGCCGCGAAGCGTGCCGGCAAGCCGGCGCCCGCCGCCGCGCCAGCGTCCGCCGCGTCGGCGCCCGACAAGCAGGACGACAAGGAGAAAGAGCTCTGGGAGCTGCGCGACGAGCTGAAGAAGAAGCTCGTGCGCGACAAGCTCAAGCCCGAGGACCTCTACCCCGGCGTGGCCCGGTTCGTCTGGGCCCGCAAGGCCGACGAGCTGATCCTGCAGTACCGCGGCGGCCTCTACCGCTGGAAGGCGGACGACGACCAGGCGCCCGCGCCGCTGGTGGCCACGCAGCGCGAGCTGCGCATCGTGGCCTACACGCCCGACGATGCCGGCTTCGTCTACATGGACGAGACCCGCGTGCTGCGTGCCCGCTTCAACCAGGCCGGCGTGCAGGTGCTGAACCGCGAGCTCGTCATCGCGGACGAGGCACCGAAGAAATACCGCATCGACCAGACCGCGATCAGCGAGGACGGCCGCTGGATGTCGCTGCTGGCGCGCGCACCGGTGAACCCGCCGGGCGACGACGGCAAGCCCCTGCCGCCGCCCAAGGAGCGCCAGGTCGAGATCATGAACTACGGCGAGCGCTGGGCCACCGCCAGGAAGGTCGACCGCGAGGTGTCGGACGACAAGCGCGCCGTGAAGCCGCTGGCCCTCTACATCCGCGCCGTGCCGGCCGCCGGCGAGGCGCCGCGCCGGCAGCCCGCGCCGGTGTTCACGAACGCGGGCGGCGACGTCTGGTTCGAGATGAGCGACGTGGCCTGGGCGCGCGACGGCAGCCGCTACGCCTTCACGACCTGGGAGCGTGAGAAGGAGCTGCTGCGCGTTTACGTGGGCAAGGCGGACGAATCGGCCAAGCCAGAGGTCGTCTTGGAGCGCCGTGGCGACGTGGGCCACGAGGTGGTCAGCGTCGTGCAGCCGCGCTTCACGCCCGACGGCAGGCAGCTGGTGCTCGTGCTGGACGAATCCGGCTGGCGCCAGCCCTGGGCGATCGACGTGGCGACCAGGTCGCTGCGCCCGCTGCTGAAGGGCGGGTTCGAGGCCCATCAGGTCGTCGGCTTCACGGCGGACAGCAAGGCCATGTTCGTGCTGGCCAATGCCGGCGACACGGCGGCGATGAACCTCTTCCGCGTCGACATGGCCAGCGGCGAGATGCGTGCCCTCGGCGCGGCGGGCGAGTACCACCGCGCGGCGGCCGCGTCGGAGGACGGCCGCTGGGTCGGCGCCAACGCCGGCAACTGGGCCCAGCGCCCCGAGCTGAAGCTGATCGCCGTGGACGGCAAGGCCCGGCCCGCAACGCTGACCCGCAGCACCGACCCGGCCTGGGCCGGCGTCGGCCTGCAGCAGCCCGAGCGCTTCCACTACGCCAACCGCCACGGCGACCGCATCGAGGGCTATGTCTTCAAGCCCGCCGGCTGGCAGGCCGGCGACAGGCGGCCTGCCGTCGTCTACGTCTACGGCGGCCCGCTGAACGACCGCCACATCGTCGAGGTCGACAGCTTCCAGAACACGGCCTACCTGTTCGGCATGTACATGGCCGCCAAGCATGGCTATGTGATGGTCGCCGTGGACCCGCGTGGCCACAGCGACTACGGCCGCAAGTTCTCCGACGCCAACTGGGAGCACCCCGGCGAGCCCCAGGCCGAGGACCTGGAAGACCTCGTCAAGCTGCTGCCCGGCCGGTTCGGCGTGGACCCCGCGCGCATCGGCCTGAACGGCTGGAGCTTCGGCGGCTTCCAGACCCAGTACACGATGTACACGCGGCCCGACCTGTTCGCCGCCGGCATCGCCGGCGCCGGCCCGACCGAATGGGAGAACTACAACAGCTGGTATTCCGGCCGCACGCTGGGCCAGACCGAGCGCAGCAAGCCCAGCCTGCGCCGCTTCTCGCTGCTGCCGCTGGCCCGCGGCCTGCGCCATCCGCTGCTGCTGGTGCACGGCATGCAGGATCCCAATGTGCTCTACCAGGACACGGTCAACGTCTACCGCGAGCTGCTGGAGTCGGGCAAGGCGCCCCTCGTCGAGCTCTTCCTCGACCCGGACGGCGTGCACGCGCTGGGCGGCGTCGTGAAGCCGGCCGCCTGGCACCGCAAGTACGAGGCCTTCTGGCTGGACCACCTGGGCCGCGCGGCCGCGCCCTGAGGCGCGCGGCGGCCGGGCGGCGGGTTTGCCATAAGCTCCCCGTCATGTCGACTCCGCCCAAGCCCGCTGACGAAGAACGCCGCCTCGCGCGCCTGGCCGCGCTGGCCGTGATGGACACCGAGCCCGAGCCGCTGTTCGAGCACCTGGCCGCGCTGGCGGCCCAGCTCTGCGGGACGCCGGTGGCCCTGCTCGGCCTCATCGACGCGAAGCGCCAGTGGTTCAAGGCCAAGGTCGGCCTGGGCCGCGACGAGACGCCGCGCGGCCTCAGCTTCTGCGCCCACACCCTGCTGGCCGACGGCCTGTTCGAGGTGTGCGACGCGCGCCTGGATGCACGCTTTGCCGGCCATCCCGACGTGCTCGCCGAGCCGGCGCTGCGCTTCTATGCCGGCGTGCCCATCCGGCTCGACGACGGCAGCCACCCCGGCACGCTATGCGTCGTCGACTACCGGCCGCGCGAGCTCGACGAGGCCCAGCGCGAGGCGCTGACCCGGCTGGCCGGCGCCGCCGCCGAGGCGCTGATGATGCGCGAGCGCGCCCTGGCGGCGAGCCGGGCCGACGCCCTCGACGGCGAGCAGCGCTATCGCGTGCTGGCCGAGGTCGCGCCGCTGGGTGTCTGGCAGACCGACGCGGCAGGACGGTGCGTGTATGCGAACGCGGCCTGGCAGCACATCTACGGCCTGGGCCCGCAGGCCAGCCTCGGCGAGGGCTGGCTGGCGGCGCTGCACGCCGACGACCGCGACTCGGTGCGCGACCACTGGCGGCGCTGCGTCGCCGCCGGACGCCCCTTCGAGATGCGCTTTCGCGTGCAGCGCCCCGGCGCGGCCGGCGGCGGGCTGCGCCAGCTGTGGGCGCGCGCGCGGCCTCTGCAGTTGCCGGACGGCGGCTTCGTCGGCGTCGTCGAGGACGTCACCGAGCGGCTGACGGCCGAGCGCGAGCTGCGCGAAAGCCAGGCCCTGCTGGACCGCACCGGCCGCCTAGCCGGCATCGGCGGCTGGAGCCTGGACCTGCAGACGATGGAACTGGTCTGGAGCGACCAGACCTGCCGCATCCACGACCTCGAACCCGGCCACCGGCCGTCGCTGGACGAGGCCCTCGGCTACTACCGGCCCGACGCCCGCCACGCCATCGAGGCCGCCGTCGAGCAGGGCATGCGCGAGGGCCGGCCCTGGAGCCTGGAGCTGCCGCTGCGGACGGCCGCGGGGCGCGAGATCTGGGTGCTGGCCCAGGGCCAGGTCGACCTGCAGGACGGCGTGCCGGTGCGTCTCGTCGGCGCCTTCCAGGACGTGACCGAGCACCATCGCGCGGCCGTCGAGCTGGAGCACAGCCGCCAGCGCCTGCGCGCGCTGTACGAGTCGACGCCGGCGCTGATGCATTCGGTCGACACCAACGGCCGCGTGCTCAGCGTGTCGGACCGCTGGCTGGAGCGCCTGGGCTACCGGCGCGAGCAGGTCGTCGGCCGCCCGCTGGACGACTTCATGACGCCCGAGACCAGCAGCCAGGTGCGCGACGTCTACCGCCCGGTACTGTGGCGCGACGGCCATGTCGACGACTGCCCCGTGCAGCTGGTCTGCGCCGACGGCCGGCTGCTCGATGCCCTGGTCTCCGCCGTCGCCGAGTTCGCCCCCTCCGGGCAGCCGCTGCGTGCGCTGGCCCTGGTGGACGACATCACCGAGGAACTCAGGCACCGCGCCGAGCTGGCCCAGGAGCAGCGCATGCGCCGCCAGATCGAGCGCCACGTGCAGGAGCTGGACCAGTTGCTGCACGAGCGCTCCGAGATGCTGGACGTGCTGGCCCACGAGGTGCGCCAGCCGCTGAACAACGCCAGCGCGGCGCTGCAGAGTGCGACGTCCAGCCTGGCCGGCCGCGGCGAGCGCCAGGTGCAGGAGCGGCTGACCCGCGCCCAGGCCGTGCTCGGCCAGGTGCTGGCCGGCGTCGACAACACGCTGGCCGCGGCCAGCCTGCTGGCCGGCGGCGGACGCATCGCGCGGCTGGACACCGACATCGACACGCTGATCGCCGTGACCATCGCCGACCTGCCGCGCGAGCAGCGCGACCGCGTCGTCGTGCACCGCCACACCGCCACGCGCACCGCGCTGATGGACATGAGCCTGCTGCGCCTGGCGCTGCGCAACCTGCTGTCCAACGCACTGAAGTACGCCCCGGGCCCGAGCCCGGTGAGCCTGCACGTGATGGACTTCGACGAGCCGGCGGCGCTGCAGCTCGAAGTCGCCGACGCCGGCCCCGGCATCCCGCGCGAGCTGCTGCCGCGCCTGTTCATGCGCGGCGCACGCGGCCACGGCGGCACCGAGGCCACCCACGGCCTGGGCCTTTACATCGTGCGCCGCGTGATGGACCTGCACGGCGGCAGCGCCGAACTGCTGCGCAGCGGGCCGCTGGGCACCGTGATGCGCCTGACGCTGCCGCAGGCCGGCTAGCGGATCACGATTGCCGGGGCCCCAGCCGCAGCGCGGCCGGCAAGGAGGGCTTCAGACGAGCTGCAGCGGCGCGCGGAACACATAGCCCACGCGCGACTTGCTCTGCAGCGGCACCAGCGTGGGCGTGGCGCGCTCGATGCGGCGGCGCAGGCGGTAGATGGTGGCCGACAGGCCGTCGTCGTCGCCGGCTTCCGGCAGCTCGCGGCCCAGCCTGGCCAGCAGCGCCTCGCGCGTGACCGGCTCGCCGCCGGCCTGGGCGAAGCATTCCAGCAGCTGGCGGTCGGCCTCGCTGAGCTGGATGCGGGTGCCGTCGGGCACGATGAGCTCGCCGCTGGCGCGGTCCAGCTTCCAGGTCGCGTCGGCCGCCGCGGGCTTGGCGACGCGGCGCTGCACGGCGGCGATGGCCAGCGCCACCTGCTCGAACTGCACGGGCTTGACGAGGTACATGTCGGCGCCGGCCGTGATGACCTCGCGGAAGACCTCGGGGCCCAGGCGGCCGGACACGACGACGACGCCGGCATCGGTGCGGCGGCGCAGGATCTTGATCAGCTCCACGCCGTTGACGCCGGGCAGCATCAGGTCGACGAGGTAGAAGTCGAAGGAGAAGGCCTCGGGCGCGGCCAGCAGCGCATTGCTGTCGTCGAAACGGCTGACCGCGATGCCCTGCAGCTCCTACAGGAACTGCGTCAGGAACTCCGAGTATTCGGCGTCGTCGTCGATCAGGGCGAGGGTCTTGGGCTGCATGGCTGCGGAGAGGCTCAGGGCGACCGCGGAGTGTGCCGCATGACCGACGCGTCAGAGGGAAGTCATCTGCGCCCGACTGCACGAGATTGCGGGTTTCGCGCCAGGCAGGGCCACAAATGATTGACACTAGTCCGGCTGCGTGAGAAATCAAGATCCGGCCCACCGAGGAGACAGACGATGGCCGATGACGCGTTGGACGAAGGCGTCGGCGACCCGCTGGCCTGGCTGCAGCCCGGCCACCGCGCCGCGCCGGCCGAGGCGCTGAAGCGCATCCAGGCGCTGTGCACGGCCTGGCCCGACCTCCATGCCGCGATGTTCGTCGTGCTGGCCACGCACCAGGAGCTGCCGCGCGACATGCTGGCCGCGGCGATCAAGCAGTTCCGCACCGACCTGGACGCCTACAGCCGCGAGGACGTCGTCGGCCTGCTGACGGCGGTCTGGAACGGCGGCAAGAGCGGCTTCGACGCGGTGCTGCGCACGCGCGCGAATGCGCCGAAGAAGGGCGGCGGCCTGTCCTGGGTCAAGGAATAGCCGGCCGGCTCAGCCGGCCTTGCCACCCTTCAGGCCCAGCGCGGCCCAGCCCTCGTGGCCCAGCCTGTCCAGCGTCTCGAGGTTGTTCTCGTAGATGGAGGCCGTGTCCGGCATCGACTCGACGGCCCGCTCGATGCTCTCCTCGCGCAGCAGGTGCAGCGTCGGGTAGGGCGAGCGGTTGCTGTAGTTGGCGATGTCGTCGGGCGCGCTGCCGTCGAACTGGTAGTCGGGGTGGAAGTCGGCGATCTGCAGGATGCCGTCGAGCTTGAGCTCCTCGACGAGGGCGTCGGCCGCGTCCAGGAAATCGTTGAAGTCCAGGAAGTCGGTCAGCACGCCGGGGTGGATGAGCAGCGTCGTGTCGACCTGCTCGGGGTCGGCGCGGTTCAGCGCCAGCAGCTCGCGGGCCAGGTCCTTCAGCAGCGCCTCGGGCTCGGTCGCGTCGCTGACGACGTAGCGGATGCGCTCGTTGACGTGGACGGCCTTGGCGAACGGGCAGAGGTTGAGGCCGATGACGGCCTTGACGACCCAGTCGCGGGTGTCGTTGATGATTTGGTCGTGGTTCATCGCGGTGTGTTCAGCCAGGTCTCGGCCATGCGGACCCACATCGAGCCGCCCAGCGGGATCAGCTCGTCGTTGAAGTCATAGCTCGGGTTGTGCAGCGTGCAGGGCCCCAGGCCGTGGCCGCCGGCGCGGTGTTCGCCGTCGCCGTTGCCGATCAGGAAATAGCAGCCGGGCTCTTCCAGCAGGTAGTAGCTGAAATCCTCGGCGCCCATCGTGGGCTCGAACTCCTGCACATTGTCGGCGCCGACCATGTCGGTCAGCACGCGGCGCGCGAACTCGGTCTCGGCGGGGTGGTTGATCGTCGGCGGGTAGTTGCGGTGGAACTCGAACTCGGCCGTCAGCTCGAAGGCGCCGGCCAGCTGCTCGGTCATGGCCTTCATGCGGCGCTCCAGCAGGTCCAGCAACTCCAGCGTGAAGGTGCGCACCGTGCCCTCCAGCACGACCGAGTCGGGCACGACATTGGTGGCCTCGCCGGCATGGATCATCGTGACCGAGATGACGCCCGGGTCGATGGGGCGCTTGTTGCGGCTGACGATGGTCTGGAAGGCCGTGACGAGCTGGCAGGCCGCCGGCACCGGGTCGAAACCCAGATGCGGCATGGCCGCGTGGCAGCCCTTGCCCTTGAGCGTGATCTTGAACTCGTTGCTGCTGGCGAACACCGGCCCGCTCTTCAGCGCGAACTGGCCGGCCTGCATGCCGGGCCAGTTGTGGGCGCCGAACATGGCCTCCATCGGGAACTTGTCGAACAGGCCGTCCCGGATCATCTCGCGCGCGCCGCCGCCGCCTTCCTCGGCGGGCTGGAAGACGAGATAGACCGTGCCGTCGAAGTTGCGGTGCGTGGCCAGGTGCTTGGCCGCGGCCAGCAGCATCGCCGTGTGGCCGTCGTGGCCGCAGGCATGCATGCGGCCCAGGTAGCTGCTGGCGTGCGGGAACTGGTTGCGCTCGGTCATCGGCAGCGCGTCGATGTCGGCGCGCAGGCCGACGGCGCGGCTGGATGTGCCGTTCTTGACGATGCCGACCACGCCGGTCTTGCCCAGGCCGCGGTGGACGGGGATGCCCCAGTCGGTCAGCGCCTGCGCGATGACGTCGGCGGTGCGCTGCTCGTGGAAGCAGAGCTCGGGGTGCTTGTGCAGGTCGCGGCGGATGGCCGTGATCTGTGGCGCGTCGGCCAGGATGGTGTCGATGAGCTTCATGACAGGGTGACTTCAGGCTCAGTAAGAGGCCGAGTTTAGGATTGCGGCCGTGAACCTGCGTCGCACCGCCCAACGCTGGCTTTTCTGGCTGGCCCTGATCCTGCCCATCGCGCAAGCGATGGCGGGAGTGCATGCGCTGTCCCACGTCAGCGGCGAGCGCCAGGACGAGGGCATCGCCCATCTCGTCCACTGCGACCTGTGCCTGACCGCTGCCGACCTGGCCAGCGGTGCGCCGACGACCGCGCCCGGCCCGCTGCCGGCCGGCATCGCGGTCGAGGCCCGCAGCATCACGCCCGTCGCGGCCGCCGCCGAGCGCGACGCCGACTGGCGCCCGCCGGCGCGCGCGCCGCCCGCCTCCGCCTGAATCCCAGCCTTGCCGCGCCCCCTGGCGGCGCGGATGTTTGCGTTTTCCTGCGGAAGTTCCTCCCATGCGTTCCTTTGCCCTGGCGCCGCTCGCGGCCGCCTGCCTCTGTGTTTTTCCTGCCGCCGGCGCCCGCGCCGATGCGGCACCCGCCGACCCGTCCACCGCCGATGCCGGCACGTCCAGCCTGCAGCGCGTCGAAGTCACCGGCACGCGCCAGCGCCTGGATGCGGCGCGCAATGCGCTGTCGCCCGACACCGGCAGCAGCGTCTACCGCCTGGACAAGCAGGATCTGAAGAACCTGCCGCTGGGCGAAAGCACGCCGCTGAACCAGGTGCTGCTGCAGACGCCCGGCGTCGTGCAGGACTCCTACGGCCAGCTGCATGTGCGCGGCGACCATGCCAATGTGCAGTACCGCATCAATGGCGTCATCATTCCGGAGTCCATCAGCGGCTTCGGCCAGGCGCTGGAGACGCGCTTCGCGGACCACCTCAATGTGCTGACCGGCGCGCTGCCGGCCCAGTACGGCATCCGCAACGCGGCCGTCGTGGACATCCAGAGCAAGGGCGACACGCCGGACCGCGGCGGCAGCGTCGGCCTGACGCTGGGCAGCCGTGGCCATGTGGAGACGTCGCTGGAGCTGAGCGGCACGCAAGGCCAGCTGAACTATTTCCTGACCGGCTCGCTGCTGCGCAACGACGTCGGCATCGAGAACCCGACCGGCGCGCGCAACGCGCTGCACGACACGACGCGGCAGGCCAAGTCCTTCGGGCTGCTGTCCTATGTGCTGGGCGACGACAGCCGCGTCAGCCTGATGTTCGGCACCAGCAACAACCGCTTCCAGATTCCCAACCTGGCCGGGCAGTCGCCCCGCTTCACGACCGACGGCCATGCGCCGCTCGACTCCGCCGCGCTGGACGCGCGCCAGAACGAGAGCAACCGCTTCGTCGTCGCGAGCTACCAGGGCGCCATCGGCAGCCGGGTCGACTACCAGCTTTCCGTCTTCAACCGCATGACGGACGTGCACTACCGGCCCGACGCCATCGGCGACCTGCAGTTCAACGGCATCGCCGCCGACATCCTGCGCCGCAACGACGCCAGCGGCCTGCAGGCCGACTTCAGCTACAAGCTCAACCCGGCCCACACGCTGCGCGCCGGCCTGTTCGCGCAGCAGGAGAAGGTCGACGTGGCCAACGGCGCCTCGGTGTTCCCGGCCGACGCCGACGGCAACCAGAGCAGCGGCGTGCCGGTCTTCATCCAGGACGACTCGCGCATCAGCGGCCACCTGTGGAGCGCCTATCTGCAGGACGAGTGGCGGCCCGTCAAACCGCTGACGATCAACTACGGCCTGCGCTACGACCAGGTGCACACCGTCGTCGTCGAGCGGCAGTTCAGCCCGCGCCTGGGCCTGGTCTACGAGGCGTCCGAGACGCTGCGCCTGCATGCCGGCTATGCGCGCTACTTCACGCCGCCGCCGACCGAGAAGATCGACACCACGTCGGTGGCCAAGTTCATCGGCACGACCAATGCGCTGCCGTCGGACGCCAACACCGCGGTGCGCTCCGAGCGCTCGGACTATTTCGACGCCGGCCTGTCCTTCCAGGCCTCGCCGCAGCTGACGCTCGGCATCGACGGCTACTACCGCAAGGTCAGGCATCTGCAGGACGAAGGCCAGTTCGGCAATGCGCTGATCTTCTCGGCCTTCAATTTCGAGCAGGGCCGCATCCACGGGCTGGACCTGTCGGCCACCTACAAGGGCGAGCGCTTGAGCGGCTACGTCAACCTCGGGCTGTCGCATGCGCGCGCCAAGGGCATCGAGAGCGGCCAGTTCAATTTCGGCCCGGACGAGCTGGACTACATCGCCAGCCACTGGGTGCACCTGGACCACGAGCAGCGCTTCAGCGGCTCGGCGGGCCTGTCCTACCGCTTCGGCGGCGGCCTGGTCGCCAGCTCCGACCTGCTGTTCGGCAGCGGCCTGCGCCGCGGCTTCGCCAACACCGGGCACCTGCCGGCCTACACCAGCGTGAACGCGGCGGTCGCCAAGACCTTCGACCTGGGGCAAGGCCTGGGCAAGTTCGACACGCGGCTGGCGGTCGTGAACCTGTTCGACCGCGTCTACCAGCTGCGCGATGGCTCCGGCATCGGCGTCGGCGCGCCGCAGTTCGGCCTGCGTCGGTCGGTCTACGTGTCGGTCGGCAAGCCTTTCTGACCGACCCGCCGCGGCGCCGGGTATAACTCTGGTGCCTCGGCGCTCGCGCGGCGGGCGGCATGCACGCAAGCGGTGCCTCGCGCACCACGAGCCGCTGCCGAACCTGGGCGTGGAACTTGCGTCGTCCGGCAGGCACGAGGAGCGACGATGCAGACCGCCTTTGACGAGATGAACGCCGCGGGCCGCGAGACCCGGCCCCACTACGCGGCCTATGCCCGCTGGCTGGCGGACCAGCCCGAGTCGCTGATGCGCGAGCGGCGCGAGCAGGCCGAGCTGATCTTCCGCCGCGTCGGCATCACCTTCGCGGTCTACGGCGACAAGGATGCGGGCGAAGGCACCGAGCGGTTGATTCCCTTCGACCTGATCCCGCGCGTCATCCCGGCGTCCGAGTGGACGTCCATGCAGGCCGGCCTGGCTCAGCGCGTGACCGCGCTGAACCGCTTCATCCACGACGTCTACCACGACCAGGAGATCCTGAAGGCCGGCATCGTGCCCGCCGAAGAGATCGTCAAGAACGCGCAGTTCCGCCCCGAGATGATGGGCGTGGACGTGCCGGGCAATGTCTACAGCCACATCGCCGGCGTCGACATCGTGCGCGCCGGCAATGCCGACGGCTCGGGCGACTACTACGTGCTGGAGGACAACCTGCGCGTGCCCTCGGGCGTGAGCTATATGCTGGAGAACCGCAAGATGATGATGCGGCTCTTCCCCGAGCTGTTCTCCCAGCACCGCGTGGCGCCGGTGGCGCACTACCCCGACCTGCTGCTGGACACGCTGCGCAGCGTCGCGCCGCCCGGCGTGGCCGACCCCACCGTCGTCGTCATGACGCCGGGCATGTACAACTCGGCCTACTTCGAGCACGCCTTCCTCGCGCAGCAGATGGGCGTGGAGCTGGTCGAGGGCCAGGACCTGTTCGTCGACGGCGGCTTTGTGTACATGCGCACGACGCGCGGGCCTAAGCGCGTGGACGTCATCTACCGCCGCATCGACGACGACTTCCTCGACCCGCAGGTCTTCCGCGCCGATTCGCAGCTCGGCTGCGCCGGCCTGGTGGGCGCCTACAAGGCCGGCAAGGTGACGCTGTCCAACGCGATCGGCACGGGCATCGCGGACGACAAGTCCATCTACCCCTATGTGCCGAAGATGGTCGAGTTCTACCTCGGCGAGAAGCCCATCCTGCAGAACGTGCCGACCTATGTCTGCCGCGAGAAGGACGACCTGGCCTACACGCTGGCCCACCTGAGCGAGCTGGTCGTGAAAGAGGTGCACGGCGCCGGCGGCTACGGCATGCTGGTCGGGCCGGCGGCCACCAGGGACGAGGTCGAGGCCTTCCGCGCGCGGCTCATTGCCAACCCGGGCAACTACATCGCGCAGCCGACGCTGTCGCTGTCCACCTGCCCGACCTATGTCGAAGCCGGCATCGCGCCGCGTCACATCGACCTGCGCCCCTTCGTGCTGTCGGGGTCCAGCGTGCGCATGGTGCCGGGCGGGCTCACCCGCGTTGCGTTGAAGGAAGGTTCACTCGTGGTCAACAGCAGCCAGGGCGGCGGGACCAAGGACACCTGGGTTCTTGAAGACTGAGAGAGGACTGAACGATGCTTTCAAGAACCGCTGACCATCTCTTCTGGCTGAGCCGCTACATCGAAAGAGCCGGTCAAGCGCGAAGCGCTTGGGGCGAAGCCACAACACGGCGGCGCGCGCCAGCGCGCGCGGGGTTTTCGGCCAACGAAAGGGAGTCGAAGCATGCTGTCTAGGACTGCTGACCACCTGTTTTGGCTGAGCCGCTATATCGAACGGGCCGAAAACACCGCGCGGATGCTGGACATCGCCTACCAGACCTCGCTGCAGCCGCAGTCGGCCGACGAGTCCGAGCAGACCTGGCGCAGCCTGGTGTCCATCTCCGAGCTGAACGGCCTCTATGGCGCGAAGTATTCGGCGATCAACGGCCGCAACGTCATGGAGTTCATGGTGGCCGACGAGAACAACTTGTCGTCCATTTTCAACTGCCTGCGCGCCGCGCGCGAGAACGCGCGGGCCGTGCGCGGCGCGCTGACGACCGAGGTCTGGGAGACGATGAACCAGACCTGGCTGGAGTTCCGCCGCCTGCTGCGCGAGGGCGCGCTGGCGCGCGACCCGTCCCAGCTGTTCGAGTGGGTCAAATACCGCAGCCATCTGTCGCGCGGCGTGACGGTGGGCACGATGCTGCAGGACGAGGCCTTCCACTTCATCCGCATCGGCTCCTTCCTGGAGCGCGCCGACAACACGGCGCGGCTGCTCGACGTGAAGTTCTATCGCCAGGAGCAGGCGCAAAGTGAGCACGACGCCGCGCGGGACTTCTACTACTGGTCGGCCGTGCTGCGCTCGGTGTCGGGCTTCGAGATCTACCGCAGGGTCTACAGCAACGTCATCCAGCCCGACAAGGTCGCCGAGCTGCTGATCCTGCGCCCCGACATGCCGCGCTCGCTGTCGCACTGCATCACGCGCATGCTGGCCAACCTGAAGCGCGTGACCAATGCCCAGTCCGGCGAAACGCTGCGCCGCGCCGGCCGGCTGGAGGCGGAGCTGGCCTTCGGCCGCATCGACGAGATCCTGGCGGAGGGGCTGCATCCTTTCCTCGACGGATTCCTGGCCGAGGTGGCGGACCTGGGTTCGCGGATCAGCGAGGACTTTCTGGTGCCGTCGGCTTGAGGTGGTTCAGGCATGACCGATCTTTCGTGTGGTTTGTCGGAGGGTTGGTTTTTGGCAAGGCCCAGCCGGGAGTTCGCCCCGGCGGGCGACCTTCTTTTTGAGCGACCAAAAAGAAGGCAAAAAGTCGTCCCCGAACCGCCCGGCCCTTGGCTTCGCAGCGGGCTGCCCTGCGGTGCTCGGTCCTTGAGGCCCTGTGCTCCTCGGCGGGCTCAAAGGGGGGGTGAAGGAACAGCCGGCGGCAGCCGGCTTGCGGGTTTGGCTGTTGGCTGTTCGGCTGCTGGCTGTTTGGGGTCTCCCCTTCTAAACCGCCGAGAAGCGCAGAAGCCCAGGGCGCGTGCGCCGCACGCTTCAACAACTGACTTCGCGCCCCTTTGTTTGAGTGCAGTGAGCGTAGCGAACGAAGCGAGTTGGGCGCGGCCCCGGGCTTCGAGCATCGCAGGGCACCCCGACAGGGGCGGTTTTGCAGGGGCGCTTTGGCTTCGCCGCTCTTCGAGAACTTTGCCTACTTTCTTGTGCGCACAAGAAAGTAGGTCGCCCGCCGGGGCGAACTCCCGGCATGGGCCTCGCCAATAACCAACCCTCCAACGGACATCCAGCCCCTCGGGCGTAGTGAGCAAACCAAATGAGCATCCACGTCGCCCTCAAACACGTCACCCGCTACAAATACGACCGCCTGGTCAACCTCGGTCCCCAGGTCGTGCGCCTGCGCCCCGCGCCGCACTGCCGCACGCCCGTCCTCAGCTACTCGCTGCGCGTCGAGCCGAGCAACCACTTCATCAACTGGCAGCAGGACCCGTTCGCGAACTACCTGGCCCGCCTCGTCTTCCCCGAGAAGACTACCGAGTTCACCGTCACGGTGGACCTAGTCGCCGAGATGGCCGTCTACAACCCCTTCGACTTCTTCCTCGAACCGCAGGCTCAGCATTTCCCCTTCCAGTACGACGAGGCCCAGCAGATCGAGCTGGCTCCCTATCTGCAGGCACAAGCGGCCACGCCGCGGCTGGCCGCCTATCTGGCCGACATCCCGCGCACCGAGCGGCCGACGATCGACTTCCTCGTCGAGCTGAACCAGCGCGTGCAGAAGAGCGTGTCCTACCTGATCCGCCTGGAGCCCGGCGTGCAGGCGCCCGAGGAGACGCTGCAGAAGGCGTCCGGTTCCTGCCGCGACTCCGGCTGGCTGCTGGTCGAACTGCTGCGCCACCTGGGCCTGGCGGCGCGCTTCGTGTCGGGCTATCTGATCCAGCTGACGCCCGACGAGAAGGCGTTGGACGGCCCTGAATACCAAGTGGGGGGCACCGAGGTCGACTTCACCGACCTGCATGCCTGGTGCGAGGTCTACCTGCCCGGCGCCGGCTGGATCGGGCTGGACCCGACCTCGGGCCTGCTGGCCGGCGAAGGCCACATCCCCGTGGCGGCCACGCCCACGCCGGGCAGTGCGGCGCCCATCAGCGGCGGTGTCGACAGGAGCGAGGTCGAGTTCGACCACGAGATGAGCGTCACGCGCATCTACGAGTCGCCGCGCGTGACCAAGCCCTACACCGACGCGCAATGGGCCGAGGTGCTCAAGCTCGGCCAGCAGGTGGACCGCGAACTGGCGGCCGGCGACGTGCGGCTGACGATGGGCGGCGAGCCCACCTTCGTGTCCGTGGACGACCGCGATGCGCCGGAGTGGAACACCGAGGCCCTGGGCCCGACCAAGCGGGTCTACGCCCAGCAGCTCACGCACCGGCTGCGCGACGAATACGGCCAGGGCGGCTTCCTGCATTTCGGCCAGGGCAAGTGGTATCCGGGCGAGCAGCTGCCACGCTGGGCCCTGTCCATCTACTGGCGCGCCGACGGCCAGCCCTGCTGGCGCAACCCCGACTGGTTCGCCGACGAGCGCGAAGGCCACGCCTACACCAGCGACGACGCCAAGACCTTCATGGCCGCGCTGACGCGCTGCCTGGGCCTGCCCGACACCCATGTGCGGCCCGGCTACGAGGACACCTGGTACTACCTGTGGCGCGAGCGCCGCCTGCCGGTCAACGTCGACCCCTTCGACTCGCGTCTGGACGACGAGCTGGAGCGCGTGCGCCTGCGCCGCGTGTTCGACCAGGGACTGTCCCATGTCGTCGGCTATGTGCTGCCGATCCGCCATGCCGGCGAACCGCCGCTCGGTGGCGCGCGCTGGCAGACCGGGCCCTGGTTCTTCCGCGACGAGCGCCTCTATCTCTTCCCCGGCGATTCGCCGATGGGCTGGCGGCTGCCGCTCGATTCCCTGCCCTGGGTCCGCCAGGGCGACTACCCCTATCTGATCGAGCAGGACCCGTTCGCACCGCGCGGCATGCTGCCCGCCGCGGCCACGCTGCGGGCGCAGACGCTGGGCGTCACGTCGGGCGGGCCGACGCCGGGGCTGCTGCGCGACGCGCGCGCGCTGGCCGGGACGGCAACGGGCGCCGCGGCCGGCGAGGAAGCTGCGCCGGCCCGCTTCGAGAGCGCCCATGGCATCACGCGCACGGCACTGTGCGTCGAGGCGCGCGATCCCCGACGGGCCAACGGCCCCGCGGCCGAGGCCCGGGGCCAGGCCAGCGGCGTGCTCTATGTCTTCATGCCGCCGCTGGAGAAGGTCGAGCATTACCTGGAGCTGCTGACGGCCGTCGAGGCGGCCTGCGAGGACACCGGCTTCAAGATCGTGCTGGAGGGCTACCCGCCGCCGCGCGACCCGCGCCTGAAGCTGCTGCAGGTCACGCCCGACCCCGGCGTCATCGAGGTCAACATCCACCCGGCCCACGACTGGGGCGAGCTGGTCCAGCACACCGAATTCCTCTACGAAGCCGCACGGCTGTCGCGGCTGTCCAGCGAGAAGTTCATGATCGACGGCCGCCACGGCGGCACCGGCGGCGGCAACCACTTCGTGCTGGGCGGCGCCACGCCGGCCGACTCGCCCTTCCTGCGCCGGCCCGCGCTGCTGGCCTCGCTGCTGGCCTACTGGCACAACCACCCGTCGCTCAGTTATCTGTTCAGCGGCCTCTTCATCGGCCCCACCAGTCAGGCGCCGCGCGTGGACGAGGCACGCAACGACCAGCTGCGCGAGCTGGAGATCGCGCTGAACGAGATCCACGAGCTGGGCAGCGATGCGCCGCCGTGGCTGATCGACCGCACGCTGCGTAACGTCCTCGTCGACGTGACCGGCAACACCCACCGCAGCGAGTTCTGCATCGACAAGCTCTACTCGCCGGACTCGGCCACCGGCCGCCTCGGCCTTCTGGAGCTGCGCGCCTTCGAGATGCCGCCGCATGCGCGCATGAGCATCGTGCAGCAGCTGCTGCTGCGCGCGCTGGTGGCGCGCTTCTGGACCCAGCCCTACCGCGCGCCGCTGGTGCGCTGGGGCACCGAACTGCACGACCGCTGGCTGCTGCCCCACTTCGTGCAGGAGGACTTCGCCGACGTGATGCAGGACATGGCCCAGGCCGGCCATGCGATGGACGCCGCGTGGTTCGCGCCGCATGTCGAGTTCCGCTTCCCGAAGTACGGCGAGTTCGCCGCGCGCGGCGTGCATGTGACGCTGCGCGGCGCGCTGGAGCCCTGGCATGTGATGGGCGAGGAAGGCTCGGCCGGCGGCACGGTGCGCTATGTGGACTCGTCGCTGGAGCGGCTGGAGATGCACGTCAGCGGCCTCGTGGACCCGCGCCATCGCGTTACCGTCAACGGCCAGCCGCTGCCGCTGCAGCCGACCGGCCGCGTCGGCGAGTTCGTCTGCGGCGTGCGCTACCGCGCCTGGCTGCCGCCCTCGGCCCTGCACCCGACCATCGGCATCCACGCGCCGCTGACGGTGGACCTCGTCGACACCTGGCAGCAGAAGTCGCTGGGCGGCTGCCGCTACTTCGTCGCCCACCCGGGCGGCCGCAACTACGCGACGCTGCCGGTCAACGCCTACGAGGCCGAGAGCCGGCGCCTCGCGCGCTTCGCGGCCATCGGGCATTCGCCCGGCCGCGTCGACGTGGGCGAGCCGCGGCGCAGCCTGGAGTTCCCGTTCACGCTGGATCTGCGCAAGGCGGGGTGATGTAGCACAATTGCGCTACTCATCTGCAGGAGCAGCGCCATGTCGACGACCACCATCCGCCTCGATGACGACCTCAAGGAGCGAGTGAGCGAGGCGGCCGCGCGCGCCGGCAAGACGGCGCACGCCTTCATCCGCGACGCCATCGCCGAATCGGTCGAGCAGGCGGAGTTCGATGCCGAGATGGACCGCATCTGCGAGGAGCGCTGGGCGGAGTTCCTGAAGACCGGCGAGGCCATCCCGTGGGAGGAGGTCAAGGCCTATATGAAGGCGACTGCCGCTGGCGAGAAAGCCGAGCGCCCCGTGCCGAGGAAGATCTTCTGATGACGGCGGTCCAGTTCACGCCGTTTGCGCTGGCTGACCTGGAGCGGATTCGAGATTTCCTGCGAGTGCATGACCCCGACAACATCGAGGACCGAATCGATGAATTGTTGGAGGGCCTTGATGTGCTGACCCATGCGCCGGAAATTGGTCGTCGGGCAGGGGCGAAGTCGAGGGAACTGGTGATTGGCCGTGCGGCGCGCGGCTATGTCGTCCGCTACGAATACATGCCACGCATCGATACCGTTTTCGTGACGCAGGTGCGCCACCAGCGCGAATCTCGCTGACCCATCCCATGCACATCGAAATCCAACCCGGCATCCGCCTCTTCGTCGACATCGAAGGCCTGGGCCACGTACCCGAGGGCCGTGTGCTGAAGGAAAAGCCGACGCTCGTGCTGATCCACGGCGGCCCCGGCTTCGACCACAGCGGCTTCCGGCCCTTCTTCAGCCGCTTCGCGGACCTCTGCCAGGTCGTCTATTTCGACCAGCGCGGCCATGGGCGCAGCAGCCCGCGGCCCTTGGACGAGATGCGGCTGGACGTCTTCGCCGACGACGTCGTGCGGCTCTGCGCCGCCCTCGGCATCGAGAAGCCCATCGTGCTGGGCCAGAGCTTCGGCGGCTTCGTCGCGCAGCGCTATCTGGCGCGGCATCCGGCGCATCCGCGCAAGGTGGTGCTGTCCAGCACTTCCCACCACTTCGGCCTGGCGCGCAAGGTCGAGCGCTTCGGCCGTCTGGGCGGGCCCGAGGCGGCCCAGGCCACGCGCGACTTCTGGCAGCACCCCGGCCCCGCCACCTGGGCGGCCTACGAGACGCATTGCCGCCATCTGTACAACACCCGGCCCAAGAACCCCGATGCCGGCGGCTGGATGCGCTTCAAGCCCGAGATCCTGTTCGAGCACACGCGCGCCGAGCTGCCGGGCATGGATCTGCGGCCAGGCCTGGCGGGCGTGCAATGCCCCGTCCTCGTCATGGTGGGCGAGGAAGACCCGGTCACGCCGCCGCAGGACGCCGAGGAGATCGCCGCCGCGCTGCCGCCGCAGTGGCTGGCCGGCTTCGAGCGCTTTTCCGGCGTCGGCCACGGGGCCTGGCGCGACGACCCGCAAGCCGCCGAGCGCGTGCTGCGCCGTTTCCTCGGCGAGTGATCGGGGCGCCGGCCGCGGCGCGGACATTGCTTGACAATGCCTTTCCACCCCAGACCCGCCCATGCCCGAGCTCACGCCCAGCCAGTGGAGCCTGCTCCCCGACGAGCCGGAGGAAGCCCTCGCGCCCGACCCCCTCGTGCTGGCGCTTTCTGCCGCGCTGCGCAGCCGCGACGGCCATTTCTACGAGCTGACCGGCGCGGTCAACCACCCCGGCGAGCCCCAGGCCGGCATCGCCGAACGCTGGCGGCGTTTCTTCGCGGCCGGCGGCGCGGCGGGCTGGCAGGAGCTGTCGGCCAAGGCCCTGCGCGTGCAGCGCCGCGTGCTGGAAGACGGTGCCAGCTACAACGTGCACAGCGACGGCCCGCCGCTGCCCGGCCAGGATGGCGACGCCGGCGCGCCGCTGGCCCGCCACTGGCCGCTGGAGCTGCTGCCCATGCTCATCGAGCCTGGCGAGTGGCGCCATATCGAGGCCGGCATCGCCCAGCGCGCGCGGCTGCTGAACGCGGTGATGGCCGACACCTATGGCGAGCGCCGCCTGCTGCAGCAGGGCCTGCTGCCGGCCTCCCTGGTGCTGGCGCATCCTCAATACCTGCGCGCCATGCATGGCGCCGAACCGCCGGGCGGCGTGCACCTGCATGTGCTGGCCTTCGACCTGACGCGCTGCGCCGACGGCCACTGGTGGGTGGTCGGCCAGCGCACGCAGGCGGCGTCGGGCCTGGGCTATGTGCTGGAGAACCGTCTCATCATCGCCCAGCAGTTCCCCGAGGCCTTCCGCCAGATGGCCGTGCAGCGCCTGGCCGCGAGCTACCGCGACCTGATGCAGTCGCTGCTGAAGCTGTCGCCCGCCGGCGAGCGCAGTCGCATCGCGCTGCTGACACCGGGGCCGCGCAACGAGACCTATTTCGAGCAGGCCTTCCTGGCGCGCTACCTCGGCATCACGCTGGTGGAGGGCGCCGACCTGACCGTACGCGCCGACAAGGTCTACCTGAAGACCCTGGCCGGCCTGGAGCGCGTGCATGTGCTGCTGCGCCGCGTCGACGACACCTGGCTGGACCCGCTGGAGCTGCGCCCCGACTCCATCCTCGGCGTGCCCGGCCTGCTGCAGGCGGCGCGCGCCGGCGAGGTCGTCATCGCCAACGCGCCAGGCGCCGGCTGGCTGGAGAGCCCCGGCCTCACGGCCTTCTGGCCCGGCGTGGCCGAGAGCCTGCTCGGCGAGGCGCTGGCGCTGCCCGCCATCCAGAGCTGGTGGTGTGGCGAGGAGAGCGCCTGGGCCGCGCTGCGCCCGCGGCTCGCGGAGTTCATCGTCGTGCCGACCTTTGCGGCCGGCAGCACGACGCGCAGCTTCGCCCCCATCGTGGCCGCGGAGCTCAGCGACGAGGGCCTGCACGAGCTGGCCGAGCGCATCGCTGCCGACCCCACGGCCTACACGCTGCAGGCGCGCGTGAAGCCCACCAAGCAGCCGGTGTGGATACGCGGCGCGCTGGAGCCGCGCGTGGCCGTGCTGCGCGTGTTCGCGCTGACCGACGGCGACGGCGGGTGGCGCGTGCTGCCCGGCGGCCTGACCCGCGTGGCGCCCCGGCGCGACCCGCTGGCCGACGCCTGGCTGTCCATCCAGCGCGGCAGCTTGAGCGCCGACACCTGGGTCATGACCGACGGCGAGGTCGACCCGACGACGTTGCTGTCGCAGCCGCTGCAGGCCACCGACCTGCGCGACGTGCACTGGACCGTGACCAGCCGCGCCGCCGAGAACCTGTTCTGGCTGGGCCGCTACACCGAGCGCGCCGAGAACAGCGCCCGCCTGGCCCGCCACGTCATCGAGGCCAGCGTCATGGTGCAGCGCGGCGCGATGCCGCCGCCCATGCTGCCGCTGCTGGACGCGCTGGCACGCCGCCACGGCCTCGTCGGCCCCAAGGCGCCCCATGCCCAGGACGACCCACGTGGCTTCGAGCGCGCGCTGCTGACGGCGCTGCTGCCCGGCTCCGGCGTCACCAGCGTCGGCTGGAATTTGCGCGCGCTGCAGGGCTGCGCCCAGGCCCTGCGCGAGCGGCTGTCGCCCGAGGCCTGGCGGCTGATCCACGAGACGGCGGCCCAGTTCGAGCAGCATCTGCGCGCCGTGCTGGACCGCCCCGGCACGACGCCGATGACCGACGTGCTCAATGTGCTGGCCCGCGCCGACACCCACCTCGCCGCCATCACCGGCGCGCAGACCGACCGCATGACCCGCGACGACGGCTGGAGGCTGCTGTCCATCGGCCGCCAGATCGAGCGCCTGTCCTTCCATGCCGAGGTGCTGGCCGAGACCTTCGCGCAAGGCCTTGCGTTGACGGAGGACGGCTTCGGGCTGCTGCTGGGCGTGTTCGACTCCACCATCACCTACCGCGCCCAGTTCCAGGCGCGGCGCGAGGCGGCGCCGCTGCTGCACCTGCTGGTGCACGACACCGACAACCCGCGCTCGCTCGGCTGGGTCGCGCGCACGATGCGCGAGCGCTTCGCCAAGCTGGCCCGCCACGACCCCGGCTGGGCCGCCGACGTCGCCGCCGGCCTGCCGGTGCCCGAGGCCTGGCCGCTGGCCGAACTGGCTGCGCCGGGGCCGGCCCTCGTCGAGCAGCTGCATCGCGCGGCGGCCCAGGCCGGCGAGCTGTCCAGCCTCATCAGCCAGCGCTATTTCGCGCACGTCATCGGCGCCGAGCAACGCGTATGGCAATGAGCCCCGCACGGCCGCCCGAAGGGGCTCGCTCCCGCTTGGCGGGACAGCGCGCAGCGCGAAGGGTGCACCAATGACGACGCTGGCCGTCCACCACGTCACCGAGTACACCTACGACGACTCGGTGGAATGGGCCCATCACGCCGCCTGCCTGGCGCCGCGCGACACGCCCTGGCAGCGGGTCCACGGCTGGCAGCTGCGCATAGCCCCGCTGCCCGACGGCTGGGGCGTGGAAGGCCTGGAGCTGGACGCCGCCGAACTGGCCCGCCATCTGCACCGCGACCCCTGGGGCAATCGCCACCTGAGCTTCGGCCATGCGCGCGTGCACGAGAAGCTGGTGGTGGACAGCCGCTTCGTCGCCGAGCTGCTGGACCGCCCCGCGCCCGACCCGGCGCGCGGACCGGGCTGGGAGTCGGTCGCCCGCAGCCTGCGCTACCGCGCCGGCCGCGCGCTGCAGGAGGCCGACGAGTTCGCGCTGGCCTCCACCTATGCCACGCCCGACGGAACGCTGGCCGCCTATGCCCACCGTGCCTTCCCGCCCGGCCGCACGCTGACCGCCGGTGGGTTGGCGCTGATGCAGCAGATCCACGCCGACCTGCGCTATCTGCCGCAGAGCACGACGGTCGCGACGCGCGCGGCCGATGCGCTCGCGCAGCGCAGCGGTGTCTGCCAGGACTTCGCCCATGTCTTCATCGCCGCCTGCCGCTCGCTGGGCCTGGCGGCGCGCTATGTGTCGGGCTATCTGCTGACCCGCCCGCCGCAAGGCCAGCCCAAGCTCGTCGGCGCGGATGCCTCGCATGCCTGGGCCGAGCTGTGGTGCCCCGAGCAGGGCTGGCTGGCGCTGGACCCGACCAACGCCTTGCCGGCCGGGCCGGACCACGTCACGCTGGCCTGGGGGCGCGACTACGCGGACGTGGCGCCGCTGCGCGGCGTGCTGCGCGGTGGCGGCGTGGCGACCTTGCGGGTGGGGGTGACGGTCGAGCCGGTTTGAGGGCTCTCAGCCGGCCTGCCATCAGCTCGCCCTCGCCAACACCGGCCTGAGCGCGATGCCCGTGTGGCTGCCGCTCGCCACCACCTGTTCCGGCGTGCCGGCCACGACCACGCGGCCACCCGCATCGCCGCCCTCGGGCCCGAGGTCCAGCACCCAGTCCGCCTCGGCGATCACGTCGAGGTCGTGCTCGATGACGATCACCGAATGCCCGCCGGCCACCAGCCGGTGCAGCACGCGGATCAGCTTCTCGACGTCGGCCATGTGCAGGCCCACGGTCGGCTCGTCCAGCACATAGAGGGTGTGCGGCGCCTTCTGGCCGCGGCGCGTCACGTCGTCGCGCACCTTGACGAGTTCGGACACCAGCTTGATGCGCTGCGCCTCGCCGCCCGACAGCGTCGGCGACGGCTGGCCCAGCGTCAGATAGCCGAGACCCACGTCCTTCAGCAGCTGCAGCGGATGCGCGATGGACGGCATGGACGCGAAGAACTCGACGGCCTCGTCGACCTCCATCGCCAGCACATCGCCGATGCTCTTGCCGCGCCAACTGACGCCCAGCGTCTCCGGGTTGAAGCGCCGGCCGTGGCACTGGTCGCAGGGCAGCTTCACGTCGGGCAGGAAGCTCATTTCGATGGTCTTCACGCCCTGGCCTTCGCAGCCCGGGCAGCGGCCCTCGCCGGTGTTGAAGCTGAAGCGGCCCGGCGCATAGCCGCGCGCCTTGGACTCCAGCGTCTCGGCAAACAGCCGGCGGATCGCGTCCCAGAAGCCGATGTAGGTCGCCGGGCAGGAGCGCGGCGTCTTGCCGATGGGGGTCTGGTCGACCTCCAACACCCGGTCCACCTGCGCATGGCCCTCGATGCCGTCGCAGCCGGCCCATTTGGCCGGGGCTTTCCTCAAAGGCACGGCGACGGCCATATTGGCCAGCAGCACATCGCGCGCCAGCGTGGACTTGCCCGACCCCGACACGCCGGTCACCGCGACGAGGCGGTGCAGCGGCACGTCGACCGTCACGGCCTTGAGGTTGTGCAGGGCCGCGTTCAGCACGGTCAGCTTGGGCGCGTCGGCCTCGACCGGACGGCGCGCCTGCAGCGGGTGGATCAGCGGCCTGGCCAGCATGCGGCCGGTCGTCGATTCCGGCTGCAACGCGAGCTGTGCCGCCGTGCCCTCGGCCACGACGCGGCCGCCACGTTTGCCGGCGCCGGGGCCGATGTCGATGATGTGGTCGGCGCGGCGGATGGTGTCCTCGTCGTGCTCGACGACGACCAGCGTGTTGCCCTTGTCGCCCAGCGTGGACAGGGCCTTCAGCAGGATCTGGTTGTCGCGCGGATGCAGGCCGATGGTGGGCTCGTCCAGCACATAGCAGACGCCCTGCAGATTGCTGCCGAGCTGCGCAGCCAGCCGGATGCGCTGGGCCTCGCCGCCCGACAGCGTGGGCGCGGCGCGGTCCAGCGTCAGATAGCCCAGGCCGACCTCTTCGAGGAACTCCAGCCGGCCGAGGATTTCGCTGACGACGTCGCGGGCGATGTCGGCATCACGGCCTTCGAGATGCAGGCCCTGCACCCATTCGCGCGCCTGGCCGACGCTCCAGGCGGCGACGTCGCCGATGCCCTTCGCCTCGAACTCGACGGAGCGCGCCGTGGGGTTCAGCCGCGTGCCGTGGCAGTCCTGGCAGGGCGCATCGGTCAGGCCCTCGACCTCGGCCTCTTCCGCGGGGAAGCTCCGCTCACGGCCGCGGTTGTCGTCGTCCTGCACGCTGTCGTCCAGCGCCTTGCGCTGCTCGCGCGTCAGTTGCAGGCCGGTACCGACGCAGCTCCTGCACCAGCCGTGCTTGGAGTTGTAGGAGAACAGCCGCGGGTCCAGCTCGGGGTAGCTGGTGCCGCAGACCGGGCAGGCGCGCTTGGTCGAGAACACCTTGACGCTGCCGACGCCGGCACCGGTCGCGCCGCCTTCGACGCTCAAGCCATCCAGGGGGCTGAGCAGATGCAGCACGCCCTTGCCGGCGTCCAGGGCCTTGGCCAGCAGCTCGCGCAGCTCGGCCTCGCGTTCGGCCGCGATGACGAGGTCGCCGACCGGCAGCTCCAGCGTGTGCTCCTTGAAGCGGTCCAGCCGCGGCCAGGGCGACGTGGGCAGGAACTCGCCGTCCACGCGCAGATGCGTGTGGCCGCGGCCCTTGGCCCATTTGGCGAGGTCGGTGTAGACGCCCTTGCGGTTGACGACCAGCGGCGCGAGCAGGCCGACATGCTGGCCGCGGTAGTCGCGCATCAGCTGCGCGGCAATCGACTCGACACTCTGCGGCCGCACCGGCGCGCCGTCGTTGACGCAGTGCTGCACGCCCAGCTTCACGTAGAGCAGGCGCAGGAAATGCCAGACCTCGGTCGTCGTCGCGACCGTGCTCTTGCGGCCGCCGCGGCTCAGGCGCTGCTCGATGGCGACCGTCGGCGGGATGCCCCAGACCGCATCCACCTCGGGCCGGCCGGCCGGCTGCACGATGCTGCGCGCATAGGCGTTCAGCGATTCGAGATAGCGGCGCTGGCCTTCGTTGAACAGGATGTCGAAGGCCAGCGTGGACTTGCCCGAGCCCGACACACCGGTCACGACATTGAACTTGCCGCGCGGGATCTCGACGTTGAGCCCCTTGAGGTTGTGCTCGCGGGCGTTGACGATCTTGATCGCCTCGTCGGCCGCGCGGCGTGTCTTGATGAGCTGCTGCAGCGGCCGGCCCTCCTCCACGGCCACGGCGGGGCGGTCCATGTGCAGCGCGTAGTCGCGCAGCGCGGCGGCGGTGTGCGATGTGGCGTGCCGGGCCACGTCCTCGGGCGTGCCGGTGCAGACCAGCTCGCCGCCATCCTCGCCACCCTCGGGGCCGAGGTCGATCAGCCAGTCGGCCGCGCGGATCACGTCGAGATTGTGCTCGATGAGGATCAGCGAGTGGCCGGCCGACAGCAGCTTGCGCATCGCGCGCATCAGCTTGGCGATGTCGTCGAAGTGCAGGCCGGTGGTCGGCTCGTCGAACAGGAAGAGCGTGCCCTTCTTGGCCACACCGAAGCGCGGGTTGCTCGCCGCCTCGGCCAGGAAGCCGGCGAGTTTGAGGCGCTGGGCCTCGCCGCCGGACAGCGTGGGCACGGGCTGGCCCAGCTTCACATACTCCAGGCCGACGTCGACGATGGGTTGCAGCTTGGCCACCACCGCGCGGTAGTCGCTGAAGAGATTCACAGCCTCGGCGACCGTCAGTTCCAGCACGTCGGACACGCTGAGGTCGCGATCCTTCAGCGCGAGCTTCACGTCCAGCATTTCGGCGCGGAAGCGCTTGCCGTCGCAGTCCGGGCAGCGCAGGTAGACGTCGCTGAGGAACTGCATCTCGACATGCTCGAAGCCCGAGCCGCCGCAGGTCGGGCAGCGGCCGTCGCCGGCGTTGAAGCTGAACATGCCGGCGCTGTAGCTGCGCTCGACGGCCAGCGGCGCGACGGCGAAGAGCTTGCGGATCTCGTCGAAGGCGCCGACGTAGCTGGCCGGGTTGGAGCGGGCCGTCTTGCCGATCGGCGACTGGTCGACGAAGACGGCGTCGGCGAGGTGGTCGGCGCCGAGCAGCCTTTCGTGCGCGCCCGGCGTCTCGGTGGCCTTGCCGAACTGGCGGGCCAGGGCCGGGTAGAGCACGTCCTGCATCAGCGTGCTCTTGCCGGAGCCGGACACGCCCGTCACGACCACCATGCGCTGCAGCGGGAACTCGACGGACACGTCCTTCAGGTTGTGCTCGCGCACGCCTTCGAGGATGAGCCTGGGCGTGCTCTCGTCCACCAGGCGCTTCAGGCCCATGCCGACATGCTTGCGCGCACCGAGGTAGGCGCCGGTCAGCGTGTCGGCCGCGCGGATGGTCTCGGGCGTGCCGTCGAAGACGATCTGGCCGCCGCGCTCGCCGGGGCCGGGGCCCATGTCGATCAGCCGGTCGGCGGCCAGCATGACGGCCGGGTCGTGCTCGACGACGACCAGCGTGTTGCCCGCGTCGCGCAGCCTCTGCATGGCCTGCACGATGCGGCCCATGTCGCGCGGATGCAGGCCGATGCTGGGCTCGTCCAGCACGAACAGCGTGTTGACGAGGCTCGTGCCCAGCGCCGTGGTGAGGTTGATGCGCTGCACCTCGCCGCCGGACAGCGTGCGGCTCTGGCGGTCCAGCGTGAGGTAGCCCAGGCCCACGTCGCAGAGATAGCGGCTGCGGTGGCGGATCTCGTCCAGCAGCAGCTTCAGCGCCTCGTCCAGCATCGAACTGGGCAGCTGCAGCGCGTCGACAAAGTCGCGCAGCCTGGCGATCGGCAGCTGCATCAGGTCGTGCAGGCTCAGGCCCGGCAGCGTTTCGAGCTGCTCGCGCGACCAGTCCACGCCGACCGGCAGGAAGCGCTGCGCGGCCGGCAGCGCCGCATCGGCCAGCGCCTTGCTGCCGACGCGCCACAGCAGCGCCTCGGTCTTCAGCCGCGCGCCGCGGCAGCTGGGGCACTCGGTGTAGCTGCGGTATTTGGACAAGAGCACGCGGATGTGCATCTTGTAGGCCTTGCTCTCCAGGTAGTCGAAGAAGCGCCTGACCCCGTACCACTGCTTGTTCCAGTTGCCGTTCCAGTTCGGCGTGCCGTTGATGACCCATTCGCGGTGGGCCGCCGACAAGTCCTTCCACGGCGTGTCGCGCGGGATGCCGGCCTCGCCGGCATAGCGCAGCAGGTCTTCCTGGCAGTCCTTCCAGGCCGGCGTCTGCAGCGGCTTGATGGCGCCGTTGCGCAGCGTCTTGCGCTCGTCGGGGATGACGAGGCCGAGGTCCACGCCGATGACGCGGCCGAAGCCGCGGCAGGCCTCGCAGGCGCCGAAGGCGGAATTGAACGAGAACAGCGCCGGCTGCGGGTCGGCGTAGCGGATGTCGCTTTCGGGACAGTGCAGGCCGGTCGAGAAGCGCCAGAGTGTGGCGCCGTCGTCGCCGACGTGAACATTCACCCGCCCCGCGCCGCGCTTCAGGCAGAGCTCGATGGCCTCCATCGCGCGCTGCCTGTCCGCTCCCAGCATGCGAAAGCGGTCGGCCACGACGTCCAGCACTTTTTTACTTTCGACCACCCGCTCGCCCTGCACGCGCGTGAAGCCGCTGGCCGCCAGCCATTGCTCGACCTGCTCGGCCGTCGTGTTGGCCGGCAGCTCGACCGGAAATGTCAGCACCATTCTGGGGTCGGCCGCCGCCTCGGCCCGCGCCATCAGCTCCGCATAAATGCTCTGCGCCGTGTCGTGCCTGACCGGCAGCGCCGTCTTGCGGTCGAAGAGCTCGGCCGCGCGGGCGTAGAGCAGCTTCAGGTGGTCGTTCAGCTCCGTCATCGTGCCGACCGTGGAGCGGCTGGTGCGCACCGGGTTGGTCTGGTCGATGGCGATGGCCGGCGGCACGCCGTCCACCTTGTCGACGGCGGGGCGGTCCATGCGGTCCAGGAACTGGCGCGCATAGGCCGAGAAGGTCTCGACATAGCGGCGCTGGCCCTCGGCGTAGAGGGTGTCGAAGACCAGGCTGGACTTGCCCGAGCCGCTCGGCCCGGTGACGACGGTCAGCTCGGCCGTGCGCAGGTCGAGGTCGAGGTTCTTGAGGTTGTGCTGCCGGGCGCCCCGGATGCGGATCAGACCATCAGACGACATGGTGGGGGTCAAAACGACAAAGGCGAGCAGTGTAGGGAGGCGGGATGACGAAAACTGTCAGCACGGCCGGGTCGATGGCTGCCGGTCCAGGGTCCAAAAAAATGGCCAAACCGCACCGTGTTCGTCGGGCTCTCGGTTGCGCCCGCGCCCGCTCTGCGGCAACATGGCTCGCGCCTGTCGAAGGCCTATAACAACAATCTGAACGAGGACATGGGGATGGACAAGTCGAGGCAGCCTTCCGGGGCGCCGATGCATGCGCGGATCTGGCTCAGTACCACCCAGGACGGCACGGAGGCCGGCACGCCGGACGCGGGCGGCAGCAACCCGTCCGCTGGCAGCCACCAGCCCCTGGTCCTGCTCGTCGAGGACAACCACATCAACCAGGTCGTCGCGCTGGAGTTCCTGGCGCTGATGGGCGTGCAGGCCCGCCTGGCCAGGAACGGCATCGAGGCCCTGAGCGCCTGCGCCGACACCGCCCCCGACCTCGTGCTGATGGACATCCAGATGCCCGGCATGGACGGCCTGGAATGCGCCCGCCGCCTGCGCGCCCAGCAGCGCGAGGGCAAGCTGCCCAGCTTCCCCATCCTGGCCCTCACCGCCCACGCGCTGGACGCCGACGTGGCCGCCAGCCTGGAAGCCGGCATGGACGAGCATCTGACCAAGCCGCTGGACTTCGTCGCGCTGCGCACGCGGCTGCAGCGCTGGCTCAAGCTGCCGGAGCCGAACTGAGGCCCCTCGTCCGGCCGCGCCGCTGAACGCGTGCGCGGCCAGCAGCGCCCCAGGCGGGCCGGCTTGGGAGCGGCCCGGCGCTCGGCCCGCGGGCGGCTGCGGTGGCTTCGATAATCGCGCGGCCATGAACCTCTACACCGCCCTGCGCGCCGGCTTCCCGGCCGACCTGGACTCGACCGCCATCGACGCCGACGGCGCGCGCTACCGCTGGCGCGACCTCGAACGCGGCAGCGCCATGATGGCGAACTGGCTCGCACGGCTGGACCTGCCCGCCGGCAGCCGCGTCGCCGTGCATGCGGACAAGAGCGTCGAGGGCCTGCTGCTCTACCTCGCCGTGCTGCGCGCCGGCCTCGTCTACCTGCCGCTGAACCCGGCCTACCAGGCCAGCGAACTGGAGCACTTCATCCAGGACGCGGCGCCCGGCGTGCTGGTGTGCGCCGGCCGCAACTTCGGCTGGGTCAGCAAGCTGGCCTTCCAGCGTGGCGTGCGCTGGGTCTTCACGCTGAACGACGACCGCAGCGGCACGCTGCTGGACCGCGCCTCGCAGATGAGCGATGTCCACGGGCCGGTGGCGCGCGAGGCGGGCGACCTCGCCGCCATCCTCTACACCAGCGGCACGACCGGGCGCAGCAAGGGCGCGATGCTGAGCCACGGCAACCTGCTGAGCAACGCGCAGACGCTGAAGGCCTACTGGGCCTGGCAGCCCGATGACGTGCTGCTGCACGCCCTGCCCATCTTCCATGTGCACGGCCTCTTCGTCGCCTCGCACGGCGCGCTGCTGAACGGCAGCCGCATGCTGTGGTTCGACAAGTTCGACGCCGCCGCCGTCGCGCGCCGCCTGCCCGAGGTCACGGTCTTCATGGGCGTGCCCACGCTGTACACGCGGCTGCTGCAGGAAAAGCCGCTGGACTGCGGCCGCATGCGCCTCTTCATCAGCGGCTCGGCGCCGCTGCTGGCCGAGACCTGGCACGGGTGGCAGGCCCGCACCGGCCACCAGATCCTGGAGCGCTACGGCATGAGCGAGACGCTGATGCTGACCTCCAACCCCTGCCGCCCCGAGGACGGCCCGCGCCGGCCCGGCACCGTGGGCCGGCCGCTGCCCGGCGTGGGCCTGCGCATCGTCGGCGACGACGGCCGGGCCTGCGCCGGCGGCGAGATCGGCGGCGTGCAGGTGCGCGGCCCCAGCGTCTTCGGCGGCTACTGGCAGATGCCGCAGAAGACGGCCGAGGAGTTCACGGCCGATGGCTGGTTCAGGACCGGCGACGTCGGCCGCCTGGACGAAGCCGGCTATCTGACGCTGATCGGCCGCAGCAGGGACCTCATCATCAGCGGCGGCTTCAACGTCTACCCGGCCGAGGTCGAGGGCTTCCTGAACGAGCTGCCGGGCGTCGGCGAGTCGGCCGTCATCGGTGTGCCGCACCCGGATTTCGGCGAGGCCGTCGTCGCCGTCATCACGCCCCGCGGCCAGCCCGACCCGGCCGCGCTGATCGCGGCGCTGAAGGAGCGCATCGCCGGCTTCAAGGTGCCCAAGCGCATCCTCGTCGCGGCCGAACTGCCGCGCAACGCGATGGGCAAGGTGCAGAAGCAGCTGCTGCGCGAACAGCATGCCGCGCTGTTCTCCTCCACCACCTGAACCCGGCTCGCCCGGCCACCGGCAGCGCTGCACAATGAACCGCGCCCCAAGGCCCAGCCGATGAGCGAGCCCGCCACGCCCACCCCGACGCCCACCGAGGCCGCCCAGCAGCGGCACGCGCGGCGCGCGCGCTGGCGCGACCGGGCCCTGCTGCTGGCGCCAGCCCTGGCCTTCGGCTCGGTCATCCTGACGATCTGGGCGCTGGTGGCCTGGTATGTCGTCGCCTGGCCGGGCGAGTTGCGCGCGCAGCAGAACCAGGCCCTCGCCACCGCCGTGCGCGCCATCGCGATGCGGACCGAGCCGGTGTTGCGCCAGGCCGACGGCGCGCTGCGCGTCGTCGACCTCTGGCTGCTGAGCGCGCATGGCGGCGGCGACCCGCTGGACGACCCCTCGCTCGTGCAGCTCGCCGATGACGTGCGCGCCGGCTCCGGCCAGCTCGTCGACGTGATGCTGGTGGCCCGCACCGGCAAGATCCGCCGCCTGCAGCGCGGCGGCGCTGCCGACGGCGCCAGCATCGAAGGCAGCCCCGCCTTCGCCCAGGTGGACGGCATCGTGCCCGAGGGCGTCACGCTCGGCCAGCCGCTGGCGCTCGGCGGCAGGCTGGACGACGGCCACCCGCGCCTGCCGCTGCTGATGCGCCTGTCCCGCCCGCTGGGCGACTACGACTACGTGCTCGCCGTCGTCGACCTGCAGCGCCTGCATGCGATGCTGGCGCCGCTCGCGCCGCAGCCGCTGGCCGCCCTGGTGCTGCTGCGCACCGACGGCGTCGTGCTGTCGCGGCGGCCGGCGGTGCCCGGCTTCATCGGGCGCAACCTGTTCGGCGAGCTGCCGAGCTTTCGCCAGGAGCTCGGCGGCAAGGCGGGCTTCTTCAGCACCAACGGCTCCGTGACGGACCGGCGCGCGCGCATCGGCGCCTATGTGACGCTGGGCGACTTCGGCGTCAAGCTGCTGCTGTCCGACACCGAGGACGCCGCCCTCGCAACCCACCGCCAGCAGCGCAGCCTGCTGCTGGCCGGCGCCCTGCTGCTGAGCCTGGGCCTGGCCCTGCTGGCGCGCTGGCTGGGCCGGCTGCAGCGCGCGGCCCGGCTGCGCGACGCGACGCTGCAGGCCACCAGCAACGCGATGCCGCTGGGCCTGTTCCGCTGCGACGAGACCGGCCGCGTCGTCTACGTGAACGACAGCTATCTGCGCGTGCACGGCATGCGGCGCGAGGACATCGCCTGGGGCTGGACCCAGCTCGTCCCGCCCGAGCAGCGCGACATGCTGATCCAGCGCTGGAAGCACCACATGGCCAGCGGCGAGCCCATCGACATGGTGCGCAAGATGAAGCGCGGCAGCGACGGCCGCATCCGCTGGATCGCCGTGCGCACGGCGCCCCTCGTCATCGGCGGACGGGTCGCCGGCCAGGCCGGCACGGTCGAGGACGTGACCGAGCGCGGCGAGCAGGAAAGGGCCTACCGGACCCTGGCCGCCATCTTCGACATGACGCCCGACATCGTCTGCCAGGCCCGCGCCAACGGCGACGTCAGCTATATGAACCCGGTCGCGCGCCGGCTCTTGGGCATCGCGCCCGGCGCCGCGCTGGACGGCATCCGCATCGAGCATTTCCTGTCGGCCGAGCAGGTCCAGGCCTATCGGCAGCATGTGCTGCCCGCCGTGATGCGCGACGGCCACTGGCAGGGCCGCACCCGGGTCCAGGCCGGTGCCGACGGCCTGCCGGTGGACTGCACGGTGCTGGCCCACCGCGACGTGCGCGGCCGCATCGAAACCGTGTCGGTCATCATGCGCGACGTGTCCGCGCAGGCGCGCGCCCAGCGCGAGCGCGAGCGCAGCGAGGCCATGCTGCTGGCCGTCGCGCACACGGCGCGCGCGCAGTTCCTCGTCGGCGACACCGCGGGCCGCGTCATCTTCTTCAACGCCGCCTTCGAGCAGCAGCGCGGCATCGCGCTGCAGGACTGGGTGGGCCGGCCGCTGGCCGAGCTCTTCGGCCCGCGGGACCATGCCGCCCGCGCGCCGCTGATCGCGGCGGCCCTGGCCGGCGAGACGCGCCACCTCGACCTCGTCGACGACGGCGGGCGCGACGGCCGCAGCTTCGACGTGCAGTACGCGCCGCTGCGCGTGCAGAGCGGCCAGATCGAAGGCGTCATCGGCATCGAGGTCGACGTGACCGAGGCGCGCCAGGAAGAGGCGCGGCTGCGCCTGGCCTCGCAGACCGACGGGCTGACCCAGCTGCTCAACCGCGTCGGCTTCGAGGAGAGCGCGCGCCGCCTGCTCGCCGCGCCGCCGGGCCGGCGCCTGGCCCTGCTCTACCTCGACCTCGACAAGTTCAAGCCCGTCAACGACCAGCACGGCCATCCGGCCGGGGACGCGCTGCTGAAGGCCGTGGCCCTGCGCATGCGCCATGCGCTGCGCCCGGGCGACCTCGTCGCGCGCCTGGGCGGCGACGAGTTCGCCGTGCTGCTGCCCCAGCTGGGCAGCGCCGGCGACGCAGCCACCGTGGCGGCCAAGCTGCTGCAGGCGCTCTCGACGCCCTATCACATCGGCGATATGGTGCTGGAGATCGGCGTCAGCATCGGCTACTGCGTGGCGCCGGGCGGCAGCAGCCTGGAGGCCCTGGTCGCCGGCGCCGACGCCCACCTCTACGCGGCCAAGCGCGCCGGCCGCGGGCGCTTCCAGGGCGGCGAGATCGGCGATTAGGCGATCAGGCGGTCACGCCGTTCTTGATCTCTTCCAGCGCCAGCTGCAGCACGCGCGCATCGCTGCTGGCGCGGTGTCGGGTCAGCTGCTGGCGCCGGCGCACGGCCTCGGTGACGCCGCGCCAGCGCAGCGCCTCGGTCTCGCTGAGCAGGCGGCGCAGGTCGTCCAGCCGGAAGCTGGGCTGCAGGCCGGCCGCGTCGTAGAGCCGCGCCATCCAGGGGTAGTCCAGGCCCCAGCCGTCGCAGTAGACCGTCTGGCCCTGCAGGCGCCGGTTGATCTGCTCGGCCATCCAGCGCACCGGGCGGCCGTTCTTCAGCAGCAGCTCGCGGCTGATGCCATGCAGGGCCTCGGCGGCCTCGTCCCAGTGCAGCCAGTCGGGCTCGGGGCGCACCAGGCCGCAGAACAGCGTGCCGTCGCCGGCGACGAAGCCGACCTCGATCGGATAGCTGCCGCGGCCGAAGCCAGAGGCTTCGATGTCGAGGATGGTGGGCAGCTGCATCGGGCCGAGTTTGTCAGCCCACCGTGACGAATCAAGCAGGGTTGTCGATCACCTGCTCGCGCTCGAACAGCGCCAGCGCCGCGCGGCCGACCTGGCGCGTGTCCCACCAGGCATAGGCGCCCACGCCGGCCGCGCCGACCACCGGCAGCCAGCGCGACAGCGCCCGGCCCGCGGCCTGCTTGCCCAGCTGCAGGCCGATGGCGCCGGCCGCGCGCTGCAGCAGGGCCTGGGTCGCCGGCCGCACGATGACGCGCTCGCCGACGCGCACCGACAGGTCGCGCAGCGCCTGGGCGGCCGTGTGGCGGAACAGGCACCACAGCATCTGCGCCGGGCCGAGCTCGGCGCTGCGGCCGTACAGCGCGGCGATGTCGGCGACGAGCTGGCGCTGGATATGCCAGACGGCCAGCATCTCCGGCGCGATGGTGGCCCAGCCCAGCGGGCCCGGCGGCAGCGCCAGCGCGCCGGCGGCCAGCGCCGCCTTGCCGGCGGCGGCCTCGATGGCCTGCGCCGCCGCGTCGGCCGGCCGCGGGCTGGGCAGGCAGCCAGGCTCCGGCGGCTGGCTCACCAGGGCCAGCACCCGCTCGCTCATCCCCGCTTGATCGGCCATGCATCGCCTCCCGCGCGCAGACCGGCCTTCCTTCACGAACCCGGTCTGAGCTAAATCAAATCGATGGCACGGACTTTCGCACACGCGGGCCGTGTCGCTGCAAGATGCCGCATCGCCGAAACACCCTCATCAACTCGGCGGCAAGGGAGCCCAAATGAATCTGCTGACCCATCTACGCATAGGCCGCCGCCTGGGCCTGGCCTTCGCCATCTGCATTGCCTTCAGCGTGGTGCTGGCCGTCTACGCACGCAGCACGCTGGGGCGCATCAACGCCGACCTCGACCTGATGGTGAACGACCGCATGGTCAAGGTTGAAAAGCTGGGGCAGTTCAAGAACAACGTCAACACCATCTCGATGGCCGCCCGGGACATCGTGCTGGCCGCCGACGAGGCCGCCATCAAGCGCGAGGTCGAGCAGATCGCCGAACTGCGCCGCCGCAATCTCGACATCATCAAAAGCCTGGACGCGATCATCACGATCGACAAGGCACGCGTGATGCTCAAGGAGATCGGCCAGGCCCGCGAGGCCTACGCCGCGGCCACCGACCGCGTCATCGCGCTGCGCCGCGCCGGCGATGGCGAGAAGGCGCGCGACCTGCTGGTGGGCGAGGCCCGCCAGGCGCGCGAGAGGATGACCGGCGCGCTCGACACGCTGATCGGCTTCCAGAAGGAGCTGATGCAGACGGCCGCGAAGACGGCTGACGATCTCGTCCACTTCGCCGGCATCGTCGTCCTCGTGCTGGCGGGCGCCGCCATCGCGCTCGGCGCCGTGCTCGCGCTGCTGATCACGCGCTCCGTCGTCACGCCCATCGCGCAGGCGCTTCACGCGGCCGAGACCGTGGCCGGCGGCGACCTGCGCCTGCAGCTGGCGACCGACCGCCGGGACGAGGCCGGCCAGCTGCTGGCCGCGCTGCAGCGCATGAACGATGCGCTGGTGGGCATCGTCGGCACGGTGCGCGGCAATGCCGACGGCGTGGCCACGGCCAGCGGCCAGATCGCCCAGGGCAATGCCGATCTCAGCCAGCGCACCGAGCAGCAGGCCAGCAATCTGCAGCAGACCGCCGCGTCCATGGAGGAACTGGGCGCCACCGTCAGGCAGAACGACGACACGGCCCGCCAGGCCGCCCAGCTGGCCGCCAGCGCCGCGCGCGTCGCCGAGAGCGGCGGCCAGGTGATGGGCCAGATGGTCGACACGATGGAGCAGATCACCACCAGCTCCAAGAAGATCGGCGACATCATCGGCACCATCGACGGCATCGCCTTCCAGACCAATATCCTGGCGCTGAACGCGGCCGTCGAGGCCGCCCGTGCGGGCGAGCAGGGCCGCGGCTTCGCCGTCGTGGCCGGCGAGGTGCGGGCCCTGGCCCAGCGCAGCGCCGAGGCGGCGCGCGAGATCAAGAGCCTGATCGGCGCCAGCGTCGAGCGCGTGGAGGCTGGCAACACCCTCGTCGGCGAGGCCGGCCAGACCATGGGCGACGTGGTGAACCAGGTGCGCCGCGTGGCCGACCTCATCAACGAGATCAGCGCCGCCAGCGGCGAGCAGAGCAAGGGCATCGCCCAGATCGGCGAGGCCGTGAACCAGCTCGACCAGGTCACGCAGCAGAACGCCGCGCTGGTGGAGGAAAGCGCCGCCGCGGCCGAGAGCCTGCGGCACCAGGCCCAGGCGCTAGCCGAGACGGTGGCCGTGTTCAAGCTCGAAAATGCGCACCAGCCGAAACCCGCCGTGGCGGCGAAGCCCATCCGGCCGTCGACGCCGCCGCCAGCACCCGCTCGCAAGACGGTGCGCGCCGCCGCCCCGGCAGCAAGCGCGCCCCGGGCGACGGCCGCTGCCGACGAGGACTGGGCCTCGTTCTAAGCGACGGTGTTCACGACAACGCCGGACGTCTCCGGCGTGCCGCTGTAGCCGATATTGCTCTGCAGCTGGGTCAGCAGCGCCTGCAGCGTGGCCGAGCTGCTGGACGAGTTGCTGCTCGCGCCCAGGTCCGACTTCAGCTGGTCGAAGGCCGACTGCAGGCCGCTGGGCGTGTTGCCGCTGCTGACCTCGGACAGCACCGCGGCCAGGCCCTGGGCGAAACCGTTCCTGCCGGCGTCGCCGCTGGTCGGCGTCGTCGTGCTGCTGCCCTCGGCTTGGCGGGCCGCGTCGAAAAGCTGGTGCATGAACTCGTGCATGTCCTTGCGCAGCGACGCGGTGCTTTTGGCGTCCGTCGAAGCGCCGTTCGACGAAGACGACGAGCTGCCGGAGGACGAACTGTTCGGCACGGTCAGGCCCAGGCTCTGCAGGGCCGCCAGCAGCTGCTGAGCCATGCCGCCGCCGGGGCCTTCGCCGCGGTGGCCGTGGTGGACGCGACCGCCGTCGTTGTCGCCATCGCCGTCGGGGTCCGTGGCGCTGCTGACCTGGGACGCCGTCGGCGTGTACACCGCGACATTGCTGCTCAAACTGCTGATCGTGCTCATGCTTTCACCTCAAGACGCTTAACAGGGGTGGTCATCATGGCTATCGGCAGCCGCGGCCGGTGCTTCAAAAAGAAGGGCGGTTTTCGCCAGCCTTTACACCGCTTTGGACTTCTTCACGGAAGCGTCAGGCCTGACACATGGCGGCACCGTCGTGCTGCTTTTTCCGCCGTCGCAGGCACACTGGCGGTTCGCCGTTGAATGCCCTCGCATGCCGTCCGTGCCCGCCGTCGACGCCGCCCCGCCCGCCATCCTGCGTGAGCTGCTGGCGCGGGCCGATGTGCGCTTCAACGGCACGCGGCCCTGGGACATGCACGTGCACGACCCGCGCCTGTACCGCCGGCTGCTGACGCAGTGGTCGCTGGGCGCGGGCGAGGCCTATGTCGACGGCGACTGGGACTGCGAGCGCCTGGACCAGCTGTTCGAGCGCCTGCTGCGCGCCGACCTCGACCGCACCGCGCCCGGCCGCGCGCGGCTCAGGCTCCTCGCCGAAAGCCTGCGCCAGCGTCTGTTCAACCTGCAGAGCACCGCGCGCGCCCACCAGGTCGGCGAGCGCCACTACGACGCCGGCAACGATGTCTTCGAGGCCATGCTGGACTCGCGCATGATCTATTCCTGCGCCTACTGGCAGCATGCCGCCGACCTGGAGCAGGCCCAGCAGCACAAGCTGGCGATGATCTGCCGCAAGCTGGAACTGCAGCCCGGCGAGACGCTGCTGGACATCGGCTGCGGCTGGGGCGGCCTGGCGCGCTGGGCCGCCGAGCGCCACGGCGTGCGCGTGACCGGCATCACCGTCAGCCGCGAGCAGCTGGCGCTGGCCCAGGCGCGCTGCGAGGGCCTGCCCGTCACGCTGCTGCTGCAGGACTACCGCGCGCTGCAGGGCCGCTTCGACAAGATCGTCTCCGTCGGCATGTTCGAGCATGTCGGGCTGAAGAACTACGCGACCTACTTCGACAGCGTGCGGCGCCTGCTCGCGCCCGACGGGCTCTTCCTGCTGCACACCATCGGCGTGGACCGGCGCGCGCCGCACACCGACCCGTGGATCGAGCGCTACATCTTCCCCAACGGCAAGCTGCCCTCGCCGGCCGAACTGGCCGGGGCCATGGAAGGCCGCCTCATCGTCGAGGACTGGCACAACTTCGGCCCCGACTACGACCGCACGCTGATGTGCTGGGCCGAGCGCCTGGAGGCCGCGTGGCCGCGCCTCAGCGCCCGCTACGACGAGGGCCTGCGCCGCATGTTCCGCTACTACCTGCTGAGCTGCGCGGGCTTCTTCCGCTCGCGCCAGGGCCAGTTGTGGCAGCTGGTGCTGAGCCGGCCGGAGCGGCGCAGGGTCTACCGGTCGGTCCGGCCCTGAGCGCCGCTGCGCTGCTCGTGCAGCGCGCCGACGACCCGCGCGAACGCGGGCATCAGGTCGTCCCAGGCCTGGCGGTCGAGCGGGCCGGGCTTGCGCAGCACGCCGGGGCGGGCCGAGCCGGCGCTCAAGCCGCTGCCGGCGAAGGCGATGGTGTTGCTGCACTCGCCGTCGCCGACGAACAGCGCGTCGCCGTCGAAGGCGCGCTCGATGCGGGCCACATGCCGCGAGAACTCGGGATGGGCCGTGTGCAGATTGGCCACCAGCATGCCGTCCGCGCGCAGCGCCGCGCGGCAGTCGTCGTAGAAGGCCTGCGAGCACAGCTCGGGCGGCTGGCCCTCGTGGTCGAAGCCGTCCACCAGCAGCACGTCCAGTCGGTCGCGGGTCTGGCGCACGAAGTCGGCCCCGTCGCCGCGGCGGACCTGCAGGCGGGCATCGTCCGGCGGCACCTGGAACTGGTCGCGCAGCGCGATGACGTGGGGGTTGATCTCGACGACCTTGATGCGCGTGCCGCTCAGGTGGTGGTGGCAGAACTTGGCCAGCGACCCGCCGCCCAGCCCGATCATGCCCATCAGCTCCGGCGGCGGCACGAACAGCAGGAAGGCCATCATCGTGCGCGTGTAGTCCAGGTCCAGCGCATGGGGGCGCTGGATCTGCATGCGGCTCTGGATCTCGCAGATCGAGAAATGCAGAGCCTTGGTGCCCAGATCCTCGTAGACGAAGGGCTTGACGAATTCGCGGTGGTCGGCGGTATCGGGCATGGGGAACAGGAGGACGAAAACTAGGCGCGCTGCAGGTCGACGATCAGCGGCGGCGACGCCATCAGCACCAGCAGCAGCGCGATGGGCAGCGTGGCCGTGAAGCCGAAGTGCTTGAAGGCCAGCGCGCCGACGACGCCGCCGATGAAGAACAGGCCCAGCACGACGCCGTGGATGAAGAGCTTGTCGCGGTTGGCGCGCACGAAATGGGCCGGGTCGGCCGCGCTGGAGCGGTTCCAGTACAGCAGGCGGCCGAGCTCGATGCCGAGGTCGGTCACGACGCCGGTCATGTGGGTCGTGCGGATCTCGGCCTGCGAGATCTTGGTGACGATGGCGTTCTGCAGACCCATGATGAAGCACAGCAGCAGCACGGCCGTGGGCACCAGCAGATGGGCCAGCGTCTCCAGGTGCGCACCCACCAGGCCGAACAGCAGCAGCAGGCCGGCCTCCAGCAGCAGGGCCAGCGCGTATTTGCTGTGCATCTGGCGCCGCCGCGCCCAGTTGATGAGCAATGCCGTGCTGGCCGCGCCGGCCATGAAGGCCAGCAGCGAGGCCAGCCCGGCCAGGGCCAGCGCCAGGTCACCGACGGCCAGATCGTCGGCCACGCCGGAGATCACGCCCGTCATGTGCGAGGTGTAGCGCCGCACCGCCAGGAAGCCGCCCGCGTTGACCGCGCCCGCCACGAAGGCCAGCACCGCGCCGAGCTGCCGGTTGGCCGACCGCGTGCGGTGCCTGCCGGTGAGGCGGTGCAGGAAGCTGAAGGTCACGACGCGAATCTAATGTGATTTTTATGCGTTTGCAATTATCATTTTATTAACATAAGGAGCCGGCATGGAACAAAAGACCACCCGCCTGACGGTGCTGATCGACCCGGACAAGAAAAAGGCCTTCGAGACCCTGTGCGCGCAGCAGGACGTGACGCCCTCGCAGGTGGTGCGGCGGCTGATCCGCGACTACCTGGCCGCCCACGGCGTGAGCTTCGCGCCCGGCGGCAAGGACGCCGCCGCGCCGCGTTGAACCGGCTCAGGTGCCGGCTTCGTCTTCGTCGCCACGGCCGATGAAGGCGCGGATCGCGGCGATGCGCCCGCTGGCGTCGAGGTCGAACAGGTCGACCACATGGAGGGTGTCACGGCCGTCCACGTCGATGCGCAGTTCCGCCGCGACGCCCCGCTCGCGGGCAAACAGCGCCAGCACCTCGATGTCGAGCGTGCTCACCGCGTCGAAGTTCCTGCGCGTCTCGGCCAGCGCCGCGGCCTTGCCGGCGACGCGGATCTTCCAGTCGCGCAGCGTGACCGCGTCGGCCAGCAGCGGCTCGATGGCCGCCAGGTCGCGTGCCGCATAGGCGGCCAGGTAGGCACGCACGAGTTCGAAGCCGTCGGTCATCGCCGGTTGTCCTTGAAGCGCTGTTGTCGAGGGCCCGGATGATCGCCGAGGCCAGGCCCGCGGGATGACACCCAGGCGAAACCTCCCTTCGCGCCAGCACAATCGCCGCCCCATGAGATCCATCAAGCAACACTGGGACCGCGTGCCGGAAGGCTCGGCCGTCCTCTTCATCGTGCAGGTGTTCGCGACGCTGGGCTTCGCGGTGCTGCAGTACACGCTGACCCTCTACGCCACGCGCCGCCACGGCTTCACGAGCGAGCAGGCGGCGCTGATGACGGGCCTGTTCGGCGCCTTCAACTACGGCCTGCACCTGTTCGGCGGCTATCTGGGCGGGCGTTTCCTGAGCAACCGCAACCTCTTCGTCGGCGGCATGCTGCTGCAGGTGCTGGGCTGCGGCGCCATCGCCGGCGGCAGCCTCGCCGGCCTCTACTGGGGCATGGCGCTGTTCCTGACCGGCAGCGGCCTGAACGTGACCTGCCTGAACATGATGCTGACGCAGCGCTTCGCGCCCGAGGACGACCGCCGCGAGGCCGCCTTCCTGTGGAACTACGCCGGCATGAACATCGGCTTCTTCATCGGCTTCACGGTGGCCGGCGTGTTCCAGCTCGGCGAGGACTATGCGTCGCTGTTCTGGTTCGCGACGCTGGGCAATGCCAGCGCCATCGCGGTGGCGCTGCTCTTCTGGCGCGCGCTGGCCGACCGCGACACGCCGCTGACCCAGCGCCGCGGCGCCGATTTCTGGGGCCGCTTCGCCATCGGCATCGCCGTGCTGACCGGCCTCGTGCCCGTGCTGGCCTGGCTGCTGCAGCACCCCGGCGACACGGCCATCGGCATGAAAGCCCTGTGCGGCGCCGTCGGCCTGGCGCTGCTGGCGCTGACGCTGCGCCACCCGGTGCCGGCCGAGCAGCGCCGCATGCAGGCCTACCTCGTGCTGACGCTGGGGTCGCTGGTGTTCTGGTCGCTCTACCAGATGGCGCCCAGCGGCCTGCAGCTCTACGCGGTGGGCAATGTCTGGATGAACGTCTGGGGCCTGCCCGTCGCGCCGCAGTGGGTGCAGAACATCAACACCGTCGTCATCGTCATCGGCGGCCCCTGGCTGGCCGCGCTGTTCGCGCGCTGGCGCGCCAAGGGCTGGCCGGTGGACATCCCGATGCAGTTCTCCGCCTCCCTCGTGCTGATGGGCCTGGGCTTCCTGGCGCTGCCGCTGGGCATCCAGCTCGCCGACCCGGCCACCGGCCGCGCCGACTTCTTCTGGCTCGCCCTCAGCTATGTGCTGCAGGCCACCGGCGAGCTGCTGATCTCGCCGGTGGGCTACGCGATGATCGGGCGGCTGGCGCCGCGGCAATACCAGGGCGTCATGATGGGCGCCTGGATGCTGGTGACGGGGCTGGCGTCGCTGTTCGCCGGCGACTTCTCGGGCGTCGTCGCCCAGCCGGTGGACGGGTCGGCACTGGCGACCAATGCGGCCTATGCGACGCTGTTCACGCAGCTGGCTGCGGGCAGCCTGGCCACCGGCGCGGCGATGTTCGCGCTGCGGCCCTGGCTGAAGCGGCTGATCGAGGGAGGAGGCATCGCCACGGCCCGATCCGTCGATCGCTGAAGGCAGGCCCCGGCATCGGGCCGCTGCCGCCCGTCAGGGCACCATCGCCAGGAAAAGATAGGCGGCGAAGATGACCAGGTGGACCGCTCCCTGCATGGCATGCGTGCGCCCCAGGCCCAGCGTCAGCGTCGAGACCAGGAAGGTCAGCAGCATCAGCACCAGCTCCTTGCTGTCGGCGCCCAACACCAGCGGCAGGCCGAGCAGCAGCGAAGCGGCGGCCACGGCAGGGATGGTCAACCCGATGCTGGCCAGCGCCGAGCCGTAGGCGAGGTTGAGGCTGATCTGCAGCCGGTTGGCCCGTGCGGCCAGCACCGCCGCCAGCGTCTCGGGCAGCAACACCAGCATGGCGATGGCAATCCCCAGCACGGCGGGCGGTGCGCCGACGTCGGCCAGCACGGCTTCGATGCGCGGCGAAAGCACCTTGGCCAGGCCCACCACCGACACCAGAGCCAGCGGCAGCAGGCCCAGGCTCAGCCAGGTCCGGGCCCGGCTCGGCGGCTCGGCGTGGGCGTCTTCGCTGCCGGTGCCCGATGCGGGCAGGAAGTAGTCGCGGTGGCGCACCGTCTGCACGAAGATGAACAGCAGCCACAGCAGCAGCGCCATCGAGGCGGCGAAGGCCAGCTGCGATGGCGAATACGTGGGCGTCTGCGTGCTGGTCGTGAAGCGCGGCAGCACCAGGGTCAGGGCCGCCAGCGCCATCAGCGTGGTGAGGCTGACGCTGGCCCCCTCGACGCGAAACACCTGCTCCCGGTGCCGCAGCCCGCCGATCAGCAGGCACAGCCCGACGACGCCGTTGCAGATGATCATCAGCGTCGAGAAGATGGTGTCGCGCGGTAGCGTGGCCTTGTCCCCGCCGCCGGCCAGCATCATCGAAAGGATCAGCGCCACCTCGATCACCGTGACGGCGAGCGCCAGCACCAGCGTGCCAAAGGGCTCGCCCAGCCGGTGGGCGATGACCTCGGCATGATGGACCGCCGACAGCACGGCGGCCACCAGCGCCACGGCACAGACCAGTGCCAGCCAGCCGCTGCCGGGCAGCACGAGGGCGGCGACCAGCATGGCCATCGCGCCCAGCGGGGCGACGAGCATCATCATGGCGCCGAGCCCTCGGCCTGCAAACCCCACAGCCGTGGGCACACGCGGGCGGCGTTCGTGCGACAGTCAAGGTCGACAGGGTCGGCCCCGGCCTTCAGGAGATGCTGCATGTTCAAACGTCCAATGTACGGTGCTGCCATCGCCGTGCTCGTCACCCTGGCCAGCCCGATGGCCTCGGCTGCCGGCTGGGTCGCGATCCTCAAGAACTCGCCCGTCGAGGACTTTAACGACGAAGACCTGCGGCTCTACCTCGACGCGGTGAAACAGGTGCTCTACGCGCCGGCGTCGCCGCAGCCGCTGGAATGGCAGAACACGGCGTCGGGGGCCAGCGGCACGCTGCTGGTGGTGGGCCATCCCCAGCTCAAGAACCAGGGCGAATGCCGGCAGGTGCGCATCACGGTGCATTCCAGGAAGCGCCAGGGCGGCCCGTCGCTGTTCACGGCCTGCAGGCAGGCCGACGCGGGCTGGATGCTGATCGGCACGAACTGAGGTGAGCCCTCAGCCGCCCGAGCCCCCGTGCGGCTTGCCCAGGATGGTCAGCGCGTTGACCACGTTGACCTTGGCGCCGACCGGAATGGCGCCCACATACCCCCTACCTGACGCCGCACACCCTCATCCGCACTGCCCCACATAGCCGCAGGCCGTGCAGAAATCGCAGCCGTCCTTGTGGATCATCGTCGCGTTGCCGCACTCCGGGCAGGGCTTGCCGGCCTGCACCTGCAGCATGCCGACCGCCGCGGCGAGCTTGGGTGCGGGCGTCTGCAGCAGGCCCATGTCGGTCAGCGGCTGGCCGGCTTCGTCGAGGATGCCCAGCATCGCGTAGCGGTGGATGACGAGCCGCGCCACATAGGCCACCGTCGACGGCCAGACCTGCTGGCGCCGTTCGCCGTTCAGTGAAGGCACCGGCGCCATGAAGTGGCCCAGCGGCTCGCCGACATTGAGCAGCTTGCGCAGCTTCATCGCGATCCAGCCCGGGTCCATCACGCGCATGTCCAGCGACAACAGGCGCGCCAGGCCGTCCAGCGCCTTGGGGTAGTTGCCCGAGAAGCCCATCGCGCAGGGGCGCGTCACCGTGCCGCCGTCGGGTGTCGGCAGCACGACCTCCTTCAGCGTCAGCGTGAACTGCTCGTTCGTGGCCGGGTTGTCCACGTCGACGGCCCAGGCCAGCGTGCCGGACACGCCGGTGCGCGGCTCGTTGCGGCTGAACATCGCGTCCACCACCGGCGTGGGGCCGCCCTCGGCCAGTGCGCCGAGCTGCTCGCAGCGCCAGCGGATGACGGCCGCCGTCGCGGCGACGACGCCGGGGAAGAGACGCTTCTCTCCGCCGGGCGGCGTGGGCATCTCGAAGGCGCGCTCCTCGGCCACGGTGGCGAGCGCGTCGAGCTTGAGGCGCAGCCAGGCCGCGTCGTTGGTGCGCAGGTCCATCGACAGCGTCTTGGCCAGCGCGGCCAGGCCGCGCGGCTGCTCGGCGCCGTTGACCCAGACTTCGAAGGGCAGGTTGCGGCCGAACAGGCCGCCGTCGGGACCGTCCAGCGGCAGCTCGCCGATGAAGAGGGCGAAGTCGCCGTGCGGATGCTGGATCAGATAGCTCCAGGCCGGGTTGCCGCCGGGCATCTCCGGGCGGCTGGGCCAGCGCAGCGACGCGACGACGGCCTGCGGCAGGCGCTCGACCTTCAGGCGCTGGTTGGTGCCGTCGACCTCGGCGCGCAACGGCTCGGGCTGCTTCACTTCCGGCGTCACGCTGAGCACCGAGCCCAGCACGCTGTTGGGCCGGTAGGTGGCCAGGCCCTTGAGCTTGGCGCCCCAGGCCTGCACGTAGAGATCCTGGAAGTCCTCGTAGGGGTAGTCGGCCGGCACGTTGACGGTCTTGCTGATCGACGTGTCGATATAGGGCGCGACGGCCGCGACCATGGCGGCGTGGTCGGCCGCGCTCAGCTCCAGCGCGGTGACGAAGGCGTCGCTCAACGGCGCGTCGGCGCCGAACAGATGGCGATAGAGGCGCCAGGCATGGTCCTCGACGGCGTACTCCTTGAAGCCGCCGCCTTCGGCCTGCGGCAGGCGCTTCTTGCGCGTGTAGGTCCACGAGAAGGCCGGCTCGATGCCATTGCTGGCGTTGTCGGCGAAGGCCAGGCTGATGGTGCCGGTGGGCGCGATGGACAGCAGGTGGGAGTTGCGCAGGCCCTGGGCGCGGATCCTGTCCTTCAGGCCCTGAGGCAGCCGCGACGCGAAGCTGCCGCCTGACAGATACAGGTCGGCATTGAACAGCGGGAAGCTGCCGCGCTCGGCGGCGAGGTCGCTGGACGCCGCATAGGCCGCGTCGCGCATCAGCTCGCTGATATGGCTGGCCATGTCGCGCGCGGCCTGCGTGTCGTAGCGCAGGTTCAGCATGACGAGGGCGTCGCCCAGCCCCGTGAAGCCCAGGCCGACGCGGCGCTTGTTGGCGGCCTCCTGGGCCTGCGCGGGCAGCGGCCAGGGCGTCACGTCGAGCACGTTGTCCAGCATGCGCGTGGCCACGGCGACGACTTCGGCAAAGCCGGCCTCATCGAAGCTCGGCTGCGGCGAAAATGGTTCGCTCACGAAACGGGTCAGGTCGATGGAGCCGAGGCAGCAGCAGCCGTAGGGCGGAAGCGGCTGCTCAGCACAATTGTGTACATACAGACCGTTGGCGTCGAAGGCGTGCACATGCTCGACGGTCACGTCGTAGACGGCCTCGACCCCATCGGGCTCAATGGCCTCGACGGTGGCCGTGAAACGTTCACGATTGAGCTCACGCCGGTAGCTGCCCAGCAGTTCGTCCAACCGCGCTTGCTTGGCGCTGTCCTCGAAGCCCACCTGCTCGGCGTAACGGCGCAGGTTGTCGCCGCTGATGACCAGCTCGTGCACAGCTCGGCGTTGATAGTCGCGCTCGCCACCTCGGCCGTCAGGCATGCGTTGCAGCCCGGCGGGTTTGCGGTCGCGGTAGATCGACGCCGCGATGCCCAGGCGCGCCAGCATGCGTTGCACAACCTGCAGCTGTTCGAGGTCGGCTTGCGTCAACCGCACGCTGACGCCCTTGTCCTGTACGCCTTGCACGGAACCATCGGCATCGAAGAATCCGCGCAACAGCCCGCGATGGAATTCCGAGGACGTCGCCTCCATCGCCGGCGTGATGCGCTTGTTGCCCGGCGCCGCACCCAGGGAGGCCGCCAGGTCGCGCAGGCCCGTGGACGCCAAACGGAATTCGCCGCGCCCGCCGATCGGGCGCTGCCAACCCTTGAAGTCCGCACGGCTGGCAATGGCGGTGCGCATGGCCGTCTCGGCTGCGCGCATGACGCTGTCGACGCTCGCCGGCCGATGGCCCACATCGCTGCCGACGGCCTTCAGCTCCGGTGCCCAGACGGACAGCACGGCCTTGTCGGCCTTCAGCGTGCCGTCGCCGATCAACAGGCCCAGCAGATAACCCTCGGATTCGGTGCGAGGCCCCTCCCAGCCCTGCAGCGCACGATGGTCGTGCAACATCAATTCATCGCCAGGTTTCAACTCGGCGGCGGGCGCCCATTCGGCTTCGACCAGGTAGCGGGTCTTGCGCGTCACTCGGCGCACCGGGTGGTCGCCAGTCAGGCGCAGCTCATGCCCCTCGCGAGTGCTCAGGCGCAGCACGGGCTTCACGCCAGTGGCGAAGAAGCCCGCCGACTCGCTGGCGTAGGCCTTGCCATCGACGATGGCATGGAAGGGCCGGCCGATCAGCTCGGCCACCTGGCGCGGGCCATCGCTGGTCAGGGTCCAGGTGCCGGCCGTCACGCACGGGTTGGTCGCCGCAATCGTCTCGCAGTAGTGCAGGTTGTTGTCGGCATTGATGCGGTCCAGGAAGAGCACGCCGGGCTCGGCGTGGTCGTAGGTGGAGCGCATGACCTGGTCCCACAGCGCGCGGGCCTTGACCTTGCGGTAGACCCATTGGCCGTCGCCGCGCTGGTAGGCGCCGGCCTCGATCTGCTCGACGCTGGGCTGGGCCTTGTGCGCCAGCTCGACGAGGCCGTCGGCCTGCACGGCCTCCATGAAGGCGTCGGTCACGCCGATGGAGATGTTGAAGTTGCGCAGGTCGCCCTCGTCCTTGGCATGGATGAAGGCTTCGATGTCGGGGTGGTCGCAGCGCAGCACGCCCATCTGCGCGCCGCGGCGGCTGCCGGCGCTCTCCACCGTCTCGCAGCTGCGGTCGAAGACGCGCATATAGCTGATCGGGCCCGAGGCATGGCTGCGCGTGGAGCCCACCCAGGCGCCGGCCGGGCGGATGCGGCTGAAGTCATAGCCGACGCCGCCGCCGCGGCGCATGGTCTCGGCGGCCTCGGTCAGCGCGGTGTAGATGCCGGGCACGCCGTCCTCGGGCGTCGCGATGGAGTCGCCCACCGGCTGCACGAAGCAGTTGATGAGGGTGGCCGACAGCTCGGTGCCGGCGGCCGACATGATGCGGCCGGCCGGCACGAAGCCGCGCTGCTGGGCGGCCAGGAAGGCGGCCGTCCATTTCGCCCGGTCGGCGGGCTTCTCGGCCGCGCCGAGCGCGCGGGCGACGCGTTCGCGCAGTTCGTCAGCATGCTGCTCGCCGCCCTTGGCGTATTTCTCGATGAGGACTTCGCTGCTGATGTCCTGAAGCGGGAGATCGGTGATGGCGCTCACGGCGGCCTCGTGATACTGGATAAAAGAACAGTCTACGACTCCGCGGCCTCGACTGCGCGACAAAAGGCCGAGCTTGCCGGCGAGGTGCGCCGCCGTCCTTGACGCGGCGCATGGTCGAACCTGTTCACGGCCTCCCCATGGTGCCCGCAAGGCATCCCCGGGCCGCAATCAAGGCGTCCGCCGCCGGCCAGGCTCATGCCTGGCCAAGGTGGGCAACGCAGAGTGCGGCCCGGGGATGCCTTGCCCTTCGGGTTGCCCCGCAAAGCCAGCGTCTGCGGCGTTGCAAATCCTCGCCGGGCACCCAGCCCGTCTCCGGTTTGCGCCTTGCAGCCACTGGCTTTGCGGGGCAACGGGCGCCATGGGGAGGCCGTGAACAGGTTCTTAGAACGGGTTGATGGTCTTCTCGCGGCGGTAGTGGATATAGCCCACGCTCGCGCCCGCGCGCAGGCCCACGCCCAGGCGGATGGGCGCCAGCGTGATGCCCTTCAGGCGCTGGTAGTTGATGCCGGCGCCGCCGATGTAGTAAAGGCTGCCGTCCACGCCGGGGAAGCGCTGGTAGATGGCGCCGGCATTGGGCAGGTGGTAGACCAGCGTGAAGACCTTGGACGCGTTGGCGCCCAGGTCGAAGCCGATGGACGGGCCGGCCCAGTAGACGCGGCCGCCACCGCCGCCCTTCATCAGCAGCTCGCCGTCGCCGTAGCGCAGGCCGACGGTGATGGCCGCGCCGGCCTCCTCGCCCTTGATGTAGGCGTTCGGGCGGCCCTGCTCCTTGAAGGCCTTTTCGATGACCTTGGCCAGACCCTCGGTGGTCTGGCCGAAGAAGTCGGTGGCGGCCTTCAGGATGGAGTCCTGGTCGTAGGTGCCGTCCTTGTCGTCGGCGGCCATGGCGGGCAGGGCCGTGGCGGTGGCGAGGGCGGCGAGGTGTTGCAGATGCTGGCGGCGGTCGATCATGGTTTGCGCTCCTTGGGGCAGGCCTTGGGCGGCCAGCATAAACAAAGCAGCGTGAAGTTTGGCCGCCCGTTGCCAGTCCACACAACCCGGTCCGCCGCGTCGGGGCCATGGCCCTCCCGCCAAGGCGTGTCGGGGCGCAGGGGGAGGCCCATGGCCACGACGCAGTGGACTAGACTCAGGCGCCATGTCGTCCAACCCCGATCTGCTGCGGCTGTCCGCCGCCCTCGAATACGTCGACCTCGCGGCCGGTCTGTATCTCGCCGGCGGCGCCGACCAGGCGGCGCGGCTGCTGGCCGCCGCGGCCGAGCAGCAGCTCGGCGATCTCGTGCGCCTGATCGACGCGCCCAGCACCACGGTGGACACGCGCGAGCTGCTGGCCCGCGTCGCGCGTGCGCACCGGCCCGCCGTCGTCGCGCCGCGCGAGGCGCCCAGCCGAGACTGGCAGGCGCCGCCCGCGGCGCCCGACGGCGTGCGCGACGAGACCGTCGCCTTCCTGCGCGCCGCCTGGTTCATGCTCGAAGCCATGGGCCTGGCCGCGCTGGCGCCCGAGCGGCTGCAGCAGGCCATCGAGCACAGCACCGTCTTCAGCGGCGGCTCCGAGCTGGAGCCTTTCGTCTAGCCGCCTCGCCCGCCCCTCGGGAGACCATCATCAGCACCGAACGTCGCCAATTCGCCCGCGTCGCCTTCGCCTCCGGCGCCGAGCTGGTCACGACGCAGGCGCTGCTGCGCTGCCAGGTCGTCGACATCTCGCTGAAGGGCGTGCTGCTGCAGCTGCCCGACGCCCCCGCGCCGCAGGCCGGCATGCCCTGCCTCGTCAAGCTGCCGCTGGGCGACGGCGCGGGCGGCCCCGTCATCGCGATGGCCGGCGAGCTGGCCCATGTCGAGAACGGCCATGCCGGCGTGCTGTGCCGCAGCATCGACCTGGAGTCCATCACCCATCTGCGCCGCCTCATCGAGATCAACCTGGGCGACCCGGCAGCCTCGGAGCGCGAACTCAAGGCGCTGATCGCCGCGGCCGGCACCGGCTGACGGCCGCGGCGAACCCGCCATACCCGGCTTGGCGCCGGATAGGGGCGGTTTCGTCGCATGCCGCCCCGCAGGACGGCGGCGCGCCGAGAATGCCGCGGATGGAGGACATCCGCCCGCTGCAAGCCTTTCGCCGCGTCTGCAATCTGCGCATGCTGGCGGGCGTCTACTACTTCTGCCTGCTCTACGCCATCTCGCGTGAACTGACCTGGTTCGGCGAAGGCAGCGGCGGCCTGCGCGACGCCCTCTTCGACCTGGTCCGCTTCAGCCGCCAATGCCTGCTGACCGGCGTGTCGCTGCTGCTGGCGGTGGCCCTGGCCGAGGCCCTGCTGGCCGGGCGGCGCTGGAAGCTGCCCGCCGCGCTGTCGGTGCAGGCCCTGGCCGTCGGCCTGGGTGCGGCCCTCGGCACCTTTCTGCGCTATGTGGTCGCGACCATGGACGACCCCAGCAACGAGATCAAGCTCGGCTGGATCGTGTCCACCGTCGCACTGTGGTCCCTGCTGGGCGGCATGGCCTATGCGCTGCTGCGCGTCAGCCGCGCCCAGCGCGAGGGCCGCGACGAGCTGGCGCGGCTGTTCCGCGAACGCGAGGCCCTCAAGACCCAGCAGACCGAGGCCCAGCTGTCGGCGCTGAACGCGCAGATCGAGCCCCATTTCCTGTTCAACACACTGGCCAACGTCAAACGCCTGTACGAGACCCAGCCCGAGCGCGGCCGCGACATGCTGGTGGCCCTGATCGCCTATCTGCGCGCCGCCCTGCCCGGCATGCGCCGCCACGAGTCCACGCTGGCCGACGAGCTGGAGCTGGTGCGCCACTACCTCGCCATCCTGCAGATGCGCATGGGCGAGCGCCTGTCCTTCGACATCGCCGCGCCGCCCGAGCTGCTGGAGGCCCGCCTGCCCACGCTGGTGCTCCCCACCCTCGTCGAGAACGCCATCAAGCACGGCCTCTCGCCGCTGCCCGAGGGCGGGCGCATCGAGATCCGCGCCGGCCATGCGGCCGGCGGCGGCCTCACCGTGGAGGTGGCCGACAACGGCCAGGGCTTCGGCAGGGCCAGCGGCGGCACCGGCGTGGGCCTGGCCAACACGCGGGCACGGCTGGCCGCCCGCTTCGGCGACGCCGCCGCGCTGGAGCTGGAGGCCACCCAGCCGCACGGCGTCGTCGCCCGCGTGCGCCTGCCCGCCGAGGCTTTGACGTGATCAAGCATGTCTTGCGCTCCTGGCGCTCGCTGCGCCTGAACGAGGCCCTGGTCTTCGTCAGCGCGGCCCTGCTCTTCGGCGCCATCGACCTGACCTCGCTGCTGGAGCTGCGCGTCGGCCACCAGCTGCCCGAGGTGGTGGCCCGCCACCTGAGCCTGCCCCTGGTCAGCTGCGCCGTGCTGCTGCTGTGCTGGCTGCCGGCCGCGCGCAGCAGCGCCATCCACCCGGCACGGCGCCGGCGCCTCGTGGCCGCCACGCTGCTGGGCTCGGCGCTGACCATGGCCGTCATCTATCCGCTGGCCGACGCCCTGCCCTGGCCCTCGCTGTGCGACCTCTATGCCCAGATGCACGGCAAGCCCCGCTGCACGATGTTCCGCATGACCGCCGTCATCGGCGACACGCTCTGGATCTTCATGCCCGCGCTGATGATCGTCGGCATGCTCGAATTCCACAGCCTGCGCCGCCGCCAGGACCAGGCCGCCCAGGACCTGCTGCGCGAGCACAGCCAGCTGCGCCGCCACGCGCTGGCTGCGCGCCTGGCCGCCCTGCAGGCCCAGGTCGACCCGGCCCTGCTGTTCGACGCCCTCGTCTCCGTCGAGCAGGCCTATGCCGGCCGCGACCCCGGCGCCAGCGCGCGGCTGGAACGCCTCATCCGCCACCTGCGCGTGGCCCTGCCGCGGCTGCGCGATGCCGGCGCGACGCTGGGCGGCGAGGCCGAGCTGATCGCCAGCTACCTCGACCTGCTGCGCGACCTGGGCGACCACGCCCCGGCGTTCGACTGCGAGCTCGGCTCGCGCGGCGCCACGCCGCTGCCGCCCATGCTGCTGCTGCCGCTGGTGCAGCGCGCGCTGCGCCTGGGCCGGCCCGGGCGCTGCTGGCTGAAGGCGGGCGCCGGCATCACGCTGGGCTTCGACCAGGGCGGCCTGTGCAACGAAGACGCCGACCTCGCCTCGCTGCGCGAGCGCCTCGCCGTGCTGGACGGCAGGCTGCTGTGCACCAGCAGCGAGGACCGCACCGAATTCATGCTGGAGCTGCCATGAGCCTGTTCGCACCGACCGCGGTGGTCGCCGAGGACGAGGCCGCGCTGCGCGGCGAACTGGTCGAGCAGCTCGGCAAGCTCTGGCCCGAGCTCAGCATCGTCGGCGAGGCCGCCGACGGCCTGGAGGCGCTGCGCCTGCTGGACCGGCACCGGCCCGACATCCTCTTCCTCGACATCGAGATGCCCGGCGCCACCGGCATCGACGTGGCCCGCCAGGTCAACGGCCGCGCCCACGTCGTCTTCGTCACGGCCTACGACCAGTACGCCATCGCCGCCTTCGACCAGGGCGCGGTGGACTACCTGCTCAAGCCGCTGGCCGGCGCGCGGCTGTTCACGGCCATCTCGCGGCTGAAGGCGCGGCTGGGCCAGGCGCCCGCCCAGCTCGGCGGCGTGCTGGACCAGCTCGGCGCGCGGCCTTCATCCACGACTGCGGCGGCGCCATCGGCCGCGCGCGCGCCGCTGCGCTGGATCAACGCGTCGGTCGGCCAGACGCTGCGCCTCATCACCGTCGACGAGGTCATGTTCTTCCAGAGCGACAACAAGTACACGCGGCTGGCGCTGAAGGACGGCGAGGCGCTGATCCGCAAGCCGCTGAAGGAACTCATCGACGAGCTCGACCCGCAGCAGTTCTGGCAGATCCACCGTTCCACGCTGGTCAACGTGAACGCCATCGCCAGCGTCAGCCGCGACTTCCGCGGCCGCATGCAGATCAAGCTCAAGCACGGCAGCGAGATGCTGCTGGTGGCGGAGAGCTGCGCGCATCTGTTCCGGCAGATGTGAGGGGGCGGCCCGGCGCGGCGCGGCGCATGATCTCCCTATGCCCCCCACCCAACACCTGCGCGGCGCCAGCCGCCTCGCCATCGAGGCCGTCACCGGCATCACCGACCTCGTCGAGGCCCTGCATGCCGAGATCGCCCGGCTGCCGCTGACGGCATCGAGCCCGCGCACGCGCGGCCTGACCGGCCTCGTCTACCGCGGCGTGCGCGGCGTGACGCAGATGGTGGGCGGCGGCTTGGACCTCGCCCTCGACGCGCTGACGCCCCTGCTCGGCCAGGCCGGTCCCGAGCAGGCCAACGCGGCCATCGCCGCGCTGAACGGCGTGCTGGGCGACTACCTGGAGGCCAGCGGGAACCCGCTCGCCACCGCCATGCGCCTGCATCCGCTGGTGGACGGCGCCACCGGGCCGGCCCTTGTCCTGCTGCATGGGCTGTGCATGAACGAGGCCCAGTGGCGCCGCGACGGCGCCGACTTCCCCGCCGCGCTCGCCCGCCTGGGCTACCGCCCGCTGGGCCTGCGCTACAACAGCGGCCGCGCGATCTGGCGCAATGGCGCCGAGCTGGCCGAGCTGCTGGACGAGCTGCCCGGCCCGATCACGCTGCTGGGCCACAGCATGGGCGGCCTGCTCGCCCGCAGCGCCATCGCCCAGGCCCAGGGGCGGCGCTGGCCCGCGCGCCTGCAACGCCTCGTCACGCTGGGCACGCCCCACCTCGGCGCACCGCTGGAGCGCGGCGGGCAGCAGGTGCAGCAACTGCTGACCGTCAGCGCCTACTCCCGCCCCTTCGCCGCGCTCGCGGCACGGCGCAGCGCCGGCATCCGCGACCTGCGCCACGCCAGCCTGCTGGAGGCCGACGCCGGCAAGGCCAGCCGCATCCCGCTGCCCGCGGGCGTGGCTTGCCATGCCATTGCGGCCACCACGGCAAAGAAGCCCAGCGGCCCACCGGCGCGCTGGCTGGGCGACGGCCTGGTGCCTGTGGCCAGCGCCCTCGGCCAGCACCGCGAGGCATCGCGCCGGCTGGCGTTCACCGACACCGCCGTCATCACGACCCTCGGCCATCTGGGCCTGCAGACCGATGCGCGCGTGCTCGGGCAGCTGCAGGGCTGGCTGACGCCGGTCCGCTGAGGCCCGCTCAGTACCCGTAGCGGGCCTTGTATGCGCTCGGAGCGATGGATCTGGCGGCGTAGTCGATGCCGCTGAAGGCCGCGTACTCCGCCAGGCTGCGCACCTTGCCCAGGCCGTAGATGCCCAGGTCGGCCCCGTCCCACAGCAGCGCGGCCATGCGGCGGTTGGCGGCCTCGGTGAACTGGGCCGAGCAGATCTGGCGCTGCGCGTCCAGTTCGGGCGACCAGTGCAGCGCACGCGGCGAATGGCTGCCGGTGAGGTACTGGTGGTAGATCGGCATGCGCGGGATTTGGAAGATGTCCCAGCCACGCGTCCAGGCCCGCAGTGCGAAGGCCTGCTCTTCCCCGTGGAAATAGAGGAAGGGGTCGTAGGGCAGTTCCTGGACCAGGCGGCCCGGCCCGAACAGGCAGCCCGCGCCGATGTGCAGCGCCGGCAACGGCTCGCGCCCGGCCACCGGCACCGCCTCGAAGGTCAGCACCGGGTGGTCGGGCTGGAACTGTTGCTCGCTGCGCACGACGAAGGCGAGCAGTTCCGGCCCGGCGATGTCGGCGACCGGCTGGCCGTCGCGCAGCGTGAAGGCATTGGGATAGGTGCTGATCAGGCTGCGCGGATTGCGCAGTGCGCAGCGCTCGCCCCAGTGGACCAGGCGCTCATCCCAACCCGGCTCGAACCACATATGCGAGTCGATCTGCAAGAACCACGGCTCGCCCTGGTAGAGCGACATCGCGATGGCGCGCGCCCAGCAGGGGCCACGCGCCTCCAGCGGGTGGATGTGGATGCGGCGCACCTGCGCCTGCCATGCCTCGGGCAGGCGGATGCAGGCCTGCGGCATTTGCTGCTCGACCACGCCGAACACGACGCGCCCGGGCCGGCTCGCCTGGGTGAGCGCGCTGGCGATGGTGAAGCCGAGCAGCGGGTCGCAGTAGGCCGCAAGGCTGACGAAGATGCGGTCCTGCTCGGGCCGGCCCGCCGCCAGCACGGGCTTGGGTGGCGGCCTCATGCGGGGCGGTAGGCGACTTCGCGCGGCTGCTCCACCAGCCGCAGGCGCGCCGGGCGTACGAAACTGGCCACGTCGTGGAACTCGTGCACCGGCAGGTTGACGGTGTTGACCCGCTCAACCAGCTCCCGCAACGGCACCGGGGACGGCAGGTAGCCGCGCAGCAGGAACACGCCCATCGAGCGGCAATTGTCGAAAGCCCAGAGGTCGTGCCAGTGCAGGTCGCGCTCGCTCCAGACCGAGACATGGGCCTCGGCGTCGACGCCGTCAACGCTGCCCTGGACGAGGAATTCCGGCGCGATCACCAGCGTGTAGGCCGCCCGGTAGGCCAGCGCATTGAGCATGTCCAGGCCGACGCTCTTGGGCATGTGCTCGATGCAGTCTCCCAGGATGGCGAGGTCGAAGCGCTCGTTGATGCCGCTCGCCTGCCATTGCGCGGCGGTCTGGATGCGCACCTCGTCATAGAGCCCGTGCAGGCCGAAGCGCTCCACATACGCCGCCTCGGGCTCGACGGCGACGCTGCGGCACCCCGGCGCCGCGCTCCGCAGCAGGCGGCCGAACTTGCCGGCGCCGGCGCCGAAATCGATGGCCTGCCGGGGCGCAATCCACTCGATGAGCTGGCGGGCGAGCGAATCGAAGACGACGAAGGATCCAGGCATGACGGCTGCGAACGGCGGGGCGGGGAAAACATTTTGTTGTCGCTCCGTGTCGTGCGCATGGCAAAGTGGGCAGCCACCGGCGCATGTCGCCCGTTTGACGTGATTTTCTGGGATGACCGCCACAGAATGGCGGCCCAAACCGGAGACGCCCATGCCCGAAAGCCACTACCGCATCTGCCCCCTGTGCGAGGCCTGCTGCGGCCTGGAGGTGAAGACCGAGGGCGCCCGGGTCATCGCCATCCGCGGCGCCGAGAACGATGTCTTCAGCCATGGCTACCTCTGCCCCAAGGGCGTCAGCCTGAAGGACCTGCACGAGGACCCCGACCGCCTGCGCACGCCGCTGATCAAGCGCGACGGCGTCTTCGTCGAGGCGAGCTGGGACGAGGCCTTCGCCGAGATCGAGAAGCGCCTGCTGCCGGTCTGGCGCGAGCAGGGGCCGGATGCGGTCGCGCTCACCATCGGCAACCCGGCCGCGCACAAGGTCAGCCTGCTGGCCTACACGCCGCGCCTCGTGCGCGCGCTGGGCACGCGCAATGTCTTCAGCGCGTCGACGCTGGACCAGATGCCCAAGCAGCTCAGCGCCGGCCTGATGTTCGGCCACTGGCTCAGCATCCCGCTGCCCGACATCGAGCGCTGCGACTATCTGCTCATCCTCGGCGGCAACCCCATGGTGTCCAACGGCAGCCTGTGGACCGTGCCCGACTACCGCGGCAAGGCCAAGGCGATGCGCGCGCGCGGCGGCCGCATCGTCGTCGTCGACCCGCGCCGCAGCGAGACGGCCGCGGCGGCCGACGAGCACCTGGCGATCCGCCCCGGCGGCGACGCGCTGCTGCTGGCCGGCATCGCGCACACGCTGTTCGACGAAGGCCTCGTGAAGCTCGGCCGGCTGGCCGACCACGTCAACGGCCTCGACGAGGCCCGCACCGCGCTGCAGCCCTTCGCGCCCGAGGTCACGGCCGCCGGCTGCGGCATCCCGGCCGACACGCAGCGCCGCCTCGCGCGCGAGCTCGCCGCCGCGCCGCGCGCCGCCGTCTACGGCCGCATCGGCACCTGCACGACGCGCTTCGGCACGGTGAACTCCTGGCTCGTCGACCTCCTCAACGTGCTGACCGGCAACCTCGACCGCGAGGGCGGCGCGATGTTCGCAAAGGCCGCCGCCTTCGCGCCGAACACGCAGGGCAGGCCCGGCAGCGGCAAGGGCGTGACGACGGGCCGGCGCAGCAGCCGCGTGTCCGGCGCGCCCGAGGTCTTCGGCGAGCTGCCCATCACCGTCATGGCCGAGGAGATCGAGACCGCTGGCGCCGGCCAGGTCAGGGCCCTCATCACGGTGGCCAGCAACCCGGTGCTGTCCGCGCCCGGCGGCCCGCGCATCGCGAAGGCGCTGGAGGAGCTGGACTTCATGCTCAGCCTGGACATCTACGTCAACGAGACGACGCGCCACGCCGACGTCATCCTGCCGGGCCTGTCGCCGCTGGAGGACCTGCATTTCGACGTCGCCTTCCCGCAGCTCAGCCACCGCAACCATGCGCGCTTCTCCGGCCCGGTCTTCGATGCCGCCGCCGGCACGCCGCAGGAGTGGCAGACCCTCCTCAAGCTCTGCGCGCTGCTCGAAGGCCGTGGCCTGGGCGTGGACGTGCAGCGCCTGGACGACGAGGCCATCGAATCCGACGTGCGTCGCTTTGCCGGCGAGCAGACGCCCGCCGTGCTGGCCGCGCTCCAACCCTGGCGCGGCCCCGAGCGCCTCATCGACCTGCAGCTGCGCGTCGGCCCCTACGGCGACCAGTTCGGCCGCAAGCCCGATGGGCTGAACCTCGCCAAGGTCAAGGCCGCCAGCACCGTCGAGGGCGGCGGCGTGGACCTGGGTGCGCTCGGCGCCCGCATCCCCGAGCTGCTGCGCACGCCCAGCGGCAGGATCGAGCTGGCGCCGCCCTCGGTGCTGGCCGACCTCGCCACCGTGAAGGCCGAGCCGGCGCCCGCGTTCAGCCTCATCGGCCGCCGCGACACGCGCTCGGGCAACAGCTGGATGCACAACCTGCCGGTGCTGGCCAAGGGGCCGGATCGCTGCACGCTGCTGGTCCACCCCGAGGACGCGGACCGGCTGGGCCTGGCGGAGTTCGCCAAGGTCAGCAGCGCGGTCGGCGAACTGGTCGCGCGCGTCGAGCGCAGCGCCGACATGAGCCGCGGCGTCGTCAGCCTGCCGCATGGCTGGGGCCATGGCCTCGACGGCGTGCAGCTCGGCGTCGCGCGCGAGCGCCCCGGCGTGAACCTGAACGCGCTGCTGGACGACGCGGCGCGCGACCCGCTCAGCGGCAACGCGGTGCTCAGCGGCGTGGCCGTGGAGATCGCCCCCGCCTGATCGACCCGCCGCGGGCCGGCTGGTGAAGCCATGCAAAGCCGCACCACCGCGCCGGCCTGCGCCAGCGGCTGGGGCACGCCCAAGGTCGCGCTCTTGCTGACCACGCACGGCGGCATCGAGTTCTCGCGCGACGACAATGCCGCCCAGCCGGCGCTGGTGCTGCGCGATGCGCGGCACGAGTACCGGTTCGTGGCGCTGCGCCGAGCCGCCACGGCACCCCGGAGGCCCCGATGCGCTGCGCCACCCTCGCCCTGTTGACCGCCGCCCCGCTGCTCGCCCATGCCGACCCGACGCCCGCGCAGCGCGCCACGGCCGCGCGGCTGGCCGCCGAGAAGTCGGCCGCCTGCGTCGCCGCCCAGCCCTTCTACTGGGAGGTCGGCAACGCGAAGGAGCCCCTGGCCGGCGGCAAGGCCGGCGACGGTGCGCCCGAGCGCGGCACCGAGATGGCCATCGCGTCGGCCTCCAAATGGATCTACGCCGGCTTCGTCGCCGAGCGCCGCCAGGGCCAGCTGACGGCCGAGGACGTCAGGTTCCTGCACTTCAAGTCCGGCTACACCAATTTCCGCGCCTGCCGGCCCGGCCAGAGCGTGGCGGCCTGCCAGGACAGCCTCATCAACGGCCGCGGCCGCCAGAACACGGCGACCGAGGACCGCTTCGACTACAACGGCGGCCATATGCAGCAGCACGCCGTCGTGATGGGCCTGGGTGCCTTCGGCCCCGACGGCCTGGCGCTGGCCGTGCGGCAGGCGCTGGCGCTCGCGCTCGGCGGCGACTGGCGTTTCGATTACAGCCATGCCCAGCCCGCCGGCGGCGGCCGGAGCTCGGCGGCCGACTACAGCCGCTTCCTGCGCGCGGCCATGGGCGAGCAGCTGCAGATCGGCCGCCTGCTGGGCGCGCACGCCGTCTGCACCAACCCGCAGACCTGCCCGCGCGAGGCCGTGAAGACGCCCATCCCCGCGACCGAGAGCTGGCACTACAGCATCGGCCACTGGGTCGAGGACGACCCGCAGGTCGGCGACGGCGCGTTCAGCAGCCCCGGCGCCTTCGGCTTCTATCCATGGATCAGCGCCGACAAGCGCTTCTACGGCCTGGTCGCGCGCGAACAGCGCCACGGCGTGATGAGCGGCGACCCGAGCGACAAGCCGGCGATCGCGTCGGTGGCCTGCGGGCACGAGATCCGCGCCGCGTGGATGGACGGCCGGCCGCGCCCGTAGCGGGCAGCCGCCTTCCGAAAAAGACGCTTGACCCTCACGCAACGTGAGGCTTGATGATGCGGCCCGTCAACCAGGAGCGGGACTGCCGACATGGACTACACGGTGGGGGAGCTGGCCAAGCGCGCCGGCCTCACGGTGCGGACGCTGCACCACTACGAAGAACTCGGCCTGCTGCGCCCCTCGGGCCGCAGCGAGGCCGGCTACCGCCGCTACGGCGAGGCCGACGTGCTGCGCCTGCACCGCGTGCTGGCCCTGCGCGACGCCGGCCTGTCGCTGAAGGCCATCGCGCCGCTGCTGGACGGCGAGGCGCCGCAGCCGCTGGCCGCCGTGCTGCAGGGCCAGATCGAGCAGATCGAGGCCCAGCTGCTGGCCCAGGAGACGCTGCTGCAGACGCTGCGCAATGCCGCCAAGCGGCTGGCGCTGCACGGCGATGGTGGCGACGCGCTGCAGGTGCTGCTGGACGCGATGGCCATCCGCCGCGTGCAGGAGCGCTGGTTCAGCGCCGAGCAGATGCGTTCGCTGCGCCGGCACTGGGAGGCCATCCCCGCCGCCGAGCGCGACGCGGTGGAGCAGGCCTGGCCCGCGCTGATCCGCGCGGCCCGCGACGCAATGGAGGCCGGCCGCGACCCGGCCGCGCCCGAGGTGCAGGCGCTGGTGCGGCGCTGGCTGTCGCTGCAGAAGCAGTTCATGTCCGCCTCTGCCGACATGCCCCGCATGGAGGCCACGATGAAGCGCATGTATGCGGCCGAGCCCGAGCTGGTGCGCCAGTCCGGCGTGACGCCCGAGCTGCTGGCCTATCTGCGCCTTTCCAAGGCTTCCCTGCCGCCCGAGGAGCAAGCATGACGACGACCACGCCGGACACCGCCGACCCGCGCCGCGCGCTGCTGCGCAACGCCAATTTCCGCTGGCTGCTGGGCGGCGGCCTGCTGTCCATGCTGGGCGACCAGTTCACGCTGCTCGCCCTGCCCTGGCTGGTCATGTCGATCAGCCGCGACCCGCTGGTGCTGGGCACGGTGCTGGCCCTGGGCAGCCTGCCGCGCGCCGTCTTCATCCTCGTCGGCGGCGCGCTGGTGGACCGCCACTCGCCCCGGCGCGTGCTGTGGCTGACCAAATGGATCAACGCCGCCCTGCTCGGCACGCTGGCGGCCCTGACGGCCGCGGGCGCCATCACGCTGCCGCAGGTCTATGCGCTGACGCTGGCCATCGGCCTGGCCACCGCCTTCAGCTATCCGGCCGGCAGCGCCATCCTGCCGCAGGCCGTGCCGGTGGCGCTGCTGCAGCCGGCCAACGGCCTGCTGATGGGCGCCGGCCAGCTCGTGCTGCTGCTCGGGCCGGTGCTGGCCGGGCTGCTCGTCACCACGGGCGGCGCCCCCGGCCTGGGCCGCGGCGGCCTGGCCTGGGCCTTCGGCTTCGACGCCTTCAGCTTCGCCGTGTCGGCCTGGACGCTGGCGCGCGTGCAGACGGCCGCGCGCGAGGCCAAGGCCGCCCAGCCCGTGTTCGCGGCCATCGCCGAGTCGCTGCGCAGCTGCTGGCAGGACCGCGAGCTGCGCGCCCTCTTCCTCTATTTCTCGGCCATCGCCTTCTTCGTCGGCGGGCCCATCCAGGTGGCGCTGCCGGTGCTGGCCAGCGAGCGCCTGCCCGGCGGCGCCGCGGCGCTGGGCCTGATGCTCGCCGCCCACGGCCTGGGCGCGCTGGCCGGCATGGCCGTGTCGGGGCTGAAGCCGCACTGGCGGCTGTCCACGCTGGGCGGCACGGTGCTGCTGATCGACAGCCTGGCCGGCGCCGTCTTCCTCGTCTTCGGCCATGTGCACGCGGCCTGGCAGGGGGCGCTGCTGCTGCTGCCGCTGGGCGCTTTAGGCGGCTTCGTGCAGGTGGCCGTCTACAGCTGGCTGCAAAGGCGCATCCCGCCCGCGATGCTGGGCCGCAGCATGGCCCTCTTCATGTTCATCGTCATGGGCCTGGCCCCGCTGGCTTCGGCCGCGGCGGGCGCAGCGCTGCGCGTGCTGGACGTGACCCAGCTGTTCACGGCGGCGGCGGCCTGCCTGCTGGTGGTGGTGGCGCTGGGCGCGGCGTTCACGCCGATCCGGCGGATTGCCTATCTGCAGGCCTAGGGCCTGCTCACACGACGGGAATCGGTGCGAGAGGGTCTGCGCGGGTGCAGGGCTAGGCGTGCGACGCCGCCTGGGCTCATGCCCAGGCAAGGCGCGCAACGACACCACGCGCCCGCGCAGACCCTCTCCCGAAGGGTTGTTACTCAAAAGCCCGCGCGCGGCGTTGCGAAGCCTCGCTGGGGATGACCCCAGCTTCGACTTCGCGCCTTGCTCGCGGGCTTTTGAGTGACAACGCATCCGATCCCCGTCGTGTGAACAGGCCCTAATCGCTGGAGCCCACGAAACTCACCCTCAACTTGCCGTGGACCACCTTCACGTCGCGCACGGCCTGCCTGGCGAACGCGCCCTTGGCGCCGTTGCCGTCCAGCGTGTAGACGGGGTGAGACTGCATCGCCTGCCGGGCCAGCACGGCGCCGTTGGCCTTCACGAGCTCGGCGTATTCGGGCGGGAAGCCGGCCAGTTCCAGCGTCGTGATCTGCAGGTCGTCCAGGAAGAGCTGGCCGTCGTTCGGCACATAGCGCGGCCGGCCGGACAGGCCGATGCGGCCGGTCCTCTCGCGCGTGCCCAGCAGCAGCCTCACGTCCGCGTCGAGGCCGATGCGGTCATCGCCTTCCCTGAGCACGACCACGGGGTTGGACAGGTCCAGGCAGGCGATGACGAGCTTGCAGTTGCGCAGCGGAAACCGCGTCGCGATGCGCGCCTGCAGTTCGGCCGGCTCGATGTCGAGATGGCCCAGGGTCATGCCGCCGAGGTAGCCGCAACCCGACAGCCCCGCCGCGGCGAGCAGTGCGGTGGCGACGTGGGGCAGGCGGCGGATCATGCGGTTCATGGGCTTGCCGGGCGGATCGTCCCACGCCCGAACCGCCGGCAAGCGCCGCCGCCGCCATGCCCGGCCCGGTCAGTAGTCGATCCCGAGCAGCGTGTCCTGGTTCGGCTTCGTGACGCCCGGGTTGCCGCGGAAGTCGGTCCACACCGTGACCGCCTTGCCGCTGGCGTCGAGCGCCGTGCCGGTGTAGTCGCCGATGAAGGCGCCCGCGAACTGGATGTAGGGGTTGGACGACTGCGCCGACACGCGCGTCTGCGCCGCGAAGTTGTCGGTCGACGAGCGGATGGCCCAGTCCATGCACACGGGGGCGTCGCGGCGCGCCGGGTCGGCCGGCAGCACGACACCGCCGGTGACGGTGTCGATCTCGGCGATGCCGCAGCGGCGGTCGATGGCGGTCGGCAGCGGCGAATACTCGCGCGTGTAGAAGCCCACGGCGATGCGGCCGGCGTTGGCGCCGACGGAGGGGTAGACCTTGTCGGCCGCGCCCGTCGTGATGGTGCGCGGCGCCGACCAGGCCGTGCCGTTGCTCGTCGTGACGAGCTTGACCTGGTTGGACGTCGTGCCCGCGAAGGCCGGCGCGCCGCTGCCGCAGTTGCCGGCGCCTTCGTTGTCGGCCCAGACGATGGCGACCGTGCCGTTGCTCGGGTCGATGGCCATGGACGGGAAGCTGTTGATGCGGAACTGCATGAAGGACAGCGTCTGCCGGCCCTGCGCGCCGGGGCGCTGGAGGGGGTAGCAGTCGGCGTCGTCGAAGACCCTTGCCACCTCGGTGTTGGCGAAGCTCGTGCCGCCGTCCACCGAGCGGGCCACGATCAGCGCATCGTGGGCCAGGTTGGCGGCCGCCGAGCCCTCGTAGGCCACATAGAGCGTGCCGTCGGGCGCCATGCCGACCTGCGAGCCCTGGTTGTAGGGGTGGGCGTCGTCGGACACCTCCTTGACCGAGGACCAGGACTTGCCACCCGTCCGCGAGCTGGCCATAACGATCGGCGAGCGCAGATAGCCCGCGCCCCTGGGGCCCTGGTAGAAGCGCGTCCAGCTCAGGTAGACCGTGCCGTCGTTGCCGACGCCTATCCACTCCTTGTCCTGGAAGAAATTGCTGCTGGCGGCCGAGCTGACCATCACCGGCGCCTCCCAGTGCATGCCGCCGTCCGTCGACACGGCCACCGCCACGCCGGAGATCTGCCGCGGGGATTTGTCGAAGTTGCAGACCAGCCCGGCGTAGTAGAGGCGGGCGCCGTCGCGGCTGAACGCCAGCACCGGGTCGCCGCAGGTATCGAGCAGGCCGAAGAGGCCCGAGCCGCCGGTGTCGCGCGTCCAGCCCGGCAGCACGACATTGGCCCAGGTCGCGCCACGGTTCATCGAGACATAGGCCACGTGCGCATTGGCCCGGTATTCATTGGCCGACGTGACCAGATGGCGGTCGTTGGCCGGGTTGACGACGACGTTCTGCTCGTTCTGCGGGTTGAAGCAGGTCGAGCCGTCCGGAAAGGCGAAGGCGGTGTCGCCGACGATCGCGTCGCGCTCCGGCCCGGCCAGCGGCAGGTACAGGCCGGCCGCATCGAAGGGTGCGCGGCGGCAGCGCGAGAACAGCACCTGGCTGCCCGCCAGCGGGTTGTTCTGCGCCTCTGCCTCGAACTGCAGCGGCGTGCGCAACTCGCTGCCCTCGCCGGCGCCCATGTCGGGCCCGGTGGCCTTGAAGCGGTTGCCGCCGGCAGCGGCCGCGCCGGCGAAGACGCCGATCGCCAGCCAGGCGGCGGCGCGCGGCATGGCGGCTGAGATGGTGGTGCGGATGGACATCGTGATCGACCTTTCTGCTGGACCTCTCACTCCACGGCAGCCATGTGCCGGGCCGGCGCGCCCATTCGCGCCAAGCGGGCCATGATGTTCCGGTCGACCCGCGCGATGAATCCCTCAGTTGGGTTGCTTCATTCGATGCCCTGCGCAGCGCCGCGGTGCTCCGGGACGCGGCCTGTCGAAAGCATCCGACCGCTACCGATGCGGATCGGATCGGATCGCCGCCAAGCGATGCATTTGCAACCCACTGCTGAGGCCGGAGCCGCCGCCCCGCGAGCCGTTGGTCGAAGAACGTGGCCCGACATCAGGGTATGCCCGCCCCACATTCGCGGGGCGGGACCGCCCGCAGCCCTACCCCGGCCTGGGCCGTCGCTCGTACATTCGAAACCCTTCCGCAGTCTCTCGAGGAGCTGGCGATGAGGAACGGCTTTTGGGGTTTCGGCCTGGGGTTGTGCATCGCAGCGGGCACACCGGCCGCGCAAGCCCAGTCGGATGCCGACGTCGATGCGCCGGCGAACTGCCTCACCGCGCTCGGCACGGTGGTGGATTCCGACCGGGAAGACGAGGCCGGCGTCGTGGCGGCGCGCATGGCGGCCGTCTGCGAGGCCAGGGGGGGCGTGCGCACGCTGGACGCGAAGGCGATCGCGAACGCGGCGGCCGATCAGGAAAGGGCCCAGAACGCCGCGCTGCTGCCCGGCGGCAATGCACCGGCCGGCGTGCCGGTGTGGTCGTCGATCGGCCCGGCGCGCAACAACTGGTGGAACAGCATCTACCACCGCACCAGCACGAACGTCGGCCGGATGCGCAATGTGCTGCCGGACCCCGCCCGCCCCGAGCGGGTCTATGTGCTGTCCGCCGGCGGCGGCCTCTGGCGCACGGACAACTTCTCGAAGAACAAGCCGGACTGGATGCCGCTCACCGACGGCGCCTACAGCACCTCGGGCGGTTCGGTGGCATTCGGCGCCAGCACCGACGTGCTCTACCTCGGCATCGGCGACCCCTTCGACGCGACCACATCGGTCACCGGCGTGATGCTGAAGTCCACCGATGCCGGCCGGACCTGGTCCCCCTTCGCCGACCTGCCCGACGCGATCATCGTGACCGACGTCAAGGTCGACACGTCCAGCGGCGTCGACACGGTCCTCGTGGGGACCGACGCCGGCCTGTATCGATCGACGAATGCCGGCGCCAGCTATGCGCGCCTGGTCTCGGCGGCGCTCGCCGGGCGCGGCGTCTGGAGCCTGCAGCGTTCCTCCAGGGGCTGGCTCGCGGCGACGCAGGGCAGCTGCGCCTGGGCTCGGGGTTATTGCAGCGGAACGGGGGGCATCGCGCTGTCCACCGACGGCGGCAACACCTGGAGCGCCGTGATGGACCTGCCCGCCGCCGGCCGCATCACGCTGGCCGTCGCTGCGCCGGGCGATGCCACGGTGTACGCGATCGCCGGCAATGCCGGCGGCAGCGCTCAGCTCGACCTGTTCAAGTCCGTCGACGGCGGCCTGACGTGGACGGCCCTCGGCATCACCGGCAAGGCGCCGACCAACCCGAACCCGGACCAGCCGACGATGGACATCCTCGCCAGCCAGGCCTGGTACAACCAGCTGCTGCTGGTCGACCCGCGCGACCCGGCCCGCAACACCGTCTTTCTCGGCGGACAGCTCTCCAGCGCGGTGACGCGCGACGGCGGCGCGAGCTGGACGCTGCTCAGCGGCTGGCTCGGCGAGTTCGGCCTGCCCTATGTGCACGCCGACATGCATGCGGCGGCGATGGTCAGCCTCAAAGGGGCGCCCGCCCTCGTGCTCGGCACCGACGGCGGCATCTTCGTGTCGTCCAACGACGGCAAGAGCTTCGACGACGGCAAGAACGACGGGCTCGTGACCGAGCTGCTTTATTCGGCCACGGCTGCCGGCGCGAACCCCTCGTTCATGCTGAGCGGCGCGCAGGACAACGGCACGCTGCTGCGCATCCCCAACCAGAGCACCTGGGACGGCGTGCTCGGCGGCGACGGCTTCGGCACCGGCTGGAGCCAGGCCAATGACGCGGCGAGCGTCGGATCGCTGTACTACTCGCGCATCCGCTACGCCACGGACAACCCGCCGAACGCGCGCAGCAAGTGGTCGCGCTCGCGCGGCATCTTGAGGAATCCGGACTACTACTACTTCTACACGCCGGTGCTCACTCCGACGGCGATGGCCGATCCCACCGGCCTGGTCTTCTTCACCAAGACCGGGTTGCGCGTCTACCGCTCGCAGGACGGGGCGGCGACCTGGCAGGCGATCGGCCTGAGCCGCTTCGGCGGCTTCTTCCCGAACGGCAATCCGGGCCTGACCTGCCGGTTCAACAGCAACATGATGAACATGGCCGTGGCCCCGACCAACATCGATCTGCTGGCCGTCGGATGCAACGGCGGCGCGGTCGCCATCACCACCGACGGCGGCGCCACCTGGACGCAACGCTCGATCCGCACGCTGCTCCCCCGCTACGCGGGCGTCAGCAGCGCCGCCTGGGGCGATGGCAGCACGCTCTACGTGGGCAGCATCACCCCGGGCCGGCCGGTCGTGAAGACGATGAACTTCGGCCTCACGTGGACCGTGGCCTCGGCGGGCCTTCCCCGCATCGAGGTCAACAAACTGCTGGCGGACTGGCGCGACGCGACCGGCAACACGGTCTACGCGGGAACCGCGCTCGGCGTGTACCGCACGACCGACGGCGGCGCCAGTTGGAGCCGCTTCGGCGCCAACATGCCCCTGGTGAACGTGAAGGATCTGCACCTGTCCGCCGACGGAAAGCTGCTGCGTGCCGCCACCTATGGCCGCGGCGTCTGGGAGTTGCCGCTGTGAGGCCGGCACCACTCGCCGCGCGGCGTGAGCGCAGGCCCGTCGATCCGCTGCGCTAGCGCCCCGCCAGCAGCGTCGCGACCTCGGCCGCCGAGCGCACGCCGAGCTTGGCGAACACGCGCGCGCGGTGCACCTCCACCGTGCGCACCGACACATTGAGCTCGTCCGCGATGACCTTGTTGAGCTTGCCGGCCGCCACGCGCGTCATGACCTCGTGCTCGCGCTCGGTCAGGCTGGCCAGCCGCGCGCTGCGCTCGGCGGCCTGGGCGCCTTCGGCCTGCATGGCGGCATCCACGGCCAGGGCCTGCTCGATGCGGTCGGCCAGCGCGTTGTCGCTGTAGGGCTTTTCGAGGAAGTCGAAGGCGCCCTTCTTCAGCGCCTCGACGACCATCGGGATGTCGCCGTGGCCGGTCAGGAAGAGCACGGGGTTCTTCAGCCGGCGCGCCAGCAGCTCGTCGTGCAGGCGCGTGCCGGTCATGGGCTCCATGCGCACGTCGAGCAGGAAGACGCCGCGCGGCGGGCCTTCGGCATCCAGCGCGGCCAGCAGCGCCGGGCCGCCGTCGAAGGCGCGCACCGTGAGGCCGCGCGAGCGCAGCAGGAAGGCCAGCGCATCGCGCACGCCGAGGTCGTCGTCGACGAGGTGGACCAGGCCGTCAGCCATGCGCGGGCTCCGGGTTGATTTCGCGGCTCAGCGGCAGGCTGAAGGAGAACAGCGCGCCGCCCGCGGCGGCCTCGCTGGCGTCGAGCACGCCCTGGTGGGCCTCGACGATGGAGCGGCAGATGGCCAGGCCCATGCCCATGCCGTCGGCCTTGGTGGAATAGAACGGCGCGCAGAGCTGCTCGACGCGCCGGCCCGCGAGGCCGGGGCCGTTGTCCTGCACGTCGATGCGCACGAAGTCGCCGGCCATGCGGCTGCTGACGGCGATGTGCCGCCCGGCCGGGCGCGCCAGCAGCGCGTCGGCCGCGTTGCGCACGAGGTTGATGACGACCTGCTCGATCAGCACCGCGTCGGCCAGCACCGGCGGCGCCTGCGGCGACAGCGCCAGGTCGAGGGCGATCTCGCGGCGCTGCAGCTCGCGGCGCAGCAGCTCCACGGCGGCGCTGATGACCTCGTTGAGGTCGCAGGGCTCGTGGCGGGGCTCGCGCCGGGTCAGGAACTCGCGGATGCGCGCGACGATGCGCCCGGCGTGCTCGGCCTGCTGGCCCAGGCGCTTGAGCGCGCCGCCGACGAGTTCGTCCTGCACGCCCAGCTTGGCCAGCGAGTTGGCGATGCCGGCGTTGTAGCTGGCGATGGCCGTCAGCGGCTGGTTGAGCTCGTGGGCCAGCGTGGAGGCGACCTCGCCGAGCATGGTCAGCCGCGCGTTGTGGGCCAGGGTCTCGACCTGGCGGCGCTCGCGCTCCTCGAGCCGGCGGCGCTCGGTGATGTCGATGATGCTGCCCATCCAGCCGATCTGCCGGCCGCCGGCATCCACCAGCGGCGACTCGAAGACCATCACGTCCACCAGCCGGCCCGAGCTGTGGCGCCAGTGCGCCTCGTAGCCCTCGCGCGGCGCCTGGCCGGCGAGGTTGCGGCGGTTGCGCTCGGCCACCTCGGCCAGCGCGTCGGGCGGCCAGTAGGGCATGGGCGGCAGCAGGCCGACGAGCCGCTCGGCCGGCAGGCCGACCATGTCGCAGAAGGTGCGGTTCACGTAGAGCAGCCGGCCGTCGAAGTCGCGCGCGCGCAGCGCGACGAGGGCCGAGTCCTCCATCGCGCGGCGCCAGGCGGCCTCGGTGCGGCCGGCCACCTCGGCGCGCTGCACCTGGCGCATCTGGCGGCGGATCAGCCAGCTCGCGACGGCGATCAGCGGCAGGAAGCCGGCCACCAGCACCCAGGCCAGCGGGCGCACGCCGTTGACGGCGGGCTCGCGCAGCGTCAGCTCCAGCGCGGCGTCGGTCAGCGTCGACTGCGCGAGCGGGCTGGCGCGCAGCGGGCCGGTCAGCGCGACGCGGTAGCTGGGGCGCGCGCCCTGGGCGGCGCGCATCGGGGAGTCGGTCGTCGAGGCGATGACCTGGTCGGCGCTGTCGACCAGCTGCACGTCGTATTTGCGCGCCAGCCACCAGGGCACGCCGCGCTTGAGCATCAGCGCCGGCGCATAGCGCACGACGAGCACGCCGTCCGGCGCGACGCGGGCCGTCAGGTGCAGGGACAGGCCGTCGTCGGAATGGGCCGCCTCGGCGTCCTCGGGCACCTCGGCCAGCACGCGGTTGCGCGCGTCCAGCCAGGTGACGGACTGCCACAGCCGGCGCAGGCCGGCGTTGACCTCGGGATGGGCCGCCAGCGCGGCGGTGCTGGGCTTCTGGCCGGCCAGCGCGGCGGCCAGCTGGCGCAGATGGGCCTGCTCGTCGTCGATGCGGTCGCGCAGCTGGGCCTCGGTGCTGAGGGCGTCAGAGATCATGGTCTGGCGCTGCTGCTCCTGCTCGTCGGCCTCGTTGGCCCGCACCCAGGCCAGCACGCCCAGCACGAAGACCAGGGATAACCCCAGGGGGGCCAGCCACAGGCTTCGGGGCAGCAGCTCGCGCAGATTCATGGCTCGCAGTCTATGGAGCCGCGAGGCCGTGCGAAATGTGGAACTCCACAACTACCCCCGCAGGCGGCGGGTCGGAAGAATCGCGCCCCATACCTACTACCCTACGGAGACAATCATGCCCTTGCGCCGTCTTGTTCTCGCTTCCGCCGTGGCCGCGCTGTCGGCGTTTTCCTTCGCCGCCCAGGCCCAGGCGCCCATCGTCATCAAGTTCAGCCACGTCGTCGCCCCCGACACGCCCAAGGGCAAGGGCGCGCAGCGCTTCAAGGAGCTGGCCGAGCAGCGCACCAACGGCCGCGTGAAGGTCGAGGTCTACCCGAACAGCCAGCTCTACAAGGACAAGGAAGAGATGGAGGCGCTGCAGCTGGGCTCGGTCCAGATGCTGGCGCCGTCGCTGGCCAAGTTCGGCCCGCTGGGCGTGAAGGAGTTCGAGGTCTTCGACTTGCCCTTCCTGTTCAAGGACACCGACGCCTTCCGCGCCGTCACCGACGGCCCGCTCGGCGCCGACCTGTTCAAGAAGCTGGAGCCCAAGGGCATCAAGGGCCTGGCCTACTGGGACAACGGCTTCCACATCATGAGCGCCAACAAGCCGCTGCACAACGTGGCGGACTTCAAGGGCCTGAAGATGCGCATCCAGTCCAGCAAGGTGCTGGACGCGCAGATGCGCGCCCTCGGCGCGATCCCGCAGGTGATGGCCTTCAGCGAGCTCTACCAGGCGCTGCAGACCGGCGTCGTCGACGGCACCGAGGGCGTGCCCAGCAACTTCTACACGCAGAAGATCTTCGAGGTGCAGAAGCACATGACGCTGTCCAACCACGGCCACCTGGCCTATGCGGTCATCGTCAACAAGAAGTTCTGGGACGGCCTGCCGGCCGACATCCGCACGCAGCTGGAAGGCGCGATCAAGGACGCCACCATCTACGCCAACGCCATCGCCAGCACCGAGAACGGCCGCGCGCTGGAGGGCATCAAGGCCAGCGGCCGCGTGAGCGTCTACACGCCGACGGCGGCCGAGACCAACGAATGGAAGAAGGCGCTGATGCCGGTCCACAAGGAAATGGAAGGCCGCGTGGGCAAGGCCACCATCGAAGCTGCGTACAAGGCCGCCAGCTTCGTCGCGCCGAAGTAATCAGCTACCCCCTGCGCGCTTCGCACGCCCCTCAAGGGGGCGCTGCCAGCGGCCTGGCAGTGGCAGTCGCCGAGCAGTCGGAACCGCTCGGCCAAGGCCAACAACGGTCTGGAGAAACTCATGTTCAACAAAATGCTGGACCATCTGGAGGAGTGGTTGATCTCCTTCCTGATGGCCGCCGCGACGCTGATCATCTTCGTCGCCGTCGTGCACCGCTATCTGGCCGGTGTGCCCTATATCCAGGATTACGCGCTCAAGCTCGACCTGAGCTGGGCGCAGACGCTGTGCACCATCCTGTTCGTCTGGATGTGCAAGTTCGGCGCGGCCTACGGCGTGCGCACCGGCATCCACGTCGGCGTGGACGTCGTCATCAACCGCATGGCGCCCAAGAACCGTGGCAGGTTCGTCATCTTCGGGCTGAGCGCCGGTGCCTTCTTCACCGGCGTGATCGCGGTGCTCGGCGCCGTCTTCGTGTGGAAGAACGGCGCGCACTACGCCTTCCTCGACCTGATCGGCCAGCCGAACGACGAGGTGCCCGAAGGACCGACGGACCCGGACCTGGAATGGCACACCTGGATCATCTACCTCGCCATCCCGCTGGGCTCGGCGCTGATGAGCTACCGCTTCATCCAGGTCTGCGTCGCGTTCTGGAAGACCGGCGAGCTGCCCAAGCATGACGAGTCCCATGTGCAGGGCATCGAAGAGCAAGCGCCCCTGCACGTCGAGGAGGAGAACAGGAAATGAACGCCCTCATCATCTTCAGTCTGCTGCTGGCGCTGATGCTGACCGGCATGCCGATCTCGATCTCGCTGGGCCTGACCGTGCTGACCTTCATCTTCACGATGACGGACGTGCCGGCCATGGAAGTGGCCCACAAGCTGTTCACCGGCATCGAGAAGTGGGAAATCATGGCCGTCCCCTTCTTCATCCTGGCCGGCAACTTCCTGACGCACGGCGGCGTCGCGCGGCGGATGATCAACTTCGCGACCAGCATGGTCGGCCACTTCCACGGCGGCCTGGCGCTCGCGTCCATCCTGGCCTGCTCGATGTTCGCGCTGGTCTGCGGCTCGTCGGTCGCCACCGTCGTCGCCATCGGCTCCATCGTGCTGCCCGCCATGGTGGCCCACGGCTACCCGATGCGCTTCGGCGCCGGCGTCATCATCACGGCCGGCTCGCTCGGCATCCTGATGCTGCCGTCGATCCCCAAGGTCATCTACGCGATCTCGACCAACACCTCCATCGGCGCGCTGTTCGTCGCCGGCCTGCTGCCCGGCATCCTGCTGGCGCTGATGCTGGCCGTCGTGACCTGGTGGATCGCCCGCAAGAACAACTACCCGCGCCTGGCGCGCGCCGGCTGGGGCGCCCGCTTCAAGGCCTTCCGCGAGAGCTTCTGGGGCCTGCTGCTCGTCGTCATCATCGTCGGCGGCATCTGGTCGGGTGCCTTCACGGCGACCGAGGCGGCGGCGATGGCAGCGGTGTACTCCTTCTTCGTGTCCATCTTCGTCTACAAGGACCTGAAGATGGCCGACGTGCCCAAGGTGCTGAAGGACTCGGCCAATATGTCCGCGATGCTGCTCTACATCATCACGAACGCGGTGCTGTTCTCCTTCGTGCTGACCAACGAGAACCTGCCGCACCAACTGGCCGACTGGCTGCTGTCGATGAACCTGGGCCAGCACGGCTTCCTGTTCGTCGTCAACCTGGTGCTGCTGGGCGCCGGCAACTTCATGGACCCCTCGTCGATCATCCTGATCATGGCGCCGATCTTCTTCCCGGCCGCCATGCAGCTGGGCGTGAACCCGGTGCACTTCGGCATCCTGATCGACGTGAACATGGAAGTGGGCCTGTGCCACCCGCCGGTGGGCCTGAACCTCTACGTCGCCTCGGGCATCTCCAAGCTCGGCATCACCGAGCTGACCAAGGCCGTCATGCCCTGGCTGCTGACGATGATCGTCTTCCTCATCATCGTCACCTACTGGCCGTGGCTGACCCTGGTGGTGCCCAAGGCCATGGGCATGCTGTAACGCCCTGCGCCCCAACGAACAGCCCGGCCCCGGCCGGGCTTTCTTCCATCCAGACCCCGACAAGCGATGAGCGCCTTCTTCTTTGTGCTGGCCTTTCTGATCGTGGCGCTGTTCGTCTACATGGGCCGCTACAGCGGCCGCGTGCTGGCCAAGCACAGCCGCTTCATCGCGGTGCCGCCCGAAGCGGCGTACGAGCGCGTGGCCGACCTGGCGCAGTGGCAGGCCTGGAACCCCTGGCTGGAGCACGCACCGGCCGGCACGGGCGCCGAAGTCGACGGCACCACGCTGGCCTGGGACGTGGCCCACGTCGGCCGCGGCCGTGTGCGCCAGCTCGCGCAGACGCCTTCGCGCGCGCTGCGCCAGCGTCTCGACTTCGACCTGCCCTTCGCCTGCAAGGGCCGCTCGGACTGGCGCTTCGAGCCCGCGCCCGGCGGCACCCAGGTGAGCTGGCGCTTCAAGGGCCGCGTCGCCTTCACGCTGCGCGCCTTCGCCAAGACCGTGCAGGGGGCGACCAGCCTGGACCTGCGCTTCGGCCTCGACCGCCTCGCCGCCGTGCTGGAAAACCGCGCGCCCGACTACACGCTGGACTACGCCGGCCTGCAGGACCAGCCCGCGCGGCTGAGCGCCCAGGCGCCCTACCGCGGCCCGCTGGACACGCTGGCCGCCGAGCTGCCGCCGCGCATCGCCGACGTGCGCGCCAGGCTCGCCGCGGCCGGTCTGCCGGGCGAGGGCACGGCCGTCGTCCACTATCTGAAAACCCAGCTCAAGCTGCGCATCGTCGACTGCCGCGTCGGCGTCGAGCTGCCGTCCGACGCTGCCCTGCCGACTGAGCTGACGCTGCACGAGCAGCCCGCCCACCCGGCGTATCTGCTGCGCTTCGACGGCCCGGCCGAGCAACTCGAGATGGCCTGGTACCAGGCCATGCAGCGCCTGCGCGTCGAGCAGCGCCAGCCCGACCCGCGGCTGCCGCCCTATGCGCGCTACCTGGGCCCGCGCAGCGTCGAGCTCTACCTGCCCACGCGCCCCTGAGCACGGCCACGGCACGCTAATTGCACTGGCCTGGGGCATGAACACGCCCCAGCCCCTCTCCCTGCCCGGCCTGCGCGTGCTGCTGGCGGACGCCGGGCAGCGCCGCAGCCCCGTCATCCGCCTTGAGCTGATCCGGCTGCGCTGCCAGCTCGTCGACGTCATCGACCTCGTCGACCAGCCCGACTCGCTGGCCAAGGCCATGAAGGGCCTCGCGCCGCAACTGCTGCTGATCGACTGCGACCAGCCCAGCGCCGACCTGCTGGCCCAGCTCGCCCAGGCCCAGCAGCACCAGCCGCGCGCCGTCGCCCTCGTTGCCGAACAGATGGCGCCCGGGCAGATGCAGGCGGCCCTCCAGGCCGGCGTCAGCACGCTGCAGCTGGCCGGCCTGCCACCCCAGCGCCTGGGCGCGCTGCTGCAGCTGACGCTGGCCCGCTTCGACCGCGACCAGGCCCTGCTGCGCGAACTGCGCCACGCGCAGACCCAGCTCGCCGAACGCAAGCTCGTCGAGCGCGCCCGCGGCATCCTGATGCGCGAGCAGGGCCTCGACGAGGAGGCCGCCTTCCAGCGCCTGCGCCAGCTTGCGATGGACGGCGGGCAGACCATGGCCGCCGTGGCCACGCGCCTGATCGATGCGGCCGAGCTGCTGCGCCCGCGCTGAAACCGAACTGGGGCGCGGCGCACCAGCACGCGCGCACCGCCGGGGCACGGTGCGCCAGCCCTGTGCGAAGCCGGCCGGTCCGGGCATCCAACGGGCTGGCACGCAATCTGCTGAAACGGGATGAGGCCTGCAATGGCGCAGGCCTCTTGGGCCGGCCGGCTGATGAATCGGCCGGCGCTTCAGGACAACGGCGTCCGACCTCCCCTTTTGCCGCGCGGCCTTCGGCCGCCCGGCGAAGCCGGGTCGCGCCGTCGTTTCGCTTGCATTCCAGGAGCCCGTGATGACCTTCCGCGACCCCTCGCCCGCCACGCCCGACCCGACGCGCCGCCGCCTGCTGGCCGCCGCGGCCGCCCTGCCCGCCGCCACGATGACCGGCGGCGCCTGGGCCCAGGGCTCCGACAAGCCCGAGAAGGAAGAGGTGCGCATCGGCTTCATCCCGCTGACCGACTGCGCCAGCATCGTGATGGCTTCGGTGCTGGGCTTCGACAAAAAGTACGGCATCAAGATCATCCCCAGCAAGGAAGCCTCCTGGGCCGGCGTGCGCGACAAGCTCGTCAACGGCGAGCTCGACATGGCCCATGTGCTCTACGGCCTGGTCTATGGCGTGCACCTGGGCGTGGCCGGCCCGAAGAAGGACATGGCCGTGCTGATGACGCTGAACCGCAACGGCCAGGCCATCACGCTGTCGAAGAAGCTGGCCGAGGCCGGCGCGGTGGACGGCGCCTCGCTCGCCAGGCTCATGGCCCGGGACAAGCGCGACTACAGCTTCGCGCAGACCTTCCCCACCGGCACGCATGCGATGTGGCTCTACTACTGGCTCGCGGCCCACGGCGTGAACCCGATGAAGGACGCCAAGGTCATCACCGTGCCGCCGCCGCAGATGGTGGCGAATATGCGCGTGGGCAATATGGACGGCTTCTGCGTCGGCGAGCCCTGGGGCCACCGCGCCATCATCGACGGCATCGGCATCACGGCCACGACGACGCAGGACATCTGGCCCGAGCATCCCGAGAAGGTGCTGGGCACCACCGGCGACTTCGCCCGGAAGTACCCCAACACCGCGCGCGCCGTCATCATGGCCGTGCTGGAGGCCAGCCGCTGGATCGACGCCAGCCTGTCCAACAAGCAGAAGATGGCCGAGACCATCGCCGACAAGGCCTATGTCAACACCGGCGTCGACGCGATCAACCAGCGCATCCTGGGCCGCTACCAGAACGGCCTGGGCAAGACCTGGGACGACCCGCGCCACATGAAGTTCTTCGACGACGGCGCGGTCAACTTCCCCTATCTGTCCGACGGCATGTGGTTCCTGACCCAGCACAAGCGCTGGGGCCTCATCAAGGACCACCCCGACTACCTCGGCACCGCCAAGGCCATCAACCAGACGGCGCTCTACACCCAGGCCGCCAGCGCGCTCAAGGTCAGCGTGCCCAGGGACGCCATGCGCAGCTCCAGGCTGCTGGACGGGCTGGTGTGGGACGGCAAGGACCCCGCCAAGTACGCCGACAGCTTCAAGGTCAAGGTTTGAGGAACAAGGACATGGTCTCCGCCGTCTTCCACTCGCCGCGCGACGCCGTCGCCCTTCCCTCCGGCAGCGCGCCCGCGCCCGCCAGCCGCCCGGCCGCGGTGCCCGAAGCCCGGCCCCGGCCGCCACGCCGCGCCATCGACTGGCAGGCCATCGCGCTGCGCGTGCTGCCGCCCGTGCTCAGCCTCGCGCTGCTGCTGGGCCTCTGGGCCCTGGCCACGCAGAAGGGCGGCAGCTTCCCGACGCCGGCCCAGACCTGGGAGGCCGCCACCCAGCTCTTCGCCGACCCCTTCTACCGCAAGGGCCCGAACGACGTCGGCATCGGCTGGAACATCCTGAACTCGCTGGGCCGCGTCGGCGTGGGCTTCGGGCTCGCGGCCCTGGTCGGCATCCCACTGGGCTTCGTCGTCGGCCGCTTCGAGTTCGCGAACCGCATGGTCTCGCCGCTGATCGCGCTGCTCAAGCCGGTGTCGCCGCTGGCCTGGCTGCCCATCGGCCTGCTGGCCTTCAAGAGCGCCAACCCGGCCGCGATCTGGACCCTCTTCATCTGCTCGATCTGGCCCATGGTGGTCAACACCGCCGTCGGCGTACAGCGCGTGCCGACCGACTACCTGAACGTCGCCCGCGTGCTGCGCCTGAGCGAGTGGCGCGTCATCACGCGCATCCTGCTGCCGGCCGTGCTGCCCTATGTGCTGACCGGCGTGCGCCTCTCCGTGGGCACGGCCTGGCTGGTCATCGTCGCGGCCGAGATGCTGACCGGCGGCGTCGGCATCGGCTTCTGGGTCTGGGACGAGTGGAACAACCTCAACGTGGCCCACATCATCATCGCCATCTTCGTCATCGGCATCGTCGGGCTGCTGCTCGAATGGGCGTTGATGGCCCTGGCCCGCCACTTCACTTTCGATGAGGACTGACGTCATGAAACCTTTCATCCAGGTCCAGGACGCCGACATGGTGTTCAACTCCCGCAAGGGGCGCTTCCATGCGCTGCGGGGCATCAATCTCGACGTGCAGCGCGGCGAGTTCATCTCGCTGATCGGCCACTCGGGCTGCGGCAAGTCCACGCTGCTGAACCTGATCGCCGGCCTGCTGCAGCCCAGCGAGGGCGCGCTGATCTGCGACGGCCGCGAGATCGCCGCGCCCGGGCCGGAACGCGCCGTCGTGTTCCAGAACCACTCGCTGCTGCCCTGGCTGACCTGCCTGGAGAACGTGCTGCTGGCCGTGGAGTCCGTCTTCGGCCGCAGGGAGCCCGGCGTGCGCCTGCACCTGCGCGCCCGCGCCGCTCTGGAGCTGGTGGGCATGAACCACGCGCTGCACAAGCGCCCGCACGAGATTTCCGGCGGCATGAAGCAGCGCGTCGGCATCGCCCGGGCGCTGGCGATGGAGCCCAAGGTGCTGCTGATGGACGAGCCCTTCGGCGCGCTGGACGCGCTGACCCGTGCGCGGCTGCAGGACGAGCTGCTCAAGATCGTCGCGCGCACGCAGAGCACGGTGGTCATGGTCACGCACGACGTGGACGAGGCCGTGCTGCTGAGCGACCGCATCGTCATGATGACCAACGGGCCGGCGGCCACCATCGGCGAGATCCTCGACGTCGGCATCCCGCGGCCGCGCGTGCGCGTGGAGCTGGCCGAGGACGCGCGCTATGTGGCGGCGCGCAAGCAGGTCATCGACTTCCTCTACACCCGCCACGCTCACGTCGAGCAGGCGGCCTGACCGACCATGCCGAAATAGCGCTCGAAGGACGCGTCCACCGCGGCACGCCCGCGGCCGATGATGTTCAGGCCCCAGGTGAAGCCGTAGACGTCGTCGAAGGCCAGGCCGCGCAGCCGCGCCTGCGTCTCCCTGACCAGCGCCGGCCGCGCCGGCACATGGTTGGGCACGCTGTACATGAAGCTCACATGGCGCCGGTCCTGCGCCACGTGCAGCGCGTCGCCGGCCAGCAGCAGCGCGCGCCTGCCGCCCTGCCAGTGCAGCACCGTGCTGCCGGGGAAGTGGCCCGGGCAGCGCAGCAGCGTCGCGCCGCGGCCCAGGTCCAGCGTGTCGCCGCGCCAGAACTCCAGCCAGCGCGAGCTGCGGCTGACCCACTGGCGGTCGTTCTCGTGCACATAGACGGGCACGCCGCCCAGGGCCTCGCTCCAGCGCACCATGGCCGAATAGAAATGCGGGTGCGAGATGCAGATGCGCTCGACGCCGCCGCGCCGCTTCAGCTCGGCCACCGCCGCCGGCGTGACCAGGGCCGTGCTCTCCCACAGCAGGCCGGCCTCGGGCAGGTGCAGCGCGCGCTGCGGGATCGCGAAATTGGGCGCGACGCCGATGCCGAACAGGCCCTGGTCCATCTCCAGCCGGTTGCGGTGCGTGGCGGCCAGTTCCTCGTGCGTCGTCCAGGCCTGGCCCTGCCAGCCGACGTACTGGCGCTCGTCGGTGCAGATGGGGCAGAGCATCGGGGGGCGCGGACGGTCTTCGTGCTCGCTGCCGCAGGTGCGGCAGATGAAATGGGGCATGGGGTTCTCGGTGACTGCGACGCGCCAGCGTAGGCAGGCCGCCCCTGCCATCACAGAGCCAAGTTCGCCAAGTCAGAGGGTGCCAAGCACCTCGGCCAAGCGCCGCACGGCCTCGGGGATGCGCGCCGCGCCGATCGCGCCGTAGCCGAAGACCAGGCCGTCCACGCCTTCGGCGGCGAGGCGGTAGCGGCTCAGCGGCTCCACGCCGACGCCGGCGCTCCAGGCGCGCTGCGCCAGCGCCGCGCAGTCGACCGGCAGCGCCGCGGCCAGGTGCAGGCCGGCGATGGCCGGGTAGATGTCGGCCCGCGCGCCCAGCTGCTGCCTGAGGCTGTGCTCCAGCGCGCGCCGCCGCTCGGCGTACTCGGCCCGCATGCGCCGCACATGGCGCAGCAGATGGCCTTCGGCGATGAAGTCGGCCACGGCCATCTGCATCAGGGCCGGCGCGGCGAAGTCGGTCGCCTGCCGGGCCGCGATGAGGGCTTCGCGGGCCCAGGCCGGCGCGACGATGAAGCCGATGCGCAGCACCGGCAGCATGCTCTTGGACAGCGTGCCGACGTAGAACACGCGGCCGTCGCGGTCCAGTGTCTTCAGCGCGTCCAGCGGCCGCGGCGTGAAGCGGAACTCGCCGTCGTAGTCGTCCTCGACGATGACGGCCTGCTCGCGCGCCGCCCAGTTGAGCAGTTCGCGCCGCCGCGCCAGCGACAGCGCCACGCCGAGCGGAAACTGGTGCGACGGCGTCACGCAGACGATGCGCGCACCGGCCGGCAGCGCGTCGACGACAAGGCCCTCGCGGTCCACCGGCACCGGCGCGAGCCGCGCGCCGGACGCGGCCAGCGCGGCGCGCAGCGGCGGATAGCCCGGGTCCTCGACGGCGGCCAGCGTGCGCCCCGGCGCGACGAGCACGCGCGCGATCAGGTCGAAGGCCTGCTGGGCGCCGGCCGTGATGATGACGTCGTCCGCCGTGCAGGCCACCGCGCGCGCGGACGACACATGGCCGGCGATCGCCTCGCGCAGCGCCGGCAGGCCCTGCGGGCGCGAGTAGCGCGCCGGCTCGCGGGCCACCGCCTGCAGCGCGCGCGTCTGCAGCCGGCGCAGCACGTCGAAGGGGAAGCTCGCGATGTCGGGCGTGCCGGTCATGAAGCGCCAGGCCGGCGCCGGGCCGCGGCTGGCCGGCGGCGGCATGACGGCGAGCTCGCCGCGCAGCCAGGGGCTGTCCGCCCAGGGCGCGACGCTGGCGCGGTCCGACACCTGCACCACGGCCCGCGGCAGCTCGGCGACGAAGCTGCCCGCGCCGCCGCGCGACTCCAGCCAGCCTTCGGACGCCAGCAGCTCGTAGGCCGCCACGGCCGTGTTGCGCGACACGCCCACCTGCGCCGCGAGCTCGCGCGACGACGGCAGGCGCAGCCCCGGCGCGAGCCGGCCGCCGGCGATGGCCTCGCGCAGGGCCGCATGCAGGCTGGCCAGGCGCGAGCCGCGCGCGGCGATGTGCAGATCGAGTTCGAGGCTGGGAAGCATTTCGCCGGCCAGCCAGCCTCAGAGCTTGAGAGTTTTTCGGCCGTGCCCGAAAGGCGCGTCAAAACGCCGCCGATCTAGGCGCAAAGCACAGCCATGGCTCGGGCTATGGCGAGCATTTGCAACGACGAGCGGGGGTGTTTTGGCGTGCAAGGCGGGCATGGGTGAAAGACTCTCAAGCTCTCAGAGCTTGTGCGATCGGTCTCCGCGCTCGAAACCCAGCGCGTCGAAGGGTGCGCTCAGCGGCGCGAAGCCGATCACCTTGAACAGCTCGCCCATCTCGTGCTCGGCCAGCAGGCGGTGGGCCATCGCGCGCTCGCCCAGCGAGGCGCCGGCCAGCAGGTCGGCAATGCCGCAGTTGAGCAGGAAATTGGCCTGGCTGGTATAGCCCAGCACGACGAGGCCGGCGTCCTGGCCGGCCAGCGCGATGCCGGTGAAGTTGACGTGGGCCGTGATGTCCTTGTCGCCCACGGCCACCAGCGGGTCGGGGTCGGCCATATGGCCCTGGTGGCACATCAGCGTGCCGCCGAGGCGCTGCGGGTGGTAATACTCGGCCTCGGGGAAGCCGTAGTCGATGAAGAAGGCCGCGCCGCACTTCAGCCGCCGCGCCAGCGTGCGCACGAAGGCCTCGGCCTGGGGGTGGATCTCGGTGACGGTGCCGGGCACGAAGCCGCCGTGTCCCGGATCTTGCAGCGGCGGGCGCAGCCTGCTGTCGCGGTCCTCGAACGCGAAGCCCGCGCCCGCGCCGACGACGCCGCGCTCGCGCCAGGCCTGGCCGTCGAAGGCGATCAGCTGCACCGGCATCGCATCCAGCACCTCGTTGCCGACGACGACGGCCTCGATCTCGTCGGGCAGCTCGTCCAGCCACTCGACGCGGTCGCGCCAGTGCGCGAGGCGCTCGCGCTGGCGCCCGCGCAGCTCGGCCGACAGCTCGACGATGCGGTAGCGCGCCAGCCCCGCACCCAGCGCATCCAGCTCGGCGATGAGCTGGGCGGCGAGCGCGCCCGAGCCGGCGCCGAACTCCATCAGGTCGCGGCAGCCGCTGGCGTCCATGGCCTGGGCCAGCTGGCGGGCCAGCGCGCGGCCGAACAGCGGCGACATCTCGGGCGCCGTGACGAAGTCCGAGCCCTCGCTGGGCATGGTGCCGAACTTGCGCCGGCCGCCCGCGTAATAGCCCTGGCCGGGCGCGTAGAGGGCCGTGGCCATGAACCGATCGAAGGCCAGCCAGCCCCCGGCCGAGGCGATCTCGGCATGCAGCTTGTCGACAAGGTTCATCTGGCCTTCACCCAGGCTTCGAAATCGGGCGCGGACATCGGCGCGCCCACCAGCTCACCCTGGAACTGCTGGCAGCCCCAGCCGGCCAGCAGCTGCCACTGCGCGGCGCTGCGCACGCCCTCGGCCGTGACGGTCAGGCCCAGGCCCACGGCCATCTGCACGATGGCGCGCGTGATGGCCTGGGCGCCGACGTCGTCGGGCAGGCGGGCGACGAAGCTCTGGTCGATCTTGAGCTTGTCCAGCGGCAGCTCGGTCAGGTGGGCGAGCGAGGTGTAGCCGGTGCCGAAGTCGTCGACCGACACGGTCAGGCCCAGCGCGCGCAGCTGGGCCAGCGTGGCCGGCGCATGCTCGATGTCGTCGATCAGCATGCGCTCGGTCAGCTCCAGCTCCAGCCACTGGCCCTGGGCGCCGGAGTCGTCCAGCACGCGCCTGACCGTGTCGGCAAAGCCGTCGAGGTGGAACTGCATGCGCGACAGGTTGACGGCGATGCGCATCGGCCCGTGGCCGTGGGTCAGCTTCTGCTCGCGCCAGCGCCGCGCGGTCCCGGCGGCCTCGCGCAGCACCCATTCGCCCAGGGCCAGCATCAGCCGGTGGCGCTCGGCGACGAAGATGAAGGCGTCGGGGCCGAGCAGGCCGCGCTGCGGATGGCGCCAGCGCAGCAGCGCCTCGGCGCCCGAGAGCTGGCCGGTCGTCGCCTCCACCTGGGGCTGGAAGAACAGCTCGAACTCGTTGCGCGTCAGGCCCTGGGCCAGTTCGGCCTCCAGCACCAGGTCGGCATAGGCCGTCTCGGCCAGCGCCGGCTCGAAGAACTGGTAGGTCGCGCGGCCGCGGGCCTTGGCGCGGTACATGGCCGTGTCGGCATGCTGGATGAGCTCGTCGGCCTGGCGGCCGTCATCAGGGTAGACGGCCACGCCGATGGAGGGCGTGACCGACAGCGCGCGGCCGTCGGCCTTGACCGGCACCTCGACGACGGACAGCAGGGCCTCCAGCACCACCTTGATGTCGGCGCGGCTGTTCAGGTCGGTCAGCAGCACGACGAACTCGTCGCCGCCGAAGCGGCCCACCAGGTCGCTGGCGCGCAGCGCGCTGACGAGGCGCTCGGACACCGTCGTCAGCACCTGGTCGCCCTCGAGGTGGCCCAGCGAGTCGTTGACGCGCTTGAAGTTGTCCAGGTCGATGAAGAGCAGGGCCAGCGTCTCGCCCTTGCGCTCGGCATGGCGCAGCAGCAGGGCCATGCGGTCCATGAAGGCGGCGCGGTTGAGCAGGCCGGTCAGCGCGTCGTGGTGGGCCAGGTGCTGGATGCGGGCCTCGCTGGCGAGGCGGTCGCGGATGTCGCGCACGATGGTCATGCGCAGCTTCTCGCCGTCGCGCTCGATGGTGCGCACGATGAACTCGACCGGGATGCGCGTGCCGTCCTTGTGCAGCACGGCCGTCTCGTAGCGCACCTCGCGCTCCTGGCGCATGACGTCCTTGACCTTGGGCAGCTCGTCCTCGGCGATGAAGGACAGCACGTGGCGCCCGATCATCTCCTCGGGCGCGTAGCCCACGAGCTCGCAGCAGGGCGGGTTCACGTCGGTCGTGTAGCCGTCCTTGTGGAACAGGATGCCCTCGACCGTGGCCTGCATGAACTTGCCCAGCCGCGCCTCGGACTCGCGCACCTGGCGCTCGGCCAGGCGGTGCTTGGTGATGTCGTTGATCAGCACGCAGCTGGCCACCGGCTCGCCGTCCTCGCCGAGCTGGGGGATGAGGTGGACCTCGATCCAGCGCGGCTTGCCATCGGCCTCGGGCAGCTCGCGCTCGTAGCTGACGGCCACGCGCTCGGACAGCACCTTGTCGACGGCCGGCTGGATCAGCGCCTCGGCCTGCGGGCCGATGACCTCGCCGAAGGTCTTGCCCAGGATGTTCTGCTCGGTCAGGCCGAAGGCGCTCGCATAGCCGCGGTTGGCGAACAGGCAGAGGTTGGTGCGGGCGTCGTAGAGGGCGATCCAGGCCGGCAGGTAGTCGGCCAGCAGCTTGAAGCGCGCAGCCTCCAATGCCCGCGCCGCGAGGTCGTCGGCGGCGCTCATGTCTTGGAGGTCTCGCGGGCCAGACACAGGTCGTCCCAGGCACCGGCCTTGTCCGCCGGCGAACGCAGAAGATAGGCCGGATGGTAGGTGACGACCAGGGGCAGGTCACGCCAGCGGTGCACCTGGCCGCGCAGCCGGCCCAGCGGCTCGCCGGCCGCGTCCGGGCCGACCAGGCGGCGCGCCGCCTGCAGGCCCAGGGCCAGCACGAGGCGGGGCTGCAGCAGCTCTGCCTGGCGGGCCAGCACGGCCTCGCAGGCGTCCAGCTCGGCCGGCTGCGGCGCGCGGCCGCGCGGCGGGCGGCATTTGACGATGGGGGTCACGAAGGCGCTCGCGCCCTCGCCCGCGCGGGACTGCCCGGCCGCCGCCAGCATGCGGTCCAGCAGCCGGCCGGCCTCGCCGCTGAAGGGCTCGCCCGCCGCGTCGTCGGCCTCGTCGGCGGGGTCGCTGACGACCAGCCACTGCGCGCTCTGCAAGGCGCCGGCACCGAAGACGGCGTTGCGGCGCTGCTCGCACAGGCCGCAGCCGCGGCAGGCCGACACGGCCTCGCGCAGCGCCGGCAGGTCCAGGCCGGCGAAGCCGGACGGCAGGGCCGGCGCCGGCGCCGGAGCCGGCACCACCACGCGCACGATGGCGGGCGGCGGCGCGGCGACGACGATGGGTTCGGGCTCGACCTCGGGCTCCGGCTCGGGCGCCACGGCACGGCTCACGGCCGGCAGCCGGAAGCCCATCTCGGCCAGCATCGCGCGCTGACGTGCGTCCCAGGTCATTTGAGCCCCTCGTCCGACGAATACATCGGCCGATCCCCCGGGGGGATGTCGGAGCGGCTTGGGGCGGCCCGGCGCTCGCTCCGGTTCATGCCGCCACCATCAGGCTCATCAGCAGCGCGTCCTCGCGCGGGCCCTGCGGCACCGGGTAGTAGGCGCGGCGCCGGCCCACCTCCGAGAAGCCGTAGCGCAGGTAGACGGCGCGCGCGCGCTCGTTGCTGGCGCGCACCTCCAGCCACAGCTGGGTCAGGCCGCGCTGGCGGCAGGCGTTCACGAGGCGGTCCAGCATGACGACGGCGAGGCCGCGCCCCCGCCAGGCCGGCACGACGGTGATGTTGAGCAGGTGCAGCTCGTCCACGCCCGGCATGGCCACCCAGTAGCCCAGCAGCTCGGCGCGCGGGCCGCGCAGCACCTCGGCCGGGTAGCCGGCAGCCAGCGAGTCGACGAAGTTGCCATGCGTCCACGGCACCGGGTAGGCCAGGCGCTCGGCGGCCATGACCTCGGTCAGGTCCGGCAGGCGCATGCAGGCGGCCTCCCAGGGCGGCAGGCTGGGCTTGACGATGGCGTTCATGCCCGCGCCCCCTTGGCGTCTTCGCGCTCGGCCGTCGTCAGCGCGACCTTGTCGCGCACATAGACCGGCAGCGCCTCGGCCGCATCGCGGACCTCGCCGCGCCGCCAGGCCGCCAGCGCCAGCGCGGCCAGCGCCCGCGCGCGCGACCGGGCCTGCGGCCAGGCGGACGCCGGCAGCTCGCCCAGCGCCGCCGCGTACTCGGCCAGCGCCGTGCCGGCCACCGCGGCCGGCCGGCCCCAGTGCGCGGCCAGCGCCTCGGGCTTGTAGAGGGCCGGGGCGTCGGCCACCTGCCAGGCCGCGTCGGCCCAGCGATAGTGCGCGGCGTAGATCTCGCCGATGCGCGCGTCCATCGCCACCCAGACATCGTCGCCCGCGCCCTGGGCACGCGCGTCCTCGGCCACCAGCATCAGGCTGTCGACGGCCAGCACGGGCCTGGACAGGCCGAAGGCCAGGCCCTGGGCCACCGCGCAGGCCGTGCGCAGGCCGGTGAAGGCGCCGGGCCCCTGGCCGAAGGCGATCGCGTCCAGGTCCGCCATCTTCAGGCCCGCGCCGGCCAGCAGTGCCTTGATCTCGGGCAGCATGCGCGCCGAGGCCTGGGCACCGCCCTGGGCCTCGAACACCGCCGTCTGCCCTGGCGTCACGAGGGCCAGGGCCATCGTCTCGGTGGAGCTGTCAACGGCAAGCAGAACGGGCATCGGGTCAGTGTAGCGTCGGGGGTCATGGCCCCTCACTGGACCCACCCCTATCGACACCTCAGCGCCGCAGGAAATAGGGCAGCGCCGCCAGCCCCACGCCGACGCCCACCAGCAGCCAGGCGTTGACGATGAAGTAGGGGAACACCATCAAGCCCAGGCCGCAGAGCAGCGGCACCACGGCGCCCTGCTTCTTGCCGTAGATGAAATAGCCCAGGCCCAGCGAGCCGAACGCCACGCCCCAGAGCAGCAGGGATGCATTCATTCCGGAAGCTCGTCAAAGAATTTCCAGCTGTTGGCGCCATCGAACCTGCGCACCTTGACGGCCGCGATGAGCTCGGGATCGAAGTTGCCCAGGTGGACGCCGTGCCTGGCGCCCGGCGCGGCATCGATCGGCTCCCAGTGCGTGACACAGCCGCAGGTCCGGCAGCGAATCGTGCGCAGCGTCTTGTCGCCCTGGACGTAGCCGGTCGTGTTCTCGGGGTGGCCTTCGATGCGGACCGTGCCGAACTCGAAGTAGACCCAAGGCCCGCCGATGCGGCGGCACAGCGAGCAGTTGCAGGACGTCGCCACCTCGGGCGTGGACGGAAGCGTCAGCTTGACGGCGCCGCAGTGGCAGCTGCCTTGGTGCATGGGTGCGTCTCTCTGAAAAACATGGGCGTCGCGGCGGCGGTGGTTGCGAGATCCAGCGGGGCGGCGCGCGGCGCTGGACGGGGGCAAAGCGCCCCCTGCATGGCGCATCGGGCGACGTTCGCCGGCGTCTCGATGCTATAGCCGTCCAGGTCTTGGCGCAGCGCGCCGAAACGGTCTCGCTGATGTCGGGCCGCGGGCGCCGTGAGAGGCAGTCAGCGCCAGCACCGGCGTCGTCAGCGAAGGGCTGCTGCAAGGATTTGCGCATGCGATCGTTCCGCGCCTTGCCAACGGCGCTCCTCCCGCGCACCAGCATAGGGGTGCCGGCACGCGGACTCGCCAGACATCAGGCAGCGTTCGTCAGCACCTCGATCCTGTGGCCGTCCAGGTCGTGGAACATCGCGCCGAAATAGGTCTCGCTGATGTCGGGACGCAGGCGCGGCGAGAAGATGTCCTGTGCACTCGCCCCCAGCGCCGTCGCATGCGCGGCCGCGACGGCCTCGCGCCCCGGGGCGCCGAGCGCGACATGGGCGCCGCGCGCAGCCACCGCCTCGGCCTCGGGCACCGGGTAGAGGAAGAAGCACCAGCGCTGCGGCGTGCCGAACGCGGCCTCGCCGCCGGTGTCGCGCAGCAGCTGCAGGCCCAGCGGCGCCAGCACGCGGCTGTAGAAGGCCACCGCTTCGGCATAGCGCCGCGTGCCGAGGGAGACATGGTCGATCATCGGGATTCCTGGGTTGTGGACTGCAGCCACCATGCTAGGAAGCCCGCCCCGAGGAATTGCGGCAAGATGCGCCGCCCCGACGCGGTTTGGCCGCAATCTCCATCGCATGACCGACCTCGACCGCTTCGACCGCCAGTTGCTCAACCTCGTGCAGCAGGACGCCGCGCTGACCGCCGGGCAGCTGGCCGAACGGGTCAGCCTGTCGCCGTCGGCCATCCAGCGCCGGCTCAAGCGCCTGCGCGAGCAGGGCGTCATCCTGCGCCACGTGGCCGTGCTGGAGCCGGCCCGCGTCGGCCGCGCGATGAGCTTCGTCGCGGCGCTGCAGGTCGAGAGCGAGCGCGCCGACCGGATGGCCGCGCTGCGCGCCTGGATCGCCGCCGAGCCGCGCGTGCAGCAGGCCTTCTACGTGACCGGCGAGGCCGACTTCATCCTCGTCGTGACGGCGGTCGACGCCGAGGCCTACGAGGCGCTGATGGCCCGGCTGCTGGCCGACAACCCGAACGTGCGCCGCTACACGACCAGCGTCGCGATGGCCGTGCTCAAGCGCGGGCTGGAGCTGCCGGTGCCGCTGGACCCCTGATCCCCGCCATTCGCGCGCCCCGGCCCGCCATTCGCCCGCCCGGCCGCCGGCCCGCCGCTGCGCCCAGCATGGCGGCATGGACATCCGACACACCCTCAAGGCCAACCGCGGCTTCATCCTCTTCCTGTTCAGCTTCGCGCTGCTGCGCACGGCGGTGGCGGACTGGAACCCCATCCCCACGGCCTCGATGCGGCCGACGCTGCTGGAGGGCGACGTCGTGCTCGTCAACCGGCTGGCCTACGACCTGAAGCTGCCGCTGACCGATGTCGTGCTGCTCCGCTTCAGCGAGCCGCAGCGCGGCGACGTCGTCACGCTGAACTCGCCGGCCGACGGCACGCGCCTCATCAAGCGCGTCGTCGGGCTGCCGGGCGACCGCATCGCGATGCACGACGACGTGCTGGTGCTGAACGGCCAGCCGCTGGCCTACCGCGGCGCCACGACGCGCGGCGAGACGCTGGCGCCGGGCTGGGTGGTCGACGCGGTGCGCGCGACCGAGGACCTCGAAGGCCGGCCGCACCCGGTGCAGTTCCTGCGCGGCACCGCGGCGCGGCGCGATTTCGACGAGATCACCGTGCCGGCCGGCCAGTATTTCGTGCTCGGCGACAACCGCGACAACAGCGCCGACTCAAGGGTCATCGGCACCGTGCCGCGCGAGAAGCTGATCGGCCGCGCCCACCATGTGCTGGTGTCGGCCGATTGGCTGGGCGAGGACGGCTGGCGGCTGGCGCCGCGCTTCGGGCGCTGGGTGTCGGCGATTTTGTGATCACAAGGAAACGCCGGGCCGCCCCAAGTTTCCTTGCCCCCGCGGGGGGCGGGCCGGGCGCAGCCCGGCCCTGGGGGCGCTCAGAACCCGTGCCGCGCGCGCAGCGCGTCCAGTTCGGCCTGCACCGCCGCCAGGCCGCCATTGCCGTAGAGCACCAGGATGCGTTCCTGGCTGATGTTGGCCAACACCGGGTTGCGGAACTGGGTGTTGTAGACGGCCGCATTCGCGGGATCGAAGCCATAGCGCGGCGCGAGCCTGGCGATCAGCAGGGCCGCGTCGCCGGCGGCCGGGATCGAGAACGTGAAGTCGCCGTCCGACAGGTTGTGGATGGTGTACTCGGCGAGCAGGTTGGTCTGGCCGGCGCCGATCAGGTCCAGGCCATCGGCCAGCCTGCGCAGCGGCGGCAGGTGGAAGCCCTTGGCGTCCTGCACGAGATAGCCGGCGGCCACCGGGTCGAGCTGGGCCAGGATGCCGGCCGCCCGCAGCCAGGCCACGACCTTGAACTCGTTGCCCAGCGTCGGGCTGCTGTGGGCCGAGGCCTGGGCGATGACGAAGGCGGGCGGCAGGCCGCGCTTCATCGACTCGGCGATGCCGAGGACGTGATGGCCGCCGGTGGCCGAGCCATTGGCCGGCGTGCCGCCGAAGGACAACTCCTTGAACTCGGAGCCGTCGGCCGCCCACTGGAACACCAGGGTCTTGGCCCAGTCGTGCCAGATCGGCGCGGCGATGATCACGTCCTGGTCGATGAAGAAGGGCGAGCGCATCCAGCCGGCGGCCTCGTCGTCGTCGTGGCCATGCTCCTCGCCGGCCTCGACGCCGCGATAGCTCCTGCGGTAGCCGGCGGCCAGGCCCAGGCCGGCGCGCAGGTTGTTGGCCTCGTGGATGGGCAGGCCACCCGGGTAGCCGTGGTGGCTGGCGAAGGCGCTGCCGGGCGCCGAGTCGAAGGCCATCGGCAGGCGCGGGCAGGCCGTCTGCGCGTCCAGCACCGGCGGGAAGACGCCGGCGCTCAGCCCGCCGGGAAAGCTCGCATCGTCCGCAGGGTTGACGAGGCTGGCCGCCGCCAGCTTGGCCAGCAGCGCTGCCTTCGTCGCATCGTCGACGCCCACGCGGGAACGCACGCAGAAACCGCGATTGCCCAGCAGGTCCAGCGTGGCCTCGCGCAGCGCGCGGTTCCTGATCTGTCGCGCCTGCCGCAGCAGGAACTCATGGGCCTCGCGCACACGCGGCGATGCGGCGGCGGTCTGGTCGGCCTGCGCATTGCCGGCGCCCGGCAGCGTCTGGTCGACCGCATGGGCCTGCAAGGCAGCGGCGCCAAGCGCGGCCGCGACGAGGGTGGAAAGGGCAGCGCGCGCCAGGGTCATGGGGGGTCTCCGGGGGGAATGCGGTCTAACGGACTATGCGCAGGTCGTGTGACAGGCTGTGCAGGGCGGAAGGATGCCGTTTGGCGCAGGGGCGTCGGGCCGGTGAGCGTTGTTGCGCGTCACTACGCGGGCGTGAGTGAATCGGTGGCGATCGAGTTCCGAGTGATTCGGCGCAAGAGCAGCTGAGCGCGTTGCGTTGTCGGCAAAACGACGGGCATCTGTGCAGCGAGAGCGGGCGTTCAACGATCCTGGCTCTGACGTCCGCTCGCGGCCAGGAACGGGCTTTAGCGAATGACGACTATTGGGCCTCCGACTCGCTCGGCCATCCGCTAGGGCTATCCGTGCCGCGTCCAAGCGTCAGGCCTTGCACTGATCGCTGCTAGCGTACCGCGTGCTCAAATGTTGTGCAGAAATCGATAACGCCCCGCACACAGAACGTTAGCCCTCTGAGGAACTTATGCCGACAGTCATCGAGGCGATTCTTGACGACGTAGTGGAAACCAAGACTGCGTCCAATGGTCCGCCGTTCGCTGCAACCTTTGACTATGCGACAGAGATCGTCAAGCGCGATGCGGCGGCGGCGAAGTGGAAGACGATGGATGAAGCGGCTCGTTCGCCTCACAAGGACAAGCTAGAGAATTTCTTTGTTCACGAGGGTGTTGCCGACCTCAAGTCCCATGAAGGGTTGCAGGCCAAGAGCCTGCACTTATTGCGGAGTGAGATCTCGCAGCAAGTCTCGACGTCTAACCCACTAAAACTCCTTGTGGTTGAAGAGTTGCACTTTTCGTCCGCGCTGGTTGAACTGCTGGAGAACGTTGAGAACACCGAACATATTCGTGATCTCTACAGGTTGCGCAAGCGAACGTCAGGCAAA